>CAVVIR010000001.1:0-79816 GCA_963748375.1 uncultured Nitrospiraceae bacterium
ACATACCTCATCTTGAATTTGACATTTTAAGGAATTGCCATTTCACGCCATGATACCTATCTAAGGAGGTCTGATTAATTCAAAGTTTCAGACGGCGATCAGTCAGATTCTCTGTGTTTTGTGCGCTGGCTAATCGAAATAGGGAATTATTCAGATCTTCCCTAAAGAGATCAATAGCTCGCACCTCAAAACAGAACGACGGCTTCTTAGGGAAAAGATGATGGACGATCAGAGTGAGCTAGTTATCGAGGCAGGCAGGATGGAACGCCATTATTGGAAAGATCTGTGGCGATACCGAGAATTATTTTATTTCCTGGCATGGCGGGATATTCTTGTCCGCTATAAACAAACAGTCATAGGTTTGGCATGGGCTCTGATCAGGCCGCTGCTTACCATGATTGTGTTTGTGTTCGTCTTCGAAAAATTGGTCAAACTGCCTTCCGAAGGCGTTCCCTATCCGATTCTGGTTTTTGCTGCGCTTCTGCCATGGCAATTTTTCTCCAATGCATTTACCGAAGCAGGTAATAGCCTGATCGGCAATGCCAACATGATCTCAAAGGTTTACTTCCCTCGCT
This sequence comes from uncultured Nitrospiraceae bacterium, assembly GCA_963748375.1. Classification (GTDB taxonomy): domain Bacteria; phylum Nitrospirota; class Nitrospiria; order Nitrospirales; family Nitrospiraceae; genus Palsa-1315. The sequence continues at coordinate 576 of CAVVIR010000001.1, forward strand.
TGGTGGTACCGACCAGTGCAGTGATCGTGAGTTTTGTAGATTTTCTGATTTCAGGGATAATTCTGGTCGGTTTGATGCTCTGGTATGGATTTGCGCCTGATTGGAGAATCTTTGCCCTACCGTTGTTTATCTTCATCGCCTTTGCAGCCGCAATGGGCGCTGGACTGTGGATTGCGGCACTCAATGTCAAATATCGCGATTTTCGCCACATCATTCCCTTTGTGGTGCAGTTCGGATTGTATGTTTCGCCGGTCGGATTTAGTAGCAACCTCGTGCCCGAACAGTGGCGATTACTCTATTCCATCAATCCAATGGTGGGCGTGATCGATGGTTTTCGCTGGGCTATCTTGGGGGGCAATGCCCAACTGTACTGGCCTGGCTTGTTGCTCTCCCTTACCCTTGTTCTGGTGGTAGTGCTCACCGGGATCATGTATTTCCGTAAAACGGAAAAGAGCTTTGCGGACGTGATCTGATGTCATTAGCAATAGCTGTCGAGAATCTCTCGAAGAAATACATCATCGGACATCAAAAGCGGGAACGCTATACCTCATTACGGGATGTCCTGGCAAATGGTGCCAAGCGTGTTGCTCATAAGTTGATTCATCCGTTTGCTGCATCAGAAAATTGCCCCACTTACGAAGAGTTTTGGGCGCTCAAAGACATCACGTTTGATATCAAGCAAGGTGACCGGGTAGGGATCATCGGTCGTAATGGAGCAGGCAAGTCAACCCTGCTGAAAATCCTGAGCCGTATCACCGAGCCGACGTCCGGCCGCATTAAAATTCGGGGCCGAGTGTCCAGCCTGCTCGAAGTCGGCACGGGTTTTCACCCGGAGTTGACCGGACGGGAAAACATCTTCCTGAACGGCGCCATTCTCGGCATGGGTAAGGCCGAGATCATGACGAAGTTCGACGAGATCGTCGCCTTCGCCGAAGTTGAGAAATTCCTCGATACCCCCGTCAAGCGATATTCGAGTGGTATGTATGTGCGGTTAGCATTTGCCGTCGCAGCCCATCTTGAGCCAGAGATCTTGGTGATTGACGAAGTTCTCGCGGTCGGAGATGCTCAATTCCAAAAAAAGTGTATTGATAGGATGGACGAAGTCAGTCGGGAGGGGAAAACGGTTTTATTCGTAAGCCATAATTTTCCGGCAGTTCAACGCCTGTGCAATAGAGGAATACTGATTGAGTCCGGGACGGTCAAATCGCAGGGTGAGGTGTCTGCAGTTCTTTCGGAATACATGCATGCGGCTTCATTAGGTGAGGAGGCTGCAAACGTAAATGTCCGGCCAGGAGAAGCAAGATTTGTCGATTGGAGGCTAAGGAACACATCTTCTGAGATGATGCACAGTTGTTATTCCCGTGATGAATGCACTGTTGAGTTCAGGTTAGTTGTAAGGCGAAACGTCGTTGGCGCATCAATGGGTTTTGCAATCTGGAGTTCGGAAGGCGTGCTAGTTCTTGCGGTCAGTAGCTTGGATAACGATGGCAAGTATCATGATCTATATGAAGGGACCTATCGTGCAATGCTTAGGGTTAAGCTTCCAATTAAAGCGGACACGTATCAATTAGAGGCAAGGCTGAACGAAGATAGGGGAAGGGAGGTAGATAGGTGGCTGGCTGCTCCGAAACTAGTGGTATTGCCAAAATTAGTCACGCTGCTGCCCACAAAATGGCATGGGTTGCTCAATGAAGAAGTGAAATTCAAAATAGATAGAGATGGGTCCTGAGAGGGTGTGCCCGATACAGAGAGTCCAGCAGTCTGCTGAAAAACCTCTTTTCTGGCGGATGCTTCCGTTTCTGAAATCGCTAGGCGTTATTTTTCGAGGGTGAGTGAATTCGCTGTGCCGGATCGGGGTGGTTTTGTGTTGTCGGCCGCCACTATCCCCCTTGTGCGAGAAGTTTCGGGATACGGATGAGGTTGTAGCCGATCAGATTGAGCAGAAAGTGGGCCGCGACTGTGGCCAGCCCACGGTGTTTCGTCTTGCGCATGGTGCCGTGTTGCTTGCCCATCCAAACATACACTCGATCATTTTGCGTTTGCCCTGTGAGAGGGTGTACCCCTTGTGCCGGGTGGTTGCCTGTCGATGGATGTCTTGCGCACCCGTCCGGTCTTCGTGACATAGTCGTTGACAGCGATGTGCGGGGTGATGTTTTTCGCTCGCAGGCGTTCAACATGTTCGTCACATCATAGGCCTTGTCCGCGCCAACCGTGATGTGTGTATGTCGCGAGGCTTTTCCCCTCAGCATTTTCTCCGATGCCGCACGTTCCGCTGTGCGTTGGCTGCGTGACAAGTCCTGCGACGGCTAGGCTGTTCCTGTTTTCCATCGTGGCGTGTCCCATATAGCAGAGTTTGCTCTCCTTCCCCTCGCTCTTGCGATAGAGGCGGCTGTCGGGATCAGTTGTGTTTTCATGCGTGTCGTTCTTGCGCGTTGTGCCATGGAAGTTCTCCCCGTCGCCGGTTTTCGCGTCTTCGGCTTGAAGCTTTTGTGGCCGGCCCACGCCTCAATCAGCGTGCCGTCGACGGAGAAATGCTCGTCCGATAACAGTGGAATGACGTCTTTGTGACGCAACAGCCTCTCCATGAAGCGATTGAACACATCACCGTGCTGCAATCGCTCGCGATTCTTCGTAAATGTCGTGGCGTCCCACACCGCGTCGTCCGGCGAAACCCCGACGAACCAGCGGTACAGAAGATTATAGTCCAGCTGCTCCATCAGTTGTCGTTCACTCCGTACGCCATAAAACACTTGCAGCAGTAGCGCGCTCAGCAACTGTTCCGGCGGAATCGACGGCTGCCCGGTCGCGGAATACAGTGTGCGAAAATCGCGGTCGAGATCGCGAAACACCTCCCGCACCAGCTCGCGGATGGTCCGGAGCGGATGTCGTGCCGCGACCCGTTGCTCCGGCGAAATATACGAAAATAATCGTCCCTGATCTTCAAATGCTCCGCGCATGATTGACCCTCCGTTCTTCCTGAAAACAGAGAATCATATTCTGCACCACTTTGCGAGGGGTTTTTCAGCAGATGCTAGAGGCCGGGATTGTCGAGTGGGAGTAAACGCTACGGTTGCCCAACTGGGTAATGAATGAGAACCGCTGTCAGGGAAGTTGCCTATCAATGTCGGTTACGAAAGGGGCAAAAGACAAGCCCATGAATGATGGAGTGGCTTGAATGAGAAAGAATTTGAAGCCAGCAATCTTTATGCATATTCAAAAGACAGCTGGGACAACAATCGTTGATTTAGCCAGGTCTACGTATGGGAATCAGAATATCATTAGTCATGGCGATTACTTGAATGGCATAAAGCATTTCCCGCTGGTGGATGAGTTAGAAATAGATGAGTTAGAAATAAACGAACAAGTGCTTCAGGATTTCCATAAGATGCCTTTCCTCTCCGGTCATTTCGGGTATGGCTTTGCGAAGCAATATTTGCCTTACAGGTATTCGTTTACTTTTTTGCGCGATCCCGTCGAAAGAGTGCTCTCTTTCTATTATTTCTGCAAAAAGCGCGACCCGAAGCAATATAAAATATATAAACTGTGTCAGCAAAGCACCTTGGATGAATTTCTCAAGATGGGTTTGGTTAATCCAGAAGTCAAATATTTCATTTGGAATAATCAAGTGTGGCAACTTGCCTGTGGCTTCGGCAATTTGGAAAATAAGCTGTTATCCTCTTTTGAGGAGGCAGAGTTGCTTGATTTGGCGATTAACCATCTCCATGTCTTTTCGTATGTGGGTTTTGCGGAAACATTTGAGGATGATCGAAATACTATTTTCAAAGATCTGGGAGTTGTACCTCCCGAAGAAAAAATCATCTCAAATGCCAATCCAGATAGGCCTGCCTTTATTGATTTACCGCAATCGACCAAGCATTTGTTGTTGGAATTGACCAAGCTTGATAGGGGTCTGTATGAAAAGGCTTGGGCAAGAAAGACGGCACGTTTTAAAGGGGTAGTTAATAGGTGGCTGGGGGGGGGTATGAATTCGATGTCGGAGACACTTCCAGATACAGTACAGTGTGTGCGGAATGACTACCTTGAACTCATGCAAGCCTGTCTGACCGGCAGTGTCTATAGAGATCCTGCTGAGGCACCATTTGGGCCGAATACGTTTGACTCGCATCATAGAGAGCATGGCCTGGATTGGCCGAGTCATGCGGAAACGATGATTGGCGATAAACGGCTTGCAAATGTGCGAACTCTTACTGAAGCCGTGATTGCAGATAATGTTCCCGGTGATTTGATAGAAACAGGTGTATGGCGCGGGGGAGCATGCATCATGATGCGGGCCGTTTTATATGCATATAACGTCGGTGATCGGTATGTGTGGGTTGCCGATTCATTCGAAGGATTGCCGCGCGCGAATGAACCACAATATCCGGAGGATGCCGGCTCCGATTTTCATACATACGAACAACTTGCTGTGTCACTGGACGAAGTTCGTGAAAACTTTCGCGCCTATGGTTTGCTGGATGAGCAAGTCAAATTTCTCAAGGGCTGGTTCAAGGACACATTGCCGACTGCGACAATCGGTCGACTAGCACTGTTGCGTCTGGATGGCGATATGTACGAGTCAACGATGGACGCATTGACCAATCTGTATCCAAAGCTCTCGAACCACGGGTACGTGATCATCGATGACTATCATGTGGTACCCGCATGTAAAGCGGCCGTCACCGACTATTGCGATAAGCATGGAATAAAACCAGAGATAATCGAGATTGATGGCGTGGGTGTGTATTGGAGAAAGTCAGACGGGGTCGAGCGCGGACAGAGACGATCATTCGGCCGAACCAGGCGGCAGCGATCGCAGGATTCGCAGATTACTCAACTCAGCGAGGATATAGCCAGGTTGAACCAAACCGTAATGACTCGACTCAACCAGTCTTTGGTAGAGCGGGATGCGCAGATCGCCCGACTCAACGTCTTTGGCGATCGGGATGCAGAATTGGCCGCGCTATATTTATCATATAGTTGGAAGGTGGTAAAACGAATTCGCGCCATCGCCAAGTCTGTTCGCGCGATACTGGGAAGATAACCTGCATTTAGTTATCGGCTCTATGCAGATTGGAGTGGGTGAATGAGAGAGCATCTCTTCTCCGAGCCCGCAGCCAGCCACCGGTCTGGCTTGATTGTCCGACACTCGAATCTTGTCCGAGATGTGTGGCAGACTCCTGGCGGCATTTGACTGGGAGGAACGATGAAGCATATCCAAACGCTCTCCGCCTTGTTCTTCTTCCCAGGATTTAGTACGCGCAGCCGACTGCTAGGGATCTTTGGCGATCCCCACGCCCAGCTGGTCACCTTGGTTCGGCGAAAAAAACCGCGGTGTGCTCCGGTTGCAGGATGCGGATGTCTTCAGTCTGACCTTGGATCCAGCACCTTTTTTGTTTGCGCGACCTTGACCATCGCTTTGGTTCTTGTGTTCGCCGAATTCACTTACATGCTTATTGAAGTGCCAGGGATTAAATTTGACCGGAAACTGATAACACAGTGGAAGCTCGCATGAAAAGCTCACATCACAACTACGCGTACGAGGTTGACACTTCATCGGAAACGGCACCCGCCAATGTGGTGCGAATGGTCGGTCAACGTAAACGCGTCCTTGAAATTGGCTGCGGCCCCGGTTCAATCACAAAAGTACTTGCGAAACAGGGAGGATGCCAGGTGACAGGCCTAGAATTGGATCCTCAAGCAATTAAGGATGTCGCGCCGCATTGTGTGCAGGTGATGCAGGCCGATCTTAACTCCAGTGGATGGCCAAGTTTACTTGATGGAGTTGAACGATTTGATGTTGTTGTGGCTGCCGACGTGCTCGAGCATCTTTACGATCCGTGGAAAACTTTGCAACGGATGGTTCCCCTCATCAACTCAAATGGTTACCTTGTAATTTCACTGCCCCATGTTGGCCATGCGGCGGTGATGTCATGTCTGATCAACGGAGATTTTGAGTATCGAGATTGGGGCTTACTTGACCGCACGCACATTCGCTTCTTTGGCCTTAACAATATCAAGGCCTTGTTTGCTCAGGCTAACCTCAAGATAATTGAGGTGAAATACGTCATCAAGCCACCGGAAGAAACGGAGTTTGTAACGGGATGGTCAAAACTTTCTTCACAAGTGCAAGATACGCTGATGAGCGGTGAATATTCTGAAGTGTATCAAGTAGTGGTAAGGGCAGTACCCACTGATTACGCAGGTGACGAAGTGTCTTTAATTCCACCTAAACATACGTATTGCCGACCACTCCACATAAGTGCAACTTCATGGAAAATGCGTTTAGGGCAGCACTTCAGTCCACAACTCAAACACGGTATTCGTAAAGGTCTTAACCTGCTGGGAATTAAGTTGTGACGGCAGCTTCTTCAGGCCAGAAAATGAATGGCAACGAGGAGTTAATTGCCTATGAGCGCCCCATTCCTAGGCTGATAGCTTTTTATCTTACTCAGTTTCACCCCACGCCGGAGAATGATCTTTGGTGGGGAAAGGGATTCACCGAATGGACGAATGTTACTAAGGCGGTGCCTTTGTTTGAAGGCCATCTCCAGCCGCATCTGCCAGGCGATTTGGGGTTCTATGATCTGCGCGTGCGGGAAACAAGGCGCGATCAAATTCGGATGGCTAAACAGTATGGTGTCGATGGATTCTGTTACCACTACTACTGGTTTTCTGGTAAGCGGATACTGAATGTTCCGTTGGACGATATGCTTGCCGATCCAGAAAGTGACATGCCGTTTTGTCTGTGTTGGGCTAACGAAAACTGGACGCGCCGTTGGGATGCAGCCGATGATCAAATATTAATTGCACAGAAATATTTGCCGGACGATGACCTTAATTTCATCAAATCGATAGTGCCATTTTTCAAGGAGAAACGGTATATCCGTTTAGATGGCAAACCGTTTCTCATTGTCTATCGTCCGCAGCATCTTCCCGATGCTAATAAAACGGTTGAAATATGGCGGGATTACTGCCGATCAATTGGTATTGGGGAGATCCACGTATGTGCAGCGTTGATTCGTGGCAACGAGGATTATGCACAGTTTGGTTTTGATAGTGGCGTAGAATTTCCTCCTCACAATCTGAAGTCTGCGAATATCAATGATCAAGTGAACTTTCATGCTCACTTTTTTGGCAATGTGCTCCAATACGCAAATATTGCGCAATCATATCTTGATAGAACGTATGGTGCCGCACATGTATTCAAAACGGTATTTCCGGCATGGGACAATACAGCCCGCGCTAAAGAGCGTGCACTTGTTGTGGTCAATGGGGTGCCGGAAAATTACGAATATTGGCTTTCAACGACTATTGATATTGTTAGGCAATCCGGCAGACATGATGAGTTGATATTTATCAATGCTTGGAATGAATGGGCGGAGGGCTGCCATCTCGAACCAGACCGGTGGTTTGGACATGAATTTCTTCAAGCCACTCTGAATGCGAAAAATGGCTTGCGTAGGTTTCTAACATTCCCTCAATGCAGCTTGCCTCATAAAAATGAAGCGTCTCGCCGTACATTCTGGAAGGATATTGGTGATGTTCTTACCTATCATGCAGGACTGAAGCTTGGCAACCTCAAGCTAGCTGTGAATCGACGGTCTCAGCTGCGAATAGTTGCACTAGTCTTGCTTAGATTGGTACGAATTTTCAGAGCATCAACATGATCGGTGAGCATGTTGCGTAATTAGGTAAGGATACACAGGATGTGCCGGATGCCCTCCGCTCAATCGGATGGCCTTCTCGCCTGAGCAGATTGTGCAGCATCAGGATACGTCGGCGAACAGCTTCAGCAAATCTGGTTCGCCTCTCTTTAGGATGTTGGTGAAGCGAGGCTACCCTTCTCCCACTGTCAGAATATCCGGGCCCCTCTCTCTAGCGATGGAATCGTCAGCCAGAGAACAACATCAACGTATCTTGATGAGCGGTGCCATTGAAATTCCTCACACAGATTGACGGCCTGTTCTCTTTGTGAGCGAAGCGAGGGTCGTGTGGTCAGTGTTGTCATTCCAACGTATAACGCCTCGCGGGATCTCGATGCACAATTGAGAGCCTTACGCGCGCAGACCGTAAAGAACCTCGACATTCTCGTTATCGATTCATCCTCCTCCGATGAGACCGTGGATATTGCCAAGCAGCATGCCATTCAAACTGTGATTATTCCGAAGGAAGAGTTTGACCATGGAGGAACCAGGACTCTGGCTGGGAAGACTCGATCGGTGGGGGATATCCTTGTTTACCTGACTCAGGATGCCTTGCCTTGTGATGACAGAGCCATTGAGACTCTCATTCAGCCACTTCTAGCCGAGAAGATATGCGGCGCGGTATTTGGCAGGCAGATCGCATATCAGAACGCCACGCCTTTTGCACAACACCTCCGACTGTTTAATTACCCGCCACAATCCTACATCCGCACGTATGCAGACCGTACAGCGCTCGGTATCCGGGCGGCGTTCTGCTCAAATTCTTTCGCCGCGTATCGGCGAGACACGCTTGAGGAGGTAGGGTGGTTCGCGGAGAATCTCCTCCTAGCGGAAGATATGCATATATGTGCCAGAATGCTCATGAAAGGCTACAGGCTGAGATACGTAGCGGAGGCGGTCGTGTATCATTCGCATAATTACACGGTGGCCCAAGAGCTCCAACGCTATTTTGACTTGGGGGTATTTTTCGAGAAGGAGAGATGGCTTCTCGATGAGTTTGGAAGACCTGAAGGGGAGGGATTCAAGTTTGTGCGATCTGAGTTATCCTATCTTAGGTCTCACGGGCTTCTTCACCTGCTCCCGATCAGTCTGATGAGAGCTGCGGCCAAGTTGATTGGTTATAGGCTCGGACATTACTATAGACACCTGCCACGAGCGGTTTTGAGACGTGTGAGCATGCATACTGCTTGACTGAGCTGCATGAGACTGCTTCTTCGTAAGGCTGGTAGTTGGCTATGCTGAAACGACACTCTCAATTTCTTCAGAGTCTCCTCTTTTTGTTTGATCTGGCCCTGATCTCTGCCTGCTGGATGGCAGCCTACTATATTCGCTTCGTGGGCGGATGGGGGCCGGTTGACAAGGGTGTTCCACCTCTGGAGATTTATATCTATCTCCTTGTGCCTATCCTGTTCGTTTGGGGAGTATCTTTTAGGGCATTTAATTTGTATCGCCCTCGACGGATGGGCTCTCATCTGGCCGAGGTTTTCGACATTGCTGTAGCCAATTCCTTGTCGGTGTTGATTCTCATCGGGTTGACGTTCTTCGTGCGTCAGTTCGAATATTCACGCCTGGTCTTTCTCTATTTCTGGGTTCTGAATCTTGTTGCGCTCAGCTTCTCGCGAATGGTCTTTCGCGAGGGCCTGAGGTTTTTCCGTAAGCAGGGTTACAACCAGCGGCACTGTTTGATCGTTGGGGCAGGAAAACTCGGACAGAGAATTGCCCGCTCCCTGTCGCTTCATCCGGAATTCGGCGTTAAAGTCCAGGGCTACTTGACTCGCAAGCCGCAAAAGTTGGGCCAAATCTTTGAAGGGGTTTCGGTCATCGGTCTATACGGAGATGTGGAAAAGTATGCGCCGGGGTTGGACATTGTCTTCCTTTGTCTGCCACCTGAGGCCGAGCCCAGGCGGAAAAGATGTTGGGGTATCTAGCGACCACGACCGTCGAAGTGAAAGTCATCCCGTCAATCTATGAATTTATTACCCTCCGTGCCGAGGCGGAGATGTTTGAAGGGGTGCCGGTTATCACGCTGCAGGGCTCTCCCTTGTATGGATGGAACATTATCCTCAAGCGTAGCAGCGATTTAATCGGTAGCGTGATCGCTCTTCTCCTGACACTGCCTGTGCAGGGATTTGTCGCATTGATAATTAAACTGACTTCTCCCGGGCCGGTCCTCTTTAAACAGGAACGCATGGGGTTGGATGGAAAGACGTTCAGGATGCTCAAGTTTCGCACGATGCACGAGGATCATGCCGGCGACCATGCGCTGTTGACTCAGAAGGATGATCCCCGCGTGACATCAATTGGGCGCTTCTTACGATCAACCAGTTTGGATGAACTACCACAATTCTGGAACGTTCTGAAGGGGGACATGAGTATCGTTGGACCGAGGCCGGAACGGTCTTGGGTGGTCGAGGAAGTTCGAAAACAGATTCCCCTATATATGCTCAAGCATAAGATGAAAGCCGGGATTACAGGATGGGCGCAAGTCTGTGGTTGGCGCGGCGACACTTCGCTTGAAAAACGCATTGAGTTCGACCTGTATTACATCGAGCATTGGTCCATCTGGCTCGATCTGAAGATTATGTGGCTGACGATATGGCAAGGATTCATCCACAAGCATGCCTATTGACCGTCTACTGCTGGAGAGCCGCCCTCACTCATTGGTTTCGCGCTGACTGATTACTACCTTTTCTTGTGTTTGTAGAGCGTGGTTGTTAAGATCGCCTCACTGTTCAAGCGATCTCCTTCATGGCATCCAGACGAACATCTCCACGAAGACACCGCCCACGTTCTGCCTCGGCACCACTCTCTGTGCTCCGTGGGATCAAGCTTTTTGCGACTGATGTTGACGGGGTGTTGACGGATGGAGGAATGTACTATGCCGAGTCCGGCGATGAATGGAAGAAATTCAATACGCGCGATGGCATGGGGATCAAATTGTTGCAGAAGGCAGGGATCATCACCGCCATTGTTACGCAGGAGCGGACAAAACTGGTGGCGCGGCGCGCCGAGAAGCTCACGATTCCCGAGTTGCACCAAGGGGTGATGGATAAGTTGTCGTTGGTTCGTGAAATGGCGGCCCGCTATGGACTGACACTCAGCCAGGTCGCCTATATTGGCGACGATATCAACGACCTTGAGACGCTGAAGGCAGTAGGATTTTCCGCCACGCCGGCCGATGGGATGCCACAAGTCGCTGCGGTCGTCGACTATATCTGCAGGAAGAAGGGCGGGGAGGGGGCGGTCAGGGAAATCATTGAAATGATTCTGGACGCCCAGCAGCATCGGTCACGATAATCGTCAATCGTTAACGGTTCCACACGCAAAAGGATTTCATGTATGGCCATTCACGATTCACGGACCACGAATAACGACCTGAGTTCCCATCTGTATCCCGTGATCATGGCCGGCGGAAGCGGCACCAGGTTTTGGCCGCTGAGTCGGCAGTTGTTTCCCAAACAGTTGCTGCGGATCATGGGAGATGAAACGTTGATTCAGCAGACCATGCGCCGGGTGGTGTGTGCGTCGGCGCCGAACCGGGTGATCATTTCCACAAATCCCGCCCAAGCAGAATCCATTCGTGTCCAGCTCAGTGAATGGAAGGACGCGCTTGCAGATAATTTTGTGCTTGAACCAGAGGGGCGCAATACCGCTCCGGCGATTGCGTTGGTTGCGTTAGAATTCGTCCGTCGGGATCCAGACGCAATTATGGTGGTGGTGCCTGCCGATCATATCATCAAAGGTCAACGTGCATTCGATGCGGCAGTCTCGTTGGCGGCGGCGTTGGCAACGCAGGATTATCTGGTGACGTTCGGTATCAAGCCGATCCGTCCGGAAACCGGCTACGGGTACATCAGGCCTAACAAAAAAGTGACGTTGAGGAAACAGGGGACGCTCAAAGGGCATCCAATCAACCGATTTGTTGAAAAACCCAAGGCTGCCAAAGCCGCACAGTATCTCAAGGCTGGGGACTACTATTGGAACAGCGGTATGTTTATATGGCGCGCCGCGGCCATCCTTGATGAAATCAGACGCCATCAACCCGCTCTCTTTCGTGGGATCGATCGGATTGGCCAATTAATGCAGTCGGGGGCGCCCCGGCAGGCAATCGACGATGCCTATCGGGCATTAACGCCGGTTTCAATCGATACGGGTGTGATGGAGCAATCCAAGAAAGCGGCGATCGTGCCCGTATCGTTTCAGTGGTCTGATGTCGGGAGTTGGGGGAGTTTGGATGAGGTGGCGTCGAAGGATAAGGCCGGCAATGTTGTGATCGGTCGTGTGGTCGACCTCGATAGCCGCCGGTCGATCGTCTACGGAGATCGCCGACTTGTGGCGACGATCGGGCTTACCGACATGGTGGTCGTCGATACGCCGGACGCCACATTGGTCTGTCCAAAGTCCCGTGCGCAAGAAGTCAAGCAGTTGGTCGACGTTCTCAAAAGCCAGAATGCGCCGGAACACCTGGAGCATCTGACCGTGCATCGGCCCTGGGGGTCCTATACGATCCTGGAAGAAGGACCTGGATACAAAGTGAAGCGCGTGACGGTGAAGCCGGGAGGGCGGCTCTCATTACAGATGCATCATCGACGAAGCGAACATTGGGTGGTGATTGCCGGGACGGCGCGGGTGACCAGGGGAGATGAGGTCTTCGATCTCAACGATCGGTCATAGTACAGAAATTCCTCTCGAAACCCGACATCGGTTGGAAAACCCTGGCGAAGAGACTCTGCACATCATTGAAGTGCAAAACGGACCCTATCTTGGAGAAGACGATATTGTGCGGTTTCAGGATGATTATGGGAGAGGCGTGAAATAGTGAGGAGTGATCAGTGATGGGTTGGGATATTCTCTATCCTGCATGACTGATCACTCATCACGCATCACAGGAGTTAGGAATGGGACTGTTTCGCGAATATGATCTCCGTGGCATCGTGGGCCAGGAACTCACTGAATCGATTACTGAACGCGTGGGTCGTGCCTATTGCACCTATGTCAAAGATCGGGGAGTGAAGACGATCTCGGTCGGGCGGGATGGCCGACTGAGTTCGCCGGGGCTCCATACAGCGCTTGTGCGCGGACTCCTCGCCGGCGGATTGAATGTCGTCGATATCGGGATTTGTCCTTCGCCGCTCGTGTATTTCTCCCTGTTTCAGCTGCCGGTTGACGGCGGTATCATGATTACCGGGAGCCACAATGCGGCTGAATACAATGGATTGAAGATCTGCATTGGAAAGCAAGCCATTTATGGAGACGAGATCCAGGCGCTTCGAGCCGTGATGGAAGCCGGGTCGTTTGTCTCTGGAGCGGGACAGTTATCGGAACATCCTATCATTCCCGATTATTTGGCCTACATAAAGAAACATTTCTCCCACGTCGATGCCAAGCGTCTGCACGTGGTGATCGATTGTGGGAATGGGGTGGCGGCCTTGGTGGCCAAACAGGCGTTGGAGCTTCTTGGCTGTCGTGTGACAGGGATCTATTGCGATCTCGATGGGAGATTTCCAAACCATCATCCTGATCCCACGGTGTTAGAGAACCTCGACGATCTGATTCATGCGGTCAAACAGCACAAGGCCGATGTCGGGATCGGTTACGATGGCGATGCCGATCGCATTGGGACCATCGATGAACAGGGAAATGTGTTGTGGGGCGATCGCCTGATGGTGATCTACGGACGTGATATTCTTGCGGCAAAGCCCGGAAGCACCATCATCTCAGAGGTCAAGTCCTCACAGAGTCTCTACGACGATATTGCGAAGCGGGGGGGGCGGCCGATCATGTGGAAAACCGGTCATTCCCTGATCAAGGCGAAGATGAAGAGCGAGCAGGCTGTCTTGGCTGGTGAAATGTCCGGGCACATGTTCTTTGCCGATCGATATTTTGGGTATGACGACGCGATCTATGCTTCATGCCGGCTGGTGGAGATTCTGGCCAAGACGACTCGCTCCCTCTCCTCGCTGGTGGCTGATCTTCCCCAAACATCCGTCACGCCGGAGATTCGGGATGATGTATCGGACTCCATGAAGTTCGAGTTGGTCAGACATGTGCAGGAACAGTTGGCAGTCTATGCGAAGACCGGCGAAGCGCTTGGCCCGTCCAAGCTGGTGGTCCGTGATGTTGTGACCATCGATGGCGTCCGCGCCATTTTTGACGATGGGTGGGGCCTGATTCGAGCCTCAAATACCCAGCCGGCCCTCGTGTTACGTTTCGAAGCCATCTCGCCAGAGCGATTGGCCATGCTCCGTGCAGTGATCGAGGGCGAGTTGGCTAAGGCTAAACAAGCTCTTGGCTGCTAACAGGACGCTGAAAAAGCCCCCCAGCTTCGTTCTCGGCTCATCGAAATCCTCAACGTACCCCTCCCCGGGAAAAGAGCTGTTCTGACAGCTCAGGGTTGGGCGGGTGGACATGCTACGCCTCCGGTTTCGATTCGCCTGAGGCCTCGCTGGTGAGCACCGATCCGGAATTTTCTACCAAGGCCGCCGATATCGTGGGGCTATACTTGAATCCGCCGGAAACGGCGCTGGTCATATCCGTAGACGAGAAACCCAGCATCCAAGCGTTGGAGCGGGCGACTGGGTACGTGGAGACCGACAATGGCACAATCGTCCGCGGGTTCAAGAGCACCTACAAGCGCCATGGGACGTTGAATCTGTTTGCCGCCCTGGAAGTCGCTACCGGAGCGATCCACACGCAAATCACCCGGCAAAAGCGCCGACTGGAGTTTCTGGACTTCATGGATCATCTGATGGCGGAGATGCCCGAGGGCAAAGACATTCATGTGATCCTCGACAATTACTGCATTCACAAACGGAACGATCCTTGGTTGGCGGCACACCCGAATGTCGTGTTCCATTTCACGCCGACGTCGGCCAGTTGGCTCAACCAGGTTGAAATCTGGTTTGGGATCTTTGCGCGAAAGGCACTCAAGGGTGCCAGCTTTCGAAACAGAAGGACTTTTTGAGCATCCTGAGGGATGCGGTATTTTCTGGCGCCATAACTTCTCCCGAGCCTCCCGTCAATGACTTTTTCTCAACCGGCACAGTCGCATTCGCGAGGCGATGTATGGAGGCATGCTCTTTTTTTGCATGCCTGGCTCGTACTGGCATGTCTCATAGTGGGTGCCATGAGCGGCACGGCCTCGTGGGCAGAACCGAACAGTCATCCTCCATCAGCTGGATCCTTTCAAGTCGGGGAACAGCTCACCTACGACATTTCTTGGCTGAACATCACGGCCGGCACAGCCGTTATGGCGGTCAATGATGGCGGTATGGACGGAGGCCGACCGCTGGCGAAATTGATTACGACAGCGCAGTCGAGGCCGGCCATTACCAAGTTCTTTCCTGTGGATAACCGGGTCGAGTCGATTGTCGATCCTGCCACATTGTTTCCGGAACACTTGCTCTTCAAGCGCCGAGAAGGGAAGAAAAAAGAGGATATTGAATATACGTTTCATCAGAACGATGGGAAGGTTACGGTGGTGAAAGGAGGAGCGACCGAAACATTGGAGATGCCTCCCGGCACCCAAGACGTCATCTCCTGTCTCTATTTTGCGCGGAGTGGGCTCTCGTTCCAGCCAGGCGCATCGCTTACCATGAATGTGTTTCATGATAAAAAGAATCGCAAACTGGACGTGCGGGTTGAGGAGATTGAGACGGTCAGCGGTCCCTGGGGCGAAGTTGAAGCGGCCCGTGTGTTGGTCGTGATGCCATTCCAAGGTCTGTTTCTCAACCAGGGGAATATCCGCGTCTGGTTTGCCAACGATGAGCGGCGCATTCCGGTTCGTATGAAGGCCAAGGTCATCATCGGGTCGATCGTCGCCGATCTCGTCAGCGGGGCTCCGGCTCCTTCTACCAACCCAATGAGCAGTGCCGGCTCTTTCGTTGCCCGCCCAGTTCAAAACGGTTATACTTGCCCTATTACCATGGAGACAGTTTCCTCTTACTTTAAGCAGATTTATCGCCCAAAAGCAGGGGCAGCATGCAGCGGGCACCGGGGAATTTGCCAGGTCTTCTGGCCCAGATCGGCCTGGTTGGTAAACTCATTGCGCAGGATCTCAGATGTGCAGGGCTCATCGATATCCTGGGAACGACCGGCGTGATCAACGTGCAGGGGGAAACAGTTAAGAAGCTGGATGAGATTGCGAACGAGACCTTTCTAAAGGCATTTCACCAGAGCGGGCATGTGTGCGCATTGGCGTCTGAGGAGATGGAAAAACCGGTTCTGCTTCCGGAGAGTTGGCCGCAGGCCAAGTACATGCTACTCTTCGATCCTCTCGATGGCTCATCGAACACGGACTGCAACATGCCGCTCGGCGCTATTTTTTCTGTCTTGAAGTCCGAGCGACAAAGACCGGATGCCGACCAGGATGACCTTGCCCGCAAGGGAACTGAGCAGGTGGCCGCCGGCTATCTCCTGTTCGGGTCAAGCACCATGCTGGTCTATACGGTTGGACAAGGAGTCCACGGGTTTACATTGGAGCCTGGCATCGGCGAGTATCTCCTGTCCCACGAGCAGATCCGCATTCCTGCCCGAGGGAAGATCTATGCCGTCAACGAGGGGAATTATCATCAGTGGCCGGAAGGGACGAAGAAATATTTCGATTACCTCAAAATAAAAGACAGCGCCACGGGGCGGCCCTATAGCGGGCGTTATTCCGGCTGTCTGGTGGCCGACGTGCACCGGATTCTCCTCGGGGGAGGCATTTACCTCTATCCTGGTGAGCTGAACAAGCCGGAAGGTAAGCTCCGGTTGCTCTACGAAGGCAATCCGTTGGCGTGGGTCGTGGAGCAGGCAGGCGGCAAGGCCAGCACCGGCACCACACGTATCCTCGACGTGGAGGCCAAGCACTTGCATCAAAGGGTGCCGTTACTCATCGGCAGTGCAAACGACGTGCGTGATGCCGAGGAGTTCATCCAAGGCAGACGTTAGGCGTCTATCGTGAAAGGTAAAAGGTGAAACGAGGGGAGTACGAACAGGTTTTTGACGTTTCACCTTTCACATCTCACGTTTAACGGTTTATGAATTATGGGAGGTTGAGCATGGGTGACCGGATACAAGAGATTCTGAGTTGGTATAGTAGCGACAATGCGGGAACACGCACGAATATTGCCCGCCTCCTGCGGTCCGGCAAGCTTGCTGGGACGGGAAAATTGGTCATCCTTCCGGTGGACCAAGGATTCGAGCATGGTCCGGCCCGGAGCTTTGCGTCCAATCCAGGAGGGTATAATCCTCTCTATCATTTTCAATTAGCCATCGATGCCGGCTGCAATGCCTACGCAGCTCCACTGGGATTTCTTGAAGCCGGCGCCGCTGAGTTTGCCGGACAGATTCCGCTGATTCTGAAGTTGAATAGTCATGATGTTTTGCACGACGAGAAAGATCCCTTGCCCTCGGTGACGGGCAGTGTGAACGACGCCCTCCGGCTCGGGTGTTCTGCGGTCGGATTTACGATCTATCCAGGGTCATCGCACTGCACCACCATGTATCAGCAGCTGCGCGCGATTGCAGAAGAGGCGAAGGACTGCGGCTTGGCGGTGGTCGTGTGGTCGTATCCTCGCGGGTCGGTGTTGAGTAAAGAAGGGGAGACGGCCATCGATGTGGTTGCCTATGCGGCGCAAATTGCGGCCCAGCTCGGCGCCCATATCATTAAGGTCAAGCTTCCTACTGCGCATCTTGAGCAGGCTGCGGCGAAGAAGGTATACGAATCGGTCAAGATTCCGATCGCCACGCTGGCGGAACGAGTCAGGCATGTGGTCCAGAGTTCATTCGATGGGCGCCGGATCGTCATTTTCTCCGGAGGGGCCAAGAGCGAGGATCAGAATGTGTTTGAGGAGGCGCGGGCTATCCGTGACGGTGGCGGGTTTGGCTCTATCATTGGGCGAAACTCGTTTCAGCGGCCTAAGGCGGAAGCGATCAAATTTCTCCATACCATCATGGGAATATATTCCGGCGAAATGCAGTGATGCAGCGGTTGTGTGTAAATCGTATAGCTGGCTGAGGGAAACTCGGTTTATGCACAAAAGCTGGCGGACTTTTTCAGCATCCTGTTGGGTCAAGAGAAGATGAAACGCAAGGATCACCTATGACACTCGTTCGCGCAGGGTTGCTTCCAATTGCTTTGGTGACCGGAGGGATTATTATCGGCGTTGTGGTGGCGTCCAACCTGGGGTGGTTGCCGGCCGGTACGGCCGGGCCTGAGCCGATTCCCAACCAGACCCCTAACCCGGTCGTGCGTCCGGTGGCGACTGCGCCGCAGTTGCCGATGACAGGGGGGAATGGAAAAAACTTCGTTGAGATTGCCAAATCGGTGAAGCCTGCGGTTGTCAATATTGCGGCGTCGAGAAGCGGAAAGTCTGGCGAAGGTCCCCACGGCTCGCCGCTCGAAGATCCATTTTTTCGCAAGTTCTTCGGCGATGAATTTTTTAAGCGTGATCGTGATGCCCCTCAGCGAGAGCCAAAAGAGCGGGGTCAAGGGTCGGGGGTTATTGTGGAGTCCAATGGGTTGATCGTCACGAATAATCATGTG
The DNA here is from genome assembly GCA_963748375.1 of uncultured Nitrospiraceae bacterium. Taxonomy (GTDB): domain Bacteria; phylum Nitrospirota; class Nitrospiria; order Nitrospirales; family Nitrospiraceae; genus Palsa-1315. The sequence goes on from CAVVIR010000001.1 coordinate 18,807, forward strand.
GTGAACAAAGCCGACGAGATTCGGGTCTTTTTATCGGACAAGCGGGAGTTTAAGGGGAAGCTGATTGGGACCGATGCGAAGACGGATATTGCGATTGTGAAAATTGAAGCGACTGGGCTCCCGACTATTCCCTGGGCCGATTCCGACCAGCTTGAGGTTGGAGAGTATGTGCTGGCGGTGGGGAGTCCGTTCGGCCTCACGCAGACCGTGACCATGGGGATTGTCAGCGCAGTCGGGCGAGCCAGCATGGGCATTGCCGAGTACGAAGATTTCATCCAAACCGATGCGGCGATTAACCCGGGCAATTCCGGAGGGGCATTGGTCAACGTGCGCGGCGAATTAGTCGGGATCAATACGGCGATTTTTAGTCAAAGCGGCGGCAATATGGGGATTGGGTTTGCGGTGCCGAGCAATCTGTCGCGTGCCATCATGGATCAGTTGGTCAAGACGGGGAAGGTCGTTCGTGGCTGGCTCGGTGTCGCCATTCAGGATTTGACTCCTGAGTTGGCTTCGCAGTTCGGGATCACCGAGACGAAGGGTGTCCTCGTGAGTGACGTGATGGAAGAGAGTCCCGCAAAGAAAGCGGGATTTGAGCGCGCAGATGTCATTATCGAATATGACGGCAAGCCGATGGATTCACCGACGCATTTGCGCAATGCCGTTGCGCAGACACCGATCGGTAAGAAAGTGTCGGTGAAACTGATTCGCGATAAGAAGCCTAAGACGATGGATGTCACGATTGTGGAGCAGCCAAAATCGTTAGGACAGTCCGGTGCGGAGGAAAATAAGGAATCGGCCGCACCAACAGGGATGCTCTCGGATCTTGAAGTCCGTGAGCTCAACGATGAACTCGCGTCTCGGTATGGAGTGAAGTCGAGCGAGCGTGGCGTGGTTGTGGTGGGGGTCAAGTCCGGAAGCACGGCAGAAGAAATGGGTGTGCGCGAAGGCGACATTATTCTCGAAGTCAATCGCAAGACGGTGACCTCGCTCAAGTCCTACGAACGAGCCGCGTCCGGTCTTGCCAAGGATCAAGCGGTTCTCTTGCTGCTCAAACGGAAGGGGCAGGCGATCTATCTCACACTGCGGCCCTAATAGTGGTTGGTCTGGTCTATCTGGTTGATTTGGTTCCTCTGGTTTATTCGGATGAGTCTTGGTTCAACCAAATAAACAAGACAAACCAAACACACCAATTAAACGAGACTGGCCGCCTTGCTTATGACCACGCCTCGCTCACCCCGCATCCAACCAATTTCCCGTCAGGCCCCGTTGGTCGTGGCACTTGTGCCGGCTGCCGGACGTGGGCTTCGGATGGGGGGTGCTATTCCCAAACAATTTCTTTCATTGGGTGGGGAGCCATTAATTCTACAATCGTTACGGACATTGCAGGCGGCTCCCGGTATCGATCAAATCGTGCTTGCGGTTCCGCTTGCAGACGTGGCGTACTGTGAGAAGGAGATCGTTTCGCGGCATCGATTGACCAAAGTGACAAAGGTGGTGGCCGGTGGCGTTGAGCGCCAGGATTCCGTGCGATCTGCGCTCGCTCAGGTCCATTCAGAGACAGAGATTGTGCTCATCCATGACGCCGTACGGCCATTTATGACGCTTCAGATGATTGCGGAGGTTGTGGCGGCGGCGAAAAAAGAGGGTGCGGCGATTATTGCGCTTCCGATGCGGGATACCGTGAAGCAGGTGCGGACGGATGGGATGATCGAGCGAACGGTCGATCGTACGCCCTTGTGGCTTGCGCAAACTCCTCAGGCTTTTCGACGGGACTGGATCGAGGCCGCTCACACGAAAGCGCACGCCGAAGGGGTTCGGGCTACCGATGACGCCTTCCTGATGGAATGGCTGGGGTATCCGGTGGCCGTCGTTGAGGGGAGTGGGGAGAACATCAAAGTGACGAGGCCTGAAGATATGGTGATTGGCGAGGCTATTCTGGCGTCGAGGGTGAAAGAGGGTGAACCGGGCAAGAAGAGTTCGAAAGGCATGAGGAGCATGTCGCACCGGCCCCGTAAGTCTCGCTGACGGGCGAGGTATGGTGATAAGGAGACTCTATGGCGATGCGAGTGGGCTGCGGTTATGATATCCATCCGTTAGGGCCAGGACGAAAACTGATTCTCGGCGGGGTCGAGGTGCCGCACAGTAAGGGTCTGTTGGGGCATTCCGACGCCGATGCGTTGGTCCACGCCCTCTGCGATGCGTTGCTCGGCGCGATGGGTGAAGGAGACTTAGGGCGGCACTTTCCCAGCTCCGATCAGCGCTTCAAAGATATTTCGAGCCTGAAGCTGCTGGAGGATGTTGTTGGGAAGATGCGGGCAAAGGGGTACCGCATCGTGAATGTCGATACGATCATCATTGCGCAGGCTCCTCGACTCAATCCACACTTAGCCGCCATGCAGAAGCAGATGGCGCAGGTGCTTGGGGTCGACCCGGATCTCGTCAATGTCAAGGTGAAGGGCGGAGAAGGAATTGGCATGATCGGTCGGGAGGAAGGCATTGCCACTCAGGCGGTCTGTTTGATCGAGAAAGTCTAACTGGATGCTGAAAAAGTCCGCCAGCGGCGTTCTCGCGTCGCTCAGAGGCTCAACGCGGAGACACAGCTCCTCGGAGATCGAAAACGCGTGAGGGGGTTTTCCGTTTGCCAAGAACTATTGAGAAGGGCAAACGGCTACACGAAGTGCGGGCCGTACCTCCTCGCCTCTTCGCTGCTGCGGCCTTGCTGGACAGCCTTTTTGAGCATCCTGTGTTAAAGTAGTTCTCCCATTCAAATTGTTCTGAATAATGAAGTTCCGGCATGTCATGAAGGTTGTTCCACTGCCTGTGAGACGTTATGTTCAAGGCCATTAAAGCGGATTTCCAAGCCGTCTTCGACCGAGACCCAGCTGCGACCAGCTGGGTTGAAGTTGTGCTGACCTATGCCGGGTTTCACGCGTTGCTCGCCTACCGTATCTCACACTGGTTGAAGTCCTATAACGTGCCGTTCGTTCCTCGGGCCATTTCTCAGATGGCTCGCTGGTTTACCGGCATTGAAATTCATCCTTCAGCGAAGATCGGGACCGGGTTTTTCATCGACCATGGCATGGGGGTCGTGATTGGCGAGACGGCAGAGATCGGAAATTACGTGACGTTGTTTCAAGGCGTCACGCTTGGAGGGACAGGCAAGGAGCGGGGGAAGCGCCACCCCACGCTTGGCAATCATGTGGTCGTCGGGGCCGGGGCCAAGATCCTCGGTGGGATCACGATCGGCGACAATGTGAAGATCGGCGCCAATTCGGTTGTGCTCAAGCCTGTTGCTGCCAATTCCACCGTCATCGGTGTGCCGGCCCGCGTCATTAAAACTCAAGGCGAACGGCTTCCCGACGCCACCATGGACCACAGCAATCTACCGGATCCCGTCAGCGACCGGCTCTTGGCGCTCGAACAAGAACTAATCGAACTGCGCAAGAAGCTGGAGAATCAAGACTCCCCCCGCCTGTTCTAGCCCAAAACTATTTCATCGTCGACACACGTATTCAGTGTGGCATATCGGCTTCTCTACTCCTGCCCATGCCCGCATCTTGTCATCCAATTCTCCTATGAAGGGGGGCATGTCCATAGCAGCCCCACATCTGGTTATGTGAGTGAGCTGCTGCATGGTTTGTTCGGGGTGAGTGTACGGGATGTGGGAATGCGCCCCGCGGCCTGAACGGGCCGCGGAGCGAGAATGCTAGCTGGAGAGGCAGGTGCTCATAAACGTCTTACGGTCATCGCCCTTGAGCTTCTTTGCGCCCGCTTCCTTATTGCATGTTTTCATCTTATTCTGTTGATTTGCGCCTGCCCCCGCTGCCGTCTTCGTTGCTTTTTCGGGCTTTGCGGAGAGACATTCTTCATGAACGCTTTTCGCTCATCGCCCGTCCCCTCACCTAATCCCTTGGCAGTGGCTTCTGCGTTGCACGTTTTCATCTCGTTTTGCTGAGCCGGTGCCGCGATGGCAAACGGCGCGACACAGAGGCCGAGGGCAAAGAGGGATACCACCATGATGCCGGCTGTCTTCGTCATATGCATCTCCTTTGGTGAGAGTGAAGGGTAGAGAAACAGACCCAGCATAGCAAATCTTCTCTGTCCTGTCCCTGGGAATATGTGGCACATTTTTGAAGCGGCTGGACATTCAACCTCGCCCGTTTGCGGGCAGGCTGATTCAGTAGCAGCCTGTGGAAAGGCTATGGTGGCACGCGAGAATCTCGCTGGCCAGCACGTTTGGAACAATGGAGAAATAGTGGGCAGGATGCTCAAAAATGCCGTCCAGCAAGGCCGCAGCCGATGAAAGCACCGGAGGCGTAGCCTCTGGGCTACGTTGAGGATGCTTTCGAGGGGAGAACGATGCTGGCGGGATTTTTCAGCATCCTGCTATTCGTCGTAGTCTACGCGCATAAGATAGAGCCCCTGAGGAGGGGCGGTCTGGCCTGCTGCGGACCGATCGCGAGCCCGCAAGACCTCTGTGAGACTGTCGGGAGCCCGTTTGCCCAAGCCCACTTCAACCACCGTTCCCACGATCGCGCGGACCATATGTTTGAGAAACCGGTTGGCGTAGGCTTCAATGAGAATCTGGTCGTCGTGACGGATGACCGCAAGCCGTTGGAGATGGCAGATGGGGTTGTTGTTGTCCGTGAGGCTGCCTTCGAAGGAGGAGAAGTCCTGTGACCCGATCAGCGTTGCGGCGGCTTGTTGCATGGCCGCGTGATCCAACGGCTTATAGATGTGCCAGACGAACGCGCGATCGATGGTGGGGCGGGCCGGACGATGGAGGATTCGATAGGTGTAGAGTTTGCCTCGTGCATCGTGTTGGGCATGAAAGCGGTCGTCCATGAGGGTGGAGGAACGAACGGCAATGTCTTTGGGCAGCACGGCATTGAGTGCGCGCATCCAACTCGATGCGGGCCAATCATGCTCTATGCGAAAGCTCGCCACTTGTCCGCGCGCATGCACGCCCGAATCTGTGCGCCCTGCGCCGATGACGGATACTGTGGTCTGGGTGACCTGGCGAATGGCTCGTTCGATGGCTTCTTGAATGGTGAGCTGATCGGGCTGGCGCTGCCACCCGGCGTAGGAGGTTCCGTCATACTCCAAGACTAATTTGACGGTCGGCATCGGCGTAGGGGATCGAACGGCGTGGAGGTCATCGTGTTGCGAGGAATGATTTGACGCCTTCCATCAGTGCTTCTGCCACGAGGCTGGTGAAGCGGCTGGTTCGAAGCAGTTCTTCTTCACCAGAGTTCGAGATATAGGCGATTTCAGCGAGGATGCTGGGCATACTGGTGAAGCGGAGCACATAGAAGGGCGCAGTTTTCACCCCATGATCCACGAGGTCGTAATGCCCGTTCAGGTTGGTGACCATCGCTTCCTTGGCAGTCCAGGCGAGTTCGAGGGATTCTTCGATCTTCTTTGCCGTCAGAAGATCGGCGACGAGATATTCCCATCCTACGCCGGTGCTATGGAGCGGGGTCCCGTTTTCACGAGCCGCGACTTCGAGCGCCCGTTGATCCTTGGCCTCTCCGAAATGGTAGATTTCAATGCCTTTCACGGAGCGTTGGGGATGTGAATTCACGTGGACCGACACGAAGAGATCCGCTTCATGTCGATTGGCAAACTTCGCCCGGTCTTCCAACTCGATGAATTCGTCACGTTCGCGTGTCATGAGAATTCGGACTCCCCGCTGTCGGCTCAAGAGATCGCGCAGTTTCAACGCGACCTTCAAGGTAATGTCTTTTTCTTCCGTCCCACGGTGCCCAATCGCGCCAGGATCTCTCCCGCCGTGCCCTGGGTCGATCACGATGGTCGTCATGGATTTGGTTCGTGGCTGAATCGGCTGCTGAGGAGTCGGCAGTGGTGACGAAAAATCCGGTGCTGGTTCAGCAGGAAAAATCGTTCGAGGCTCAGTGGGAGGCACGACATCGATGACAAGCCGGGGAGGATTCTCCAGTGTGAGTAGTTTATAGCTGGTAAATGAGCCGGTCGGCAGCGAGATATGAACAGATCGCTCAGATGGCTGGGTAATAAGAAACGGTTTGGCAATCCTGCCGGCTGCAAGCTTGGTCTTAGCGGATGAACCTAAAATAGTGTTGGGGATTTCGATGGTCACCCCCTCGGCTTGCAGTAGGGGCCGTGTACTGGGGTGAGCCTTCGAATCGAGATCGAGTACGAGCCTGGTCATTCTGAGCGAGCTGGTCGTCCGGAAGTTCTGAATCGTTGTCAGGCTGATCCCCGTGGGGCGTGAGCCGTATCGGTGAGGTGTGGGGCCGCTTGGATTTGTGAGGAGGTTTCTGAGGGTTTGTACTCGTTGATGCAGACGCCTCGTCAACGTGAAACGGATTGAGGGCATGGCCAGGGAGGTCGAAGAGTCCGACCAGGAAGGCGAGGGTGAGGATGCGCCACAGGGCCGATCGCATGGGTGTTGGCTGCGTTGTTAACGGGATCATGTGTATTTCTCAGAAGTCCGTGCAGTTGTCAAGAGGATTGGTCGTATGAGCGTGCGGCGAAACCGATTGACAGTGCATCCTGTGAGCGATAGGGTCTTAGGCATGGCACTCCACCTGATCGTCGATGGGTACAATCTCTTGGCTCTGACGGGCCGGATTGGTACAGGGACGAGCTTGCATTCCGAAACGGCGCGCGAGTCTTTCCTGCGTGACCTGGCGGCATATCGTCAACGAAAATCCCATCCAATCACAGTGGTCTTTGACGGGTGGCAACAGGGATGGGGCACGGAGCAGCGGGAGCATCGGCTGGGCCTCGAGATTATCTTCTCTCGACGGGGAGAAAAGGCTGATCAGGTGATTCAACGTCTGGCTGCAGAATTCGGGTCCGCCTGTGCGGTGGTGAGTTCCGATCGTGAGATCATCGACGTGGCGAAGGCACAGGGGGCCTTTGTGATGAAGGCTCAAGAGTTCATCGGGAAATTGCAGAGGCCGTCAAACATCACCGGTGTTTCTCCCCACAAAGAACTGGATACGGGGGAGGACCTCCGGCCTAAGCGAGGTGCGGAGAAGCGTGGGAATCCGCGGAAGTTGCCCAAAGCGCTGCGACAGCGCAACCGGCAACTTAAGCGATTTTGAACGTTCTTAGCCGAGGTGGGTGTTTCATAGTCGACATTCTCAGGAACAATGCCGTTAAGTATTTTTCTGGCCGAGCGCTTGTTCAATTTTCTTGTCGGTCTTGTATTGGCCCAAGGCGTACACAGCCCAAATTGTCGCTGGAATCCAGCCGATAAGGGTGAGTTGCAGGAGTAGGCAGATCACGCCGGCAATGGGCTGACCGATTGTGAAAAATGTGAGCCATGGCAGAAAGATGGCAATAATTAATCGCATAGGCTGTGCCTTTCATGTGTGGTGGTTGAGAATGAAAATGGCAGGACGGCATTCAGTGAAGGGGGCCGTGGGATTGAAGATGAATAGTGGAACGTTTTTTCTGCAGAGCAATGATGAGTGAACCTCTTCCTGCATGACCCCGGGGCGGGGTTGGTATGCGAGTGATGCCGTCATCCGGAGGGCAGTTTGAATAACTGCGTTGCGTTCCTCGTTGTGTACATTGCGAGGTCATGGATGGGAAGGGCTTTTAACTCGGCAAGCGTTGTGGCCACATGGGTCACAAACGCCGGCTCGTTTCGCTTTCCGCGATGAGGGACAGGTGTCAGGTACGGGCAGTCGGTTTCGACGAGGAGCCGATCAACGGAACTGTTTTCGCGATGTCCCGTAGCATCGTCGCGTTCTGAAACGTGAGAATCCCTGAGAACGAGAGGTAGAAACCCAAGTCCAGCGCATCCTTCGCCAGCCAGGCATCCCCGGAGAAGCAGTGAAACACCCCGCCGATTTCTGACGCCTTTTCTTCTTTCAAGATCGTGATCGTGTCTTCCTGCGGCCTCTCGCGTGTGAATGATCACCGGAAGTTTCAGCTCGCGTGCGAGCTGGATCTGTTCACGGAATCGCTCGCGCTGTTCCTTCGGTGACGAATGATTGTAGTGGTAGTCGAGGCCGATCTCGCCGTAGGCGACGACCTTCTTGTTTTGTGCCAGCCGGCGGAATTCGCCGTACCAGCTATCGAGGATATGTTTCACTTCATGTGGGTGGACGCCGATGGAGGCATAGATGAACGGGTGTTGCTCTGCCAGTGCGACCGCCGCCTGGCTGGTCGGCAGATCGCAACCGATGGTGACGAAGGCTTCGACACCGGCTTCTCTGGCGCGCGCAATCATCGCCTCGCGATCCTCATCGTAGCGGGCATCATCCAGATGTGTGTGGGTGTCGATGAGCATGTGGGTCTATCTGGTTGATCGGGTTTGTCTGGTTATGGTTAGTTTCGTTCAACCAAACAAACGAGACAGACCAAACAAACCAAATAACAGTCTTCTCAGCTGGCGGACTGTTTCAGCATCCTGTTAGACGGGCTTGGTCACGATCATGTTGGCGAGTTCGTTGAGCAAGGCTTCTGTTTCGTTCCAGCCGAGACAGGCATCGGTGATGGAGACGCCGTGGGCCAGCGCTTTTCCCTGCTGCCAGGTCTGTTTGCCAGGATTGAGGTTGCTTTCGAGCATCAGTCCCATGATGGATTGACGCCCATCGCGGAATTGATGGAGGACATCGCGTGCGACCACACCCTGGCGCCGATGGTCTTTGCTGGAGTTGTCGTGCGAACAGTCGATCATGATGGGGCGGGCGATGCCTTCGCTTGCGACAAGCGCTTCTGCCTGCGCCACGTGTTCAGCTTCATAGTTGGTTTTCCCGCCACCGCCTCGTAGCACGATATGGCGATCAGGGTTGCCCATGGTTTTGATAATGGAGGTGAGCCCATCGGCGTTGACGCCAAGAAAATGGTGAGGCTGCTTTGCGGCGACCATGGCATTCCACGCCACCTGAAGATTGCCCTCTGTGCCGTTCTTGAAGCCGACCGGCATTGACAGTCCGCTGGCCATTTCCCGGTGCGGCTGGCTTTCGGTGGTGCGGGCGCCGATGGCGACCCAACTCCAGAGATCGGCGATATATTGTGGAGATACCGGGTCCAAGGCTTCAGCGGCACAGGGGATTCCGCGCTTATTGATGTTGAGCAGAATCGTCCTGGCCAACTCCAGGCCTGTTCCAATGTCGCAGGTGCCGTCCAGATGCGGATCGTTGATGAGTCCCTTCCACCCAATCGTGGTGCGGGGTTTTTCAAAGTAGGTGCGCATGACGATCAGCAACCGGTCGCCCAACGCATCGGCCACTGGTTTCAATCGGTCGGCATATTCATAGGCAGCTTCAGGATCATGGATCGAACAGGGGCCGACGATCACCAGCAGGCGCTCACGATCTTGGCCGTGCAGAATGCGACGAATGGCTTCCCTGGTTTCAACGACCAGCGCGGCGGCTTGGTCGGTAATCGGCAGTGTTGACTTGATCGTTCGCGGCGAGGGCAGCGGCTTGATGTCAATGACGTGCTGGTTATCGAGTGGTCGCTGCATGGTCTTGCCTTTTCACTTGTGAGTCGCCTTCTTGGGTAAGTATAGCTCGGGAGACGGCGATGCGCTCGGAGCGCAGTAAAATATAGCGGATATCAAAGAGAAATATCCACTGGAGGGGACGCCAGGAGCTGGCAGATGCTTTGAGTAACGTCTCTTGAATCCTTTGTTTGACAAGCCTTGAATGCCTATGTTACTTAGCTCGCCCTCTAATGACTTCTGCGCGTTTCTCATACGCACGTCTGCCCTGTACTGTTCTTCAGGGCACTGTGGCGATCGGCCTTGTTCTGCTATTGCTCGCCATTGCGCCGTTTGCCGTGGCGCAGGATGTGCATCATGAGTTGGCGGCGGCTGACCACGATGGGCACGAGCACTCCGACACCGACCTCTGCCAGTGGTTACAGCATCACACGGCCGGGTCTCTCGATGTTGGCGCTCCTCTCCTCACGGCACAGAAACTCGTCGATCTGCTGGAACTTCCAGCGGACTCCGTTCTGCTTTCCTTCGAACTATCCACGCCCGGCCCTTCTCGCGCTCCCCCCTGCAAGTAATCACGTTATTTCGATTCTCACCATTCTGGCACGGTCGTCGTCGGACTGCCTGCCGGCCGTGGCGTCTTTTTAATACGTGATTGTAGGAGGATTTCATGCGACCCATTATATGGAGCCATCGTATTGTTCGTTCGGTATGTCTCTGTGTCGTCTGTCTGAGTTTTCTTTATCAGGGTCATGCTGTTGCAGCCGAGCCCAATCTCATCACCGGATCGGTCCAGAATCAGGATCTCCGCCGGGTGGATCAAGCCATCGTGCAGGTGCGCGATCAGGAAGGGAACGTGGTCGCCCAAGGCGTGACGAACCAGGCTGGCGAATTTTCCGTCATCGTGTCGCAGGAGGGGACCTATTCCGTCAGCGCCATCCAGGAGACCTATCGCAGCGAATATGTGGTGGTGAAGATCGGCACGGAACCTCCGGCTCCGGTGACCTTGACGTTGTCCCTGACGCAGGACATCGCGCTCGAAATTCGATCGCCGCTTCCTGCCGATCCAATACAAGGCCTCAAGCGAGACGTATTCCGTCAGCCGGAAGGACATCGAAGACCTTCCCGCGAGGCAACAATAAGACCGTCGCGGAGGTCTTACAGACGGTGCCCAGTGTGGTGTATGGGGCCTGAGGCAAACCCATATCCGTCAGGACCATGCCAATCAGCAGTTCCGGATCGATGGGGTGCCCATTCCGGAAGGGGTGAGCTCGACCTTCACGGACTTGATTTCGCCCCGCGGGCTGGGAGCGCGCAGATATTATTCTCGGCGGCATGGAGGCCCAGTACGGCAACAAGACGGCGCTCGTGGTCGATATCACCAGCAAGAGCGGCACGCGACCTTCGTTCGGCTCGGCCCAAATGTTTGGCGGCTCGAACCAGACGGTGAATCCGTCGTTCGAATACGGCGGCACGATCGGCGAGAAGGTCCGCTTACTATGCCCTCAACAGCTATACGTCCGACGAATCGGGGCATCGAGCCGCCGACGGCCGGGCATTCGATCTTTCACGGTCAGAGCGAGCGCAATCAAACCTATCTGCGAGGGGATTATCAGCACGACAACCGCAATAATTTGAGCTGGGTGTTCTTGAATGCGGTGGCGAAGTATCAGATTCCGACGATCCCCGGCTTCGCGGTGAATCCAGATGTGCTGCCGCTGCTTCAGGCGCAGGACCCCACCTTCTCACCCGTGGCCTCCCAGGCGGTCAACCAGAACCAGAAGGAGAATTAGCAATACTCCCACCTGGTCTGGCGGCATGACTGGAGCGCCGAACAGTCTTCCAGCTCGGGGTTCTTTTCCGGAAGGAGATGCGGACTTTCATACCCCCGCGAACAATGCATTGGCCTATGCCGACGATGTCAACAGTGCTCAGACGGCCAATCAGAGGCGAACGGCCTATACGCGGAGGAGGCGGTTGGACCATACCTGGGTCCCAACAGCCAACATCTCGTGAAAACAGGGTTTCAGATCCAGTACACGAATGCGAACAACACGGCACAAGTTTTCGCGTTCGACACCAGCGGCGGGGCTCCGGCAGGGCCGGTTCTCTCTCTGCAGAGCTCTAACCGGAATATCCAATGGCGAGAAGAGTTCTGGATGCAGGACCAGTGGAGCCCGAACGATCAGTGGACCTTCAATCTGGGCGTGCGGGCTGACATCATTCAGGGGTTCTACAACGAAGGGCAAGTCAGTCCCCGAGTCGGCGCCACATACAAACACAATCAATCGAACGTGTTCCATGCCTACTATGGTCGACTGTTCACCCCGCCGAATGTCGAGCAGATCGCGTTTATGAATCTCAATACCCAGAGCACCACTGCCGCTCCGGACGACCCGACCGGCTTTAAGCCTCGGGCGGAGCGCTCACATTATTTCGAAGTCGGGAGTTATCACGCGGTTAGCCGGTATGCCACGCTTGCAGCTGACGGGCTACTACAAGCTGGATCACTATATGTCGGACGCAGGCCAGTTCGGCACGCACCCCCATGCTGAACTATTTTGCGTTCCAAAACGGGTGGAAACGGGGTATCGATGGGGCGTTGAAGGTGCAATTCACCGATAAGTTAACAGGGCGCGGCAATGTGGGCTGGGGGCAATGCAAGGGGAACGGGCTGCAGTCCGGGCAATATCTCCTCGACAACAAGGAGATCGGCGACATCAATTCACAGGGCGGGATCTTTTGCGACCACTCGCAGCTCATGACGAGTTCCGCTGTGGTGACGTATCGGCTTCCGGAACGGACGAATGTCACCGGCCAGATGTTGTACGGATATGGCTTGCGAACATCGGCTGAGCGAGGATGCAAACACGAATTCCTCTCACTTCCTTCCTATACCGTTTACAATGCTTCAATCACGCATGTGATTCCGTTACCCTGGGACAATCAAAAAATGTTGCTCGGCTTCGACATCATCAATCTGCTCGACCAGCAGTACTTCTATAACACTGGTGAAGGGAGCATCGGTCTAGGGATTGCGCATGCGGGGATGCCGAGGTCGTATTTCTTCCGTGCACAATGGTTCTTTTAGTCGGATGCTGAAACAAGCCATCAACTGCGTTCTCGGCTTGACGACATCCTCAACGTAGCCAAGAGGCTACGCCTCCGGTGTCGTCGTCGCCTGCGGCCTTGTTGACTGGCTCGTTTGAGCATCCGGTAATTAGTAAGATAGGATGGACATGTGATGAGAGCATTACTCGCGATATGGGTTGTAATAGTTTTGGCTTGGCCAGCTTCAGCTCATGCCGTGACTGGCGATGAGGCCACACATGAAACAGACCACCAGGAAGATGTCTTGGAGCTTCCTGAAGTCCACGTTCATGGCTTGCCGCTCAATAAAGACCAGCAGCTCGGGCCGGTCGCCAAATCGACTCCTTGGCCCGGCATTCCCTCCTCGCTCGACGGCAAGGATCTCGACGACTGGATGAAGGTCCGCATGATGGTCTCAAAAGATGCCAAAGTGACGGTTGTCGTCCTGGAGCCGTGCAAACACCGGGAGCTCACCATCGCTGGCATGGCGGCGTTGAAAAAATGGACCTTCGATCCTCAACTGAAAGAAGATGAGCCGGTTGATGGGGAACTCACGGTGCGCATCCATTTCCGCACACGGTGATAGCACCAGACGAATCAGATAAATCAAACAGACCAGACAAACGAGATAGACCACCGGCTATTTGACGAATGACGGTTGACGAATGAGTAGTCACGCTTTATCGTCATTCCCATGAGTGTGGACGAATCGCTCTTTCGCGCTATCAATGGGTTCGCCGGGCAGTCGGCCTGGTTGGACGAGTTGGCGCTCGGTCTCTCCAGATCGAGCCTGCTGTGGGTTCCTGGCATCTTGCTCGTCGGCTATTGGTTGTGGCTGTCGTGGCGGGAGGCGTTACTGGCAGCTCCGGTGCTGGCAGGGTCCATCGGCCTGTTGGATTTCGTCGGAGCGCGGATCAAAGATCTTGCGGCTCGCCCACGACCTTGCATGGCGTTCCTGGATATCCACGAGATCGAATCCTGCGGCAAAACATTCGGATTCCCGTCGAATCACGCCATCAACACCGCCACGGCAGCGGCATTTTTCCATGTGCTCTATCCTCGATCCGGCTGGGTCAGCTGGCCGTTGGTTGGACTGATCGGTCTGTCGCGTGTGTATATCGGAGCCCATTACGTCACGGACGTCCTGGGCGGGTGGGTGATCGGTGGCGTATTTGGAGCAGGGGTTGCCTGGCTGCTCTTGCGCTATTCTCGTGTCCGCTCCTGCGCAAGATGCTGAAAAAGTCGCTCTTCTCACCCGCCAACCCCTGCCGCCGAGACGCGCCTTTCACCAGGAAAAATTCCGTCAGCGTCGTTGTGCCCGCCTTGAAAGCATCCTCACCGTAGCCCAGAGGCTACGCCTCCGGTGCTTTCGTCGGCTGCGGCCTTGCTGGACGGCCTTTTTGAGCATCCTGCGCGGCATTCCTCTGTTGTTATGGACAGCAAACTAAAAAAGCAGTGGTATGGGCATAGGGCTTCCGCAGTCGGCTAGCCTTCCAGGCAGCCTAACAGGTCTGCTTGGCAGCGCTCCTGATTGTAGCCTCGCCCGATCAACACGATTGCATGGCTCGGTTCGTCGAGCAATGTGATCGGCGTAATCGTCGCGTTGCCAGGAGGGGCGTATTGAAACTCTTGAAGCTCCGGTCCCTTGGTGAAGCGGAAGAATCCTTTCGCCCGCTCAAGTTCAGGGGGCAGGGTCTTCATCCAGGTCAGGAATCGTACAAGGTTCAACGGACCTGGCAGCCGAACCGTCGTGGCGATTGGATGATACGACGCCCGTTTCTTCGTTGTGGCCGAGCGCGGCAGGCCAAATTCCACATTCACGGTCGGCGCTGGGGATATGCGGATGATCGGTTCGAGCAGCGATGAGGGATCGATTCTGGCGTGGCTGGTTTCCCAGACGCGCGCGTAGGGATTCTGTTCGATGATCGAGGTCTTGAATGCCTCCCAATGCCCCGAAACATAGAGATCGCGCTTATTGAGAATGAGTTCGTCGGCGCAATGAATCGCCTGCTTGGTGACAAAGTCCCCCATGCTCTCTCGGTCGGTGGGGATCGGATGCAGAAGGGCGATGACTTTCTCTAAGTGTGTCAGCTGCGCGGTATAGAGATCGGTGACGCCATCGATGACTTCGGCTGGATCGGCCATGCCCGAACATTCCAGAACGATGACATCCGACTCATAGTCCCGGACCAGTTGCGCGATCCCCCAGGACAAATCTTCCTTCGTATCGCAACAGACGCAGCCTCCGGCGAGATTCATCACTTGTTCAGCAATGGTACCCGCGCGTGGGCCGTCAATGCTGACTTCACCGGCTTCGTTCATCAACACCCCAGCTCGTTTGCCCTGGCTCTTCCAATGTTCAAGCAGCCGCATCAAAAGTGTGGTTTTTCCTGCGCCGAGGGAGCCGCAGAGGATATAAAAAGGGATCGGGGTTGTGGTCATGGTCTCAATTCCGCTGTGCGCGCGTGAAACGTCGTTCGTGAAGCGTATTTCGTTCCGGAGTCGGACACCTCATGTTTCGCACCTGCTTCTAGCGCTTCATGCTTTACGAGAAAGGCACGTTCAGTGGTGCACATGTACGAACCCCTTATCTTGGTGCTGCTTTGCCAACGTAGTCAGATCGCAGTGGATCTCGTCTGTGCGGCAACAATCTGTCCCCATCTGAACCGTCAGATGTTTGATGCCAAAATCGGCGCTGACTTTGGCGCGGATAGTGTGAAGTAAATTATTCGTCAGGGCTGAATCGCCGCCATCAACGAGGATATGGCAGGTCATCATAATCAACCGAGGTTCGACTGCCCAGATATGGAGGTCGTGGACGTTTTTCACGCCAGGGATTGCCTCGATGGTCACAGCGACGTGTGAAGCGCTGATCTTCGGCGGGGTCGATTCCAGCAAGACGTCCAGCGATTCTTTAAACAACGGCCAGGCTCCTTTGGCAATGGCCACGACGACCAGCAAGCTGATCAACGGATCGAGCACGGTCCATCCAGTCAATAAGATGGCCCCGCCGCTGATCACGACGCCCAGGGAGACCCAGGCATCGCCCAGCATGTGCCAAAAGGCGCTGCGGATATTGAGATCGTCCTTGGCGCCGTGCTGCAACAGAAGCGCAATGCTCAAGTTGGCTGCGAAACTGAGCGCGGCGATCGCCATGACCCAGCCACCGTCCACCGGGACGGGCTGCAGTAGCCGCTTGAATCCCACGAGTGCGATGCCGAGGGCCGTGAGCAATAGGATGAATGAATTCAAGAATGCTGCAATGATACCGGCTCGGTGATACCCGAACGTTCTATTTTCTGTGGCAGGCCTGGCCGTTAAGAGATGGGCATAGAGGGCAAGAAAGAGCGCGCCCTGGTCGACGAAGTTATGTCCTGCATCGCTCATGAGTCCGATGCTATCGAGGACCCATCCGCCGATGAACTCAGCGACGATGATCGCCGCGTTCAGTGCCAGAGCGAGATAGAGCCGGGAGCGGAGATGTTCGTACAAAGCCGGGGTAGACATCGAATATAGTGTCGCACGGGCTTCGCATCACAGCAAGTGTTCAGGAGAGATGGAAAGCGTTGCCGATAGGGGAATGGCCCTCCCTCCTGAACTGAGCATCATGGTTTTTTGAACGGCAACCGTTCGCTGAGTACGGGATATTTCGCTGTTTCCACACCAACATTTCCGTTAGAGGGGTCGGCTGCCACGACGCGAAGCGTGATTCCGTCCGGTGCATCGTTCGGAAGGGGAACGAAAAATGGGGCTTCGAAGCTGGCGCGGTCGTGATTGTAAAACAACTGGAGTCGTTCGAGTACCCGCTCTCCAACCATCAACTCGCCGTAGATGTGGATCTTCCGTGGAGTCCCAGTCTCCGTGTGGGCGAACCAGCGCTCCGGACAATGTTCGGACTGATGCGCGCAGGATGACATCGTCTTTCGCGATCAATGGCTCGCCGGGTTTTGGATGTTCGATGCGGGCGATATAGCCGTAGAGATGCAGGACAACTCCATCGTTGATCATATCGTGTCCGGGAATCAGCCATACCGTCGTCGAGGCGCGTTGGGACGAGGCGGGGTAGGCGAGTGGGCCTTCGGCCGTCACTTCAACCAGCGTGGGACGGAGCAAGTCGAAAGTTGCGGTAAAGGCTGCGGCAGGTCGGGAACTATAATGCGGCTCTTCCATGAGGCGCGGCGTCCGCATGATCTGATTTTGGTCGCCGGCTTCGCCCTGCTGAATGCCGGTGGCCAGGATGCGTTTGGTGGCCACGTCGGTGATCGTGACGCGCGCACCTCCGACCTCTCGACCGAGCACCATCGCGCCATGGCCCACGACGCGGACTAGGATAGTCGTCGGTTGCGGGTCGTTCAGCCGGAGACTGGGTGGGGGTTCGTTGTCAGCCGAGATTGCGAGGCAGGGGATGAGCATCAGAACAGCGCCATAGAGCAGCAGCCGAGCTGAGGCAACAGCCAGACTCATTTCACTTTCGTGCCTGGTTCGACGTCTTCAAGGAGAGTGATGAGCCCTCGGACCTCACTGTCACCTGCCGCGAGGACCATACCTTGCGACTCAATGCCCATCAACTTAGCCGGTTTCAAGTTGGCCACGATAACAATAGTTTTTCCGATCAAGGCCTCTGGCTCGTATTTCTTGCCAATGCCCGCCACGATCTGCCGTTGCTCCGTCCCCTCTCCAAGACTGACTTGCAGCTTGAGGAGCTTCTCCGATTTCGGCACGCGTTCCGCACTGATGACCTTCGCGGTCTTGAGCTGAATTTTCATGAAGTCGTCGATGGTGATCTGCGGAGGCGACGCTGGCGCTGGTGCCGCAGCGGCTGAGGTTTGTGGCAAAACAGTGCTTGGCGCTGGAGTCACTGTAGTTGGTTGCGGGGGAGTCGTTGCGTCGCTCACGAGTTTGGCTCCTTTTTTGATGAGTCTTTCTGTGCTTTGGCCGCATCTTTTTCGGTGGCCATCTTCGTGTCTGCGGCAACTTCAATACGGGGAACAGAGGTGCTCCTTTAGAAATCAGCATGCCAGGACCACTGACTACTTTTCCTGTTAAAGATATCTTGTGTTCAAGGGGAGCGTTCCACTCATAAGAGTGCTCGCTGGTTAGTTTCGAGAAATCGAGTGAGATGCCAAGTTGATATGCTAGCTGGTTTGCTGTCTGAGGCATGAAAGGATAGAGCGAAGCAGCTAGCAGGCGCAAGGCGCGGGCGGCCGTATTCAGGACGGTTTTCAGCTTCGGTGCGTCGTCGGGATTTTTGGCCAGCTTCCAGGGTGCGGCTTTGTCGATGTATTCGTCGCAGAGGCTGGCGAGTTCACCGATCGCCTGAGATTGTCGCGGAAGGTTAATGCGTTGAAGCCTCGTTCTAACGTGGACGGCAATTGCATGGCGGCCTGGGCGATCTTCTCTTCAGTTCGGGGAGCGCGGGCTGACCGCTTGCCGGAATCTTATCGTCCGCGAAGCGCTCGATCATCGTGCGGGTGCGGCTGAGTAGATTGCCGATGCCGTTGGCCAGGTCGCTGTTGATTGTTGTGACCATCGCGGTGCGTGAGAAATCTCCGTCTTGCCCGAAGGGCACTTCGCGCAATAGAAAGTAGCGGAAGGCATCGGCGCCGAATTCGTCGACCATCTTGTTCGGGTCGACGACATTGCCTCGACTCTTCGACATCTTTTCTCCATCGACAGTCCACCAGCCATGGGCAAAGATCGTTTTCGGTAGGGGGAGGTTCAGCGCCATCAACATCGTGGACCAATACACGGCATGCGTCGTGAGAATGTCTTTCCCGACTAGATGGACTGAGGCGGGCCAGTAATGATCTCAGTGCTGGTTGGTCGTGCAGATACTCGAGTGCGGAGACATAATTCACCAGCGCGTCAAACCAGACATACGTGACGTAGTCTTTGTCGAACGGCAGTTCGATTCCCCACGAGAGACTGCGATTTTGGTCGGGAGATCGACAGGTCGCCGAGCTTCTGGGTGGTCAAGAATCCCAGGACTTCATTGCGGCGCGACTCAGGGCGGATGAAGTTCGGATGCTGCTTGATGTGGTCGATCAGGCGGTCCTGATACTGCCCCATCTTGAAAAAATAGTTGTGTTCGCTGATGCGTTCGACTGGCCGTTTGCAGTCAGGGCAGAGGCCATTTTCGACATCCTTTTCCGTCCAAAATCGCTCATCAAACGTGCAGTACCATCCAGTATAATCATCCTTGTAAATCAGTTGTTTATCGTAAAGTTCCTGAAGATATCGTTGAACGATTAATTTGTGTGGTGCATCCGTCGTTCTGATGAAGGCATCGTTCGAAATGTTGAGCCGTTTCCAGAGGTCCTGAAACTGGGGGGCCAGCTTGTCGCAATGGGCTTGCGGGTCGATGCCGGCTTTGGCCGCGGCTTGCTGAACTTTTTGCCCATGTTCATCGAGCCCCGTGAGAAAGAAGACGTCGCGTCCGCGCAGGCGCCAGTAGCGAGCCAGCACGTCGGCAGCTACGGTCGTATAGGCGTGGCCGATATGCGGCACGTCGTTGACGTAGTAGATCGGCGTCGTGATGTAAAAGCTGTTGGGGTGACTCATGTGGCGTGACAAAAGATAGCAGGTAATAAACGGCGAAATCTAGGCAGGCAGCGGGACGGACGATCCGGCCACTGCGTCGCGCAGGCGGAGTAAGATCATTTCCAGTGCCATGTGGAGATTGAGATGCCGCGTCGCGCGTTGCTCAGTCAGCTCAATCTCACGGAGCAGGTTCAATAGCGCATCGGCATCGGCCTGTCGCGCATACGCTTCGAGCGTCGAGAGGTCATCAAGGTTGAGTATCTGGTCACGATCTCCTTCGACCTGAATCAAGACGAGGTCCCGGATCCACCGAGCTAGCCAGGCGAGTATGTCCTGCGCGCGGTCGGCCTTCGCAATGGCTTCCGCCGAGGACAGGACGGATCCGATCGATTGCAAGGATTGAGGTCGGACCAAGTCCACGAGCTCTTGTTGACGCGCACGAATGTCTTTTACGTCGGCGGTGAGGGCGTGACCGAGACGGCCTTCGCTGACGATAGCGAGGAATCGCGCATCTGCTGGAGAAATTTCTCGTTTCAGAATAAGCGCCGCTTCCACTTGTGTGCGAGCCGGTGTCGTGAAACGAAGGGCCTGACAGCGTGACCGGATGGTCGCCGGGAGGGCAGAGGGGCGGCTTGAAATGACGAGGAAGAGGCTATGGGCCGGTGGTTCTTCCAAGGTTTTGAGTAGTGCGTTGGCCGCGCCAATCGTCATGCGGTCGGCGTCGTCGATCAGGCAGATTTTTCTCTCCCCGATGAGCGGGCGATACATAATCTGGTGCTCGATTTCTCGGACTTGCTCAATCTTGATTTGTTGGGTGGCCTGTTCTGGGTCCGGCTCGATGACGAAAAAGTCCGGATGCGTGCGGGCGTCGATCTGTTGGCAGGATCGGCACTCGCCACAACTGTCGAGACTTTCTGGCTCTGGGGGCCGTTCGCAGTTGAGTGCTTGCGCGAGACGAATGGCCGTCAATCGTTTCCCGATCGCTTCCTCGCCGTGGAACAGATAGGCGTGAGCCAAACGCTCATGGGTGACGGCGGACTGTAATAATCCGATGGACTGCTGGTGGCCGATACAGTCGCGAAAGGGCATGCTACCTCGTGCGGCGTGGACGATGACGTTGTCGAGCCACCCAGCCTATCACGATCTCGGTGAGTTCGTCCTGGACCTCGTGCGCTGGTCGATTCGCATTGACGATTGTCATGCGGCGAGGCTCTTGAGCTGCGAGCGCCAAAAAACCTCGGCGTACTTTTCGATGAAAACGTTCTGTCTCACGATCCAGCCGATTCAATGGCCCACGATCGGCTCGACGTCTGGCCAAGCCTACAGAAACTGGCAGGTCGAGTACGAGGGTGAGATCCGGTGCGAGTCCGTCGGTTGCAACCGCATTGGCCGCCTGCAACCACTTTAGATCAAGGTCACGTCCGAATCCTTGATAGGCGAACGTGGAATCGGAAAACCGGTCGCAGAGGACGATCATGCTACGCTCCAGTGCCGGCCTGATGACATGCGTGACGTGCTGACATCTGGCAGCGAGGATCAACAGGGCTTCAGCCTGAGGTGTAACCGGTTCGTGGGGCGACGCCGTGAGGAGGATCTGGCGGATCGCTTCGGCGGTTGAGGTTCCACCCGGTTCTCTGGTTTGGAGCACGCGGTATCCTGCATGAATGAGCCCTTCCGCGAGGTGACGAATCTGGGTGCTTTTCCCGCTGCCTTCGACTCCCTCCAGTGTAATGAACAGGCCACGAGCCTGTCGATTTTTTGCGCGCATCGCCCGGCCTCCTCACCGGTGAAGAAAACGGGCGGGATGGTATTCCAAGTTGTTGAAAATAGCAAGAAAAGGCTTGCGAGGTCCTCGAAACTCTCTGTATGATGATGGTCTATTTCTGTCAGCCCGTATCTATGCTGAAAACCTTGCTAAAACGGTACTTTCTGACGGGTTTGCTTGTGATTATCCCCATCTGGGGAACCATTCTGATTTTGAAGGCCCTGTTCGTGGCAGTCGATGGGATCCTCGGGGATCTCTTGGCCCGGTTGGTGCCGAGTCATTATGTGCCGGGGTTGGGGATTGTGGCGTTGATTGCCTTGGTGTTTGTGACCGGGCTGTTTGCCACCAATTTCATGGGCCGTCAAATTGTGAAGTGGTGGGAAGAAGCTCTCAATCGTGTGCCGCTCGTGCGAGGGATCTATTCGACGTTGAAATCCATGATGGATATTTTGTCGTTTTCTGAGCAGGCGTCGTACAATCGCGTCGTGATGATTCAATTTCCCAAGAACGGCCACTATTGCATTGCCTTTGTGACAGGCGTGACCAAAGGGGACATGCAGGATCTTGCGCCGGAGCCGTTGATTCATGTGTATGTACCGACGTCGCCGAATCCGACGTCTGGCTATTTTCTGTTAGTGCCGGAACATGAAGTCACCTCCGTCGATATGAGCGTCGAAGAAGCGATGAAGCTTATCGTTTCGGGCGGGCTCTGCTCACCGTCCACGTCCCTCGCGTCGGCCGTGACGACTTCGACGAAGTGGAGTGCCGTCAAACAGCCTGAATCGGGAGTCCCGATCGGATGAGACATTCGCAAGCCACTACGGTTTCGATGGTGACGAAGCCGGTCAGCCATGACCGGCAGGGAAAGATTGCCGGCCTTGCGGTGGTGGTGATGGCGGCGGGGCTTGGTAAGCGCATGTGCTCAAAGCTGGGGAAAGTACTGCATCCGGTGGCCGGCCAGGCGATGGTGCTCTATTCGGTCGGGCTGGGGTTGCGCGTTGCGGGGGATCGTGTGGCAGTGGTGGTCGGGCATCAGGCTGATCAGGTTCGTCACGTGATCGACCATGCGCCCTCAGGGAAGAGCGGCAGCTCTCCGGTGGCGATTGTCGAACAGCGGGAGCAATTGGGCACAGGTCATGCTGTCTTACAGAGCCGTCCGGTCTTTGCGGTAGGCAGCCAGAGCGCCCCGTCCAGGTATTTGATTCTGAACGGTGATACACCGCTGCTGCAAGAAACGACTGTGCGCGAACTCCTTCGCGTGCATGAAGCGGAATCTGCCACCGTGACGATTCTGACCGCAGTGCTCGCAGATGCGAGCGGATACGGACGGGTCGTGCGTGCGCGTTCAGGCGAGCGAGCGGTCTCTCGCATTGTCGAGGATCGTGACGCCGATGCAGAGGAGCGAGCGATCCGTGAAATCAATGTGGGCACCTATGTGGTTGATGGCGAGTTTCTCTTCAACGCCTTGGAAAAACTCGATCCTAGCAATGCCCAAGGGGAATACTATTTGACGGACATCATCCGCCTCGCGGAACAATCCGGGAGGCGTGTCGCTGCTGTGGTGCTGGACAATCCTGACGAAGGGCTTGGGGTGAATACTCGTCGGCAGCTTGCAGAGGCCGAACAGGTGGTGCGGCAGCAGATTCGAGATCGTTGGCTGGACGCCGGGGTGACGATGATCGATCCGTCCTCAGTGTGGATTGATGCCACAGTCACGGTCGGGAAAGACACGGTCTTGTATCCCAACGTGACCCTTGAAGGGATGACGGTCATTGGAGAGGACTGTGTGCTGCGATCCTCTGTCCGGCTGAAGGATTGCACTGTCGGCACCGGTGTTGAGATCCTCGATCACTGCGTCTGCACCGATTCTCATATTGAGGATGGCGCACATGTGGGTCCGTTCGTCCATTTGCGTCCCGGTGTGGTGGTTCGGAAGAAAGCCAAGGTCGGAAATTTTGTCGAAATGAAGAAAACCGATTTGGGCGAAGGGTCGAAGGCGAACCATCTGAGTTATCTGGGGGATGCAATAATCGGCAAAGGGGTCAACATCGGCGCCGGCACCATCACCTGTAACTACGATGGTGTGCGGAAGTCTCAGACGGTGATAGGGGATGGGGTATTTCTTGGCAGCGATACGCAGTTGATTGCACCGGTGACGGTGGGGGCAGGAGCCATCATCGCAGCCGGCACCACGGTCACGGAGGATGTTCCGGCGGACGCGTTGGGGATCGGGCGGGTGCCCCAAGTGAATCGTCAAGGGTGGGCGGCACGCCGGCGAGCGCTTCAGACCGACGCAATTCGTGAAACGGGTCACGTGAAACAGGACACGAAGTCCACTCGTCTTTCGAAGAAACAGGCATCTCTCTTCAAGAGCAATCAGGCGAAGAAGCGGAGGTAGCACCCTATGTGTGGAATTGTCGGCTACGTTGGTAATGAGCAGACGGTGCCGATTCTGATCGGTGGCCTCGCCAAGCTGGAGTATCGAGGCTACGACTCAGCCGGTGTTGCGGTGTTGCAAGGCGACAAAATTGAAATTCGGCGCACGGTCGGCAAACTGGCCAATCTTCAGAAGTCGCTCAACGAGAAAGCCCTCAAGGGTACTGTAGGGATCGGCCACACACGATGGGCGACGCACGGGAAGCCTTCGGAGCAAAACGCCCATCCGCACCGTTCGAAAGGCTGCGTGCTCGTGCACAACGGTATCATCGAAAACTATCAGCCGCTGAAACAGCAATTGGAAAAAGAGGGCTACAAGTTTCAGTCGGAAACGGACACGGAGGTTCTCGCACATCTGATCGACAAATATCTTGAGCAGGGCATGACGCTGGCCGAAGCGGTGCGAGCTGCCACGAAGGATGTGCGAGGGAGTTATGCGCTCGCCGTTATTTCGGAGCGGGAACCGGGGACGATGATCGCGGCTCGTTCCGGATGTCCTCTGGTCGTGGGGACCAGTGCCCAGGCGTCTTTTGTCGCGTCTGACGTCATGGCCATGCTCGCCCATACCCGTGACGTGACCTACCTCGAAGAGGGTGATGTGGCGGTTGTGACCGCAACCGACATCCATTTCACCGATACCGAGGGTTGGCCTGTGAAACGGAAACTCACGAAGATCACCTGGGATGCGTCCGCGGCTGAAAAAAGTGGATTCCCACACTTCATGCTGAAGGAGATTCACGAACAGCCGCAAACGATTCTCGACACGATGCGCGGGCGCTATTCCTACGAGACCGGCGAGGCGGATCTGCCGGATATCGGATTGACACCGAAAGAGTTTGCCGGTGTCGGACGGATCTGGATCGTCGCCTGCGGCACCTCGTGGCATTCCGGGCTGGTGGGGAAATATTTATTGGAGGAGATGGTCCGTACTCCGGTGCAGGTCGATATCGCCAGCGAATTCCGTTACCGGGATCCGTTGGTCGGTAAAGACGATCTCTTTATCACGATCTCGCAGTCAGGCGAGACGGCGGACACGCTGGCCGCCGCGCGTGAAGCGAAGGGGAAGGGGGCGCGTGTCGTCTCGGTCGTGAATGTGGTGGGCAGTACCCTAGCTCGCGAATCAGACGGTGTCTTGTACACTCACTGCGGGCCTGAAATTGGCGTCGCCTCGACCAAAGCCTTTACCGCCCAGCTCACGGCGCTCTACATGCTGGCGCTGCATTTGGGCCGCGTGCGCGGAAGCTTGTCTGTTGCGGACGGGAAGGCCTGGCTCGATCGCCTTGTCCGGCTTCCGGTGTTAGTCGAGCGGGTGCTCGGTCGCGAGGCGGAGATTGTCGCGATTGCTAAGCGGTATTACAAGAAACGGAATTTTTTATTCCTCGGTCGCGGCATCAATTTTCCGATCGCCCTCGAAGGCGCATTGAAGCTGAAAGAAGTGTCCTATATTCATGCGGAAGGCTATGCCGCGGGAGAGATGAAACACGGCCCGATCGCGCTCATCGATAAGGACATGCCGGTGGTCGTATTGGCGCCGAAGGACCGGTTGTACGAAAAGACCGTGAGCAATCTGATGGAAGTGAAAGCCCGACACGCGCCGGTCATTGCGTTCGTGGCGGAAGGTGAGCGGGAGTTGGGAAGGATTGCCGACGCGGTCTTCACGATTCCCGATACCCATCCATTGCTCTCGCCGATTTTGTTTGCGATTCCATTGCAGCTCTTGGCGTATCATATCGCCGTGCTGAGGGGCGCGGATGTGGATCAACCACGGAACTTAGCCAAAAGCGTCACGGTCGAATAGCATGATGTTGAAAATCATCCCCAGCTGCGTTCTCGGCTCGACAAAATCCTCAACGTACCCCGGAGGGTACGCCTGCGGTTTTGTCTTTGCCTGCGGCCTTGCTGAATGATGATTTTGAACATCCTGCGGGATGGACAAGCGGGGAAACATGGAAATTACGAAACAAGAAGTTGAGAAAGTTGCCAAGCTGGCTCGGTTGGAGTTGACAGAGGGTGAAAAGGCTGCGTTTACGACACAGTTAAGCCAGATTCTCACGCATGTAGAAACATTGAAGCAGTATGACACGACAGGCGTTGAGCCGACGGCGACGGTGCTGGGACAAGTGAATGTGTTTCGCCAGGACAGTGTGAGTCCGTCTCTGTCCATCGATCGTGCGATGGACAATGCGCCGGAGTCGATCGACGGGTTTTTTGTCGTGCCGAAGATTATCGAATATCGACAACCCCTTTAAGCGAGGTCCGAATGTTTAGGCAAATGTTGCGGTCGAAAATCCATCGGGCTACGGTGACGGAGTCTTGTCTCGATTACGAAGGCAGCCTGACGATCGACGAGGACTTGATGGATGCAGCGGGTATTTTGCCCTATGAGGCGATCGTCTGTTCCAATCTGAATAACGGCGAGCGGTTCATGACCTATGCTGTGGCGGGCAAACGGGGCGCGGGCGAGATCATCCTCAATGGGCCGACGGCGCGGAAAGGCGCGGTCCGCGATCAGATTATCATCTTCTGTTACGAGTATTACTCAGACGAGGAGATCAAGCGGCATGCTCCCAAGATTATCCAAGTCAACGAGAAGAACCGGATTGTGAACGGGAAGACGAAACGCTGATGTCGATCCATCGGCTCTCGCTCTACGAGCTCCATGAGAAGTTCACGGCCGGCGAAGTGACGGCGACAGAGATTGTGCGCGCCTATGGATTACGGATCGGCCAGGTGGAGCCGAAGGTAAAGGCCTATATCACGCAGACCAAAGATGCCGCAGCGGAGCAGGCCAGCGCGCTCGATGCGTCGTTGAAAGGGTGGCGTAAGACGTTACCCCTGATGGGTATGCCGTTGGCGATCAAAGACAATATTTGCACCCAGGGAGTCCTGACCACCTGCGCGTCCCGCATGCTCGGGAATTTTGTTCCCCCGTACGATGCGACGGTGATTGCCAAGCTCCGCGCGCAAGGGTATCAGCTGCTCGGGAAGACAAACCTCGATGAGTTTGCAATGGGCTCTTCGACAGAGAATTCCGCCGTGGGCCCCAGTCGCAATCCCTGGAATCTGGAGTGTGTGCCCGGTGGATCTAGTGGAGGGTCCGCAGCGGCGGTCGCAGCCGATGAATGCGCGGCAGCGTTGGGATCCGATACCGGTGGGTCGATCCGTCAGCCTGCAGCGTTCTGTGGAGTGGTGGGTCTCAAGCCGACGTATGGACGGGTCTCTCGTTACGGGTTGATCGCCTTTGCTTCTTCGCTCGATCAAATCGGCCCGATTACCAAAGATGTGAGGGATGCCGCATTCCTCCTTGGTGCGATCGCCGGACACGATCCATTGGATTCGACTTCGGCGGATATTCCTGTGCCGGACTATCTGAGAGCGCTCAAGAGGAAGGATCTCAAAAAACTGAAAGTCGGTGTGCCGGTCGAGTTTTTTGCCGAGGGGCTGGACCCCGAAGTTGAGCAGGCTGTGCGGGCGGCGATTCAAGAGTTGAAAGCGCTCGGTGGGGAGATCAAGGACATTCAGTTGCCGCGGACAGATGCCGCGGTGGCCATCTACTATGTCATTGCCACGGCCGAAGCGAGTTCCAATCTGGCCAGATATGACGGGGTGAAGTTCGGACTTCGTGCCAAAGAAACCAAAGACCTGCTTGACCTGTATATGAAAACGCGTCAGGAGGGGTTCGGGCCGGAAGTGAAGCGTCGGATCATGTTGGGGACCTATGTCCTGAGTGCCGGGTATTACGATGCCTATTACGGCAAAGCGCAGGCGGTGCGAACCTTGATTCGCCAAGACTTCGACGCAGCGTTTCAGGATGTCGATCTCATCGTCACACCCGTGACACCCACGCCGGCGTTCAAGTTTGGAGCGAAGGGCGACGATCCGCTCCAGATGTACTTGTCGGACATTTTTACCATTTCCGCGAACCTTGCCGGTGTGCCGGCGATTTCGCTGCCCTGCGGATTTAGTCGGGACGGACTACCGATCGGGCTGCAGTTGATCGGCCGCCCCTTCGAAGAGGAGACGCTCTTGCGAGCGGCCCATGCGTACGAGCAGAATACGCAGTGGCGAGCGAGGAAGCCGGTGATACGGTGAAAATGGTGAAAGGTAAAAGGTAAAACGTGAAAGGTAAGAACGTGACACGGAAGCTGGTCCGGTTCCTCCACGTTTTACGTTTCACCTCTCACGTTTCACGTGCGTTGGAGGCCTTATGACCATCGTCGAAATAGCTGCGATTCTTGTAGCTGTCGCGTTTGTAGTGTTGGTGGGTTTTCTCGTGCCCGTGATGATTCAAGTTCGGAAGACGGTGGGGGAGTCTGAGCAGCTTCTCGCGAAGATGAACGACGACCTGCCGCCGCTGATCGGCGAAATCCGGGCGATCAGTCACAATATGAACGAGGCAACGAAACAGGCACGAGGGGGAGTCGAACATGCTGCGACCCTCTTGCATGCGGTTGGGGAAGTGGGAGAATCGGTTCAGCACATGCATAATGTTGTGAAGGGCTCAAGCGGATCGATGTTGACCAATGTGGCAAGTGTGGTGGCGGGATTTAGAGCCGCAACCCAAGTCGTGAAGGACCGATTTCGAGAAGAAGGAGGGCATCACAATGGCGGATGATAGGGGTTCCTCATCATCAGGGGCATTACTCGCGTTCTTGAGCGGCGCGGCGCTAGGCGCGGTGGCGGCATTGTTGTTGGCTCCACGGGCTGGAGATGCGTCGCGTGAGCAGCTACGTGGCTATGCCCGTCGAGCTGAAGGAAATTTGCGGGATTTAGCAGGTCTCGCAGGCGAAACAGTAGAAGATGTTGTGGGTGAGGGGAAGGAGTTTGTGGACTCCAAGAAGGCCGTCTTGCGCGAAGCGTTTGACGCCGGTCGTGAGGCTATGCGACGTGAGCGTGACCGGTTGCGCGAAGAAGACCACAGCTAAGCGATGACCTACGAAGCCGTCATTGGCGTAGAAGTGCACGCGCAGCTGCGAACGAAATCCAAGCTGTTTTGCGGCTGTGGAACGGTGTTCGGCCTTGCGGCCAATAGCCAGACCTGTCCCTTGTGTTTAGGGCTCCCCGGCTCGTTGCCGGTGCTCAACCGGGCGGCAGTAGAGATGGCTGTGCGCGCGGGGCTGGCTCTGAATTGCACGATTGCGGCGAATAATATTTTCGCACGCAAGAACTATTTTTATCCGGACCTTCCCAAGGGCTACCAGATTTCGCAGTACGAGGCGCCGATCTGTGAACATGGCTGGATCGAGATCGCCGTGAGTGAAGGCACACAGCGTGTCCATATCCGTCGTGCCCATTTGGAAGAAGATGCAGGGAAGAGTGTCCACGTTGCCGGTACCAACGGGAGTCGCGTCGATTTGAATCGGGCGGGGACCCCGTTGCTGGAAATTGTGACGGAACCGGACTTGCGGTCGGCCGATGAGGTGGTGGCCTATTTGAAGGGCCTTCGTGATGTGTTGATGTATCTTCAAGTCTGTGACGGCAATATGGATGAAGGGAGCTTCCGCTGTGAGCCGAACCTCTCGCTCCGTCCATTAGGCCAGAAAGAATTTGGAACCAAGGTTGAACTCAAAAACATCAATTCGTTCAAGTTCGTCAAGGATGCCATCGATTATGAGATCAAGCGCCAGACGAAGGTGTTGAGCGAGGGCGGCAAGATTAACCAAGAGACCCGGCTCTGGAACCTCGATCGCGGCGAGACGGCGGTGATGCGTTCCAAAGAGGACGCACACGACTATCGCTACTTTCCAGACCCCGATCTGGTGCCGCTGAAGCTGGAGAAGGAATGGATCGAGGGATGCCGCGCTAGTCTTCCGGAGCTGCCCGATGCACGGAGAGAGCGGTTTATTCGTGAGTATGAGTTGCCGGCTGCCAATGTGGCGGCGCTGACTGCTTCGACAGGGATTGCAGAATATTTTGAAAACTGCGTGAAGCTCCTCTTGACTGGGACGGTGCGGGCAAATGCCCGAGTGCTAGGCGCAAGCCTTCAGGCCAAAACGGTGAGCAATTGGGTGATGGGCGAACTCACCAGAGAGCTGAATAATTCAGGGATTGATGTGAGTGCTTCCCCGGTGTCGCCTGAACAACTCGTCAGTCTGTTGCAGTTGGTCGAGCAAGGCACGATCAGTTTAAAAGTCGCGCGTGAGATCTTCTCCGAAGTCTATAGCAGCGGCAAGACGCCGGAGCAGATCGTTCAAGAGAAAGGGCTGATTCAAGTATCCGACGAAGGGGCGCTGGACCAGATTATCGGCGATGTGCTGGCGAAGAATCCGACGCAGGTCGCGCAGTTCAAGGAAGGTAAGCAGCAAGTGCTCGGATTCTTAGTTGGCCAGGTGATGAAAGCGAGCGGCGGCAAGGCGAATCCGGGGAAGGTGAACGAGTTGCTGAAGAAGAAACTGGGATGAGGCTGGGGTGCCTTCCTTGCTCGCAGAACGCGCACAATGGGAATGTGCTCGTTCGATGCGCGCAGTCGAAGGCAATCCCAGCCTCATCCCCTGAGGGTATAGGTGTAGGAACCCCGCTGCGGGCGGACGGGCTCTCAGGTCGGTGCCACCAGCGTCAAGGATGCATAATCTGAAGGGAATTGCATGGATTCATTTTATCTTTGGCATCCTGTTGGTTGCGTTTGCGTGCTGGGTACTGGGTTTGGCCTGGTGGGCAGATCATGCAACAGCTGGAGGGAACAAGCCGCAACATTTCCATGAAGGGATGTTGTTATTGGCGTTGGGAATAGTAGGCGGAACTCTTTTACCCGTTGGGCAGTTCACGGTATTGCGGGCTGGAAACTTTTCAAGGGAAGCATTTGGGCGGGAAGAGTGCTCCAAGTTTTAGTATGGGGTGAGGTGTTGGGCGTGATGCCTTTTGCCGGAGGTGGTCAAACGGGCTACATGTTATTCCCGTTTGTATTGGGACTTGCAGGGTACACCGCCTGGGCACTGCAAGTTGGGAACAAAAAAGAGGCGAAACTTGACAGTAGCAGCAAACTGCAGAGCTAAGGAGAAGCGATGAGCGCGATTCGAGAGATCAAGGGGCGGCAGATTTTGGATTCTCGGGGGAATCCGACGATCGAGGCAGAGGTCACACTGGAGAGTGGTGCGCGTGGGAGAGCCGCGGTGCCATCGGGAGCTTCTACCGGGGAGAAAGAAGCAATTGAGCTGCGTGATGGCGATAAGAAGCGCTGGATGGGGAAAGGCGTTTCGAAGGCTGTGGCGAATATCAGTAAATTGATCGCGCCGGAGCTGTTAGGGAGGGAAGCGTTCGATCAAGTCGGTGTCGATCAAGCCATGATCGATCTGGATGGGACGAAGACGAAGGGCAAGCTCGGCGCCAACGCTATTCTCGGTGTGTCGCTGGCTGTGGCAAAGGCGGCGGCGGCGGAAACAGGCCAGCCACTCTACCGATATCTTGGCGGGACGAATGCGCGGGTATTGCCGGTGCCGCTCATGAACATCATCAACGGTGGAGCCCATGCCGACAATCGATTGGATTTGCAAGAATTCATGATCATGCCGGTGGGTGCGGCGAGTTTCAGCGAGGCGTTCAGGATGGCGACAGAGGTGTTTCACACGCTGAAGTCGCTGCTGAAGAAAAAGGGGTTGAACACGGCGGTCGGCGACGAAGGTGGGTTTGCGCCAGACCTCCAATCGAACGAAGAAGCGCTCAGCCTGATTATGCAGGCCATCGAGGGTGCCGGCTACAAACCAGGGCGTGATATGGCCCTAGCGTTGGATTGTGCAGCCAGCGAACTCTATGAGAAGGGTCGGTATCTTCTGGAAGCTGAAAAGAATCCTGAGCGTTCGTCCGAGGAGATGATCCAGTACTATGGGAAGCTTGTCGATCGATATCCGATTCTCTCGATCGAGGATGGGTTGAGCGAGTTGGATTGGAAGGGTTGGAGGTTGATGACGGAGAAGTTGGGCAAACGGGTTCAATTGGTGGGGGATGATATCTTCGTGACCAATGTGGACATCTTTGCCAAGGGGATCAAGGAAGGGATTGCGAATTCTATTTTGATCAAGCTCAACCAGATTGGCACGTTGACCGAAACGTTGGAGGCGATTGAGCTGGCGAAGCGGTCCGGCTACACGGCCATCATCTCGCATCGATCCGGGGAAACAGAGGATACGACGATTGCGGACGTGGCAGTTGCGACCAATAGCGGGCTCATTAAGACCGGGTCGCTGTCTCGAACGGATCGTGTCGCGAAGTACAATCAATTACTCCGTATCGAGGAAGAGCTGGGTTCGAATGCAGTCTATCGGGGTCGCGAGGCGGTGCCGGTTCGATACTGATGACGGGTGAGTCGCGATGATCAAGCGGAATCGGGGACGGCAGTGGCTCGATTGGCAGCGCCGCATGGTGACGGTCGGGCATTATATCGGAGTGGCTGTGTGTCTGCTGTTGCTAGTCGTGTTAGTCTTTGGCGACATGGGTCTCCCGCGCTACTTCTCCATGCGTGAGCACGCGCAACAGCTGGATCTAGATCTTCAGGAATTACAACGAACGACCCGCACGCTTCGAGGGGATATTGATCATCTGGAACACGATCCCGCGAAAATTGAGCAGCTCGCGAGAGAGCAGCTTGGCTACGTGCGCAAAGGTGAAACCGTGTATCAATTGGTTCCGTCACCATCACAGGAGCGGCCACGCCCGTAGTTCCATGAAGTTTGGCACCGTTGCGATTATTGGACGACCGAACGTTGGAAAATCGACGTTGCTTAACCGATTGCTTGAGCAGAAGATTGCGATCGTCTCGGACAAGCCGCAAACGACGAGGACGAGAATTCTAGGGGTCGTGCATGTGCCAGGTGCGCAGATTGCCTTGCTCGATACGCCGGGGCTGCACAAACCGCAGCATCTGCTGAATCGTCGTATGGTCCGGACCACGGTCGACGTGCTGGACGAGGCGGATATCGTGTATGTGTTGATGGATACGACGAGTTCTCCTGGCCCCGGCGATCTCCTGGTCCTTGACCATGTGAAAGGAGCGGTCAGGAAGCGTCCACGCCCGATCATTCTCGTATTGAACAAGGTGGATTTGGTCAACAAGCTCAAGTTACTGCCCGTGATGGAGACCTATGCCAGGTTATTCGAATGGACGGACGTCGTGCCGGTTTCGGCTGAAACCGGCGATAATGTCGATCGGTTGTTATCCGTGACGGTGGCCCATCTTTCAGAAGGAGATGCGGCATATGATGCAGATACGGTTACCGACCAATCGATGCGAACCTTGGCGGCTGAAATGATTCGCGAGAAGATTTTGCTCCAAACCTATGAAGAAGTGCCGTACTCGGTTGCCGTAGAAATCGACGAATTTGTCGAGGAGGGGAAGCTGGCCCGTATTAGTGCGACGGTGCTGGTCGAGCGAGAGTCGCATAAGGCGATCGTGATCGGGAAACATGGAGAGAGACTCAAAGCGGTGGGGACCGATGCGCGACGCGATATGGAACAGATCTTTGGCATGAAGGTATTTCTCCAGCTGTGGGTAAAAGTGCGGGAGTCGTGGCGAGAAGATGAGCATGCTCTTATGGAATTAGGGTACTAACGGGATTGTGATGCAGCCGACAGAACGTATGACAGAATTGAATCCGATGGATCCGCGCCCTCACTCAGGAGATAAAGACCTCCTCCGCGACGCGTTGCGTGATCAGGCCGATCGAGGCAGGACCAAATCCGACATCGTCCTGTTGTCGGTGCAACGCCTGCTGCATCGAGGTGCGATCACCAATCTTTCGAAGATGCTGGGCCGGATGCATCAGGCCGATGTGGCGCGAGTCATTATGCATCTGTCGTCCCCCAAGGAAAAGCGTGAAGTCTTCGAACTGGTGCGAGGCGAGGCGAAGCGAGGACAGGTGCTCAGCGAACTCGACAGCGACAGCATTAATCAGGTGCTGGCGGACCTGCTGCACTCGGATATTGCCTGGTTGATCAAAGACCTCGGCCCAGATGATGCGGCCTACCTCCTTGGGGTTCTGCCGGAAGAACGGGCCAAAGAGATTCTCTCGCTGATGCGAGAAGAGGACTCCACGGAAGTTGCCGACTTGCTGAAGTATCCGAAGGGTACGGCCGGCGGCATCATGACGACGGAGTTTCTAGCGCTTTCGGAAGACGCGATGGCACAAGAGGCCATCCAACGCCTCCAACTGGCGACGGACGCGGAAATGGTGTTCTATATTTATGTGACCGACAAGGATGAGCGCCTGGTTGGAGTGCTCTCTCTGCGTCGGCTGCTGACGGCCCCTCCCACGACGCCGTTGAAAAACATCGCCACGCGAGATGTGATTAGCGTCACGGTCGATATGGATCAGGAAGAAGTCGCCCGTCAAGTGGCGAGTTACAACCTGCTCGCGATCCCTGTCGTCGATAACGATAACAGACTAGTCGGCATTATTACGGTTGACGACGTCGTGGACGTGATCAGGGAAGAAGCGACCGAAGATATGCTCAAGATGGCCGGCGCGATTGAAGAGGACTCGGTTTCAAAATCTTCCAGTGTGGCATCGGCAAAGCACCGGCTTCCGTGGCTCTTTACAAATCTTGTCGGCAGCCTGTTGTCTGGCGCGATTCTGTGGGAGTTCAGGTACACGCTTCAGGAAGTCGTCGCCATCGTGAGTTTTATTCCGGTCATTGCCGCGATGGGGGGGAATGTGGGTCTCCAGTCATCGACCCTCATTATTCGAGGATTGGCAACCGGCCTGATCGAGCTGACGGATGTGCGTAGCGTGTTTTTCAGGGAAATCAAAGTCGGACTCCTGATGGGGCTTGCCTGCGGCGTGATTCTCACGCTCGTCGGCTGGATTTGGCATCAAGAGTTTCTCGGCATGGTCGTGGGCCTGTCGTTGATTATCGCGTTCATGGTTTCGACCAGCATGGCGACGTTTATGCCCATCATGCTGAAGCGAATGAATGTGGATCCAGCCGTTGCAGCCGGCCCATTTGTGACGACGGCTAACGACATCACGGGCATTACGATTTATCTCTCCTTGGCCACGCTGTTCATGGACTACCTTCGCTAGCAGGATGCTGAAAAAGTCCGCCAGCTTCGTTCTCGGCTCATCGAAATCCTCAACGTACCCCAGAGGGTACGCCTCCGGTTTCGACTTGCCTGCGGCCTTGCTGGACGAACTTTTTGAGCATCCTGCTGGCCAGTTAGGCGCTATCACCTTACGTATTATCACAGCAGCGTGTTGCACAAAAACCGAGCTGCTCAGGAAATTGCTAATGGGAAAGAGTACGCAATCTGTCGGCCATGCCTATCTTTTGTCTCGACCGGGGTATGTCCCATGCCACTGATCAAAACGATTGCCATTACTCTGAACAGCCGAAAGTGGGGCGATGCGGATCGGATCGTCACATTCTACACCAAGGAGAGAGGAAAGGTTCGTGCGATAGCGAGGGGGGCTCGTCGGATGAAGAGCCGCCTCGGCGCGTCGCTCGAACCGCTCATGATCTGCCATCTGAACTTATTTGAAAAGTCTGGCGATTCGCTGTATCGAGTGTCTCAAGTCGATCTCGTGGAACCGTTCATGCCGTTTCGCGAAGACTTAACGCTCATGACTGCCGCCGCACGGATGGTCAACGTGGTGGGTGCAGTCACGCCGGACGGCGACCCGGATTCGCAGCTCTTCGAGACGCTCGAACTAGGTTTGCGCACGTTAGTGACGAGCCAGGACCCGGCCTTGACGGCGCTATTGTTTCAGATTCGGTTACTCGGGCTTATCGGGTTTCGCCCTCAGACCGAGCACTGTGTCGCCTGTGGTCATGGTGGGTTAAAGGGAGAGCCGCAGTTCTCGCCTCTCTCTGGAGGCTTGGTCTGCGGAGTCTGTGCTGCGCGCCAGACGTTCCGCTGTGTGCCGCTCTCGCGAGGGAGTCTCGCAT
Source organism: uncultured Nitrospiraceae bacterium (assembly GCA_963748375.1). GTDB lineage: Bacteria > Nitrospirota > Nitrospiria > Nitrospirales > Nitrospiraceae > Palsa-1315. The sequence continues at coordinate 53,954 of CAVVIR010000001.1, forward strand.
TTCTTCAGCAGGCATTGAGGCTTTCGCCGGCGATGGTCGACCGTCTTAAGGCAGCTGGGCAAGTTCGACATGAAGTGGAACATGCAATTGAACGGTATGTCACGGTTGTGGCAGGCAGACAGCTGCCTCCGGTGAATTTTCTGTCGTACCCGTCATGAGTCTGACGCTGGCGTCTGCTGTGGAAAGGAAGTTCTGAGCATGACCGCGACGGTATGTGAACCAAAAGATATGGCCTGGATTGAGAAGGGTGTGTTGGGTATCGAATGGAATGATGGGCACAAGGCTGTCTATCCCGTGAGGTATCTCCGCCAACAATGTCCCTGCGCAGCCTGTGTAGATGAGTGGTCTGGCGCCCGCCGCTTGCAGCCGGACGATGTGCCCCTGTTGATCATGTTGCAGGATGTGCAGCCGGTCGGGCGGTACGCGCTGCAATTCAGCTGGAGCGACGGCCATGATACCGGCATCTACTCTTATGCCCTTCTCCGACGGCTCTGTCAGTGCGATGAGTGTCAGCCTGTGAAACCTGTTGAATCGAGGAGCCGACGCTTGTTGTGAGAATGACTATGCGCAAGCTTGAATCGATACGATGCGAGAGTCAGTGGGTTAAGGGCATTTATTTCTTGAGGCGCACGGGATGGGCCTGTGTGTTGGTTGTGATGGTGATCGGATCGACTCTTGGTTGCAGCGGGATGCCTTCTCTGGCAGAACAAGAACGCCATGTGCGTGCTAATGAGTTGCTGCTTCATCAGCTGACACCACGTGCATTTGTCGGTGGGTGGGGCCTTCCGACATATCAGCATACTGAGTTCATGCAGTTCTTCGGCATGAAAGATGACGAACTGATTCCGCGGTCGAGGTTGGCAGCCGGGGAACCCCCTCGAGGGTGGGAAGTGCATATTGAGGCCGGTGACGCGTTGTTTCTGGTGTATCCAGATCGCGGTTGGCTGGTGGTATTTTTCGAGGAACGGTTAGTCTATCGTGAAAAGCTGACTGCGGCGCAACTCCATGAGCTGGGGCGTAGTTGGCAGCATGAAGATAAGTTTCGTTCCAGGTTTGAAGCGCCGGCCGCTTCATAATATGATGTGTTCTGTAGGCCTTCCGTGACCCAGCATCCTTTGAATCTGCTTGTGGTTTCCTCCGAGGCAGTCCCCTACGCCAAGACGGGTGGGCTTGCCGACGTCGCCGGTGCGCTACCGCTTGAGCTGGCGAAACTTGGCCACGACGTCATTCTCCTCCTCCCACACTACCGGTGTCTCGGTGAGTCAGGCCGATCTTTTCGTCCTATTTGTCGGCTCCAGGTACCGACACCTGAGGGGTCTATCGACACGCTGATTGAAGAGGATATCCTATCCGTCGGAGAAGGGAATTGCCGGGTGCGGGTGTGGACGATTCGGAACGAGGCCTTCTTTGACCGACCTGGTTTGTATCAAGATCGCGGGACTGATTACTCCGATAATCTCGATCGGTTTGCATTCTTCTGCCGCGCAACAATTGAGGTAATAGCCTATCTCCTGACGACGTGCCGTTGGAATACTCATATCCTCCATCTGCATGATTGGCAAACAGCGTTGTGCGCAGTCTATCTCAAGACGGTGTGCCATGATCGGCCAGAGGTACAGGGAGTCCACACCGTGTTCACGCTCCATAATGTGGGGTATCAAGGTCTCTTTCCAGGGAAGCAATTTGAAAAAATTGGGCTGCCCCCGTCGCTGTTTACTCCCACAGGCCTTGAGTATTACGGCATGGTGAATCTGCTTAAGGGAGGAATTGTATTTGCCGATTATGTCACAACGGTGAGCCCCACCTATGCGCGAGAAATTCTTACGCCAGAATTCGGTTTCGGGCTTGAGGGTGTGCTGCGTAATCGTGCGGACAGCCTCCTGGGCGTTCTGAACGGTATTGATATTGATCGATGGAATCCGGAAACCGATTCCTATTTGCCGGCCCAGTACTCTGTGGTCGACCGTTCAGGAAAACTGCGGTGCAAGCAGGCGCTTCAGCGGGAGTTTTACTTGCCGGAATCATCGGCCCCGCTTCTAGGCGTCATTGCCCGGTTGACGTCACAGAAAGGGTTAGATCTTGTTGCAGCCATTATTCCTCAACTCATGGCGATGGATCTGCAGCTCGTGATGTTGGGAACCGGGGAGCCTGAGCTTGAAGCGAAGTTTCAGGTGCTTCAGGCACGCTTTCCCCATCGTATGGGACTTCGTATCGGTTTTGATGAAGGACTTGCCCATCGAATCGAAGGTGGAGCCGATATATTTTTGATGCCGTCTCGGTATGAACCCTGTGGTCTGAGCCAGCTCTACAGCCTCCGCTACGGAACAGTTCCCATCGTGAGAAAAACTGGGGGGTTGGCAGATACGGTTTTTCCGTTGACCGCACAGGCTGGGCGGGCAACTGGGTTTCATGTTGAAGAGGATACGGCAGAGGCTCTTCTCTCTGTCGTGCGCCAAGCTATAGCGGTGTATCAGGATCGATCAATGTGGGATCAACTGATTGAGGCAGGGATGATGACGGATGTGTCCTGGGCTCGGTCAGGACACGCATACGATCGGTTGTTTCTCTCGTTAGTGAGGGGAGAGCAGCCGAACAGATCGTCCTAGACCTCTGGGCAGAGCCATAGAGAGAAATTGCGACAGGTACGGGACGGAGTGCGTTCGTCTGAATAAGGACGCCCGAGTAGGTTCATCAATGAGAACTTTTGTGTGCCTAAGCGGGCCTTGAGACGTACTGGCCAACACGCCAATACGAATCTGTTTCATCTAAGGCCAGAATTGGCGGAGAGGGTGGGGATCGAACCCACGGTCCCGTTGCCAGGACAGCAGTTTTCGAGACTGCCCGATTCGGCCACTCTCGCACCTCTCCACGTGGTAGACCTGAGCGACGGCAGGAGAACGTATGGGGTCGATCTATCGTTGCTACGATCAATTGAGAGGCAGCTTACTCTGGGGAGTGTAATTTTTCAATTGGTTTTCTTCAATGCTGATCAGAATAGGCGAGATTGCGTGGAAACGCACATGATTAGCTATGGGTTTCGGAGGGTGATATCGAGGATGGTTTTTAAGATCGCGCTGTCTTGTCTCCCTTGTTTGCAGTCTCGGAGTGTCCGACGATGTTGATGTCATCCGGACAAAGGGGAGTGCGCGTATCAAATTCATCTGTGAGTATTCGATGGGAGTGAGGCCTCTTATCCAGGTCGGTGGACGCATGTAGCCGCAATACGATCTGGTTCACAGCCACTTGGCGTCACGGTTTGGACTATTCTCATTACATGCTCCGGAATCAGAGCCCTAGTCGTTCTGCCACAAAGACCTGATCGTGTGACGAGCATTGTAGAGATCGCTAGGCCCCCACCTACAGGCCTTCACTTGAATAAGTCAACACTTCACTGTCTTTCCCTTATTCCCTTCTTCGTAGTTGTATGAAGCCGATTCATAAGCCATTGAGAGTATGCACCTTCTCGGCCATGACCTTGGTGAGTTTCTCCTAGCCATAACAGATAGCATCTGCCTTGCTCATGGAGAGACGGAGGCCGCACCTATCGAAATCACAGGGAAGTTTTCGAGAGTCAGCACATTGATTATGTGGCGGCGATGTTTCGCCACCACAGGCATCAGAAATGAACGCCATTCGGCAGACGTGGGATGCCCTCGATCAAGATGTGCCCATTCCGTCCTGTGCACAGACCTCACATACAGCAGATCGGGGATTCAGCAGAAGCGTTCATGACTTGAACGTCATTGGACGTTATTTGCAGCAGGCAGGGGCGCCGCTATTCCTGAAATGTCTTTAATGTGAAGTATTGCGGTATTCCGCCGTCTGCTGCGGAGGTTGAATGCGGACGACTATCATCGCGAGAAGACATGATTTTCTTCCGAGTTTTTAGAAGGTGTATTACTCTGTTCATATCCGTGGGTCATGAGGCGAGAATCGGTTTTCACCATGCTGAAGAAGGCCTAGTCGTGTTCATTTTTATTTGAGATAATACCCTTAACCCTTTAGGGGGGCACTCTCTGTTTGTAGTGGAGAAATTGTCTATGGGCTTTCTCCCTCAGCCCCTAACGGAGAAACCAAAGCGTTGATGTTAAAGCCATTGCCCGCGTCCATGCACAGCCTTGCGGACCTCTTTGAGTATTCTTGCCGTCAAAAGCCGCAGGAGCTCGCCTATGCCTTCGTTCGTGACACCCTCGAACTTGAGAGTCAACTCACCTATGGCGAACTCGAACACCGGGTTCGTTTACTTGCCAGTCATTTAGCATGCAGGGCTCGACCTGGTACAAGAGCACTTCTCCTCTACCCACCTGGGCTGGATGTCTCTTGCGCATTCTGGGCCTGTATCTGTGCCGGCCTGGTGCCGGTTCCTGCGCCTGCCCCGGATCCTGTGAGGCGAAAGCATGGGCTGCCGAGGCTTCGCGCCATTGTCGAAGATGCGCAGGTGTCGCTGGTGCTGACAACCGCCGATATCACGATCGGTTCTTCAGAGCTTTCGATCGCCAAAGATGGGAGCCAGATAGAATGGATGGCCACCGATCAATCTTTCGATCAATGCGATGCGGTTGAGTTGCCACGTCTCAATGAAACGTCCCTGGCCTATTTGCAATATACATCTGGATCGACGGCCTCTCCTCGTGGCGTCATGGTCACCCATGGGAATGTACTGGCGCATTGCAAGGCCTTGAGTCTGGCTGGAGGAGTATCGGACCGTAGCCGGTCGCTCTGTTGGCTGCCGTATTTCCATGACTATGGATTGCTGCATGGGATCATCGCCCCGTTCTATGCCGGTATCCCTGCCTATCTCATGTCGCCCGTCACCTTTCTCAGGCGCCCCTTGCGCTGGCTAGAAGCAGTGTCTCGATTTGGCATTACGCACAGCGGTGGCCCGAATTTTTCCTACGAGTCTTGTCTCCGAGCCGCTCGGCAACAGCGCGAGTGGCAGGCTGACTTGAGTACATGGATGGTCGCAAGTTGCGGCGCGGAGCCCATCCATCCGGGTACGGTTGAGCAGTTTATTCAAACCTTCGGGCCATGGGGTTTCCGGCGAACGTCGTTTGCGCCGGCATATGGACTGGCTGAAGCGACGCTGCTGGTCACGATGAAACAGACTCGAAGCGGAGCCGACGTTCTTGACGGTAGAGGCAGAGGCATTAGCTGACTCAATTGTCAAAGAGTCTTCCGCATCGAAAAGCGGAACCCGAACATTGGTTGGGTGCGGGGAGCCTCTCGAAGATACGCGTATTCGCATTGTGAATCCTACGACCCAGAGCCTCTGTCAGGCCGGTGCAGTGGGAGAAGTCTGGCTGGCTGGAGCTGGGATTGCCGTTGGCTATTGGGGGAAGCTGGAGGACAGTGACGGTACCTTTAAGGCCACCCTCGCTGACTCAGGAGAGGGGCCCTACTTGCGGACTGGAGATCTCGGATTCATTCATGAAGGAGAGTTGTTTCTGACAGGCCGGCTCAAGGATCTGATCATCGTACGGGGGCGGAACTATTATCCCCATGATTTGGAGTGGACCGCCGAAGAGGCGCATCCGGGATTGCGGCGAGGATGCGGAGCGGCCTTCTCGATCGCGAGCGAGACCGGAGAGCGCGTGATCCTCGTCTATGAGATTGAAAAGAAATTGCCCGAATCGGATTTGACCGAGGTGATGAGCTGTATCCGTCGTGCGCTGGCTGATGAGTATGAATTGGAAGTCCACCATGTGGTGCTGATTAAGTCCGGGACTATCCCGAGAACGTCCAGTGGAAAAATTCAGCGGCACGCCTGCAAGGCGGACTTTGAGTCCAGGCGCCTCGCCGTGGTTGGGGCGAGTACGCTGGGCGCGGCTGAGGAAGAGGAACACATCGAGTCGCTGATCGAGATTCCATACACCGCAGTCGAGAAGGGGCTAGCTGATATCTGGCAGGAGGTGCTGGGAGGGCCTCATCCACGGCGCCATGCGAACTTCTTCGCGCTTCGGCGGCAATTCTCTGCTTGCCGCACAAGTTGTGGCGCGAATTCTCGATGTGTTCCATGTCGAAGTTCCTCTCAGCGTGCTGTTTGAACGTCCGACCTTTTCTGCGCTGGCTACTCGTGTCGGTGAACTCCGCGCCTGCCAGGACAAGGCGGAGACTGCTGTGGAGGGTCGTGGGCTTTCAAATAGCGACGGTAGCGGGATGCAAACTTCTCTCGTGGCATTGTCATCAGCAGCACGACAGGGTCGGATGCCGCTCAGTTTTTCGCAGCAGCGACTCTGGTTCCTCGAGCAGGTTTATCCTGGGAGCTCGATGAATCATATCTCCATGAGTGTGCGTCTGCGGGGTGCTGTCAATTCCGAGGTGTTGGAGCGGTCGGTGCAGGAAATGATCTGCCGACACGAGATTCTTCGAACCCGCTTCGGGTCGGAGAGGGGCGAGGGGTTTGCGGAGGTATCTCGTGAGATGCTGTTCACGATGGGAATACATCATCTCCAAGCGCTAAACCAGGCCGAGCAAGAAGTCGAGGCTCAGCAGCTGCTACGGGCGGAAGCCGGTCAACCGTTTGATCTTGGGCAAGGGCCGTTGTTCAGGATTGCATTATTGGCACTTGACCAGGGTCAGCATGTGCTGGGGCTGACGTTCCATCGCCTTGTCGCAGACGGTTGGTCTCTGCGGGTGTTCTGCAAGGAATTGGCGCTTCTGTACGAAGCCCGTGGTGCTGTTCAAGACGCTGGACTATCCAAGCTGACCTTTCAGTATGCGGACTATGCGAATTGGCAACGGACCAGGCTCAAACAAGGTCTTCGTGAGGTCCATCGAGAATACTGGATCGGGCAGTTGAGCGGCGCTCAGCCACCCGTCGAGCTACCGGCCGACCGTCCACGTCCGCGCCCACGGACGTTTGAAGGAGGCGTGCAGTCACAGCCTCTCTCTCCGGGGCTTGTGAATGCCTTGGAAATCTTCTGCCGACAGCAGAGTGTGACGACGTTCATGGTGTTGTACGCCGTCTTTGTGACATGGCTGTATCGTTACACTCAAGAGCCTGATGTTATTGTTGGATCGGTGGTAGCCGGTCGGCGTCGTGTAGAGCTCGAGAATGTCATTGGGTATTGTGTGAATACGGTGGCGTTGCGGTCCATACTTTCGGATGGACTCACAGGGCAAGACTTATTGAAACAGGTACGCCGAGTGGTGACCGAGGCCTATGATCATCAGGAACTCCCGTTTGAAGAAGTGATTGAGGCGCTGCCACTTACGACGTGAGGGGACGCTTTCCCCGCTTTTCAACGTGATGATCGTGGGTGAAGACGATCCATTGTCCGCTTTCACCATTCGAGACCTTGAGGCGACCCATCTTCCCTGGGAGCCGACGGCATCGGAGTTCGATCTTGTGTTGATGGTTGTGAACAAGGTTCATGGTGTGGAATTGGTGTTGCTCTACAATTCCACGATTTTTGATCAATCCACCGTCAGTCGTATGTTAGGGCAGATCGAGACGCTCCTGGGGAATTTCGTCAACAGCCCTGAGGCTCGTCTCGGCGAGCTTTCGCTACTCACGCCGGAAGAGCGCGGGCACATTTTGTTGGAATGGAACCGCATCAACGATCCGGTTCCATTTTCCTCCGGCATCCATGCGCTCATCGAGGCGCAGGTGGAGCGGACTCCGGAGGCCATCGCGGTGACCTGTGGGGAAGAATCTGTCAGCTACCGGGAATTGAATCGACGTGCGAATCGAGTCGCCACGGCCTTGCAGATGTTAGGGGTCTGTCCCCACGTACCGGTGGGGCTTTGTGTCGAGCGCTCGGTGGACGGTCTTGTGGGCCTTCTGGGTATTCTTAAGGCGGGAGGGGGCTATGTTCCTCTGGATCCGTCCTTTCCCGATCACCGTCTCCGGCTCATGCTGGATGATGCGAAGGTTGCGATCGTGGTGACACAGAGGCACCTCCGTAGCCATGTACATGGCTTCGGAGGTCGGATATGTGATGTGGAGACTCTCTGTCAATCCATAGTGAAGGGAGGGGAGGAGAATCTTGAGGTCCCCGTTCTCCCTGATCACCTGGCGTATATCATGTACACCTCAGGGTCGACTGGGAGACCCAAAGGTGTAGCTGTCACACACCGCAATCTCGTGACGTCTCTTCGTGCCAGACTTCAGTATTACCCGGAACCGGTCTCTCGGTTCCTCCTCACCTTCTCTCTGGCTTTTGATGGTTCCGTGACGAGCATCTTTTGGACCTTATTGCGGGGGGGGGAATTGGTCATTCCTCCGGAGGCTGCCCATCGTGATCCGGCCGAACTTGCTGCGCTGATTGCACGGCACCATATCTCGCATGTGGTATGGGTGCCTTCTTTATACCATGCCGTGCTCGGTGAGGCGTTGGATGGGCAGTTGGAATCACTTCGTATCGTCATTACCGCCGGAGAGAGCCTTCCTCTTGAACTCGTGCGACGGCATTACCAGTTCCTGCCTTCTGCCACGCTGTACAACGAATATGGGCCGACGGAAGCCACAGTCTGGTGTAGCGTGTATCGTACGACACGCCAGGAAACAGGGGCCCGAGTCCCGATCGGAAAACCGATCGATCGTATGCAGCTGTATGTGCTGGATGCGGGTCTGGAGCCGGTGCCTATCGGGGTACCGGGGGAGCTGTATGTGGCAGGGGATTGCCTGGCTCGTGGATATGTGAATCAGCCGCAGTTGACCCAAGAACGGTTTCTCACGCACCCCCATGTGACTGGCGCCAGGCTGTATCGGACCGGCGACCTGGCTCGGTATCGGGAGGACGGCAATATTGAGTTTCTTGGGCGGGTGGATCAGCAGGTCAAGCTGCGTGGGTTCAGGATCGAATTGGGTGAAGTCGAATATGTGCTGAGTAACTTTCCTGGCGTGTATCAGGCTGCAGTTCTACTTCGACAGGATAAGCCGGAGCAGCAACGGTTGGTAGGGTATGTCACAGGCCAGCCATCGCTGAAAGCGATGCTCGACCAGGTTCGGAGTTATCTCACTACCCGATTGCCGCACTATATGGTGCCCTCCGTCATTCTGTGGGTGGACACGATGCCGCTCAGTGCGACAGGAAAGATCAATCGACGTGCGCTTCCTGTTCCGGAAGAGACAGCGAGCCAAGCGGCGGCCAGGGTTGCGCCGAGAAACCAGATCGAAGAATCGCTGACTGAACTATGGAAGGCAGTGCTTGCCGTACCAGAGGCAGGTATTCATGACAACTTCTTTGAGCAAGGAGGCCACTCTCTTTTGGCCACACAGCTCGTCTCCCGGATGCGCGAGGTCTTTGAGGTTGACGTCTCGCTACGGGTGGTTTTTGAGCGACCGACTATCGTGGCTTTGGCCGAAGAAGTGACGCGTTTGTGGCGTGAGGAGCAGAAGGCTTCAGCGACTCCGCCGATCATTCGGGTGTCCCGAGATCAGCCCCTGCCTCTTTCCTATTCTCAGCAACGCATGTGGCTCATGTATCGGCTGGCTCCTGAAGGCACGGCGTATAACATGCCGTTTGCCTCGCGACAGATGGGTCCACTCAACAAATCGGCCCTTCGGAGTACGATCGATGCCATCTGTAGACGTCATGAGGCGTTCAGGACGACCTTTGCCATGACAGGTGAGGGACCGGTCCAAATCGTCAGTCCCTTCCGGTCTCCTCATTGGGTTGAAGTTGATCTCTCACGGCTGCCAGACGAACAGCGACGGCAGGAGGCGGCTCGGCTTGTGGAGCAGGAAGCGAATCAGCCGTTCGATCTTGAGAAGGGCCCCCTGGCAAGGTTCTTATTGATTGAGATCGGGCCCGAGGACCATGTGCTGGTGCTCACGATGCATCATATCATCGGAGACCAGTGGTCGTTCGGGGTGATCGGGAGTGAGTTTGCGTTATTCTACAACGAGTTTTGCCGAGGGGAAGTTCCTTCTGCCAAGCCGATACCCTTTCAGTATGCCGACTATGCGGTGTGGCAGCGGCTTTGTCTCACCGACGATTGGCTCAGCACACAGTTGGATTACTGGCAGAAGAAGCTGGCAGGGCTTTCCAAGCTCTCGTTGCCGACTGATTATCCACGCCCTGTGGTGCAAACGTTTAACGGCTCACATTGTATGCTGGAGTTGCCCGCCTCGTTGATCGAACGACTGAAGCAGTTCAGTGCAGAGCACAACGCGACGGTGTTCATGACCCTGTTGGCCTGTTTTCAGATTCTGTTGAGCCGCTATTCAGGCCAAAGCGATATCGCCGTGGGTTCCCCTATTGCCAACCGGACGCAATCGGCGGTCGAATCGATTATCGGTTCGTTCGTCAACACCTTGGTGTTACGCACCGATCTTTCCGGCGATCCGACGTTCATCGAGACGCTGGCGCGGGTCCGTGACACGGCGTTAGGGGCCTATGCCAATCAGGATTTCCCGTTCGATAAGCTGGTGGAGACGATGCATTCGACTCGTGACCATAGTTCTGCCCCACTGGTGCAGGTCCTCTTCAATCTACCGAATGCGCCTATCGGGGAGATCAACGTCCATGGTTTGAGTTGGGTGCCGTTTGAGGTAGATTCGAGATCTGCACAGTTTGACCTCAGTCTGACGGTCGAAACAGAAATTGCCCGCAAAGCCTATTTGACATTCAACACCGATCTCTTCGAGCGCCAGACCGCTGAACGGATGTTGGGACAGTACAAAGTTCTGCTCCATAGCGCCTTGGCGAATCCCACCGCCCATCTGTCTGAACTCTCGATGCTCACGGTTCCCGAGCGCACCCAGTTGTTGCAGGATTGGAATCGAACACACAGAGACTATCCTCAATCCGAATGTTTCCCTGAGATGTTTGAAGCTCAAGTCATCCGGACTCCGGACGCCATCGCGGTGCGTTTCGAGGGGATGGAGCTGTCGTATGCGGACCTGAATCAGCGCGCGAATCGATTGGCGCATCACCTGCGCGAACAGGGAGTCGGGCCGGATGTGGTGGTACCGGTATTGCTGGAGCGATCGATTGAATTGGTCATCAGCCTGTTGGCTGTTATGAAAGCCGGCGGCGCATACCTTCCGTTGGTCCCAGGGCTGCCGTTACGGAGAATCGCGGAGATGATCGGGACCGGCCAAGCTTGCGTGCTCGTGACCAGTTCCGCGCTTCTCGCCACACTTCCGTTCCATCAGCTGGAGGCTGTCTGCCTGGAACGCGATGCAGACTTGTTGGCACGATATTCGGTGGACAATCTTTCCCCCACCGCCGGACCACAGAATCTTGTCTATGTGCTGTTTACCTCAGGATCGACCGGGCGGCCCAAGGAAGTGGAGATTTCCCATCGGGCGCTGGCGAACTTCTTGCGCGCGATGCAGCAGGAGCCGGGATGTTCTGCTCGGGATGTAATAGTATCTGTCACGCCGCTGTCCTTCGATATCGCCGGGTTGGAATTGTATGTGCCGTTGCTGGTAGGGGCTTGTATCGAGCTCGCCGGCCAAGCGGTTGCGATAGACGGACGGCAATTACGGAAGCTCTGTGAGTCCGTGCAGCCGACGATCATGCAAGCGACTCCTGCGACATGGCGAATGTTAATTGAGGCGGGATGGTCGGGCAGCGCTAGGCTGACGGTGCTGTGCGGAGGGGAGGCCCTTCCGCCGGACCTTGCGGCGGCGTTGCTGGATCGTAGCGCCGCTTTGTGGAATATGTATGGTCCGACTGAAACCACGATTTGGTCCACGATCGAGAGAATCGAACAAGCAGATCAAGAGATTACGATCGGGCGTCCGATCGCCAATACGGAAGTGTATATCTTGGATCAGTTCCTCCAGCCGGTTCCAATCGGAGTCTCCGGGGAACTCTACATTGGGGGCCATGGGTTAGCCCGAGGATACCGGGGGCAGCCTGAGTTAACGAAGGAACGGTTCATTCCCCATCCATTCTCGACAGAGCCCCTCGCGAGGCTGTATCGAACGGGAGATTTGGCTCGCTATCGCCCAGATGGGCGTATCGTGCATCTGGGTCGGTTGGATCGTCAAGTCAAGATCAGAGGGTTCAGAATCGAATTGGGCGAAATCGAAGCGGTGCTGAGTCGCCATCCCGCCGTCCGACAAGTAGTGGTCATAGCACGGGAGGATCAGCACGGCCTCAAACAGCTGGCGGCCTATGTGGTCTGTCAGGAAGGGCCCGCTCTAAGCTCAATCGAACTTCGCTCATTTCTACGGGCCGCGATTCCCGATTACATGATTCCCTCGCTCTTTGTCTTTCTGAAGACGATGCCTTTGACGGCCAATAACAAGGTCGACCTGGGGGCATTACCAGTTCCGGCCCCCTCTCTCTCAGATGGAATGGCCCATATTGGGCCGCGCGATCGGGTGGAAGTCCAACTGACGGCCTTGTGGCAGCAGGTCCTCGAAGTCCCAAAGATCGGAATCCATGACAACTTCTTCGATCTCGGTGGTCATTCCCTCAAGGCGGCCCAACTCTTCTTTCTTCTCGAACAGGTGTATGGAAGGCACCTTCCGCTCGCGACGCTGTTTCAGGCGCCGACCATTGCAGAGTTAGCGGCGGTCCTTTCACGTGAGCAGTGGGTGCCGCCATGGCAATCGTTGGTCGCGATTCAGCCGAGCGGGACCGCGAGGCCGATATTCATGGTGCCGGGAATAGGCGGCAACGTGCTAGTCTTCGCTCAGTTGGCGAAGCGGTTAGGGGTGGATCAGCCGTTTTATGGATTGCAGGCGAGAGGATTGGACGGAAAAGAGACACCCTTTACCTCGGTGCCGGAGATGGCGAAACATTATATTGGTGAGATCCGCACGGCACGCCCGCACGGACCCTATATCGTCCTTGGTCTCTGCACCGGTGGGCTGATTGCGTATGAAATGGCACAACAATTACGCGAGCAGGGGGAAACTGCCACCTTGGTGATGATGGATACCTGGCATCCGTCCTCGTACCGCACGCCTCGGTATCAGTGGTCGATGAAGTTCTGGCTCTTTCTGTTTATTGTATGGAGAACCATGGGAAATATTCATGTGCTTCTCCGTATGCCTGTGAAAGACTGGTTGCCGTTCATCCATCGTAAAAGCGAGCGGCTGCTGTCATTTTTACGAAGTAGAACCGGCGAGGACGACCTCTACGTTGAGTTTCAGGTCGAACGCGTAACGCAATCGACGCGGCAGGCAGTGGCTCGCTACGCCATGCGCAAATATTCTGGTCGTATTCTGAATATCGTGGCGTCGAAACGGAATGTGGCTGAGACAGTGACTGATACCAGGCATGTGTGGGAAGAGCTTGGTGGCGAGGGGAGTCAGACTGTGCGGGTGGCGGCCAGAGACTCAGGGCTCCTTCTTACTTCACCCCATGTCGACGAAGTGTCCGGGCATCTTCAGGCCTTCCTTGCCGGTGAACGTCAAGACGAGAGCACCGGCGACCGCCCCCCTCGTGATATGAGTGCGTAATTCCAATCTCCCGCTTCCGTGAATGTGAGGCCGATTGGCAATGCCATTTGGACGATTTCTCTACTTCGTTGTGCAGCGTTCCCGATCGATGGCCTGGCTCATGGTCTGTGTCGGTGTGTTGTCAGGTGTCTTAAGCGCCGGGGTGTTGGCGCTCATCAATTATGTGCTTCATCATCCCTCCGACCATTCCTCTCGGGTGGTGCTGGGGTTCGTTGTTCTTGTTGCCGGCAAGATTTTGTCAAACCTGGGGTCCCAGCTCCTCCTGGTCCGATTCTCACAAGACACGATCTTGGATCTCTCGCTGTCGCTCTGTGCGAAGATCGTACGGGCTCCCTTGCGTCGATCCGAGCAGCGAGGGTCGGCGAATACGCTCGTCATCCTGACGGACGACGTGAGTTGGGTCACCTGGGCCATCCAATGTTTTCCTTCATTGATCATGAACGCAGCTATGGTGCTGGGCTGCGGAATATACCTTGCCTGGCTGTCGTGGGGGGTATTCTTGGGAGTGGTTGGAGTCACCGTCATCGGCGCCGTGGGGTATCGGTGGCTGCACACCAGCGCGCGCAGCGTGATCTCCGAAGCCCGGGAGGCTCGGTCCACGTTGTTCCAACATTTTCGTTCCCTCACAGATGGGTTGAAAGAGCTGTTGATGCATCAGGCGCGTCGGCAGGAATTTGTGAATCAGGAGGTGCGAGGGGCGGCGGAGTTGTATCGGAACGCGAATATAGAAGCGACGCGGAGACAAGCGTTATCGGAAGTCTGGACTCAGCTGTCGTTTTACTCTCTCATCGGATTCATCGTCTTTCTATTTCCATCTGTTGTGGCGGTGTCCCCTGAGGCGCTTACCGGATATATCGTGGCTGTTCTCTACATGATGGGTCCTATCTGGAGCGTGATCGGTTCGATGCCGACGATTGAGCGAGGTCAAGTGGCATTGGAGAATATCGAACGATTAGGCGTATCTCTGGACGCCGGCCCCACGGACGCCCAGACAATAGAGGTGGCACGCGTTGAGGGCGTGGGCCTGCCTGTTGTGCAGTGGAATGATGTCGTATTTTCCTATGGCGAGGAGAAGGGGGTTGAGATGCCCTTTTCTCTTGGTCCAATCAGCCTCGATCTGCATCCCGGCGAACTGGTATTCGTCATTGGAGGGAATGGGAGTGGGAAGACAACATTCGTGAAAGTCCTTTCGGGACTCTATCGGCCTTCGCAGGGGCATGTGACGCTGGCCGGTACGATGATTGCCGATGCCAATCGTGAGTGGTATCGTGAACATTTCTCGGTGGTATTCTCGGATTTTCACCTCTTCAATAAACTTCTGGGCCAGTCGGATGCTCACACGGAACGCCTTGCGTCCGAATACTTGCGATTGCTCCACATGGATCAGAAAGTCACGGTGCGTGAACGTGCGTTCTCGACCCTCGACCTCTCGCAGGGGCAGCGAAAACGCTTGGCGCTTGTCACGGCGTATTTGGAGGATCGCCCGATCTATGTATTCGATGAATGGGCGGCGGACCAAGATCCGCAGTATAAGGAAATCTTCTACAAGACGTTGCTTCCGGACCTGCGTGAACGGGGGAAATTGGTTATTGTCATTACGCACGACGACCGATACTTCCACCTCGGCAATCAGGTCATTAAATTAGAAGACGGCAAGGTTGTGGAGCATGTGAAGACCGGAGTGGATGGGCGTCGATCGTAACGATCGTATTATGATATCGAATGTCTGTGGTCTGGAAGGCACTGCGGTGATTTCATTTCAATCAATTGAGCATATGACGGGCACAGAGTGGCCGGGTCATTCCCGTCTTGAGCGGAACATCGTTCATCTCTGGGGCATTGAGCTTGATGGGTCACCACAATGCGTGGAGCGATGCGCACAGTGGCTAGACACAGAAGAACAGCATAGGGCCAGGCGCCTGGTTCGGGAAGAGGATCGGCAGCGCTATGTGCTTGCGCATGGAGGGCTTAGGGCGGTGTTGAGCCGGTATCTCGGAGTCGGTCCCGGCGTCGTTGAACTGTGTCGTAATGAGGTAGGCAAGCCTTTCGTGCCGAGGAAATCGCGTGGGCAGTCCCTGATCACGTTCAATATGTCCCATGCGCAGGGCCGTGCACTCATTGCGGTCTCAGAGGAGCAAGAGGTTGGCGTTGATCTCGAACGGATTCGCTCGGATATGGAGGTTGTAAAACTTTCCGAGCGGTACTTCGCCACCTCCGAACATGCCGTGGTTATGCAGGCGGCTCAAAAGGAGCGTGCAGCCAAATTTTTCCGTTTTTGGGTCGCGAAAGAAGCGGTGCTGAAGGCGCAAGGCATCGGACTCCAGGCGTTGCATCAGTGCGAGATTCTCTTGGGAACGGAGAGAGCCGATGCCGAGGTTCTGGTCCCAGAGGGCTCTTCACTCCACAGTAATTGGAGGGTTCGTCTGCTTTCTTGTGGCGAGGGATGGGAAGCGGCTGTGGCGGCTCAAGGGAATGACTGGGTCGCGCAGTGCTGCCTTATGCAATAAGGTTCCGCCTGCTCCTATTGAGTTGAAAGCGGTTTTGTCGCCGGGGATGCCTCTCGGAGGTTCTTGAAAAACTTCTGAATGAGGGCCTGGCTCTCCTGTTCGAGTATCCCGCCGGTCACGGCGACCCGGTGGTTCAGCTTCGGCTCTGATGGCAGGTCGAACAGCGATCCGCAGGCGCCGGCTTTCTGATCCCATGCCCCAAAGACGACTCGTGACACTCTCGCCAAGATAATGGCGCCGATACACATCGAGCAGGGCTCGACGGTCACGTAGAGGGTCGTGTCGGTCAATCGCCATGTGCCCAATGTCTTTGCTGCGGCACGGATCGCAATGACCTCTGCATGGGCTGTGGGGTCCTGCCAGAGTTCTCGAAAATTATGCGCCTGCGCAAAAACTCGGCCGTCTTGAACGATCAAGGCAGCGATCGGCACTTCGCCGATAGCCGATGCCCTGGCCGCTTCTTCCAGGGCTATCTGCATAAACGTGAGATCCCGTGTGCGCTCGTTTTCCGACACGATTGTCTCCTTGGAAGATCGTTATTTGATTTATTCGGTTAGTCCGGTTTAACCCAAAAACGAAACAAACTAAACAAACCAGATGAACCAAATAGACCAGGCTACGATTGGCTCAGAAGGTAGATCGGTCCGGTCGGTTGCGGGCGGCCGCCTGATGGCTCAAGGCTGACGGCAAAGGTCTTTGCATCCACGAAGCTTGGCGCCTTCTTGACGAGTAGGTGAGCGGCTTTTCCGGTATCCATATTAAAGGTTCCGATGCTCACGGGTTTGTCGTGAATGGCCCAGAGCTGATACGTCGTGCCGGCAGGAGATTCGGGTAGGTTGACGGAGTAGAGCCAGACTTTTTGAGTGCGAGAATCGTACAGCAGAAATCCCGTAGCTTGTTTCGCCACATCCGATCCGGTGAGGGCGACGGCCTTCGCGTTGGGAATTCGAAGGAGTGTGGCTAATTCATCTTGTGGAGTCTCGGCGGTGCGCGTATTTCCTCGAAGGCTTAATTGAACACGTATCTCTTCCAGCTCAGCATCACGCTGTGCCAGCTGTTCCTTGGCTTCCGCGGCTTCATCCGTACGTTGTTGCAATTCGTTACGCAATTCGGCGAGGGTTTTGGTTTGGTCTCCGACCTCACGCTGCAAATGTGCAGACTTCGTCGACATCTCCTTGAGCGATGCTTCGAGCTGCTGAATGTTTGATGTGGTGACGGAACGTTCTGTCGAGACGCTCCAGGCGACATATCCACCGACTGCCACGACGAGGAATGTGGCGAAGCCCAGGGCCCAGGGGAGGGACGATGATCGGGCAGGGGTGACGGGTGGAAAGAGATGGTTCATCCATTCGCCCGGCTCCAAACTCTGCTTGGCCGGTTCACTCGGGGCCGCTTCAGCTGGGATGGATGCTGGGTTTCGTTCAGCCATGATGGTGGCTTTAAGGGAGGGTGGGGGCGTGATTGGGCTGAGAGCGAGCGGGAGGAGCGCGGCGACAGATTGAAATTCTTTTAACGCAGCGTGGCAAGAGATGCAGCCGGAGAGCAGGTGGGCTTCTAACGCCTGTCGTTCGCTCCGGTCTAGTGCCCCTGCAGCATACAAAGGAACCGATTCTTCAAGTTCTTCATGCGTCATTGCAGCTCACCCTGGTGCCCCCACTGTTGGAGGCTCTCTCGGAGTTTGGACATCCCCAGTTTGATCCTGGTCTTGACAGTCCCTAGCGGCTGGTTCAGCCTCGTGGCGATCTCGGTATGGGAGAGCCCTTCGTAGTAGGCGAGTTCAATCGCTTGCTGCTGCGACTGAGGTAGTCCTGCCACAGCGGCTCCAATCGCAGTGCGTAGTTCTTGATCGGCCTGCGTCTCAAGCGGGCTTGGAGCGGGGTCGGCTACCTGTGTCGCCGTTCCACCTTCCAGTGAATTAGTAGCCCGATAGCCTCGTGAGGCTCTGGCCCTTAGCCGGTCGATGGCGCGGCTTTTGGTCAGGGTGATCAGCCAGGCGATCGGGGTTCCTCTCCCGACGTCATAGCGGGAAACTTTCCGCCAGACTTCTAAATAGACATCCTGCAACAGCTCCGCCGCTTCCTCCCGATTCCCCAACATCCTGACCGCCAATGTGAACAAGAGCGTGCTCGAGTAGTCGTAGAGCTGACTGAATGCTTGCTGATCGCCTTTGACGACACGGGCCAGTAACGTTGGGTCGATGATCGAGGTGGCGTGTGGTGAGGGTGTGTCCATTACGAGAGCGAGTTGTGAGGGAAAATCGTAATCACCTCATGTCCGCCACGACTATAGCATTCTACGGACGGAACGGGCAAAAGGATCTATGTTTCACAGGATGCTGAAAAAGTCCGCCAGCCGCGTTCTCGCATCGTTGAGATCCTCAACGTACCCCAGAGGGTACGCTTCCGGTCTTTACTTGCTGCGGCCTTGCTGGACGGCCTTTTTGAGCATCCTGCGGGAGTATTATGCACTTAGCTTGGCGTGTGCAGGCCATCGAACTTCTGCTTTGCTGAAGGGGTTTTCTGTAGCTGCTAGGTTCTTGGACGCTCATCGAAGATTCGTCGAATGAACGACTCCAGACCGGCATATTGGAGAGATTGGCGGAGGACGAGCGCCTCTGTAACTGGGTCGTAGTGCGCCAACCGCCAGGGTCCCAGTCGGACGATGTAACGCGTCGGTTTCTGTCCGTTGGAGGGTGCGAGGAGTTCGCCATTCTGTGGAAAGCCTCGAAGTGTGAACGAGGCGACTTTGGCATGGGAGGGGAGGGATTGGAGTGGGGTAGGAGCCAGGACATCGACTGTGGCTGCCCACCGGAGTAGTAAGACCAGCATTGGCCGGAAGAGAGGGAGTTGCGAAAGGACACGAATACTCCTGGTGATTAATCGGACGACCATGGTCCGAACACGACTGTCGAGGCGGCGTGGTTGTGCTGTGGCTGACGAGATATGTGGGCTATTTCCGAGAGAGATGTGAGCGCCATTGCGCATCACTCCCGAGACTATTCCGATCACAGATCCAGGCTGAACAGCTTCGGAAATGCCCTGTGTTGCGTCGCCCTTCGTCGAGAGCATGCCTTGTGAATCGATGGCGGTGATGCGGTGACAGACAAGCAGGGTGTCGTTTCGGAATACCACGATCTCGCCTACCGTGAGGGAGGTTGGAGGGCTGAGTTCAAGTCTGTCGCCTTCTTGGATCGTCGGCGTCATGCTCGATGACACGATGCGAGGTATGATCATGTTATTCAGGAGAGCCAGCTGAAGTTCGTTCGGTAAGTCTTGGGTAGAAAAGCGACCATCCAATGAGAGAGGGGGGAGGAGATGAATCACGAGGTTGTCCTTGTTGTTCGGTCATAGACGAGCCGGATCAGCACACGCGCGATCAAAATGTTTGCCGCTCGTGCTAAGTGCCACCATCTGTTGATTCTGGTGTGCCAGGGGCGCCTCAGACTCTCACACCCATACCGATACGCTAGGAAGCGTGATGAGGGGAAAAGGGTGTGGCGAAACCAGGCGAGCCTGCGCCCTGACGGTTGTGTGATCCACAAGAGAAAGTGCCCAAGCTCGGGAAGTGGCTTGGAAGTCACTAATCGTCGGAACAGAAATGCCAGTGCCTGTTCGGCGTTGGTTGATGGCGCGAGCTGCTGGAGCACGGTAGAAGGAATTTTGTCGGGACGTGTCGACGATGCCAAGCGGCGCAGGCCGTGGTACAGAGGAATCTTGAGATGCCAACGGATCGCCTCCGTGACAATCGTGCGCCAGTCGAGTGATTCCTTCTCGATCAGCAATCGGAGATCGGTGAAAAAAGAAGGGGAAAGATGCCCGCGGTGAACGACCGAGTAGGCGATCATATACAGTAAGAGGTCGTTGGAGCCTAGGTGTTTAACCGTCAGCTGGCCGAGTGGCCGAGTTCGAGTTCGCGCCCACAGATCCGCAAGCCCCTCCTCGTCGAGATACCACAGATTCGTAACCAGATCTAAAGAGAGCGTGGATTGGGATGAGCAATAGGCCGGGTTGCCGTCGATCTGTTGGGTAAATCCGGTTTCTATCAGCAGTCGATGAATAGCTGGCAGGTTTTGTTCATGGACCAGCAGATCCACGTCGGAGAGGGGCCTCGTTCCGCGCATTCCGTAGAGGCGGGTGAGCAGATCGGCTCCTTTCAGCAGAATACACTCAATGCCCTGTTGCTGGAATGACCGGCCGACGATCTCATACGCATCGAGCAGTCGTTTGTTGATCAGGCTGACCTGGGTATAGGCGTCAGCGAGGTCGTCGAGGGTCGAGGAGGGCATAGGTGTGATGCTCCAGTTTCGCCCACTCTTTATAGTGTGGAAGGCATGAACTCATATCTCCAGTTTCAAGCCAGGCATCGCTTCGGCCTTGGCGGCACTGCGCGCGTACGTCACAGGTCGAACATTCGTAACGAGCAGTCGGGCTGGCCTGGTCGACGGTCTGTTTGAGCATTTCCCAGCCTTCTTTCACCGAGCCAGTACGGAGATTATAGCGCGGGATAGGAAAGGCGGTGCAGAGATTCATTTCGCCATAAGGAGTAATCGCAAATCGGCTCTGACCACAGGCGCATTCGATGATGGACTGGTTAGGTGAACAAGACTCTTCAAATGCCTCAGTCCATCGGTGAGGAAGCAACTCCTGATCGATTCGGACTTTCTCTTCAGGGGCAAGGCGATATTGTAAAGGTGTTCGATCACCGGTAGTGGTCGTCATGATCTCCAGACAATATTGGAACTTTATGTGCATCGATTCCACGAATTGTCGACAAGCCTGGATCTCTTCGCAATTAATGGTCGTCACCGGCATCCGGACGACGACGGGTAATGCGGCAGCGGCAAGGTTGAGAAGGCCCTGTCGAAATTGCTGGTAAGAACCTGGGACCGCGGTCATCCGTTCATAGACCGTCTCAGTTGCTCCGTAAATCGAGACGTTGATCTGATCGACACCGACCTCATGTAGCAGGTCGGCGAATGAGGGCGTGATGCGGGTGGCGTTGGTCATGAGGTGAATGATCAATCCCTGCCGGCGTGCATATCGCAAAATATCGCCGATGTCAGCTCGCACGCTCGGTTCACCGCCTGTGAAGGTGACGGTGAGCACGCCAAGGTCGGCGATCTGGTTCAGGAGCAGGCAAATCTCGGAGGTGGTCAGTTCATGGGGCAATGCACGATGGGTAGGATTGTAGCAATGGACACATCGCAAGTTGCAGCCGTAGGTGAGCTCAAAGGTCATGCCGTCTGGCCGGCGAGAGGCAGCTGCGTTGGTCGAAAGGAGTCCCAGGAATGTATCAGCATTCAATTTCATCATGAAGCCACCAGCGCTGTCCTGGCTATCTGGCCCTGAATGTAATCGACGACATCCGGTTGTTTTGCAAATGTGAGCCGTTGGCAGGGAACATGCGCGATCAGGTCGCTTAAGAATGCCATTGTGGAATCCATGGCGGAGCGATCCCAATGCGGGAGAAAACATTGAGGGAGGATAAGCGCTAGCACTGCACCGGGAGTCATATTCTCAATCTGATGCTGAGCCCCATGACGGATGCAAAACAGTTCCGTCAGGATTCCCGACTCGTTTTTGGCAAAGGCGCCGCTGCCAACCCATGGAGTCCCGTGCATGGCAAAGGTCTCTCCGCATTTGCGGATGATCATGCGCTCATCGCTCAGAACAGATGCGCCACAATCGTTGAAGAATTCTGAGAGCGTGGACTTGCCGGTGCCTGAGGCCCCTGTAAAAATGTAGCCGCCTGTGGGCGACAGAATCCCTGCCGAATGGAGGAGGAGTCCTCCCTCTCTCGCGAGTCTCGTTAGCAGACAAACTTCGACAAGAGGATTGAGGATTTTCACCGGCATCCAACCCTTCCCCGACGCAGTCTCTTCCCCAACTGTCCAGACATCCACATGGAAGAAATCTTTGGTGATGAGCGCACGAGTAGAAGGTTGTTGCGTTCTTGTATCCAGAGACTCAAAGAGCAATCCTGTATCAGCCTGATACAGGCGCCAGAGGCCGTGGCAAGCATCGAACTGGAGTGGCCCCTGCGAGAAGTTCGGGAGTTCCTCGACAACGGTAATCGCGAAGTCGATGTCGGGGTGATGGTTGGAACTGTCTAGGAAGGTGCGAAACGGAAGCATCGGCCAGCTGATGGATGGATAGCCCTGGCCTTCCGCCAGGCTGATTCTATAATCGGCAATATGAAGGTCGATTCTCATCGACTCCTCATATTCTTAGGAACGGTTTGGGCCGGAATTTGTGGCCCCCATGGCATTGTTTCTCTTGCATACATTGGGTCGGCATCCTCCGTTACCATTCATGGACACACTCATTGTCCCTACACTGCAGGCGCTTAGGATGGCCTGTTCCTGGTTCAACTCGATGCGGAAGAGCTGTGGCTGGCTGTAGGGTTTCTTCTCAGTCATGATGCGTCCCTACATCCTTTCTGCGCAATGGGTGAATCAGCGTCTGGTGCAGTGCCGATTGTGCCCGCGCATGGGCGACGTCGCAATCATAGGGAATGCAGCTTCGGCTGTGCCACATTCCCAGCGCGCATCGGAAGGATTTCTTATCGCAAAACGAATGGATTTCGCAGGTACGGCAGGGTGATTCCCCCTGGTACCGCAATCCTCGTATTTCCCGGAACAGATCTCGATGGCGTCAGCAAGTGGATGGGCTCGAAGGGACACCCGCCGTTCATATTGCAAGGTACATGTGCCAGTTCGCCCCAGGCATTGATATGGATCGTGTTGGTTCCACAGCCGCAGCGATAGAGCCGGTCTGTGTCGGGAGAGAGCAAGTCAGTGGCGATGCCGCAGCGTTCCTTCGTCCCTATCGGTTGCTGGTTGATCCCCATTCAGTGCCAGACATCGTCCGGGGCCATCCGATAGGTGAGTGACGACAGATCGCCGTTGAGACGGGGAGAGAGCGAGGTGGTGAATCCGAACTCCTGCCCGAAGGATTCCACGAATTGCCTGATGGCCGGCATCTCGTCTCTATTCCAGTTCATGGCTTTCGTTTTCAGCGTGAACGGCAGGCCGCTGTCTATCAACATCTCAAGCCCTCGAACGAAGGCACGGAACGATCCTGGGACCTGGGTGAACCAGTCGAACGGTCCTTCCGTCACGGAGTGGCAGGAGATATCGATGGTGAAGGGTGGCATCTGCTGCAGCCGTTCAATGGTGGCCTTCGTAAAGAGCGTGCCGTTGGTGTAGAGCTGGAGCAGAAACCCTTTGCGATAGGCGGCCTCGTAGATTTCGAAGAACTGGGGATGCATGAAAATATCGCCACCGGTCAGATTAAGCCATACAATGCCAATCTGCTGCATCTCATCGAGCAGGCGATGGATT
This sequence comes from uncultured Nitrospiraceae bacterium, assembly GCA_963748375.1. Taxonomy (GTDB): domain Bacteria; phylum Nitrospirota; class Nitrospiria; order Nitrospirales; family Nitrospiraceae; genus Palsa-1315. Next base: position 77,172 of record CAVVIR010000001.1, read on the forward strand.
TCGTCGAGCGTCAGCTCGCGCGGGAAAAATTCCTTGCTGTTGTAGGGATCGGTGTAGCAATGGCGGCAATGGAGGTTGCAGCGATAGGTCAGCTCGAGTTGCGCCTTGATCACGCGACTGGTGGGCCGCGGCCTGTTCGTAGACTCGTTGGCTGAAGGCTCCATATTGGATGGTCGGAATGGTGCTCTGGTTATGCATGGTGTATCGCGGGCTGGATGAAGGCCGGCTTCCTCCGGGGACTTTCCAGTCGCAGGCGAAGTCGGCAGCGCGTCAAGAAGCCGTTTAAAATGAGCCTGTCGCAAATCGTAGCTCTGCCGTCGATTACCGGAGCACAGTTCAATTGCCCATAGGCATCGATGTGGAACCGCTGCATGCCGCTTCGGCAAGGAGGCGGTTCGACTGAATCACGTCTGCAGGCGTCTCTCTGTAGATCCAGTCTTGCTGATATAGATCGGCGAGGTCCTGTTCGGACAGCGCATATTGGAAGGGGCCTGCCCCGCCGTCGAGTGCCGGACGCATCTCCTCGCCGAGCTTGTATCTGACCGTCCCCAGAGACTCGACGTATCGCTTGATGTCGAGGATTTCATGCTGATTCAGCGTCATCGCCGTGCTCTTCAGCACCAGAGGGATCTCTCGATCGAGGAGGAGCCTGATGGCTTGGACGCAGCGGTCGTAGGAGTCCTGTCCGAGGGTAATCTCGTTCGAAGGTCTCGCGGGTCATGCCGTGCAGGCTGATTTCCATGCGATGGGGCCGCAGTGCGGCAAAGCGATCGGCATGTGCTTCCGTGATCAGGGTCCCGTTCGAAAAAACGGTGACCAGGAATCCACAGCGGATGGCATGTTCATAGAGTTGGAAAAAATCGGGACGGGCGAGCGGTTCGCCTCCGGTGAGGCAGAGTTCCAAGGTCCCGGCCTCAGCCAGCTCATCCATGATGCGAAGGATCTCAGCGGTGGCGAGTTCCTGACGGATCGCGTCGGGACGATTGAAGCAATCCGTGTAGCACATCACACAGTGCAGGTTGCAACGGCAGGTCATCTCCCATTGGCAGGAGTAGGGGAAGCGATCGGGAAGGTGAGAGAGTTTATCCTGTCCAATCATGGGTCATCGGTCATCTCCTCGACCGCCTGGATGGAGAGGAGATCGTCAAGTAACAACGTGAAGTCCTTCGCCAGCTGGTCTGTCGCCACCTCATACTCGTTGCAGAAGTCGGTCACGATGTCTTGCGCGGTCCGTTGGCCGTCGATTCGATTCCAGAGCGCGGCGCCGGTTTCATTCAAGACATAGATGCTATTGGCTTCGGTCAACGTTCGTCGGATGGGGACCAGAATGCATTCGCCGGCGACGTCACGCTGCACGTAGTCGGGATGCTTGGTATAGATCGCAGTGGGTGTCATCGGTGGCGGCAGGATAGCAAATCCTTCCCGGTGCTTCTAGCGCTATTTTAGGGAATGATCAAGTTCTGGCCTGCTCCGAGGGTTGAGGCCGTTACGAGGGCCATGACAGCACGGCATATCCTTCATGCCAGATTATTTGGTTCACCGTGGCACCTGCATCACGTAGTTCTGATCTAATCTCTTCTTCGTCGACGAAGGCATGCAGGAAATGGTTCTCGAAACAAGGTCACCCAATTGATACGACTGATTGGCCCCAGGCAGCCTCGTGAGCCAGCGGTTGAGTCTGTGAATGAGCCGGCGCGTCCTTGTCTCCCTTTCCCGATCGATCATAAAATTGAGTACAACCAGTCCATGCTCGCTCATGCATGTACGGAGGCTTCGGAGCCAAGTCTGTCGCTGTTTCCGACCGGGAATGGAGCTGTACATGATGCCGGACATGAAGAGGTGGTCAACTCGAGCTGGACCGATTGGGATAGCCAGGAAGTCTGCTTGCGCGAAAAGGGGCTGCAGGCCTTTGGCCGTGGCTTGCTGCGAAGCGACGCACAGGCTTTCCCTGTTGATATCGATGCCCACGACGATAAAGCCTCGTTGTGCTAGCGCGATGGACTCGCGACCCACGCCGGCCCCAAGAACGAGAATGGTTCCCGACGTCAGCCTATGGCGTACGAGTACGTCTTGTTCCCAGCTCTCCAACGTCCACTTATCGCAGGTTTCTGGAAGATGTGCCTCCACCCCCTGGTAACTGGCATCGTAGTGGCTGCGGATCAGTCTGATCAGCCTCTCTGGTGGTAACAACGCCGGGAAGATTCCGGTGAGGAGCTGTGAACTCTGAACACAAGCCTCGAGATCTGTTCGAAAACTTGGACAAGAAAAGTGAAAAGCGAGCAAGCAGGCACAAGGTCTGGGCTCCTTACGAGCGAAGGTCGTCAGTGCGGTCGTTGCTGTGCGGCGCAGAATTTCTGAGTCGCTGTGCAATGAAGGCTGCCGCCTCTGCCGCACCGGTTGGCGGCGGCGGTCGGTCCGATCGCAGTGGTCCGTTCACGGCTTGCAGCAAGGCTGGCTCCCATCGTCCGTGTGTGAAATCGCTGAGCGATAGTTCAATGCCATGTCCGTATCGATGTAGATAGTCCACGAGCGGCGGTTCATCGGCAAAATTGTATCGGCGAACGTACACGACTGTCTGTTGAAGCGCCACTGCCTCAACGATGGTGCCGTAACCGGGCTTGGTCATGATGACATCGACCGAAGCC
>CAVVIR010000002.1:0-145265 GCA_963748375.1 uncultured Nitrospiraceae bacterium
CCGATGAACAGCACCGCGAATACCGTGGCGTGATGTCCTCTGTGCTGGTAGGTGCAGGCAGGAGGGCCTGTCCCTTATTCCAATTAACACGGCGTGATTCGTAGGAAGTTTCTGAATGTGATTCTGTGTGCGATCATGATTCAATTGGCCTGGATTGTCATGATCGGCGACGGGGCCTTCTCGCCTATGTCAGCCAGGGTCATCAAGATGAGGAGGAAGGTGAACGTACCTTTGGAGTGAAGATCACGGTTATCGATCCAAAACCACAAGTCGTTGTATCGAATAATCGCGAAGGCTTCAGCCGGCTTGGACGTTCCGCTCATAATCCGAATCAGCGGCGGGGGAGCATCCTGCCCATCGGGCGGGACCATCGCCTGCGGAAACACGCGCTGCTCCTTCTGCTGCTCTTCAGGAATCTGGACATGCGATGAAAGTTCTCGGAGGATCTGCATTCCCGAACGTGTCTGTATGGCTACGATGTCATCCCGCTCGCGCATCGTCCCGTAGACGATCTTAAATTCCGTCGTCTCTGGATTCAACCCGAGCAGGCGTTTGATGGTGGCCCGCTCAGCCTGGATTTCCGGAGGGATGGTTTTGAGGGGGAAAGACAGGACGAGGCCACCACCTTTCTTGTCTTGTTCGGGCTCGGCGCGTATTCCGACGGCGCCGGATTCCTGGATCTGTCGCAGGGACTTGAGCAGCTTGGCGAATTCCGGGTCCGCCGGTCGCGCTCGTCCTCCACTTTTGGCGTTCGAGAGCGCATTGATGCTCTGTACGCACACGTTGAGCAACAAATCAATCGGATACCCGGCCTCGACCAACTCGAACAGTCGGATCGGCGGAATGGGAGTCATCAGGGTGCGGATGAATTGAGATCCGGTCAGGGGCACGTAGGTGATGGTGGGCCGATCCGTGTACTGGCCCTGTGCGCCGAAGCTGAACCAGTTGCTGAAGGTGCCCCAGGGGGATACGTTCGCGCCGGCCTGGACGGTACTGACCAACTGGTAACCACTGACGATCTGACCAACATCGAGAAAAATCGGCGTGTCTGCATAGCGTAGCTTGACGATATTGAGCAAGATCTGTTGCTTCCAGGAATTGGCCACGGCCTGTGTGAAGTCCAGTCGGTCACGATCGAGCGTGAGGGCCCCGAAGTTCATACAGCCACTCAAGCTGAGCAGGACGGCCATTGCAGCCAATGGCCGGAACCATCCGGATCGGCGAATGTATTCGAGGTGTGCTCTCATCATCTGGTCTCCTTCCAACGGGAAGACGTGATAGCCTCAGGACCAGCCGAGAGACTTGGACAGCTCCGTCAACCAGACAGGGGCGTTGATTTGATATATGAGGGGATGACCCGGCCAGACCTTCACTCTTTCAGGCTCATCGCTTGAGAGCCTTCAAAATCTCGATTGTAGTGCCTTTGAGAATCTGCTCGGGATCTGTTGCGCCGAACATCCGCATGAGCCCACCCACCAGTCCGGTCCAGCCGGTCTGGTGACTCGCCCCGAGCCCCGCCCCGTTGTCGCCGTGGAAGTACTCGTAAAAGAGGAGGTGGTCCCGCCAGTGGGGGTCCTCTTGGAATTTTTTGGTTCCGCCATACACAGGCCGGCGCCCATTGCTATCACGCAGGAAGATTCGCGCGAGCCGTTCCGTGATCTCCTTGGCGACTTCAAACAGATTCATCATGCGACCGGACCCGGTTGGGCATTCGATTTTGAAATTGTCCCCGTAGTAGAGGTAGAAGTTTACCAGCGCCCGGATGATGAGGGAGTTCACCGGAACCCAGATCGGTCCCCGCCAGTTGGAGTTCCCTCCAAACATGCCACTGTCCGACTCCCCCGGTAAATAATCCACCCGGTATTCCTGGCCGTTGATGTTGAAGATATAGGGATGCTGCTCGTGAAACTTTGAGAGAGACCGGATCCCGTAAGGACTAAGAAACTCGTTCTCGTCGAGCATCTTTGTGAGGATCCGGCGGAGCCGCTCCTGATTGACCAGGGCCGCGATGCCCCGCTCGCCGACTCCGAAATGCCCCTCCCCAGTGGGGTGAATGGTTGTGAGCAGCTCGGGCATCTTCTTGACGCGTTCGCGATTTGATGCGATCGTTTTGGGGATCAGTTTTCGTTGCCAGGGCTCTATGACGGTTGTGGCGCACAACGGGAGCAGTCCTACCATAGATCGCACTTTGAGCTTTGTAGCCTTTCCGTCGGGAGTGCGAAGGATGTCGTAGTAGAAGCCGTCTTCCTCATCCCACATTCCGTCCTCACCGGGCTGGTTCATCGCCGCGGCGATCCAAAGGAAGTGTTCCGAGAACTTCGCGGCCATCTCATCGTAGACAGGATCGTGACCTGCCAGAATTATTGCGATCTCCGCCATGTTCTGGCTGAAGAAGGCCATCCAGGCCGTGCCGTCGGCCTGTTCCAGGTGGCCGCCGGTGGGTAACGGCGCACTGCGGTCGAAGATGCCGATGTTGTCGAGGCCGAGGAAGCCCCCCTCGAACACGTTCTTCCCAAACCGGTCCTTGCGGTTGATCCACCAGGTAAAGTTCAGGAGCAGCTTCGAAAAAGCCGACTTGAGAAAATCCCAGTTAAGTTCCTCTTCCTGTGAGATCTGGCGACGGGTGACAAACAGCGTTGCCCAGGCATGGACGGGCGGATTCACGTCGCTGAAGTTCCATTCGTAGGCCGGGATCTGGCCGTTGGGATGGAGGTAGTGCTGGCTGAGCATCAGTTTGAGCTGCTGCATCGCGAAATCAGGATCTACGGCCGTCAGAGCGACCGTATGGAATGCCAGGTCCCAGGCTGCGTACCAGGGGTACTCCCACTTGTCCGGCATCGAGATGATATCGTCGTTGACCATGTGGAACCACTCGCGATTGCGAATCGATTGTTGGCTTCCCTTGTGTAATGGATGGGCGTGATGTTCCTCCAGCCACTGGTCTGCATCGAAGTAGTAATACTGTTTGGTCCAGAGCATCCCGGCAAAGGCCTGGCGTATGAGGTTGGCGCGATCGCGATCCGCCTTGAAAGCCGGCGGGGTCAGGGCGTCATAGAACTCGTCCGCCTCCTTGAGCCGCTTGTTCATTGCCGCGTCGAACGTCCCGAACGGATCGCGGAGCTCGTCCGGTGCCGTCCGCGTCAGACGGAGACGGACCACCTTTGTGGCTTCGGGACCGACGGTCAGTTGGTAATGGGGCGATGCCTTAGTCCCGACCCCACCTGGATTCACCGCGTCCTTCTGTCCGTGGACAATAAAATTGTGGATGCTGTCCTTCACATAGGGGGATCGGTTGGGAGCGCCAAAGATACGCTGCGTGTTAGTTTCGTTCTCGGTGAACAGCACCGGCACTTTACCATCGCAGTAGAGATAGGAGTCGGCCAGGGATTCCAGGAACAAGGGATCGGTATGCTGCGCGTGAATCACGCTGTGTTTTGCTCCCTTGACCGATTTGAGCACAGGTTTCGACCCGCCCTTCGGCCAGGACCAGGTGTTGCGAAACCACAAGGTCGGCAGGAGATGGAGAGCTGCAGCCTCTTTCCCGCGGTTGCAGACCGTGATCTTGATGAGGATGTCGTCGGGGGACTCCTTCGCATACTCGACAAAAACATCGAAGTAGCGATTCTGATCGAACACGCCCGTGTCGAGCAATTCATACTCCATGTCCTGGCGGTTCCGGCTGCGGTTCGTGTCAACGAGGTCGGCATAGGGAAAGGCCGCCTGCGGATACTTGTAGAGGTACTTCATGTAGGAGTGCGTCGGCGTGCTGTCGAGGTAGAAGTAATATTCTTTGACGTCCTCGCCGTGGTTGCCTTCGCTATTGGTCAGGCCGAACAGCCGTTCCTTGAGGATCGGGTCATTGCCGTTCCAGAGGGCCAGGGAGAAACACAATACTTGATGTTTGTCGGAGATGCCGGCCAGTCCGTCCTCGCCCCAACGATACGCGCGTGATCGCGCCTGGTCATGGCTGAAGTAGTCCCACGCATTGCCGTCACGACTGTAATCCTCTCGCACAGTGCCCCACTGCCGCTCGCTCAGATAGGGACCCCAGTGCTTCCAGTTGAGGCCATCCTTTGACAAACGATCGTGCTCAGGGGTTTGTGGCATCATATCCTCCGTCAATTTTCGTAGCAGGCAGGTTGTTCAAGACAGCTCGATCCCTTGAACATGAGGCGACCGACTCTCGCCAACAGCGACTTTGCGAGGGTGGTACCCGTAAAGATGTTGGGAAGGAAGCAGCGTTGTGAATGTGGTCAGATGCATGTCGTTGGTCAAGGCTCCAAAACTGGCGGCAGTATAGAGAATCCGAAAGGAAAAATCATTAGCGAAGAGGACCCGCACGACTGTGTCACAGCATTTCTAATTGAGCCGTATCGAGGTTGTCGCACGGAAGGGTGAATGTCGTTGTGAGCGCCGAGTGAGCGCGCCCTGACTGTCGGCCTGATCTCGAAGGAGTTTCCCACTGGTTGTGGCATTAGTCACCAGACTGTCTGAAAGAGTTGTCCCGAAACGCCTCAATGGATAGCCCTTTTGAGGTCAACCCCTCGCGCATGTGAAAAGAACTTTTTTATTATGTAAGGGTTCTTTTTCTTGTGCGGCGTGACGGCATAGGACGTGCACCTGTCGATAAATACTGGTATGGCAAACACGCGGACGCTGTGTGCCGAAGCGCATTGCCATCATTAAGAAGGAGGAAGCTCATGAGATTTAGAATTCTGGGGGTCATCATCGTATGCGGGACAATGTTGGCGGGGTGCGTCACGAAAAGCACTCATCAGGCGACTCTGACGGAGCTCGAACAGGCACAGAAGGCCTTAACCAAGACCGCGGCGGAGTGCGATGCGTATAAGAAGCAAGCAACAGGACAGATAGCCGGGCTTGAGGCGGACAAGACCAAGCTTTCGACTGATCTGCTGTCTGCCCAGAATGTGTCAACCAATATCCAACAGGATCTTGATCGGACGCAAGCAAAGGCGAATGATCTGGAACAGAGACTACAGGCCGAGAAGGCTACGGTCACTCGGTTACAGCAAGGTGGGGAAGCGCTCGCCGCTGAGAAGGAGCGATTGGAGAAGGAGCGGGTAGCCAAGGAAGCCGAGATTGAGCGGCTGACCAGAACCCAGCAGGAGTTGAGCAAGTCACTGCAAGCTGAAATCGAACGTGGTGATATCACGATCAAGCAGGTGCGCGATCGGCTGACGATCAACATGGTCGAAAAGGTGCTGTTCAACTCCGGTCAGGCTCAGGTAAAACCGGCTGGACTGAAAGTTCTCACGCAAGTCAGCGATGTCCTCAAGAACGTGACCGATAAGCAAATCCGGATCGAGGGACATACCGACAACGTGCCGATCGGCGTGAAAATCCGGGATAAGTTTCCCACGAATTGGGAGCTCTCCACCGCCCGTGCCACGACTGTCGTGCGATTCTTCATCGATCGTGGTGGCGTGAGTCGGGAGAGTCTTGAGGCGGTCGGCTTTGCGGATACCAGGCCGGTGGCCAGTAACGACACGGATGCGAGGCCGGACGGAGAACCGGCGAATCGAAATCGTGCTGTATCCGAAGGATCTCTCCCAGGTCATCGGAGAGGTGAAGCCATAGGAAGGGTAGCCCTCCTGGTTCAAAAATCCCCCGCCCTACGGAAAAAGGGGGGAGATTTTTACTTTTCTGACCGATATGTGCTGAATCAGGTAAAAATTGCATGTATTATGACCGCCGAACAGATTCGGCGTGACAAGGTTCCGAAGCAGAGTGTTTTCTGGAAGAGGTGGAAATTGTACCTGGATGGGCCACGAGAGAGATGACCATGCAGACAACCGGCAACTCTTCACCTCTTGGCGCGACCGTCGGCCATGGAGGTGTCAATTTCAGCCTGTTCTCGCGTGACGCGACGGGCATGGAGTTACTATTCTTTGACCGGCCGGATGACGCCAAGCCCGCGCGCGTGATCAGTCTTGATCCCGTCACCAACCGCACCTACCACTACTGGCACCTGTTCGTGCCGGGCGTGCGGCCGGGACAGATTTACGGCTATCGCGCTCAAGGCGCCTGTGATCCCGCCCAAGGGATGCGTTTTGATGCGACCAAAGTGCTGCTCGATCCATACGGCCGCGGCGTCGTCGTGCCGAAAGGCTACAGCCGTGACGCGGCTCGTCGAGAAGGCGACAATACGGCGACGGCGATGAAGAGCGTGGTGGTGGACCCGTCGGCGTACGATTGGGAAGGTGATGCGCTGCTGAAACGGCCCTCCGCCCGGACCATCGTCTACGAGATGCACGTGCGCGGATTCACCCGCCATCCCAGTTCGGGCGTCGCTGATAGCAAACGGGGCACCTATGCCGGCCTGATCGAGAAGATACCCTATCTCCAGCAACTCGGCATCACGGCCGTCGAACTGCTGCCGGTGTTCCAGTTCGATGCCCAGGACTGTCCGCCGGGAAGAATCAATTACTGGGGCTATGCGCCGGTTTCGTTCTTCGCGCCTCATCCGGCCTACAGCTCGCGCCAGGATCCGCTCGGCCCGGTGGACGAGTTTCGCGACATGGTCAAGGCGCTGCACCGGGCCGGCATCGAGGTCATTCTCGACGTCGTGTTCAACCACACGGCGGAAGGCGACCACAGCGGGCCGACGCTGAGCTTCCGCGGTCTGGACAATAAGACGTACTACATCCTTGAGCAGGATCGTTCGCGTTATGCCAACTACACCGGCACGGGGAACACGCTCAACGCCAACCATCCGATCGTTCGCCGCATGATCGTGGACAGTCTCCGCTATTGGGTCGAGGAGATGCACGTGGACGGATTCCGGTTCGATCTCGCGTCGATCCTCGCGCGGGGCCAGTCGGGCGCGGTGATGGAGAACCCGCCGGTACTGTGGGATATCGAAACGGACCCGTCAATGGCGGGCGTGAAGTTTATTGCCGAAGCGTGGGATGCGGCCGGGCTCTACCAGGTGGGCAGCTTCATCGGGGACAGTTGGAAAGAATGGAACGGGCGGTTCCGCGACGATGCCCGCAGCTTCTTCCGCGGTGAAGAGGGTTCTTTGGCGCGCTTTGCCGACCGCATGGTCGGAAGCCCGGAGATGTATGGACACAAGGAGCGCGAACCGGAGCAGAGCGTCAACTTCGTGACCTGTCACGATGGGTTCACGCTCAATGACCTCGTCTCGTACAATCAGAAGCACAATGAAGCGAACGGCGAACAGAACCGGGACGGAGCCGACGACAATCGAAGCTGGAACTGCGGCGTCGAGGGTCCGACGGACGATCCGATAGTCGAAAAGCTGCGGAACCGGCAGGTGAAGAACTTCCTGGCCGTCACGCTGCTTTCCGTGGGTCTGCCCATGATCCTCATGGGCGACGAAGTGCGGCGCACACAGCGCGGCAACAACAATGCCTACTGCCATGACGACGACATCAACTGGTTCGACTGGACGCTGGTCGCCAAACACGCAGATGTGCATCGGTTCGTGACGCTGCTCAATGCGCGACGGCTCTTGCGGGACGTGGAGCACGAGCGCCAACGCATAAGCCTGGCCCAATTGATCCGGCAGACGAATAAAGCGTGGCATGGCGTCAAAGTCGGGCAGCCGGACTGGAGTCCTCAGTCGCACAGCATCGCGTTCAGCGGCGAGATGCAGAGGGAACGACACTTCATTTACATCATCCTGAATGCCTATTGGGAGCCGCTTCATTTCGAGTTGCCTCCGGTGAGCAATGGCAGCGCTAATCCCTGGCGTCGATGGATCGATACAGGGCTCGACTCGCCCCTGGATATTGTCCCATGGCAAACCGCTCAGCCGATTCCCGGATATAGCTATCGGGCCGAGGCGCGCTCTGTGGTGGTGCTGTTCGCGGACTGGACGGGGAAGTGAAGGAGGTGTGTGGAAGAGGCAATCACATTGATTGAAGGGTAAGGGGGGCACGATGGCTAAAGACAAAGACAAGGGTCAGGAAGAAAAGGGTCACTCTAAACTGAAGGGCAAAGAATACGAGAAGGAGCTGCGCAAGCTGCAGGCCGAGCTCTGCCACCTTCAGGCCTGGGTGAAAGCTAAAGGCCTGAAAGATCATGGTGGTATTCGAGGGCCGCGACGGGGCCGGGAAGGGCGGTACCATTCGCGCCATCACGGAGCGTGTAAGCCCACGCATATTCCGCCTCGTGGCGCTCCCAGCGCCCACCGACCGCGAGAAGACCCAGATGTACATTCAGCGTTACATGGCGCATTTCCCGGCGGCCGGGGAAATCGTCATTTGGGACCGCAGTTGGTACAACCGCGCCGGGGTCGAACATGTCATGGGGTTCTGCACCAAGGAACAGTACGAAGGCTTCCTCGAACATGCCCCGAATGTCGAAGGGTATATGACGAAGGCCGGGATCATCCTGATCAAGTACTGGCTCGAGGTGAGCAACGAAGAGCAGGAGCGCCGGTTCGAGGCCCGTGTCGAGGATCCGTTGCGCCAGTGGAAGCTCAGTCCCATGGACTTGCCGTCACGCGAGAGGTGGTACGACTACTCCCGCGCACGCGACCGGATGCTGGAGGCCACGGACTCGAAGCATGCGCCGTGGTATCTCGTCCGTTCGGATGACAAGAAGCGCGCGCGCCTCAACTGCATTACCCATTTGCTGTCGTTGATTCCCTACGAAAAGCTGCCGCGTGAAAAAATAAAGATACCCAAGCGATCGAACAAGGGCAAATATGATGACGAGGCGACGTTGAAGGGCAAACGGTTTATCCCGGAGAAATATTGAGGTTGGGCCCAACCGATAAGGCGTGCGGTGCGACGAGCGAGAGGGGATGCGAGATACGGGATACGAGAAATCCAGAATCCCGCATTCCGAACTTTGAGTCCTTCCGGTCGTTGAGGCAGAGGCTTTCAGGGTTAGGAGTCTGGCAATCGGGCAGGCGGTATACTATCTTTTAAAATGGGGTAAGGTGCCACGAGCAGACACTAACACCAAGAAAGGGAGATCATCATGCTGAAACCGATCCGAGACGTCAATCATTCTGACCCTCGGCCTGCTGGCCACGGCCGGATGTTCCTCCTGGCAATCCATGTGCCCCGGTTTCGTTTCATTGGGTCCCGCTACCAGCTTGGAATACAGCAAATGTCCCCCCCCGCCCACCTCCGCCTCCCTCGCTGGAGGACCAACTGGCCGCGGCAAAAAAAAGAACGTCGCGCTCAGCAGCCGCGTGATCGATTGTGAACGACAGCTCGCTGACCGGGAACGGGAGATTGCCGCCCTTCGTGCGAGGCCGGCGATTCCGCGAAGCTCGCGAGTCAGCTCTCCTCAGCACAGGGGAGCCTCAACCAGTCACAACAACAGCTCGCTGCCGCGAATACACGCAACGCTGATCTCGCGGCCCAGCTCGCGGCGCTTGCCGCGAGCAAGCAGCAGGCGGCCAACCTCGAGCAAGCAACAGTTGGCCGATCGAGACAAGGAACTGGCCGCTCTGCGCGGCGAACTCTCTGCTGAGATGGCCAAACTGAAAGAAGCGCAGCGTAGATTGATCCCGGCGCTTCGTCCTCAGATCGAGAAGGGGGACATCACCATCGATCTCAACAACGAGCGGTTGTTGATTAACCTGGCCTCCGGTTATCTGTTCGGGTCCGGCCAAGATGAACTGAATCCGGCGGGCGCCGATGCGCTGAAGCAAGTCGGGGCGGTCTTGAAGGATTTCCCGGAGTACAAGGTGGCGGTGGACGGGCATACCGACAACGTGGCAATCCAAGGCGAACTGAAGAAGAAGTTCCCCACGAACCAGGAACTCTCTGAATCCCGTGCAGCCAATGCAGCAAAGGCGCTGACCGAAGGTGGCCTTGGCGCGGCGACGACGCATGGGTATGCGGAGACCAAGCCGGTTGAACCGAACACGACCGCGGCGGGCCGGGCCAAGAACCGCCGCGTCGAAGTACGCGTCACGAAGTAGCCGTCAGGGGCACACAGGCCCTAACACCGGGGGGTGGTGGTGGATTGTCCGCTACCGCCCCCATTCATAGCGGGGAGATGTTCCATGAATCGGATGCTCATGTTCTGTCAATCGCGGCAGCCGCATTGATTTTCATGAACAACGCCGCTGCGGCAGATTCTACGCAACTGCCACCCAATCTGGGAGGCTATACCATAATCTTCGGAGGAGACTGAACATGGCCGGCTCAACAAAGGATACCCGAGAGCAGAATATGAACGATGAATCTCGCCGCCTCCAGGAGGCGCGCGACGGCACGGCGGCATGGAAGAAATGGGGTCCCTATCTCAGCGAGCGCCAGTGGGGCACCGTACGCGAAGACTACAGCGCCAACGGGGACGCCTGGAATTTCTTCACCCACGATCAGGCCCGCTCGCGCGCCTATCGCTGGGGCGAGGACGGCATCGCCGGGATCTCCGATGACCAACAGCACCTCTGTTTTGCGCTCGCCCTCTGGAACGGGAAAGACCCGATCCTCAAGGAGCGGCTCTTCGGGCTCACGAACAGCGAAGGCAACCACGGCGAGGACGTCAAAGAATATTACTTCTACCTCGACAGCACGCCGACGCACTCCTACATGAAGTATCTCTACAAGTATCCGCAGGCGGCCTTTCCCTATGCCGATCTGGTGGAGACGAACCGCCGGCGCTCCCGGAACGAGATGGAGTATGAACTGCTCGATACCGGCGTCTTCAATGACGACCGCTACTTCGACGTCTTCGTGGAATATGCCAAAGATGGCCCGGACGACATGCTGGTGCAGATCACCGCGGTCAACCGGGGGCCGGAGCAGGCTGAGCTGCATCTATTGCCGACTCTGTGGTTTCGCAACGACTGGGCCTTGTGGATTGCCCCATCCAACAGGGCGGCCGAGAAACCACACCTCAAGCAGATCCAGGCAGCGGCGGGCGCGAGTGCGATCGAGGCGCAGCATGCGACCCTGGGCACGTACTATCTGTACTGCGACGGCGAGGCGCCGCTGCTCTTTTGCGATAACACCACGAACTACGACCGGCTCTTTCCTGGAATACCGAATGCCAGCCCCTACTCCAAGGACGGGATCAATGACGCGGTGGTGCAGGGTCGCCAGACGGCGGTGAACCCTGCACACCAGGGTACGAAGGCCTCGGCGCACTACCGGCAGATGGTGGGTCCCGGCCAGTCGATGACGGTGCGATTGCGCCTCACCAGCCAGGCCTCTACCGTCCCCTTCGGGCCGGCGTTTGCCAAGACCTTTGCGGCCCGCCTCAAGGAGGCGGACGAGTTCTATCGCTCCGTGACCCCGCCGTCCGTCTCCCCGGACGAAGCCAACGTGATGCGCCAGGCCCTCGCCGGCATGCTGTGGAGCAAGCAGTTCTTCTTACTTCGACGGGGACAGCTGGCTGGAGGAGCACCACTCCAACCCTCTCCATGCCGGCTATCAGGCCTCTCGGAACTCGGAGTGGTTCCACATGGTCAACAAGGACATCATCTCGATGCCGGACAAGTGGGAGTACCCCTGGTACGCGGCCTGGGACCTGGCCTTCCACACGATACCGCTTGCGATCGTGGACCCGGACTTCGCGAAGCAGCAGATGCAACTGATGTTTCATGGGCTCTACCTGCACCCCAACGGGCAGATTCCCGCCTATGAATGGAACTTCAGCGACGTGAACCCGCCGGTCCACGCCTTTGCGACCCTCTTCCTCCACCGCGCCGAGTATGCCCTTGGCCGCGAGGTAGACGTGGAATTTCTCAAGTCGGCCTTCAACAAGCTCTTGCTGAACTTCACCTGGTGGGTGAACCGCAAGGACCGGTTCGGCAAGAACGTGTTCGAAGGAGGGTTCCTCGGCCTCGACAACATCGGCATCTTCGACCGGAGCGCCCCGCTGCCCACCGGCGGCCACCTGGAGCAGGCGGACGGCACGGCCTGGATGGCCCTGTTCAGCCAGAACATGGCCGAGCTTGCGGTGGAGCTGGTGCCCCACGACCCAGCCTACGAAGAAATGGCCACGAAATTCATCGAGCACTTCCTCTATATCGCCGCGGGGATGAACAAGCCAGGGCCGGAGGGCATGTGGGACGAGGAGGACGGCTTCTACTACGACATGCTGCGGCTGCCGGACGGCAGCGCGCAGCGGCTCAAAGTGCGTTCGATGGTGGGGCTGCTGCCCCTGTGCGCCACCTCGGTGACCGAGGCGTGGCAGCGGGAACTCATTCCGAATGCGACCGCCGCGTTTCGGGCCCGTGCCCGCCAGATGCCTGAGGTGTTGAAGTCCATCCACCCCACAGGCCTGGGGCATTTGGGAGTGAACGAGCGAGGGATCATGGCCCTGGTCAATCAGGATCGGCTCCGCCGGATCCTCTCGAAGATGCTCGACGAGAACGAGTTCCTGAGCCCCTACGGTATCCGCTCCCTCTCCAAGTTTCACGAGCAGCACCCGTACATCTTGCACGTCGGAGGCCAGGAGTTCCGGGTGGACTACCTGCCGGCTGAGTCGAACACCGGCATGTTCGGCGGCAACTCCAACTGGCGAGGGCCGGTCTGGATGCCGGTGAACGCCATGATCATCCGGGCGCTCCACAATTTCTATCTCTACTACGGCGACAATTTTAAAATTGAATGCCCCACCGGGTCCGGCAAGATGATGAACCTCTTCGAGGTCGCCAAGGAGATCGCGGATCGGCTGAGCCGGATCTTCCTGCGGGACGAGCAGGGCCGGCGGCCTGTGTATGGAGGGACGGAGAAGTTCCAGTCCGATCCCCACTGGCGCGACCACGTTCTGTTCTATGAATACTTTCACGGCGACAACGGGGCGGGCCTGGGCGCGAGCCATCAGACCGGCTGGACCGGGCTCGTGGCGAGAATGATCCAGATGTACGGGTTAATGGACGCCAAGCAGGCCCTGGAAGGGGGCAAGCGGGTTGTGTTCAAGCAAAGGAACGAAAGGAACGTATGAATACCTGGCGGAAATATCCGGTCATCTATGAGATCAATACCTGGGTCTGGCTGAGTGAGTTGAGCCGGACACAGCGGAAGCCCGTGACCCTGGCCACGGTTCCCGATCAGGAATGGGATGCTCTTGCCGCTCACGGCTTTGATGCGGTCTGGTTCATGGGCGTGTGGGAACGGAGCCCTGCCGGCATCGCCATTTCGATGAAGAACGAGGGGCTGCTTGAAGATTTCAGGAGAGCCCTCCCGGACTTTTCGCCGGAGGACAATGTCGGTTCTCCCTATTGCGTGCGGCGCTACGTCGTGGACGAGCATCTGGGAGGACCGGCAGGGCTTGCCGCAGCCAGAAAGAAGCTGGCCGACCGGGGCCTGCGACTGATCCTGGATTTCGTCCCGAATCACGTGGCGCCGGATCATCCCTGGGTCACGGAGCATCCGGACTATTTCATCCAGGGCAGCAGCGACGATCTGGCCCAGAAGCCGGGCGAGTTTTTCCAGGCCGGCGGCAAGGTCCTGGCCCTGGGGAGAGACCCGTACTTTGCGCCCTGGCCTGATGTGGCGCAGCTCAACGGGTTTCATCCGGGATTGCGCAAGGCGATCATCGAGACCGTGGGATCTATTGCCGGGCAATGCGACGGCATGCGCTGCGACATGGCGATGCTGCTCATGACGCCCATCTTCGAGCGCACGTGGGGGCAGCGCGGCGGGCCGCGTCCGGAGAAAGAATACTGGCCGGAGGTGATCCAGGGGGTGCGGAAGCGTTACCCCGATGTCCTCTTCATCGCTGAGGCCTACTGGGACAAGGAATGGGAGCTGCAGCAACAGGGGTTCGATTACTGCTACGACAAGCGGCTCTACGATCGGCTGGAACATGGCCCTGCGGAACAGCGTCCGGCTGCATCTGTGCGCCGATCTGGCGTACCAGGAGAAACTGGTGCGCTTCATCGAGAACCACGACGAACCGCGCGCCGCTGCGACGTTTTCTTGGAGAAGGAGCGAGCGGCGGCGGTGACGTTTGCGACCCTGC
Source organism: uncultured Nitrospiraceae bacterium (assembly GCA_963748375.1). Taxonomy (GTDB): domain Bacteria; phylum Nitrospirota; class Nitrospiria; order Nitrospirales; family Nitrospiraceae; genus Palsa-1315. The sequence continues at coordinate 13,924 of CAVVIR010000002.1, forward strand.
AGGGAGCCAGACTGTTTCACGAAGGGCAATTTGAGGGACGCCGCGTGAGACTTCCGGTGTTCCTGCGCCGCCGTCCCGATGAAGTCCCGGACAGGAGTCTTCAGGAATTCTACAAGTCCCTCCTTCAAACCCTCGCAGCACAGATCTCAGGGACGGGGAGTGGACATTGTGTGAACGGACCGGCTGGCCGGACAATGACAGCTACCTGAATGTGGTCGCCTGGTGCTGGCAACAGAGGGGCGGACCGTCACCTGATCGTCGTGAACCTTTCAGGGGTTCGTTCCCAGACGATGGTCAGATTGCCATGGGGCGATCTCGCCGGCCGTTCCTGGCGGTTGACCGATCCGCTGCAGAAGACGGTCTATGATCGAGCGGGCGACGAACTGCAGGCATCGGGCTTTTACGCGGACCTGGAGCCCTGGGGCTATCACGTCCTTCACTGCGAGCGCAGTTGATCGAGCCGGATCCGGACGACGGGCTCAGCGAGAGGGAGTTGGATGGAACAAGAATGGATAGAATGGCATTCGACTCATCGGTTTTGTGGCGGGATTCGGCACCACCTTTGCTGCCGCTCCGGATTTGATCGCGATGTTCAAGCGAGGGAGCTCCAAAGGCATGAATCCAACCATGGCAGGCATGATGGGCACGTTTCAAATCGTGTGGGTGTATTACGGGTTCTTGATCGATTCGATGCCGGTAGTGATATGGAATATCATCGCGGTGGTGATCAATTTCCTCATGGTGGGCGCGTTTTTTTACTTTGTCCGCAAGGAGAAAATGGGCCGGCCTGAGGCAAGGAGTCACGGGTAAAGAACCAGGTGGGCCAGACGGCCGGGATGTCGGCGCAGACATTGCTGGGGACAGGGCGTCATGACTGAAGAACCCCGATCCGCCGGCGAGCTCGCGGGCGGAGGGCCGGTCCGCGGGTGGCGCGCGGCGTTTCCGCCGGCGCAGTGGCTCGCTGCGTATCGGCCGCAGTGGCTGGCGCAAGACGCCATTGCCGGCGTGACCCTCGCTGCTTACGGCATTCCGGTGTCACTCGCCTATGCGTCGCTCGCCGGGCTGCCGCCGCAATACGGCATTTACTGCTATCTGGTCGGCGGCCTGTTCTACGCGCTGTTCGGCTCGTCGCGCCAGCTTGCGATCGGGCCCACCTCGGCGATCTCGATGCTCGTCGGGGTTACGGTTGCCGGCATGGCACAGGGCGACCCGGGACGCTGGGCGGACATCGCAGCGCTGACAGCGCTGGTCATGGCCGCCATGTGTGTGCTCGCGTGGCTGCTGCGATTGAGTTCCCTGGTCAACTTCATCAGCGAAACCATCCTGCTCGGCTTCAAGGCCGGCGCGGCACTCACGATCGCCTTGACCCAGTTGCCCAAGTTGTTCGGGGTCCAGGGTGGCGGGGAGCACTTCTTCGAGCGCATCGTCATCCTGGGTGGCCAGCTCCCCGATACCAACCTCGCCGTGTTGGCGTTCGGTCTTGTCGCCCTCGCCTTCCTGCTGCTGGGCGAAAAGCTGTTGCCGGGCCTCCCGGTCGCGCTGTTCGTGGTGGTGATTTCCATCATCGTATTATCAGTCACTCCGCTGGGTGATCTCGGGTTCAACGTCGTCGGCGCGCTGCCGCAGGGCTTGCCGGACTTCCACGCGCCGGGCCTGCGGGTGCGCGATGTGGATGGCGTGATTCCGCTGGCGTTTGCGTGCCTGTTGCTGGCGTACGTGGAAAGTGTTTCCGCGGCGCGCACCCTGGCGCAGAAGAACGGCTACGAAATCGATCCGCGCCAGGAATTACTCGGCCTGGGCGCGGCGAATCTGGGTGCGGCGTTCTGCCAGGCCTACCCGGTGGCAGGCGGCCTGTCGCAGTCATCGGTGAACGACAAGGCCGGCGCCAAAACGCCGCTCGCGCTGGTGTGGGCCTCGGTGACGATCGGCCTGTGCTTGATGTATTTGACGGGGTTGCTGAGCAACCTGCCCAATGTCGTGCTCGCGGCCATCGTGCTGGTGGCCGTCAAGGGACTGGTCGACATCGCTGAATTGCGCCATCTGTGGCGGGTAAGCCGGTTCGAATTCAGCGTATCGATGGTCGCTTTCGCCGGCGTGCTGCTGCTGGGCATCCTGAACGGGGTGGTGGTTGCGGTCGTGGCGTCGATTCTGTTGATCATACGGCGTGCCGCGCATCCACATGTGGCTTTTCTCGGCCGCATTCCCGGCACCAGGATTTACTCCGACATCGAACGCCACCCGGACAACGAGGCCGTTCCGGGTGCGCTGGTGTTCCGCGTTGAGGCTTCGCTGCTGTACTTCAATGTTGAGCATGTGCGTGCTGCCGTCTGGCAGAAAATCCGTTCGACCACCGGGGCGCTGAAGCTGGTGATATGCGATCTATCCACTTCACCCGTCGTCGACCTGGCTGCTGCGCGAATGCTGGCAACGTTGGACGCGACACTTGAAGCGATGGGGATGCGCCTTCGGCTCGTCGCAGCGCATGCGGCGGTGCGGGATATCCTGCGCGCCGAAGGATTGGAGGAACGAGTCGGCCACCTCGGCCGCAGGGTCTCGGTGGCTGATGTCATCGATGAGTTGCAGGGCGGCACAGGAGCGGGGGCCCCGCTGTTATGAACAGTTACGCGGCACATGCGTCTTGGGCAGGGCCGCCCGTATGTATAAGGAGCACTCATGGCAGAACGACAATCTGATCTCACCCGCGACACCCTCGCGGTCGTGTTCCTGTTCGTGTTGATCGGAGCCTCCGTCTGGATCCTCTTGCCGTTTCTCACCGCGGTCGTGTGGGCGACCATGATCGTGGTCGCCACCTGGCCCACGCTCTTGATGCTCCAACGCTGGCTGCTGGGCCGGCGGTGGCTCGCCGTGACGGTGATGACGCTCCTGTTGCTGGCAATCTTTCTTCTGCCGTTCTTGTTCGCCATCGGCACCTTCATAGAAAACTTCAAGGAGATTACCGCTTGGACGACCTCGCTCGCCACGTTCACGGTGCCTCCGCCGCCCGACTGGCTGGGCAAGCTCCCGCTGGTCGGTACGAAAGCGACGTCGCAGTGGCAGCAATTCGCCGCGCTGAGTCGTGAGGAACTGGCGACGCGCCTGTCACCCTACCTGGGCGGCGTCTTGCAATGGGTCGCTGCGCAGATCGGGGGTCTCGGCATGTTGCTTGGCCAAATCGTCTTGACCGTGCTCATCTCGGCCGTGCTCTACGCCACGGGAGAGTCTGCCGGTGCGATGGCCCTGCGGTTCGGCGCTCGGCTGGCAGGGGAACAGGGAGAGCAGGCCATCCGCCTGGCCGGACAGGCGATCTACGGGGTGGCGCTGGGGGTGGTGTTGACGGCGTTAGTGCATGCCGTGCTCGCCGGGATCGGTCTGGCGATCGTCGGCGTGCCGTTCGCCGTGATGTTGACCGCGCTGATGTTTTTTTTAGGGATCGTGGAAATCGGGCCGGGTCCCGTGCTGATCTGCGCGGTTGGCTGGCTCTACTGGACCGGCGATACCACTTGGGGGACCGTGCTGCTGGTGTGGACCCTGCTCGTCTCCCCTGTCGATAATATTCTACGACCCATTCTGATTAAGAAAGGGGCGGATCTCCCGTTGCTGCTGATCATTGCCGGTGTGATCGGGGGGATGTTCGCCTTCGGGCTCATCGGGATCTTTGTCGGTCCGGTGTTGCTCGCGGTGGCCTACACGCTGTTCACGGCATGGATCAACCAGGAGGGGGCAATCAGCCGGGCAGAAAAGACTGCAGAGAAGATAGTCGGTAAAGAATCTTCCTAGGTGGTTTTATTGCGTGGGAACGTCCAGCCGCAGTTCGCTTCGTGCCTTCTCTCCCGCGGCTCGCTGTTGCTCGACCAGCGTATAGGCCACGTAGTACTTGTAGATGTTGGCCACGTAGGTCACCGTCTCTTCCCCGATCCGTTTCGCGGCGATGACCTCGACGTTGTTGAACCAGACGTTCGGATCGAGCCCCTGCTTTTCGGCTTCTTTCCGGAGTTTCTGGACGCGGCCGGGCCCGGCGTTGTATGCGGCAAATGCGAAGAGGGTCTTGTTGCGCGTGTCCATCGGCTCGTTCCCGAAGAACTCGTCCCGCATCATGCTGATGTACTTGACGCCGGCGTGGATGTTGGGTTCCACCTGCGAAATGTCGCCGGTGTTCATCTCCTTGCCGGTGGCGGGCATCAGCTGCATCACGCCGATCGCGCCGACGTCGCTCTTGGCGTTCTGATCGAGCAGGGATTCCTGATAGCCCTGTGCCATCATGAGCAGATAGTCCATGCCGTACTGGGCTCCGTATTTTCGAAAGAACTCGACCGTCGCCTGGTACTTCTTGATCTCGCCGGCCGACGTCGCGGGCTTTACGACCCGTGGGCTGCCGGTGTACTTCTTGACCAGCGTATTTCCGAAGTTGGTTTTCTGGCCATAGTTCTTCGCGAATGTGGCGATCTCCGCTTTCAGCTTCGGACTGTCTTTGCGGATCATCCAGGCGATGTCGCCTCCCTCGTGCACCACCAGGTCTTCCCGGGGCTTGAGCTTCTTGAAAACTTTTGCCCACAGCAATGCCTGATACCGGTTGACGACGATAGTGCCGACGAGTCCCGCATGAACCATTTCCAGTAGATCGTCGTCCTGCAGATCCTCCGGCGCGGCTTTGAGGATGACCGGCGGCTTCTGCTCTTTCGCGAATCGCTCGTTGAGATCTTCGAGATGAGTCCAGTAGCTCGACGATTTGCGGACGAACACTTCTTTGCCGGAAAGATCGTCGAGAGATGCCAGTTCGGACGACGCCGGTCCCGAAACCACGATTTGCCTGACGCCGCGGAAGAACGGCTCGCCGAAATCGACCTGTTCGAGGCGTTCCGGCGTGACCGTCAAGATGCCGGCTGCGATATCGCCGCGGCCTTCCAACAGCCCCGATATCAGCTGGTCAGGCCTCGTCGGGATAATGGTCACATACGTACGGAAATGCTTTCCCTGTGTCTTGTACTTTTCGTTGATTTCTTTCTCGAAGGCCTTGAGGAGCTCATATTCGACGCCGGTCTGCTGGGCGCCATTAAGCCAGTAAGCCGTGCGGGACGGCGCAACCAGGACGCGAATCACGCGACGCTTGACCATCCCATCGAGGTCCCCCGTCCACGGCTTAAAGACTGGGGCCTGTGCCAGCCCATGCTTCGTCTGCGATGGTGTATCTTGTGCGAAGGCGGGTAGGGCCAGCAGGGCGCAGATGCAGACGAGGATCAGAAGAACATGCTTCATGGAGTTTCCCCGGTTGTTCTGGTTGTCTGGTCTGTTTCGTCTATCTGGTCTATTCGGTCTGTCTCGTCTGTCCGGTCTTTCTTGTTTATTTGGTTCGCACCAGACCAACCAGACAGACCAGATAGACCAAACAGACCAGATGAACCAAAGCAACCAGACAAACCAGGGAGGCGAGGCTATCATTCGCCGGTTTACGAGGTCAAGGAAGTAGAAGTAGCGGAGAGTGAGGGAGTGGGCGGAATTTTTATTTGATGTCATGCATCTCTTGGAGTAGATTCCATCCACACAAAGCGCTCGTATAGTAACCGGGAGTCTGGACATGCCCCCTATCGTTGTGCAGAACGAGAAGCTCCTGCCCTACATGACGGACCATTACGATCCGGCGCGTCTGAGACAGCTCCGACGTTTTCTTGAGCGTCAAGGCGTGTTCAAGATGGTTCCGCTTCGCACGCACTTGTTTCCTGCTGCGGTCGTCACTCGTTCAACCAGCCAGAGCGGATACCAGCATGTCTGGGTCCGGGATAACGTCCATGTGAGTCATGCCTTGTATGTCTCTGGCCGCCCGCGTGCCGCTGCGCAAACCATGTCCGCCCTGATGCAGTTCTTTGCCTGGCACCGGCACCGGTTTGAGGACATCATCCAGGGGAGAGCCAAGGCTGCCGATCCCATGTCCCGCCCTCATGTCCGCTTCAATGGCGCCACCCTTCAGGAGTCCCGGGAAACGTGGGCCCATGCTCAGAACGATGCGCTCGGCATTTTTCTGTGGATGTACTGTACGCTTGCTTGCGAAGGGGTTGTAAAGCCACAGCGTAAGGAGGTGGAGACGCTGATGCTCTTCCCGCGTTATTTTGAGGCCATTCGCTATTGGGCGGACGAAGACAGCGGGCATTGGGAAGAAGGACGGAAGATCGAAGCCTCAAGTATCGGAGCGGTGGTAGCCGGGCTGGCAAAGCTTCGCGCGTTCTTATCTGAGGGACGCGCAAGCGTGGCTCTCAATGGCCGGAGCTCGCGGGTCTCAGCCACCTTTCTGAGCACGCTGGAGCGACGCGGACGAAACGAACTCAAGAGGATTCTGCCAAGTGAATGTGTCCAAATGGTCTTCAGCGAAGAAGCGACGATACGACGGCGCTCTCTTATTTCTCGTCTATCCCCTTGAGGTCGTTGGAGAGGCGATGCGCGGTCGTATTCTCAAGGACATTGCCGAAAGTCTGGAGGGTCCATACGGAATCAAACGTTACGTCGGTGATTCCTATTGGGCTGCCGACTATAAGGAGAAATTAGACCCGACCCAACGCACCGTCGATTTCAGCGACAGGGTTGAGATGAGAAATACACTCCTTGCACCGGGGCAGGAGGCTCAGTGGTGTCTGTTCGATCCCATCATGTCGGCGGCGTACGGCCGAAGATACCAACGTACCGCAAGGAGAGGGGATCTCACCTTACAGACCTACTATTTCAATCGTTCGCTTGGCCAGCTTACGGGGAAGGTCAAGGGCATTCGCGAATTCCAATGCCCGGAGGCGTACTATCTGGAGAGAGGAAGATATGTACCTAACGACCAAACGCCTCTCTTGTGGACACAAGCGAACCTGCTCGTAGCCCTCAAGCTGATGGAAACGAGTCTGTCGGTCTGAGGGAAACTGCTGCAATCGCCGTCCCCTTGCCGTAGGTTGCCAAAACATATATAAATCAGCGGCATAGTGTGTCTTTCTGGGAAGAACCATATGCTTCATACAGACTTTCTTGGATCGGCCATCTGCCAGGTATTCGCTCGGGTCGACACCTGAGGCGTTGTCCAATGAATCGGTCAAGGAGAGGGCGATGGTATACCCCGGTGACCCTCTTACTGGAGATCGAAGGTGAGATCGAAAACAGGCATGGGCGACATATCGCATAGTGAACACCGATCAGGAAGAGCGGGGTTGTAACGGGCAATGAAGCGGCATTATCAGATTGGACTGCTATTGGCCGGTGTCGCCGTGACCGGATGGATACTGTGGACGGTAGGCTTAGCAGCGCTTGCGTCAAACCTTTCGATGATTGGAGCGTGGGTACTTGTCTTCATCGCACTGTTCGCATTCGCTCAACTCGCATTTATGGTCGGATGGTGGGTGCTGATGGATTCCGAGGTACGGGCTTGTGGTTTCCTGAAGCTCTTTGGTATCTATCTCGCGGGCGATACCATCAACTATGTCGTCCCTTCGGGGAACCTGGGAGGGGAACCAGTGAAGGCCTATCTTCTGCAGGAAGAGCTAGGCTTTGGTCGGGCGCTCACTTCGATTGTGATTCACAAGCACGCGGAGTTGGTTGCCCAATGGATACTACTGGTCGGAGGCTTGGCCATCTGCTTGACGTACTTCCAACTACCAAACCTCATGATCGTTGCGAATACCGTGATCGTCGGCGGACTTGGAGGGAGCCTCCTGTTGATGACCTGGATCCTGAAGTCGGGCACGATCTCGCCGATGTTGCGTCGGTTAGCTGATTGGAGACCGCTGGCTTCTTTTCTGCAAGCTCGTCAGACTGCTGCGGACACGTTGGCAACCGGGATTCGGGCGTTCTATGAAGACCAATGGCGATGGTTCCTGGTTGCGACAGGTTGGTGTTTTATCGGGTACTGCGGCGGTCTTCTAGAGACGTACCTGGTCCTCTGGATTCTCTCCCCGGCGGAGGGGTGGAGGACGGCTGTGGCGATCGAAACCATGGTCATGGCTTTTAACATGCTCTTCGTGTTTGTTCCGGCACGGCTGGGCAGCGCCGAAGGGGTTCGGGCTGGGGTATTCCTCTTGGTTGGTCTCCCGGCGGCAGAAGGAGTGGCATACGGGGTTATCCGTCGGGCCCGAGAATTGGCCTGGCTTCTTCCGGGCCTTGTCGTCTTGTGGAAACGACACCTCGGATGGTTCACGCAACGAGAGCCGGGACTCACAAGGCTTGGCTAGCATGAACACTACTCACAAGCCCGCCGCAATATTGTTTGATTTCGGCGGCACGCTGGATGCCGATGGCGTGGCCTGGAAGGATCGGTTTCGCCGTCTGTGGTGCGAAGAAGTCGGCGAGATCGCCTCCGCCCAATTCGATCCCGTGTTTTACCCGGTAGACGATGCACTGGTCGGGACCATTCCTGCGACGACCTCGTTTTACGACACCGTGGAAAAAATCGCACGCGGTGTGTCCCTTGAGATGGGGTGTTTCGACGACGTGGTTGGGGGAAGGATCGCCAAGCGCTTTGTGGAAGAGTCCTTGGAGCGCCTTCGGGGGAATGTGCTGGTGATGCGCGACCTCAGTCGGCGATATCGCCTGGGGATCGTTTCGAATTTTTACGGGAATCTTTCTGCGATCTGTCGCGAAGTCGGGCTGAGCCCGTTCCTCGCGACAGTTATCGATTCGACAGTGGTGGGGGTGTGCAAGCCGAATCCGGAAATCTTTCACGCGGCCCTGCGGGTGCTCCAGATCGAACCGGCACAGGCCGTGTTCGTGGGAGACTCCCTTCAGCGGGATATGGCGGGCGCTCGGGCTATAGGAATGGCCCATGTGTGGCTCACACCGAAACTGGTTCCAGAAGGCAGGGCCTGCTGTCCGAACGATCCGGTGGTTCATGGGATGGAAGAGGTGAGGGCCTTGTTCGCATGACGCAAGGCGAAACCATACGAGGCGGCATCATTGCCGCCGGCGAAGGCTCCCGTCTTCGGCAGGCCGGATATGCCATACCGAAACCGCTTGTTCCGGTAGCAGGCATGCCACTGATCGGACGCGTAATCGACAATTTTCTGGCGGCCGGCATCAGATCGTTGGTGATCATTTTCAACGAAGAGGGACGAGAATGCGAGCGCTGGGTCCGGTCACACTATGCCGATCTGGACATCGACATTATTCTCAAAACCACTGCGTCTTCTCTGGAAAGTTTTCTCACAGTTGCCGAGCGTATCAAGGAGGGATCTGCCCTCATTTCCACGGTGGATGCCTGGTGTTCGCCGGATGATTTCAAGGTATTTGTGGAAGAAGCCAGGCGCCGACCTCCGGAAGACACGGTGTTGGCCGTCACTCCGTTCGTGGCCGATGAACGTCCGCTGTGGGCCGCGTTGGATCAGTCGGGTCGTGTGACGAGTCTTGGCGGCGACACCGGAACGATGGTGACGGCTGGCATGTACCTCGTGCCCGAGCGGGTGAGACGACTCTCGGTTCCACAGGGCTTCACCAGGCTGAGGGACTTCCTGACCTGGCTGGTCGCGAGTGGCGAACCCGTCTTCGGAATCCCCATCCAGACTGTGGTGGATGTGGATCGGGGCGAGGACGTGTTGCTCGCCGAGGCCGTGGCGAAAGAATTCCCGGAGCACCTGACAACTCGACCCGCTGAGGAGGTTGCATGAACGGCCAAGAATGTTGGGGCATCTTCCGCGAACGGGCGCATTCGCCGGGGCGGGAATTCGACGACGCCGAGATTCTCCGCTTGACCGGCAAGCACTTGGACGCGATGGGATTTCACGTGAGTCTCAAGGCGCCCGATGACCTCCCCACACAGGTGTCCGGACCTCCTCCGGTGGTGTTCATGATGTGTGAGCAGACCGGGATCCTCGATCGGCTTCGACAATGGGAACAGCGGGGAGCCCGCATCGTCAACAGCCCCGTAGCGGTGCTCAATACGTATCGCGAACGCATGACCATGCTGCTGGATCAGGCACACGTCGCCGTGCCTGTGAGCCGGATCGTTCCCACGAAAGCGGCGAGCTTAACCTGCAACAGCCCTGTGTGGGTGAAACGTGGGGATGTGCATAGCACGCAAGACGGCGACGTCACGTTCGCCGCTGGTGCCCCTGAAGCGAATCAGGCCTTACGCCTGCTGGCGGCGCGCGGCGTTCGATCTGCTGTGGTTCAAGATCATATTCCGGGCGATCTGATCAAGTTTTACGGGATCGGGCGGGACGAACTGTTGCCACGAAACGGTCCGTGGTTTCAGTGGTTCTATCACAAGGACCAGCGCATCGCAGGACACCCGTTCGATCCGGAGAAGATGGCGGGCCTTGCCCGACAGGCGGCATCGGCGCTCGGCCTGGAAATTTATGGAGGCGATGCCATTGTGAGCGAGGGAGGAGCGATGACGATAATCGATCTGAATGCATGGCCGAGCTTTGCGTTGTACCGGGAAGAGGCTGCCGAGCGCATCGCTTCCTATCTGGCTGAACGATTCTTGGGAGGACACCCGTCATGAATCCCCCTATTCCAGGTCCGCGCTCCACACGCATCGTCGAAGAGGAACAGCGACATATGTCCCCGGGCCTTCAGTCCATTGCGTTGTATTCCGGACTGGCGATGGCGCAGGGAACCGGCTGCACGCTGATCGACGAGGACGGGAATCACTATATCGATTTCGTGGCCGGCATCGGCGTAGGCAGCGTCGGGCATTGCCATCCTCATTATGTGGAGTCGCTGAAACGACAGATCGAACAGCTGACGTTCGGCAGCTTTACCACCGAAGTCCGGGCCCGGTTTCTGAACCTGCTCGCGTCGGTGACGCCACCGGGACTCAGCCGGATTCAGCTCTTTTCAGGCGGTGCGGAAGCCGTGGAGGCGGCCTTTCGCCTCGCCAAATCCGCGACGCGCCGGTACGAGTTCATCGGCTTTTGGGGGGGCTTCCATGGGAAGACCGGCGGAATCTTGGGCCTCCTCGGAGATGACTTCAAAAAACAGCTCGGGCCGTACATGCCGGGCCTCTATTCGTCGCCCTATGCCGATTGTTATCGCTGCCCGTGGAAGTTGACGTTTCCGGACTGCGGCCTCGCGTGTGCCGAACACTTGCGGCAGGTCATTCGGAACGAGACGCAAGGCGAAATCGCCGCGATCATCGTGGAGCCGGTCCAGGGAACGGCGGGGAATGTGACGCCTCCTGCTGGGTTCCTCCAAGCGGTGCAAGAGATCGCCAAGGAGAACGGCGCCCTCTTGATTGCCGACGAAATGCAAACGGGATTCGGGCGGACGGGATTGATGTGGGGATGCGACCACGAGGCCGTAGTGCCTGACGTCATGACGGTCGGGAAGGGCATCGGCGGAGGCTTTCCCATGTCCGCGCTTATTTCGACCGACGAGCTGACCAGCCGGAAACCCTTTGCCAATCCAAGCGGCAGTTCGTCGAGCTTCGGAGGAAATCCTCTCGCGGCCGCCGCAGGACTGGCTGCGCTAGAAATCATCCTGAAAGATGACCTGGTCAATAATGCCCGGCGCGTCGGCGCCGTGATGTTGACGCGGCTTCGCGCCATGCAGGAACGCTACCGCTGTATCGGCGATGTCCGCGGCAGAGGGCTGCTGCTCGGCCTGGATTTGGTGCGGGACCGGAAGTCGAAAGAACGGCTCCCGAAAGAAGTGACGCAGGCCCTCTTCCAAGAATGTGTGCGCCGAGGATTGATCGCCATGTGTTATGGGCCCGTCGTACGAATCTGTCCGCCCTTGATCATCAGCGAAGAGAAGGCCTTGGAGAGGACTTGCGATCTTGGATGACGCCTTGGCCATGGTGACAAGGGAATACCATCTCTAAGGAGGAAGCAGACGATGCTGCGTGGAGCATTCCTCGGATTCGGCAACGTGGCGGTCCACGGACATGTGCCGGGGTGGCTGAAGCGTTCCGATATCGAGTTCGTGGCGGTCTCTGATAGCGACGAGACGCGTCGACCCGAGGCCGCACGCCTGCTTCCTCATGCCCACTGGTACAACTCAGCCGAGGCGTTGCTGGCCGAGGAACAGCTCGATTTCGTGGATATTTGCACGCCGCCGGCCGCGCACGTGAGTCTCGTCCGAGCGGCCTTGCAGCGAGGGTTGCATGTCCTGTGCGAGAAACCGTTGGTCTTGCAAATTGAGGACCTTGCGGAAGTCTCAGCGCTTGCTGCAGACGTTCGCAAGGTCCTGTACACGGTCCATAATTGGCACCATGCGCCGATCGTCGAATTGGTCCGTGACCTCCTCCATCACGACGAGATCGGATCGATCTCCCGATGTGTGTGGCACACTCTCCGGACGCAGCCGGCGCCTGGCGCCGCCGGCCGGACAGGTAATTGGCGGCTCGATCCACGCGTGGCTGGTGGCGGGGTGCTCATCGACCATGGGTGGCATGCCTGTTACGTCATCCAAAGCTGGCTGGGCCAGAAACCGAACGCAGTCAGTGCCCAGCTTGAGAGCCGTCGGCATGTCGACTCGCTTCTCGAGGATACGGCGACGGTCCATATTCGATTTCCGCGGGCAACTGCGGAGCTGTTTCTGACCTGGGCTGCCGATGAGAGGCGCAACACCGTCGAGCTCACCGGTGACCGCGGTACACTCCGGCTGGAGAATGATTCCGTCATCCTCTCTCCGGTCGGATCGCGCACAGGGGAACGCCGATGGACGCTCGGATCGAGTCTGTCCGAAGGCTCCCACCACCCGGAGTGGTTCGACGGCGTTGCGACCGGATTTCTCTCAGAGATTACGGATGAAACGATGAGAGGCCGCAATCTCGCCGAAGCGGCTCTTTGCCTCGACGTGCTGGCTCTGGCTCGATCGTCCAGCGAGCAAGCATGCGCCTGGCTCCCTGTCCAGGACCCGATGACGGCGGGGAAGACGGAACATGGGGGCGACGCGATGACCCTGCACTCGACTCTCGCCACAGTCGCAGACCTTCCTGTGTCGGCCTATGGCACAGGTCCAACGCTCGTTGTGGGCTTCCCATCGGATCAGGGGAACCAGGCTCCCATTTCACCCACCACGATCGTGCTGGGGCTTCCCTTTCTGCGGCGAGTCGTGTTGACGGCCCAGCGGGCGGGATTTTCAACCATCCTGGTATCGACCTCCGACCCCTCCGGCATCATGCCGATCCTCGATGGAACCCTCGCCCTTGCTGTAACTCCCTCTGAGATGAGCGCTCACATCCCCCCAGGAAAGCTCGTGCTGCTAACGTCGCATGTACTCCCGACCCAACGATCGTTGAAATGGCTGCTGGATAAGCCCAGTCCAGCTTGACCGTGCCTATCTCTTCGGCCAGGTCGCTGCGCTCATCGAACCCTCGGAGGCACCAGCAAGTCGATCTATTCTGCAGGATGTCTTCCAAGGTCGTGGCTCCTTTCTTGAGCTTGCCCGCGCGTGCCCGACCTCCGTCGAAGATGGAGATATCGAAGGCTTGTACCCCATGACCAGCATCGAGAATTTCCGGGAAGCCGAACGCCATCTTCTGCGGGGACTGATCAAGGATACTGAAGGATTTATGTCCCGGCAGGTCGAGCGGAGGATCTCGTTGGCGATCACGCGACGCCTGGTTTCGACGCGAGTGACGCCTAATGGCATGACCCTCGTCAGTGTGGGAATAGGGCTTCTGGGAGCTCCGTTTTTCTTCTCTTCAGAGTGGGTCTTCCAGCTCATAGGAGCCCTTCTCTTTCTCTCTCACTCGATTTTAGATGGTTGCGACGGAGAGTTGGCACGGTTGCGGTTTCAAGAGTCGCGCTGGGGAGGGATCCTGGATTTCTGGGGAGACAATGTCGTGCATGTGGCGGTGTTTGCCTGCATGGGGATCGGATGGAGTCTCAGTCTGCACGAGACGTGGCCCCTCTGGGTGAGTGTCCTTCCGGTAGCAGGAACAATCGGCTCGGCCTGGTTCGTCTACCGCCACACCATGCAAGACGCGAATGTAACTGGTCCCCTCTTCACCTCGGTCGTCCGATCGCCGGACTCGAGGGCCTCTCATCTGATTGGACTCACTGGCCCGGCGAGACTTTATCTATCTCGTCGCCGTGCTCTCGGCTTTCGGTAAGGCGTCATGGTTTCTGGTCCTGAGCGCGATCGGGACTCCGATCTATTTTCTCATCGTGCTTTGGCTTGCTTACACTCAACAAGGTGAAAGGAGAACGCTATTATGAGTGATCAGAGTTCACGCTATCCTGAACTTGCAAGGGCTATCGCTCCGGCAGAGGGTCGCCTAGGCGTGCTGTTGCCAGGTCTTGGGGCGGTCGCCACCACCACCATCGCCGGCACCTATCTCATCAATAAGGGCCTGGCAAAACCCTATGGTTCGCTGACTCAGCTGCAACAGATTCGACTCGGCAAACGCACCAATCCTCGATTTGTCCCGATCAAAGAAGTGGTGCCGCTGGCCGAGCTTTCCGATTTGGTCTTCGGCGGCTGGGACATCTTTCCGAACGACGCGTACCAGACGGCCAAGACTGCGGGTGTGCTGCCGTCCGATCTGCTGGACGCGGTGCGGCCTGACCTCGAAGCGATCAAGCCATGGCCCGGCGCGTTTGAGCAACGATATGTCCGGAACCTGCGAGGAACACATGTCAAGACGGCGGCCACAAAAATGGATTTGGCAGAAGCCGTCATGCGAGATATTGAAGCGTTCGTCACATCTCCACGGGCTTCGTCGATCGGTGATGGTCTGGTGTGGATCGACCGAAATCTTTTCCCAGGCCGGCTCCGTCCACGAGACCTTGGACGCATTTGAGCGAGGCCTTAAGGAGAATGCGTTGGAGATTTCCCCGTCGATGATCTATGCGTACGCGGCTATAACCCTCGGTATTCCCTTCGCCAACGGAGCGCCGAATCTCACGGTGGATATTCCGGCCCTGATCGAGCTGGCCGCAAAACGAAGGGTGCCGCTTGCCGGAAAAGACTTCAAGACCGGGCAGACCTTGATGAAGACGGTGATAGCGCCGGCCCTGAAGGCCAGGATGTTAGGGCTCCAGGGATGGTTTTCCACGAACATCTTGGGCAACCGTGACGGAGAAGTACTCGACGATCGTGACTCCTTCCGCTCGAAAGAGGTCAGTAAGAGCGGTGTGCTGGACACCATTCTGCAGCCGGAACTCTATCCGGATCTCTACGGGGACTTCTATCACAAAGTGCGGATCGAGTTTTATCCTCCGCGGGGGGATGCCAAGGAGGGATGGGACAACGTCGATATCGTCGGGTGGCTGGGACAGCCAATGCAGATCAAGGTCAATTTTCTGTGCCGCGATTCTATTCTGGCCGCCCCGATCGTGCTCGATCTCATTCTCTTCCTGGACCTGGCCCAACGCGCGGGGCTTTCCGGTATTCAAGAATGGTTATCCTTTTACTTCAAGTCCCCGATGGCCCGCCCCGACTTGAAACCCGAGCATGATCTCTTTATTCAGCATCTAAAACTGACGAATACGCTTCGCATTCTGGTCGGGGAGGAAGTGTTGGATCATTCCGGCCTGGATTATTATGAAGGGACCTAAGCGAAAGACACAGTCGCGAGCGGTTCGAGCGAGATATCCCTCACCGGCTCTCCTCCATGCCTGATGGGCGGCAAAAAGATCCGCTTGGGCAAACGATACCAAGATGAGGCGCCTGCCTCGGAGTCTTTTCCGCCTCGCTCCCGTCGATGTCCGCGAGAGCAATCCGCATGAGGAATACAAAGGAGAGTTCATGAATTATCGACTCTATAAACGATTGCTGTCCTGTATCGTGGCGAATCCGGCTTATTTTTATTACGTCATCTTTCGGAAAGATCACGAACGCATCACGAACCGGCTCAAACAAGGCGATATTCCCGAAAAAGGGTCATTTTTTCCTTCAAAATTGAATTTGCGGGTGACCTATGTCTGCAACTTGAGCTGTAAAATGTGCGGCCAATGGGGGGAAACGGGAACCTATAAAGACTACAGTTCGGAGAAGAAACATACAAGTCTCAAGTTTGACGCGATCAAGGAAATCATCACGCAACTTTCGTCAAAAGGACTTCGTTTTGTGGATATTGAGGGGGGAGAGACCTTCTTGTATCCGGATATCATGGATCTGTTGGCGTTATGTAAAGAACGAGGGCTGTTTGTAAAACCGGTGACCAACGGGTCGAAGCTCTCTCGGTATGCCGAGGATATCGTTGCGCTCGGCGTCGATGTGGTCGTGGTGTCCATCGATGGCGAGCGAGACACGCACAACCTCATTCGAGGCGCTTCCTGGTCGTACGATCGGGCGATCGAAGGCATTCGAGCGCTTCGAGAGGAAAGGATACGCCAAAAGAAACATCTTCCCTTCGTGATCATGAGTTACACCATGACCCGTTACAATGGAGCGGATTCCTTAAATCGCTTGGTCGACGACCTTTCGGGTGAATCCCTGGCCGATGTGCTCTCCGTCAAGGTCAGCCCTATCTTTGTGCCAAAATCGGCCGGCGAATCGTATATGCAAATCGTCGAAAAACACTTTCAAGTGAAAGAAGGCATCACGTCGTGGACAGGCTTCCAGGAAGATTATTCGAATTTTGAACCGGAAACCAAAAAAATTGTCCAGACGTTGATCGATCTCAAAAAAAGAAAGCTCCCGTTTCATCTTGAAACATTTCCCCGGATCGATATCCATGCCATTCCTCGCCTCTATTTGGATTACGATTGGACGTTGGGACGAAGCCATTGTTCGATTCCGTTCGTGGAGCCCACCATCGACGCGGACGGCAACGTGTATTCATGCAATCTTTTCACGGATGAATCCTTATCGATGGGCAATATTTACGAGAAACCGTTTTTAGAGATTTGGCATGGGACCATGTTCGAGAAATTTCGCCAAATGATCCAGGATCAACAGAATGGCTTGCTTCCGATTTGCAACCGGTGTTGCCAATTTGTGGAGCATTGACAGCCGCGCGATGAGAGTGCTGTTGCCGGTGTTCATGTTTGCCTGGTGCGTACTAGCGCCGGCATATCCCGCCGTGTCATCTTCTCAATCACTGGAAGACGAGCTGCGTCAGCTTATTGCTGCGAATGCCGAAACATCGTCGGATCCTGCAGTCCTGGTCAAGCTGGCAAATCTGTACCTGAATCTCGGAGATGAGATCTCCACCGATGTCGAGAAACGGCGAACCGCATATGAAGCAGGTGCGCGGATCGCGAAGCGGGCTCTCGAATTGCAGGACTCCAATGCAGAGGCACATTACCTGTATGCAGCGAACTTGGGGAGCACAGCCCAACTGAAAGGGCTGATGGCCTCAGTCATGACGATCCAGGACCTCAAATACCACGTCAATCGCGCGCTCGAACTCCATAACGACCACGCGCCCTCACTCCACATGATGGGCATGATGCTTGAGGAGCTGCCCTGGGTGATGGGAGGAGATTCACGCGCGGCGCTGGGCTATCTTCAGCGAGCCGTCGCGGTCAATCCCTCGTATACTCATGCCCGGCTAGATCTCGCGAAAGCCCACCTCAGGCGAAAAGATGCGGTGTCAGCACGGCGAGAATTGCACATCATTCTTGAGGCATCCCTTACTTCGTCGGAACGGAATCGACATGAAAAGGAGGCACGGGCGCTTTTGAATTCCCTGGAATTGCCGCAGAGTTCTGTGCAACGCTTTTGACTGACGTCACATGACCAGGTGTGTCCACCCCAAATCATTGTGCTCATGAAATGGCCCGAGCCTTCTTCTCACACGAGCCTCTGATTTCATAGACACCTCAGTCTTCAACCCTCAGGCCGCCTCCCGCATCCCGCCTTTCCCGCGCATCCCGTATCCCGCACTTCGAGTCCCGCTTTTCCCGCCTGTCTCGCCCGTTTCGCCTGAATCCGGCATCGCCTTCCGTGATTCTTCCGCAGTTGCATTTCGCTACAGTCTCCTGCTATCAATTGCCCCATAATTCCCTGCTGACGTAGGCAGGACAGGGCGAGACGGGCATCTCCATCGCCGAACCGCCAGTTAATCCGTGCCTACTGGAACTGCGGTCTTTTTGTCTGATTGGCATCGGAGTTGCTGAATTAGCCAAGTGAGTTGAGAGAAGAGGAGTCAGGGAAACGTCAATGGTTCATCAGCAGAGAGATGTCTGTCTGCCTAAAGCGGGAGCGTCATCTTGGTTGTTGGTCCTGTTGGCGTTGACGCTCGTCCACTGCAAAGGCGAGACCGCTTCTGCCCCACCACCTCCCGTGCCCCAGGTCGAAGTCGCCGAAGTGATACAGAAAGATGTGCCGATTTTCTCCGAGTGGGTCGGCACCACGGACGGGCTCGTGAACGCGGAAATCCGGTCGCAAGTCACCGGCTATCTACTCAAGCGGGACTACCGGGAAGGTGGGGCAGTCAAAAAAGGCGATCTCCTGTTCCAGATTGATCCGCGAAAGTTTCAGGCCGCCCTCGATCAGGCTGCGGGCGACCTCAAGCGGGCGCAGGCGCAGCTCACCAAGACGAAGCTCGATGTGGCGCGGAACGAGCCGCTGGCAAAGGAAGGCGCGATCAGCCAGAAGGAGTTCCAAGACTCCGTGCAGGCCAATCAGGCCGCGGGGGCCGCGGTGGAGTCCGCCAAGGCGGCGGTGGAGCAGGCGAAGCTGAACCTGGAATGGACGAAAGTCCTCGCGCCGATCGACGGAGTCGTGGGCATCGCCAAGGCGCAGGTCGGCGATCTGATCGATGCCAACAGCGCGTTGACGTCGATGTCTACTCTCGATCCGATCCGGGTCTATTTTCCGATCAGCGAGCAGGAATACCTCAAGCTCTCAGGGCTGATGGAGAAGCGTTATCAGGAGTAGCAGAAGTAGATCCCACGAAAGTGCGTAAAGATGCCCGCATCGAAATGGTGCTCAGCAACGGCGAGGTCTATCCCCACAAGGGGTGGTTCTTCCTCGCGGACCGGCAAGTGGATGTGAAGACCGGCACGATCCGCGTCGCCGCTCTGTTTCCCAACCCCGGGAACGTGATGCGACCGGGCCAGTACGCGAAGGTCCGCGCCTCCGTCACGGTCCGTCAGGGCGCCCTGCTGGTCCCCCAGCGCGCTGTGAGCGAACAGCAGGGCAGCTACCAGGTTGCCGTCGTCACGCCGGAGAACAAGGTGGAGATCCGGCCGGTGACTGTCGGCGAACGCATCGGCTCCCAGTGGATCATCGCGCAGGGATTGAAGCCCGGCGAGCATGTGGTCGTCGAGGGCCTCCAGAAACTGAAAGCCGGGGATTCCGTCCGCCCCCTCCCGTTCGGAACGGAACCGCAGACAGCACCGGATACGCCTGCCGCGCAACCGGAACCCTCTCCGAAGGACAACTGATGGCCAGGTTCTTCGTCAATCGCCCGATCGTCGCGATCGTGATTTCGATCCTGATGACGGTGATCGGCATCGTTGCCATGGTCCAGCTTCCCATCGCCCAGTTTCCGAACATCGCGCCGCCGGAAATCCAGTTGCAGCGCCACTTACGTCGGCGCGGATGCCGTCACGCTCGAGCAGTCGGTTGCCACGCCGATCGAGCAGCAGATGCAGGGCGTGGACAACATGATCTACATGTATTCGATCAACGCCAGCAACGGGCAGACGAAGCTGTACGTGGACTTCGACGTGACGACGAAGCCGAACGACGACCAGATCCTGTCGCAGATGCGCTATACACAGGCCGAATCCAAGTTGCCGCAGGAAGTGCGGAACTATGGCGTGACGATCAAGAAGTCCACCACCAGCCCGCTGGCGCTCTTCTCGCTCTACTCCCCCAACGGGACCTACGACAACATCTGGCTGACCAATTACGCCAACATCAATATCAACGATCCCATGACGCGCGTGCCGGGCATCGGGCAGGTCTCGATCTTCGGCGCCGGGGAATACGCGATGCGGTTCTGGGTGCGGCCGGACGTGCTGGCCAAGCTGGGCATCACCGTGCCAGAGATCCTGGACGCCGTGAAGAAGCAGAACACCGTCAACCCGGCCGGGCAGGTCGGCGCCGAGCCGGTGCCGCCCGGACAGGAATTCACCTATACCGTGCGGGCCCAGGGCCGGTTGCTCACCAAGGAGGAGTTCGAGGCGATCGTCGTGCGGGCCAATATCGACGGATCCCTGGTGCGGCTGAAGGATGTCGCGAGGGTTGAGCTCGGCGCGCAGTCCTACAGCCAGATCGGCCGGATGAACGGCAAGTCCTGCCGCCCTCATCGCCATCTACCAGCTGCCGGGCTCAAACGCGATCGATGCGATGGATCGGGCGACGAAGCTGATGAAGGACCTGAAGCAGCGGTTCCCGGCCGACCTGGACTACGTGACGTCGCTCGATACCACCCTCTCGGTGCGGGAGGGCATCAATGAGATCGTGCACACCCTCTTCGAAGCCCTGGTCCTCGTGATCATCGTCGTCTATATCTTTCTCCAGGGCTGGCGCGCCACGTTGATCCCGTTGTTGGCCGTGCCGGTGTCGCTGGTGGGCACGTTCATGCTGTTTCCGATGCTCGGCTTCTCGATCAACACCCTGTCCCTCTTCGGTCTCGTGCTCGCCATCGGCCTGGTCGTGGACGACGCGATCGTGGTGGTCGAAGCCGTGGAGCACCTGATTGAAAAGGGCCTCTCGCCCAAGGAGGCGACGCTCAAGGCCATGGAACAGGTTTCGGGGCCGGTCGTGGCCATTGCGCTGATCCTGGTCGCGGTGTTCGTGCCGACGGCCTTCATTCCTGGTATTACCGGCCGGCTGTACCAGCAGTTCGCCGTCACCATCGCCGTGTCGGTCGTCATCTCGGCCTTCAACGCGCTCACGCTCAGCCCTGCCCTCGCGGCCTTGTTGTTACGGCCGAAGAAACCGGCGCGGGGTCCGCTCGGTTGGTTCTTCGGATGGTTCAACCGAGGGTTTGGCCGTGTGACGGACGGGTATGTGAGTATCTGCGGCTCTCTGATTCGTAAGGCCGGCCTCTCGATGCTCTTTCTCCTCTTGGTCAGCATCGCGACCGGCTGGTTCGGTTCGCAACTGCCGTCCGGATTCCTGCCGCTTGAAGACCAGGGGTACTTGTATCTGAACGTACAGTTGCCGACGGCGGCGTCCCTTCAACGCACGGATGAGATCTGTAAAGAGATCGAGGCGATATTGAAAGAGACGCCCGGCGTGCAATACGTCTCGACGGTCGTCGGGTTCAGCCTGCTGAGCACAGTCACGTCTACCTACAACGGGTTCATGTTCGTGACGCTCGCGCCGTGGGATGAACGTAAGAAGCCGGAGGAGAAACTGCAGTCGATCTTCAGTACCATCAATGAGAAGCTGGGCGAGTTGTCCGGGGCGCAGGCTTTCGTCTTCCCGCCGCCGGCCATCCCGGGTGTCGGCACCTCGGGCGGCGTCTCGTTCATCCTGGAGGACCGCGCCGGAAAGGAGGTGGCGTTCCTGGCCGAGAACACGCAGAAGTTCATGGAGGCGGCGCGGAAGCGCCCGGAAATCGCGAAGGTCGAATACGACCTTGCTCGCCAGTGTCCCGCAAGTGTTCGCGAAAGTGGACCGTGAGAAAGTCCTGAAGCAGGGGGTCAACCTCGGCGACGTCTACCAGACGCTGCAGGCCTTCATGGGCGGCGTGATGGTGAACTACTTCAACCGGTTCGGCCGCGTGTGGCAGGTGTACGTGCAGGCGGACGGCGAGTTCCGGACCATCCCCGAAAATGTCGGCCAGTTCTATGTGAAGAATGCCACGGGCGAGATGGTGCCGCTATCTACGCTGGTCACCATGGAGACCGTCGGAGGGGCCGGAGTTCACGATGCGGTTCAACGGCTATCGGGGCGCTCAGCTGTTCGTCTCGGCTGCGACGGGCTACAGCTCCGGCCAGGTGATGCAGGCGCTCGAAGAGGTGTTCAAGGAAACCATGCCTGTTGAGATGGGCTACGATTACATCGCGCATGTCCTTCCAGGAGAAGGTGGCGTCTGAAGGCGTGCCGGCCAGCGTCATATTCGGATTTTCTCTGCTTTTCGTCTTTTTGATTCTCGCGGCGCAGTACGAGAGCTGGGGCTCTCCCGTTCAGCGTGCTTATCGGCACCCCGATCGCCGTGTTCGGCGCGTTCGGCACGTTATATCTCTTCAAGCTGGTGGCGCCACAGGCGAGCGAAAACGACGTGTTCGTCCAGATCGGCCTCGTGATGCTGATCGGTCTGTCCGCCAAAAACGCGATCCTGATCATCGAGTTTGCGAAAGAGGAATACGAACAGGGAAAGAGCATCACGGATGCCGCCCTGGCCGCCGCCCAAGTGCGGCTGCGCCCGATTCTCATGACGGCCTTCGCCTTCATCCTCGGCGTGGTGCCGCTGATTCTCTCGTCGGGCGCCGGCGCGCACGGCGCATTCTCCTCGGTCTCGCGGTGTTCGGCGGGATGACGGCGGCAAGCGTGATCGGCATCTTTCTGGTTCCGGTTTCCTACTATGTGGTGGAGACGTTGGTGCATCGTGGCGGGAAACACGAGAAGCCAAAACCAGGCGGGCCTGCGCCAGGGGCTCCCAAGAAGACCGGCGACGGGGAACTCTCCCATCCGATCCCAGCGGCCGGCGCTGTCGCCAACCCCTGTACCTGAGGGCGGAAGTTACGGAGGAGGGCACTGAGATGAACCAGAGCGAGACAGGCGAGAGATGGACGCGAGATACCAGAAACGCATGATCGATGACTCGGTCGCGTAGTCTCGCAGCCTCGCGCGGCGGGGTCTGCTGCTCGCCTATATATAATGGTAGTGGTCACAGGTGTGTCATTTTTGCTACAGGGCTGCATGATGGGCCC
Source organism: uncultured Nitrospiraceae bacterium (assembly GCA_963748375.1). Lineage (GTDB taxonomy): Bacteria > Nitrospirota > Nitrospiria > Nitrospirales > Nitrospiraceae > Palsa-1315. The sequence goes on from CAVVIR010000002.1 coordinate 36,615, forward strand.
GGATTACAAAAGGCCGGAGACGCCGCAAGCTGAGTCCTGGCGGGTGTCGCCCTCCACCTCGGAATCCATGGCAAACCTGCCCTGGTGGGAATTGCTCAAGGACGAGACGTTGCAGGAGTTGATCCGCACCTCCCTGATGGAGAACCTGGACCTCCAGATCGCCACCGCCAACATTGATCAATTTCAAGCCCAGCTCACGATTTCCAAGTTCGACCTCATCCCCTCCTTCTCCTACGAGGGCTCCGCCTTCGGTTTTCGGAACACGAACACCTCGAATTTCCCGGTCGGCGGCGGCGCGGTTCCAACCAGTGAGAAGAACGGGTTGTCGATCCACAAGGAAAACATCGGCGTCGGCCTCAAGTGGGAACTGGATGTGTGGGGGCGCATCCGCCGCTCGATCGAGGCAGCCCGCGCGCAATTGCTGTCGAAACAGGAAAATCAGCGGGTGGTGATCCTGAGTCTGGTCAGTGGTGTCGCGGAGAGCTACTTCGACCTCCGCGCCCTGGACCTTCAGATAGATATCGCCAAGCGGACGCTGAAGGCCTGGGATGAGTCGGTCCGGATCTCGAAGCTTCGTTATCAGCAGGGCGACATTCCCAAGCTTGATTTGGATCGGTTCGTGGCGGAGCGTGCCGGCGCGGCCGCCCAACTGGCCGATCTGGAACGGCAGGTCGTCCAGCGGGAGAACCAGATCAGCGTGCTGCTGGGGCGCAAGCCCTCGGCGGTTCCACGGGGACGGCTGCTCATCGAGCAGCCCATGCCTCCGGACGTGCCGCCAGGCCTGCCCTCCGATCTGCTCCAGCGGCGGCCTGACATCATGAAGGCCGAGCAGGACCTGGCGGCCGCGTCGGCCAACATCGGCGTGGCGCAGGCGGCCCGGTTTCCTCAACTGTCGCTCACCGGCGATATGTCCGGAAACAGTCTCACCGTGGATTCGACCTCCTCCAAGCCCTATGCAACCTTCAAGGGCCAGGCTTCGCTGACCGGACCGATCTTCAACGCGAGCGCGCTCGGCTACCAGGTGAAGGCCGCCGAGGCGCAGGGCAACCAGGCCATCGCGCAATATATCAAGACGATCTTACAGGCGTTTCAGGAAGTCGAAGACTCGCTGATCACCGTGCAGAAAACCCGCGAGCAGCGCGAGGCGCTGGAGCAGCAGGTGGAGGCGTTACAGTCCGCGTTGCGGCTGGCCGACCTGCGCTACCAGGGTGGCCGCGCCAACTATCTTGACGTACTGACCGCCCAGCGCGCTCTGTTCGATGCGGAGCTGTCCCTGGCGCGGACGCGCCGCAATCAGTTGGTCTCGGTCGTTCAGCTCTATAAGGCTCTTGGAGGAGGGTGGTCTCCTGGCCCTGCCGCGCCTGGGCAGGCGACCGAGGGGATGCGCGGGGAATCCGCCAAACCGGTCGCCTCACCTACGGTGAGGCCCGTTGGTCGGTAGCGAGGAGCCAGAAAGGCGGGACGGGTGGGCGGTCTGAAGGTTCTAGATTGAAGTGTTCGGAACTTCGAACCCAGAGCCTTCAGACTTAACGAACCGCGCCGTTTATTGCGTGGTCCACGCGTTTTGATCTGCTCTGCTGGGGATGGCGACGAACTGGTGGAAGGGATCCAGAACCTCGGATTGCCGGCTCGGCGAGTTTCCAGCAGTACCCTGTTGCCGAAAGGTGCGTTGGGCATCACCGGACAATTTCTCGACGTGGATGAGGGTAACAAGGGGGCGCGGTTGGTCATTGGATTCGGCAAGGGACAGTCGAGGGTGGACATTCGCGTTCAGCTCTATGGGTATGGGTTGGATCAGTCCAGCAGAGAACCAGAGACCAGGCTTCGAAGTTGCTGGAATTCGACACTCATGCCGATAGCGGGTCCATGCCTGGCGCCATCGTCACCGGTCCGGCCGGCGCTGCTGCAGCGGGAGGACTTACGGTTGGCGTCGCGGCGGCGAACATCGGGGTGGGCGCCCTTAAGGGCTATCGCTCAGCCATGGGACAGATGACGAGTCGTAGTGTCGAGCAGGCCGTGGATTTCCTGTCCGAGTATTTCGGGCGGCATGGCTGGATCAGGCCCGGCAAAGTGAAGCAAGCGGATCGGCCTTAGCCCGCATTGGGAGCGATGCGCGACGAGCGGGAAAGGCGGGAGGGGTGAGGCGGTCTGAAGGCCGAAGGTCGGGGTTCGAAGTTCCGAACACGTCAGCCTTCGGAGTGGGTCCGTCTTGCTTGAGTCAGGTATCGGCTGTCACCTTCTTTACTTGTCTTACATATATTTCCGAGGCTAGCTAAGCTATAATTCTCCGCGGCACAGACGAGTTGAAGGAGACCGACTCATGGCGGCCAATAGCTATACGGCGGTTGTGGAGAAAGAAGGCGACGGGTATGTCGCTCTCTGTCCGGAATTGGACGTGGCCAGCCAGGGGGCCACAGTGGAGGAAACGATGGCTAATCTGAAAGAAACCGTCGAATTATTCCTGGAATGCGCGGACCCTGGAGAATTACAGCGACGGCTGCATACTGAAGTCTTTGTGACGCGCTTCGAAGCAACGCATGGCTAATCCATCATCCGTCAAAGCGGCATTGCACGCAGCGAATTTGAATCGCAGGGCTGATCCGGTTGATTGGGTAGATCTGGCTCGTTTAATCTATACAGCTTTTTGGTTCTTGTTAGTTTTGTTCACCCAAACAAACGAGATAGACCAAATAAACCAGACAGACTAGATAGACAGAGAGAGACCAAACATATGACGCAGCACACGCTCACTGCCTGTCATGAATGCGATCTCTTGCAACGGGAGCCGACCTCCCGCCGGGCGGTGTCGCCTGTTGTCGCGCGCTGCAACGCCGTGCTCTTTCGTGACATCCCTGACAGTGTCGATCGCGGACTCGCCTTTACGCTCGGGGCGGCGTTCCTGTTCATCATTTCAAATGTGTTTCCGATCGTCGGCTTAGAGGCGGCGGGAATTAGAAGTGCGACGAGTCTCTATGGGGCGGTCGAGATGATCTGGAAGAATGATATGGAAGGCGTGGCCGCACTGGTGTTCATCACAACCATTCTGATCCCTGCCGTGCAACTGTCTCTGATGCTGTATGTGCTCTTGCCGTTGAAGCTGGGGCAGGTGCCGCAGGGGTTGGCGCCGATTCTCCGGGTCTTGCAATCGGTGCGTCCCTGGAGCATGACGCAGGTGTTCATTCTCGGCGTGCTCGTCGCGCTGGTGAAGCTCGTGCACCTCGCGCATGTCGTGCCGGGCATCGCCCTCTGGACGTTCGGGGGCCTCATTCTTTTATTCACGGGCGCCATGGCTTCGTTCAATATGCATGAACTGTGGAACATGGTGAGGGAGGACGAGTGAGCGAGTCTGATGTGACGGCAAGCCAGCTAGGATTGTGCACCTGCCACGGCTGCGGCGGCTTGTCCGAGCTGATTCCCGGAGTCCACGAGATGCGCTGTCGCCGTTGCGGCGCGGCGCTTCATCTTCGCAAGCCCGACAGTATTGCGCGGACGTGGGCTTTGCTCATTGCCGCCTACATTCTCTACGTGCCGGCGAATGTCTTGCCGATGATGCGTACAGGCTCGTTGTTCGGCGCTCAATCCGACACCATCATGAGCGGTGTCGTGTACCTCTGGCACTCGGGCTCGTGGCATATCGCGTTGGTGGTCTTCATCGCGAGCATCGTGGTACCCCTTGCAAAAATGCTCTCCCTCACCTATCTTCTCATCTCGGTGCAGCTTGGCTGGACGACTCGGTCGCTGGAACGCACGAAACTGTATCGGATTCTTGAATTCGTCGGTCCCTGGTCGATGCTGGATGTGTATGTGGTTTTGATTCTCGTGGCGCTCGTCCAACTGAAAGGCCTTGCGTCGATTCAACCGGGCCTGGCGGTGGCGGCATTCGGCGCCGTGGTGGTTCTGACAATGTTTGCCGCGATGGCGTTCGATCCGCGGCTACTCTGGGAACCGAAAGAGAGGCAGCATGTATAAGGATTCGCCAGGGTCGGTCCTGGAAGATGTTCCGTCGGCGGTCGCTGTCTCGAAGCGCCGCAAGTCCCCCCAGCTCATCTGGCTGATTCCAATCGTGGCTGTCCTTATCGGAGGGTGGCTGGCAGTCAAAACGATCCTCGAGAAAGGGCCCGAGATCACGATCACCTTCAAGACGGCGGAGGGCATCGAGGCCGGCAAGACGAAGATCAAGTATAAGAACATCGATATCGGCGAGGTGAAAGCTATCAGTTTTTCGAAGGATCTCGAGAAAATCGTGTTGACTGTGGAGATGAATAAGAGGGCCACGCCTCATCTCGTGGAGGATGTCAGGTTTTGGATCGTCAAGCCGCGGATCGCAGGCGGGCAGGTGTCGGGGATCGGGACGCTCTTCTCCGGATCCTACATCGAGATGGATCGCGGCAAGTCCTCGACCAGGCGGGAGGATTTTGACGGCCTGGAAGTGCAGCCGTCTGTCACCGGCGACATGCAGGGCCGTCACTTCATTCTCCATGCCGCGGCCACGGGGTCCCTGGAAACCGGCTCGCCGGTGTATTTCCGGCAGGAGGCGGTGGGTAGCGTCGAATCGCATGAGCTCAAGCAGGATGGGCAGGGGGTGACGGTCAAGATCTTCGTCAGTGCTCCGTACGATCAATACGTCAGGGCAAACACCCGGTTTTGGAATGCCAGTGGGATCAACGTGACGATGGACTCAACCGGCGTCAAGGTGAAGACCCAGTCGTTGACATCGATTCTCATTGGAGGGGTCGCCTTCGAGACACTGGCCGGTGCGCCTCAACCCCTTGCGGAGGAGAACCAGGAGTTTTCTCTTGCTGATAGCCATTCGGAGGCGATGAAGCGTCCGGACACGTTATCTGTACCCTTCGTATTCTACTTTGACCAGTCGCTCCGCGGTCTCTCGATCGGGGCGGCGGTCGAATTTCGCGGAGTCGAGATCGGTGAGGTCAAAGCCATGAACGTGGAAGTGAACGAGACGCAGCACCGGATTTCGGCTTCCGGTTACAGTGGCAATTTATCCCCAGCGGTTGCTCTCTCTTTCGAAGGATGAGGGGATCAGTAACCTGACGCAGGACGAGACCAGCCGCCGGGCCCGATGGGATGTCATGGTGCAGTCCGGGCTTCGCGGGCAATTGAGAAGCGGAAATGTAATTACGGGACAATTGTATTTGGCCATGGACTTTTTCCCTGACGCTCCCCCGGCTCAAATCAATTGGACCAACACCCCGCCTGCTTTGCCGACACTGCCCGGCGGTCTCCAGGCATTAGAGCGCTCGGTTGCCAGTATCCTGGCGAAGGTCGAAAAAATGCCGATTGAGGAAATCGGGGCCGACCTTCGGCAAAACCTGGTGTCGTTGAACCGGACACTCAATAGCGCGGACAAATTGGTCAAGCGGCTCGATGCGGAGGTAACGCCGGAGGCGAAGTCTACATTGGAGGAGGCGCGCAAGACGCTGAAGACGGTCGAACGGACAATGGCCTCCGATGCCCCGCTGCAGCAGGATCTCCGGACGTCGCTGCGCGAACTATCGAGGGCCGCACAATCGCTCCGCGAGCTGACCGAATTATTGGGGCGTCAACCTGAATCGTTGATTCGCGGGAAGAAGGAGAGCAAACGGTGAGATACGGATACCTGTGGTCGGCGGCTCTATTCCTGACGATCTCGTCGCTCACCGGCTGCCTCAGTTCGCCAAGAGAAACATACTATACACTCAGCGCCGGCGCCGCGGTCAATGGGGCCACTTCGGCAAGCGGCGAGTCTGCCTACAGCATCGCGGTGGGGCCCATCACGCTGCCGGAGGTCGTTGACCGTCCTCAGTTTGTGCTTCGAGCCGGCCCGAATGAGGTCAGCATTGTGGAATTGCATCGCTGGGCCGGGCCGCTCAGGAGTGAAATTCCACGCATTATTGCGGACAATCTGGCTGCCGATTTGAATGTGAAACGGGTGGCGGCCTATCCGCAAAGTGCAGGGGATAATGCCGATTATCGAGTCCTCGTCGACATCCAACGATTCGACTCGACCATGGGGGAGTCGGTGACCATCGATGCCCTCTGGACCGTCAAGCGAGTCTCCGATGGAGTCCTGCGGACAGGCCGCTCGACGGCCCGGGAATCCGGTAGCGGTGGAACGTACAATGCGATGGTCGCTGCACACAGCCGTGCATTGGCGACGATCAGCCGCGAGATTGCCGAAGCCATCCGTTTCTCTGTTTCCACTCCGCCTATTCCAGCAAAGTAGAAACCACTTTCAGATTCCGACAGGAGTGTGTCTCTGTTCGTCCAGCACGAACAGGTTCCGGTTTCGCGTTACGTCTGTTTCAGGTTGTCAAAATGACGGCGTGCATCCACTGTGAGGAGTCCCATGAGTTGACAGCGGTCTGGGTCATATATTTCGATACCTCGTGTTAGCCAGGGTTGCATCCCCACAGGCTCTTTGGTTTCCACAGATAATTTTCAGTTGTTCCTCTCCGGACGAACAGAGAAAAAATTCGAGAAGGAGCGAGAAGTATGTATCAAAAGGTCAAGAAAAATCTTCTCAGTGTAGCTAGTGTGGTGTCTCAATCACGGCTTTACAATGCTTGATCTTCTTCAGAATGTCGTCGACGGTTTTGGTCCACACGAACGGCTTGGGGTTCTTGTTATTGAGCCGAATCAACTCGTCGATCGCCGCAACCAACTCCGGCACGCTCGTGAAGACGCCGCGTCGAATGCGCTTGCGCGTAATCTCACCGAACCACCGCTCGACGAGGTTCAGCCACGAGGCACTCGTCGGAGTATGGTGCGGGCGACGGAACCGGGCACCGCCTACATCCCGTGGGTTGGCCCGCATCTCGCCGAAATCCTGTGAGTGCAAGAGGAGCGGGTCGTGGCCAAGGACAACACCGTCCGGTATCAGGGCCTGAGTCTGCAGATTCCACAGGATCCCCATCGGTTCCATTACGTGAAGGTCACGGTGCGGGTGCATGACTATCCGGATGGTACCTTGGCGGTGTTCCATGGGCCCCGGTGTCTGGCGCGCTACCAGGCGGATGGCCGGCTCATCGAGACCGGACGCACCCACCCAGCCCGTAAGGGCCCGACCCATCGATCGGACGTTCCGCCGATCGTTCATCCTAGGCCAACGGTGCGCGCCACTATTTCAGCGCGAGGCTGAAAAACTCGAAGAGAAGAACCGGACAGATCATGGGCTACCTACACCGGACAAGTTAACTTGCTATCTACACCGGCGGGGATGGCATTGTGCCCGGCGTGTCCCAGAAGTCGGCGCGTGGTGTTTTGACTGTCGAGCGCCTGAAGCCACGCTGCAGCATTCCGAGCGAGCCCCACTGCTCTCAGGCGTGAGCCTCGGCCTTTCGGAAATCTCGTATAGACTGACTCGTATAACATCTATGTAGATGGACAAAGAGTTATGGAGTGTGAGCCGTCCATCTCCTTCTCTTTCCCCGAGCCCCGCCCATCCCCAGCTATAGGTACCTCCTGCTAGCAGTCTGCGGAAAACATCCTCGCCAAGCGATGCGAAAATAGAGGCAACCGCTTCATGGAGGCACGTCCGACCCATAGCGATGGTTGGCTCTTGCTGTCCGACGAACAGTTCTCTGTGGGCGGCACCCATGACTCTTGAAATATGCGCGGTTTTTGCCTGAGGTATGGGCAGAGCACTGCCTGGACACTAAGCTGGACGTTCCTGTATAAAGAAAGACGAATGAATAGCCCCTCATGGCTATTTCGAAGGCTGTTTGAAGGGTTGGATCACGAACCTATGAGTTCATCATTTCCACCATACAGTAGGCAGGGGTAGACACAATAACCGCCATCAAAATCGTGAACCACATGAGCGAGCCACGCACAGGTCGTACAATACAATGCAGATAGACGACCTGCCGCAAGAGTCGCAACGTAACTCGATTATGCCGTTGCTACGATAATAACACGTGCTGATTTTCTCCCGGAAGGGCAAAGTGCGAGTGATTGTAATTCCAGCGTCGGGGCGTAGCGCAGCCCGGTAGCGCGCCTGCTTTGGGAGCAGGATGTCGGAGGTTCAAATCCTCTCGCCCCGACCAAATGCGTAGCCAGTGCTGAGTAACGAGTCTCAGAACCATTTTGAGCCAGACGCTCTGTATCTCAGGACTGAGCACTCAGCACTTCCAAGAGGGCGCCCGTAGCTCAGTTGGATAGAGCAACGGCCTTCTAAGCCGTAGGTCGCTGGTTCGATTCCAGCCGGGCGCACCACAGGGCTTCCTATTCATGCGCTGGTTGCTTCGCCCCCTCCCGACTTGCGATCCTAGCCCTAGGTTTGGTGGGTCTCTACGCGCTCGTTGGGTTTTTTCTCGTTCCCTTCCTGATTACGGCCTACGCAATCCCTGCTGTTGCTGAAAAGCTCAAGCGCCCGGTGTTAGTCAAAGAGGTGGAGCTGAACCCTTTTGCGCTGTCGCTTCGGTTGACGGGCTTCGAAATTCGAGAGCCGGATCAATCTGCCTTGCTGGGGTTCGACGAGTTCTTCGTCAATTTTCAGGCGAGTTCCCTCATTCGTCGGGCCTATGCATTCGAGACGATTCGACTCACGATGCCTTATGTGTCTGCGCGGGTATTCAAAGACGGGCGCATGAATCTGGCGGAACTCGTGCCGCCTGACGATGGATCACAAACGGTCGCACCGCTGTAGGCTGAGAAGACCCCAGCCGAAATTCCCGCCATCGAAATCGGAGAATTTGAGATCGCGCAAGGGGTCGTCGAGTTTCGCGCTGAATCGAAGCCCAAGCCCTATGTGCTAGATATTGTCCCCACTCACATTGTACTCAAGAATTTTCATGCCAAACCAGGCGGCGACAATGCGTATGCCTTCATCGCGGAGTTGGGTAAGGGCGAAACGCTTTCCTGGGCGGGCACCATCTCGCTCGAACCGATCCAATCCTCCGGCAAGTTTTCCCTCTCAGGGGTGAAGCTGCACGGGTTGTGGCAATACCTTCATGATCGATTCCGCTTCGACGTCATTGACGGCACTGTCGCCGCTGATGCCATGTACGCGTTCGATGCCAGTGCAACTCCCCTCAAGCTTCACGTGTCACAGGCGAATGTCCAGGTTGAAAAGCTCGCGGTCAGGGAAGACGGGAACCTCGATCCGGAGATGACGATTCCATCGCTGAGCGTGAGGGGTATCGACGTGGATCTCGCGACGCACAAGGTGACGGTTGGAACGATCGGGGTTGAGCGTGCGTCGTTCACGGCCTGTTTGAATCCTGACGGCACGGTGAACTATCAACAGATGTTTGCTCCTGTGGATGCTATTGAGCCACCCCCTGCAGCGAACAGCGGCTCGTCGAAACCCAAAGACGAGATGTCATGGGCGATTTGGCTCAAGGAGATTACGCTACAGGATCATTCGATTGATTTTGAGGATCGCACCTTGCCGACTCCTGCTCATATCGAGGTACGGGCCTTGACCGTCAAGACCCACGACGTGCGGATTCCGATCACCGCGGCCCTGCCGCTTGAGGTGGGGCGCAGCTGAATGAAACAGGAACGATCCGCGTGAATGGTTCGGTGCTGCCTAACCCGTTTCAGACCGATGTCGTCTTGGCGTTGAAGGATATTGCGATCAGGCCGTTTCAACCATACTTCGAGAAATTTGCGCGTATCGATGTCCAGTCTGGCGTCATCAATCTTGATGGGGCGATGCATCTTGCCACTGAACATCCGAACGGTCCGCTGATGTCGTATGAGGGTAACGCCAGTGTCGAGGGATTGAGCGTGGCTGACCGTGATCAAGGTGACGAGGTCGCCTCACTACAAGCATTCTCCCTCAATAAGGTCCGTGTGACTGTCGATCCGACGGCGGTTGCGATTGCAGAGGTGGGCCTGCGGCAACCCATGGTGCATCTTGTTGTGCAGCAGGATAGTGGATTGAATCTCGGCAAGCTTGCCGTTACGACGTCGCCATCGGCTCCAGCGACGGATGAAAAGACTGTGGAGCCTCAGAGCGCCAAAAGCTCACCCGTGCCCGTGACGATCGATGTAGTGAAGCTTGCCAAGGCGGCCGTCACATTTCAGGATAATTCGTTCCAGCCTCCTGTTCTCACGGGGCTGTCGTATCTGACCGGTACGGTCAAGGGGCTCTCGTCGAAGCAGTTGGCAAAGGCGGACGTGCATCTCACCGGTCGAGTGGGTAAGGTGGCGCCGCTTAAGATTGCTGGGACGATCAATCCTTTGACGGAAGATGCATTTACAGATCGTACGATCACGCTTGGGGGCATGGACTTGACTGCGGAAAGTCCCTACATCGGCAAGTATGTGGGTTATCGATTGTCAAAAGGGAAGCTCTCGCTCGATTTGAAGTACAAGGTTTCTCAAAAACAACTTGAAGCGGAAAACAAAGTGGTGGTCGATCAATTGACGTTTGGGGAGAAAGTCGACAGCCCGGATGCGACATCGTTGCCTGTTCCACTTGCGGTGGCACTGTTGAAGGACCGAAAGGGGCGCATTGACATCGATTTGCCTATTCGTGGCGACCTGAAGGACCCAGACTTTAAGTATGGCAGAGTGGTGATCTCAACATTGCTCAATCTGCTCACAAAAATTGTCGCCTCTCCGTTTACCCTGATGGGCAAGCTGATTCCCGGCGGTAGCACTGAAGAGGATTTACAGTTCATTGCCTTTGACCCGGGCAGCGCAACTGTGCCGGATCAGGAAGTGAAGAAATTCGAAGCCTTGGCAAAAGGGTTAGAAGAACGGCCTGGGCTCAGACTCGAGATTGCCGGGACGGCCGATCCCGAGCTGGATCGTGCGGCGATCAGAACACGCAAGCTGAAGGACCAACTCATCGCCATGAGGCAGCGCGAACAGGGGCGTTCGTCGTCTAAATCGGAGGAGCTGTCGAGCGAAGACGAGTCGCGATTGGTAACAGACCTCTACGACACACAGCGAGAGCAACTGGAAAAATCTGCACCGTCCCGACCGACCGAGGCTGTAAAGAAGCCTCCTGCAGTCGAGGAGATGAGGCAGCGGCTGGCCGAGGCTATTTCTGTCGATGAGGCGGAGCTTCGCGCGTTGGCTCGGCAACGAGCGGAGCAGGTGCGCGATGAATTGATCGAAGTGGGAAAGTTGGCAGAGGAGCGAGTGTTTCTCTTGGAAGCCGATCTGACGGCGAACGGGAATGAGCAGGTGCGGAGCCTGCTGACAATCGCAGCCGGATCATGACCTGTTCCGGAAAAATTGGAATAACAAGAAGGAACGAGACACGGAGGAAGTTTTGGATTGGATCGCCCTTGCACTTCGTCCAAGAAAGACAGTATCGTACCTCGGATGATGTGATCAAGTTGTTGGCGTGAATGTAAATAAAGGAGGCTACCATGGCAATACGACTGGGAGATGAGGCACCGAACTTTACGGCAGAGACGACTGAAGGGACTATCAACTTTCACGAGTGGTTGGGTGGCGGGTGGGGGATTCTCTTCTCGCACCCGAAGGACTATACCCCTGTCTGCACCACTGAGTTGGGGACCGTCGCCAAGATTACACCGGAGTTTAAGAAGCGGGGGGTGAAAGTCCTCGCCATCAGTGTCGATCCATTAGATTCGCACAAGGGGTGGATCAACGATATCAATGAGACGCAACATACGACGATGAACTATCCGATCATCGCCGATCCCGACAAGAAGGTCGCCACTCTGTACGACATGATCCATCCAAATGCGCTGGATAACATGACGGTTCGATCGGTCTTCATTATCGGGCCGGATAAAAAGATAAAGCTTACCTTGACCTATCCTGCCTCATGTGGACGAAATTTTGACGAACTCTTGCGAGTCGTTGACTCGCTTCAATTGACCTCGAAGTTCAAGGTCGCGACACCGGCCAACTGGAAAGACGGGGAGGATTGCATCATCACTCCGGCTGTGAATGACGCTGAAGCCAAGACGCTGTTCCCCAAAGGCTTTAAAGTCGTCAAACCCTACCTGCGCTATACCCCACAGCCGAATAAGTAGGGCGCGGTTTGACCGGTATTTCGGTATTGAGGGCGGGAGTGGCACTAGCTTCTCCCGCCCTTCGTATTCATAGCTGGATGTAGAAGGCCCTGCGCGAATAGGGGCCTACGATGCAAGAGGGGATTAACGTCGTGATGGAGGAGGGTATGAGGTATTCGTGCTACTCCTTCGCGGTCCAGCCAAAGACGATAACGGCCATACCAAGCATGGCGATTCCGGCTCCAGCCCAGTCGAAGACGGAAAGCTTTTCACCGTCCACTACCTTCAGCCAGACCAGGGCCGTTGCTACATAGACACCCCCATAGGCCGCATAGACCCGTCCGCTGGCTGCGGGATGGAGAGTGAGGAGCCAGACAAAGGCAGCGAGGCTGAGCGCTGCCGGAATCAAGAGCCAGATTGATCCGTCCTTGCGGAGCCAGAGGTATGGGAGAAAGCACCCGACGATTTCAGCAAGAGCTGTGAGGACGAAGAGTGCGGCGGTTTGGATCAGGAGCATTGACAGGTTCCCCTTCTTATGGGCGATAACGTCTCATCATGCCTTCTAAAAATCAAGTTAGAAGGTCAGGGCAGGCGATTGACAATTCATAATATTCTGGCTTCGAGGTGTTCTCGCTTCGCGTTAGGACAAGAAGAGAGTACCTTTGCAGGATGCTCAAAAAGGCCGTCCAGCAAGGCCGCAGCGAGTGAAGATCCGGAGGCGTACCCTCTGGGGTACGTTGAGGATCTGAACGATGCGAGAACGAAGCTGGCGACCTTTTTCAGCATCCTGTTTCTACACGAGCAGCAGGCCTGCCTTGCGAACCTTCTTCCAGGAGGTCGTACTCAAAAAGACTTCAAACTCTTTGACGGTCCCTGGAAAAGTCGCTTTCGTTTCCCGGAGGAGAGGGTAAAGACGCGATGGGCTGTTTTGAGTTGTGGAGTGCTGAATCAGATCGTGAAGCCACTGCGCCTGCGGGTTTGCGAGGGTGACGGTCTGATCGAAGCTGTGCCCTGGAAGAATGAGTCGTGTTTTTTTTCCAGCCTGCTCACAAACCGGTTGCCCACCGAGCCAGACGAATCGCCGCTCTGCCTGCGCGTCATCTCTGCTGATTCTTTTCTTGAGGAGATCCCGTATCCATGTGGAGGAGACGCGTGGTCGCGGCACGGAATGGTCGAACCATTGCCGGACGTTGAGCGTGAGGCCGCGTCGTTCCAGATAATTCAGCAACGACCGTCGCAGCCCTTCGCCGAGCCACTCGGGCGTTTCACCCTGTCGGTCTTGGTGCAGCAGGTCATTCTCCGCAAAGCCATGAAACTCGGGTCCGAGAATGCGCAATCCATGGCTAACCGGGTTGAGCCCGATTGGACTATGTGCAGTGACGGTGAACCGGTGCCAGAAGGCAGATTGAATCAGGTCTGTTGCGAATAGTTGCCGCACCCGCTCCAGCGAATCCACCGTTTCTTGCACGGTCTCAGAGGGGCATCCGTACATGAGATACGCATGAATGAGAATGCCTGCATCTTTGAAGGCTGCTGCCACAAGGGCTGTGTGAGCGACGGTAATCCCTTTCTTGATCTTTTCCAGCAGACGGTCCGAGGCCGCTTCAAGTCCTGCTGTCATTGCGATGCAGCCCGACGCTGCCAGGAGCCGGCATAGATCAGGCGTAAAGGCTTCTTCAAAACGGATATTGCCCCACCAGGAAATCGTAGTGCCTTTTTCTAGTAACGCCAAGGCGAGTGATTTTAACGCAGCGGGAGGCGCGGCCTCGTCAACAAAATGGAAGCCCCGGCAGTTTGTTTCAGCGATCAGTTGCTCGATCTGCTGAATGAGTCGATCGGTCGGCGTCATTTCATAGCGGCTGATGTAGTTGAGCCCGACATCGCAAAACGTACACTGCTTCCAGTAACAGCCGTGGGCGACGGTCAGTTTGTTCCAGTGGCCTTCCGACCAGAGGCGATGCATCGGGTTCGTGCTGTCCAAGATCGTGAGATAGCGATCCAAGGCCAGGCCGCTATAGGTTGGACAGCCGATCTCATCCATCCCGAATTCCCGATCGGAGGTATCGTTTGCAAAGACCACTCGATCCTTATCCCGATAGAACGTCCGACAGAGTCGCGTGCGTGGTCTCGTTCCCGCCAGATATTCAATCAACGAAAGCAGTGGCCGTTCCCCATCGTCAAGGGTGACATAGTCGACGTAATCGAATACGCGAGAGTCAGCCAGACGGCGCAGTTCCGTGTTGGCGTATCCGCCGCCAAGGGCAATGACAATGTCGGGTCGATCGCTTCTTGATTGAGTGGGCGATACGAAACGCGCCATAGAGGTTTCCGGGAAAGGGAACAGTCAGGCAGACAAGCGCAGGATTGACGCGTTCGAGATGCTCCCATAAGGATTCGAGCATAAACCGATCCGTCAGCATCGGAGGAGCAGCGACCGCATCGATGACAGTTTGGAACGATGAGGCCGCTCGGGCGATGTGTTCGGCATAGCGGCTGAGGGCAAAATGGGGAGAGACGGTCGCTTGGACGAGATCGGCCAGGTCTTCGAGATACAAGGTGGCAAACCGTTTCGCGCGATCCTGATCAGATAAGATACGTGCGGATGCCGTCCGCGCTTTCTGGCCGGAAAATCGGGGGCCTTGAGGAAGAAATCCGGGCCGGGCGAGGAGCAAGGCCAATGACGGATTGCGTCCCTGGAGGAATTCAATGACTGGATCGATGGCATGCAGATAGGCCGGCGCGACTGCCAGCATCTGTCTGGCTTCACCAGGCAATTCATCTATATGCTCACGCACTTCTTCAAACACTGCCGTAAGGCCTGATCGACAAAAGAGACGGAGCACCATCTCAATCCCGAGGTCGGCTTGGGAGGCTTCAATTCTGTGGCCACGGAGAAACCCTGTGAGATACGCGGTCGATGGATAGGGAGTATTCAGTTGAGTAAGCGGAGGGGTCAGGAGTAGAACGCGTGAAGCGGCCATGGGCTCGACATACCATACTGCCTGAGGGGAATGCTACGCATAGGTTTCCTGCCTCCTGTCGACTGGAGGGGGCGGCTATTGCTTGATATCAAGAATGCTGCCCAGCATGTCGTCCGCAGTCTTTAAGACTTGCAGGTTGGCTTCAAATCCTCGTTGCCCGATGATCTGCACGACGGTTTCTTCACCGAGATCGACGTTCGACAATTCCACCTGGGTTGGACCATAGCCGCGATCGCGTAAAACTGTAGGCCCGGCGGAGTTGTCTTTTCGAACAACAGGGAGCACGTCTCCGGTTTCCACCGAGATAAGCTCCGTGTGCGATTTCTTGAATCCGTCGGTATTGACGTTGGCCACATTATTTGCCGAGACCTCAAATTGTTTCGCATAGGCCCCGAGTCCTGAAAGGATCGAGTGAATAGTGGACATCATGGTGCACCTCCATGAGCGTCTGTGTCAGGCGTCGCCTCCAACGATTTGGCGGGGTAGCCTATTGCGCCCTGTCGGCATACATATCGGCCAGTTGAACGAAAAACTTGATTTTCGAATGGCGCCATGGAGTGGAGATCAACCTGTGAGAATCGACTTCAACGAATACAATCGAAGAATGATCTCTTCTGACCGTGAGAATGGAATTGTAGAATCATGGCATGTCTGCCGATAGAGTAGGGCTGTATGCACGTATTACTCATCCGGATCTGACTCGTGGCCCAACGGACGATTCCACTCACACGTCTTACGGTTGGTATGTATCTGATCGGTGTAGATCGATCATGGTTGCAGACGCCGTTTTTTCGCCATAAGTTCAGGATCAAGGACCAATCGGAAATCGAGGCCCTTCGGCGAGCCGGAATCACCGAAGTGACGATCGACACAGGGCTCGGGCTGGATGTTGTCGACCATGAATCCTCTCCAGTTGAGTCGGTTGAGACCATTCGTATTGAGCCTCCTGCGCTCGCAGACTCTATTGCTCCTTTGGCAGCAACACCTTCGCTGCCTTCCGCGATGATCCTTGCTGAGAACTTTTCCAAAGCACGACAGCGTCGTGCTGAATGGGTCAAGCGTTTGGATAGCCTGTATGAGCAGACACCTAGGACGGGGCTTGTGGAGTATGCGGTCGCGTGCCAGCTCATCGATGAGATCATGGGGGACATCCTTGATCGGCAAGCCGCTTGTTATGCCGTGTTAGGATTGCGACAACCCGATCCCACAATTCACGAACATGGTTTGAGCGTGTGTACCCTGTCTTTGATTCTTGGGCAGGCCTTGAACTTTCCTCGTGAACGGTTGCAGCAATTGGGGGTGGGTGGGTTGCTGCATGACATCGGGCTCACTCGCTTACCCAGGAATATTGTAAAACGACCGAAAACAATGCCACCGGCCCAACAGGCTTTGTACGAGACGCATACGACCCAAGGAGGAGCGATCCTCGAAAAGAGTGGATCATCCGACCAGGCCGTTCTTGCCATTGTGAACGGGCATCATAGTTTGACCGCGCAGATCGGACAGGCAGGGGCGCTGTCAGCGGCACATCAGGAATCTATCAGATTAGTGGGAATCATCGACCAGTATGATGAGCTTGTCACTGGACAGACCGGTCTTACCCCCATGTCCTCAAATCAGGCGCTGTCACAGCTCTACCAAAGATATCGAACCGATGAAGAGCTTTCGAACAGTGTGTCGTATTTGATTCGGGCTCTCGGCGTGTATCCATTGTACAGTGTGGTGGCTTTAAGTTCAGGGGAACTCGCTGTTGTCGGGGCCATCACACCGGGGAAAGCTCACCTGCCGCTTCTATATATCTGCAGAGACCGGTCCGGCAGGCCATGTTCCCCACCTGTTCCCTTGGATTTAGTGCATGAACCGGAGGGGGGACGGACGATTCGCGATGTGCGGGATGCCCATCGAGATGGTCTTGATGTCGAAGGTGTCCTCCGGCAGGTGGCCGCGTGAACGTGTCCGGCGGCCATATCCCTGATCCCACCCCAATGGGGAGTTTGTCATGGCTGCCTACCCGTGAAGACACGTTTCTCATTTTCGAGTCATCGGGAGAAGCGATGTTTGTGACGGATCGAGCTGGACGGATCTTGTCACTCAACCCCGTGGCGCAGCAGCTTGTGGGGCCGCATCAGGATGTCATCGGCTTAGCTTTTCATGAATTGGTGGGATGCCGTTCTTCAACGGAGGAAAGACATCCCAGTTGCCCATTGAAACACACCGTAGAAACCGGTGAAGTCACAATGGTTTCGTCTCATCAGTGGATTCGAGCCGACGGTGCTAAGATTGAGATTTCTGCAATGTTCTGGCCCAGGTGTCAAGGCTTGGAATGTATCGGAGCCATTGTGGTTTGTCGAGATCTGACGGAGAAACGTGAAGCGGAGCGAGAAACTCAACGAGTGGCGAAACTTGCAGAGGATGCGCCGAATCCGATTGTGGAGTTTGACGAAGACGGTAACATGCTCTACGCCAATACCGCGATGGTGGAACTCCTCAATCGCAGCGCTTCCGTCCAGGGGGAAGTGGGAGCCCTATTTCCGCCGAACTTGTCGGACGTGTTGCATCATTGTCTAGAGTCGCAGCAACCCACCGTTCGGTTGGAACATCATGTCGAAAATAGGGTGATAGCCTGGTCATTTTTTCCACTAGGCGATGTGGGGCAGGTTCGAGCCTATGGAATCGATATTACTGCTGATGTGGAATTGCGTCGTGCGAAAGACGCTGCGGAAGAGTCGGCCCGTGCGAAGGCAATCTTCCTGGCCACGATGAGTCACGAATTGCGCACTCCGATGAACGGTGTGTTGGGGTGCACCCAACTGCTTCAGGACACCGCTCTCACCGATCCACAACGGCAGTTACTGGAAACTATGCACCGGTCGGCTGAGTCGCTCTTAGTGCTCGTGAACGATATTCTCGACTTCTCGAAGATCGAAGCGGGAAAGATGTCATTGGAAGTTGCCGACGTTGAGATCACTCCTCTCATTGCGGATGTCATGACGCTGACGTCGGAAGCGGCGAAGAAGAAAGGGTTGCTCGTTCAGGTTCACGTGGCGCCGGACATCCCCGCTGTCTTACGGGGTGATCCGGTTCGCTTGCGGCAAATTTTGTTTAATCTGGTTGGGAATGCCGTCAAGTTTACCGAGCGGGGCGGGATTCACATATCCGTGAAGACCCTGCCGGCTACTCAGGACAATTCAGACGCCGTAGTTCTCCACTGGACGGTGAAGGATACAGGTATCGGCATCACCGCGGAGCAGCAAACGCGATTATTCGGCGCGTATGTCCAGGCAGAGGAATCGACGGCCAGACGATTCGGGGGAACCGGGCTGGGCTTGATGATCTGTTGCCAACTGGTTGAGCTCATGGGGGGGACCATGATGGTGGAGAGCACGCCAGGAGAGGGCAGTTCCTTTATGTATTTGACACGTCTGTTGCCTGCGATCCAGCGCGCGACATTTGCTCAGGCGGTGATGCCACCTATGGCATCGATGGCGGACCGTGCCACACCGCTCAGGATTCTTGTCGTAGACGATAATGAGATCAATCAAGTTGTGGCATGTAAGTTTCTGCAGAAGCTTGGATGCCATGCCGAGGTGGCACGAAACGGTCGGGAAGCCCTGGATTCTATCGCCAAAGTTGTTTACGACGCTGTGTTGATGGACTGCGAGATGCCGGAGATGAACGGCTATGAAGCGACACAAGCGATCAGGCGGCAAGAGCAAAGCACGACCAACCATCTGCCCATCATTGCCCTCACCGGGCACGCGTCATCGGAGGACGAACAGCAGTGCCGACAAGCCGGAATGGATGACGTCGTGACGAAGCCAATAACGCTCCCAACCCTGCGCGCAAAAATAGAACGTCTCCTCGCATAGCCATACTTCCGGCATCCCAAATCATTCGCAGGGCTTTCGATTATAGTCCGTTCTTCCTGATGCGTGATATATCGGGGAAGTGAGACCGCCAGTCTTGATAGTGGATTTTGCTCGAGCTCGTCGGTACCATATCGGTGTGAAAGCCAAGGGTTGTCGGAGTCCAAAGGAGCATAGACAAGATGAATGACAGACTGAGTCTTCTATATAGCGACTTCAACTGTCCGTTCTGTTATGCCATGCACGAACGGCTATACGAGATGAACGTGCTCACGCGCTGTGAATGGCGTGGGGTGCAGCATGCCTCACATTTGCCTCGTCCCATGAAACCGTGGCAGGGTTCGTTGGGTGCGGAACTGCGCCACGAAGTGGCGGTCGTGCAGCGGCTGGCGCCAGGCCTGCCTATTGCCCTCCCTCCTGGGAAGCCCAATACGAAGCCAGCAATTGAGCAAGCGGTGGCACTCCTCCGGCACGACCCATCGCATGCGATGACGTTTGTGCGTGAGACCTATCGGGCCTTTTGGTGTGAAGGTAAGGACATCTCTGATCCGGAAGTGCTCAGACAATTGGTCGAGCAGGCAGGAGGCTCACCGGAGAGTATGGATTCGATCAACAGCGAGGATCGCCGGGTGGCTCAAGAGTGGGAAGCGGCTTGGCATCTCACAGGCCAGGCTGGAGTTCCCCTCATCGTCTCGCCGGAGGATTATCTTCTGGTCGGATGCGCGCCTATAGCTGATGTCCAACGGTTTTTCAGCCGATAGGATTAGCTGACATCCAGACTCATCATGTAGTTCTGTAATTCCCGCCGATGTTCTTCCTCGGTGTTTTTGAGACGTTCAATGTCCTTGCGCAGGCTGTCCAGCTCGGTCTCCTGCTGGTCTAACTTTTTGACATAGCGAGTGTAGAGATCGGAGTTCTGCTGGAGTCGCTGCATATTCTCGCGGATGCGAGCATGTTCTGCCGTGATCTCGGTGGTGCGATGGTCCAGGCGCGTCCGTTGGGCACGTACATCGTCCAGCTTGTTGCGCAAGTACACCACCCGTTGGAGGGCCTCTTTCACTTTCGGGCTGACCTCCTTCGCTTGCTGGTAATAGGCGATTTGATCGATGCCGCTATCCATCAAGAGGATTGATTCCTGAATGGGCAGCGTTTCCTTGACGCGGAGCGTTGCGCTTTTCCCTGGGTCAACTGCAAGGCTAAAGCGATAGAGATCGCGCGTCCGCTCGGTCGGTTCCTTCGGCTCGGCAAGTTTCCAGTCTGCACGATAGGGCTGTTCGATCAGAATGGTCTTCGCTTTCGTGTCGCGATTCTTCACGAGATACGTGCGGTCTTCGACCACACGGCGTGAGATGAGCATCGTGCCCTTCTTCAGCGAGACGGTGGCAAGTTCTTGCGTGCCACCGTCGAAAGTAGGTTCCACCTCGGTCTTGAGATCGAGTGCGTAGCTGATCAGCCGATCTTGCCCTGGAGGAAGATCTTCGATGCGTGCATCGCCGGCATAGGTGCCGTTGTCGAAGAGTGTAATGGGGCCTTGCATCAGATGAAGCGCCGAGGTGTTGTTCAGCCGATACCCATTCAGTGGATGTTTGGCATTGACGTGCTGATTGTAGAGCGATACTTTTTGCCCCTGGAGTGATTGGCCAACGATAGGCAGCAGCGCGCTCTGATGCATGGCGAGGGTCACAGGCTGGTCGATACGATACTCGAATAGCTCGCCTTTGTCTTCAGCCATCGCCATGGGTGTGACACCTTCTTCCAAGGTTCCCATATCCATTTCAGCGGAGAGAGCGGACGCGGCTGGAGCATTGGCCGTATTCCCTGCGGCCCCTTGGGACATTTTGCCGAGCACGCGCTCTTTCTTCCTGTCGCTGCGGGCTGGAGAGGGAGAGGCCATCGGTTTGAGTTCGTCCATGGCATCGCCGTAGGTCTGGGGTTTGAGGTTGGCGTAGAGCTCAGGCTGTACGACCGGCCGTGGGTTGTAGAGGGGCTGATAGAGGTCCATCGTGAACGAAATGGGACGTCCTGAGACAAGGGAGAGTTTCACATTGCGCCAATCTTGTGAGGTCCTATTCTCGACGATAGCCCAGCCTTGCAGATAGGGCGCCTTGTCCTCGTCCAAGACGAGTCGATAGCTGGTCTTCCAGACCGGGGTTTCCGTCAGGTAGGCGATACGGGCTTGGCGGTTACCGGTGCCGTCAAAAGTAATCGAGACCGTCTTTTTCTGCGCATCGTGATTCGTCGCAAGTGTGGCCAGCGCCTGGTGTAGTTCAGCGTTCAATGTAGGACTGGTCAACTTGATTCGCTGTATGCTTGCCAGCGAGAGCGAGCGGAATCCGTCCTCTGTCAGGAGCGTGACATATTCTTGTTCGATGAGACGGGGTGGTGAGCCTTCGCCGACGGACTCTGTTTTTTTCTCCACGCCAATCAATGTGCCGACAATAGGATTGGGTGCGGTGACTTCAACCGGCTCCCCTCGGACTTGAGTCAGGATTTGTCCCAGGGTGGGATTGCCGTTCAGGTTGATGCTGAAGCTTCCGAGTGTCTTGGTGACGGGATCGCGTGAGCCATAGGTGACGGTTGAGACTTTGCCGCCGCCGAAGTCTTGCACGACGAGACTTTTCAGCATGTCGTTGATCTGGTTCACGTGGAGACGGAGGTCGAGTTGCGTTCGGTTGCTCACTGTGCCGTCATGTTGAAAATACCCCACGCCGCTTGAGTAGAGGACGATCTTTGAGAGGGGAAGTGCCGCTCCATCCTCTGCGAAAATAGGCCAGGGGAGCAGAAGGAACGAGATGAGGATCAGCCGCCTCACGAGGGTGTCACCGGAGCCAATCGACCGCGCGCGCATAGAGACCTCCATCGTAAGGGTTGCACCAAGCAGGAACGTCAATGGTGATATGACCTATCGTACTCATATCGTCAAGGGCCAGATTCTTCCAGTCTTATGAGAGAATTGTTCAAGCTATTCGAGTCATGATACGGTCTACATCATCTGTTGAGGGGACTGAAGCATGTCTAACCAGTTGACTATGATCATCGATGAAATTCTACGAGATTGCCGTACGATTGCCGTGGTAGGGCTGTCCTCGAATCCGGCTCGGCCATCTTATCACGTGGCGGCCTCTATGCAGAGTCACGGCTACCGAATCATCCCAGTGAATCCGAACGAGACGAACGTTCTTGGCGAGACGGCGTATCCTTCGCTGGGCGCTGTGCCTGGACCCATTGATCTTGTGAATATCTTCAGGAAATCCAAAGACGTTCTTCCTCTCGTCGAAGAAGCGATTACTCATGGCGCCAAAGCCATCTGGATGCAAGAAGGAATCAGCAACGAGCAGGCTGCCGTTCGTGCGAGAGAATCCGGCCTGCTTGTCGTGATGGACCGCTGCTGGCTCAAAGAACAGGCTACTCGATCACATCGTGGCTGACCAGGTTTCTCGTCTCCATCCAAAATCTTCATCTTCCGATTCTCAGAGAGAGGCGATGGTGGCCACAGCTGAATTCTTGGCCAAGATTCTGGATACCACCGTCAAGATCCCCGGCACGCCATTCTATGTAGGACTCGATCCGTTGCTCGGATTAATTCCTGGCATCGGTGACATGATTGCCAATCTTATCGGAACCGTCATCCTGATCTTGGCTGCGCGGCTTCGCGTGCCCCAGATCGTCATCGCACGGATGAGCCTGAATCTTCTGATCAATGGAACCGTCGGCGCGATTCCCATTGTCGGCGACCTTTTCTCTATTTGGTTTCGGAGTCACGCCAGAAATGCCGAACTGCTGCGGCGGGCCGCAACGCAACCCTATCGAGAAACACAACAGGCCAGACTGTATGTGGCCGGCATTATCGGCGGCACCGTCGTGCTGCTTGCGCTTGCCATTGCCGCAGTCCTCTGGGTCGTCGTGAAGCTCTGGGCCGCAATCACCGCGTAAATTGCTTGGCAGTGGCATGCCTGAGACATTACGATAATCGTATTTCGGCCGCCTCTCCGTCGTTCGGCTCAACGAAGGGAGTGCATGACCTGACGCGGTTGTTTTTTTGAGGTCCGAAGCTTTATAGTTTCTGCCCATTGGATATGTGTGGGTCTGGTGTCACGAATTTCTTCAATAAACGCGGAGGCGGTTCATGAAAAAGACACTTGCGTTGGTGGCGTTGCTTGGGCTCGCGGTTTCCCCGGCGATGGCCGCTCCACCTGTCGAAAAGGCTGTGAAGGAATTAGTTCCAGTGCAGAAACCTAGTCAGGAGACACCTGTCGTGGCCAAACCACCGGAGGGGGCAATGGTGGTGGTGCCGGGGGGAGAGTTTACGATGGGAAGTGCGGCGGGAGATTCAGATGAACAACCGGAGCACAAGGTCTATGTGGATACATTTTCCATGGATGTGTATGAAGTGACGGTAGGGCAATATGCGGCATTTCTGCAGGCGAAAGGGATCGAACTACCTTCAGACTGGAAGACGCTGAACCAGTCGTCGAATCAGAAGCGTCCAGTTGCCAATATCGATTCGACGGAAGCGTCCTTCTACTGCAAATGGGTCGGCAAGCGGTTGCCGACAGAGGCGGAGTGGGAGAAGGCGGCGAGGGGAACAGATGGCCGTACCTATCCGTGGGGTAACGAGGCTCCGACGCCGCTTCATGCGAACTTTGGGAAATCGGAGTGGAACAATCATGCGGTCGCGGCGCCGGTGGGCTCGTTCGAAGCGGGCAAGAGCCCCTACGGCATTTATGACATGGCCGGGAATGTTTGGGAATGGGTCAGCGATTTATACGACTATAACTACTATAAGGTCAGCTCGCCGAAGAATCCGACAGGACCGGCGACTGGCGGGACCAGGGCGGTTCGTGGTGGTGCGTGGAACAGTAATCCTCGAGCGATACGTTCCTCGAATCGGAGTCTCATTTCGCCGACAGACCAGGGGCTCAACGGATTTCGGTGCGCGAAGAATTAACGGTCTCTGGCTGGGAGTTCCTTCGCTAGTATTTCATCACCATTCGTGATGTCGAGCGACTCTCTCTATTTATATGGGAGAGGGGTTGCAGGATATGCGCGACAGAGGACAGTGCCGAGACTTGACCCGGTTGTTTTTCTGTGGCGTGAGGCTTTATAGTTCCCGCCCATTGGAAGTTGCGAGGGAGAGGTGTCATGGTTTTTTCAGGAGAAAGCGGAGGCGGTTCATGAAATGGATGCTTGCACTGGTTGCGTTGCTTGGGCTCGCTGTTTACCCGGCGATGGCTGCGTCACCCGATGAGAAGAGCGATAAAAAATTGGTCACAGGGCAGAAACAGAGCCAGGAAGAACCCATAGTACCCAAACCACCGCTAGGCTCGATGGTGTCGATACCGGCGGGAGAATTTACGATGGGGAGTGAGGATGGTGATGCAGACGAACGACCGGCGCATAAGGTCATCGTGGATAGCTTTTCTATCGATGTCTACGAAGTGACGGTGGGAGAATATGGGGATTTTCTACGGTCCGGGGGAGGCCATCTACCTCCAGGTTGGGAGAAGATGAACCAAACGAAATACCACAAGCGTCCGGTCATGGGGGTAGATTGGGCGGATGCGGCTGCCTATTGTAAGTCAGTCGGCAAACGTTTGCCGACTGAGGCGGAGTGGGAGAAGGCAGCACGAGGGACGGATGGACGTGTCTATCCGTGGGGGAACGATTCTCCGTCATCGCTCCATGCGAACTATGGGAAATATGGCACGAACGATTTAGAGGCATTGTCACCGGTAGGGTCGTTGGAAAAAGGTAAAAGTTTCTATGGTGTCTACGATATGGCTGGGAACGTCTGGGAATGGGTCAGCGACTGGTACGACACCGACTATTATAAGAACAGTCCGCAACAGAATCCCGAAGGATTGCCGACAGGTGGGTTCAAAGTCATCCGTGGTGGAGCCTGGAACAGCAGCGCGAAAAATCTGCGATCATCGGATCGGTACTGGGACCCTCCGTCGTTCCGGAGCTTATACCTCCCTGGGTTTCGGTGTGTGAAAAAGCCATAGTGACTGCTTGTTTAATTAGCGATTGCGGCCTGTCGGGGAGGCTCATGTAAAGTGACAACATCTCACCGAATTCTTCTCTTTTCGATTGCTGCATCGATGTGCCTGGTACTCAGCCTGGCGATGAGGAGTGTTGCAGAGCCACAGATTGGAGGGGATTCAGATAAGAAGTCTTTCAACACGGTGCCCTTCGTTCCAAACCCCTCAGATACACAACGGGATGATCTCAAACGGATGGTTGATCAATGCGTACAGACGGTCGAGAGAGAAGTGCCGGGTGGTCATTTCAGCGCGAATGCAGCTGGAGGTATCGTCAACACAGTCGGCATCGATAGGGAGAGATTTACGTTTTGGAAGTGTATGTCGCAGAACGGACAGTCGCTTGCTCCAGTCCATAAATGAGGCGACGAACTCGCATGATTCATGACTGTTCATAGCCACATTGCACAGTCATCACGCGAGAGACGCACGCAGGGCCTTCCGTCGGGACAACTCCCCGCGTGAAGGTTTCAAGAGGGGTGGCTCCCCGGAGGGATTGTCCAGGGAGGTTGGCCCTCTTCAAGTCATAATTTTTACCCCCCACGGTGTATTGTTATTTCACCGGAATACTGATCACAATCGCTCCCATGACGTCATTGATCTTGAAATCCCGTTTGGGGCTGTCCGGATGGGAATTATGGCAGCCGATGCAGGCCTGGGTCACGGCAAGGTCTGGATAGACGGCCTGGAAGTAACGGGCTCCTCCTTCCTTCACAAAACCGGTATAGGGTTTGTTCTGGTGAGTGAGAATGGTGCCCAGGCCTTCCTTCTCGAACTCGCTTCGGGCAACATTCCGTTTGTTGATCGGCCAGAGGCTGATCAATCGATACTGTACGCCGATGTTTTTTCTTGCCATGACGCGGCCTGATTCCATCAGGAATTGAGCCGGGAGCGGCAGCGTATTCTTCTCCTCCCAGTTTTCCGAGGCCACGACCACTCCTTTGCTTTGCATCCGTTCAACGACGTGCTTGGTGTAGACCTCACGGTCCGCTTCAATCACCGCGTAGAGATAGTCCGCCACTTTTTCGACAGGGAGACTTACAGATGTCTCTTCCGCCATCGCGCTACTCGGCCACACTAAGCCGGCGACACTTAAGCAGAACATCAGAACGAGAACTCCCGATTGCCACTTGCCGGAGGATGTCATAGAGACCTCCTTGGTTACTTCGTGGACCGGTCGGCGTTATTCGCCGAGATTCCATGAAGAGATGAGGGGAGCGGAAACAGTGACTTGCGTGACGCGATTGAGTCAGCTGGTCGTGAGGATCGCTGAAGTAGTAGAAGAAAGCTGCGTGGTAGGAAAATACCGAAGCCATAGCCCGGTTCTCCCTGTCAGTATGATGCAGCATGAACACTGGATCATACGATGAGTCATCATACGCTTCGCACTGCAGGCTGTCCAATTAGCAATTTCAGTGCAGATTCGCGGTTGGAGAGACTTGCCTGCATCGCTTGTAAGTTATGGGCGGACGTCTGATGGAAGGCGGTGTAGGAGCGAATCGAACACCTCACGAGCGAGCGCCAACGCCTCTTTCGCCTCTTCTTCGGAGGGTTCTTCAGGGTTTCCCGGATAACGAAATCTCCAGGCGTACTCGGTGAGTTCTGCCGCTCGCCTGAGCAAGGGTTCGAGTGTCGGGTCGATCACGGCGCATGCTTCCCCGATTTCGATAAGATTATGAGTTTTGCGATAGATCCGTCCATGCCAGGTGAGAAATCCCTTCATCGCCTTTTCAGCGGCCTGCTGTGCATGGAACACGATGTCAGAAGTTAAAGGTGGGACAGCACCCAGTTCGAACATTCCAGCGCGCAAGTCGGTCCCAGCTTTTGAGAACCAAGCACGGGTTTCTGCGACGAGGGCCGAATCATGCGGCATGGAGCAGTTTGCCTTCCCGCATGACAGTGGCAGGTAACGACGCGACTAGGTGAACCCGTGAATCAAAGGCGGCTTTGGTCCAGACCACCACGTCGGCAGCCGTGCCTGTTCCCCACAAAACACGATACGCCAGTTTGCTCCGTTTCCGTTCCGGTGGGGCGTGGTCCGGCACCACGAGGAGCAGATCGTAATCGCTATCCGGACCGGCATCACCTCGTGCACGCGAGCCGAAGAGAAAGATCTGTTCCGGTTCATAGGCCACCACCAAGCGACGAATAATCCTCGCCAGAGCTGGGTCGGAGGTGGTTATATCTGTGCGAATATCCATGCCCACCCTCGGGACGCTACAAAAAGATTCCAGTCTTATAGCCTTCGCAACTCTAAGTCATTTTGATCACATCGTCAACGCAGGGGGTCTTACTTGGATAATGTCGGGAAAAGTCTGCGGCGAGACACCTCGCAAGGTTGCCGGTGAAGGTCCATTGCAGTGGCTGATTGGCGATTGAAGCAGCAGTGCCTATGCATAATGACGGTTAGTGGAAATGGGGGCTGACGCACTGCGATCTATTAGGGTTACCGGCAAGAGAGGGGCGGGTTGAGCTTCACGATTGCAGCCTGGAGGGGACGTTCATGATGCTACCATCAGCCGCGTTTGAGGTAGGGCAAGGAAGCGAATATATGAATGTAAGACCCTAGCTGCCTAACCTTGGGCGGATTCGAGTTCCTTAAGCGTCTTGCCATCTTTGTTCATTCCAAGCAATAAGTCCTTTGCATGACCGCGAGAATCACGGCCGCAGCAGCGTAGGACTAGAAAACTCCAACGTCCTTAATAAACAAAAGGTGTCCGATTTAACGGTGAGAACACCATTCGTCTTTTAACTTTTGTCGCATATTATAGTGGCCACGGATATTTCTAACGAGGAAGGGCGCTCATTTAGAACAGCCTTGACCCTGCAAGTACGATAATTCCATTTGGTGTTAAATGTCCGGTACTTTAAGTCACTTTATTCGCAGGAAAGCGATTCAAACTCAGTCGCCTCGGCCGCATTTATTGCTATCGGAACCAATACCTCAACACCAGAACTGCAGATAATTGATGAATCTTTTCAAGGAAGAATTTCCATGTCTTCGCGGTCCAGATTCCGGAAACCGCGCGCCGTTACTTTGACTGATTTTAACTTGGGGCCGACACCGCTACCCTGGCCTGTTCGATTAAGCGCCCCCAAGATACCTAATATGGGCTTTGGTGAGATTTTCATCTTTGCTTGTGAAGAATGCGATGTGGTTCCAAAAGTCTTTGTCTAGATGGCCTTTCACCCTGTCTCGAATGGACTCCGCCTCCCCGATGTACACGGCGCTATTCCAGTTTCTGGATCAATGCCCGAGAGAAAATAGACACCTGAATTCTGCGACTCATCGCGGGCAAGTACGCTATCGAACTCACTTCTTGGCCCAGCAACGGCCTTGCCTGTCAATTAGACAATTCTGCCACTCGGAGCCGTTTCGGATCTCCGTGGGCAAGAAAATTTTAATGGTTGCACTTGGCATGAATTGATTTCGTATAACGAATAAGTCTGGTGAAGACTAGACTACCCGCCTGTCAAAAATTCCCCGCTTGGACCACATCTTCGATGCTATTGATGTCGAGCCAGTGTCCAGCTGTGTAGAGCACTCGGATCGGATACTGCCGTTTCAACAGTTCTTGGAGCAGCTGAGGGATGCCGGCTTTGCGGTTGGCTGGTTTGGCCAGGAGTTCCGCAATGATGCCGGTGATGAGCGCGGCGGCGCCAGGTGAGACTTTGAGGAAGCCCATCCAGACTCCGTGGATGGAGTCTTTGGGGAGACTGTCTCCCAATTGCTTGAGATAGATCTTGGCGTTGAAGGCTCTTCGCGAGTTGGGAATGGTGCATTCGGTAAATCCGCCGAGGCGGGCATAACTGCTCTGCTCTTGCCAATTGCTATCGACGAACACGATGCAGTCATCCGTCTCCTGACAGAGAGATTGGGGAATGTATTTGTTGAACAGCACGTCGCCGTAGGAGATGACCGTGCTCTGCGCCGGTCCTTTCCGGGATTGGAGGGCTTTCAAGAGGGAATCTAATTCGCCTGTATCCGCAAAGTCGTCGTTGTCGACATAGGTGAGGTTGGGCAGATTGACGGCTGCTTTTTTATACCCACGGATTACCACAATATCTTTGATGCCGACAGCATTGTACGCGTCTACGATGTGGGAGAGAATCGGTGTACCCTGGATCTTGACCATCGTTTTGGGCTGCTGTTCGGTGAGTTCTCCCAGTTCTTTTCCTCGGGAGGCGGCCAGCACAATGGCACAGGTATCTTCAGCGCCTTTGGGGAGATAACGATCTTCGGCGTCTTGCAGTTCTGCGGCATTTTGCAGACGGAAAATTTCGGAGACCGATGCGACTTTGTCTTCAATGGAGAGCAGGTGTTCATCCTCCATGAGAGTCCGCGCGGTTTTCTGCATGGCGGCCACGGCAGTCCGCAGCATATGGTTGGCCCAGATGACAATTGAAAAGCCATGTTGGCGAAACACATCGGTGGGTGTGGCGTAATATTTGGTGGGCACGATCACGACGGGGCAGCGATTACCCCATTCCTGTTTGAACGCCAGGATTTCATCTGGCACCGAGAGGGCACTGTGAATGAGTATGCCGTCTGCCCCCGCCTGGTGATAGGCCTCGGCTCGACGCAGCGCTTCTTCTAGCCCCCAGCCGCAGATGAAGGCTTCCACTCGGGCGATGATAGAAAAGTCCGGATCGGTCTGCGCGTCTTTGCCCGCCTTGATCTTGCCGCAGAACTCCTGCATATCTGCCATGGGTTGGGCGCCGCCCTTGATGAAGCTGTTTGTCTTGGGAAAGAGCTTGTCCTCGATGCAGACTGCGGCGATTTTTCGTTGTTCCAGTTTGCGGACCAGCCGCTGCATGTTGTTGAAGTTGCCGTAGCCTGTGTCGCCATCGAGAAGAATTGGAATCGTCGTCGCATCGGACATGAATTCCAAATTTTCCAGGACTTGAGTCCAGCTGGCTTCGTTGTTGTCACGAACGCCGAATTGGGCGGAAATGGAAAGGCCGCTGGCCCAGATACCTCGAAAGCCGGCTTCTTGAACGATTTTTGCGCTGAGGCCATTGTGGGCTTCACAGATGAATTCCAACTGATCCGACACAAGGAGCATTCTAAATTTCCGTGATGGGGAGATGCCTTCGGTCGAAGTCATGGATTTTCTTCCTTGTTCCAGTCGAAACGATTCAAGATGGGCGTCTCAATCATGCACGCGTTGGCGCTAAAGAATACCGTTTTCCCCCAGAGAAATCATCATATAGGTTCGGGAGATGCTCGACATGGTGGTTGCAATTCATGGGTTGCTCGCAACCATTGCGGCACTGCCTCTTGTTGAGTGCAAATGGCTTTAATGCGGTCTTCCCCAACTTCTGTGGATAACCCTGTGTATGACAGTCGTATCGAGTGAGAAAAGGCTTCAATGAAGAGTCCTATCAGCTATTTGCCTGAAAAATGGGCATTGTGTCCTCTTCAATCTACCCCCTATATTTTGTGGCTTGACGAACAATTTTTTTGCTTTCCCACAAGCAATAGTTATTCCTTAGCTCTGCGCGAATTTTTTACTTGAATGGAATATCGCATTGTGGGGTGCCGCGTAGAAGATTACACTTATGCACAGCTTAAGAGGAATTGCTAGGGAATCAATCGGTAAAACCCACAAATTTAAGGTATTTTCGCCACTTCGAAGTCTGCCAGGGAGGGAACCATGTCAGTCAAGAAAACCGTTCCACGGAAGCTGGTGCAAGGTCGAGTCGTCGGTCGTGCCAAGAAGGGATCCGTTAAGAAGCGAAGAGATTCTGGCCTGGGCCAACGACTGCAAGATCTGCGCGAACAAATTGATATCGTGTTGCCGGAGATGACTGCCAGGATTGCAGCGTTGGAGCATCTATTGCGTGAGAAGCAGCTCTGCACCAGGCATGACCTGATCGCCGCGCGCCAGTTCGTGCGGATGCAGGAGGCGTAGAGGGTTTTAGCCCGGATTATTCATGAATGGTCTGGGTTAGTCCACGAACTGGCTCTGGAGAAAGAGGGCCTGCTCCAGGGTACGGAAGAACTTCTGATAGGGGACCGGATCTTCGACGGCGCGCAAGTAGTATTGGGCGCTGGCGCGCACGACGAGCTGTGTTTCGTTCCGCTTGCGCACGGTGATGGTGAGCCGGACAAGGTCATTGCGGTGCCAGAAGGGGCCCCACGTGTGGTAGGACTTGGTGAAGATCAGGAGGCTTTGATCATCGTAGAGGTGGTAGTAGGGATCCGTGCCGACACTGGGCCGTTCGAGTGGTTCGAACCTCTTGCCTGAGACGATGCCAAGCTCCTCATCCAAGACTTCGACCATGAACCCGAGGTCCTGCATGGCTGCGACGATGATTTCGATCGTCCGTCGTCGGTCCGCGGTTTCGAATACGCGCGATTGAGCCGCGCGCAGCTTGACTTGGCTTTCCTCCGAGAGCCAAATCTGTTCCCGCGAGTCCCACTGGTCTTGATGGCGCCATTCGTAAGGCGTGGGGCAGCCCTGCAGCAACAAGCATAGCCCGATGGCTAACGGTGACGGCGATGCCATGTGCCTGTGAGGTCCAGCCGGCGTGTTTCCCATTGTCCGGCTCGACTTGCTCCACGTGCTTACTCCTTGGTGATGAAGAGCGACCGTTCGAGGGCGGCAAAGAAGTTCTGATACACCTTGGGGTCTTCGATCGGCTTGTTGTTGTAAATGGCATTGGCTCGGATCATCATGCGACTTTCCCCATGCTGGCGCACGGTGACGGTGACGCCGACGACGTCGTTAAAGTTCGGCTCGGCGAAGCGGGCGGCCGTGACTAATCCCAAGGGTTCGTTCGCCCGTTCGATGATGAAGCCCAAGTCCTGCAGCGCGGCGATGACCCCGCGCATGGCTAGCTGTCGGTCCTTCACGTCGAAGGTGCGTGTCTGAATGCTTCGGATCTTCATCTGCGCTTCGGTCAGCGCGAGTAAATCCTGGCTCGGCTCCGGAGCGGCGCACCCCTGCAGTAGCAAGGTCACCGCGATGAGGATAATGCCCGAGATTGCTCGCACGGTGTGCCTCATGGTCTCTTGATTAGAGCGTATAGGCTTCTAGAAAGACCGCCTTCGAAAGTTTGGCAAAGAATTGCTGGTACATCACGGGATCGCGAAGCATTTCCATCTTTTGCTGGCCTGGCGGAATGTATTGGCGATCGGCTTGGCCATCCCCCTTCCAAACGACCCGATAGAAGATGATCCTGACTTCCTGGCGCGTGGCCTCCGGGTTGATCGGCCGCGCGATGAGCGTGGCCGCGATTTTCTGGTGGAGGTCCACGGGCATGATGAAACCGCCCAAGGAGAGTAAGAAGGTGAACAATCGACCGATGTCCTGACCGTACTCTCGAGCGCTCCGTTCTTTGGTGGCTCGCAGGAATCCCACGTCCCGCACGCTCTCCTCCACCTGAAACCCGAGATCCTGCAGGACGGCGGCTGAGGCGGACAGCAACTCCACTTCATCCTTGGTTTCGAAGAAGCGGGTCTGCATGGCCTTATTGCGCGGACTCTCCTCCGTGAGCTGAAAGAGTTCTACCGGCTGGGTAGGTGTGACACACCCGGCGAGTTGGCTCGAAAGGAGAAGACATGTCCCCCCCAGGAGGGCTCGCCGCATTCCGGGACGGCCGCGCTTGCTAGAACTGCGTAGAGTTGTAGGCAAAGTCGCGGACCTTTTTCTCTTCATCGTACTTGATGATGATGGTGAGGGTGCGTTGCCGTGTGGAGCTGGACTTTTCGCTCGATTTGGTACCCATGATGAGAATGATGCCGGCAAAGGACGAATTGGCCATGTCCACCCGATCGGTCGAGACCTTGTCGTAGATCCAGACTTCGCGACGCTTGTCATCTGTCGTGACGATGTTCGGGCTGCCGAGCAACTCCGCGACCTGAGAGGCCGGCATGCCGACTTTAATCTCTCCTTGGACCGTGCCGACCGTCAGCCGGTCTTCTTTGATTTCGGCCATCCCGCCACCGCTACCACCGCCACAGCCTCCTATGAACACCGACAAGCACAGTCCCAATGCGATCCATGGCTTTTTCATCTCATCCCCCTTCTGCGTGATGTCTGATTGGAGTGTGATGCCATTGGAAAAGGCGCTCTGCTCCCTTTCCTGTAGCCGACTCACCCAGCGACCACTATTCCTGGAGCGGCAGTTGGCGTTCCCGTTTTCTCATTATTGTAAAGGATACTCGTTTCGTGAGGAGAAAACACTCAGGCTGCGCAGGCGTGGCGATCCTGCTGGTCGAACTTACTCCAAGGCG
The DNA here is from genome assembly GCA_963748375.1 of uncultured Nitrospiraceae bacterium. Classification (GTDB taxonomy): domain Bacteria; phylum Nitrospirota; class Nitrospiria; order Nitrospirales; family Nitrospiraceae; genus Palsa-1315. The sequence continues at coordinate 69,690 of CAVVIR010000002.1, forward strand.
ATGCGCATGCGTACGATGTCGGTTGGGAAGCTACACGTGAATGTGTCGTAACAGGATTGCACGGTCACTCCCCACAGCCCTTCATGGTTGGCGCCCGCATCCTTACAGGGCAGTTTCGTTGTTTCCGCAGGAATTATCAGTAGCGTTTTCTCTGCCGGATTCTCCTGGTTGATCACGGTGAGTTGATACCTGGTGACCTTCGGGTCGTTTGTTTTGTCCCATGAGATGCTGCAAGCCGGTCCTACGGTTGTCGGCCCCTGCGTCGATGCGGTTGCACAGCCAAGGCTCATAAGCAGTGAGATCATGAGCAGAAACATTGTGTGATTTGATAAGATGGCGTGAGGTTTCATCACGTGCGTCCAGGCCAAAGTGTGCTGGGTTCTGGAGTAGCTCACAGACAGAATACACGGAGCGTTGTCCTGGTTTCCAGTCATCATAGGCAGAAGGGTCTTTTTTTGTATGTTCGTGATGGCGCAGGGTTAGATCTGCGAGGCGGAGTTACGAGTGGGAGGAAGGGCAGAAGGAGGGTTCTGTATGGCCATGTCTGACGCGTTGTCGAATGAGGAGGTTCAGGCTGCTTGGGCCAAGTTGGCCGAGGAGATTCGTACGGGGGTTCTGCTGACGCTCAGGAACGGGCGGCCATTTGGATCGCATGTGCCCTATATTTTTGGCAATGACTGGACGCGTGCCTATATTCATCTGAGTCGTTTGGCGTTACACACTGAACATCTGTTGCACGACTCTCGCGTGGGGCTGTTTGTTTCGGAGCCAGATAGGCTGGGGAGAAATCCTTCAGCCCTGCGGAGGATAAATCTTCAGGGTGAGGCAGCGCTGTTGGATGTCGGGGTACCGGACTACGCCGAAGTGAAGGAGCGCTATCTGGCCCGCTTTCCTCAATCGGCCATGATGTTCGGCTTTGCGGATTTTGCCCTCTGGGAATTGCGGCTACAAGACGCACATTTGGTGTTAGGGTTTGGGCAAGCCTACATGGCCGAGGCGGCGGCTCCTCTCACATGGATACATCAGAGGCCTGAGCAAAAGGGCAAGTAGCAGCGTTATGGTTCGTTCTGAGCTGAGGATCGATAGGCGAAGTAGAGCACGATACCTCCGATCAGAGCAATGAGCAGGCCTGCAAAAAATATCGTGTCGAAACTCAACGGTGCGATGTAGCGGTGGTATAGGAGGGGCAGCAGAATAGGGGCGATCACGGCCAGAGCGAGGCCCAGGATATGACGCTTCAGATAGATCGGTTCTCCTGGCTTGCGTCTCATGTTCGACGAGTTCCCTCAGATATTTCCTCCACGTTCTTCTACTGCTTCCTTGAGGGTGGAGCAAGCACGTCACAATTCTCTACACTTCTCTCTAAAGGAGTGGCCAAGGGTGCCCTTTACTGCGCGCATCGGACGAGCACAGTTTCATCGTGCGCGTTCTGCGAGCAAGAAGGATGGTCTGGTTGTTCCCCGCCTCTTTCTATTTTACGAGAAACGGTTTCGAACTTTCTCCTGAGGCGGTGGTGACGGTGAGGAGGACCAGGCCTTTCTTTCCACCGCTAGGCACGGTCGTTGCGATGCTGTCATTCGTCTGACGAAACTGAGCGGGGTGGCCTGGGCCGAACGAGACACCTCGCATACAGGCTGCTGCACCGAAATTGGTTCCCGTAATGGTTACCTTGTCTCCCGCTTTCCCTTGGTCAGGTGAGAGCTTGTTGAGCGTTGGTGCCTCACCGAAACAGGATGGAGCTTTTCCCGCAATCTCCGCCGTGGAGAATTTTTTCGCAGTGGCTTTTGGGGTAGGTGCACTTGTGCGGTCCCCTGTCGGCTTGCTCGTTTTCTTGTCCTGTTTGGCTGGTGGTTCGGCAGCCCAGGTAGTGGCTGGGGCGATCGCTGCCAAGATGAGTGCCAGCACTCCGATTGCGACCGTGATTCTGGGGCGTGTTGCTGAAAACATGGGCAACCTCCGATTTTTTTACTGCACGTACAAACCGCGTATCGGTCACCGGTCTTGAATTCGGTTGAATCACTCTTCGATCGTCGAGATATCGCCAAGGTCTTGTCCGAGCTCTTTCGCTTTGAGCACTCGCCGCATGATTTTGCCAGATCGGGTTTTGGGGAGCGATGGCACGATGTCGATTTCGGATGGCACGGCGATCTTGCCCAACTCCGTCATCACTTGATCCTTGATCGACTGGATCAGTGACGGGCTTTCCACTTCTCCCTGCTTCAAAATGACGAAGGCCTTGATGGATTCGCCGACGAGCTTGTGCGGTTTACCGATCACCGCCGCTTCCGCTACGGCGTGGTGGCTGACCAACGCGCTTTCTACTTCGGCGGTGCCGAGCCGGTTACCGGCTACTTTGATCACGTCATCGGCGCGGCCCATGAACCACATGTAGCCGTCTTCATCTTTGTGACAGATGTCGCCGGCGGTATAGCAGTTCGGGATCGTGTTCCAGTAGGTCTTGTAGCGTTCCGGATCTTTGTAGATGGTCCGCATCATCGAAGGCCAGGGCTTTTTGATGACGGCAAATCCACCGGCATTGGGGGGGAGGCTGTTGCCTTGGCTGTCCACAACATCGGCTTCGATCCCAAGGAATGGTCTGGTAGCGGAGCCTGGCTTCAAGGGGACTGTCGGTAGGGGGGTAATCAGGATGGAGCCTGTTTCGGTCTGCCACCAGGTGTCCATGATCGGTTTGTCCCCACCGGCTGCGCGATGGAACCATTCCCAGGCTTCCGGATTGATCGGCTCACCCACGCTGCCCAGGATGCGGAGGGTGGAAAGATCGTATTTCTTGGGCCAGTCTTCTCCGTAGCGCATGAGTAGGCGAATGGCGGTGGGGGTCGTATAGAAAATCGAAACCCCGTATCGTTCGATCACATCCCACCAACGGCCAGGGTTCGGATAGTCCGGCTTGCCTTCAGCTGTCAGGATCGTAGCACCGTTGAGGAGCGGACCATACACAATATAGCTGTGGCCGGTGACCCAGCCTGGGTCGGCGACACAGAAGTAGACATCTTCTTCTTTGAGGTCGAAGACGTACTTCGTGGTGATGTAGGTCCCGACCATGTAGCCGCCGTGGACATGGACCACGCCTTTGGGTTTGCCGGTAGTGCCCGACGTATAGAGGATGTACAACGGATGTTCTGCATCTAGGGGTTCGGCCTCGCAGACCGCCTTCTCGTTCCTTAGCCAGTTGTGCCAATCGATTTCCTTTGGCGCGGATAAGTTCACACCCGGAGTCTGTCGTCGTACAACTACCACATGTTCGACGGTGGGAGAATTAGCGACGGCTTGATCGACCACCGGCTTGAGGTTGAGAACCTTTCCCCGGTCAAATCCGACGTCGGCCGTAATGACCAGTTTGGACTCGGCATCCTGGATGCGGTTCGCGAGGGCCGGAGCGCTGAATCCTGAATACACCACACTATGAATGACGCCGATACGTGCGCAGGCGAGCATGGCCACGATCTGTTCGGGAACTTTCGGCAGGTAGATCGTGACTCGGTCGCCCTTCTTGAGCCCAAGCTTCTTGAGCGCATTCGCGCAACGATTGACCTGGCGGTACAGTTCGCCATAGGTGATGACCCGTTCTTGGTCGTTCTCACCGACCCAGATGACGGCGACTTTATTCTTGCGCCAGGTTTTGACGTGACGGTCCAGACAGTTATAGGCAATGTTGCAGGTGGCGCCGACGAACCACTTGGCCCAGGGATAATCCCACTCCAGAACCTTGGTCCAGGGAGAGAACCACTCAAGTTCCTTGGCGACGTCGCTCCAGAAGCCTTCAGGGTCGGCGATCGATTTCTTGTAGGCGCTCTCATAGTCCTGAATGTGAGCAGCGGCTTTGGTTTCAGCAGTAGGCTGATATACACGACTTTCCTTGAGGAGGGTCTCGAAATTTTCTGCCATGGTGTGAGGACTCCTTCTGGTCGGGGTGCGAGCCGAATTGTCGACATTATGCTGGAGGGGCGGAGGGAACTCAACTGTACCTGCAGGATGCTCAAAAAGCCCGTCCAGCAAGGCTACCGCGAGTGAAGATCGGAGGAGGTACCCACCGCACTTCGTGGAGCTGTTCGCTCGTACAATGGATCTTGCGAACGGAAAAACCCCTCCAGAGATTCCAATTTCCGAGAATCTCTTCGGACGTTGAGGGTCTGAACGATGCGGGAACGCCGCTGGTGGACTTTTTCAGCATCCTGCTAGACCTCGGTCTGCCGTTTCTTGACAGTCGCGCAAAGGCGAGAGTAGGGTAAATTCGTTACACGCCATACACTGAGACGGGTCTAACTGATGTTGCCGATCGCCTCCCGACGACTGGGGCTCTTCCTGTTCGCGTTTCTTACCGACTTGCTGGTGGCGGCGTTCTGTCTGCCATTGGCGTCGGCCCAATTAGGAAAGCCGGAAGGGCTGTACTACAAATCGTGGGCCATTGTGATCGGAGTGGAAAACTATCTCCTCGCTCCGAAAATTCCAGGCACGATTGAGGATGCCAAAACGGTTGCTCAGGCGTTTCGCCAACTGGGCTTCGATGAGGTTGTTGAACTCTATGACAAGGATGCGAGCGCTCGCCGTCTGCAGCAGACACTGTCGGATTTTTTGCCTCGCAAGGTTGGCCGATATGATCGGCTCGTGATCTATTTCGCCGGATATGCAGGTGTCACTCAAGATCTCGATGGCAAGGAACTTGGCTATCTCGTCCCCTGGGATGCACAGAGGGAGAATGTGACCAAATCGGTTACCTTCGAACAGCTCAAAGAATTCAGCCGGCGTAGCGCGTCCAAACACACGCTCTTTTTCTTGAACGCGGCGGTTCGCGGGTGGGAGGTGAGCGCAGTTCAGCCGTTGTCGCTGGAAGGACGATTTGCTCCGGAAGATGAGACCGAACGTCGAGGGGTGCAAGTATTGACAGCGGGTGATAAAGGCGAGTCGTTGAGTCAGGAGAATGGGAAAAGTCTGTTCGTACAGGCGCTGGTGAACGGGCTAAGCGGCATGGCGGATCGCAATAAAAATGGATGGCTCATGGCCACGGAAGTTGGCGCGTATATACAGCAACAAGTTCTGGCGCAGTCGAACGGCGCTCAGCACCCACTCTTTGTGCAGCTTGAAGGGGAAGGGGATACGGTGTTGATGGAGGGGCGAAAGGCTGCCTTTACCATGGGAGCTGAGCCCCAGTCACCGGCCGAACGACGACAGGCCGCGAAGATGCAATATGAACGGGCCTTCGCACTCCTCCAAACGGAAAAGTCGCCGGAGGAGGCATTGGAGCGGTTGGAGAAAGCGCTGGAGTATGATCCCACGTTCGGCGACGCCTATGTGCTCAAGAGCTATGTGCGGCTGGAAGTCCTGCCGAATCTTGACGATGCATTGTCCACTGCAACGTTGGCGGTGCAGTATGCTCCAAAGAACCCCGATGCGCAGTATACCCTTGGGTTGATTCACGAAAAGCGTGGGCAGTATGCCGAGGCAGAATATGCCATGCGGAAAGCGCTGGTGGTCAATCCCAACTATACGGATGTCTATTTTTCGCTAGGCATCCTCTACGCCGACAAGCTAATGGATCAATCGAAGTCAGTCGAGGCCTTCACTCACTACCTCGAACTCGGCGGGAACCATAGTCGTGCCAGGGCAGCTGTGGCACAATCAACAACACCTGCCGCTCCCACAAAGCCGTAGCATGCTGCGGAGAAACCATTGTTGCAAGCGGAGCTTTGATCGTCCGTACCTGTATGGGCAGAGCAGGTATTCCTCCCACAGGATGCTCAAAAAGGCTGTCAGCAAGGCCGCAGCGAGCGAAGATCCGAAGGCGTACATTCTCACCCGCCCAACCCCGAGCTGTCGGAACAGCTTTTTTCCCGAGTGGGGTACGTTGAGGGTCTGAGCGATGCGAGAACGCCGCTGGCGGCTTTTTTCAGCAGCCTGCCGTTAGGCTCGTTCGCCGCCTTTGAGATACCCCAGCCCAATCTTGACTGCTTTCCGCGTGATTTCTGCCCAGCGGGTTTGAGGATATTCCGCGAGGACTGCGGCGGCTTTAGGATCTTGAACTTCCAAGCTGAGAATCTTAATGATGCCGTCATCGATTTGAATGTCTGCCACTGGTATCCTCCATTAGGGGAACAGCGAGACGGTCACCATCGGTCGTCGGTTTCGTTGACTGGATTAGGGGTGCATGTTAGCATGAACCCGTGTGAACTCTCGAACCTTCGTTTCCGTTTCATCCTTCCCGATCATCACCAAGGAGGCATGCGCATGGATAGGGTATTGGGGTTCAGGTCGAGGTTGGTTTGGGGAGGAATGGCTATTGCCTTGATGATCGGGCTGGCTGCCTGCGGCGGCCCTCCGAAGTGGGTGAAGCAAGGGTCGGGGGCCTTTAATGAGAAAGATAGTAAAGGCTTTTATGGCGTCGGGGCTGTCGCCGGTGTTCGAAACGAGCCGCTGGCCTGGGACACTGCTGAAAATCGTGCCAGAGCAGAAATCGCCAAGACCTTTGAAACCTATACAGGCTACTTAATGCGCGACTATGCGGCCTCCACGACGGCCGGAGACTTTACCAAGAACACGGAAGAGCAGAATGTCGAGCGGGCCATTAAGACGGTGACGACCACGACCCTCAGCGGCGTGCGCCCCATCGAGCGCTACAAGGATGAGAAAACGAACACGTACTACGTGTTGGCCAAGCTGAACCTCGATGAGATGAAGAACAATCTTGAGCAGGCGAAGGAACTCAACGCGCAGGTTCGTGATTACGTCAGAAAGAATGCCGATAGGCTATTTGATCGGCTTGAGAAAGAAGAAGAGAAACGGGCGCCGCGCTAAGGACTCTCACTGGGCGACCGCCAATTTCTGCATCTGTGAGGGGAGGTATCGCGTGAGCGTGATGGATCGAGGACAAATCGGGCTCGTGGCGCTGGTGCTATTGTCGCTGGTCGGCTGTGCGCAAGAGACAAGAATAACGAGAGTCGACTCCGGGGTCGTCACTGATCTGAGCGGGCGTTGGAACGATACCGATTCCAGGATTGTTGCGGAGTCCATGGTCAAAGAGGCGCTGGAGTATCCGTGGCTCAACAATTTCTCCAGCTCGAAGAGGCGCCAGCCGGTCGTCGTCATCGGGACCATTCAGAACAGCAGCCACGAACATATCAACGTCAACACCTTTGTGGCCGATCTTGAACGTGAGCTTACGAACTCCCAAAAAGTTACGTTTGTGGCCGGAAAGGGAGACCGCGAGGAACTTCGCACCGAGCGCAAAGAGCAAGCGATGTACGCGCGAGAGGAAACGCAGAAAGCGCCGGGAAAAGAGATCGGCGCCGATTACATGATGAAGGGCACCATTGCGACGATCCTCGATGAGGTCGATGGGACAAAGGCGGTGTTCTACCAGGTCGATCTGCAAATGGTGGATTTGGAAAGCAACGCCAAGGTCTGGTTCGGTCAGAAGAAGATCAAGAAAGTCGTCGAAAAGAAACGTACCATCTTTTAGTCTCCACGACCTCCGTTGAGTTCTCTTGCCTCACGCCCCACCGCCCTTGTTCCGGCACGGTGGGGCTTTTTTATTTCCACCCAGTCTCTCTTTGCCGTGGTGGCGATCGTGCTGCTTGCTGGATGCGGCCCCTCGGTCAACCGATATCTCCTCATCGACGCGAGCCTGCGCGCCCACGACCCCAAGGGCGCCGATGCCATCGTTCAACAGGCTGAAAAGGAGTACGGCGAAAAAAGCCGTGTGCTCTATGGCATGGATCGGGGGATGACCCTCCACCTCGCCGGCGACTATCAGCAGAGCAACGCGGTATTGGAACAGGCTGAGGAGGAGGTGGATCGTCTCTACACGCGAAAGATTCGGACGGAAACCCTCGGATTCATGACGAATGATACGGCGTTACCCTATGAGGGTGATCCCTACGAACAGGTGCTGATCAATGTGCTCAAGGCACTCAATTATGCGGTGTTGGGCCAGTGGCAAGATGCGTTGGTCGAAGCTCGCCGTATCGACCACCGGCTTAACGTCCTGTCAGATCGAACTACGGAGGAAAATGTTTATCGGGATGACGGCTTTGCACGCTATCTGAGCGGCATCCTCTATGAGAGCACCAACGATGTGAACAATGCGTTTATTGCCTATCGGAAGGCATACGAGACCTTTGAGGCCTCGCGCACATGGGCACGAACCACAGTGCCGGTCCAACTGAAGACCGATCTGCTGCGAACGGCTGAGGCATTGCACTTCACTCAAGAATTGGCCGAGTATCAACAAGTGTTTTCCCATACGAAGTGGGAATCGAGTCAGTCGTTGCAACAGCTCGCTCAAGTTGTTGTGATCAGCTATAATGGCCGCGCACCACGCAAGGAGGATCAGTTTCTTGACCTGCCGATCAGTTTTGACGCACTCCAGCTGGTGCTCCTCAACCGCGGGTTTTCGCAGTCGAATCGACATTCCAACCGGGGGGTGGACACGCTCTTGTATGGACTTAACGGACGCGTTGTTCGAGTGGCCTTACCAAGACTTATTCCGCAAAAGACACAGGTGCCTGTCGATAGGGTGAGTCTTATTCCGGATGATAATGGCACACGGGTGACGTTGAATACTGAGTTGGTGCATAACGTAACGGCCTTGGCAGATAAGGCGCTCTCGGAACGAATGGCTGTAATAACCACCAAGGCTCTCGCCCGTGCCGCCACGAAGTTCGCGCTGGCCGAGGCAACGACGAGAGGGGCTCAGCAAGCAGCGGGGAAAGATGCGGGGCCGTGGGTCGGTCTTCTCGTTGGGCTGCTGACGAAAGGACTGGCGGTGGCGTCGGAAGAAGCCGACAAGCGGAGCTGGCAGACATTGCCCGATGAAATCCATCTCGCGCGGGTCTGGGTTCCACCGGGGCGCTATCAGGTGCAGAGCCAGCCAACCGGCGGGTTTTCTGACCCTCTGAAGCCTGAGGCCATGCAGACTCTGTCCCTCGGGCCAGGCGAGACCGCCTTGCTCATTCAACGAGTGATGCCATGATAGACGGATCGCTGTTTGTACGCCGATTCGGAGTGGCGCTGATGGCGTTGGTCGCGCTATCCGGCTGTGCATGGTTTGGAGGACAAGCGAAACCAGACTGGATCGATGGGGTGAGTGCCGCCTATCCGTCCGGACAATATCTTGTTGGCGTGGGACAGGCAGAGAGTCGCGCGGTAGCCGAGGATCGCGCGTATGCAGCGGTGGCCCGTATTTTCAAAGCCGAGGTCAATGCGCAGGCGAAAGACTGGGAGTCGTATCTGGTGATCGAGCAGCGCGGACAGAGCAGTGCTGAACGACGTTTGACGCTCGACAATCTGACCCGTGTGTCGACCGACAAAGTATTGGAGAACGTCCAGATCGTCGATCGGTGGGTTGATGTGGATAAAGGACTTCATTATGCTTTGGCGGGGATGCATCGGTCTCAGGCAGAGACATCGTTCATGGAACGGATTACCCAGCTCGACCGATCGATCAGAGACGATGTCGAGGACTTCCAGCGGTCCTCCGATAAACTGGCAAGAGTCAGAGCACTGAGACGGGCTGCCAGAAATCTGGTGCTGCGGGAGACCTATAATGCCGACCTTCGCGTGATTCGACCGAGCGGGCAGGGTACCGCCGCAGCCTACCGCGTGAGCGAACTCACGCACGAACTCGAACAGTTCCTTGCTATGAATCTGGTGCTGGCGGTTGCGGTGACCGGCGACCAGGCTGAACCGGCACAACGTGCCTTGATAGAGGGATTGTTGAAGGAAGGGCTCCAAGTCACGAGCCGACCGTGGGGAGAGGATCGTTCGATTGGTGGCGATTCCAGCGGTCCATCTCCGGAGTTGCTGGTGCGTGGCGTGGTGCGGGTATGGCCGATCGACGTGCGCGATCCGCAGTTCAAGTTCATGCGATGGTGCAGCGATTTCGAAGTCGTGGATGTGGCCAGCCAGCGGGTGGTCGGCGCTTTGTCAAAAGGTGGCAAGGAAGGCCATTTGTCGGAGCGAGAGGCGACAGCCAAAGTTGTGCGTGTCATGCAGCAAGAGTTTTCTGCCGATACGGCGAAGGCCATTGCGGCCCATGTGTATGGAGAGTTGGAATTGCCGGCACAGGTAAGTCAGCCTGCGGGATGTCCGCGGGACGGGCTGGTATCTACGCCGGCGTCAGCGTCCCACTAATTCAGAGAGAGAGGGAGGATATGGCCAAATCGAAGTTGGAAGCAGCACAGATATCAACTCGTGCGCCACGCAGTCGTGGTCGCGGATTGACGGTGACGCAACAGCGGGTTCCCAGTAGCTTGGCGAAACGCCGACTGAATGAGCGGCTCAAGAACGACACGGCTTCGTTCAATCTGGGCAACCTCTCCGACAAGTTTCGTAAGGAGGGGTACGACGAGCTACCTCTGGATGAACTCCAAGATCGGCTCTCGAAACTGTCCGGTCCCTTGGCGGCCATCATTCTGAAGGGGAGAGTGTGATCGTATGCCATATTATTATTTTGACTCAACAGCTTTGGTGAAACGGTACAGCATGGAGCGCGGCACACGCATCATCAGCAGGCTCATGGTAAAGCGGGGTAAAGTGGCGATTGTGCCGACGTGGTCTGTGACGGATTTGTATACAGTTCTCGCCAATCGGGCTCACCATGGAGAAATCACCAGAGACGATTGCTACTCGGTGATCCATAAGTTTGAAAGGGATTCTCAAGAGGGCCTCTATAAGTTCATTGCGCCGACGATGCAGACGTTTTTAGCGACCAAAGAACTTGCGCTGGAGTATCCTGCGCTCCGATCCCCGCAGGTCCTACATTTGGCGCTGGCGTTGGAGCTGAAGCCCTTGCGGCTGACCGTTGTCAGTGCCGACACACAATTGCTGACGGCTTCTCGCTCGGCGGGACTTCATATCATTAATCCGGAAGAGGATTAATGGGCATGCATGGTTATCGGCTCGGTAGCCGGCGATCGTCGAGTCGATGACGGCCATGGAATCAGTGGCGGCGTGCAGAAGCGCAGGCATTTTTCTAGACGCAAGTAACAACATTGACGGATTAATCTGTGCTCCGAAGTGGGGTCATAGGGGCCGTGGCCCGATATCTGTACATGTGTCGAGGATGACCTCTGGCAAGAATCTGTTCGGCCTAGTGGTCGGTTTCTTTATCTAGATCCGATGGGACTCTTCGTCTGGTCCGACTGATCGAAGAGGCAAGTTCCACGCTGTGGCAATGTCTGAAAACAGCGCGAAGTCGACACCCTCACCATCCCATCCCGCTCCGAGCGGATAAGGACGACCCGGCAAGACCCTCATTGTTCTTCCTCCCGTTTCTCTGAATCGAGGAGTTCCTAGGGAGTGTAGTGGTAGGACGCGACGCTTGTGCAAGCGTGAGCGAAGGAGGAGGGGATGATCCCTGGTATGGCGACGAACACTGTGGCACACTGAGGAGAAGCGGTTTCGCTGTTGAACTGGAAATGGCGACACGAGAAGGGTAGCAATTGGATCTGGGGGCATGGCCTATCGGTTCATCCAAAGTTCATTTTCGCGTGTGGGCTCCTTATGCCAAGCGGGTAACGGTCGATCTTGTTGGACAATCACAGTTACCTATAGACTCACCCATTCAGATGAAACCTTGCGAGCATGGATACTTTGAGACCACGGTGTGTGGAATCGAGCCAGGCGCTCGTTATCGTTATGTATTGGATGGCCAGAAGTCACGTCCGGATCCGGCATCCCGTTTCCAACCGGATGGCGTGCACGGACCCTCTGCGGTCATCGATCCTCATACATTCCTGTGGTCCGATGACCGATGGTCTGGAATTCCAATTCAACGCTTCATCATCTACGAATTGCATGTCGGCACATTTACCCGGGAAGGAACATTTCACGCCATCATTCCATTGCTCGACTACCTACAGCACGAGGTGGGCATCACGGCTATTGAACTCATGCCGGTCGCCCAATTTCCCGGCGCGCGCAACTGGGGATACGACGGCGCGTCTCCCTTTGCAGTTCAATCTTCTTATGGCGGACCTGACGGTCTTCGAGCCTTCGTCAACGCGTGCCATGAAAGGGGCATCGCCGTTGTACTGGATGTCGTGTATAACCACCTCGGGCCTGAAGGAAATTATCTAGGTGACTTCGGCCCCTACTTCACGGACCGGTACCGAACGCCTTGGGGATGCGCGATCAATTATGACGGGCCTGACAGCGACGAAGTCCGCGGATACGTCATCAATAATGCGCTCTATTGGGTGACGGAGTTTCACATTGATGCTCTGCGGTTAGACGCTATCCATGGCATCTTCGACTGTAGCCCTCGTCACATTTTGCGTGAACTGACCGACGCGGTGCACGCTCAAGCCGAGCGGTTGGGCAGGCTCATTCATGTGATTGCTGAGAGTGACCTGAACGATGTACGAGTCATTGCTCCGATTGCCGAAGGCGGCTATGGCTTGGATGGTCAGTGGAACGACGATTTTCACCATGCCCTGCACACGGTGTTAACAGGCGAGCGGACAGGTTATTACGAGGACTTTGGACGACTTGATCAACTGGCTACGGCACTGAAGGAAGGTTTTGTCTATTCTGGACAGCGATCCTGTTATCGTCGTCGCCGCCACGGGAGTTCGTCCATCTCTCGCCCTCTTTCCCAATTTATCGTCTATTCTCAAAACCACGATCAGGTCGGAAACCGCGCAGGGGGAGAACGACTCAGTACCTTAGTCCCGCATGAAGCGCTGAAAGTGGCGGCTGCTGCCTGCCTCTTGGCGCCGAATATTCCGCTGCTGTTCATGGGCGAAGAATATGGAGAGACAGCTCCATTTCAGTACTTTATCGACCACGGGGACCCACGTCCTAATTGAAGCAGTCCGGAAGGGACGACGAGCTGAATTCGCGGCGTTTGCTTGGGAGGGAGAGGAGTCAGACCCACAGAATTCTTCTACTTTCGAGCGCTCACGGGTTCATCCAGGACCTCAGACACAGGGGGAACGAGTTCAACTCCTTCGCTGGTATCATCGCCTCATCGCTCTCCGAAAATCCGTACCCGCGCTAGGATCGGCGCAGCCTGACCAACATGAGCATGTTGTATGGGTTGGGGAGACGGAACAGGTACTGTTTCTCCATCGCCGGGTTCTGAGGTCATGGGCAGTCTTTGTGATCCTTGGCTTTAATCGGGAACAGATCTCAGTCACGTTACGAAAACCTCTTGGGACTTGGGAGCTGATGGTGGGCTCGTTGGACATAGAATTTGGAGGATCTGGCCTCAACCATTTTCCTGCCACAGTGGTCATCGGACATAAGGGACAAACCATTTCTATGCCGGCTTACGGAGTGGCTGTCTATCTGGAATGCATCCCGTCAATGTAACCATGACACCAACGAGCCACCTCACTCAGTCAGGAAGCATGAGTGAGGTGGGTTGATCTGCAAAGACCAATCGGTCTTTGCTCATGCCTTGCAGGATTGTCGCACACTGTCGCATGTCGCTTGCCAGAACATTTCCGCCTCTATTTTCCCCATTACATTCTATCCGGTAGCCTCTCGACTTGCCCACGGTCATGGTCGAGGTGATGGGCTTACTCTGACTGTGACCTCCACGAGATGGTTGAATTCGCTCAGGCGTGACTGACCATATTGGCAGACCTGGGACGCCGGAACTCCATCTAAAAACGCTCTCGATAGCGACCGCTTCCAAACGACCCGAGAACCTGCCTGAGAATCCAATGAACCTCCCGATCTCTTACCCGAAGATTCCCACCGCGACCTATCGGCTTCAGTTCAACAATACCTTCACATTTGTCGATGCCGCTCGGATTGTGCCGTATCTTCACGCTCTGGGCATTACGGACTGTTATGCTTCGTCCTACTTGATGGCGGTGCCGGGGAGTCCGCACGGCTATGACATTGTCGATCCGACTATGTTGAACCCCGACCTCGGGACCGAACAGGACTTTCAAATCTTCGCTGACTCGCTCGCGCAACACGGAATGGGGCAGATTCTTGATGTAGTGCCGAATCATATGGGCATCTGCAAAATCGTGCAATGCTTGGTGGCAGGATGTCTTGGAGAACGGCCCTAGCGCTCATTACGCGTCGTTCTTCGATATCGATTGGCGCCCTGTCAAGGCCGAGCTGGAAGGGAAAGTGCTTCTGCCTATTCTGGGCGAGCAGTACGGAACCGTCGTGGAGAACCAGGAGATCATTCTGGAATACGATCGAAGGACGGTTCTTCATTCCGTTACTTCGATCACCAGCTTCCCGTTGATCCGAAAGCACTCAGCGATGATCCTCGCCCTTCGGTTGGATGAGTTGATCAGCCGGACGCAGTCGGATGATCTGCATGTGCAGGAACTGCAGAGTATCCTGACCGCTCTTCGACACCTGCCCGATCGCAATGAGGCGGATCCTGCCCAGATCGCAGAGCGCTATCGAGAGAAGGAGATTATCAGGCGGCGACTCTCACGCATCATGAATGAGAGCCAAACTGTCCAGACGTTTATTCAAGATAATGTCGCGATCTATAACGGGACAAAGGGGGACTCGAAAAGCTTCGATCTGCTGGATCAACTCCTGAGCTACCAGGTGTATCGACTTGCCTATTGGCGGGTCGCCTCAGAAGAAATCAACTACCGACGTTTCTTCGATATCAATGAACTGGCAGCTATTCGCATGGAAGATCCTGCTGTGTTCCTCTCCTCTCACCAACTCATTCTTCAGCTCTTAAAGAAAGGAGCGGCCACCGGATTGCGTATCGACCATGTTGACGGCTTGTACGATCCCAGCACCTACCTTGGGCAATTACAGACGTGGGCCAAAACTAACCTTGCTCCTCCCGCCGGGGAGGCCGAGCGACCGCTCTTTCTTGTCGTCGAAAAAATCCTTTCGAGGGAAGAGACGCTGCCTGTTCAATGGCCTGTCTATGGTACGACAGGGTACGACTTCCTCACCCTGGTCAATGGGTTGTTCGTGGATGGCTCACATGAACAGGCTTTTGACGGCTCTATGCCCGTTTTATCGGCAATCACCTTTCCTTTGAAGACTGTGCATATGAAAGCAAGCAGCTGATTATGCGAGCGTCCATGTCGAGCGAGATCAACGTGCTTGGGTATCAGCTCAATCATCTCTCCGAAATGAATCGACGATTCAGGGATTTCACGCTGAACAGCCTGATTCACGCCATTCGTGAGATTATCGCCTGTTTTCCTGTCTACAGGACGTATGTGACTCCGGGCGAGGAACCCGTGATGGATCGGGATCGGTCCTATATCCGGCTGGCAGTCTCTAGGGCCAAGCGCAAGAATCCTGCGCTAAGCGGTCTTGTGTTCGACTTTGTCCAGGATATTCTGCTCAAGCAGGCCAGCTATCATCACGAACGGGAGCGCCATGATCAGCTGAGGTTTGCGATGAAATTTCAGCAGATCACGGGCACGGTCATGGCGAAGGGGGCCGAAGACACGGCCTTTTACGTGTATAACCGGCTTGCGTCACTGAACGAGGTCGGCGGCGATCCTTTGCAATTCGGGATTTCGGTTCACACCTTCCACGAACGCATGCGCCAGCGTCGGGCCCATTGGCCGGCAAGTATGTGCGCGACTTCGACCCATGACACGAAACGTAGCGAAGATGTGCGAGCCAGGATCAATGTCCTTTCAGAAATCCCGCAAGACTGGAAAACTCGTATCCTATCGATGGAGCTCAACTCAACAAAGGGTATAAAACCGAAGTGGACGGGAATGCTCGCTCCTGATCGCAACGAGGAATACTTGCTCTATCAAACGTTGATCGGAGCCTGGCCGTTTCATGCATTGGACGATGACGAATACAAAAGCTTCAGTGACCGAATCCAGGCCTATATGGCAAAAGCCTTGAAGGAGGCCAAGATTCATACGAGCTGGGTCAATCCAAACCATGCGTATGACCAAGCTGTGCGTGATTTCATTGAGCATATTCTCGTGCGTGCGATCGCCCAATCCGTTCTTGGCGGATTTCCTTCCCTTTCAACGAGAGATCGCGCGTCATGGTGTCTATAACTCACTTTCGCAAGTGCTTCTTGAAAATCACGGCGCCCGGCATCCCAGATTTTTACCAGGGCACTGAACTGTGGGATTTCAGCCTGGTCGATCCGGACAACCGTCGTCCGGTGGACTATAAGGTGCGAGCCGGCTTCTTGGCTGACTTTCAGTCCATCCGCGGAATACAAGGATCCGATCAGCGTCAGTTCGTTCAGGAATTGCTCGCGACGGTTCCAGACGGGCGGATAAAACTGTACATCACCATGGTCGGCCTGCACTATCGTCGCGCGCATGCTTCTTTGTTCTTAAGCGGGGAATATGTTCCGCTAAAGGTCGAAGGAGGCGAAGAAGAAGCATGTATGCGCGTTTGCCAGGATTTATGAGGATCGGGCCGTCGTCGTGATCATTCCGGTTTTGGTCAGAGGACTGTGCCAAGAGACCGAAATGTTTCCTTTCGATCCAAGTGTATGGGAGGACACATGGGTGATCGTGCCGTCCTGGAAACCGGCCTCCTGTTATCAGAATCTATTAACCGGGGAAATTCTTTCCTCGACCGAGACCGAAGGCAAGCAGAGCCTCCGTTTGGCTGAGATCTTGGGCTCCTGCCCGGTCGCACTGCTCGAGCGGATGACATGAGCCTCGGCACATTGTCTGCGCCCCTGGAAATCTCTACGTAACTACGTCATCATTCACTACGGCAGTTCAAATTTGACGCGGCCAGCCAAAAATCTCCCATAATTTCCGGTTGGATGGTAGGATGGCGACCTCTGAAGCGTATCATTGCAGTGGAGATTGGAACGGTAAGGAGGAGAGTGGTGCGCAAAGCTGACAAACCGTTTTGTTTTACCGGGTCAAGCGAGCTGCGAGAGAGTCTAGGGAAGGAAGCGGAGGATGAAAAGCGGTTGGTGGAATTGCTCGAAGAGGTCCCGCTCGACTCTATCTATTATCATACCCACACCTGTTTTCTACGGCACAGTCAGGTCGAACAGCTGTATCCCAATGATTTTGCCCAGTGGGTGGCGATGGAAGTCCGAGATCATGTCCTCGGTGAGCGGCTTGCCGTCATCGACCCATTCGAATTTCAAGGGCTTGAGCTGTTACGGGAAGAGCTTATTTCAGTCATCGACGATCACTTGTCGCGCACACCGATTGTGCCTCGAGTGATCTTCGGCAAGCCGTTCAGTTTCAATCAGTCCAGAATTTTAGAGGTGTCCACTGGTCTGGAGGCTTGGACCTTACAAGAGTTTCGGAATGCGTTATCTGAGGTAGATGTGAGCGCGATCTATTATCATATGTTTGAAGCTCGTCGCCGTCTCAGCAAGCAGGAGGGCGACTTTTCAGCCTGGATCGAGGAGAGTCTGGATATGCCGGAGTTGGCTGGGAAGTTTCGCGCGATCAATCCGTATCGCGGAAGTCTTGAGCGGCACAGATCCGCGCTTTTAACCGTGTGTGATGAGTTTCTCGTGAAGCATTCCGACTCGTAGAGACGAGGATATTTGCTGTGACGAACGTCGACCCGCTGTGGTTTAAAGATGCCGTGTTTTACGAGCTGCACGTCAAAGCGTTTTGCGACAGCAATGACGACGGGATTGGAGATTTTCGCGGCCTGACAGCGAAACTTGATTATCTTGAGTGGTTAGGGGTCACCTGCCTTTGGCTCTTGCCGTTTTTCCCTTCTCCGTTGCGCGATGATGGCTATGATGTCGCGGACTATCGCGGGGTGTTTCCGGATTATGGCTCACTCGAAGACCTCCGAACCTTTCTTGATGAAGCACATCGGCGTGGGATTCGCGTCATCGCAGATCTCGTACTTAACCACACGTCCGATCAGCACGCATGGTTTCAAGAGGCGAGACGATCTCCCGAATCGCCCCTGCGCAGCTTTTATGTTTGGAGCGACAGTGAGAAAAAATATGGGAAGGCCCGAATCATTTTTATCGATACAGAGCGATCCAATTGGACCTGGGACCCCGTCGCAAAGCAATACTATTGGCATCGGTTTTTCAGTCACCAGCCGGACCTGAACTATGACAATCCTGAGCTGCGTAAGGCGATGCTGGAGGTCATGGCCTTTTGGCTGGATCAGGGACTGGATGGGTTCCGGTGCGATGCCGTGCCGTATCTGATTGAGCGTGAGGGCACGATATGCGAGAACCTGCCGGAGACACACGAGTATTTGAAGGATATTCGCAAGTGGATCGATGATCGCTACCCAGGGCGCATTCTGCTGGCAGAAGCGAATCAATGGCCGGCCGATGTCCGTCCCTATTTCGGCGAGAACAATGAATGTCACATGGCTTTTCATTTTCCGTTGATGCCAAGGCTATTCATGGGCGTGCGAAGCGAGGATTGGCATCCGATCGTCGACATGTTCACGCACACGCCGGCCATTCCCGATGCCTGTCAGTGGTGTTTGTTTCTCCGCAATCACGATGAGCTGACGTTAGAGATGTGTTCCGGTGAGGAACGGGACTACATGTACTATTCCTATGCGCGGGATCCTCAGATGCGGCGCAATATCGGCATCGCGCGTCGTCTCGCGCCCTTGCTTGAAAATGATCGACGCAAAATCGAGCTCCTGAATAGCCTCGTGTTTACGCTACCTGGCAGTCCTATCATTTATTATGGGGACGAGATCGGGATGGGAGATAACGTGCATTTGGGGGATCGTAACGGTGTGCGCACACCGATGCAGTGGAACGTCGACCGGAATGCGGGATTTTCCAAGGCCGATCCCGCGAAATTGTATCTTCCTGTCATCACCGATTCGATCTATGGATATCAAGCGACCAACGTAGAAGCCCAGCTCCAAACGCCCTATTCCCTGGCGCACTGGATGAAAAGCATGATCGCCATCCGCAAAAAGCATCCGGCATTCGGGCGAGGGACGATTGAGTTTCTCCGTCCGCGAAACGACAAGGTGCTGGTGTATCTCCGGCAGTACCGGGATGAGACGCTCCTCATGGTCCAAAACCTGGGCGGGTCTGCGCAAGCGGTGGAGTTGGATCTCGTAAAGTTCGCCGGGGCTGTGCCGGTCGAATTATTCGGCGAGACGCGGTTTCCATCGATCGGCGAGAGACCCTATATGTTGAGCCTTGCGCCGTACGGATATTACTGGTTCAAGTTGCGTCAGGCGCCTTCTGAGGAAACCGCCTACGGAATCGAGGGAAGTGTGATTTAATGGGTGCATGATTGGGGGCGAAACGAAAGCTATGCGACTGGAGTTGGATGACTATCGGGATAGCGCGACGAAGGGGACGGTCGATTTCCTGTATCGGCTGAGCGATTTGGTCAAAGGGCGAAGCTTTTTGCAGGTCAATGCCGTCCGATACGGGGGCGGTATGGCGGAGGTGTTACGTCGTCTTGTGCCGATGTTGACATCGTTGGGCGTCGATGCCCGTTGGGAAGTCCTTGCTGGCGACCAGGAGTTTTTTGACGTCAGCAAGCGGATCAGCAACGCGCTGCAAGGCCAGGAGCAAGTATTTACTGAACAGATGTCCCACGTCTATCTCAAGATCAATCGTCAAAATGCCCAAGTACTCAATCTCGACGCCGACCTTGTGATGGTCCATGATCCTGGGCCTGCTGCGCTGATCGAACACCGTAAGGGTGGGAAATGGATCTGGCGGTGCTATCTGGATCTTTCGCAGCCTCAGCGCCGCGCCTGGAGCTTCCTCCGCCATTTTGTTGTCCGTTATGACGCCGCCATTTTTTCCGTTACTGGATTTGCCCAACGGCTTCCGATTCCCAAGTTCCTCATCTATCCCTCGATCGATCCGTTAAGCGAAAAAAACCGCGAGTTATCACGAGCAGAAGTGTCCCACACGCTGGATCGCCTTGGGATTCCAAGGGACAAGCCGATTCTGTTGCAGGTGGCGCGTTTCGATCGTTTCAAGGATCCGGTCGGAGCCATCAAGGCCTATCGGATGGTCAAGAAACATTACGATTGTCGCCTGATTCTGGCCGGCGGCGGCGTGGCAAACGATCCGGAAGGAGAAGCGGTGTTGGCAGATGTGAACACCGCTGCCGGATCCGACACCGACATCCATGTGTTGCAGTTGCCTCCTGAAGCGGATCGGGAGATCAATGCGCTCCAGAGAGGTGCGACGATTGTCCTTCAGAAATCCATTAAAGAGGGGTTCGGTTTGGCGGTTTCAGAGGCGATGTGGAAAGGCAAGCCGGTTGTCGGTGGAACGGCCGGAGGGATTGCCGATCAGATTATCGATGGTGTAACCGGCTACACGGTACATTCTATAGAAGGGGCTGCATTCAGGGTCAGGCATCTTCTGAGTAATCCCGGTTTGAGTCAGCGCATGGGAGGCGCGGCCCGAGAGCATGTGCGGCGAAACTTTCTCATCACGCGACACCTGGCAGATTACTTGACGCTCTTGAAGATATTTACGCAGTGATGGCGAGACGGCGACTGTCAGGTTCACAGCGTGCCGGCGTGGATAATGAGTCGCGATGACAATGACCAAGACGGTGTTGAGCCAGGTTCGCCAACAAGTAGGAGACATCGAAAAAGTCGACGTGCTGGTGGGAATCCCCACGTTCAATAACGCGGCGACGGTGGGGTCGGTGGTGAACGCGGTCAAGGCTGGCATACGCAAGGTGTGTCCCCAGGCTTCTGTGATCGTGGTGAATGCGGATGCCGGCTCGCAAGACGGCACACCGGAAACTATCACACGCACGATAGGGTCTGATCTTTCGACCGTGTGTATCCAGCACTTGGAAAGCGGTGTGTTTCCGGGGCCGATCTCTCTCCAGGCGCTATCTGAGTCTGGGGTACCTGGCCGCGAGCATGCATTTCGAGCCTTTTTCATGATTGCAGAAGCATTGCAGGCAAGAGCCTGCGTTGTGATCGATGCCAATCTTCGCTCTTTTACGTCCGACTGGTTGGATGTCTTGCTTCACCCTATCCTTGAAAAGAATGTCGACTATGTCGCCCCTCTCTTTT
This sequence comes from uncultured Nitrospiraceae bacterium, assembly GCA_963748375.1. Lineage (GTDB taxonomy): Bacteria > Nitrospirota > Nitrospiria > Nitrospirales > Nitrospiraceae > Palsa-1315. The sequence continues at coordinate 90,621 of CAVVIR010000002.1, forward strand.
GTCGGGCGAGATATGAAGGCAGCTTGACGAATTGCATCATCTATCCCCTCAATCGGGCGCTCTATGGCAAACAGATCCGTTATCAGAGCGGCGGAGGCTATGGCTTCTCCGGAAAGCTTGCGCACCTCTACTTGGCGAGGAACGTATGGGAGGGAGTGGGGGTGCGGTATGGGATCGATAGCTGGTTGACCACCGTTGCCGTTGCCGAAGGATGTGAAGTCTCTCAAAGTTTTTTGGGAACCAGGGTTCAAGAGGTCAAGTTGACCGGAGTCGAACTCTCAGTGGTGCTCGCCCAAGCGGTAGGGGGACTGTTTTATCTCATGGAATCGTATCAGGACGTGTGGGAAGGCAGAGTGGGGTCTGTGCCGATTCCGCAATATGGTTTTCCCTATGAGTACGGACCCGTCGGTGGCGCAGTCAATGTTGAACGGATGGTGAGGGGGTTCCGACAGGGGTTACGAGATCTTCTGCCTATCTGGGAGATCATTCTGGCTCCTGAGACGCTGGCCGGAATCCTTGCCTTGGGCGTAGTCGAGGAGGAAGAGTTCCGTTTTCCTGAGGCGCTATGGGTCCAGACCATTTACGATTTCGCGTTGGCTTACCATGAGAAGGCGCTCCATCGCGAACACTTACTCAAGTCTCTGACCCCTTTGTACCTCGGGCAAACCGCCTCACTTGTCCTGAGGACCAGAGACGGGCCACCAGAGGATGTCGAACGAGCTATCGAAACATTGTGTAAGACGTTCGAGAACATGAAACCATATTTGACTCAGCGATGGCGATTCCTATGAGTATTCTGCGGCAGGAGGCTATGCTCGAGGCATTTCGAGAAACTACCCTGCGGATTGCGCACGTATTGCTGAAACTCCTGGCCCCGCTAACGTTCCTTGCGCTTGGCTTGGCTGTCGGCTGGCTCATCGAGATTCTTCTCTGCGTTTCTTAAGGGCGTTCCACTTTGATGCATTGTGCGAACGGTCCGGACTGGGTCTTCACTCGCCAAATCGGGCACGAACCAATCGGTTTCCCACCTGATCGGGCGGTTGTCCTTCTGGCTCGTATTCCTCTTGTTTGCGTTCACGGGAATCGATGCCCTAGACCTGACGGCTACCATGAACATGATGAGCGGCATTATCGAAATTTCCCCGCACACGCTTACCGCGGGCTTGTTGCTGTTTTTCGGAGTGCTCCTGGCTAATTTCATCGCCAAGGCTGGCCTCATCGCCACGGTGAATGCCCAGATTTAAGAAGCCCGAATCATTGCCAGCTTCATCCAATGGGGTGTTCTCATCTTCACGGCAGCGATGGTGCTAACCCAACTTGGGATTGCCAAATAGATTATCGTGGCGGCCTTGGCGCGCCTCCTGGCGACGACGGACCCGTTCGGGCTCTCCCAGCGGATTGACCAGCATCTGGAACAGCTGTGGGCGCTCGCCACGCGAGCCCCCGTACGCCGCGCGAGGTGGCCCCTCGGTCACCGCAGCAGCGCGCGAGCACCCCGTGGTGCGGGTGGACCTTCAGCCCGAGGGCCCCGCGTCCCTCATCAGCCTCGGCGTGGCCCACGGTCAAAAAACCGGTGCACACCGTGGGCTCAGGAGCGACGATCACCAGGCCGGCCAAGGGAGAGGCCAGGGGAAAAACGGCAGCCCGAGGTGCCGGAGTCTCCGGTAAGATTTTCAGATGACGCAACGACTCCGGCTTCGGTAAGGTTTTCAGATGGCTTGACAGGTGGAAGATACAGGTGTCGCGCTAGAATCTTGATCCCAGGGAGTTTTCGCTAACGCTTCCTGGGGCAGGCGCGTCCGTCACCACTCAGGACGATGACCTTGTAGCAACTCCCCCACCAGGATGATCCCTCCACGCTCGATTGCTTTCCCTCTCTTGGAAAGGCACCCATGTTGGTCTACGTGCGGCCGTCGAACGAGACCCTTCTCAGGGCGCGCGTTCCGGGAGAACAGGACCAACGTGGGTGCTCTTCCAATCCGTTTCATCTTCTACTTTCGTCCTCCACCGAGAGCGGAAAGCATCCCCGCAAGAGGGCGGCCAGATGGCTCCTCTACTGCGCTGGTCGAACGAGCACTATTTCATCGTGCACGTTCCGCGAGCAAGGGGAGCTATCTGGCTGCCCTCACCTCCTGTTCCTTTGCCCCTCAAAGGGAGTAGCCGGATTGTTCTTCACTAGACTCGTCCGACGAGGGTCTTCACAGTCCGCGCGTTGCGCGAGCACAGGAAAGGATAGGGTGTAGATATCCATTTCATGGAGTCGCAGGAAAAAAGGCGGTGAAGGCCAGTAAAGCGAAGTAGCCGAAGCGTACCGACGTTGACGAGTACGGCATTTCCTTACTGCGCGAAAACCATGTTGGCACGACAGGACTTCGATGGCTGGCACGTCTGGGATAAGCACGGTCTGTCTCGTCCATTTTAGTTGGTCTCATGCGACCAACACACCAGACAGACCGAACAGACCAAATGAGAAAGACAGGCTGGCGGACTTTAGCATCCTGCTGGAAAAGTCCACCAGAAAGGCAGGGCTCTTGCCCGTGCGTTTGGTTCAGGTGGTCTCTTACGGTACCTGTGCCAACAGCTCCAGGACCGCTTCATTCCACCCCGCCGGCCCTATTCCTGGTGCATGAATTATCCGAGGTAGTTGAATATCAGGGTCATAGGATCCGTCTGGTTTTTGGACGAGAATCGGATAATCCACCATCGCGAGCAAGGTGGCGTCGTTGATGCTGTCACCGATTCCAATCGTTTCGATTCGTTCCGTTTCTCCTTGCATGCGTTGTTGCCGGTGGTAGCAGCCTAGGAGCTTGGAGGCGGCCTTTCCCTTATCGGTTTCTCCTGTGAGATGAAATAACCGGCCACCTTTTGTCCATCGGAGTCCCCTGGTGACGATTTGACGGCACACTTCTTCAATGAGCGGCCTGGGGCCTTGTAGGAGGAAGGGTTCATCGTATTCCCGTTGCTTGGCCAGGATGGCGTCTGCGCGCGGGAGCCCGGTGACTTGCATAATCGTTTCTATTGACAGGTCGCCAAATCCTTGCAATGGCGTTTCAAGCGCGTCTTCTATTTGTTTCAAGACATCTCGCAGCATGTGATACGGGAGGCCTAATTCCATGACTTGATACGGAGGTCGCGTTCGCATGCGTTCCAAGGGGAAATCGAAAAATCCTTGAGGGATAAACACTGCACCGCCATTTTCGACAATGAAAGGGTTCTGAAGATCGAGGCGCTGTCGAATCGGCTCCATCTCCGCACGTGTTTTACTCGACGCCAGCACGAGGGGAATGCCTTGCTCGCGAAGCGCGGTAAGGGCTGGTAGAGCGGCTTTGTAAGAATAAGTCGTACTGTCCAGGAGCGAACCATCCAAGTCTGTGAACACGATCAAGTTGGGCATGCTCGTGCGCCGTTACCAGTGATGGAGATCGTCATCCGGGTTGGCTTTGGATCGATTGATCAGTCGCCGCTCCAAGAGCTCTTTGGCAAGATCGGAGGCGCCAAGCCCGAATGCAATAGCTCCGGCCAGCACAATCCCTCCCCAGGTAATGCCGAATCCCACAACGACGATGTGTTGGGCAATGCCGAGTTGTTCGAGCGCCATGGCGGCCGCGAGGACCTGTATGCCCCATCGAGAACAGGCTGCGATGAGTCGGGCAGGTGGGAGGCCGGCGTTGACGGCGGCAATGAGGACCGCCTGGGAGACAAAGTTCGAGAGAAAGTACCCGGCCAGGAGAATCACCGCTGCGGTGACCAGGTGCGGCACATAGGCGAGGAGTGACTGGGCGAACTGGTTGATCGGTGTCAGGTTGAGGGCTCCTAACGCCGCGATCGAGGCCATCACGATGACGGTCCAATAGATGCCTCGCCCGACAAGGCGAGAAGGATCGGTTTTGACTCCTCCGCGGAGGAGCGCCGCATTCATTCCTACCCGATCGCAAAAATGGTCGAACCCGATCACACGAAGCAGTCGTTCTGAAAAAGACCCAAGCGCCCAGGCCGTGAAGATCCCACCGAGTAGGATGATGCCCATGGCGAGCACATTCGGGAGCACGGTCAATACTTGACGCCCGAGCAGTTCCAGCGGTCCAAGAAGGGCTTGGTTGATGAAGTCACTCATGATCACCTCCTGCGTCGGTGCTGGTGTGATGCAACAGAGCCGGAGCGGCAGGTTGCGGCTCCGGCGGTTGCCAACGTTCAACCAGATAGGGTTTCATGCGTTCGAACGTGTGGCACAACGCTTCGATCTTCTGCTCTGCTTCGACGGACGTCAAGCCCTGGGTTGCATGGACAAACGAGGCGGTCCGACCTAAGTATAGGGGAGTGAGGGCTTTGAGGAGGTGGTCGCGTCGTATGATTCGTTTGCGATGCGCAATCGCCGCATCGTAGACGACCTGAACCCACAGTTCATCGGGGATACGACAGTCGGTGTTGGACGTTCCCTGGAGATCGCGGAGTTGCGCGAAGGTATCGTCGGCCAGGATCTGGCGCCAGATGGGCTCAAGATCGGCGAGGCCTTGTCGATAGTGCGAAACCATCCGTTCCATATTGACATGGACTGGTTCGACCCCCACCTCGTAGGTGAATCCAAAGAGTGGAACCGGCTGGGATCCTTCCAGCCGAGACCAGAGTATTTCATGTTTTTCCATGAGGGCAAAGAGCGCTCCCATCACCTGCATCAACATGGCCGACAAGTCAGCTGATGGGTCCTTTGGATTATGGATTTTTGCGCCGAGGAAGCTTTGGCAGATCCGTGCGCCACTGGCAATGGCTTCCGTCGTCATCCAGATATCGATGCCGAAGCGTGCGACTTCCGATTCCCAGACGTGTTGGTCGAGATAGTGGGCCGCGAGCGCACCCGAAAAACCAAACTCTCCGCCGATAGGTTGGCGCACCCGTCGTCCGTAGAGCGCTCTGGTCAATGGGTAGGCGAGACTGTTTGTGATCGTGCCGTCGTATTTGTGACGGAGATAATAGGGCGCGACGTAGTCGTATCCTTCTTCCAGGATGGGTCGGAGCAAGAGTTCAATCCATTCTGGCGAAATACTGCGAAGGTCCGCATCGACGACTGCGCAGGCCCGGGCATTCAATCGTCTGGCAATCTCGAAAATCGTCCGGAACGCGCTGCCTTTTCCGGGAATCCCATGGTACGGCGTCACGATTCGATGCAGGATACTTTGCTGGTCGGCAATGAAGAGATGTTCGAAATCTATCGCGGTGCGGGCGACGATGGCCGGCGTCTGATCCGATGAGCCACCGTCGGAATTGACCAGGACGGCTCGACGGCCAGGGAAATGTTTCGCGAGCCCCACGCTGACGGCCCGCACGACATGTGCAACCGTATCCGCGTTGTTATAGCTCGGAATCCCGACGAGCACCTCTGCAGAGCCAATCTCTTGGATGCGTGCTTCTGTCGGCGGAGTGAGTGGGGTGAGATTCGTGATCATGAAGGAGTGGCTGCCGGCTCAGAGGTGGGATCCCAAACATGATCGGCCTCGACGGCTTCGACTAGGCGATCAAAGATGTCGGGCACGGCATGGGTGACGCGACTCCAGTTGGAAATCATGGGGACACCAAGCGGGTCCTCGAGAAACCCCTCGGTAGCGAGTTTCATGCCTTTCAAGAACACTTCGACGGCCGTGCGTTCCTGGTGTCGATCGAACGTGAGGCTATTGATGGACGCGTCGTTTTCGTATCGGCTGATCGCTTCCTGAGCGGCCTGCAAATATGTGGCGCGCAAGGTCTTGAGGATACCGTCAGACAACACGACGCCTTCGCTCGCGAGATTCCTGAAGAGCGATTTCGTGATGTCGACACACATCTTGAGGAGGCCGGCATCGGGATTGTGGGCTGAGAGTTCTTGGTGTTTGTGGTCATAGGCGTCCGCAATATCGGCTTGGCAAATGCGGCGTAAGGCGCAGTTCCGATAGACTTCTGCGAGGACGCCGATTTCAAGTCCCCAGTCCCCTGGAATTCTATTGGTCCAAGCCAGATCCCTCACCATGGCGAACTCGCCGGCGAGAGGATAACGAAAGCTGTCGAGAAAGGTCAGGAGTGCGTGAGGTCCCACAAGCTGTTGGAGGCTTCGGATCATCGGCGTAATGAAGAGGCGCGTTACTCTGCCATTGAGGCGGTCGGTCACTCGGCTGTAATAACCCTTGCAGAACTCATACCCGAGATTGGGATTGGCGATGGGATAGCAGAGGCGCGCCAGATATTCACGGCTGTAGCTTGTGATGTCACAGTCGTGGAGTGCGATGACTTGGCTGTGATTTCTGGCCAATACATAACCGAAGGCGGTCCAGCAGCCCCGCCCTTTGCCCTGTAAGCCGATATCGAGGTTGTGATCGACCAGGACCTTGAGGATGGCTTGGATGCGCGCACCGTCATTCCAGATAAGGCGAACCCGCTGGGGAAGGACAGAAAAGAATTGCTTCGCCAGACGAAATTCTAAGGCCGACGCTCGATCCAGGGAGATGACGATTTCATTGAGATACGACACAGTTTTAAGGGTCTCTACGATGGCTTTCAATGCCGGGCGTCCCAATTCTGAGTAGAGGGAGGGGAGGACCAATGCGATGGGATTGACGCGCCCATAACGCGTCAACTCTTGCTCCAGTTGGTTAACGTTTGGCTGCCCGAGGCGGTGAAGTACGGTGACCACCCCATTTTGATAGAAATCTGACATTGGAGCCTCCGATAAGCGAGTCCCTGGACCTCACTACATCCTGCCGTGCTGAAGGATGATGAGTGGTCGTTGTCAAAACCGTAAGTCTACGCCCTAGGGCGATGTTGATTTCGCATCATACAACAGTTGGGCAGGTGATGTGCCACTAGATAATGTTCACAGTGGAGCTGTTCGGGGAGCAAACCGGCTGCACAGATGAAGAAGGTGGTGGGAAAACCCTTCACCTTTTGGGTCTCGTGCCAGAACAGGTTGAGCCACGATCGGAGTTAGTCTTTGCCGTATAGACGGAGCTTACGGAAGAGCGTTTTGCGGTGGATCCCAAGGATGTCGGCTGCCTCGCCGTGGTCCTGATGATGGGCCTCCAGCACCCGCAGAATATAATTCTTTTCCATATCGTGAAGAGTCTCCCATCCACGAGCCCGCGCTTGGATGTGAACAGGCGCTGTCCGAATCGTTTCAGGAAGATCTTCCGGCGTAATGATGGGATAGGGGGTCAAGGCAATAGCCCGCTCAATCACATGCTCGAGTTCACGGACATTGCCGGGCCATGTGTAGCGTGTCAGCAAAGGAATGGTGTCCGGCGAGAGCCCGGTGACCGGTCTCTCTTTGGTACGCCCGAATTTATCGACGAAGTACCGGCTTAAAAGTGGAATATCTTCAATCCGATCTCGCAAGGGAGGAAGGATAATGGTGATCACTTCCAGCCGATAGAAAAGATCCTCTCGAAAGGTTCCGGCGTCGACAAGCGGCTTCAATGCTTTTTTCGTTGCGGCGATGATTCTGACATCGATGGCGCGAGGTGTTTCGCTTCCGACGCGCCGGATTTCGCGCTCCTGTATTGCACGGAGCAACTTGCTCTGCATCATGGGAGAGAGGTCTGCGATCTCGTCCAGAAAACAGGTGCCGAGATTCGCCTGTTCCAGCAACCCCTTTTTCGTTGCGATGGCTCCGGTAAACGCACCACGTTCGTGACCAAAGAGCTCAGACTCAAGGAGCGTCTCGGCCAACGAGCCCGTATCGATGGCGACGAATGGCCCGCCGCTTCTACCGCTGTTGGCATGAATGGCGCGGGCGATCAACTCCTTTCCGGTCCCACTCTCTCCCTGGATGAGCACCGTGCTGTCCGTCTCCGCGACTCGGGCAATCATTTTATAGACTTCAACCATTCCGCCACTGCTGCCCACGAGGTTGTCAAACCGGTATCGATCGCGCAATTGGCCTCGTAACGAACGATTTTCCCGTACGAGCTTGGTATGTTCAAGCGCGCGCCGGACCACCAACCGAATGTCCTCGACGACAAACGGCTTGCTGAGATAGTCGAAGGCTCCAGCCTTAATGGCATCCACAGCAGTCTTGAGCGATCCGTAGGCCGTCAACAACACCACCGGAATATCCGGCTCCTTTTCGCGCACGGCGGCCAGTAATGCGAGCCCGTCCATCCCTGGCATATGAATGTCGGTGATGACGAGTTCAGGCTGCCATTGCTCAAGTCGCCGCAGCGCGGTCTCCGCGTCCTCGGCCGTTTCGACCTCGAACCCTTCTTTGGCCACGATCTCGCGCATCAAGGCTAGCGTCTCGGCGTCGTCGTCCACGACCATGACACGGGATGGTCGGAGCATCAGCGCGCTCCTCCGTCGGCTGGAAGCTCAATCGTGAATCGTGAACCTTGTTGCAACTCGCTCTCTACCTTGATGTCTCCGCCGTGTGCCCGTACGGTTTCCAGTGCGCTCGCCAACCCCAATCCCGTGCCACGTCCGGCTCGCTTTGTTGTAAAGAATGGCTGAAAGATTTGTACAAGCTGCGCCGCGCTCATTCCGCAGCCTGTATCGATAAGTTCCACCGCGACCCATGGGCGATGAGCCGGCTGTCCGAGCGCAGCGTGAGGAGAGACTCGCACGACCAGTGTTCCTCCGTCAGGCATCGCGTCGAGTGCGTTTTCGATCAAACTGTGGAACACCTCATGGAGCTGCTGGGAATCGGCCTCAACTTTCTCGATCTGCTGACTCCATTCTGTCTCCAGCGTAATCTTCTGGCGATCGAATTCCGGCTGGAAGAGTGCGAGACATTCCGCAACACAGGCATTGAGATCGATAGGAGATCGCACCGGATCCGGTCTCCGGGCATACAAGAGGAGGTCTTGAATGATTTTTGACGTTCGTTCGATCTGGGCCTCCACGGTCTGTAACCGTCGTCGAGACTCTGTACTCAGAGTCTGGTCCTCAGCCAGGAGTTGAATATGGCCTGACAGAGCGGTCAAGGGTGTGCCAATTTTATGTGCCACGGTCGCAGCGACCTGTCCTATAGCCGAGAGGCGTTGCGCGCGTGCAGCATCGCGCTGTGCCGCCGAAAGCAATTCGTTCGTCTGGGCCAACGCCCGATTTTTCTCCAGCACTTCAGTGGTTGCCTCGATGACTTTCTGCTGAAGGCCGTCGTTCATCTCGCGCAGGGATTCCGTCAATTGTGCATTGTCTTGAGTCGCTTCACGGATCTTCCTTACCATGTCATTGAATGTGCCGGCCAGTTCTCCGAGTTCATCCTGTTCCTCAACAGGGACGACCGAAGTCATGGTTCCCTGAGAAACCGATTCAACGGCCGTGAGCAGTCGTTTTACAGGGCGATGCACCTTAAAGTACAGAAACAGATTGATGGCGACGACGATCGCCAGTCCCGTCTGCAATCGTCTCGTTCTGGAGGCTTGCAGGATGGACTCTAAGGCTTCATCCATTTGCCTGGTAGAGAACTCGGCATAGGTTGCTCCTACCACGACATTCTTTAAGACGATCGGGGCAGCCAGGAAGACGCGATGGGTATTTTTCCTGTCCGCATAATCGATCAGGGGCCGCTGTTCCTCGCGCACGCGTTTAATCAGGTCAAATGCCCTCTCTTGCCTCGGGTGCGAGAGGAGCAGCAATTCTGTGGGGCCCGCGCTGGTGATCGGGATAGGATTGTCTCCCAGTTCCGCTGGAAATTCGTACATCACAATGTTGAGAAGATCCGGCAGATTGGCAAAGATCTTCTCCAATTCTTTGGTTCGCGCCTCCCGGTTTGATAGCTGAGCACGACTGGTGACGTTCTGGTCGACGGAATATCCGACAGCCAGCGCCGCCGCACGGACATTGTCTTCCACGATGTGCTGGATCGAGCGGGCCTCGAGCCAGTCCGTTGCTCCTGCGGAGACGCCGACGATGAAAATGACGATCAGCGTCACCTTGATCTGAAGGCTGAGTCGGTGCCACCAGTTCAGCATGGAGCCATGGTAGTCCCTCGGGTTTTCTTGTTCAATCGAAATTCGAGACAAGATGTCTGCAGCGGAGCAAGTTGTCCTGCATCTTAGTAGAAATCCGCGACTTCAACAACGGTAAAATATTATAAAAGATTCATTATTACAATGTCTTACGAATCATGTAACCACGGGGTTAATTGGGCATTAGGCTTGCTTATGGTAACACCAGGATCATGGGACAAGAGGAGTAATGCATTGTGACTGAACAAATTCTTGTGGTCGAGGCCGATGTCGCATTGGGTGCCGTTGTTACAGAAGTATTGCGGCACAACGGGTATAAGGCGATCCTCGTCAGAACGTTAAGAGACAAAGTCGAGCGTATTGATTCTGTGAGCGCCGTGATTCTCGATATTGATACGATTGCGGTAGACAGTGAAATGGAATGGCTCAGTCTGTTACGGCCATGCCGTGAATCGCTGCCGATTGTGTTGATGGGTGTGCAGGTACCTGAAGACCTGGCTCAATGTCTGCGATCTCATTCTGTCAGCTTACAGAGCAGGAATGTGGAGTGGGTGCAGAAGCCATTTCGAAATGAAGAATTACTTACAGCCGTTCGTCAGGCGCAAGAGGGTTGTGTATCCGGACAGGTAACCGGACGATAACCCCCCCCAGACAGATATTGTGAGGTGAGTGAGATACGTCGGGAAAGGAGGCCCCATGCGATGCGAACGGTGTGCTGGGTTGGTTGTGGCTGAACAGGCCAGTGTAGGTGGGACCTCTATCGGATGTGGGGCCTCTGTTGAATGGCGATGTGTCAATTGTGGTGCGGTGGGCGTCTCCGCGCCGGTAAGCGGGAATCCTGTCGCTCAAGCCATGGCAGGAAAAGAAAAAGTCGGCGTGCAACGTCGAGCCTTGAACACGGAACCTCGTCGGTCTTAACCACCACATGAGAATATCAGAATAGTGAGTCATGAACATGTATCAAAATGAGTCAGAGAGTCGTGACGCTGCGATCTGCACACTACACCAACTGATGAAAGGAAGGTTCCGATGAGAATTGCCCAGGTTGCCCCCTTATGGGAGAGCGTTCCGCCAAAACTCTATGGAGGAACGGAACGGGTCGTGTCCTACCTCACTGAAGAGCTTGTCCGGCTGGGTCATGATGTGACCCTGTTCGCGAGCGGAGATTCAACCACGGCTGCTCGTCTTGAGGCGATCTGCCAGCACGCGCTTCGCCTGAACGAAGGGATCTTTAACCGCGACGCACCGATGACAATGCTGATGGAGCAGGCGCTGGGAAAAAGCGGTGACTTCGATGTGATTCATTCTCACCTCGATTTTCTAGGATTTCCTCTCGCGCGGCGAAATCCGATCCCGACGGTGACCACGTTCCATGGTCGGCTCGACTTGCCTGAGCTACAACCGGTGTTTCGCGAGTATGCAGAGATGCCGATGGTGTCGATTTCGAATTCCCAACGGAAACCAGTCTCCTGGGCAAATTGGCAGGCTACCGTCTATCATGGTTTACCAAAGGATCTGTATGGACTGAATCTGAATCCTGGCGGCTATCTGGCATTTCTGGGACGCATTGCCCCTGAGAAGCGACCGGATCATGCGATCGAGATCGCCAAACGAGTAGGGATTCCGTTGAAGATCGCCGCGAAAGTTGATCCAGCGGATCAGAAATACTTTCAAGCTGAAATCGAGCCGTTGCTTTCTCATCCATTAATTGAGTTTCTCGGTGAGATTACAGACGCAGAAAAGAACGAATTCCTGGGAAATGCAATGGCGCTCGTCTGTCCTTACGACTGGCCAGAGCCGTTTGGCCTTGTGTTGATTGAAGCGCTCGCCTGCGGAACGCCTGTGCTGGCCTATCGGCGTGGATCCATTCCTGAAATCATTGATAACGGCGAGACAGGGTTCGTCTGCGAGGGGCTCGACGAGATGACTGCGGCGGTCCAAGGTATTGCTGGTATCGATCGTCGACGATGTCGGCATGCCTTCGATCAGCGGTTCAGCGTTGAACGAATGGCACAGGACTATCTCCGGGTGTATGAACAGCTGGCGCTTGGCAGCACAGGTGAACGGGAGACAGAGGCCGCGAGTTTTGCATCCTGGCCCACGTTCTCCAACAATGTGTAAACAGGGCATGATAGGCTGAGTGGCTTAGGTTCAAAAAGACATAGGGGAGGTTGTAGTGTGGCTGACCACGACAAGGTGGTGAAAGACCGAGCAGTATCTGGATGGGATTTGCTGAGGACGAGGGATTTCGGCCTTCTGTTTTCAGGCCAGGTCGTGTCCCAGATTGGCGACGGCATGAACAAGGTGGCGCTGTTGTGGTTCGTGTATGAACTCACAGGGTCGGCCTTCAAGATGACATTGATCGGATTACTCCAGACGATTCCCCCGTTGGTGTTCAGTCCGCTTATTGGTGTCTATCTTGATCGGATGAAGAAAAAGCCGGTGATGATCTGGGTGGATCTCATCCGAACTGGGTCGGTGATGCTCATTCCCTTACTCTACGCCTTTGATGCCTTGACGCTTGAACGGCTCTACGTGCTCGTGTTCTTGACGTCGATCGTCTCCACCATCTTTGGTCCTGCGTTGTCATCCGCTGTTCCACTTCTCGTCTCTCGCGCGCAATTGACCGGCGCCAATGCGTTAATTCAAAGCACAACAAACATAGGCCTCCTGATTGGACCTGCCGTCAGCGGGGTGGGGATTGCCATGATGGGAGCCCAGAATGTGTTGTACCTTGATGCGGCCACGTTTTTGGTATCGGCATTGTGCCTCATGCCGATTCGCCTGCGTGAGACGCTGCAATCGCGTGTGGGTTCCTCTGATAGAGCCACGGTCTTCCAAGATATGTTGGTCGGATTTCGATTTATTTTCGTCCAGCATCGAACCGTACTGCTCCTCATGTTTACCGCTGCCCTCTACAGTTTGGGCGTGAGTGCGTTTATGCTCTTGCTGCCGGTGTTTGCCACGCAGCTCTTCGATGCCAGTTCCGTCGAACTCGGGTGGCTCTGGTCATCGCTTGGAATAGGTATGCTGGCTGCCTCCGCCTGGCTGGGTTGGATCAATCAGGGCGATCTCCAAAACCGCCTACGGTTGGTTTCCGCAGCTCTGGCCGTTGGTGCCATCGCGGTGTGCACGCTGGGGATGTTCCAGGGGCCGATTATGGCTGCTGTTCTTATCATCATATTCGGCGGCAGCACTGCCATCTTCACGCCGGTTGTGTGGGCGATGTTGCAAGAATTGACGCCTGAACCTCTCTTAGGCCGTGTGTTTACCACCTTCAGCGCCGGTGCCATGGCTGCCGCCATGGTCGGGATGGTTGGGTTCGGTTGGGTGGCAGATGCCATAGGACCTGCAACGAGTCTTGTGGGTATCGGGGTGCTGTTGTTGGGCACCGCGACCGTTGCAGCTGCGTTTAGTCGACGACGCCACGACACGACGGCTCCCGATCTTATTCCGGCGTGAGTCGGTTCCATCGTGTTTCATCGCTTAGGCTGATTTCGATGGAAATGCACCTGAGAGATGTGAGATGGTCCCATCTCATGCGCATCATATTGAGACAGGGGGTGGTGCTCCCGGCACTGTGCCTGTCGATCCTGCTCATCGTTCAGTTGACGAATCCGGTGCTCGCCCAGTGTGAGCAGCGTTCGATCCTATTCGCTCAATCATCTGCCGATCATAATAAAGGCGATGGAGTCCAAGGCTCCTGCCAAGGGACAAAAGGAACTGTCTTCGACTGAGCCGGCTACTCAGGAACCAAAACAGGTGCTGCCGAATATGCCGACAATCAAGAGTGATGAGACAAAGACAAAAAAGGAGAGCGGAGAAGAAGGGGGAGAGAAGGGGAAAGAGAGCACAGGGAGAAAAACTGTTTCTTCGCTGATTCTCACGGTCAAGCTCGCGTTGCTGGGAGATCCACGCCTCTTTCCCTACGAGATCGAAGTGGAGGCCGGATCGGAGGAGGTGACGCTTATGGGGAAAGTGTCCACCGAGGCGGAAAAGGTAGCGGCGACGGAAATCGCGAGCATGGTGGCCACTGTGAAATCCGTGTCGAATAAGTTAGAGGTGGTCAAAGAACTGCCGGAGATCTATCGCGCACAAACATGACGACATCATTACACGCCATGTCAAAGAGCGGTTTGCCAAGAGTGCCACTGTGACTGCAGCGAACTTCGACGTCAAGACGGAGCAGGGAGTGGTCTCACTCAGCGGTACCGTACGATTCCAAGTTATCATATTCGAAGCGGCAGAAGCGGCCAAGGAGGTTCTGGGGGTGAAAGCAGTGAAGACGGATAAGGTCAAGATCGAGAGTGAGGGGTGAAACTTTGGGCGATCAGTCCCACAACCGCACCTCTGCGCACGACGGCCACGGAGGAGCAGGTTCCCGCCGAGACCCGCCGTCCCCTGCTCCTCACACGAAATTTTGGTTTGATATGGCTCAGTCAGTTGGTGTCCCAAGTCGGCGACGGCGTCTCGAATCTTGCCCTCCTCTGGTTTGTGTATTCGATTACCGGCTCGCCGGTGAAAACGACCATCATCGGACTCATTCATACGATTCCGCCGATCGTGCTCGGTCCCTTCATCGGCGTGTATGTCGACCGGTTGCCAAAAAAATTCTTCCTCATTGGATCGAACGTATTCCGGGCTGTGCTGATGGGCATCATTCCCTGCGCGGTGTCAACCGATACCTTCACCGTCAATCTCTTGTATGGCCTTGTCTTCCTCGATGCCATGGCCATGGCGATGTTCAGCCCGGCGCTGACGTCGTCGGTGCCGATGATCGTTCCTCGCGCGCAATTTACAGCCGCGAATGCACTGATTCAGAGTACGACCAGTCTGGGAATCATTTTCGGTCCGGCAGTGAGCGGCGTAGGGATCGCGTTGTTCGGCTCGCAGGAAGTACTGTGTCTGAATGGGGCCACGTATTTCGTCGCAGCATTATGCCTTGGGATGGTACGACTGAGAGCCGCCCAGCCATCTGCTGTAGAACCAGAGACGACCGGTGGGTCAGCCTGGCAAGACTTCAAAGAGGGCCTGGCCTTTGTTGCGACCAAGCAACGGGTTATTCTGTTGCTGATTTTGACTGCGGGATGTTATGGATTCGGCGCCAGCGCGCTTTCGACGTTGTTTCCTGTTTTCGCGAGAAAGCTGTTAGGACTGGGGCCGGTCGAGGTAGGCTATCTGTGGTCGTCCCTGGGAATCGGATTGCTCGTCATGTCGGTCGTGCTGCTGTGGTGTACGGAACGGACTCTCGCCGACCGAGTGAATATCATCTTGTGGGCGAGTGCGGTGAGTGGGCTGGCGATCGTGGCGCTCGTCTGGATGAAAGACATCTATGTCGTCAGCATTCTCATGGTCATGATCGGAGGGGGGATGGGAGCCTTTACTCCCATCGCCTGGGGCGTCGTGCAAGAACTGACGCCTCGCATGATGGTGGGGCGCGTTCTCGGGCTCTATGGTACAGGTGCGATGACAGCCGCCATCAGTGGAATCAGCGTGTTTGGGCAGATTACAGAGCGGTTTGGTGAATCGACGGGAATAGCAGGCATTGGCGCGATCTTTCTGCTGACAGCCTTCTTCGGAAGCTGGTTGAGCCGGTCAATCCGAAACCGATGAGAGGCCCTTATGAAAACCGTGTATCGTCGAAACGATCAATGTAGCATTGTCATCACGTCCTCCTCATTGACCGATGACCACATTGAAGTTCTGAAGCAGGGCGACACGTTCGGTGTGTTCGACGGAAACGGCGACATCCTTTCCATCAGAACAGGTTCGCAAGGCCTCTACCACGGAGGCACTCGCTTTCTGTCGCGGTTCGAGTTGGCTATCAATGGAGAGCGCCCATTGCTGCTCAGCTCGACAGTTAAAGAAGAAGACGTCTTGCTGAGCGTCGATCTGACGAATCCCACCCTGACCCAGGAGGGGCAGGGTAAGATCTCGGGTGGTGTGCTCCACCTGTCTCGGACTCGGTTCTTGTGGGAAGGGCACTGTTTCGAACGTCTTCGAGTCCACAATTATAGTCTCCGCCCCATTCCGGTTCGGCTCTCTTTCTCAGTGGAGGCCGATTTTGCCGATCTGTTCGAAGTCCGTGGGACAAAGCGAAGCCGGCGAGGCCGACGTTTGGAACCCGTCACCTTTAAAGATGGAATGTCTCTCGGATATGAGGGGTTAGATCGTGTGGATCGATGGGTCACCATCCGCTGTGTACCGGCTCCGACTGCGGTCCTACCCGGTGAAATCCACTGTGACACGCTTTTGCCAGCAGGGGAAGTGGCGCAGTGGGATCTCACGATCTCTTGCGATCTCGACAAACCACTCACCTGTGATCTCTCGTATGAAGACACATTCGACATCGTAGAGCGCGCACGCCACGCGGCGAAAGCCGATGATTGCCTTATCGTGACGTCGAATGAGCAATTCAACGCATGGCTGAGCCGTTCGTTTTCCGACCTCCACATGATGGTTGCCGACACGCCCGACGGTCCATATCCCTACGCCGGGGTCCCCTGGTTCAGCACCCCATTTGGGCGCGACGGCCTCATTACTGCGTTTGAATTTCTCTGGGTCAATCCAAGCATCGCCCGTGGTGTGTTGGCCTATCTGGCGGCGACTCAGGCGAGGGAAGTGATTCCAGAGCAGGATGCAGAGATCGGGAAAATTTTACATGAAACCCGCAAGGGAGAGATGGCGGCGCTCAACGAAATTCCGTACGGCCGCTACTACGGCAGCGTCGACGCGACACCGCTTTTCGTCATGCTAGCCGGAGCCTATTATGAACGGACCGGCGATCGGGCGTTCATCAGGTACATCTGGCCGAATATCGAACTGGCATTACAGTGGATTGATCGTGAGGGCGATCTCGATGGCGATGGGTTTGTGGAGTATAGCCGCCGTGCCAAAGGGGGGCTTATTCATCAGGGCTGGAAAGATTCACGGGATGCCGTGTTTCACGCAGATGGCAGCTCAGCAGAAGGACCGATCGCGCTCTGTGAAGTGCAAGGCTATGTGTTTGCCGCCAAACAGCGTGCGGCGGAATTAGCTTTGATGCTGGGCTATGCAGAGCAGGCGACCCGCTTTCTTCAGGAAGCGGCGACTCTTCGCACTCAGTTCGAGCGACGCTTCTGGTGCAACGATCTCTCGTCCTATGCCTTGGCTTTGGATGGGCTCAAGCGGCCCTGTCGAGTCAGAACGTCGAACGCCGGTCACGCCCTCTGGACGGGGATTGCCAATCAGACGCATGGCCTGAGGACGGCCAAAACGTTAATGAGCGCCGACTTGTTTAACGGATGGGGTGTCCGAACCGTTGCAGCGACGGAGATCCGCTTTAATCCCATGTCGTACCACAACGGGTCTGTGTGGCCGCACGATAATGCCATCATCGCCGCGGGTATGGCTTCCTACGGATTCAAACAAGGCGCCTTGAGGATTCTTTCCGGTCTCTTCGACTCCAGCCGTTTTCTCGATTTGCATCGGTTGCCTGAACTGTTGTGCGGATTTTCGCGCCGGCAGGGTGAGGGGCCGACGCTGTACCCGGTGGCCTGTAGTCCTCAGACGTGGTCTTCAGTCGCAGTATTCATGCTACTTCAATCCTGTCTCGGTTTGCGAATCGATGCTCCGCTGGCCAGACTGTCGTTGTCGCAACCGGTCTTGCCGCCTTTTTTGAGGCACATTGAGATAAAAAATCTCTCGATTGGAGACGCCGTAGTCGATCTCTCGCTTGAACGTCAGGCGAAGGGGGTCGGCGTCAAGATACTGCATCGCAAAGGTCGAGTCGAGGTTGTCACCACGAAGAAATAGCCGAACGCAGATCCTTCATTCCTTACACAGACGCCTCTTTGAGTCAGACATGTTGTCCCTGATGGACAAAGTGTTCCTCCTCCACAGTGTCCTTATATAGCGGGGACTTGCGTCTAGCCAGTCCTCGGTTGTCTTCAACTCGTCTCCTCAGACATCGATGCGTATCACCGAATACTGGACTGCGGTAATGCATCGATACGTCTCTAGTCGTTGAAAGCATTACGTGTTATCCGATGCGAGTGTTTCGATGGCTGAGCGGTTTGAGTCTTGCACATTTACGCGGTCATCATGTCAGGGGCCTAGATTACAGCTGAAGCGCCCAATCGACTCTGGTGCGGAGAAAGAGAGGGGCAATGAAAGAGATCCATCATGTCCCGTCAATGACGTTCCTCAATATGCAAAGGAACCAGAATATTGAGAAGCTGCCTGTTCTGCGAGATCTACAAGGCCCTCGCTGTGTGTATTGTGGGAGTCTGCGTTATTTCCTCGTTTTTCGCGTGAGTGAAGACGGCCGGAACGGAATCCTTGTTGGCCAATGCAGCAATTGCCGAACCCCTCGAGAGCTGACAGTGGGCGACATTGAAGAGGGGTGCCGTGCCTGAATCGGGGAGGTAGAGACAAGAACAACGGGTAGAGGAGACTCCACTCAGCACATCCAAGGCACAGCGACAAGCACAACTTCGAGATAGGCAAGTTGCCACAGTGCGCAAGGATTGGCAAAGCCATAATAGTTCTACGGTTTATAACTCTGTTGGCGATCATCTGTAAAAAGTGTATGCGTAACCATACGTCCTCTGTCTTTATGCGTGAGAGCTATGGGTGGAAGAAAAGACGCGCAGAAGAACCGGCCTCGTTGAAACAGGGGTGCAAGTATTGGGAAAGCAAGCCCATTTGGTTATCGAACAGTCTAGGGGCCATTTAGATGGGGTGCAGAAGAATTGCGTATCGATGTTGCATCAATATTTGAACCTCTCTTACCGGGCATGAAGATGTATTGGTCATGCTCGACCGCATGAGCGAGTGAAGAGGAGATCGAGGAATGGATAGGCAACGACTGATCATTGTATCAAATCGCCAACCTTACGAACATCGATGGGAGAGCAATCAACTTGTTTGCGCGCGGACTGATGGAGAGTTGACAGCGGCTCTTGATGCGATGCTCCAACGCTATGGTGGCACCTGGGTCGCCTGGGGAAGTGGGTCAGCCGATCAGGATGCCGTAGGCCCGGATATGTGTATTGAGGTGCCGCCAGAGTCGCCGGCCTATCGACTGCATCGTGTCTGGCTCACTCCAGATGAAGTTAACGGTGGCTGCTTTGGCTATGCCAACCAGGTTCTGTGGCCGCTGTGCCATATCACGCTGGACCGCATTAATTATGTCAAGGCATTTTGGCCGGCCTACCGATCGGAGATGCACCGTTTTTCCAATGCGGTGCTGGAGGAGCTGGATCGAGAGCCGGGGCAGGTCTGGATTCATGATTTTCATCTGGCGCTTCTTCCCGCGCTGATCAAAGCCGAGCGACCGACCGCGCCGGTATCGGTGTTTTGGCACATCCCGTGGCCCAGTCCCGATGTATGGCGCATTCTTCCCGAACGTTGCGAAGTGCTGCTCGGATTGCTGGCGTCCGATGTCATGGTGTTTCAGACCTCCAGCCATGCGGAGGCATTCTTCAACTGCACGCATACGTTCCTGGGCGCCATCATTCCCTCGTCTCCTGATCGAGTGTTGTACAACGGTCACGAAACCAGGGTGACCGTTCGCCCTATCAGTGTGGACTATCGTATGATCTCCGAGCATGCGGTCAGTTCCTCTGTGGACCAGGCTGAATCAGTTCTACGGCAACAGTTAAGTTTTCGTGCGGGGGTTCGACTGGGCCTGGGTGTCGATCGATTGGATTACACAAAAGGTCTGTTGAAACGCTTGTGGGCGCTCGATGAGTTCTTTACGCAGTTTCCTCAGTATCGAGGAAAGTTTACATTTCTCCAAATCGCCATCCCGACACGCACCGAGATCGGTGCCTACCAGCTCTACGGTGATCTGATTCGAGAGACGGTGTCCGATATTAACCAGCGACACATCGCTTTATTCAAGGATATACCCAATGGAGCGAACGAATGGATCCCCATCCTCTTGCAGGAAGGGCGAATAGGGTTCGACGATCTGCTTGCCTTGTATCGCATGGCTGATTTTGCATTGGTCAGTTCTGTCAATGATGGAATGAACCTTGTGGCAAAGGAATATGTCGCGGCACAGGTCTGTGAAACGGGTGTGTTGCTGGTCAGTCAAATGGCTGGGGCGTCAGAAGAGTTGCCGGGCGCGAGCGTGATCAATCCATATGAAATCGAAGGCCTAGCCGAAACCATCAAAGATGCCTTAGAGATGCCGCTTGATGAACGCCGGCGAAGAATGCGTCGGATGCGATCCTATCTTGCCGCGCATGACATTCATGCGTGGGTAGACGGATGTCTTCAGGATGCCCTGGTGGGGGCACGGACCTGATGGCATGCCACGAGTGGTTACAAGAGAGCTAGGGAGGAGATTATGAGTTCGAGTGACCTCACAGTTGTGGTGATGACGCGTGATCGGATCGATCTCCTGGGGAAGGCTTTGTCGTCTGTCTTTGACCGCCAATCGAACCCACCATCGGTCATGGTGTCGGACAACTCGACCCGCGAATATTTCGAGTTGAACAAATTTCAGCAGCGGTATGGTTTCTCGTATATTCGCCAATCCGGGATACTAACCGCGACAGAACATCACAATGTCTGCCTGCAGCTTCCAGCGACGCGTTGGGTATGGCTCCTTCATGATGACGACGAACTGCGCAGTGGTGCGGTCAGAGGGGTAGAGCAAATTCTTCAACGAAACCCACGATGTCGGCATCGTGGTCGGCGGTGTAGAGGATATTACTCACGATGGAGAGGTGACACGTCATTGGGTGCCGGGTGCAAATGAAATTTTGAGAGGTGACGAGGGGCTTCTGGAGCTAGGCGACGAATGGAAGCCTCGGGCCCCCTGCCAGATTTTTCAGAAGCAGGCGAGCCTAGAGGCTGGGGGATTTCAGGATATTGCCGGGTATCCATCCGATGTGGCCTTTGCCTGCGCGCTAGCTTATGACTATGGGGTCAGATTTTATCCTGAGGTTATTGGTTTATCCCGCATGGGAACACATCAGACGTCGTACGTCACGACTGAGAAGCAGATACAACGATGGGTTTTCTTCCACTGCAAACAGGTTGACCTTATTCGATCATTGGGCGCCGAGACTCACGTGGTGAATCGACTCGCCGATTTCTTGATATGGAAAACCTATGCGAACTTTTTGTCAGAGCTGGACAGCGTGGAAGAGAAACCAATCTTCGCCTATCGTCTAAAAAGTCTGTGTGTGAACTATGCTTCTGAAGCAGGCCATTGGCGTCAACGGGTACAGAAGAAATTTCCCTTCCTTTTCTGGGGATTTGGATGGATGCCTGGATGGATAAATTGGCCGTTGTACAGATTGTTTCGAAAAATACGATACCTATGGGGCTTGCTTCATGGCAGGAAAATCACTTGAAGGCACGCATGATGCCGAGTGTGTCAGCCTTCATATCGTTTCAATGCCTGTATCCGCGCTTTCGTCAAGGGATCATTCCTTGAAGGTCCACCTAAACTAGAAATATGACTTGTTCTCCATCCCATCTGTAATACCGCTTGACCAGGCCACTCGAGGGCGTCTAGCATAGGGCTGTGCTGTACGCTGACTGTCCCATCCCTCGCGCCTCGTGCCTTCTTCCTGCGCGTTTGATTTCTCAGTCTCCGCAGCTCTTATACAGATCGTTTTCCAACTGACACGAACAGACTCCCGATCGATAAAAGGAGAAACGTGGTGACACCTGAAGAACAAATCATAAAGATGAAAAAAGCGATCACTCAGGCCATCAAGGTCATGGGAGATCGATTTGGATCGACAGAAGCAGACGTTGAGAGGGCTATCGCTGAGTTGAAGGCGTCGATGCAAACGGCCCCGGCAGCAACGTCTCAATTGCCTCAGAGCCAGACAACTGTCACTGCTGGGACATAGCGAACGCAGACACCGAGTAGACACGCTCCGAGAAAGAGGCTGTCAGCATGCCGGATCATGCAAAAGATAAGAAGATTCATGCTGGAGCCAAATCGGTCAGTGCTCCATCAAAGAAAAAAGCCGATAGCGATCTTACGTGCAGCGAATCCCAAATTGAGGACATTCTCTCTGAGGGGGAGTCCAGCAGGCCGATGAGCAAGAGCGACAAGGGGCTACATGCGAAACGTCAGCCGAAGTCGTCGCGGTAAGCAGCCGGGATGAGGTGAGACCTGTTGTTGCCGGGCCTGACGAATCTTCGCTGATTTCATCTTCTTTTCGGTTCACGGGAGAATTGTGCGGAGCGTTCTTGCCTGATTTTCCTCACTCCCCGACATAGTCGTCGTGTAATACATCGTCAAACGGCTGATGATTATTGGCATACGGAGGAATAATCTGTGCCGAGAGCGCAATAGGGGAGCGGCTACATGGCCGAACGCACGAATGATGTGAGGCTTCGATGGCCTCTTCCAACCCACGACTATTGGTCTACTCCCTTCGCCGAATCGTTGCTGCAGCATCTGGATCTTAGCCCTGGAGTCGGTATCCTCGATATTGCCTCCGGTCATGGGATTCCGGCTTTTTACCTGGCAGAGCAGGTGGGGCCCACGGGGCAGATTCTAGCCATCGATCTCAGTGAGCATCAGATCGCGCGCGCACGCGCGATCCAAGGAGGGCAACTTCCATGGCTTCGGTTTGAATGCCTGGATATGCGAGCACTACCTGAGCACCTGCCCTGTTTCGACCGCATCACCGGCAATCTTTCCGTGATGTTTTTCCGCCCCAACCGGTTCGAAGCCGTTGAGGGATTGGTGGAACATCTCAAGCCAGGAGGCCAACTGGTGTTGACCTTTCCTTCACTCGGCACATTCGAGCCGCTTTGGCGGCGGATCGATCAGGAGATGGCAGTTCATGGTCTTGTGGCGGAGCGACAGCGGTTGGAAGCCTATCTTGCCGAACGTCCCTCAGCCGAAGATGCTCGTGGGTGGCTGGAACGGCTTCATTGCTCGCGTATTGTCGTAGCCCAGTATCCGTTGGAGATAGCAACTGGAACAGGCCAGGCGTTTCTTCACCATCCCTTGCTTCGAGGCGGTTTTCTCGACGATGCGTATGAGTGTTTTGAGGATCAGCGGTTGGCGGACGTGGTGATGACTAGGGTTTCGGAAGATGTCGAAAGTTTCACGCCGCTCATAGCACAGCGATGTGTGTTGTCAGGATGGAAACTCTAGGTGGTAGGCTATGGCTGGCTATTAACCCGCGAAAAAATCGTCCTCTCAGTGACGTTTTGATTAAAACCGATATCCGAGTTCTGCGATGTACATGTCCACGCCCAAGCTGGAAGGTCCGTTCAGCCCAGCATCAGAGAAGTGTTGGATACGAACGCCGGCATAGGTGTGCGAAAATGGACTGACTTGAGCCCCCAAGGTTGCGATAATCTGAACGGGCCCCCCGAAATCTTGCACACCGAATGTATGGTCCCTCTGTGCCAATATCAGCGGGACACGTTGCCTCTCTTCAATTAGAGTAGCGGGCGGAGAGGAGCACCCATCATGAAGGCTGACAAGAAGTACGACAGTCGAGGACTCGAAGGCGCTCGGCGGACGACGGCGATGCCCATAGACGAGTCCCTCCAAGGAGCCATCTCACCCCGACCAGCCGTGATCGTCCCGCCGAACCCCGAGGTGGCATGCCACGCCGACCCGGCGACGCTTCACGGTGGCGGACAAGCTGCGCATCCTGAAATTGGCCGATGCCTGCCCCGCGGGGGGCAGCCTGGGGGCGCTGCGGCGCGCCGAAGGACTCTACGCGTCGAACCTCACGACGTGGCGCCGCCAACGCACGGAGGGCGTGCTTTCGGCCTTGACGCCCCAGAAGCGAGGCCGAAAAGTCTCGGCTCAGCATCCGCTGCGGGCAGAGAATGCGACCCTCCGCAAGGAGAACGCCCGGCTGTCCACGCGGCTGAAACAGGCCGAGCTCATCATCGACGTGCAAAAAAAAGTCTCCCAGATCCTGGGCATCCCGCTGGCGACGCCCGAGGAAGGCGGGCGCATCTGATGGCCGCCACGCGATCACTGTCCACGGAGATCGGCATCAAGCCAGCCTGTGACGCCTTCGGCCTCGTCCGTTCGGGGTTCTATCGTGGGCTGGGCCCCGCGAAAGAGCCCGCCCCGCGTCCGAGCCCACCGCGCACCTTGTCGGCCGAGGAGCGGCAGGCGGTCCTCACAACCTTGCACAGCGACCGGTTCGTTGACACCGCTCCAGCCACGGTCTACGCCACCCTGCTCGATGAAGGCCGCTACCACTGTCCCCCTGTGTCAGGATAGATGTCGTGCGGGTTTTTCAAAATCTGGGGGCGAGAGATGAGCGTGTCCAGTGGAAATGCGTCAGAAATATTCACAAGCATTTAAAGAGGCCCTTGTGACCCAGATCCTCACGCGAGGAGATCGAACCATCTCCTCGGTCTGTGCAGAGGCGGGCGTGCGACGGAGAACCGCGACCAAATGGGTGCAGCGCTGTGGTACGGTGAGTGCTCACCCCCCACCACGAGGTCCCATGACATGGACGGCTGAGGCCAAACTCAAGGCCATTGTTGAGACGGCAGGGTTAGCGGAGCCTGAGTTAGGCCTGTATCTGAGACGCGAGGGCTTGTATTCCCACCAGATCACGGCCTGGCGGGCAGAGATCCTCGCGCATTTTGCGACCAGACCGACGCTGAAAAAGGATGCCCGTGATGAGACCATCCGCCAGCTAGAGCGCGAAATCTTGCGGAAAGATAACGCGTTGGCGGAAGCGTCCGCGCTGCTCATTCTCCAAAAAAAAGTCGACTTGATCTGGGGGAGCCGAGACGAGGCCGCAACGTGACCGTGGAGGATCGTGGACAGGTGCTAACGCTGGTGACTGAGGCCGTCGCGCAGGGGGCGCGTCAGCATACGGCGTGCGAGATGGTCGGGGTGGCCGAACGCACACTGCAACGCTGGCAGCGCCCGGAGACGGCCGAAGATGGCCGCCGGGGGCCGCGCACCGCGCCACGACCTACGCTGTCATATGTTGAACGGGCACAGATGGTGGCGATGGCGGCACGTCCGGAGTTTTGCAATGCGAGTCCGCATCAGATCGTCCCACGCCTGGCGGACCGAGGCGAATACCTGGCGTCAGAGTCGTCGTGTTACCGCGTGCTGAAGACGGAGCAGCTGCTGGCGCATCGCGGTCGGGCGACACCCGCGCACCGGGCCAGGCCGCGTGCCTACGTGGTCACGGCACCGCGGACACTGTTCAGTGGGGACATCACGTATGTGCCAAGTTCCCTTCGGGGGCAATACTATTATTTGTATTTATTTATGGATGTGTTCTCCCGCAAGGCCGTGGGCGCGGAAGTCCATGCCGAGGAATCCATGGCACACTCCTCACAGTTACTCGAGACGATTTGCCGTGCAGAAGGCATCGAGCCGCATCAGGTCTCCGTGCATGCGGACAACGGAGGAGCGATGAAAGGCTCGACCATGCTGGCCACCATGCAACGGCTGGGCGTGATGCCCTCGTTCAGTCGCCCGTCGGTCAGCCACGACAATCCGTTTGCTGAGTCGTTATTTCGGACCGTGAAATACTGTCCCTTGTATCCGACCAGGCCGTTTGCCAATCTGGACGCAGCCCGTGCGTGGGTGGCCATCTTTGTGCCGTGGTACAACGACGAGCATTTGCACCGTGGTATCCGGTTCACCACCCCGGCCTCACGCCATCCCGGCACGGACACCGCGATCTTACACCACCGAGATGGTGTGGATCACGCCGCCCAACGCACCCATCCCTCGCGATGGTCAGGCGCCACACGCAATTGGACGAAAATCGCCCGCGTCACATTGAATGGGGTGAAAGAAGACACCCGGTCTGTGCGCACGGCGAGTGGCCGCTCACGTGACTGTGATCGTGAACCGTTCCCTCAGGCGGAGGGCCAGCTGATCGAGACCGGACGAGCCCATTTCGACCCGACCCCTGGGTCGGACGTCACGCCGATCGTCGATCCTAGGGCCACGGGGTGCGACGAAAAGTTTGGCGCGCGGGTGAAATACGTGAACGGAAGAACCGGAGAGAGTATGGACGACAGAAACCGGACACGTGAACAGGCGATCGAGCATCACCGTGACGGGGTTGAACGAAGGAGCAGGGTCAGTGAGCAGGGCGAACCGTC
The DNA here is from genome assembly GCA_963748375.1 of uncultured Nitrospiraceae bacterium. Lineage (GTDB taxonomy): Bacteria > Nitrospirota > Nitrospiria > Nitrospirales > Nitrospiraceae > Palsa-1315. The sequence continues at coordinate 116,627 of CAVVIR010000002.1, forward strand.
GCCTTATTAGCTGAGGCACACGCGACATCTATCCTGAAACTTACCGGCGACGGAGAAGCTGGCCGCGTGCCACGGGATCCCGCTCAGCGCAGAGACCATGCGAGGCTGGTTACGGGACACAGGCATCGACCACTTCACACGGCGGAAACGCCCGCACCGGGCGTGGCGGGAGCGGAAAGCGCATGTGGGGGAGCTGGTGCAGCTCGATGGGTCGCACCATGACTGGTTCGAGGGCCGTGGGGCGCGCTGCGTGCTGATGGTCGACATCGACGATGCGAGCAGCCGGGTGTATGCCCGGTTCTATGCGTATGAAGGGACGATTCCCGCGATGGACAGCTTTCAGCGCTATGGGCAGCAGTATGGAATTCCGCTGGCCCTCTACGCGGACAAGCATTCGACCTATCACTCGCCGGCTCCGCCCAGCGTGGAGGAACCACGCGCCGGGGTGAGGCCCATGAGTCAGTTTGGGCGGGCGTTGGGCGAGCTGAGGGTCGAACTGATCCTGTCAAGCCACAGTAGAAATGTCCGGTTTATGTAATACCCACCGCCGCGTGGCTTCTTCCTTCCGGCAACAGGCGCTTGCGCCACGGATGCGTGCGTGTCGGTGTGACTATGCGCTGCGGGCGGGCGATTTTGGGAGGGGACGGCACGCGCAGCGGGCGCGCGCCGATCGCCTGATACGTGAGCGGCCGACCGTTGTGGGTCATCCGCATCGTCCCATCCACTCGGTCTTCTACGATGACATGGGTCGCCCGGACATTGCTCCGCACTTGATAGAGCTGCCCATGGTGGGCCACCGTCCAGTCACGGCGCAGGCATCGGGTCGTCTTGAGGCACAGGATGCGGTTCAACTCCTGGTGTGTAGGACGGGGGTGATGCAGATCCGCAGCCTGCGCAGGCTGAACGGCGAAGCGCCGATTGTAGATCGGCAGATAGCCCGTCAGGAACTGGTTCGCCGCAGGTGAGGGGCAGAGTGGCTGAGGTGAATGGCTGGCCTTGCGCGTCACTCAACGATTCATGTTTCGCCAGGCGGTTTCAAGTTCCAAGTGCAACGGGTGAATGATGGCGCAATTACGCATAGACTTCCAGGGGCGTGGCAAAGTTGAGGCACTTTCTCGGTCGCGTGTTCAGCCGATGGGCGATGGCATTCAACTCACGCTGGGTGTAGCCCGACAAGTCTGTCCCCTTGGGGAGGTACTGGCGCAACAGCCCGTTCGTGTTTTCATTGGTGCCGCGCTGCCACGGGCTGTGCGGATCGGCAAAGAAGATCTGGATTGCGAGCCGTTCGGCCAAGCGCTCATGTTCGGCCATCTCTTTCCCCCGATCATACGTCAGGGTTTTGCGCAGCAGCGCGGGCACGTGCCGGAGTTTCTTCGTGAAGCCCGCCCGGGCACTCCGGGCATCCGTCCCGTCCATCCGAGCCAGAAGCACCAGGCGCGTCGTCCGCTCCACCAGGGTTCCAACAGCCGACCCATTGCGGGCCCCCTTGATGAGGTCGCCTTCCCAGTGGCCGGGCACCGTGCGAGTCGCCACCTCGGCGGGACGTTCGTCAATCGGCGTCATGTTGGGGATCTGGCCGCGTCGATCCGTCCCTCGCGCCCGGGGTCGGCGCGCCTTGCGCGCCTGACGCAGCGCCGTCAGCCGTGCGCGGCGCAGGGCTCCGCGTGGCAACACATACAGCCCCACATAGATGGTCTCCGCCGACAGGTGTTTCCCCATGTCGTCAGGATACGCGCGTCGGAGGCGTCCAGCAATCTGCTCAGGCGAGCAGCCCTGCATCAGCTGTGTTTGGACCTACTGCCACAGCCACGGGTCGAGGAGTTTGCGTGGCCGCCGCGGGTGACGGGCGCGGGTGACCGCCAAGGTCTGCGCCGTACAGGCGCGATAGGGTCGGCCTCGCGTGGAGTTGCGAGCCGACTCGCGGCTGATGGTGCTGGGGGATCGCCCCAACACCCTGGCCATCCTCCGCAGCGAATGGCCCTGGGCCAGTCCCAGGCTCAAGGTCTCACGGTCTTCAGCACTCAAGTGTGTGTAGCAGTTCGTTGGCATGGCAACACCGTAGCCCATCAGGGCCGGTAGTGTTGCACTTGGAGTTAGAACTCAAGCCACGAAAGCTCGCACTTCTGCGACCATGGCTGTCGTCAGCATCTGTCTCGCGCCCCTTCACAGAGTGCAGTAGCAAGTACATTTTATGGCATGACCGAGACACAGAATTCTTCAGCTCCATGGCATGCTCTTGCTTCACGGCATATCAGCCATTGAACAAGGTTGATGATTCAGGAAGAACCATCGAGAGCATGAACGTTTTCTTTTTTCTGACATACAGACGCTTCGAGTACGACTGCGAAGCGCTATCCATAGAGCGGAAGAGGCGTTAGAAGCCTCGCAGGCTAAAATCTATTCAGGTGATGGGACGAAGCTACTGAGGTGGGCGGGAGTGTTTCGTATGGAATGAAAACGATGGAGTAATGCATTCGTAATTCTGCGTGACCTGAGTACCTTGAGCCAGATTACTTGATGGCAACCGATTTGACGTCTTTAAACGTGGTCTGGCCAAGTAGGACTTTCTGGACCCCGTCCTGCAAAAGGGTGGTCATGCCCTCTTCAATGGCAGCTTGTAGCATCTCTTCAGTTCTCGCCTTGGTCTGAATCAAGCGTTTGAGCGTGTCCGATCCCAGAAGCAGCTCATGGAGGGCGACACGTCCCTTAAACCCAGTGCGGTTGCAGGTTTCACATCCCTTTCCTCGGGCCAGACGGAACGTATTGTCTTGTGGGATTCCAAGCTTATCCCAATGGTCAGGCCCATAGCCCTGGCGGATTTCTTCGTATTCTACCGCTGTTCCGACGTACTGCTCCTTGCAGTCCTTGCAAATTCGGCGGGTGAGCCGCTGGGCGAGGACACCCAACATTGCATCGGCAAAACTAAACGAATCGCAGCCCATATCGAGAAGTCGAGTGACCGTTTCTACTGCACTATTTGTGTGAAGGGTGCTCATGACGAGGTGTCCGGTCAATGAGGCTTCAATGCCGATTTCTGCCGTTTCTTTATCTCGCATTTCTCCAACCATGATCACGTCAGGATCGGCCCGAAGAAAGGCGCGCATGGCTTTGGCAAAAGTGAAATCGATTTTCGGCTGAACTTGAACTTGCCGGAGACCGTATTGAGTGATTTCGACGGGATCTTCAGCCGTCCAGATCTTGATGTCCGGCGTATTGATGAAGCCAAGGACCGAATGCAGCGTTGTGGTTTTTCCTGATCCGGTCGGCCCGACGCAGAGAATAATGCCGTAGGGTTTGGCCGCGATCTCTTTGATCGCCGCGAGATTTCGGTCCGAGAATCCCATTTTGTCGAGCGGCAAGGGTTCGCTCGCGGCCAGGATGCGCATGACCACGTCTTCGTTGTATCCGGCAGTTGGAATGGTCGCGACACGTAACTCGATTTCCTTGCTATCCGACAGTTTAAATTTGATCTTACCGTCCTGAGGTTTGCGCCGTTCTGCAATATCGAGACTGGCCATAATTTTTAGGCGCGAGACGATGGCGCGTCGATAGCTTTGCGGAATTTTCATGTACTCGAAACAGTCTCCATCGACTCGAAACCGGACAAGGGTTTCACGTTTTTCGCCATAGGGTTCGACATGAATATCAGAGGCGCCTTGCCGGTACGCATCTGCGATGATCTGGTTGGCAAGTCGCACGATGGCGTTATCGTTTTCATCGAGGCCGCCTCCGGCGTCTTCAGTGGCCGCTTCCTGGGCTTCGTTGACGAGCTCGCCAAGAATGTCGGAGACGTTTTCGTCCATCTTTCGGGTGAGGTTCGTGTCTGCCTGTCCTGTAGCGGAACCAAGGAACTGGGCAATATCACGACGAAGACTGATGGCAAAGCGAATGTTCAGGCCGGGGAACGTCCTTTTAATATCCGCCACGCGATCAAGATCACTCGGGTCATCCGTGAGAATTTCGATGGCAGTTCGGTCACGCTTGAGAGGCATCCAATGGTTTTTCTTGAGGTAATCGACGTTGAGGTTTTTCAGGAGTTCGATGTCGACGAGCGTGCGTTCGCTGTATTCGATGTAGGGGCATTTGTGAAACTGGGCGAGCGATTTTCCGATCTCGCTTTTCGGCACTTTGTACTTTTCGATTAAGATACCCTCGAAGTCTGATGCCCCTTTTTTGACTCGGCAATGGCATTATCCAAGTCGTTCTGGGAAATGTGCTTATTCGAGACCAGATGGTCGAATTTACTCGGGTTTTTCTTTGAGACTTTGCGAAGGTTGAAGAAGGCAATGCCGAGTGCTTTGGCGATCTCCGCGACGGACTCTTCGTCTTTTCGTGTGAATCGTCCGCCGCTTTTTTTATTGAGGAGTTGGAGGACACCCATTAGATATTTGTTGTCTGCTACGATCGGATAGGTCAAAACTTGTTTCGTTTTGAATCCGGTCCGTTTGTCATAGGTGGTGTCATGGACGAGTGCAGGGTGGACGCCCTGTAGCTCTGCGATATTGTACGCGTCGGCGACGTTCACTGGCCGGAGATATTTTGCGCAGAACCCCGCCAGGCTTTGTTCTGTGATCGGAATGCGGACTTCCTCGACGCTATCGAGGTGAGGGGCTTTGGAAAAAATCTCTTTCTTTTCCGGATCGAACGCAAAGAGAGTGAGGTCTTCGGCGTCGAAGACAGCTGAGGATTTCTTTGCGCAGATCGAGGAGAATATAATCAAGATCGCGCGCCGCATGGATTTGATCCGTGATGCGCTTGACATGTTCAGAGAATGCTATTTTCTGCTGAAGGTCTTGAGGGCTTTTGGCGACAGGATTGGCTTCCATTTCAAGGGCTCCCAGCCTTCATCCATGAAGACGATCGTCGCACGCTCAATGAAGAGTGCGTAGAATGTCTGTGATCCACATGCTGTGATGCAAGGATTGAAATTCAGTGTAGCTGATCGAGGTTGAAGGCAAGCAAAAGGCAGTTTCAGACTGGGAATGGTGACGGAACGTGGCCGCATGGAGAATCAATCCATTGGTGAGTGACGAGGGCACTCGGCTTGTTCGTAGTTGAAGTAGATGTGCGGATGACGTGTGCCGGAGGCAGCTTGAGTTTTACTCCATCCCTTCGAGTTTTAACCTCGACCGACCCTTCGGCGAGGCCCTTGTCTCCCACAACGACTTGAAAGGGGGCGCCGATCAGGTCGGCATCGTTGAATTTGACGCCGGCCCGCTCGTCACGGTCATCCCAGAGCACTTCAATGCCCAGCCGCCTGCAGTTCGGCGATAGAGCTGCGCGGTAACTGGTGGCGGTGTGTGCTGATTGGCTGAGCGGCAAGAGGTGGACGTGGAACGGGCGCGATCGGAAAGGGCCAGATGATCCCTTTGGCATCGTGGTTCTGCTCAAGGCTGAAGCGCGCGGTTCGGCTCACGCCGATTCCGTAGCAGCCCATGACGGCCAGGCATTCTTTCCCTGGGCGTCCAGAAAGGTGGCCTTCATGGCCTGGCTATATTTCGTGCCGAGCATAAAGACATGGCCGACTTCAATGCCTTTGGTCGTCTTCAGACGGCCGTCTTTTTTCGGTGAGGGATCGCCGGCCAGCGCATTGCGGAGATCGGCAAACTGCTCGACGTTAAAGTCGCGGTCCCAATTGGCATCGACGATAGTGGGTGTCGAGCTGATTGGCCTCCGACGACAAGTTCGCCATGGCTTTGACGGCCCGATCGGCAATGATCCGGATCTGTTTAGGCCGACCGGGCCCGGCAAATCCGACCGGTGCGCCGGTGACGCGCTCGACAACAGGTCGGGTTCGGCAAGCTCAGATCTCGTCACTCGTAGGAGTCGCTTGAATCTTGATCTCGTTGACCTCATGATCGCCCCGAACCAGCACGGCGACCGTTTCTTTTCCTGTCGTATAGAGCAGCGTTTTGACCAGGTGTGCGGGATAACGTTCAGGAATTTGGTGACTTCCTCGACGGTCCGGCAGTTGCGGGCGTTGAGACGGAGCGAAGATGGCCGGCGAGTTCGGATGTCTAATCGGTAGGCGGCAGAACTTCGGCACGTTCGACGTTGGCGGCGTAGGTGCCGTCCTCGCTGTAGACGATGGTTTCTTCACCGGTCTCCGCCAGCACCATGAACTCATGCGAGGAGGTGCCTCCGATCAGTCCGGTGTCCGCTTCCACGGCTCGAAAGGTGAGGCCGCAGCGGGTGAAGATGCGGTTGTAGGCGTCGTACATTTTTTGATAGTTCAGCCTGGCTCCGGCTTCATCCCGGTCGAAGCTGTAGGCATCCTTCATGATGAATTCGCGGCCCGCGCATCAAGCCGAAGCGCGGGCGGATTTCATCGCGGAACTTCGTTTGGATCTGATAGAAATTCAGCGGCATCTGCCGATAGGAACGAACTTCCCGCCGGAAGAGATCGGTGATGACTTCTTCATGCGTCGGCCCCAAGCAGAAATCGCGCTCGTGCCGGTCTTTGAATCGGAGCAGTTCCTTGCCGTAGAAATCCCAGCGGCCGGTTTCTCGCCAGAGTTCTGCGGGAGAGGCCATGGGCATCAGCAGTTCCTGCGCTCCGGCGCGGTTCATTTCTTCGCGAACGATGTGTTCAATCTTGCGAAGGACCCGCAGCCCGAGCGGGAGATAGGTGTAGATGCCTGCCGCGACCTTTCGAATCATGCCGGCGCGCAGCATGAGGCGATGGCTGACCGTTTCAGCCTCGCCCGGGGCTTCTCGCAATGTGGGGATTAAGAGTTGAGTGTTTCGGTAAGACGCGCATGTGAGGATGTTATCGGGAGAGAATCAAGTTGCTGAATGACGAGTTCGATATGAGACGTTCGAACTCATGTCTATTAGGAAGATCGCTCGATGTCATTCCAAAAGGCAAAAATCATGATGCCGACAAATAGAACCAGCCCGGCCTGTTGTGCGAGTTCTCGCTGCCGATCTCCAAGCGGTTTTCGCAGGATGCCCTCGATAGAAAAGAACAAGAGATGTCCGCCGTCCAGAATGGGAATGGGAAGTAGATTGAGCACGCCGAGATTGATGCTCAGCATGGCCATGAGAAAAACCACGCTTGAGGTGCCCTGCTCGGCGGCATCTCCTGGAATATTGGCGATCGTGAGCGGCCCGCCGATGTTTTTGCTGGAGATATCCCCCGTGATCATCTTGTAGATTCCCGACGACGGTCAGTTCGGTCCAACCCCAGGTGGCTCTCGGGCCCGTGCAACGGCGCTGTGAGGGGATCGTTGCGTATAGTGAACGGCTACTGGTTCTGGCAGAGTGCCGATCTTCCCGACTTCCATCGGCTTGCCGTTCACCGTGGTCTTTTCGCAGATCGGGGTCACGGAGAGAGACTGCGTGGTCCGTCCCGTTGAACACTATCGAATGTGCAGCGTGCGGTTCGGGCTTTCTCGCACGAGGGCGGTCATCTGAGACCAGGTGATAGATCGTTTGGCCGTCGATACGGACGACACGGTCTCCAGACTAGAAGCCCGCGCCTGTGCCGCGGAGACCCTGGATCACAGCTGAAGTGACCAGGGGCGGCGCTCTTCAATGCCGAGATGGAAGATCGGCGTGGTCTTGCCGTTGTCCGGGCGGTGGTCTGGGTGAAATTGCGGGGTGACGAGCAGCGTTTTGACTCTGTTCCCCGCGCGTGATCCAAGCGTGAGTGGCTTCCCTTTGCTCTGAGCGATGCATCCAGTAGTTCCGCCTTCGTGGAAATTTCTTTCTCGTTGACCCGGATGATCTGGTCGCCCGATTTCATGCCGGCGTGATCGGCTGGGGAACCGGGCACCACCGCTTCAATGTCGGGGATGATGTCCTGGAAGCTTGGGACGGAAGCGGGGCGCCGGTCGCGAGCCAGCCGGCAAAAATGAGATAGGCGAGGATGAAGTTGAAACCCGGTCCGGCCGCCACGATCAGGACTTTGCCCCAAAGCATTGGTGGGCAAACGATCGTTTTTTGTCTTCCGGCGTGGTGGCTTCGGTCTCGTCTTCGCCGAACAGTTTGACGTAGCCTCCGAGGGGAATGGCCGAGAGGAGATATTCGGTTTCGCCGATTTGCCGCCGAAAATCTTCGGCCCGAACCCAAGTGAAAACTTCAGGACTTTCACGCCGACCCAGCGAGCGGCCAAAAAATGTCCCAGTTCGTGGAATGCGACGAGGACGCCAAGCACGACGAGGAACCACCAGCCTTCTGGATCAAGAAGCCAGACAGTATCAGGGGACCAGGTAAAGGCTGTTCACACGGAGTACACTCCTTGGGTTCAGAGTCTTACCGCGTGCCAAGGCCATGCACAAGGGACTCGGCTTTTTCGCGAGCCCAGCGATCAGCCTCCAGCGCGTCATCCAACGACGTCATCGGCTGCGGTGGCGTTGAGCATCCATTGTACTCCGAATGATGTCCTGCAATATCGTGAAAACGGATCCTCCGTTCTAAGAAGGCCTCGACGGCAACTTCATTGGCGGCGTTCATCGTCGCCGGCATGGTTCCGCCGATCCGAAGGGATTCATACCCGAGACTCAAACAGGGAAAACGGTCATGGTCCGGTTTGCAAAATGTCAACTTGCTGATTTCGGTCAGATCCAGCGACGGCAGATCCAGCGGCATCCGTTCAGGATACCGCATGGCATAGGAAATCGGGGTTCGCATGTCCGGCAAGCCCAATTGGGCGATCATGGAGCGATCTCTATATTCTACCAGAGAATGAATAATGCTTTCCCGATGCACCATGACCTCGATCTGTGATCTCCGGAATATCGAAGAGCCAGCGGGCTTCAATGACTTCCAGCCCTTTGTTCATCAGCGTGGCAGAGTCGATGGTAATCTTGGAGCCCATTTTCCAATTGGGATGCTGCAGCGCGCGCTCAGGCGTGACGTCCTGCAACTCCTCCTTGCGTCAGAGGCCCCAGAGCGCTCCTCCGGACGCGGTGAGAATCAGGCGGCGGACGTCTTCACGCCGATGGCCTTCGAGCGATTGGAAGATGGCGCTGTGTTCACTGTCGACGGGGAAAATGCGGACGCCATGCTTCTTGGCTTCTGTCCTGCATCAGCTTGCCCGGCCATGACCATCGGCTCTTTATTGGCGAGGCGATATGTTTTCCGGCTGCGGATCGCCGCCAAGGGTGGGCACAGCCCGGCGCCGCCGACGATGGCGGAAATGACCAGTTCGGCTTCCGGCGCAGAGGCGACCTGAGCGACGCCTTCTTGCCCGACAAAATCTCGACAGGCAGGCCCGCGCAACGTTCCCGCAAGTCTTGCCGCGGCGGCCTCGTTGGCGAAGCGCCGCGACTAGGCGGGGCTTGAAGCGGCGAATCTGCGCTTCGAGTTTGTCGTCATTGTGCCGGCGGTCAGCCCGGCGACGCGAAACTCTTCCGGGAACCGGTCCACGATATCGAGGGTGTTCGTGCCGATCGAGCCGGTCGAACCAAGGATGACGATGTTTTCATAGCGTGCTCCTGCTCAGGCGGCAATCACTCGAAGCCGGCTGACGATCGTGACATAGTAGTAGAAGGCGGGGGCCGGTGAACAAGAGACTATCCAGACGATCGAGCATGCCTCCATGGCCGGGAAGAATGCCGCCGGAGTCTTTCATCCCGACGCTGCGTTTCATGGCCGATTCGGCCAGGTCGCCCATGAGGCCGGTGATGGTCAGAGGATCAGCCAAGCACCAGGCAGTCGAGACCAGAGAAATCGGGGAGAAACCAGCCACGCGCCACGACGGCCATCAGTCATGGCAAGGGTCAGGCCTCCCGCCAAGCCCTCTACGTTTTTTTGGGGCTGATCGACGGGGCCAGCGCGGTGCCGTCCCATAGAGTGTGCCGACATATAGGCGCCGGTATCAGCTGGCCCAGGTGACCAGGAGCAGAAAGAAGATCAGCCGTTCGCCGTTGAGGCAAAGCTCTCGTGCATCGAAGAGCGTGCTGAGGGTGAGCCCGACATAGAGGACGCCGAATAAGCGTCATGGCCGTCTCGTGAGAGCTCTGTTCAAGGGGTTCGAGCGGCTGAGCAGCGGCACGGAAGGCAATACAGACGAGTCCCGGCAGACGAGGGTTGGAACGACGAGCTCGGCCAGTGCGCTGCCGAGCAATCAGGGCGGCGAACCCCACACGCCGATCCCGACCATGCCAGGAGTGGCTACTGTCGCCGAAACATAGCCGGTAGAACTCGAAGAGGGCAAGCACTCCGCCAGTGACGACCAGGCCGAAAAATGCGAGGGGCCCGAGATAGCGAATGACGGCATAAAGATCGGAAGAGGACCAAAATGGTATAGATCCGCGCGGATCGAATCGGACGCGACCGTGCGTGAGCGGTGTCAGCCTGCTGTTGGCGACGGTATTGTACTCCTGCATGGAAAGGTTGGTTTGACCACGTGAGGTTAGGAGGAGACGCTGCTGAACACCCGGCCGAACCGGCGTTCGCGCCGCTGGTATTCGATCAAGCGCGACCAACGGTTCGCGCCGACGGAAATCCGGCCAGAGTGTCGGGGTGAAGTAGAGTTCCGTATAGGCCAGTTGCCAGAACAGGAAATTGCTGATGCGGGTTTCGCCGCTGGTGCGAATCAACAGGTCCGGATCGGGCAGATCATGGGTGTAGAGGGATTGTTGCATAGCGTGTTCATCGATCTGGTCCGGTGAAAGTCGTCCGTCCTGCACATCATGGAGAGCTCTCGCCGGCATCGACGAGTTCCGCGCGGCCACCGTAGCTGAGGGCGACGTTGAGATCAGTTTGTCCAGATGGGCGGTTTCCTGTTCGGTCGTGCCCGGACCCATTGTAAGGCGGAGGCGGAAGGGAGTCGAGCCGGCCGATCGTGCGGAAGCGCACGCCTTGTTCAATCAGGCTGGAGCGTTCGGTTGAGAGATAATGTTCAAGTAAGCCCATCAAGCGAGAGATTTCCTGGGCGGGCCGGTTCCAATTTTCCTGTGAAAACGCATAAATGGTCAGGGCTTGGATGCCCAGTTCCAAGCAGACCGAGATCAATTCGCGCACGGACTTGATCCCTTCCCGATGACCGGCAATGCGCGGGAGGCCTCGCAACTCGGCCCAGCGGCCATTTCCATCCATAATGACGGCCAGATGTTTCGGCAGCAGGTCCGGTTCGAGTTGCGAGAGCAGATCAGAGTCGGAGAGCAGCTCGATATGGCGTGATCGAGAATCGTTCATGGAACGGCGTGAGTCACATTTTCTTGTCTGTGAAGACTCTACGGGAGGTGAGGCAAGTCTAGTGGTGAGGGTATGGAAAGTCAAACAGTATTTTAGTAAATTTCGCTGTATTTGCAGATGGTTCGATCAATGTTTGCATTGCGCCTCCGGAAAAGAGTGCGTTATACTCACCGCATTCGTACGCAAGCAGGAGCACATCGCATGATCATGGATGAGACCGGGGCGCTGGCGCGTTTCGGGATGACCGATCGGGAAATCTAGCAGGCGCTGGGACGGGTCAAGGTCTCGAGACGTCGACTATGCCGATCTCTATTTTGAATATTGCGAGTCGGAGTCGGTCTCCATGGAAGAGGGGATCGTCAAGCGGGCGACGAAGAGTATCGTCGCAGGGGGTCGGGGTGCGGGCAACAGCCGGCGAGAAAACAGGTTTTGCCTATTCCGACGAACTGACCAAGAAAGATCTTGAACATCGCCGCCGATACGGCCCGGTATATTGCCAATTCTCCAGGGAACCGCAGCCGGTTCCAGTCGCCTGTCCGGCAACGTCCCACGCGGAGATCTGTATCCGCATGAACGGGCCAATACCGAAGTGGCCACTGCGATCGGGTCACGCTGCTCAACGCTATCGATGCCGAGGCCGGCGGTACGATCCGCGGATTAAGAACGTTATGGCGGCCTTCAATACCGAATACAAGGTGGTGATGGTGGCGACATCCGACGGTACGATGGTCGGAGACATGCAGCCCTTCTCGCGACTTCAAGTCACCTGTATCGCCGAAGAGAACGGCAATCGGCAAGTGGGGACATTCGGCGGCGGGGGCCGGGTCGGATTTGAGTACTATCAGAGGCGAGCCGATATCTGCGGTTCGCCCGAGAAGCGGCGCGGGAAGCGATACTGAATCTGAGCGCGGTCGATGCGCCGGCGGGTGTGATGCCGGTCGTGCTGGGCGGGGGGTGGCCGGGGATTTTGCTGCACGAAGCGATCGGACATGGGCTGGAGGCGGACTTCAATCGCAAGAAAACCTCCGCGTTTTCCAATCTTCTTGGGAAGCGAGTGGCGTCCGAGGTCTGCACGATCGTGGATGATGGGACGCTTCCCTTCCGACGCGGTTCGCTGAACATGGATGATGAAGGCACCCCCACCAGCCGCACGGTCTTGATCGAGAACGGGCATTCTGCGCGGGTACATCACCGATAAACTGAATGCCCGGTTGATGGGCATTCCGGTGACCGGCAATGGGCGGCGCGAAAGTTACAAGAGCGTGGTGTTGCCGCGGATGACGAATACATTCATGCTGGCCGGCGAGTCCGATCCGGAGGACATCATTAAGTCGGTGGAGAGAGGACTGTATGCCGTGTACGTTCGGCGGCGGGCAGGTGGATATCACCAACGGGAAATTCGTGTTTTCTGCCAGCGAGGCCTATTTGATCGAGGACGGGAAGATGACCAAGCCGGTCAAGGGGGCAACATTGATCGGCAGCGGACCGGAGATTCTTACCAAGGTCTCGATGGTGGGGCATGACCTGAAGCTCGACGAGGGCATCGGTACCTGCGGAAAAGAAGGGCAGTCGGTGCCGGTCGGCGTCGGTCTGCCGACCATCCGGATCGATGAAATCACCGTCGGCGGGACAAAGCAATGAATCAGCTGATACAACAGTGTGATGGATATAGCCAACTCGCGTCGGATCTTTTGGCCAAGGCGCAAGCGCGGTGGGGCGACGGAGGCGGACATCATGGTGGCCGACGGAGAGACTTTTTCAGTGCAAGTCCGGATGGGCGCCGTCGATCGACTCACGAAAGCGCGGGAGAAGCGGCTGGGCTTGCGTGTGTTTTTCGGGAAACGTTCCGCCAGCACCTCGACATCCGATTTCTCAGCGGATTCATTGGAGCGGTTCGTCGAGCGAGACCTGTACTTTGGCCAAGGCTGTCGTCGAGGATCAGGTGTCCGGCTTGCCGGCGGCGGATCAGATGGCGAGAGAGCTACCGGATGTAGATCTCTACGATTCCACTAGGCTGCAGACGGAGCAGCAGATCGAACTGGCGAAACGCGCCGAGGCTGCTGCTATGTCTATGGATTCGCGCATGACGAATTCGGAAGGGGGCGAGTGCGATTCCTCGTCAGGGCGTGTCGTGTTGGCCAACAGTCACGGATTCCTGGGGGAGTACCAGAGTTCCAGTTTTTCGATGTCGGTATCGCCCATTGCCACGGATCCGGAGACCGGAGCTATGCAGCGGGATGCTTGGTACGATGTGCAACGGAAATTCGCCAAACTGGCTACTCCGGAATCGGTAGGATTGGAAGCGGCGCGGCGGACAGTTCGAAAACTTGGAGCGAGGAAAGTAGCGACTCAGCCGAGTGCCGGTGATCTTCGATTCCGAAACGGCCGGCAGTCTCATGGGGAATCTCTGCAGTGCGGTTTCTGGCTATTCACTCTATAAAGGGGCTTCGTTCCTAGCAGGCCAATTGGGCAAGCCGTTGGCTCCGGAATATGTGACAGTTTATGACGATGGGCGGATGGCCGGAGGCCTGGGTTCTCGACCGTTCGATGGCGAAGGTCTGCCGACCAGGAAGACGATAGTCGTAGAACGAGGCGTGTTGAAGAGCTATCTGCTCGATACCTATTCAGGAAGGAAGCTCGGGTTGCCCTCGACCGGAAATGCCTCGCGCAGCGTCGGAGAAAGTCCATCGGTCGGCCCTACGAATTTCTATCTCGCGCCAGGGACAAAGACGGCGCAAGACATTATCAAGACGGTGAAACAGGGCCTGTATGTCACGGACCTCATCGGGTTCGGCATCAACATGGTGACCGGTGACTATTCGCGGGGGGCCGCGGGTTTTGGATCGAAAAGGGCGAGTTGGCCTATCCTGTGGAAGAGATCACGATCGCGGGCAACCTGAAAGAGATGTTTGCAGGAATCGAGATGATCGGCAGCGACCTGGTGTTTCGCGGGCGCATTGCGAGCCCGACCGTGAAGATTGCAGAGATGATGGTGGCGGGGAACTAGCCGCGTTTCGCGGCGAGTTGCCAGTTCTGAGTCTTGAGTGCTGAGTGCTGAGTTGAAGATTGGGCGATAAAATACATTTCTCACTCAGAGTTCATCGCTCAATACGCAGCACTCACAACTCAGAACTCGCACCCTGTGCGAGGAGGTGATCCATGGCTGAATCAATCAGAGAAACAACCGTTCAATATCCAAGCGGCAATGTCACGATGCGGGCTTATGTGGCAGCCCCGCAGACCAAGGAGAGACGCCCCGCGATCATCGTGATTCAGGAATGGTGGGGACTGACTGACCATATCAAGGACGTGGCATGTCGCTATGCCGCTGAGGGGTACGTGGCGATCGCGCCGGATCTCTACTCCCGGTTAGGGCAACGCCCTCACCACCGATCCCGGCGAGGCTGGTAAGTTGATGAATACGCTGCAGCAGGAAGATGGACTGGCGGACTTGAATGCGACAGTGGCCTACCTCAAGACCGTTCCAGAAGTAGACGCCAAGCGAATCGGTGTCACTGGGTTCTGCATGGGTGGGTCCTATGCCTTGATGTTGCCCTGCGTCAACGCCGACATCAAGGCCGCCGCACCATTTTATGGGCAGGTGCCAAATCCAGAGACCCCACTGCAAAATCTTTCAGGTCCGGTGCTCTATATCTATGGCGAAGACGATGGCTGGATTACCAAGGCGGACGTGCAGCGGCTCGCGGCAGGCTTCAAGAAGTATAATAAGTCCGGCGAGATCAAAACCTATCCTGGCGCGCCCCATGCTTTTTTCCGGGATACGGATAAGACGGTGTATCGGCCTGAGGCGGCGAAAGATGCCTGGGCACGAACGAAGGCCTTCTTCAAGCAACATCTCGGCTGATGAAAATGACCTCCGGCTTCGTTCTCAGTCGTTCGTCTCCCTGCGACGTACCTCGTAAGGTACGCTTCAGTCGCCGAATTCCCTGCGGCCTTGCCGAAATGTCATTTTGATCAGCCTCGCGAGTCGAATGTAGCGACACAAGGAACCCATCATGCCGCTTGATGCCGAACTCGGAAAGACCATGCTCCAGCTGATCACGTCGCGTTACGACGACCGGCATTGGCGCAAGAAGATAGAGAAGACCTTGGGGCTTCCTCAATCCGGTGTCGGAGATCCTGTGCAACAGCAGATTTTCATGTATCTCAAGATCGAGCTCAAGGCCTACAAGTCGCGCCGGGCCGATCCTGATTCCTGGATCATCGGAGGGTACGTGACCAAGGAAGTCATCGATCGAGCCAAGTTCCAGCCTCAGCTGGTCGGTCCAGATGTCACGAAGGATGATGTCGCGTTTCTGGGCAACGATCCTGGGAAAGAGATCGATGAAGCCTGGTGGGATGAGATGCTGGTGCAGTGGTTCGATGTGCCGGAAGAAGAAAAACCTGCCGAAGAAGAAGGCGGCGAAGCTGCAGATTTAGACGCCTCGTCCTCGATCAAGTCAAAAGCCTAACAGATTGCGCTCGGTCCGGACTGTGTGCCGCGAAGACACCGTCTGGGGCACCCAACTACGCCTTGCCACTCCAATCCTGTATCGCCAAGCCTCGATCAGGCTTCTCGGTGTTTGACCCCTTTCCCATGTTTCGCTATCCTGCGCCGCCATGGAGATTGACGCTATTCGGACATCCATTCAAGAAGGGCAACTTCTTTGTTACGGACCATGCCTTCACTGAAGGATTCAAAGATGGGATCAGCGTGGCTGACATGCTCCACGTGATTCAGACAGGGAAGATTATTGAGCGGTATCCAGGCAGACAGAGGTGTCTGATTTATGGGCACAACGCGGCTGCGATTCCTATTCACGTTGTGGTAGACTTCAGCGCGGGGCGATCAGTGGACATTGTCACCACATACGTTCCCCAACGGGACCAATGGATAAAAAGCCAAGTTCGAAAAAAACAAAAGCGGTAGGCAGTAAAGCCTGTCCTGAGTGCGGCACAGCCATGCGCCAGGGGCGGACTACGCTGCACTTCGAACGCAGTGGGTTTTACGCTGATGTGGAAAACGTCAACGCGATGCTCTGTGGACGTTGCGGGACGAGGAGTGTGCCTGGTAAGACAGCCCTTAAGATCAGCGATGCAGTCGAACGGCTGTTCCGTGCCGGTAAAGACCTCGACATGACCGGCATTTCTTTCCATAAGCTCGCCAGTTAAATTTCTCCGCTTTTAACCTCCGTTTTGATCTCGACAAGGCCACCGAAACTTGGTGGGACAAGATGCTGGTGCAGTGGTTCGATGTGCCGGAAGCTGAAAAGCCCGCCGAAGAGGTAGCAAGTTCGCGGATTCAGTCTCCTCATCGCCGATCCAGTCGAAAGCCTAGAGCCCTACTTGCCGTACGCCTTGTGTCACGCAGCGGCGGAGCGCCTGACTCGCACATCGACCTTCAGGCCGGCGTGCGTCAGCATCGTGATGAGGGTGTCCACGCTGAATAGAGCGATTTTTCCACGCATGAGGTCGCTGATTCGAGGCTGCGTCACGCCAAGACGTTCAGCGGCCCGCTTCTGGGTCAGGCGCTTGTCCCGGATATACTGCTCAAGCTCGACCATGAGCATCGCCCGCAATTTCAAGTTGGCTGCTTCCTCGGCGCCAAATCCCAAATCCCGAAAGACATTGTTCGTGGTTGCGCGTTTCTTCATATATCCCTCTTGTGGCTCAACAGCAGCTGAAGCCGTCGATGTGCTGCCTCGATCGCAGCGTGCTGGATTTGTTACAGCCTGCTAGCCATGCGACCCAGTTCACGACCTCAAGAATATATAAAATATTGTATAAGCGTCAATGGGGAAAGGTTGGATCAGGTGGCGGTTGCCCGGGAGGATGCGTGCCGCCGCAAGACCTCCTGAATCACCCAACTACGCCGCGCTCGCTCTCAGCCTGTAAACTCGCCGAGCCTCAAACAGTACAGGATGGGACGCCCACTGCTGCTTCCGCTATTGCCAGCGCTGATGGCTCGCCCTCAGCTGCGTGCACGTTTGGCCCAGAAATAGCTCCGTTCCGCCGATGGTCAACGAGCGTCGAACGAGTCTGTGCCACCCGCTTGAGCGGGCCGCGTGACTTCGCTACGGCGAGACTCAGCAGGGCGCTGATGCACGCGTCAGCAGCAGCGGGCGTCGTTAGGGGAAAAAAGTGGTACGCAGGAAGAATTCGTTGAGGCAGATGCGATGCCGAGGCTCAACCGCTCCCAACATCCTGGAGCGACTCTTTCGGGCTTCGCTGAGCGGCATTTTGGAAATTCCCTCGCGGATGCGGTCAGTTTCCTCTTTCTTTCTCAACGGAGCCTCGATGAGGTCCCCCCTCCGGTGAAGTCTGCTCTGAGCTTCGGCTCAGCACTCAGGTGCGAAGTCAAGAACTGACCCTGCAGATGTGAGCGCAGGGGTAGGACGCGGAGTTACATGCCCGTTCCTAACCGTTGCACCAAAAACACAATATCAGAAACGTCTGCCGACCGACAAGCAGCCACAGCAATTAACGGCGTAAAGTCAATTCGACTTACGTAACGAGTTGTATCACGCGAATCTTGCCAGGAAGTAGTGGTTTCATGCGATGAAGGGTTGTTATTTGGCTCATGTGTAGGCGGTCGGTTGTTTTGATTTCTGCCCACAGCATTTCGGTGCCATTAGTCATTGTCAGATCAGGCCATCCGGCACGGTATAAGTAAGGGTCTTCCATGATGGCGGAGGTGATTTGTGCCAATCGTTCTGCTCCGAGTGTATCGAACAGCGAAGCAATGGCGGAAGGAGTTAGCCCCGGATACCATTCCTGCACCATGAGCGAGCTATAGATTTCACTAAAGTGCCGAACGACTTGTTGTGAGTCTGCGGAACGAATTGCGCTTAAAATTAAGTCAGAGTGTTCATGAAAAATAGTTAGTTGTCCCTCTGTGAATCGAGCACAGGCGTCCTGCCTAGAGCCAAATGTGTTGAGGCGGGCTAATACATTCAAAGCTGCAGATCGAATGAGCAGAAGTATTGGGCCTCCTTCGCAATAGCCTCCTGCATATCCGAATGATGAAACGATGCCGCCACGACGCTAGTTCGGGAGTTTGCTGAAAATTTAGGCCGGACAATTTTTCATGGGTAATGCCTAAATGGTGGCACTGCTCTGCCAATGGCAACATCACAATAGCCTGCTTCCAACCGTTGTGAGTGAGTGCGCCCGACGAGTCCACAAGTCCCCGCTTAGCCAAGCCAGTGATTGTATTTGCCTTGGCTGAAATTGTCTTACTGCGGATTATGTCTAGCAACGCCTGCTTCATTTCGGGGGTTGGTGGGCGTGTCATGATTTGTGGGAGGGGCGCAGTCCTTCTTACCGCCGGGTTAGGGCGTAAGCGCATTTTCAAGCACTTTTTCCTGAATGTCCATGTTGTCGAGTGTGGCCTCGATTAGTGCGACAATTTCCTGAAGATTCGGGAGTTCTTCGGTGCCATAGACGATGTTCTGTGAGATGAGCGTATATCTCTGCCCCATAATTTCATGGACATGGAGCTTGGCATCCATGACAGTGAGATCAGAGTGAGCGTGAATTTGATCGCGAGAGGAGATGATCCGTTCATGAAGCGGTAGGTGCTCTTTTGGAATGAGCGATGTATCGAGTTTGAACTTCTTGTTGATGCCATGCGATAGCTTGTACGGCTTGCAGTACTCAACAAGCGCGAAGCGGAAGGCAGGTCCAATGAGTGGGTTTTCGGGCTGTGTGTGAATCGTGTTCAGTAATCGCCGAGCATTGTCTCAGCCAAATGACGCAAGACACAAAGTGGACGAAGTGCTCTTCTTGCTCAGTCATGGTGAAGCCCTAACTATTGAGTATACTGACCCGCATATTACGCAGATGCCGCGTGCCAACTCTCGTGCAATTCTTCTGTTGGTTCCTAGGCCTGTTACCTCTATCCGCAACATGGTGTGGCGGTGCTATACAGACCGACATAATACAGTTATTGCTGCGAAGGCCTCAACCCTCGACGATAAACAGGGATTCTACTTTTCTGAGCATGGCGAAGCCGGAGTTGCCCACCCTTCGTCAGCCGAGGCACTGTTTTTCCCCGGCTGACCAGAGAGTCGCTCCGAGAGGCGAGGACGCGGTTGAAAGTCCGCGTAACTGCGCTGTGAGGGTTATTGTTACAGACTGACTCGGCTGACTTCACCTTTGCGCACGTTCAGAAGCAGTTGTTGCAGTTTGGGCAGAAGTGGTCGAAGGTCTTTCAGGCGATTGGTCGGGGATTCCAGCACGACAACGGCGATGGTGAACTGAGGAATGTTCTGTTGAAAGGCCAGATTGCGGTCAACGGTGACGAATGCATCGAATTGTGATTGCGCCCTCGATAGTAGCTCACCGTTCTTGATTCCGGCCCACCCGACTTGAGGCACGGTCATCACCTCGTGCCCCTCGATTTCTTTTGCGAGCCGTCGGTCGATACACTCGTCGAGGAGAATTCTCACGAGGCCTTGGCGAGCATGCGGGTCTTGGCTTCTTCGAGGAAGGCGATCACTTGATCACGAGTGACAGTCGGGAAGCCTTGAAGGAAGTCGTCGATCGTTTCGCCTCCCTCCAAGTATTCGATCAGTGTCTGGACCGGCACGCGAGTTCCTGCAAAGACCGGCGTACCGCCAAGTATGTCTGGTGACGAGATAATAAGAGGCGTCTTTGCAGTAGCCATGGTGAATAAGGATAACGAGGCTAGGGTTGATTTACAAGCGTCTGGCCGGTCGCTAAACGCTGTTCGGGACCGATTATTTCAGCCGAACAGATCCATCTGGGTGGGCTGCGGTGGTTCGATATGAGGTGTGGGTGCAGCGACTGGTGTCGCAGTCGTGGGTTCGGCTGGTTGGTAGTGCCGGTCGAGGAATTCTCGCAGTTTTTTAAAGTCTTCACGAAGCGGTTCGAGCATGCTGCCTTGGTGCAGGGCGGCGGCAGGATGCAGCAAGGGGAAGAGGACAAAGTCTTTCAAGTAGAAGGCCTGGCCGCGAACCTTTGTAATCCCCACCTTCCGTTCCAGCAATGTTTGCGTCGCCCAGTTTCCTAACGTGCAGACCAGTTTCGGATGGATCATCTGGATCTGTTGCATGAGAAACGGTTTGCACGTTTCGACTTCATCCGGTTCCGGGTCGCGATTGTTCGGGGGCCGGCATTTGATCACGTTCGCGATGTAGATATCGCTGCGCGACAATTGTGCCGATTGCAGAAGATCATTCAGGAGTTTTCCCGCAGCCCCGACAAACGGTTCCCCCTGCTGGTCTTCATGGAAACCCGGCCCTTCCCCTACAAACATCACGCTCGCGTGCGGATTTCCCACACCAAACACCACTTGAGTTCGGCCCATCTTCGCGAGCTTGCAACGTTGGCAGTTGTGCAGAGACTTGCTGAGTTCGAGGAGAGTCATAATGGTGAAGGGAGCGTGGATGAAAAGTTGCAAGGATTTTAGGCGGGCCGGCTTTTCTTGTCAATTGAAGCGAAACGTGGGAAAAATGATGGCATACACTGCGGTCTGGATACAGTCAGGGAGGGCGCTATGGTATTCATCCAACAGCTCGTGCTCAGTCTGTCTCGTCTTCATGGCGAGTGTCGGCGTGGCCTGGGCCGGTGAGCGAGGGTATCAGCTTGTTGCGGGCGGGACAGCAAGCTCTGCGCCAGAATGTTGGAAGCGTTTCGTGAGGATGTGGACGATCGAGGGCAGCTACGATATCAGCACGAAATTTTTCGGCAGATCGCCTGGAAGCCGGTCGAGCTGAGGGGCAAGGGCCAAAGACGAGACACTGTTCGAGTCTCGATAGGGCGCTGGTGGATCTGGATAATAACGGGCAGCTGGACCTGGTCGTAAAAACCACGTTCTGTATGAAGGGCGCGCCTAGTGACAGCTTGTATGTGTTTCCCGCCGATAACTCCGTCCTCGATCAAGTCAGCTGGCAGGACTGTCGCCGTTGCTGGCCACCAACGACAAATTCGAGCGCACTGGCGGGACCTATCCGCTCACATCCCTTCCCATGGAGAAGGGTTCTCCTACATTGACGACGCTGTTTACCCTCCATCCGTTTATGCTTGATGGCGTGACCTATGTCAGCCTGACGGATGCGAGACGCGAATGGATCGTGATTGCAACATACCTTCGAGGGGAACGGTTCGAAGACCTGTGCTATCTGCGGATGGCGGGCAGGTGAATTCCTATTTTTTTAGGGGTGGCTGGAATGATCCCAACTGCGCGCATCGAACGAGCACAGTTTCACCGTGCGCGTTCTGCGAGTAAGGGGATCGTCCCAGCCATCCCGTTCACCTTTCAGCATCCTGACTATTCTACTCGGTAACCCTTTGCCGCCAAGCAAGTATCCCGCATCGCCTGGATTGTGGAAATTCCGTGCAATGCGCGGGCGTGGTCGATGGAGCTTTGAGGGCCTCCGCTGAAGGGGAAGGGAGGACCCTGGTTGTAGAAGTGTTGTGGGTTCGCGAAGCGAGCCTTGTACTCACACTCCATATAGTCCCGTTCTACATCTCGTTGACTCAGTCCTTGCGGAGTCCCTCCACGCTCATAGGGGTTGGGTGCGCATCCAGCCCGCATCAGCACGACTGATCCGAAAACAAGACGTCTCACGAACGGTTTCCGATGGCGATAGATCATCGGGTAGGGTCATCGTCAAGCTGATCTATCGGAGCGCGATGGCATCGGCGCAGCGGTTGCCACTGACAATGGCGCTTTCGAGGTTGGGAGGCCAGCCGGTATCGGTCCAACTACCAGCCAGCAGTAAATTGGCAATCGGACTGCGTTGAATGGGTCGATGTAATTTGG
Source organism: uncultured Nitrospiraceae bacterium (assembly GCA_963748375.1). GTDB lineage: Bacteria > Nitrospirota > Nitrospiria > Nitrospirales > Nitrospiraceae > Palsa-1315. Next base: position 138,561 of record CAVVIR010000002.1, read on the forward strand.
TTCCAGGCTTGAGTGAGAGGATGGCGTTGGGTACTGTTCGATGCCGGGTTGATGCGATCCTACTTTCAGCCATGAGGAGCCCACACGATCTGAGCAGCTCAGAGATAGCGCTATCAAGATGTGAGTCAGGTTGGGCCTGCGCGCACTGACTGTCGGTCGTAATGAGTGAGAAGTCTGTGCGGTCAGGCGTGAGGGATGTGACAAGTACCGAGTGAAAGGATGTGTCGCTCAGCAGCACGAGGCGAGGGGTTGTACAGGCTTGCACGGCATGCAGGTGGAGCGTGGTGCGATCGATCGATTGTAGCTCTGTGAGCTGTTGAAAATAGGCATAGCGGGTCAGCCATCGCTCTGGAAGCAGAGGTGTGAGCTGTTGCGGGGGTAGGGCAGACACATACCAATCGGCTTGCAACAAAGAGCCATCACGCAACAGGATGCCCGAGATGCGTTCTTGTTCGTAACGGAGCTGTGTGATTTCAGTATTGCGCAAAATGGTGGCGTTCCCCTGTATTAATGCTTCGGTTATCGGCTGGATGAAGCGGGTCAGAAGCGAGTCCTGCAGCACGGAGACGCGGCTATCGGGATGTGTACTGGAGGAACACGGGCTTCATCGAGCGTATAAGAGCATCGGCGGACATCGTGACGAGGTCATTGCCGGTTAACCATTGAGCGAGAGGATTCCATACGACGCGACAGGTCTGTCCGCTTTGTCCGATTGACGTGAGCCAGTCGTCGGCAGTCCGGTGTTCCAGATCGGCAGGCAGCTCTGTTTCGCCTTCCCAGACCTGTTCCACCCATGATGCGAGCCGCCATCGTTCCTTCCAAGGGATACCGGTAAATCTCAGGAGGTTCACCCATGTGTGAAGCGGGAGGGGGGAAGGCGGTACGTGGGTAATGCACGAGGGAACCGTCTGGAAGGCGAAACTCTAGAGGGATTGTTATCGCTTCTGGTTGTGGCGGACTGGAATGCAGCGAGTGCAGCAATGCCTGTGTCGCGCGATGGCATAAAAAAAGACGACCCCTGGGGTCGTCTTTGTGTTGTGCGCTTAGCCGCCGAGTTTTTCCAGCTGATCCTGCAGTTCCAGCCATTCCGCTTCCAGCTGCGCCAGGTCCTTGGTGAAGAAGGTCTGGTCGGCCAGCAGTTGCTTCAGCTTGGCCTTGTTGGCGGCGTCGTAGATGGTCGGCTCGCCCAGCTTGGCTTCGGTTTCCGCCTTTTGCGCGTTGCGCTTGGCGATCTGCTCTTCCTGGCGCTTGATCTTGTTTTCGATCGGTTTGCGCAGGGCGGCCGCCTTCTGGCGGTCTTCCGCTTCCTGGCGCTTGTCGCGCACGGGCGCGGCAGGGGCGGCGGCTACCGCTACCGGCGAGACACCGGGAAGTCGGTCTTGTTGGCCTTGCCGGCGGCCGGCAGCACGTCGGTGCCCTTGCCCAGCTTGGTCTTGAACAGCCAGTCCTTGTAATCGTCCAGGTCGCCGTCGAACGGCTGCAGCTTGCCGTCGGCGACGATGATGAATTCGTCGGTGGTGGCGCGCAGCAGGTGGCGATCATGGGAAACGACGACCAGCGTGCCTTCGAACTGCGCCAGCGCTTCCGTCAGCGCTTCGCGCGTTTCCAGATCCAGGTGGTTGGTCGGTTCATCGAGCAGCAGCAGGTTCGGACGCTGCCAGACGATCAGCGCCAGCGCCAGGCGCGCTTTTTCGCCGCCCGAGAACGGCGCGATCGAGGCGGTGACCATGTTGCCGGGGAAGTTGAAGCCGCCCAGGAAGTTGCGCAGTTCCTGCTCGCGCATGGTCGGCGCGATCTTCGACAGATGCCACAGCGGCGATTCGTCGTGGCGCAGCATTTCCACCTGGTGCTGGGCGAAGTAGCCGATGTTCAGGCCCTTGCCCATGGTGGCGTCGCCGGTCAGCGGCATCAGTTCGCCGGCGATGGTCTTGATCAGCGTCGACTTGCCGGCGCCGTTCTGGCCCAGCAGGCCGATGCGCTGGCCGATCTGCAGCGAAAACTTGATGCCGTTGACGATGGTTTTATGCGTGATTTCGCCCGTCGCTTCGTTTTCGATCTTGTAGCCGGCATCGACGCCTTCCATCACCAGCAGCGGGTTCGGCGCGGACAGCGGCTCGCGGAATTCGAACGAGAATTCGGCGGCGGCGCGCAATGGCGCCAGCTCTTCCATCTTCGCCAGCGCCTTCATGCGGCTCTGCGCCTGGCGCGCCTTGGAGGCTTGCGCCTTGAAGCGGTTGACGAACGACTCCAGGTGGGCGCGCTTGCGCTGCTGCTTTTCCAGCGCGCCTGCGGCCAGGATCATCTGCGCCGCGCGCTGGCGCTCGAAGCCGAATAGTTGCCCGAGTAGCGCTTCAGCTTGCGCTCGTCGATATGCACGACCACGTTGACCACTTCGTCGAGGAAGTCGCGGTCATGCGAAATGATCAGCAGGGTGCCCGCATAGCGCTTGAGCCAGTCTTCCAGCCAGATGATGGCGTCCAGATCCAGGTGATTGGTCGGTTCATCGAGCAGCAGCAGGTCGGACGGGCACATCAGCGCTTGCGCCAGGTTCAGGCGCATGCGCCAGCCGCCGGAGAAGCTCGCCACCGGCTGCTGCATCTGGTCCAGCGTGAAGCCCAGGCCCAGCAGCAACTGTTCGCCGCGCGACTGCACCGTGTAGGCGTCGGCATCGGCCAGCGCGCTGTACATGTTGCCGATGGCGATGCCGTTTTCCGTGCTTTTCCGGTTGCGACTCGAGATGCGCCAGTTCCGCTTCCAGTTTGCGCAGGGTGATGTCGCCATCGATCGCGTAGTCGAGCGCGGCACGGTCCAGCGGCGGCGTTTCCTGCGCCACGTAAGCCACGCGCCATTTGGCCGGGAAATCGATCTCGCCCTGGTCAGGGTGCAATTCGCCGCGCATCATGGCGAACAGGCTCGATTTGCCCGCGCCATTGGCGCCGATCAGGCCGATCTTGTCGCCCGGGTTGAGCGTGACATCGACTTGTTCGAGCAACGGTTTGATGCCGCGCATCAGGCTTACTTGTAGGAAACGTATCATTTTTTTCTTTGTAAAGGCTGGGAATGAACCCGCGCCGTAAAATTCGGTAGGTCGGATTAGCCCGAAGGGCGTAATCCGACGGTCGCTACGCATGTCGGATTACGCTACGCTAATCCGACCTACCAAGTCGATTAAACCAGCTTGAGCTGCTCGGCCGTCAGCAGGAATACCATGTCGTCGCCGGCGCTGGTCGTCAGCCAGGTCAGGCCCAGCTCGCCGAAGGCCGCTTCCGCGTATTCGCGTTCGTTGCCGATTTCAATCATCAGGATGCCGTCGTCCGTCAGGCGTTCGGCCGCGCCGGCGATGATCTTGCGCACCAGGTCCATGCCGTCGCTGCCGCCGTCGAGGGCGATTTGCGGTTCGGCCAGGTATTCCTGGGGCAGCGTGCCCATCGACGCGGAATTCACGTACGGCGGGTTGCTGATGATCAAATCATATTTCTTGGCCGGCACGTTGGCGTACAGGTCCGATTCGATCAGGGTCACGCGGTCTTCCAGTTTGTACGTGTCGACGTTGCGCTTGGCCACGGCCAGCGCGTCGGCGGAAATGTCGACCGCGTCGACTGCGGCGTTCGGGAAGGCGTCGGCCATCATGATGGACAGGCAGCCCGAGCCGGTGCACAGTTCCAGGATGTTTTCCACCGCTTCCGGTTCCGCCACCCATGGCGAAAAGTATTCAGGGATCAGCTCGGCGATGAAGGAGCGCGGCACGATCACGCGCTCGTCGACGTAGAAATTGTAGGTGCCCAGCCAGCCTTCCTTGGTGATGTAGGCGGCCGGCACGCGCTCGACGCTGCGGCGGTCGATGACCGCCATCACGCTGGCGACTTCCGACGGCAGCAGCTTGGCGTCGAGGAACGGTTCGAGCTTGTCGAGCGGCAGCTTCAGCGTGTGCAGGATCAGATAGGCCGCTTCGTCAAACGCTTCGGCGCTGCCGTGGCCGAAAAACAGCTTGGCGGTGTTGAAACGGGTGACGGCGTAGCGCAGCAGGTCGCGTGGCGTGGAAAACGGGTTCGGGGTCATGGCATTCTCGAAAAGACGGTGTTCTGGCCCGCCGTGCGGGCCTCGGTATGCAGGTTCAGACGGGCAGCAAATGCTCCAGCGTGCGCCGGTAAATATTCTTCAGCGGATCGATGTGGCGCAGTTCGATGTGCTCGTCGATCTTGTGGATACTCGCATTGGGCGGCCCGAATTCTATCACTTGGGGGCAGATCTGCGCGATAAACCGGCCATCCGAGGTGCCGCCCGTGGTCGACAGTTCGGTCGCGATGCCGGTTTCGTCGTGGATCGCGGACGACAGCGCATCGCTGAGGGTGCCGCGCGGCGTGAGGAAGGGCAGGCCGCTCAGGGTCCACTTCAAATCGTACTGAAAATCGTGCCTGTCGAGGATGGCGTGCACGCGCTGTTTGCAAGCCTTCCGCCGTGCTGGCCGTGGAAAAGCGGAAATTGAAGTCGATCACCATCTCGCCCGGAATCACATTGTTGGCGCCCGTGCCGGCATTGATGTTGGACATCTGCCACGAGGTCGGCAAGTAATACTCATTGCCCGCGTCCCACTTTTCGGCGACCAGGTCGGCCAACGCCTGCGCCGCCACATGGATCGGGTTTTTCGCCAGCTGCGGGTAGGCGATATGGCCCTGGATGCCCTTGATCGTCAAGCGGCCCGACAGCGAACCGCGGCGGCCATTCTTGATCATGTCGCCCAGCTGCGCGCTGGAAGTCGGCTCGCCGACCAGGCAATAATCGATCTGCTCGCCGCGCGCCTTCAACTTGTTGCAGACGATGACGGTGCCGTCCGTGGCCGGGCCTTCCTCGTCGCTGGTGATCAGGAAAGCGATCGAACCGCGCGTGCTCGGGCTTGGCGGCGATGAATTCCTCGCAAGCCACCACCATGGCCGCGATCGAGGTCTTCATGTCGGCCGCGCCACGACCATACAGCTTGCCGTCGCGGTGGGTGGGAATGAACGGCGCCGAGCGCCATTGTTCGCGGGACCGGTCGGCACCACATCCGTATGGCCGGCAAACACGAACACGGGGCGAGTCGTGCCCGCCGCGCCCACAGATTGGTCACATCGTTCGACTGGATCATCTCGCAGACAAAGCCGAGCGGCGAGAGCAAGTCGATCAGGTGCTGCTGGCAGCCCTTATCGTCGGGCGTGACGGAGGACAGGGCGATCAGTTTTTCGGTCAGGGCGAGGGTTTTCGAGGCGGTCATGGCTCAAGGCCTGGTAAAAGGAGATTGATGGCTGGTACTGCGCATCGGAAAACGCGACGCTGAACTGGTCGTCCAGTCCAGCACGGGGCGCTTGATGATGGACGGATTTTCCAGCATCAGCTCGAGCGCGCTGGCCGCGTCGACAATGCTCGCCTTGCGCTCATCGGACAGAGCGCGCCAGGTCGTGCCCTTCCTGTTGACCAGCACATCCCACGGCAATTGCGTCAGCCAGTGCGCGACGGTGGCGCGTTCCAGGCCCTGCTTCTTGAAGTCGTGGAAGGTGAAGTCTGCTGCTGGCAGCGAGCCAGGTGCGGGCTTTTTTGACGGTATCGCAGTTGGGGATGCCGTAGAGTGTGATGGTCATCAGTGGGTCGGGCCAGGGAAGGACTGCGGATTGCTTGATCGCGACGCTTGCGCATATGCAAGTTCGCGAGGTTGGCCGTCATTATACAGTCGATGCATGGCGATGCGGCGTTGCAACACGGTTGCATGTTCTGGGGGCAGGTTCAGGGCCAAGCGCTGCGGATGCCCAGTTGCGTGGCCACCTGACCGAAGTCCGGATGGACGGATAGCGGCGTGGCGGACGCCATCGCCAGCTTGGGCGCTGCGCGGGGAACAGAACCACAGCGCCGTTTCATCATTCTTGTGGCGCGACATGTAGAGCAAGCCATCGACCGCGTCCGGATGCGCATGGATGGCCGCCGACCAGGCTTTGGTCGTTGCATACGACGACGTGCCGCTGAGTCCCGCGCGCCCGCCCAGCTTCCTGAGGGCGGCACCCGTCAAATTGGCCAGGATGGAAGCGTTTCTCCCGTGAGCCGAATGACAAAGCGTGCTTGTATCACGGCCAGGCCGACCATGAAGTGGTTGTGGATGGGCTTGCGGTCGTGGTACAGGGTTTCGGCCAGCGCCACGGCCAGCGACGCGCCCAGGTAGCAGGTGCCGAAGCGGGCCGCCGCTTGCGGGGTGGGGATCGTCGAAGCGGTAGGTATTCGCCCTGCCAAAATAAGGCTCATCCGTGGCATGGCCGGAAACCCGGTACAAGTTGGCGGGATCGCAGCGCACCGTCTGCAGCGCTGCGGGCAGTTGCGGCAAGCGGGGCAGGCGCAAGGTTGCCACGGTTGGCCGCGCTATTCGTCGGCGTAGGCGCGGGCGGCCGCCATCACGGCATCAAGTTTCCCTTGGGCCAAGGCCTCCAGCGGCGACTCTGCCGCCCAGCGAGAGGCGCGGTGCGGTAAAAAAATCCCATTTGGCGGCGCCTGGCAAGTCGCCAAGGGTTTTGCTGATTTTTTCCAGGGAATGGCGGTCGTGGCGGGGATCGGCGAAAAATGCCGGGTAAACATATTCGCCCGAGGCGCCGCGCAAGGCGAACAGGCGCCGCGCTTTGAGTGCAGCACTGAGTGCCTGTGGCGTGACTGCCAGCAGCAATACGTAACGAACCAGGCACGACACAA
>CAVVIR010000003.1:0-128542 GCA_963748375.1 uncultured Nitrospiraceae bacterium
GAAGGTCGACTCAATCGGGATGGTGCTCCGGAGATGCTTCCAGTGCGCCGCCGGGAAGTCGAAGTGGGTCAGGAGCCGGGCGACATCGGTGACCAGGGACTTCACGGCTTTGGGATACTTCGCGGCATAGTCCTGGGTAAATCGATGTATGGCGGTCTCGCACGTGGCCCGGCTCTCCGCATACATCATCTCGTGCAAAGCCCGTTTCGCCTGGGGCTGGAGCCGCGTCGGGAGCTTATCCAGCACGTTGGCAATGCGGTGTACCCAGCAGCGTTGCTCCCGCGTCTCCGGCCAGACCTCGCGGATCGCGGCCCAGAAGCCAAGCGCCCCGTCGCCGATCGCCACGGCCGGGCTGGCATGCCGCGGGTCTTGAGATCCCGCAGCACCGCGAGCCAACTCTCCGTGCTCTCGCGATAGCCGTCCTCGATGGCGATCACTTCCTTGGTCCCATCGGGGCGGACCCCGACGACGACTAAGGCCGCTAAGCGATCGTCTTCCAGCCGAATGTTGAAATGGACCCCATCCACCCAGACGTAGATGAAGTCGCGATCAGCAAGGGAGCGGCGACGCCACTGGTCATACTCGATCCGCCAGGTGGCCGTCAGGCGGGTGATCGCCGCGGGCGAGAGCCCCGCCGCGTCTTCCCCCAGCAGCACCGGCAAGGCCTCACGGAAGTCTCCGGTGGACAGGCCATGCAGATAGAGCAGCGGCAACACCGCGCTCACGTTCCCAGAGCGACGCACATACGGCGGGAGGATCGCACTGGTGAACTTCTGCCGCGCGCCATGCAGCACGCGCTGATCATTGACACGCGGAGCCGCAATCGTGACCGTCCCGGCTCCCACGGTGAGGCGACGGGGGCGGGCCTGCCCATTGCGGACCACCAAGGCATGGCCGCGGGGGTCACGTGCATCGCGATACTGCTGCCGGTACTCCTCCACCTCGATCTCCAAGGCGGCCAGAATCATGCGGCGAGCCCCTTCCCGGGCCAACTCGTCCAACGCCGTGGCCACGACCTGTTCACACTCTTGCGCTTCCGCCTTCGTTCGGACTATCGTCATCATTGGCGTGCCTTTCCCCGGCCTGCCAGCCGGTGTGTTCGGGTTTTGTTCACCCGGAAAGGTACGCCACCTTCTCACCTTCGTTCCACAACTTCTGACTATATCTCATACTCTGATGGGTGGGCCCTGAGTGCTGACCACTTCGGCATCAGGAGAGGAACGACGCTCCACACACAAGACAGCAAATCGGCAATTTCAGTAGACGCGCGTATGGGTCGTGCGGGCTACCCTCCCCGATTGAGCAATTCCAGCGATTCGCGTCTTTCTGAACGGGCCTTCAGGAATTCGATGAGTTCAATTCGCAGCATGCGGTTCAGACGTTGCCGTGCCTCAAGCGGCAGACGAAGAAACTCCACTCCGAACTGACAACCCTGAACCCATTTAATCGTCCCGAGATCGATTGACAGCGCCGGCGTCTGATGAGGAAGCAGGACACTCACACGTACATCACTGCCGCAAAGAACCTCTCGATCACACATCACGGAGCATCCCATCAGCGACAGGTTGCTTAAGATACCTTCACCCACAAATGGAGCTCCACCGAAGATGACTGGATAGAAAAGCGGGAACCGATGATAGGTTCGGGAATATCGAAGTGGCGCCATCCCAGCCTCCGTGACGCAGGATTGTACCGAGGGAGGTGCTGTGAACGGTATCCTACCTTAGGAGGGGAAGCGTTAACCGGTTGCTAAGGGTTGAACGGCGAGACGGCCCTTCACAGCCGCGTATCCACGCTTGCCGCAGAAACTTCATGAATCATGCGGGTGAGCTATCCCATAAATAGTAATTTTCTTTCGACGAATCAGGTCATGTCCTACACTGACTGTACAAGAAGGACAGCGTGTCATCAAAGGAGGGCCCATGACGAGCCAAGAGAGGCAGGCCGAGACCATCAAGGTGTTGGTCCTGTGCGTCTTGTGCCTCTGGGCCTTCATGTCGGCAGAGCCCATTGGCCTCTCACAGGCTGCTAGTGGAACGAACGAACCTTCGACATTTGTGGCCTGGCCTGAAAAAGGCTTGGGACTGTCAATCGACTTAGCCGGCTTCAAAAAAGACATCGACCAGGTCAAACCAGACGGTCGCCGCTATCTCACGGCCTTACATCACAAGACAGGACTGACTGTGTCGGTCTCTCTTGAGAAAGTTCCAACCCGCGCGACAGTGCAAGGATGCATCGAACAGCTCCAACTGATACAGAAAGATCCGTCTGTCACCCATGGGCAGGACATCGCGCTCAATACCACCGCTGCGATACCGACCCTTGAATATACTCTGCACAAGTTTCGGGGAGTCCGATTGGACCACAAACATGTGCATGCCTGCCTCGCACAAGACAACGTCTACGCCGACATCCACCTTTCGAAGCCACACTACACCACCGCCGATTCGCCGTTCTTTCAATCAATTCTCAAAACCATTCGTTTGCAATCAGAACCCTCAAAGATCATACAGGCCAAGCTACCGGCACCGCCAAGGATCATACAGATCCACCCACCAGCACCGCCCACCAGTAGAGAATTACTCGAAATAGGAAACGCGCTCTATCGGCAAAACAAATTTGCCCAGGCCATTTCACCCTATTCGAAAGCGTTTGATCTTGAAACAGCCGAGCCGCAACTCGACCGGACTTTTTGGCGCGTCTTGATCGGCAATTTAGGGATGGCCTACGAAATGACCGGTCGTCTCAAAGAAGCAAAAGCCCTGTTTGAACAGGGAATACAGGCCGACCCTGCCTATCCGATATTCCACTACAATTTGGCCTGTACGTTTGCAGAAATGAACGAGCTCGATCATACAATACAGTCCCTCAAGACAGCCTTTCGCCATCGCAAAAATCTAAACCCTGGTGACAAGAGCATGCCCGACCCACGCCAGAACTCATCCTTTGAGCGCTTCATGAAGAACGAGACCTTCCGCAACTTGGTCAATGAGCTCACCGCAGCAAAGAGCTAATCAAACCAACGCTATCCTTGACGCTTTTTTAACTTCTGCGCCTCACTCTTCAACTGTGCGTGAACGTGAACTACGAGGGTGTACCCAGATGCAAATCGGCAGTACAATGAGGATATGTACAAGACTGGTGTTGTTCTCGTGATTTTCGGAGTGACGTGGCCGAGTATGCTGCTCGCCGCCGAAGAGCCACTATCTCAGACGCCTGGCTTTAACGAACGCTTAAACCAAGCGCTGGGATCCGAGGGTGGGGTGCAAGTGTACAAGGACTCTGCGGGGAATGTTGGAACAGTTCTCGATCCACCGGGTGGCGAGCGTCGCATCACGGTGCAGCCACCGCAAAGTCCGTCGATGAACCTCGGCCCTCCCCTGCAGCTACACAACCAACCACTACAATTGCCTCAGGCCGTGCCACCAGCTCACCCACCCACTCCAGATTTTCCGCAGAAGGCTCGTTAGCCTGCATCATTCATGTCGGTTCGTCAGGCGATCTGATTATGCTCATTCTTCCGACCTAGTGCTGGTCCCCTTCACAAGCGTTTGTTCCAATGGCTCAATAGTTTGCTCTTTACATGCTTTACCGAATCTATGTCTTCTCGAGTCCGCCATAGCGCTGCTCGACTGCATGCCGATCGCAGGACCAGAGCGCCTGCGTTTTATAGTATTCAAATTGTCCCTCTTTTACATGACCGGAGACCCGTTGCCGAAGTTGTGCCATTTCCTCCTGCGTCATGGGAATAAACCGTTTGGCAATGGCCAGATTCTGACGTAACACTTCTCGTGAATCGATGCCGCTCACAAGCGTGGACACCGGCAAAGACAGCACATATCGCATCGCCTCTTCGGCCGTCAGAATACCTTGCTGAATCGGCTTTCCGTTCCCACAGAGTGATTTCATAGCAATGGGTGCAATACCACGCCGGAGAAGTTCCGGAAGAACCTGCCGTTCAAAACTCTTATAGGCCGCATCAAAGACATTCAGCGGAAGTTGGCAGGTGTCGAACGGAAAGTCGTACTTGAGCACGTTCAAATGCACGGCGGGATTCGTGTGGCCGGTAAAACCTATGAATCGCACTTTCCCTTGCTGTTTCGCTTCGGCAAGCGCCTCGACCGCGCCCCCCTCACGGAATAGAAGTTCAGGATCGTTGTCGCAGCCGACTTCATGGATTTGCCACAAATCCAGGTAGTCGGTGCCCAAACGCCGTAACGACTGTTCCAAGTGCAACATGCCGATCTGTTTTCCACGGCCGTGTGTACACATCTTCGTCATCAAAAAGACATCGTGCCGATGCCCTTTCAGCGCCTTTCCCATCACCGCTTCACTCCGATTGTTGTGATAGTCCCATGAGTTGTCGAAAAACGTGAGTCCGGCGTCGATGGCCTCCTGCACGATTCGACGCCCTTCTTCCTCGCTCGTTTTCAAAATGTGCCAGCCGCCGAGCGCTAAAATCGGGACCGTGACACCAGTGCGCCCCAGCTCACGACGAGGAAGCCCCTGCCCTTCCAACCCGCTTGGTGGCTTTTCTGTATCTGCCATCGCCCGCGCCAGGCTGGAGATCCCCGCCAGCATGACCGCAGACCCCAGCAAGCCGATTCGTTTGCACACTTCGCGCCGACCAATCATTGGGTCAGTGTTGCGTTCGCCTTGATCCTCATGTAGCGGCATGGTCATGATCCTCCACGCGTCTATCGTGTGATCCGAGAGGCACAGTGAGCCCCTCTCTATGAGCCGACATTGTTCATCCTCGAAGATGTTTCGTCAAGGCTAGCTTGGCCGAATCTCACGGAAGAGATCAACCGGCATCCCGTTACCATTGTGGGCCAACACCCAGTACGTGAGAAAGAAATGGCAAAAAAGTCAACTCAGGTGCAGGGGGCCGCTGGCGGAGAGGAGGATTACGTCACCGGTGGCAGGTCTTCAACCCACAACACTCGCTTGCCATATGAGCCTCCCGAGAGCGACGAATAGAATTTATGGTCCGCCGTGATCATGACGCCGTCAATGGCTTCGGCCAAAGCAAGGTAGAGGCAGTCGTACACACTTCGTTGAGTATCCAACGCCAGTTGATAGGCAGCGGGAAAGAGCCTCTCGTCGGCATGACGCTGCAGCGGGAGATGCTTCAACTCCTTCAGGATCACATCGCCTTCGGCACGAGTGAGTTCCCCTCGCCGAATCTTTTTGGCAAGCGCATTACCGAGTTCCAGCGTGATCAATGCAGGAACATGGAGTCGATAGTGTGAATACCGAACCCGAAGCGCGTCCTCGGAGTGAATTTCAGGAATGAACCACTTGATTGCCACACTGGCATCGACCACATAGCGACTCACCGGTCTCGATCCTTACGGATGAGATCAGCGCTGTTGCTAAACTTCCTGCCCGACCGCTTCAATCTCAACCGAAGTGAATCAATCCGTTTCCATGCACGCTCATAGTCAGGCACGGCATCTTCCAAAATCGCCTTAACCTCAGATTGCAGCGACCTTCTATGCTCCTTCGCCCGTTTCTTCAGACGATCCACCACCTTGTCATTCAGCTGCCGAACAAGCACTTGCGCCATAGTTTCCTCCTCCTCATCTCACCACTGCTATTATGATAGCAGAATGATAGCAGGCCACTGTCAACCGATCAATGACGTCGCATTCGCAAGAGGAATCGTGTCGCCGGCAACATCTTGACAACGTCCTGTTCCAGGCCATATGCCATCAGCAATATCCCATATGCTCTTAGTGTTCAGGACACGGTAGGCGGCGGGTAGAGCTGAGGCAGCATTAAGTCAAGAATAGTTCTCAACACCTCTTTCCTCCTTCGTTGGCTAGTGGGTCCAGATCTTTGTAGGGGTCGCTTCGAAAGGATAGACATGAATCATCCACCCGCCAGCTTGTGGAACGAATCGCCCACCGGCTTGCTGACACTCCAATTCCGTGGCAATCGTCCCCTTGAACCCAAGTTGTTTCCGGGTCATGCGGCGTCTACTGCCGTCCGGCTGGAAACAGATGTTGACGTGGGCATGCCACTGCGCGACGCTCAACGGAACGCGCTCGTTCAACTGGTCCTCGCTCATGCCCCTCGGCGCAGTGTACATCGCACCCTCTAGCTCATAACCATCCCCAGCTTTCTTGTACAAGAGCGCGGTCGGTTCAGCCGGATCAAAGCGAACCTTGGCCTGAAATCGTCGCTGCTTATTGGCGAAATGATAATGTTTTGGCTTTCGTTCGGGATGAAGCGAAGCATAGCCGTCGTCCATAGCCACTCGATAATCCTTGTACTTGGCAAGGGCCTGTCGCAGAGTTTGAACGATCTGATCAGCACGCCCGGCGTCGTCCGCATTCGCCGTTCGCAACGGGTCCATTTCATGTGAGGCCCGAGATGTTTCTGATGGGGAACCATCATGTCGACAGTCCCCTCCGCCTGATCATGACGATCCATATCCATACTCTGGGCAGTAGACTCTCCCTGCACCGACTCACCTGCCTGAGCCGAACGAGCGCCATCCATGAGAAAGAACAGGCTCCCTGAGAATGCCACCACAATGCCCAGAGAGAACCTGAGGCACCGCATTAACTTTCGAATGCCGTGACCAACCATGGCTGCCCTCCATTGAAACCAGAAAATCACGTGTCCCTCATGGCGAACATGTTATCTCGCGTACTGGCTCAAAACCAGCCATGCAACGCAGAGAGCCTTTGCGAAACTTAATCTCTCTACGTGAACAGTGAGGAGCTCTAAGAGGCGAGCGACGAGATGTCAGAAGGAAACTCCGATGCGGTGGGCGGTGAGCGAGGCTAGCATGGACTGGGACAGGCGTCATTCAAGCAACAATAAATCAATACTCATGCTAACCCCACTCCACCGCTTGTATTGGCCTCAGAAAAGGCTGCCTACCCCACGGACTCCTTGGAATCTTTGTTTGAAGGCTTGAAAGTCATCAGAGAGAAAATCCTTGAACCGCTGTGAGTTCTCCTTAATCTCAGGGAATGGGCTTGTTTCCTCCTTTTGCCCATACTCCGCAATCGCTTTTCTATACTCTTTCTCGAGATAGGAAACAGAATTGATCGTGTTTGGCTGGATAGAGTAAAAGGGTAGCCCAACCATTGCATATGGACGTCGGTCTTGGTTTCCATAGACCGCGTTTTGTGATGCCCACAATGAAGTAGGCATGAACACGCCAAACTCCTGCTTGAAAATCAAAGCGCCAACCTCTTGTGCCTCTGCTTCGGTCACGGGAAACAGCGTTCCAACATAGGCCCTAGCACCAGCAAATGTGAACCGTTTACTCAACTCATGCCACGAAGAGCACCCGTTATTGATAACCATCGGAGAACAACTGGGCGGGAAACCCTGGATCATCGGAATCCAAATATGGTCGTGCATCTGCAGTCCCATAGACCCAATCACCCGAGGAATCGTTTCAGAGCAAACCTTAAACTTGCTTCGCTCATGGATATCGCCAAGGTCAAGCCAGCTCTGTATCGCCGTACCAACGTACAGATTCTTCTTTGCTGTAGAATCTGTCCAATCTACAGCGTCCAGCTCGTGGAAGCGCTCAAATTGCTGAACAAGCACCTTGGAGGTCTTCGGGTCATAACCAAACCCAACGGCGTGGTCAATGACGAGGCGTCGAGGCAGGCCCTCGCTATCCTTGAACTCATAGGTGGCACGCTCACCTGGGATGTCACCAACATGCGTGGATAGAACGATAATGTCGAATGGCAGTGTCTCGACCAACATCTGGACCTTGTTGACAGTCGCTTGCGGCCCAGCCTGGAGACGGACGAGGGTTCCGTTCTTGTCCAACAAATTGGCGATGGTTTCAATCTCCGACCCGGCGACTTGCTGAGGGTGGATCAGAAGCGCATTTCTTGCGCCGCACGACGGCTGCTGCGACGCCCAAATGCCTTCCACGATGGATCGCCCAAAATCTGGATAGCTAAACATGTGCGTCGTTGCACATTCTGGTACAGCGATCCCCCATGGAAAGCCATTGGTCACAAAGAGGACCTGCTTGTAAGCCCGAAACTGAAAGTCAGGCAACTTGTGCCGGACACGATCACGGATGAAGGAGAAGCGGCTTGACACATCGCCGCCAGAGTCGATGGCGTATATTTCTTCAAGCCACTCATCTTGCTCCTCCTTCTCAAGCTGAGGAAGCATTAGGAATGCTGCGTCCGTAGCGAAAGCCAGATTACTGGCTGCAACCTGAGCAAGCTCGTTACCCATCTCACACACGATAAGCAGATGCAAACCACCTGAGACAAAGTTTGTCGTTGGCGACGCTCCCTCGGCGGTTCGCAAGAACTTCTTCGACCGACGTGCGAGCAGCAGGCCGACCCCGAGGTTTTCACTGCCCCAAACTATTCGTTCCCTAGGAGCCTTCACCCAGCTCTTGAGAGCTGCAGCTGCTTCGTCTGCAGAGGTCACTGAGATGCATGTCCCCTCAGGCCAGTATTGCGACAAATGTTGGGCAGGCTTACTCGGAAGGTCCGCTAGAACTACCCGACGGCTCTGAGCCTTCAGAAGTGCATTGGAACGCCTGATGACCTCGTTGTCCCAATCCGCACGCGCCATTCGAGGTCCGTCGAGGACAGGAAGGTAGCGTCTTGGGCGTGTAAAAAGTGAGGCGATTTCTGCCACAAGTGATGGCTTGTCGCCGACAATTGCTACTGTCTCAAACTGTGGTATTGCACCCATTTATTTTCAACTGACGACTTTGCCAGAACTAGCCCATTCGCACAGAAATAGACGACAGACTATGACCGGATTTCATTGCTGTCAACACTCCGTGACCGCGCGGCAGATGATGCCAGCCTATGGGATAACCGATCAAGAAATGGGACAGGAAAAGAGAGGGGGCTGAGCTAGCCCGGTATGCTGATCACTAGAGCTGGCTCCAATGTTGACTAGCAGGATGCTGAAAAAGTCTGCCAGCGGCGTTCTCGCGTCGCTCAGAGGCTCAACCATGAGAGAAACTTCCTCGGAGATCGGAAACACGTGAGGGGCTTTTCCGTTTGCCAAGAACTATTGAGAAGGGCAAACGGCTCCACGAAGTGCGGGCCGTGCCTCCTCACCTCTTCGCTCGCTGCGGCCTTGCTGGACAGCCTTTTTGAGCATCCTGCCGGTGATCCGGCACTATCAACCTACCTATTACCAGTGGAATTTGCCGCGCAAAAACTGAGTTTTTCAGCAAACTGCTAGAACTGGTTCCAGAGCAGTTGGTTTGTGACTTCGTGGTGAAAGAGCACTTCCGAAGCCTTCACCCTTGTCCCAAGCTCCTTAGGAGAACGATCAGCCACCAACTGTTTGAAGCTCGCATACTTTTTCTTGCTGTCCTCGCCGAGGATCTCGGCGATAAACTTCGACGATTTAAACAGCGAGATCGCATCATTGATGTCACTCGGAAGGTATTGCACAGGGTCGGGTGTCGTCTCGTCCTTTTCCAGGCGCTCCCCTTCAAAGCCGGTCTTGAGCATCGTGTACAGCACGAGGTAGGGGTTGGCATCGGGAGCGACTGAACGCAGCTCGATACGCGCCGTCTTTTCGTTGGCCATCGGAATGCGGATCATCGACCCGCGATCGATCGCCGAGACCTTGACCTGGTTCGGTGCTTCAAAATGTGGATCTAAGCGGCGATAGGCATTCACCGACGAATTCAGCACGAGACAAATCTCGGATGCATGATTGAGGAGTTTGAGAATGAAATCCCACGCCACATCGGAGAGACCATCCTTCCCCTTCGCCTCGTAGAAAATATTCTTCCCGTTCTTGCTCAAGGAGAAATTGGTATGCATGCCGGAACCATTGATCCCCACGAAAGGCTTCGGAAGGAACGTTGCCGTGTGCCCCATGGATCGGGCCGCTTGGCGACAAATCAGTTTGTACAGCTGCACATGGTCTGCCGCACGAACCACATCCGCATAGGAAAAGTTCATTTCGAACTGCGAGGGCGCGACCTCTGGGTGATCCTTTTCGTTCTTGAAGCCCAATGCGCGCTGTGCTTCCGCCGCCTTATCAATGAACTGGCGAAGCGTGTCCATCGGGAGGGAGTGATAGTACCCGCCCGATGAAATGAGCTTAAACCCGTCCTCGCCATAGCGTTGCTCCGCGTTCTGCCCATCCACGAGGAAGCCTTCTATTTCGCAGGCCGCATACGCGGTCATACCCTGCTTTTTCTTGAGATTCTCCGTATACGATTTCAGCACGCTACGGAAGTCGCTTTGATAGGGCGAACGATCCGCGTTTAACACGGAGGCAAAGAAGATCACCTTCCCTGCCCCAATCACGTCGGCCGGAAAGTAGCGGATAGACGCCCAATCAACTCCAAGACGCAGATCCGACTCATGTTGCGGCGTGAACCCGCGGATGGACGACCCATCAAATGTCAGATTCCCCAACGACTCCAGAAGGAACTTCTTGTCGTAATCGAGCATGTGCAGACGGCCTTCAATATCCGAGAAACACAACGTGACGGCCTTGATATGCTTCTCCTTTTTCAGCCACGCCGTATATTCCTGCTCCAGCTCTTTGGCGCCGGCCTTCTCGGCACGCTGCGCCGCCTTGAGATTCATGTCTTCCAGCTCGTCATACGGGATCTCAAGGAAGGACTTGAGCTCAGCGGATTTCATCTTAGCCATGGTTCCTCTTTCATGCGCTCTTGGCGCGAAAATATAGTTCCGGATACACAAGACGCATCCAATAGCGTCTGCTTCGTGGGTTCACGGCCCCCCCTGATCCGAGAGAGCCTCTCCAAGGAGCAGCTACCGAGGTGGAACTTAGTCTGTCATGTCTCTTCTAGGCATACAAGGGGTTGCGATCACGTGCATCGAGCACACCAGAAAAACCGAAGCTGCTGCTTCGGCTGCGGAGGCCAGACGTCCCCATAGCAAGAGCTACGGGGTACTTGTTGATGGAGAATAGTGCGGGCTAGTAGTGACGCAAGCCGGGAGTCTGTATAATCCGGCCTCGACATCACGATGGACAGACCGCACGACTCAACCTTGTGAACACACTGACTTCTCGCCCCTCACGAATCCGCTGGCTCATTCTCGCCTTGCTGTTTCTCATCAGCGTCGTCACCTATATCGACCGCGTCAATATCTCCGTGACCGCGCGGCAGATGATGCCGGCCTATGGAATGACCGATCAACAGATGGGCTGGGTCTTCTCGGCCTTCGTCGTCGGCTACGCGCTGTTTCAGATTCCCGGTGGATGGCTGGCCGATCGCTGGGGAGTCCGCGTGGTGCTCACCGTCGCACTCCTCTGGTGGTCGATCTGTACGGCCTTCACTGCCATGGTCGCTGCCACGTCGCTCGCAAGCCTCTTCGGGGTTGTCGGCGCGCTGATGCTCGTGCGGTTTTCGCTGGGCGTGGGGGAAGCCGTGGCGCTGCCTGCCTTCAATCGTGCCGTCACCAACTGGTTACCGGCTGATAGGCGAGGCCTCGGCATCGGGATCGCGATCGGAGGCATTGGATTAGGTTCCGCCATGACCCCGCCCATTGCCGCATGGGTGATGGTGAACTGGGGATGGCCGACCGTGTTTTTTCTCGCGAGCCTGCTCGGAATCGGGATGGCGATCCTCTGGTGGCTCTTCTCACGCAACCACCCCCACGAACATCCCTGGGTGAATGCAGGTGAACAGGCCCTGCTCAAGCGTGAGCCGACCGCCACTACAGCCGTGCCTTGGCGAGCATTCAGTCGAACCCCCACCATCTGGTGGTTGGTGATCAGCTACAGTTGCCTCGGCTATGTCGCCTACGTCTATCTATCCTGGTTCTACTTGTATCTCGTCAATGTCCGAGGGTTCGATGTGCTCCGCGGTGGATTCTATGCCTCCGCCCCCTTTGTAGCCATGTTGGTCTTTTGTCCCCTGGGAGGCTGGGTGACCGATCGACTCGCGGCCCGCTACGGTCTCACCACTGGCCGAGCTGTGGCCGGCATGATCGGCATGGTCCTGGCTGGGTGCGCGATTGCGCTGGGCGGCATCGTGGATTCCCCTTTTCTGGCAATCACCAGTCTGTCATTCGGCGCGGGCTGGCTCTACTTTGCGGTCGGCGCCTACTGGGCCTCCACGACCGATTTGTCCAAAGCCCATGCAGGGACGCTGTCCGGACTCATGAACACCGGCGCCAATATCGGCGGGGCCATCTCACCGACCCTGACGCCATGGCTGGCCAATCAGTGGGGCTGGCCCGCCTCGTTAGGCGTGGCCGCAGCTGTGGCCATTCTGGGTGGAGTCCTGTGGCTTAAAATTGATCCGGGGAAGGGGCTGACACAAGAAAAGTGCTGAGTGCTGAGAAATGAGTGCTGCGTTGGCAGAAAATTTCACTGCGACTCCCAAACGTACACCCTCAGCACCCAGCACTCAGCACTTCTCTGAGGCCTTGCCTCCCAGGCTGCCCCCTTGCTAGGTTGACGCAATGACCATACAGTTTCAAAAAATCGATCCGCGTGTCACCATCACGACGCCGTTCGGCGAGATCAAGATTCGGTTCTATCCGGACGACGCACCACGCCACGTCGAGAACTTTCTCAAGCTTGCCAAGATGGGCTTCTATGATGGCACAACCTTCCATCGCGTCGTTCCCGGATTCATCATTCAAGGCGGCGATCCGCTGAGCAAGCATCCGGACCGTTCCCTGCACGGGTCCGGCAGCCCCGGCTACTGGCTGAATCCGGAAACCAGCGATCGGCCGCATAAACGGGGCGCGATCGGCATGGCGAAAGTCCCGCGCGAGAGCAACAGCACGCGTGACCCCAACGACAACGGCTCGCAGTTCTATATCTGTGTCGATGACAGCAGCGGGCTGGACCGCACCTACACCGTCTTCGGCGAAGTCTTTCGAGGCATGGAAGTAGTAGACAAGATCGTCGCCGCCCCCCGCGACGAGTTCGACAATCCGCTGCAGCCGATCATGATGAAGATGACAGTGAAGGAGTAGTCCCGTCATTTTGCACTCCAATGAGAAACCATCCATTCTTGCTTGGCACCCGACGTTCGGTCTGGAATAATAGATTGTGGCTAAGCCGTTTCAGTATCACTTCGAGTGGGACCCAACGAAGGCCAGACAGAATTACCGCAAGCACGGAATTGCCTTCGACCGTGCGGCAACAATCTTCCATGATGCGGACGCTCTTTCAGAATTCGATGCGCAGCACAGCGATCAAGAGGAACGCTGGATTACCAGTGGGACTGGACCAAACAGGAACCATTTTGGTGCCTGCCATACGTTTCAGGAGACCGGCGAGAATAGCGCCATCATTAGGCTGATATCCGCGCGCAAAGCCACGAAGAATGAAGTGAAATCGTATCGGAGGGAATAAAATGAAGCGAGAGTACGATTTTTCCATGCGGTTCGCGGAAAATTTTATCGAAAAGGTGCTGAGCTGCGCTTGCCGATCTACCTCGATAGCGCAATGCGCAGGCGGCTGGAGCGCATCGCAAAGAAGAAGGGTAAACCGGTAGGAGATCTAGTGAATCAACTTCTCAAGAAGGATCTTGCGGCCTTGGAGACGAGGCGCCGTCTCCAAGGCCGAGGGACGGCGTGAGTGGCTCGCAGTTCTATCTCTGTGTCACGGACAACAGCGGGCTGGACCGAACCTACACCGTCTTCGGCGAGGTCTTTCGAGGCATGGAAGTAGCAGACAAAATCGTCCCCGCCCCCCGCGACGAATTCGATAATCCACTGCAAGCCATCACAATGACAATGACGGTAAAGAAGTGAGGAGCCAATAGCGTATAGCTTGTGGCGTATGGGTGAGATCGAAAAGATTTCGGTTAGGGCCACAGGCCAAGAGTAATGCGGACCGCTTCTTCAACCGCTGCCAGCTCGTCCTGACTCAGAGTCTCAATCTTGGAACGTAATCGAGACTTGTCGAGCGATCGGATCTGATCGCCCAATGCCCGCGACGGCTTCCCCTTCACAGTGACAAGCGCTTCACCAGGAAAGAGGGAATCGACATTGCTGGTAAGGGGCATCACTACAACACGTGCACCGAAGGCATTACAGGAGTTATTGGAGACAATGACCGCTGGTCGCGTTTTCTGAATTTCCGATCCGAGTGTCGGATCCAGCGCGACCCAGTAGACATCCCCACGCCTGGGAGTCCTCCTCACTTTGGCCATCCCTCATCGTCAACGTGTTTCCAGTCCTCGTCAAAACCTGCCCTCCATCGCTCTTTGCTGGCAGCTTGGTAGGCGGCGTTCAGCGCTTTGGCATCTGGATGAAGTCTGGCGCGAACTGCCCCCGAGATAAAGGCACTGAGTTTTTTTGAAGGCACTTCCTTCTTGAGTCTCGCGTACACATCATCATCCATCGTAATGTTCAATCGAACAGACATGCCCACCTCCCACGATAGATTCAATGCTGTATTGTATACAGGATTAAATGCTCTGACAAGCCGTGCAAGACATCTTCAATACAAGCACCCCATAAACCTGAATCGGCACTCTACCTTCTTCGGCGAAGTCTTTCGGGGCATGGAGGTGGTGGACAAAATTGTCGCCGCCCCCGAGACGGCTGTGACAATCCCCTGCAAGCAATCCCGATTACGGTGACGGTCAAAGAGTAGCGGTATGGAACGACACCCGTGCTACTCCCCTGCTCCCGGAGCGCGCTCCCTCAGAAGGGCCTCGTTCGACGCGCGCAATCGAGGATCAACCTGGCTACCCTTGAAAAAGAAGTGCAGAATTGAATGCGGCCGGTGGAGGCTACTCAGTCACTCTGCCAAAAAGAATAAATGGGGTATCCCTTTGACGCACGTACGCGTTCCTGATATTTTCGTGCCATGGAAAAGGTCAGCCAGACCCCGGGCGTCGATTACCCGCGCACGTTCGATGAAATGGACGACTGGTTTCGGACCGAGGCCCAGTGCCGTAACTACATCCGAGGCTTGTGCTGGCCGAACGGGTTCGTTTGCGAGCGTTGCGGGGTTGCCGGGGAGCCTTGGGTGACTGCGCGCGGCGTGTTTCGATGCAAGGCCTGCGACGGCAGCACGTCGCTGACGGCGGGTACGGTGTTCCAGGACACCCGCAAGCCGTTGCGCACATGGTTTCTGGCGATGTGGTTCATCACCAACCAAAAGAATGGCATGAGCGCTCTGGGTCTGCAGCGAGCACTGGGCTTGGGTAGCTACGAAACGGCTTGGACGTGGCGGCACAAGCTGCGCAGAGCCATGGTGCGACCGGGTCGTGATCGACTTGCCGGCGAGATTGAAGTCGATGAAGCCTACGTTGGCGGACCTGAAGCGGGCAAGCGGGGCCGCGCGAGCGAGAAGAAGTCCATCGTCGTGGCCGCGACAGAGAAGAACGGTCGAGCGATCGGTCGCATCCGACTGAAACGCGTCAAGGATGTTTCCGCCGAGAGCCTGATGGACTTTATTCGAGAGGCCGTGGAGCCTGGGGCGACAATTCACACCGACGGATGGAAAGGCTATGCGGGCCTCTCTGCCGCAGGGTACAAGCATCGCATTACAGTCATCAGCAGCGGGGAGGAACAGGCTCACGAAGTCATGCCACGGGTTCATAGCGTCGCCGCGCTGCTCAAGCGTTGGCTGCTCGGAACCCTTCAGGGAGGTGTTCAACACCAGCATCTCGATTACTACCTCGATGAATTTACTTTTCGCTTCAACCGCCGTCGGTCAAACACCCGCGGACTGCTCTTTTACCGTCTGGCTCAACAAGCTGTTGCCGCCGCCCCGTCACCGTATAGTTCCATGATTTACCGCAAGCCACCCGTACGTGCGTGAAAGGGATACCCAGTAAGAATAAAATACGAACTACCCTTCAGAATAATGCAAGGTTGACCTCAGGGCACCTCTATTAACCGCTAATTGAAGCCAGAAAATCATTTCTCAAAAACAAGGGATCTTACCAGCCGGTTTTTTGTTTTCTGACACCCTGATTGTCCCTGCTCCCCACTTGTTTTCGTCTTTTCCGTTTCATGGTTTCTTCATTCCAAGGTCTTTTCATCCCCCGGGCCCATTACGCCAGCCTTAACCTCAGGATCTGTTCGTATCGGGCCAGGTTGTACACCAGATTCAACAGTCCGATCCCGGCGGTGATCCGCGACATCCCAATCCATCTCATATTCAACCCATCTTTCATCGTATTCGTCATGAACCCGAAAATAGGCTCCACACGAACCCTAATTTTGCTCTTTTTGCGATTCCGCTTCTTCTGTGCCGTCGTCAACGGATGATTCCGGTACCCCTTCTCGCAAATCTCACCCTTGACCCCGTGCTCCTCCAGGATCGTCTCGATGGCTTCACCCGTATACGCGCTGTCCGCATGCAAAATCCCGTCGCCTGTTTCCACCAGATCTTCAACCACCTGACTGTCGTGGACACTAGCATCGGTGACTTCGTAATCCTCGATCAGTTTGGTAGTCCGGTCCGCCTTCACATGATTCTTGTACCCGTAATGCACTTCCTCGCCCTTCTTCGCCCACCGGGCCGCCACATCTTTCTGTTCCATCCGGTTCTCGTTCTGCTGAAAGGACTCAGGCACCTTGCCCTGTGTGATCTCCTCATTCTCTTCACGGCTGTTTCTCTGCCGCGGGACATCCACAACCGAGGCATCAATTATCTTGCCCTCGTGTCCCATCAATCCGGCGTCATTCAGATGTTTTTCAAATCGCCTAAAGAGCTTTTTGACCTCTCCTCTCCGGATCAACACTTCTCGAAATAGCCAGATCGTTTTCTGGTCTGGAACGGAATCGGATAACGTCAGCCCCAGAAACTTCTGGAACGAGAGCCGGTCGTTAATCTGGTACTCCGTCTGCTCCTCCGAGAGATTGTAGTATCGCTGCAGCACGAGCACCTTGAACATCATCACCACATCATGGCGGGGGCGACCGCCGGGCCCCCTGGCCTCCTTCTCAACGGCGCGGTCCAGATCCTGTCGAAATATCTTCCAGTCAATCCTGGCGTTGAGCCTCGCCAGTGGGTCAGGGCCGCGGTCCAGCGTCTTCATGCGGCTTTCGTAGTCGAACAATCCGGGCTGTTGTTTTGGAATGGTGTTCATGCCGTCTGCTACCACATCGCCTCTCGTCGCTCAGCTGGTTTTTGCGCGTTCACTGAAACATATTTGAGTTTTTAGAGGTGCCCCTCAAACAACCCGGAAACCTCGGCACTGAAACTGTTTAGATCTGGGAACCTCAACTTTTCGACAAACCTCCCGGAGAATACACATCCTCGCAAATACCCCTTGGCAGATGTTGATGTCTCGCATTGAATGTTCCTCTCAAAAGTAATTTGCTGCCAGGTGGATATATCAAGGAATGGCTCACCTGCGGGAAAGACAATAGACCTCTCGCTCACAAATTCAGAACATCGCTGTGGATCGACTGAGAGTGCGGAATCGACGCTTATCATTTCAAAGACTGCAAGCCCTAGACGTTCGTTGAATTCTTGAAACTGGCGGATCGGAGAGCTTGTTTTCATGTACGCGACAAGAGATCCTTCCTCATTTCGTTTAACCGCTCCCGAAAAGATAGAAGTCTGAAGCTCGTTCAATGCGGTGTTATTGAGGCTGTTATAGTCATACCGAATCCATCCATCGGTTATCTGAACTAGCGAACGTAAACCCGGTCCAATCGGAAGTCCTGTATCTACGGCAGGACATTGAAAATCTCGCAAGAGTGCCTGAGGACTAAGACGGTCGGCAATCCTTCCCCATTGATTGGCTAATTGCTCGTATGACACAGAGAGGATGGCAGACGCACTCGGCCCGTGTTGCGTATAAAAAATGTCAATCATCTGTCCATTGCACAAAACAAAATAAACCGCTCGCACTTCTGGGTGATTTGCATAGGTCCATGCCTGCTCAATGTCATCTATAGTAATCGGGACAGGAGGCTTTGATTCGATCACCCAACGAATGAGACCGTTTATCTCCAATATGTAATCTGCCGAACCTCGGAGTGGCGGGTCACGTTTGTGATTTTTCCGACCTAGAGACACCCTCGGATATCGGAGCAAGCGTTCGTAAATAATGTCGTATTGAGAACAGGAACGGTACCCAAGGTACTGGAGGAACGGAGAGATTACTTGCTCACGCACAGCTACTTCGTTTAATTTTTCAAATTCCAAGTGAGGAAATTCCAGCACGCCGGTCCTACCTTTATCAGATCAATGCCCCTTTGAGATACCACAAATGCTCTTGCAGGGCCGCCCGCATGTCCATAGCTAACTACCGCTTACTAAGGGGTGGCTGGGATGATCCCAACTGCGCGCGTCCAACGAGGGCCTTCTGAGGCCGCGCGTTGCACGAGCACGGGGATCATCCCAGCTACCCTGACATCTTTTCCAGAAGCCTCCCTGCAGGCTGCTCAAAAAGGTCATCCAACGAGACAGCAGGCGAGTCACAACCGGAGGCGTACCCTCAGGGGTACGTTGAGGATTGTGACGAACCGAGAACGAAGTTGGGGACCTTTTTCAGCAGCCTGCCTAGAAGAAGGCCATGCTGGCGTATGTTACGGTGGAGTTGTACTGGTCCGTGATCCCGCGATCATAGCGCAGGACCTGCCCGCTCTCCGCTTCGATCAACCGCAGCAAGGAATAGATGGGTGAGAACCCGGAGATCCGGCGCTGGTCTTGTTCTTTTCTGATGTAGTTGGCAAACTCTTCCGGCTGCCGTTCTTCAACCGGCTTCAACATTTCCAGGTCGCACTGCATGCAGCGGTGAAAGGAGAAGTCCGTCGGAGGCGCCTTGTCACCGTAGCGCATGCCAAGATGAGCCAGTTCCCCCGCTGCGATTACACAGTAGGTTCTGCCAGATTGCTCAAGTATATCTCGAAGTCTTCTTAGGAACTGGTCGACCGATTGACGAACAGTCTGGTCAGTCAAGCTTGGAGCAGAGAAGGAGCTTAAGATCGGGACGATGGTAAAGGGCTTCTTACTCCCCACGACATCCTGAAGGAAAGGGAGCTGAAACTCCACCGCCTGCTCCGCCTGATGGCAGAGATCGTCTTCAAAGAACGTCGGAAGCTTGGCCTTGAGCTGACTCAGGATCGGCTGATCGGCGGACACAACCCCGAGAGGCGTCTCAAAATCCTTATCCGTTACGGCAAACACATGGTCCAACCCGGCAGAGGCCGTGCCGATGATCACGTAGAGATCCGGCTGCTCCGAATCTTGAAGTTCTTTATAGGCCCAGGCATAGATCGGCCCTGCGTCCTTTAAGCTATAGGTCGGGGCGACGAGGCCTTTGATCTTTTTGCCCGCATGCTCAGACGGTTTAAAATCCGGCCCTTCTTTTGATGTAAAGAATCCATCGATTTGCTTCTTCAGCTTGGCTCCATCGGCTTCATACCCCCGCCCGGAAAACGCTGCGCGACGCAGCGGGCTCTGACGATAGGCCTCCCTCGCCAAACGGCGAGCGTCCTCGGCTCGTTGACCTTCCAAAAACAATTTCTCGTTCAGATCGGAAACCAGCTGCTCTATCTTGCTGGGTACGAGAAATTCGCCGAATCGTTTGAGATAGAGCGCTCCGATTTCAGCCAGCGAATGCTCACCATCGAAATGCTGAATGATGAAAAAATAGTTGAGCGGCAGCACAAGCTTTTCCGTACTCAGGCCAGTCGGGTCCCAGAGGACCATGTACTGCTCCTCGCCCTCTTTGATCGGCGAGAACTGCAGATTGCGAAGAGCGGGATGCTGTTGAGGGTCTTTGGCGGTACTGGGAGAAGTGGTCATGACGCTCCTTTTTTGAGCGCCCATTGTAACGAGGGAATTGCGTTCGCTGCAACCGCTCAGCGGGTGCATTTGGAGAACACTCCTGCAGGATGCTCAAAAAGGCCGTTCAGCAAGGCCGCAGCGAGTGAAGGACTGAGGCGTACCCTCTGGGGTACGTTGAGGGTCTGAACGATGCGAGAACGATGCTGGCGGACTTTTTCAGCATCCTGCTACTCTTCTTTGGGCTGCTTGCCGCTGGCACGGCGAGCCATCACCACCAAGGTGAGTACGGTCAAACCCAAGAGCCAGAGGCTCGGCCGGCCATAGGAGGGATCGGTGAACTCAATGAGGTCGGTTAAGCGCCCGATCAACAGCGACATGCGGGCCATCACGGTGTAGCCGAAGGCTGCGCCGAAGGCGATCATCAGGAACATGATGCCCGTGCGGGCCACAATCTTGCCTGGTCCGGTGTGTTCGACCGAGAAAAAGAAGTAGAACAACACGGAGCAGACGCCGACCAAGATGATGATCGCGTTCAGGCTACTGGCCGGATTCAGGAGGCTCCACGTAAAGGTAACACCCTCTCCCGGTATCAACGTCAGTAGCGGGCGAACCGTATCCTCGATCTGTTTCAAGATAAAGGACGAGATGGTCCGTGGAATGGCAAGCCCTGATCCGACGCCCACGATGAAGGCAAATGCATACCGCGAAATCCAGGCCGCTTTCGGAACATAGCGCGTGAGCATCAGCATCCCTATCGCAACAGGAATCAACAGTGCCCATTCCCCATTTTCGACGATCGGTTTCCAGATGAGCTGAACAATGACCGTGTCATACGTCTTGACGATCGTGTACCCGACCGACACACCGACATAGAGATTCTCCGCCAGCTTGAACAACGGGTTATCCTTATAGAGAAACGTGAAGATGAAGAGGGTCAACCCCGTTGCCACCCATCCGCCAATGATGGTTTCAACCGTCACGAGATTATCCTTTACACTCCGAATTCAACATCTTCTTCCCCGACTCAACGAGTGGCCTGGATGGGTTCCCCACTGCGCGCGTCGAACGAGGCCCTTCGGAGGCGCGCGTTCCGCGAGCACGGGGGACTCACTAGGCCACTCCTCCCCCCTGCTGTCTAGCTCTGCTGCGCGATGAGAAATAAAATAGGTTGCACATAATCACCAGCACGATGATTGCCAGATGCGTCGCCGACTGCGCATCCATGCCGGCAATCGCCCTCCCCTTCTGATCCATCAAGGTTTCGTATTCTGCTGCGCCTCGCAGACCGCCGATCAGGCCATTGATCTGCCCACTACGCAACAGCGGATAGAGTCCCGGCGCCATAACACCCGTGCAGCCCCCGCCGAGTTCGAACTTGTATTTGTCCCTGCCGAACACGTACCACTCTTCCACCCCTGGCCTGCCGGCGCCCAGACTGACAGCGTAGTTCACATCGCGAAGACTCTGGACGCCTTGCAACACGGGTAAGCCCTTCGTGGGTTTACCGTTGTAGTCGGCTGGGAACGCGCCGTAGAGATCCTGCCCCATATTGATGATGACGGCGGTCCCGCCGGGGCTCCAGCCAAGGAACACATAATCCTTCCCGTTCTCCTTACCCATTTCGCGGGCAACCTGCGTGACGACCTGATCAGCCATGCCGGTCCCGGAGACCCAGAGCGTCAACGCGATCACACGGAGGTTTTTTTTGAAGGCATGGCGCAGCAACGAAATCGACTGGGGATGCAGCTCAGGTTTCGACGCCGGATCGAAATCCAGCGAGAGCAGGAACGTGGCCCCCTCAGGAAGCGACTCGATGTGGTCGTAGACCCCTCGGACCTCCTGCGAAATCTTGATCGGCAATCCCACCGGATAGAGCAGCGGCAAGAGCGTGCAGAGACCGATCACCAGAAAGATGATCCGCCGGTCGATCTTCAGCATGCGTTCAGTGAAAGTCATGCCAGGGCTCCGTGAAACGTGAAAGGTGAAACGTAAAATGTTTCAAGAAGTCTCAAGGGCTCGGACACGTTCCTTCGTTTTACGTCTAGCGTTTCACGTTTCACGCTACTCTTTTCCCCCACCAAGATACGACCGTTCCATGCCGAAGATGATCTTGATGGAAAGCGCGACCGTGCCGAGGCTGACACCGATCAGGATCGCGCGCCGCACCGACGCATTCAGCACGTTTAAAATCCACTGAGAGAGGTCGCCGCTGAGGGGAATCAGATATTCTCCGAGCGGAACGCGGCCCATCATGACGATCACGGCCGCAATCAGCAGCACTGCCGCCTCCCGGCTCCTGGCGCGGAACGATCGATAGGCTGCCGAGGCGATGAAGAATGCGAGGATGGCGAACATCGTACTCTGCAGAGGAACCATCATGAAGTTATAGACCCACCCAAAGGCCGTCATCGCGCCGTCGACGGCTTCTTTGCCGTTTGCCCATAGGCCGACCGCGATAGTGCCCAGCATGCCCACATAG
This sequence comes from uncultured Nitrospiraceae bacterium, assembly GCA_963748375.1. Taxonomy (GTDB): domain Bacteria; phylum Nitrospirota; class Nitrospiria; order Nitrospirales; family Nitrospiraceae; genus Palsa-1315. Next base: position 22,160 of record CAVVIR010000003.1, read on the forward strand.
AGGACGAAGCTATACCCCCACCCCGCTTCTTTGCGTCGAATCTTGACGGCATGGACGTGGAACAGACTGCTGACGCCCAACACCAACGCAAACCCCCCGATGATCTGGAGCCACTTGGTCACAGAAGTCAGCATCTGCTCCGAAGCCGGATGCGGCACATAGTATTGCCCCGCAAACACCAGCCCGGTGATCAGTGTAATGAGAAGCGGAACTTGCCGTCGGAGAAAGATCATTTCACGTCTCTGAAAAAGTCCAGAAATAATTTCGGCCACTGCGCGTCGAGTATCACCCCGAGAGTAGCCAACACGGTCCCAACACCAATGACGCCGAGAATCAGCGCTTTGCCGATGTCTTGTCCGCGCAGCGTGCCGACCTGAACCGGCTCTCTGGAGAGATAGGCACTGGCCGCATAGAGTTCCTCCCCGATCAAGGTGTAGTCGCAGGTGGTAACGAAAAATGGCAGCTGGTGATCCGCGTCCGTCCCGGCGATCTGGATTGCGCCGGTGCTTGCGCCCGTTTCCGTCAACAGCAGCGCCTCGGCGAAATAATGCCCCATATAGAAGTTCGCCGCCGGTTTCTTGCGCAGCATGATGCCGTCCACCGCCGCGGTATAGCTGAACTGATCCGACGTAATGAAAAAATTGGAGTCTTCCTTGTAGAGATCGGGCTTACCGGCTTCCAGATACGCCTGTTTCGTAATTTCCTGACAGACCGCCATCGTAATCGGCTCGCGGTGGGGCACGAGCAAATCGGTCTCATAGGCGGCCGTGCGTTTGGCCACACGCCCGAGAATCACTGCCGCCGCAATGGTGGAGGGGTCGCTCATGTCATGGGCGCCGGTCATATACAGGATCGGCTTGCCCAACTCCGTCGCGCGGCCTATGGCCTCATCCACCGCATCCAGGCCTGGAATGCGCCGGAGGAAGATCTCCCGTTTTCTGGCGGTACTGATGGCGTAGAACACGATGCCGCCGAATAGGAGCGCGAGTAGCAGATTGTTCATCTGATTCCAATTGATCCAATTCGGTTCCGGCGTGGCCTGAACCGGCGTGGCCATGACACGATCTTCGTTCAGCACGGCAGCCACGGTGATGCTGTAGACGTTCCCGTTTTTGAGCTCGACGCCTTTTCCGTTCTTCAGTGTGAACTGGTGCTGGTCTCCGGTCGTCGGCTTCGTCCACCAAGGCCATTTAGATTCACGAACATAGCGCTGGTTCGCGGGAAACTCCGCCACGACTTTCATTGAAGCCGGATCGGATACCGTGGTGCCTTCGCTGAGTAAGACTTGATACTTGCTCACGGCGCTCTCGTCTGGAGCAGGCGACCAAAGCACAGTCAGGCTCCCGCCTCCATCGCTCGGGGTGTCGAACACACGAACATCTTGTGGCGGCGAGAGACTTGTCTGTTGCGCAAAGACTGGCGAGATGACTGACAACAGCACGGCAGGAAAAGCAGCTTCCACAAAGCCGCATACTCGAAGAGCTGAGAACGATGCCGGCAGACGTTTTCAGCTCCCGCTACGCCCCTTCGATCAATTCAATGTTGGTTCGCGGAATAACGGCCTCGCGCCATCTGCAAACCGGACCTCCATCACCCGGACGTCACTCTCGGTCGGAATCTTCTGGAGGTCGGCCGGCAGGCTTGAGACTTCGCCGATTTTTCCGAAAAAGGGGTCTCGAATGATGCGTACCTGGTCGCCAATTCTAATGCCTTCGCGCTGCGGTATGGCAGCTGCGCCGTGATCGCCTAATGCACCGGCCTGTTTGGCAATGATGATCTCCGGTCGAATAACACCGGCTCGAATCTGCGTGGCGCCTGAAATAGATGCCTGTTGTCCTGCATGGGCGGAAAGCAATGCGAATGTTTTACCGGCCATGGGGATGGAGCCGAATCCTTCGGTGAGTATCAGGGTAAAGCCGACCTGTTCCGTGCCCGTGATAGCCACACCCAAGTCGTAACCTAACAGTGCGCGCAAATCCTTATCGTGAATGCCCCCGATCACCACACAGGCAACCCCCACCTCTTTTGCTCGCGCCAACGCGTCGGAAGAGATGAAGGAGCCGCCCACAACGACTTTGGCTTTCATGTCTGCGGTGAGATGGCGCGGCGTGAGCGCTTCGTCCGGTGACGTCACTGCGATCACAATCTCGCCCCCGGTTTCACCGCCGATGCCGAAGATGCCCTGCACCAGGCTGCAATCCGTTTCAACCACGACGCCCTGCTGCGGAATCACCTCGACGATGCGTCCGTCCACATAGCCCAACAACTCCAACACGCGCGGCGGCTCTCGCAACAGCACCTGCCCTGTAACGGAAGACACAGACTCTACGATGCCGGTGATCGGCGAGCGGACTTCCGTCTTCATCCACTTAATGAAGGGTTTGTTTTCGGCCAGGACCTCGTCCTTCCGCACTGGATCGCCGGCCTTCTTGATCAAATACTCGTGGATTTCATCCGGCGCCACGCCCAGCTGATTGGCAAGATTCAGAGGATAGACCTTCCCCGGCAGTTCCGCGCGAGCCACCGCCTGATTCGCCCGGACCACCTCCCCGGTTGCGACCAGCACGCTGCCAGGCAGCGACAACATCCGTCGACGACGGACCGTTGTGTGCTCTGTTACGGTTAAGCCTGGGGTATACGAGTGCGCCATAATTAGCGATAGTGCTGAGTGCTGAGTGCTGAGACGCGAGCGCGAAGAAAGATTCGGAAGTTCATCTCAGCACTCATTTCTCAGCACTCAGCACTGGATAAAGATTCACCGCCTGGTACCATTTCGTCAGCGCTGCCACCCTGGCTGCATGGTCGGTCGGCAACTGCAACGGACGCCCGCGTCCATCGAGCATGAGACCCACCACACCGCCTTGCACGTCTCGTGTGATCGACACTCCGGCCCCTGCTCCGAGATTCACCTGTTTCACCGGCTGGATCGCGATCGAAGCCTTCTGATCGCTGGCCAGGGGAATCAGCCGTAAGTCACCGAATGCGAGTTGCCCCTTATCTACTTGTCCATCTGGAAACGTGATGACATAGTCTGCGCACCGCTCCCCGTCTTTCCCTTGCCCGATCGGCGCAACACACGTTCCTAGATAAACCATGCAATCACGGACAAACACATCGGTCGCCGCCTTCTCATCGATCGTCGAGAGCACACCGAGGTGCGGCATCATGAAGATGCTGTCCACCGAGAGCCTCGTCACTCCGAGCGGTTCATAGGCATCCACCATCATCAGCATCGATTGCACGCGGCGCGGCGCATGGGACAGAATCCCCCCGCTTCCCACGATTAAATCCAGCTTGAGCATGTCGATCAGCGTCTTGCCGGACTGCTGCTGCTCGAACACATCCGAAATCGTGCGTTCTTGTTGTATGCCCTTGAGCGCCGTTGCAAGGGACTTATGATGGATCAAGGCGAGCCGGAGCGCCTCGCGGGCAATCGCATGTTCGATCTGCAACTCGTCCAGCGTCTGCGGAATCGTCGTCGGCCGGACCATCTTGTTCTTGATCCGGTTGCGAAGCGTCTGTTCGTCGATCGTGAAGGGCACCCAGCGCATGATATTCGCGAGCCCTGCTTCCGCCAGCACATTGGAAATACTGTACGACATGCCAAGATTCGCGCTGACGGTTCGATTGAAGAGCCCCTCGAAGACCGAGAACACGTCCGTGGTCGCGCCGCCGATATCCACCCCGATCAAGTTCAAATGCTCCCGCTTGGCGATCGTTTCCATGATGACGCCGACCGCCGCCGGCGTCGGCATGATCGGCGCACCGGCCATCTCGATCAGTTTTTTGTAGCCCGGCGCTTGTTGCATGACATGTTCGAGAAACAGGTCGTGAATCTTATTCCGCGCCGGTGCAAGATTTTCCCGTTCTAACACCGGTCGAATATTATCCGTCAGCACTAGCGCCGCTTTCTCACCTAAAATCTTCTTCACTTGCGGCTGTGCGTCTTTGTTGCCCGCATAGATCAACGGGAGCTTGTACGTCGCCCCGAATCGGGGGCGTGGCTCCGCAGCTGAAATATACTCGGCCATCTCGACCACATGGGTCACCGCGCCACCGTCTGTCCCGCCGGACATCAAGATCATGTCGGGCCGCATCGTCCTGATACGCTCGATCTTTTCATGCGGCAAACGACCGTCGTTCGACGCCAACACATCGATGACGATCGCCCCGGCCCCGAGCGCAGCCCGTTGCGCGCTTTCACCCGTCATGTTTTGCACGACTCCGGTCACCATCATTTGCAACCCACCGCCCGCACTGCTGGTAGAAATATAGATATCGACACCTGTCTTCGCGTCACGGCAGGGTGTGATGATCTGGTCGCCGTCGAGGATTTTCCGCCCGGAGAGTTCTTCAATTTCTGCAATTGCGTTCAGCACCCCGCGCGTCACATCTTCAAACGGTGCTTCCACCGTCGTCGGCGCTTCGCCGCGATAGGTTTGCCGATATTCGTCGCCGACTTTCTCAATCAAAATAGCTTTGGTCGTGGTACTGCCACAATCGGTGGCCACGATGACGTTGAGCGGATGGGAGATCACAGGCTTGATCGGTGCAAGACTCGACACACTCATTGAGCGGAGGCTCCTTGAGGAGCCTGGGGAGGAGCTTGAGGGGCGGACTTCGTTTCAATAAGAGTAATGAGACGGGAGATCGTATCGCGTCGCTCAAGTAGTCGAGCCACTTGTTCGACTTCCTTTGCCTGAAAAGCCCATTCCACGATGGGGGTCAGGAAATAGAGCGCCTGACTGCCGAGAAAGTTCATAGGACCGAGCGATTCCAGGAACACCGTGGCAGGAGCAGCCATACCCCGTTTCACCACCGCATCGGCTACCCGTTCAAGCAGCGCGAAGTCTTCGGCCGTGAACACCTGGACCTCGGACGTGGTCGAAAAGGCGTGGGAGAGTTCTGCACGAACCTTCCCCCATTTTTCCGCCACTGATGTCTTGGGGAAGAAATCCATAACTGTCTGGAAAGGCAGAAAAATCTACAATCGAACGGCATTATATGGAGGGGTCGAAGGAGAGTCAATGAATGTGCGGCGAGACGCACACAAGGGTCAGGCCTTGGAGGAGTACGATCAAGCAGTCGTGCGCCGATCGCCTTCTCCTAATTTTCTGGCGAAGAGCTCCAGCACCATGCCGTAACAGATCTGGGCCGTAGCCGGATCGTAACGAGGACCTTCGTCGCGGAGAAAGGCATGCGCATTGTTGAACTCATGCCACTGGAAATGTGCCCCGGCATCACTCAGCGCGTTGTAGATCAGCGCTCGCCCCTCGCGGGGAATATGTGGGTCCTGCCTGCCCCAAATCATCAACAGCTCGCCCGTGATCTCCCGGATCCGGTCCAGACTGTTGTCGCGCATGCCCTCGCCCAGGCTGCGCTTGTGGATATCGGTTGCATAGCAACAAGTGGCGGCCAACACATCAGGCTGCATCGCTGCGCGAAACGCCAAATGTCCCCCAATGCAGATCCCCATGACACCCAGCTTACCTGTGCAGTGCGGTGAATACCTGAGACAATCCAGCGCGGCTCTTGCGTCGCCGTCGTAGCTCGACAGTGTCTTGGTGACCTTATGCCGGTTGCCACGCTCGGCGCCGGCCTCGTCGTAGGCCAGCACGGTGCCGGCCAATTCCAGTTCGTGATACACCTCCGGAACCGCCACCACAAATCCGTGGCTCGCGAACATCGACGCCATACGCCGGATTGGCCCCGTGACCTGAAAGATCTCCGAGAACAGCACCAGGCCTGGATACCGCCCCTCCGCCATCGGCCGAAAGAGATACGTGCGCATGAGCCCCGTGGGAGTGTCGATATCAGCCGACTCAGTATCTGTGATGATCATCCCGGTCTCCGATTGATTGACAGGAACGACTCTTCATCACTCACATGTGGGGGGAGCCGGTAGACCCTGATAGACAAATTTAGTATCCCCGCCCGGTGCTGCCACCGCGTCCCATCCGATCCAACGGAAGCGCTTCGTATCGTGTCTTCATGTCTGGATGCTCGTTAAGATAGCCCTTCACCGCCGCGTCATCGGCGAAGACCTCCGGACTGCGCTTTCGATAATCCTCGACCGTCAGATCATACTTTTCCAACAGCTTGCCGAGTTTCGTGTGGATGTCCGCGCCCATCTCCTTCATCTGTTCTGCCGACGGGCGTTGCCCATCCTTGAACTGCCCTCCACCTTTAAAATAGTTTGTCATCATCTCACCGATATCGACGCGCGCCTTCACAAATTTTTCTACCTCAGCCGGCTCCGTCGCAAGGCTAACGCCTGAAAACAGCAGGACTCCCAACGAGATTCCGATGATGTGACGTGCCAGATTCATGGACATGAACTCCTTGTAAAAATTGGATATGATTTTCGTTCTGCGGAACATGATCTATCATACCATCCAGGCAAGACGAAAAAGGAGAGGGGATGGAAGGACTCCCACGTTGGTCCTGTGCTCCCGGAACGCGCGCCCTGAGAAGGGCCTCGTTCGACGGCCGCACTTCGACCAACATGAGTGCCCTTCCAGGGGAGGGAAAGCAAGCAAGCTTAGGGGGAACATTTATAGAAACGTGTCATTCGATGCGCGCAGTGGAAGATCAATCAGCCCCCATCCCTGAAGAGAGAACAAACAAGCTTGGAAGGGTCATTTGGAAAAATATGGATCGCTCGATGCGTGCGGGACAGGACCACCTTGCTTACGCCTTTACACCGCTTCTCGATCGGCCTCTGCATCCACAGGAGCACCTGCAACCGGAAGGTTCTCGAATAATAGGTTTTCATGTGGTTATTTCTGCTAGGATGGTGACGTGTGGATAGATGACCTATGACATCGATAGAAAGGACGCTACCATGAACACCACGAAACTCATTGCCGCGGTGATTGTCATCGCTCTGATCGGGCTCCCGTCCCTATCCTTCGCAAGAGCGCGGGGGGGCGGATATGGTGGGGGATATTCCAGCGGGTCAAGGAGCGGTAGTCCTTCAGGAAGTATCGGTAGCCGTGGATCACGCACCTATGACCAGAACGGCTCAAAGCCGATTGAACAGTCGACAACACCCAAACCGTCCGCAGCCACTCCACCGTCAACGTCGAACGCCCCGTCTGCTGCATCCCAGCCGGCGCCGGCCATGCAGCCCTCGTTTATGCAACGCAACCCCATGCTGACTGGCATCGCTGCCGGCCTCGCCGGATCATGGATCGGCCACATGCTGTTCGGGGCAACAACCAGTAATGCTGCGAGTACCACCGAAACCGGCGAGACCGGCGCAGCTGCTGGGGGTTCCAGTTCCACGGGGATACTCCTCCTACTCCTACTCGTAGGCGCGGGAGCCTTGTTTTATTTTCTAAAAGTAAGGCGACCCGTTCCTGAGTTTTCCGGTATTTCGCGCAGTAGCGCAGTCAGCGGCAGTCTGTTGCGAGAACCCTCCGCTACAACCCTCCAAACCACCGCGGTAGTCAGCGACATCACCTCGGCTGACAAGGCAGCCTTTCAACAGCTACTGACCGATATTCAAACAGCCTGGAGCCACCAAGACCTGGCCGGACTACGGCGATTCGTCACACCGGAAATGCTATTGTATTTCAGCACCGCCTTAGCCGAACAAACCAGCCTCGACATCTCCAATCATGTTGAAGACGTGGTGCTCGTACAGGCAGATGCCCGGGAAACCTGGATCGAAGACACGACGCAGTACGCAACGATCGGGCTTCGCTGGAGTGCCCGTGATTACACCGTGTCCTTGACCAAGCAGCGGGGAGAACCTGGCTATCTTGTCGAAGGCAGCGAAGAGACGCCGACCGAGTCCAGCGAAGTCTGGACATTCATGCGATACCAGAATGGAAAGTGGTTGCTCTCTGCGATTCAGCAATAAGAAGGTGAGGAGCGGACAGGTGCCCTTCTTGCTCGCAGAACGCGCACGATAAAACTGTGCTCGTTCGATGCGCGCAGTAAAGGGCGGCCTCGTCCACTCCTCTTGGAGAGATGTAAAAATGATGGGAACGTGCGGCCTGAGAAGGCCCTCGTCCGGGTTAATGGCACGTCTCAACGTGCCAGTGGGTGGGCGGGTGAAAAAGCTGCGCGCAGTAGAAGATCCACAGCCCCCATCTCTGGGGAGAAAACGAGCGAGATCGGAAGGGCCATTTGGGCACCGAGAGAAAATCTCACCGACCGGCGCACTCGCCGCCCCGTTCGCTATAATGGACGTGTCTGTGCTATATTGATAGATTATTGCTGAGCGATGGATACGTTCCTATCCCTGCATTTTCTCTAGGACTGCCAAGGCACCACAGGGTCGTTGACGAATCTCTACGGTTTCTTAGTCAACGGCGGGGCGGCAATGAACAACCGGAGTGACGCTTCACTCCTTAACAGATTACAGGGAGAAATCATGACCACGAAACCCATAAAGCCCGTGCATGCAAGACCAGACACGGCTTGGGTCCGCATTCCTGATGGCACGAAGGTCAAACACCGGCATGAAGGACATATCGGATTCATCGATGGGCTCACCGAGATCGTTAGTGGACCAAACCGGAATCCGGACGGGAAGACGCAATATCGCATGAATATCGGGGCGCCGGATCGACAGCTCGTGACCGAGAGCGATTTATCTATTTTGATCGATGATGAAGACCTCGTCATCATGCTACGGCAAAAGGCACCCTATCGCCGTGCGGTGACTCAATCATTGCACAGCGTACTCGCACCGGATCGCTTCGTGAAGCTCGACTAGCAGTTCTCGAAACGCGATTTTGAAGTCGCCCGATACTTAGGATCATCGCGGCTGGGACAAGAGAGAACATCCCCGTAGGGTGCTCAAAAACTCCTTCCAGCAATTCCGTAGGCGAACTGGACCCCTCTCCAGTGCTTCAGACATCCGGGAATCATTGGTACGTTGAAGATTTCGATGAGCTGAGAGCCAAGCTGGAGGAGTGTGTCAGCGTCCTTCTCGAATCGTAGGCAACCATGACAGAAACCTGCTACGCCAAAGGCAAAAAAGTCATCTTGGTCACCAGCCAGATCAAGAACGGTAAATGGCTATGCACATTTTCTATTCCGGAGTTCAGTCATCTTGACGGCGGCCTCCAGGGCCAGGACCCGTCGAAAGGCCACAAGACGGAATGGGACGCGAGAACCAACGCCTTTCAGCGTGCCAAGTTGTTCCTGGATCAGTCACAGGACATGACGCAGAGGCTTGCGTCCGAGAAAATCTAGCAGGTTGTTGACACACTACATGATTACGCCGAAACCACGAGCACATAAATACCCACAGACTCCTTCAGAGTTTTTCGCAGGCTGTTCAGAAAGGCCGTCCAGCAAGGCCGCAGCGAGTGAAGACCGGAGACGTACCCTCTGGGGCGCACGGTGCGACGAATAAGGAGCACCACGTCTGTGCGCGCCGCCGAGTTGGTGAGGCGGCCGGGTCCCCGTTGAGGATTTCGTTGAGCCGAGAACGCCGCTGGCGGACTTTATCAACAGCCTGTTACGCCCAGGTCCGATGAACTTCGCTGACGTGCTCCACCCCACCCACTGCGCTAATAATCCATCTGACATCGTCAGGGATCGAAACCACCCGCAACTCTGCACCGTGGCCGTTGGCTGCTCCGCCAAGTTCCTCTACAACTTGAGCCAACTTTAGATCATCGCGTGGGATCAACATTCCGCACTGATTGAGACTCGGTTCATTCGGCGTCGCCGAGTCCGGCCAGTACGCGCCAAGGTCTGTTTCTGTAAGCGCCTCCTGTTGGCCCAGCTCACGCAATCGCAGAAACGCCTGATGGCTCACGCAAAAACTGTTGTAGCTCTTATTGATCACAATCTTTTTCATCGCCCAATCCCTTTCTCTTTTCCGTTACCGTTCTCGATGTCACGTACGCATCAATGGGCTACGTATCACATGCCCCCTTCCCGCGCGTTCGGTCAAGCGACCTTCGCCGGATCCGCGTACGCACTCGTATAGTTTCCGGACCAATGGGAATAACGCCGGTTGGCCCAGGTGTTGACCTCGCCATTCTGGGTTGTGCCATAGCGCTTCGCCAGCACGGCCGTGAATGTGCTCAGGTTCCCCCCGATCTCCAGAAGATCCGCATCCGTAATCTTCTCCCACTTCGCTTTGAGTGGCGCCTTAAGTTGGATCCAAAACGCTTTAAATTGTTCTTGATTCATGTGGCACTCCTTTCTTGTGTAACTGATCGTATCTACAGGCACAGAGTGATTGCCCTGTCCCATCGGTTGGACACCACCCCTTCACCTGTCAGAGACAGCAGTAGTGGGCCACACACACGTGGCAACCAATGGGTGCTCAGGCGTAGAAGCGGCGGAGACTGGAGAATCAGACGCACGGGAACGTAGGAGGGAGTGCTGTGCGAGAGATGGGACAGTCGGCGTAGCTCAGAACGTCGCCTTCACCTTACAGGGCACAGAGGGGCAGAGTCAATGCGAGGAATCCCGTCTCTCTAGTTTGTCTGACCAATCGGGTTCATCTGATTAGTTTCGTTCAAGCAAACAATCCAAATGAACAAAGCAGGCCGGCTGTTAGCCCGCATTATTCATGACGGTTCGTTGCGAAATCGCGGAGACGCGTCGTGAGACCGGCGCGCGGAGCCCGGAGGGCCTGAGGCGTACTCGTGCAGTACGTCGAAGGTCCGAGGGGCGAGCCCGCCGACCGCAGGCTCGTCGGAACAGCGAATCGGCGATTGCAGCAGAAGTGCTCATGAATAATGCGGGTTAGATATCGGGAATCTGCCAATCAATAGGTGGCAGATTAGCGTCCTCAAGGCCTTGATTGACGCGCGAGAAGCACCGGCATCCGAAAAACTTCCTGGCTGACAAGGGCGAGGGGTGTGCCGTTGCGACCACAGTATGATGCGATTGCGTGATTAATGCCCGCTTCTTCTGAGCTTCTCGTCCCCACAGGACGAAGACCACCCGAGTCTGCTTGGCGGCAACCAATTCGATAATTCGATCGGTGAATCGCTCCCAACCGCGTCCATGATGCGAATTGGCCTGGCGAGCCCGGACAGTGAGAACCGTGTTGAGCATCAGCACACCCTGCCTGGCCCATGGCTCCAGATACCCGTTATTGGGGACCTGGCATCCTACATCGTCGTGGAGTTCCCGATAGACATTTCGCAACGAGAAGGGCAGCGGCCGAACGGTGGGTTGCACGGAAAAACAGAGTCCATGGGCATGACCAGGCCTGGGATAGGGATCCTGCCCGACGAGCAACACACGGACCTGGTCATAGGATGTTGCGGCCAAGGCGTTGAAGATATCCTCGCGGGCCGGCAAGATCGTCTGCCCACCAGCCAGTTCCTTTTCAAGAAACGCATTGAGCGCTAGATAATAGGGCTTGCGCGTCTCCTCTTTGAGCAACGATCGCCAGCCGAGAGGGATTGGAGGCAGCATGGAGAAACTGATACCACACAGCGACCTGTAATGCTTCTTCAAAATCAAGTCGCCGGAGTTGGAGCACTCCCCCACTCACCAACTCGAGGCCAATGACAGCACTCGATCCTTCCGTTACAGCCTCGACGAGTCGGATTGCATTTTCTGTTCGGCCAGGCTATACAAGCAACCCATGAATGATGCGCAGGTTGAAGAAATCAAACGGTACTTTGGAGTGGTGGCTGAAGCCCTCCGTAGCGACATCCGCCAAATTGCGGAAGGCCATTCAGGGATTCAGCATGAATTACGGGAACTAGGAGCCTGTCCGACATTGACTCGAGAAACCTCTTGCATGGGGCATCCAGATAGCATATAAGTAATATAACTTAATTGTCATACCTGGAGATCCTGTGATGACCACTCGAACCTTTCGCCCCTATGCGCCTGACGACCGGTGGCTGTTGCCCCCCTCGCCGCAGGAGTGGCTGCCCGCCGACCACTTGGTTTACTTCGTGTCGGATCTGGTCGAGGAGCTGGACCTGCGGCCCATCCTGCAGACCTATGGCGGCGTGACCTGTGGCACCGCGCCCTATCATCCGCGTCTGTTGGTGAAGGTTCTGCTGTACGCGCACGCGGTGGGGGTGGCCGCGTCACGCCAGATGGCCCGGGAACTGGAAGAGGATGTGGCATTTCGCGTGCTGGCCGCGAACCAGCGACCGGATTTTCGAACCATCAGTGACTTCCGCACCCAGCACCTGGCGGCGTTGACGACCCTGTTTGTCCAAGTGTTGCGACCGGTAAGTTTCAGGATAGATGTCGCGTGTGCCTCAGCTAATAAGGCGACGGTTCGCCCTGCTCACTGACCCTGCTCCTTCGTTCAACCCCGTCACGGTGATGCTCGATCGCCTGTTCACGTGTCCGGTTTCTGTCGTCCATACTCTCTCCGGTTCTTCCGTTCACGTATTTCACCCGCGCGCCAAACTTTTCGTCGCACCCCGTGGCCCTAGGATCGACGATCGGCGTGACGTCCGACCCAGGGGTCGGGTCGAAATGGGCTCGTCCGGTCTCGATCAGCTGGCCCTCCGCCTGAGGGAACGGTTCACGATCACAGTCACGTGAGCGGCCACTCGCCGTGCGCACAGACCGGGTGTCTTCTTTCACCCCATTCAATGTGACGCGGGCGATTTTCGTCCAATTGCGTGTGGCGCCTGACCATCGCGAGGGATGGGTGCGTTGGGCGGCGTGATCCACACCATCTCGGTGGTGTAAGATCGCGGTGTCCGTGCCGGGATGGCGTGAGGCCGGGGTGGTGAACCGGATACCACGGTGCAAATGCTCGTCGTTGTACCACGGCACAAAGATGGCCACCCACGCACGGGCTGCGTCCAGATTGGCAAACGGCCTGGTCGGATACAAGGGACAGTATTTCACGGTCCGAAATAACGACTCAGCAAACGGATTGTCGTGGCTGACCGACGGGCGACTGAACGAGGGCATCACGCCCAGCCGTTGCATGGTGGCCAGCATGGTCGAGCCTTTCATCGCTCCTCCGTTGTCCGCATGCACGGAGACCTGATGCGGCTCGATGCCTTCTGCACGGCAAATCGTCTCGAGTAACTGTGAGGAGTGTGCCATGGATTCCTCGGCATGGACTTCCGCGCCCACGGCCTTGCGGGAGAACACATCCATAAATAAATACAAATAATAGTATTGCCCCCGAAGGGAACTTGGCACATACGTGATGTCCCCACTGAACAGTGTCCGCGGTGCCGTGACCACGTAGGCACGCGGCCTGGCCCGGTGCGCGGGTGTCGCCCGACCGCGATGCGCCAGCAGCTGCTCCGTCTTCAGCACGCGGTAACACGACGACTCTGACGCCAGGTATTCGCCTCGGTCCGCCAGGCGTGGGACGATCTGATGCGGACTCGCATTGCAAAACTCCGGACGTGCCGCCATCGCCACCATCTGTGCCCGCTCAACATATGACAGCGTAGGTCGTGGCGCTGTGCGCGGCCCCCGGCGGCCATCTTCGGCCGTCTCCGGGCGCTGCCAGCGTTGCAGTGTGCGTTCGGCCACCCCGACCATCTCGCACGCCGTATGCTGACGCGACCCCTGCGCGACGGCCTCAGTCACCAGCGTTAGCACCTGTCCACGATCCTCCACGGTCACGTTGCGGCCTCGTCTCGGCTCCCCCAGATCAAGTCGACTTTTTTTTGGAGAATGAGCAGCGCGGACGCTTCCGCCAACGCGTTATCTTTCCGCAAGATTTCGCGCTCTAGCTGGCGGATGGTCTCATCACGGGCATCCTTTTTCAGCGTCGGTCTGGTCGCAAAATGCGCGAGGATCTCTGCCCGCCAGGCCGTGATCTGGTGGGAATACAAGCCCTCGCGTCTCAGATACAGGCCTAACTCAGGCTCCGCTAACCCTGCCGTCTCAACAATGGCCTTGAGTTTGGCCTCAGCCGTCCATGTCATGTGACCTCGTGGTGTGGGGTGAGCACTCACCGTACCACAGCGCTGCACCCATTTGGTCGCGGTTCTCCGTCGCACGCCCGCCTCTGCACAGACCGAGGAGATGGTTCGATCTCCTCGCGTGAGGATCTGGGTCACAAGGGCCTCTTGAAATGCTTGTGAATATTTCTGACGCATTTCCACTGGACACGCTCATCTCTCGCCCCCAGATTTTGAAAAACCCGCACGACATCTATCCTGACACAGGGGGCTGAAGCAGGCGGTGCTCGACGCGCGCACGGCCGCACGGCCTCGCCGAGGACGGCCGCCGCAGCTTCCCAGCTCGGTGCCCCACCCGAAGGCCCAACGGAACTTCACCGATCCCGAGAGCCGCATCATGCCGGTCTCCGGGGCCAAGGGGAGTTTCGTGCAGGGGTATAACGGTCCGGCCGCCGTGGATGCCACGGCCCAGATCATTGTTGCCGTCGACGTCACGGATGAGCCGAATGACAAGCAGCAAGCCCAGCCACTGCTGACGCAGGTGCTGGTCAATACGGAGCAGGTTCCCCGAACCGCGAGCCTGGATGCCGGCTATTTCAGCGAGGCGAACGTCACGGCCCTCGCCGCGCTGGGCTGTACCCCGCTCATCCCACCTGATCGCCAGCTCCATGGACAGGCCGTGCCCGCCGCGCCACGCGGTCGCCCTCCGGCGGGCCTGTCGGTGGCGGACCGTATGCGGCGCACCCTCCGGACCAAACCCGGTCGGCGTCTGTATGCTCGGCGCAAGGCCATCGTAGAGCCGGTCTTGGGGCAGATCAAGCAAGGGCGAGGCTTCCGCCAGGTTTTGTTGCGCGGGATGCGCAAGGTCCGGGGGGAATGGGCGCTCATCTGTACCACGCACAATGTCCTCAAGCTCTGGACCGCCCTCCGGCATCGACGACGACGTCCGGGGGAGGGGCTGCGGACGGTGGGGGGCCGCAAGAAGGCGACGCGGAGAGCCCAGAGATAGGGGATTCCGACAGGACTCCCCAGCTCGCACTTCACCACATACTCGATCAACAGCGAGGATCATGGCTCAGATTCCTCAATGTCGGACAGGCTCCTAGGGGATGAATTTAGGGATGAATTCAAAGAGATGCGGGCTTTGATGCGGCTCTCATTCTTACAGCCAGCAGGCTGTTGAAAAAGCCCGCCAGCATCGTTCTCAGCTCGCAAGAATCCTCAACGTACCCTGAGGGTACGCCTCCGGTTCTTGCTCCACCTGCGGCCTTGCTGGACAGTCTTTTTGAACAGCCTGCTAGACCAAAGGATCCTGACACTCGAAACCGACATTTCTACTCTTAACGCCCCTATGGGCCGCCTCGAAACCAACCGGGCCTAACCCGCATTATTCACAAAGACTGCTGCTGCAACAATAAGCTGGGCTACCGGCCCTCGAACACGATCCGTTCGACCTCCTCCTCGGTGAATACTCCGATCTTTCGGGCACGGCGGGCCATCTTCCGTTGGAGCGAGGCAAACGCTTCCTCCTCACACTCCGCCTTATAGGTGGTCACCATGCGACGAAACAAGTCGCTCTTGGTCGTCTTCTCGCGTTCCGCGAGCTGTTCGTACTCCTTTGCCAGAGTCGGACTGACTGAGAATCTCAAAACCGATGTCTTGCGCGCCATGACCACCCCTCCCTCACAGTGTAACTGAGTAAACCTCTACCTTAGGCGTCGGTAGTGGGCTATCATGACTTTCTGAATGTTCATGTTGGTGGCTCAGATGGCCCTTCCTGAGACATGACTCGTTGAATCATTCGTGCCACTTCTGGCCGTGCATGGGTCGGGATGAGACGCACTTCAGGGTGAGCATTCTTAAAAACCCTGAAAATTTCATCCGCAAATGCCTGACCAATATCTGTGACATCGCTAAAATCCAGATACACTTCTTTGAATTTTTCCAGCCTATGCAAGATCCGTTTCGCTTGAGAGCGTGACACCAAATGGTCGCCTTCATATTTGGCCAGTTGAACCGACAGGTGTGTTCGCGTGAATCCAAAATGGTCTAGATCAGCCGTAAATTTGTCGAATACCTCACGCGGAGTTGTTTCAGACTCCAGGCACAGAACAAGACTGACCCGTGTGCCTGGGCCGACATCTTCCTCCTTAATGTCAAAAA
Organism: uncultured Nitrospiraceae bacterium; assembly: GCA_963748375.1. Classification (GTDB taxonomy): domain Bacteria; phylum Nitrospirota; class Nitrospiria; order Nitrospirales; family Nitrospiraceae; genus Palsa-1315. The sequence continues at coordinate 38,155 of CAVVIR010000003.1, forward strand.
GCCATTCATCGCCTTCCTGAAATCGGCAAAACGTCAGCTTGTCTGAGGCAATGATAAATTTGTCAAACACTCGGGACGTGAAGAAGATGCCCTCCCCGGTGTGTCTCTGGGGATCAGTGGTCAGTTTTCCTTTGGTGAGCTCTAGGAGGGCATGCCTGGGATCGTCGAGATGGAAGGCCTCCTGTAACTTCTTCCAAATTCCTACTCCGTGGTCCTGAATTGTTATGCGAACGACTAATGCGTCTATGGTGACCCGTATATCAGCAGACTGAGTAGCCGAATGGTCGATGACATTGTTCAACATCTCCGTAAAGCCATAGTGGCAGATCTCCCGAACATTGTCCTTTAGTCCGGTAAGGAGAGGCCCAATCGAGTCATTCCATATTTTATTTTCTTCAGCTTCTGGACCAACCGAGACCGTGATGGAGGTGCTCTGCAGAGGCGTCATGCTGTACGGAAACTTCTGTGACTCAGTCTTTGTGATGACACCAGAACTCACAAGCTCTCGTACGTTCTTAAAAATTGCCTGACGGCTCACGTTGAAGATTTTTGACATCTTCGTCGGGCTCACCTTACCCGTACCATCTATCTCGCGCAGTATATGCTGGCGTATTTCCTGAGTTTTTCTTTTCATAATGCTACTGTAAACTTTATTCTGCAAAGTGTAAACTTTTAATTATCACATGGTAAACTTTTATCTATCTTTGTGTCAACCAACCGATATGTGGATGAAAACTATTTCAATGGAGATGAAACTAAGATAGCTCAACCAGAGCGCACGACGCGACTACGAATGTAAGACTACAAAATGAACCGACTGCAGTCCCCTCCAAAATGAAGTCGTACGCTCTACCCAAAACCAGGTGGCACATCATCTTCGCAGTGCACTGCACCGTGGGGTGAGACTCACGTGATCCACTTACCATCGACAGTGAGTCCCATTACCTTTCCATCCTCCATTTCATCAGCACTCCTCAGCAGAGGTGAATCAAAACTGATTCACCTCTGAATCGAAAAGGATTCACCTCAGAACTGAGTTTTGGCCTGTGCGTTCAGAAATTCAGGATTTTCAGCCATGCGTAGAGGCCATTAGGCGTGGCTCATAATTTGCTCTCGAATGTCAGACATGTATCACAGCAACTACTGGAACAGCACGCAACAGCCAGAGGGCATCGAGATTGTCCCGCGCATCATGGATCATGAAATGATTCTTGATACCCTTCCGCTTCCAATGCAATCACCAATCAGAGCATTACAAACTTTCTTTGGAATAGCCCTTCTTGCCGGCAGCTGCAGCTTACCTATAACAACTTCGCTTTTATTTGCCGCCGAGCTGTTTAACCAAGGCGCAATGATACGAGCCAAGGTTGACGAGCAACTAACCGCCGCCACAGGCATTCTGGGTACCATCGCCGGCAATCTGTTTGGCAAGACAACGAAGAGCCCTGAGACTGGACAGAAGCCATACACGACCGGCACAATGTGACGGACTGTTCCTTTACAGAAGACTGATAGTAAACAACCGTGGGGCAACCAGTACGATAGGGACTCCACATGTTTTATTCTCACCCAAGCTGTCGTGGCTTGAGGCATTGCCAATTGGGAGCATGACCATGCGTATAAGGGGCGCTCTACAAACGATGTTCGCTCTCCTGTGTGTGTCTGTGTGTATGGTCGGGTGTACGGACCTGTCAGCCGTTCGAGACTTTGCGCAGATTTCCTATCGTGCGGCTGATTACACGGCACTTGTGGATGGGTACGCGGCCTTTCCTGGACGTCAAAAACAATACGCCCCTGAAGCGCGCCACGCCGCGCTTGACCAAATACAGAAAGACCGAATGCGACAGAAAAATGGACTGCTGGCCCTTCATACCAGAGTCCAGGAATATATGGAGGCATTGGGGAAGTTAGCAGCCGACGAATCCGTCAACTTCGACAAGGAGTTTTCCGAACTTGAGACGGCGCTGACCGACTCGTCTTTTGCCTCTGAACCCCAAGCCGCTGCGGCTACCCAGTTGGGCCAACTCTTGGCAAAAGCCACCACTGACACATGGCGCCGCAAGAAAATACATTCGTTGATCGAAGAAGGAAATGAACCGCTCCAAACCGTGTTAACCGCGTTGCAAAACATTGTGAAAGGTGCATTCATAGAAGATCTGGAGCAAGAGACCCAGGTCGTCAATACGTTCTATGCGGCACTCCAACAAGGCTCTCAAGATCGGGCTGCAATTCAGGCGCTCAAAGAATGGAAGGATACTCACGAGAGAAAACTGAAACAAGATCGAAAGGCTGCGCAGGCCTACTCAAATACGATAGGGACGATGATGGAGGCTCATCAGAAACTCTACGATTCACGCGACGATCTTGCCAATAAAGATGTGCTGAGTGCCATCCAAGGGTACGTGACACAATTAAAGAAACTTGAAAAGACGCTCCGTTCACTCACTTGAGAGGGAGACAAGATATGCCACTCACTGCAAACGACGCCTTTGAGCTCGCAAGAAATTTTCGGGAAGTTGCCAAACAGGTTGGGGATACGCGCACCGGGAAGTGGGATACCTTGACGCCTGACCAACGTCAGACCCTAGAGAATGAAGAGTGGGATTTGTTGTCGTCCTCGATGAGCATGCGCACCAAGGCGGTCGGCATTGTCCTTGAGGAGGCGAAAACGTCCCTCGCGAAAATTGTCCGCGTGACAGATCACGCACGCAAAGCCATCAAGACGTTGGAGAATGTGCGTGCGGCCATTGGCATTGCGTCGGCGGTGGTGACACTGGCTGCAGCGATCTTGTCAAAAGACCCTCAAGCCATCGCAAAGGCGTCACAGACTCTCATTGGCCAAGTGAAAGAAGCCATTGGATAGAGGCCCACAGAGGTGAGGGAACAGGTCTGACATGATAATCACCGATGGGGAATTCCTGTGAATGAAGACGCAGCCTGAACAACACAAACAAAAAAACCAGTCAGGTCTCGCGCTCGCTCATGAAGGAAGTGGCCTCTACGATGGGCCTTCTTAGAATTGGATTCTACAAGAGCCCGGCGATCATTCCTCACAATCCTGAACACGATGCGCGGTTTGTATCGAACAATGGTTTCTGGTACCTTTCGCTGGTCCGCCGCTCTTGTGCATGAAGAGTCGTCCGTGAAGCGCAGGGCTACAAGAGTGGGCCTGATCGTTGCCTGAGAGATACGCAAAATAATAGGGTCGCGTCTTGCATTAATATATTGAACAATTACCTGACCGCTGCGAACTTGCCTCGGCCAAGAAATCAAGCCAGAGGATGGCCTCGATCATCATTCACGGTCCCAGACACGATGCGCGGTTTGTGTCCAATAGTGATTTCTGATACCTTTCGCTGGTCTACCAGCCAAAGAAGTTCGATCTACCAATGGGCTTGGGAGACTAGAAGGCTACGAAAAACTCGGTGTATGCGCAAACCGCGGTTAGAACGCTTTCATGTGGAACTGATGCCCAAATAATACAGGATGCTCAAAAAGTTCGTCCAGCAAGGCCGCAGCGAGCGAAGAGGCGAGGCGTACGCTTCGGTACGTTGAGCCTCTGAGCGATGCGAGAACGATGCTGGCGGACTTTTTCAGCATCCTGGTGGGAGGAGGAATTTCATGCTATTCATCACAAGCAGGCAACCCACCAACAATACAGAGCCGGAACTAAACACAAATTTCGTGTTTGACCTTGAGAATAATGCGTCCAGCCGTGGATTTTTCTGCTGCCGGCAGAATCAAGAAAGATGTGCATGAAGAAATCGGCAGCAAACAACTCCTGTCCGCCATTAAGGAGTCAAAATATAGACAGGTGCTGATCTATATTCATGGCTTCTCCAATCTTCCGGAACATGTATTTGAGAATGTCCAGGAGTTCCAGTCGCTCTGCAACAAGGAAAAGAATGGCGAGGTCTTGGTGATTCCGATCATCTGGCCCTGCGACAACGATCTTGGCCTGGTGAAAGACTACTGGGACGATCAAAAGTCAGCGGATCAAAGCGCCTTTGCGTTTGCCAGAATGTTCCAGAAGTTCATGGAGTGGAGAAGTTCAGTGGAGTACAATCCCGAAGATGACCCTTGCCTGAAACGCATCAACGTCCTCGCGCATTCCATGGGTAATCGCGTACTTCGTCAAACAATGAGCAATTGGCATAAGTATGACCAACCGAGCGGATTGCCACTGTTATTCCGCAATACATTTTTAGTGGCGGCCGACATCTTGAATGAATCGCTGCACAAGGGAGAACCGGGTGAGCTGATCAGCCATGCGTCACGGAATGTGGTGGTCTACTACGCATCTGACGACTTGGCATTGCGTGCGAGCAAAGTAGGGAACATGAAGAATGCGGAGGCGTCTCGACGTCTTGGGCACACGGGGCCTGAAGACATGGACCTCACGCCCAAAAACGTGTATGCCATCGATTGCGATGAGGTTAATACAATCTATGACCCGCCGAAGGGGCATTCCTATTTTCGATCCGGCAAGATAAAGGGAACGCCTGGGGTGGTGTTCGATCACATCTTCGACACGATGCTCACAGGCCGTGTCTTTCCAAGCGATGAGTTCAGAAAATCGAGTATCTTGGCGTTGCCGAAGTCGAGAAAGTCATCCTAACAAGTCGGGGGATGGAGCCTGATGATCTTCTGTGCTCGCGCAACGCGCGGTCGCGGACTCCCCTCGTTGGACGCGCGCAGTGGGGGACTCATCCGGGCCATCCTTGCGAAATGTCAACGAGCAGGGCTGTCTGACCCTCAGCCGAAAAAGCAGACCAGCGGATCTGCTCAATTTCTTGCACCAAATCGATTGACCGTCCACTGCGAGCGTCTTTCCAATTCCTATTTCATTTTCAAGGGTGGCCTGGTCGATCCTCGATTGCGCCCGTCGAACGAGCACATTCTGATCGTGCGCGTTCCGGGAGCAGGAGGACGGCCAGGCGACCCTCCCTCCCTATTCTTCTAATTCCTGCTTCTTTTTCCCCATTTTGCTCTCCGTCCCTCGCCAGAGCCGGACAATGTTATCCTTGTGTTTGATCCAGATCAGCGCGCTGATAACCAGGGAAAAGATGAAGAACTCCTGCCGTTGTTCGTTCACAACCGCCACGATCGGAAAACATCCAAAAGCGGCCAGCGCGCCGCCGGATGAATAGCGCCAGATCGCGACGGCCCCCAACCAGATCAACAATAAGAGAAGTCCGATAGACGGAGAGAGGCCCAGCACCACTCCCACGGCCGTCGCCACACCTTTCCCTCCTTTGAAGCCCAGAAACGGCGAGAACATGTGCCCAAGGATCGGTGCGAACGCAACGACCATGATATAGGATTCAACGGTGAGCCAATGCATCGCAACCCAGGCACAGACCCATCCCTTGCCGAAGTCGCCAAGCAGCGTGAGAATCCCTGCCTTCTTGCCGGACACACGCAGAACGTTGGTAAAGCCGATGTTCTTGCTCCCAACCGTTCGTGGATCGGGCAGGCCCAGCGCCTTCGATACCACGATACCGAACGGAATGCCTCCCAGCACGAAGCCAAGCACTGTCATCAACAGGCAGAGGAGTTCTTCGTTCATGGATCAGGGGATCGTGAGAGGAGGTGCGCACACCGAGTACACTCGGTCTATCTGGTTTGTCTGGTTCATCTGGTTTATCTCGTTTGTTTGCTTTGTCTGGTTCACCGACCGGAGGAACGAAACGAACAAAACAAACCAGATAAACCAAACAGACCAGACAAACCAGAAAAACGAGCTAGAGTCCCTTCGCCACGACTTGCCTCCAGAAACTCCACACATATTGACCACCTGAGAGGTAGCCGAGCACCAACGAGAGGTACAACGTCACGATACCAGCCAGGTGTAAATTGCCAAGATCGGACACAAACGTGTCTTCGAGAATCAACAGCACGATCGCCACGACTTGCAATGCCATCTTGTACTTGCCCGTCGTCTCTGCCGCAATCACCATGCCTTCGCCTGCGGCAATGGCACGAATACCCGTAACCGCGACTTCGCGCGCGATGACGAATATGGCGACCATCGCACTCACACGATCGACGTTCACCAGGAGAATCAAGGCGGAGAGGACCAATAACTTATCGGCGATGGGATCGAGGAGCTTCCCGAGCGTGGTCACCTGGCCGTTACGGCGAGCCAGGTAGCCATCCAACAAATCGGTCACCGCGGCGACGACAAAAACGATGGCGGCAATGAGAGATCGGTCCGGAGTCGGCGTGGCAAATAGCACCACGAAGACAGGGATCATGAGAATGCGCGAGACCGTGATGAAATTCGGCAGGTTGAGGGATTCCTGCCCGACTGATCTCCATACCGCCAATACGCGATTCATCGGTAGCCCGCTCCGTTATCCGGTCTCATAAACTTATTGTGGCACAGGACAGATAACAATCCCACAGAATGCTCAAAATGTTGGCCCAGCAAGGCCGAATGATCTTTCACTCCCTAAGGGGTGGCTGGGATGATCGCAACTGCGCGCGACTTCCCAATCCCCTATTTCACTTTCAAGGATAGCCTGGTCGATCCTCGTTGCGCGCGTCAACGAGCAATTCGATCGTGCGCGTTCCGCGAACAGGAGGACGACCAGGCTACCCCGCTCCCTTTTTCAGCGTTCTGTCTTAGACGATGCCATGTTTGAGTAAATCATGCAAATGCACAACTCCGACAACTCTCTCGGCCGTGTCTGCAACAACAAGCGTGGTGATGGAATACCGTTCCATCATTTCCACCGCCTTCGCTGCCAGTTCATCCGGGCCGATCAGCTTCGGATCATGCGAAGCCAAAGACCCGGCAGTCGTCTTGGAAAAATCTCCCCCTTGTTGGAGAAACCGCCGCAAATCGCCGTCGGTAATGATTCCCATCAACGCGCCAACCTGGTCGACGACTGTGGTCATGCCAAGCTTCTTCGCCGACATTTCGAGAATGGCCTCCGATGCCAAGACCGTGTCTCTCACCTGAGGGAGTTCTTTCCCGACATGCATGACATCCCGCACTTTCACCAATAGTCGGCGGCCAAGTGTCCCGCCCGGATGGAATTGCGCAAAGTCCTCCTCCTTGAACCCACGCTTCTCGAGCAGCGCAACGGCCAAGGCATCGCCCATTGCGAGTGTCGCGGTGGTGCTCGCCGTGGGAGCCAGTCCCATCGGACAGGCCTCTTCTGCGACGGATACATCCAGCGCAACGGTACTATTCTTGGCCAGCGTCGAACTCATTCGACCGACGATGGCCATAACGGGAATGCCCATGCGCTCCATGAAGGGCAAGAGCTGCAATATTTCCTGTGTCTCCCCGCTGTTCGAAATCGTAATGAGGACATCGCCGCGCGCCAACATCCCGAGATCGCCGTGGAGTCCTTCGGCCGGATGAAGAAAAAACGATGGCGTCCCGGTACTTGCCATCGTGGCGGCGATCTTCTGCCCGATCAAACCGGACTTACCCATTCCCGACACCACGACTTTCCCCTTGCACTCGTAGAGCAGATCCACGGCCTCCGTGAATCCGCCATCGAGGCGTTGAACGAGAGCTTGGACGGCACGCGCTTCGATATCTAACACACGTCGGCCTGCGTCGAGACTGGTTCGGCTCTTCGATGTCGCCGATCGAGCGCCGCTCGGCTTGGTTACTTTCGAGGTTGTGACGCGTCGCATATCCGCATGACCCGTTCTAGCAAAGCTTTGAGCTGATGGAGCGGCACCATATTAGGCCCATCTGACAAGGCCTCATCGGGATTGGGATGCACTTCCATAAAGAAGCCATCGACTCCAACGCCGGCTGCCGCGCAGGCCAATGGCTCAACGAACTCACGTTGGCCACTGGACTTCGTGCCCCCGCCACCCGGCAACTGCACACTATGGGTGGCGTCGAAGACCACCGGGTAACCGAAGCTCCGAAGGACTGGAAACGACCGCATATCGACGACGAGATTATTGTAGCCGAACGACGATCCCCGCTCCGTCAGGACGATCCGCTTGTTTCCGGACTCCTCCACTTTCTTCACCGCGTTGCCCATTTCTTGCGGCGAGAGGAACTGGCCCTTCTTCACATTCACGACTTTGCCGGTCTTCGCCGCAGCTATGAGCAAATCGGTCTGCCGGCAGAGGAACGCGGGAATCTGGAGCACATCCACGATCTTCCCTGCCTCAGTCGCCTGCTCTTCGGTGTGGACGTCCGTCAATACTGGAAGGCCCAGTTGATCCTTCACCTTCTTCAGCACTGCCAGGCCTTGTTCCAGCCCCGGCCCTCGATACGAGTGGATGGAGGTCCGGTTCGCTTTATCAAACGACGATTTGAAAATATAGGGCATGCCCAACGCCTGCGCAATTTCAGCAATGCGCGCCGCCGTCTCCAGCACGAGCTGTTCACTCTCGATGACACAAGGCCCGGCAATCAAAAACTGCCGATTTCCCGCCCCGACTTTAAATGAACCGATTTGGACTTCGTGACTCATCTTCGCCTCTATGCGATCTGGAGGATGCTCAAACTGATCTTTCAACAAGGCCGCAGACGAGACAAGACCGGAGGCGTAGCCTCTCGGCTACGTTGAGGATCTTGTCGAGTTGAGAACGCCGTTGAAAGGCAGTTTCAGCATCCTCATTCTAGTGGCCGCACTTTCTTCTAAGTGCGGCACCAACGAAGCCGCTAAACAACGGATGCGGGCGGTGAGGCCTCGAATTATATTCCGGGTGGAACTGCGTCGCCAGGAACCAGGGATGGTCTTTCAATTCGATGATCTCAACCAGCCTGCCGTCCGGCGAAAGCCCACTCAGCACAAATCCTTTGGCGAGCAATCGCTCGCGATATGCATTGTTGAATTCGTACCGATGCCGATGGCGCTCACGCACCTCGCTCACTCCGTACATCTTTTGGGCCAAGGTGCCCTCACCCAGCACACAGACATAGGACCCCAGCCGCATCGTCCCGCCCTTGTCGCTGACGGACTGCTGATCCGACATCAAATGGATGACGGGATCGGAGCAGGTTTCGTCGAATTCCGCGCTATTGGCGCCGGCTAGTCCTGCGACGTTCCGCGCAAACTCAATCGTCGCGCACTGCATGCCTAGACACAAACCGAGGAACGGAATCTGGTGTTCTCGTGCATAGCGAATCGCGGCAATCTTTCCTTCGATCCCGCGCCCGCCGAAACCGCCGGGAACCAAAATACCATCGACTTCGCGGAGAATGCGCTCGGTCCCTTGCCGTTCAATCTCCTCCGATTCGATCCACTGAATATTCACCCGCGTTTCATGGTCGATGCCGCCATGCACCAGTGACTCCGAGAGACTCTTGTAGCATTCCTTCAAGCCCGCATACTTGCCGACCAAGGCAACCGAGACTTCATGCTTCGGATACTTGATCTTCTGAACCATCGCATCCCACTCGCGCAGATTCGGTGGACCGGTCTCAAGTTGCAACTGGCGCACGATCAACTCATCCAACCCTTCCTTCCGAAATACGATCGGTACTTCATAAATCGTCTCGACGTCCTTGGCCGTAATCACCGCGTCTTTCTCAACGTTACAGAACATCGCGATCTTCCCCTTAAGTTCCGGCGGCAGATACCGATCGGTCCGGCAGAGAAGAATATGCGGCTGGATACCGATCTCTCGGAGTTTATTGACGGAGTGCTGCGTCGGTTTCGTCTTCAGCTCTCCGGCTGTGCCGATGTACGGCACCAGCGTCAGGTGGACATACAGCACATTCTCGCGGCCGACATCGTACGGCATTTGGCGAATCGCTTCGAGGAAGGGTAAGCTTTCGATGTCACCGACCGTGCCGCCGATTTCCACGATCGTCACATCCATCCCCTGAGAAATGCGCATGATGCACTGCTTGATCTCGTCGGTGACGTGAGGCACCACCTGCACCGTCCCACCAAGGTAGTCGCCACGACGCTCTTTCGTGATGACCGAATGGTAGATCCTGCCGGTCGTGTAGTTGCTTTCCTTGGTGAGCGTCAGGGACGTATATCGTTCATAGTGACCAAGGTCCAAATCGGTTTCCGCACCGTCGTTCGTCACGTAGACTTCCCCATGTTGATAGGGATTCATCGTACCGGGATCGACGTTGATATAGGGATCAAGCTTGAGGAACGTGATCTTCAATCCTCGACTTTCGAGCAGATTGCCGATCGAAGCCGAGGCGAGCCCTTTCCCCAATGAGGACACCACTCCACCTGTGACAAAAATGAATTTGCTCATTGTCGCCCCCATCTTATCGGATCGTATCATTCTGACAGGCCTTCCATCGTTACCTGACGTGTAAAGCCTTCAGCCCGTCCAACTCTTTTTTGATGGCGTCGAACTGCTGGAGCTTCTCCGCCACTGGCTCGACATCCTCCGGCGTATCGACCCGCAAGGAGGCATGGGTGGTTTCCCAGACTCTGATCGGAATGCCATACTCCAACGCGCGCAACTGCTCAAGCTTCTCTGCATCCTCCAACCGTCCGGTGGGAAGGGAGGCAAACTTCAAGAGGGTGTCGCGCCGATATATGTAGAGACCGAGGTGAATATAGTGCAACCCTCCGACCGCTCCCCGGCTGGCGTCGTCCCGCACCAATGGGATCGGTGCGCGTGAAAAATAGAGCGCGTTGCCAAGATCGTTCGTGACGACCTTTACCACGGATGGATTGTGGACGTCCTCCGTCGAATCGACCGTGCGCTTCAATGTGCCCATTCCTGCGCCGCTCTGGATGAATGGCTCAATGAGATCCGTCAATAAATCCGGCTGCAGCGGGATTTCATCTCCTTGTAGATCGACAAAGTATTCTCCGTCGAACATGCGCGCGACGCCTGCGACCCGATCGGTGCCGGTCCGATAATCTCCGGCAACCATCGCGACGCGCCCACCGAATCCTTCCACGGCCTGCTTAATCCGCTGATCGTCGGTGGCGACCAACACCTCCGTCACCACGCGACAGGCCGCCGCTTGTTCATAGACATGTTGGATCATAGGCTTCCGGCCAAGCATAACCAGGGGTTTCCCTGGAAAGCGCGACGAGCCATACCGGGCAGGGATTACCACCATGACGGATGGTGTGGCGTTACTCATGACCGAGCGTCTCCGAGAGCTGCTGCGCTGAGAGCGTCGCCGTGCCGACCATCCCGACGACAACTCCAGCAGCATGGTTGGCCAGCGTCGCGGCATCTCTCATTGAGGCGCCGGTTGACAGCGCAAGGGCCAAGGTCCCGATTACGGTATCGCCCGCGCCAGTGACATCGTAGACTTGGCGGGCGAGTGCGGGAATATGCCAGGAGACGTCTTCTCCCTCGTACAGACTCATCCCTTTTTCACCGCGCGTAATGAGCACGGCACGACATCCTAACCGCTGGCGAATAATCGCACCAGCCTCGTTGTTGGCTTGATCGTCATCGCCATGCACCCCGGCGGCTTGTGTGGCTTCAAGGTGATTCGGTGTGATGACCGTCGCTCCCTTATAGTAGCTGAAGTGTTCGACTTTTGGATCGACAACCAGAGGAATGCCGCGAAGTCCGGCGAGTCGTGTGAGTTCCGACATCAGCGTCGCGCTCACCACCCCCTTGGCATAGTCCGACACCACAAGGCAGGAAAGCTCCCGTAACCGCGATTCCACATAACGGAGAATCCGCCGTTGCATCGCCGGCTTCAGTTCCGCTCGGCGCTCCACATCGTATCGTACGATCTGCTGATTATGGGCAATGACGCGGGATTTTCTGGTGGTCGGACGATCCTGGTCGATCACGACTCCTCCACGGCCAGAACGTGTCCCACCCAGCTCCTTGAGGAGCATCCGGCCGCTTTCGTCCGAACCGATGACGCCGCAGAGGTCCGCTTTCCCTCCCAGAGCGAGAATGTTATTGAAGACGTTGGCGGCGCCGCCGAGCCGGAAGGATTCTGAATCGACATGAACCACCGGCACCGGGGCTTCCGGCGAAATCCGGCTCACACGGCCCCAAATATAATGGTCGAGAATGAGGTCGCCGATCACGAGCACGGAGGCCTGCGAAAACCGAGCGATATACTGCCGCAGCACTTGCGGGGACGCCGGACTTTCGCCGCTCTGAGACCGAGAGCCTGCCGAAGCCTGCCGCTCGGCTTTTCCTATTGGATGGCTTTTCCGAATCGTTCCCATCGTACCCACTCCGTCATTTGACCCTGCCCGCTCCACGACCAGTAAATACGGAACGCCTTCCCTCGGATCTTCTCCTCACGCACGAATCCCCAAAACCGGCTATCCAAACTCTGATCGCGATTGTCACCCATGACAAAATACGAGCCATCCGGAACTGTCACCGGACCGAAATTGTCGCGCGGATTGATCGCGCCGTCGATGACGCCCGGATCGATCCGTTGGGTGAACGATTTATCGTCCAGTGGAACGCCGTTCACCAACACGGCTTTATTGCGAAGTTGGACAGTATCGCCCGGAGTCCCCACTACCCGTTTGATGAAATCCTTTTCCTCGTCTTCGGGAAACCGGAACACGATAATATCTCCCCGTTGCGGTTTGCCGAATTCAATGAGGGCTTGCGACGCATAGCAGTTAATGGGAGGAAAGCCCGCCGAAAATTTGCACTGGCTGGGCCATTCAATGCCGTAGGCCAGCTTGCTGACAAGGATATGATCCCCGATCAACAATGTGGGAATCATCGAGCCGGAGGGAATCTTGAAAGCCTGGACGACAAACACCCGGATCGCAAACGCCAGGAGCATCGCTACGATAATGGCTTCTGCATACTCGCGAATAAGCGACTTCCTGACCGGCTTTGTGGTTACCGACGGTTCGGCGAACACCGCCGGCGCTCCCGCGGCATCCGTCTGTCCCTGCGGGGCCGAGGGCCTGAGGTCGTCCGATGGGGGACGCTTCGTCTCTCCGCTCATTCCTCACCGACTTTCAAGATGGCGAGGAAGGCCTCTTGCGGCACTTCCACACTTCCGACTGACTTCATGCGCTTCTTTCCTTCCTTCTGTTTCTCGAGGAGCTTGCGTTTCCGCGTAATATCGCCACCATAGCACTTCGCCAGCACATTCTTCTTCATGGCGCCGATCGTCTCGCGCGCGATGATCTTGCTCCCGATCGCCGCCTGAATGGCGATCTCGTACATCTGCCGTGGAATCAGCTCCTTCATTTTCTCAGCAAGCTGACGCCCACGTTGAATGGAACGATCTTTATGAGTAATAAACGACAAGGCATCGACCGCCTCGCCGTTCAAGAGAATATCGAGCCGCACCAGATCAGACTCGCGATAGCCGAGCAGTTCATAATCGAGCGAGGCATAGCCCTGCGTACGCGACTTGAGCTTATCGTAAAAATCGAGGATCACTTCATTCAACGGTAGTTCATAACTGATCACCACCCTGGTCGGATCGAGAAAGTGCATACCCTGTTGGATACCACGGCGTTCCTGGCACAGCTGAAGGATAGCCCCCATGTAGCGCTCGGGCGTAATGATCGACGCCAGAATAAACGGCTCTTCAAACGAATCGATACTGCTGGGAGGAGGGAGCTGCGTCGGGTTATTGACCTCCAACACTTCGCCCTTGGTCGTGAGCACGCGATAGACGACGGTCGGCGCGGTGGTGAGCAGCGTCAAATTATATTCTCGTTCGAGCCGCTCTTGAATGATTTCCATGTGCAGCAGGCCCAAGAAGCCGCATCGAAACCCGAACCCGAGTGCCAGCGAGGTCTCAGGCTCATAGACAAACGAGGAATCGTTCAACCGCAGTTTCACCAACGCATCCCGCAAATCTTCGTATCGGCCCGTGTCGGTGGGATAGAGGCCGCAGAACACCAGCGGCTTCACTTGTTTATAGCCAGGAAAGGGCTCGCTCGTGGGTGAGACCGCATCCGTGAGCGTATCGCCGATTTTGACATCCGCGACTTCTCGCATATTCGCGCAGAGATAGCCGACCTCGCCGGTCAACAGTTCGGTTTTTTTGGTTCGCTTCGGCGTGAAATGACCGACTTCCATCACTTCGAACACCCGGTCGTTCGACATGACTTTGATCTTCATCCCAGGCCGCAGGGCTCCGTCCACGACTCTCGTCAACACGATCACTCCTTGATAATTGTCGAACCAGGAATCGAAGATGAGCGACTTGAGCGGTGCTTGAGGATTGCCGGACGGGGGAGGAATCCGCGCAATGATCGCCTCCAACACCTCCGGCACACCTTTCCCCTCTTTCGCGCTGATCAGGAGGGCATCGCTGGCATCAAGCTGCAAGATGTCCGAGATCGATTGCTTCGTCCCCTCGACATCCGCACTCGCCAAATCGATCTTATTGATCACAGGGATAATCGTCAGGTTATTGGCCATCGCCAGATTCACATTGGCGATCGTCTGGGCCTGAACCCCCTGCGTCGCATCGACGAGCAAGAGCGCACCCTCGCACGCCGCCAAACTGCGCGACACTTCATAGGTAAAGTCGACGTGACCCGGCGTATCGATCAAATGCAAGGCATACGACTTCCCGTCCTGAGCCTTATACCGGACTGCGACGGCATGGGCCTTGATCGTGATTCCGCGTTCACGCTCCAAGTCCATCGCGTCGAGAATCTGGTCTTTCGATTCTCGGGCCGTGACAGCGCCCGTGGCTTCCAGAAACCGGTCAGCGAGAGTTGATTTGCCGTGATCGATATGGGCAATAATCGAAAAATTGCGTATGAGGCTTTGCAAATCCTGGCTCATTTCCCAATAAAATCGGTTTATTATAGTGACAGCCCCCAAGGTTGTCAAAGTAAACGGCCCCTCGTATACTCCGCATCGCATCGATTGCTCGCTGGCTCTCACGATCGAGATCCTTACCACTTTTTTGCGTACCAGTATGACCAACACCAAAAAAAATCGCACGTCCACACTCGCCGATTGGGACCGCACCTACCTCTGGCATCCCTTCACCCAAATGCAGGAATGGGAGCAGGAGGAGCCGCTCATTATCGAACGGGGGAAAGGGTCTTACCTGATCGATACGGATGGGAAGAGGTATCTGGACGGAACCTCCTCCATTTGGGTCAATCTCCATGGCCATCGCCATCCAACGCTCGACCGTGCGATCAAAAAGCAACTGGATAAGATCGCGCATTCTTCGCTGTTCGGGCTCTCCAATCCACCTGCAATTGAACTCGCGCGAGCCTTGATTCGGATCGCTCCCAAAAGCCTCACGCGAGTGTTTTATTCTGACGATGGATCGACGGCTGTCGAAATCGCGCTCAAAATGGCGGTCCAGTACTGGCAGCTACGACGACCCGAAGCCGGCCCCAAGAATACGTTTCTACATCTGAAGCTCGCCTATCACGGCGATACAGTCGGCGCCGTCAGCGTGGGCAACATCGACCTCTTCCATGGGCGGTTCAAATCACTGCTGTTCCCCACCGCCGAAGCAGACCCGCCCTATTGCTACCGTTGCTCGCTCAACCTGACCTACCCTTCCTGCCAGATGGCCTGTCTCGACCCGATTGAACAGATTCTCAAGGCGCGGCACCGTGAGCTGGCCGGCTTCATCATCGAGCCACTCGTACAGGCAGCAGCGGGAATGCTCACCTCCCCTCCCGGCTATCTGAAGCGGGTTCGTGAGCTCTGCACCAAGTACGACGTGCTCTTGATTGCCGATGAAGTGGCCACCGGATTCGGCCGCACCGGCAAAATGTTCGCCTGCCAACATGAGGGGGTCACGCCGGATTTGATGACCATCAGCAAAGGATTGACCGGCGGGTACATGCCGTTGGCAGCGACGCTCACCACCGAGGAGATCTACCAGGCCTTTCTTGGCACATATGCAGACTTCAAAACCTTCTTCCACGGCCACAGCTACACCGGCAATCCACTCGGCTGCGCCGTCGCGCTGGCCAACCTTGAAGTCTTCCAGAAAGAGAAGACGCTCGCCAAACTGCAACCTAAGATTAAGACGATGGCGCGGCTGCTTCAGCCACTCAAGCAACTGCCCCATGTGGGAGAGGTCAGGCAGCAAGGATTCATCGTGGCTATCGAATTGGTGGAGGACAAACAGACGAAGAAACCCTATCCGCTCGAAGAGCGGGTAGGACATCGAGTATCGATGGAGGCTCGCAACCGAGGGCTCTTACTCCGCCCCATCGGCAACGTGATGATTCTCATGCCGCCACTTAGCACGTCCCTTTCTGAACTCCGACGCATGGTTGAAATTTTGAGGGAAGCTATCGGGACCGTTACCTTACCCCCAGCAACTGGTGCTGGGTCGTGAAGCAGGAGCAGGGAGCGGCCAGGTGCCCTCTTTGCTCGCAGAACAGAGGAGGGGATGGAGGCTGATGATCTTCTGTGCTCGCGCAACGCGCGGTCGCGGACTCCCCTCGTTGGACGCGCGCAGTGGAAGATCAATCAGCCCCCATCCCTGAAGAAAAAACGAGCAAGCTTGGAGGGAGCATGTATATCGTTCGATGCGCGCAGTCGAGGGCAACCTGACCACTCCCTCCAAACTGGGAAAACGAAGAAGGAGGGAGAGAGCACGGCCTGGCAATTCCCCGTGCTCGCGCCCAACGCGCGGCATCAGAAGACCCTCGTTGAGCCAAGCGCGGACAGACAAGAACAGCCATGCATAGACCTATTTCCTGTTTGACGATCGGCTCTCAATCGTATACCCTATTGTCACACAGAACTGATGATATATGAAATTCATCACGGTAAGAGAATTGCGCGGGCGCTCTGGCCAAGTCTGGAATACACTCGCCCGCGAACGAGAGGTGATTCTCACCTCAAACGGCAAGCCGATCGCCATACTGTCCGCCGTTTCAGAAGAGACTCTGGAAGAATCTCTCGCTGCCGTGAGGCGCGCGCGAGCCGTGGCCGCTGTGGAGAAATTGCAAAGGCAATCGGTCCAAGCCGGTAAGGACAAACTCTCCCACACAGAAATCTCCGCTGAAATTCGGACAGTCCGGAAGGCCCGCCATCGGTGAAGGTGGTGGTGGACACGAACGTGCTGGTCGCCGGGCTGTTATCTCCGTTTGGTCCCCCCGGGGAGATAGTCCGCATGATTGCCTCAGGCACCTTGCGTTTGTGCTTCGATGCCAGAATCCTCACGGAATATGGCGAGGTTCTCGCCAGACCAAAGTTTCAATTCAGCTCCGAACTGACTCAGGCCTTGCTGGAACAGATCAAGACGGAAGGACTCAGCGTGGCGGGCAATCCGTTACCGGTCAGACTTCCCGATCCCACCGACGAGCCATTTCTGGAAGCAGCCATAGCCGGCGACGCCGACTGCCTGATTACGGGGAACATCAAACATTTTCCTCCAACGAAACGCCAAGGAGCGGTTGTGCTCTCACCGAGCGAATTTCTCGATTATTTCCGAAAACGAACCAGGTCACGGTAACAGTGGCCAGCCAAAGCTGACGGAGGCACGAAAATAGGAAAATAGGGGTTAGGGTCACGTCTTGTAATGTCATATTTCGTGGCACGTGGAGTCCGGCTCTCTAGTCCGTTGCTCGCCTCTCGCGTTAGCGAAAGCTCCCTGACTAGACGTTGCGTGGCGTCCGGAATACCATCGCGACACAGAGTCCGTTACGTGTGCAAGCCGGCCATCTTCGTCATGTACACATCGTCCTTTGTCCGAATCATTGAATCTTCAACATTGGACATTCCGCCCTCATCTCCTACTCCCACCTCACATGCGATGGGCTAGACCGGCCTCGAAAAGTCCCCTGTTGTTGCGTTAGGATGTACGATCCCGAGATCGGATTCCTGTCCCACTGGGCTCGCGGGAAATGCCCATGTCCATTATACCGGAGCATCGAGCATGGAGACCCATTATACTATTCTGGAAATTCAGGATACGGCGACTCCCGAAGAAATAAAGGATTCGTACCGGCTCTTATTGCAAGTGTGGCATCCGGACCGTTTTCACCATCGGCCTGCGCTTCTGAAAAAGGCAGAGGAAAAGTCCGGGAAAATTAATGTGGCCTTCGAAACCCTGAGTGACCCCGCCTTGAAACAACGGTATGACGACTGGCTTCGTGTCAGCGGTGGACGGAGTGCGAAGCCTGTCGAGCCTGTGACGTGCCCTTCCTGTCACACAACGATTCGCCCCGTTCACGAACAAAGCAAAAGCTGGGAGGTTTACGAGCGCCAGCGCCGAGCAACAGAGGAGCACAACCGTGCTGCCGGCGCGACGGCTCAAGGAAATCAGCCGTTCCCCCGTGCCAAAACGGCCATGCTGGCCATCGGCGCACTCTTTACCCTCGTTATCGTATTCGTACTCACAAAACCATCAAAAATCCGTATTTCCAACAAGCCCCCTCAGGTGGTTGCACAGGAATCACGTCCGGACACTGAACCGTTAGCGGGAAACGAGATGGATCAGGATTCCCATGCCGAAACCGTGCAAGAGGGTGCGCCCAACAGCCCGGCTCAGGCGGATGACCAGACGGCACCTTCGAGGGATACGCCTCCGACAACGCCTCAACGGGAGGGCCTAGATCGCCTTGCGCTCGCGCAACGACTGATGGCGAAGGCCCCTGTGCGCATACAGGCTCCCCCAGGAGAGATACTCTCAGACGTAGACCAACAACAACTGATGAGGCTGGCCACCCAGGGTTATGCATCGGCGCAAAACCAACTTGGGCAGATGTATGCCAACGGACGAGGCGTGCCACAGGACTATTCAACCGCACGAAAATGGTATGCGAAAGCCGCCGCTCAGGGCCACGGGTGGGCGCAGACCCAGCTTGGGCAGCTGTCAGCCGACGGGCTGGGTGTGCCCCAGGATTATAAGCAGGCCCACCACTGGTGGGAACAAGCGGCAACCCAGGGTGTTGCGCAGGCGCAGTACAACCTTGCCCAGTTGTACGCCACCGGGCGTGGTGTGCCCCAAAACTATGCGACGGCACGAGCGTGGTACGAGAAAGCCGCCGCCCAGGGTAACGCGTGGGCGCAAGCGCAGCTCGGGCAACTCTATACGAATGGACAGGGTGTGCCGAAGGACTACGCGGCAGCTAGGAAATGGTATGAAAAAGCCGCCGCCCAGGGTAATGCGTGGGCGCAAGCGCAGCTCGCAATGTTATAACTGAAAAATCTCTGCCGGCGTGACAGCCTCGCAGGGGCAATCGGAGGATGCCCTCTTCGACGAAGCGAAAAAAACCTTGAAGAATTCCTGAAGGGACTTAGCCCGCATTATTCATGAAGCTTCTGCTACAAGCGTGGATACGCGGCTGTGCCGGGCAGTCTCGCCGTTCAGCCATTCGACATACTACACGAGTATGCCTCAGGACCTCACAGCTCCAAGTGCCCGTCTCGTTTCGCGTCTGCACGCGTTCGCGACGAACCTTCATGAATAATGAGGGCTAGGGTGAAGTCGCGCCATCACATACCTGCCTGCCCAGGTTCACGTAGGGCCAGAACCTCCCTGCGACACTTCGATTCGCTCCCCCTTGCCCACATGGAGGAGATCGGCAGCGGAGGCTTCCTTTAGAAATACTTCGAGCCGGCCATCGCTGTTGATCAGCGCACAGGGCTGCTCTGTCAACCCGTTACTATAGCTGTCGACAAGGTCTTCGATGATCCGGTCGCCGATCCGAATGGACGATTGCCGACGCGTTGTGGTGGAGCGTACCGCTTCGAGATGCTGAGAGGTGAGGTTAGAAATCAGATTCCCGAACCGATCCACGTAGACAATCTCGCCGACCAGGGCAGTGAGTTCCCAACGTGGTTGAGCGATGGAATACCTCCGGTAGTCTTCGATCACCGGCCCGTATGACTCAAACGGTTCGTGCTTGGCAAGCCTGGCCGCAGCCGGAGCAAAAAGATCCCGTCCATCGAAGGTGCGACCCGGCGATCCATGCCGAAACTTCTGTTGGTCGATCTCGCGTACCTCAACCGGCTGTTCGTCATGAAATATGTGGGAGAGCACACCGTTATCCGGGCCCAGAAAAAAGTACCGCGCACTTTTGACGGCAAGCGCCCGCCTGGCGCTGCCAACGCCCGGATCGACGACCACGACATGAATGGTGCCTTCAGGAAACTCGTGATAGCACGACTTGAGGAAGTATGCGGCTTCATCGATTCGGTACGGAACGATCTGATGGGTGAGGTCAACGATACGAGCTTCCGGGTATGTCGAGAGGATCGCACCTTTCATGCCAGCGACGAACCAATCGCGATCGCCGAAATCGGTCAGGAGAGTGATGAGAGAGTTCGCCGCCGACACGTTACAATTCCTCGAATTTGATCTCCACGACTTCGTATTCGACCATCTTCACCGGCGTCTTCACTTCCACGAAATCGCCGACTCGCTTGCCGATCAGCGCCTTGCCGACCGGAGACTGAATCGAAATGCGGTTCACTTTCATGTCGGCTTCATCCTGCCCCACCAGCGTATACACTCGTTTCGACTGCGATTCCTGTTCAATCAAGAACACCGTCGCGCCGAACACGATCGTGTCGGACACGCGACCGGTCGTTTCGATGATGCGGGCCTCGGCTAATTTCGACTGCAATTCCACAATGCGTGACTCAATGAATCCCTGTCGTTCCTTCGCGGCATCATACTCTGCATTCTCGCTCAAATCGCCATGGGCACGCGCTTCGGCAATGGCCTCGATATTTTTGGCACGCTCAACTTTGCGCAGCCGATCAAGCTCGGCTTGGAGCGCCTCGTGCCCTTTTCTCGTTATCGGTGTCGGCATACTTCCTCCAAACTACAAGACTGAATGATGAGCCATGGCCTCCTGCTCAGCGATCGGCAATCACCGTTCCTGACTTCCTATGCCGTGGTGTTCCTGCAGCGATCGAATAGTGAGTTCTTTCTTGAGAATCGCTTCAATCCCCATGATCGCCGCGCGCGCCCCTCGAATCGTCGTATAGTACGCCAGTCCTTTGTTCAGCGCCTCTCGGCGGATCGACAATGAATCAGCATGTGACGACGCATTACTCACCGTGTTCACCACTAATGCCACCCGCCCGTTCTTGATATGGTCTACAATGTGCGGGCGACCCTCCTTCACCTTGTGCACGGATTCCGCAAGAACCCCTTGGCTCCGCAAATATTCGGCCGTACCACTGGTTGCTTGAACGGTGAACCCCAGCTGCTGTAGTCGCCGCACCACATCCAGGCTTGCCGGACGATCGCTCTCCTTGACACTGATAAAGGCCGTGCCTCCTCTCGGCAACGGCGCCCCGGCTCCTGCTTGAGACTTCGCAAAAGCCCACCCAAAATCCTGGTCGATGCCCATGACCTCTCCAGTGGATTTCATTTCCGGTCCCAACAGAACATCGACCCCCGGAAACTTATTAAAGGGGAAGACCGATTCTTTCACAGATAAATGCGTGGGGGTCGGGGCTTCGAGAAATCCTAGTTCTGGCAGGCTCTTGCCCACCATGGTCTTCATAGCCAACTTGGCCAATGGCACACCGATGGCTTTACTGACAAACGGGACCGTACGCGAACCGCGAGGATTGACCTCCAGCACATAGATCGCATGGTCCTTGATGGCAAATTGCGCGTTCATCAACCCGATCACGCCAAGCTCCAGCGCCAGCGCCTTCATCTGCCGGCGAATCTCTTCGATGACATCTTGACCGAGCGAATAGGGCGGCAACGAACAGGCCGAGTCGCCCGAATGCACGCCGGCTTCTTCGATATGCTCCATGATCCCGGCCACCACGACGTTCGTCCCATCTGAAATGGCGTCGGCATCGACTTCAATGGCGTCCGAGAGATATTTATCGATCAACACCGGATGCTTCGGCGAGGCCTTCACCGCCGATTTCATATACTCGAGCAACCCGGATTCATCATAGACGATCTGCATGGATCGCCCGCCCAACACATACGACGGCCGCACAATGACCGGATAGGTGATCTGCGAGGCGATCCGAAGCGCCTCGTCTACAGACCGGGCCATACCGCTCTCGGCTTGGCGGAGCCCTAGCTTGTTCAAGAGATCGCGGAATCGTTCGCGATCTTCCGCGCGATCGATCGCGTCAGGGCTCGTCCCCAGAATTCGCACCCCAGCCTTGGACAGGGGCAGCGCGAGTTTGAGAGGCGTCTGCCCGCCGAACTGTAGGACAACTCCCAACGGCTGTTCCCGCTCCACGATGTTGAGAACATCCTCTTCGGTCAATGGCTCAAAATACAGCCGGTCCGAGGTATCGTAGTCCGTGCTCACCGTTTCCGGATTGCAATTCACCATGATAGATTCGATGCCTTCTTCCCGCAGTGCCATCACCGCGTGCACACAACAGTAGTCGAACTCGATCCCCTGCCCGATACGATTCGGCCCCCCACCGAGAATGATCACTTTCTTCCGATCTGTCGGGCGAGCTTCACATTCGCTTCCGTACGTCGAATAGAGATACGGGGTATGGGCTTCAAACTCTGCGGCGCAGGTGTCGACCCGTTTATAGGTCACCCCTCTTGC
This sequence comes from uncultured Nitrospiraceae bacterium, assembly GCA_963748375.1. Taxonomy (GTDB): domain Bacteria; phylum Nitrospirota; class Nitrospiria; order Nitrospirales; family Nitrospiraceae; genus Palsa-1315. The sequence goes on from CAVVIR010000003.1 coordinate 60,525, forward strand.
GCCCTGACTGGCCTTCGCCCGCTGCTTCCGGACCGAAGCTGAAGTCGCACCGATGAGCTGTGCAATACGATCGTCTGAAAAACCAAGTTCTTTAGCCTCCCACAAGAGCGATTCCTCAAGCACAGCTGGTTTCTTTCCCGCATGGCCAGCCAACAGGGTTTCAAATTGCATGAGTTCTCGAATCTGCTCCAGAAACCAGGGGTCGACTTTTGTCAGGGCAAACAGGTCGTCATTGGAAAGGCCCAGACGCATGCCATCCGCGATATGCCACAGCCGCTCGGCAATCGGAGTCCGCAGATGTTGGCGTACCCGTTCCAACGCCGGTTGTCGATCGAATCCCTCTGGAATGCCGCGATCCAACCCTTCCCGCGACGAAAGTCCGTTCATATTCAACTCCAGCGAACGGATCGCCTTCTGCAGGGATTCTTTGAACGTGCGCCCGATCGCCATCACTTCGCCCACCGATTTCATTTGGGTCGTGAGGGTCGGATCGGCCCCTCGGAATTTTTGAAAGGCAAACCGCGGGATCTTGACCACCACATAGTCGATCGTGGGCTCGAACGAGGCTTTCGTCACACCGGTGATGTCGTTGGTGATTTCATCCAACGTATAGCCCACAGCAAGCTTCGCGGCGATCTTCGCAATGGGAAACCCTGTCGCTTTCGATGCAAGCGCCGAACTCCGCGACACGCGCGGATTCATTTCAATGACGACCATGTCGCCGTTCTGAGGATTCAAACCGAATTGGATGTTCGATCCGCCGGTATCGACGCCGATCTCGCGAATGATCCGAACCGCCGCGTCCCGCATGCGCTGGTATTCTTTGTCGGTAAGCGTCATGGCCGGCGCGACGGTGATGCTATCGCCCGTATGCACGCCCATCGGGTCCAGGTTTTCGATCGGACAGACGATGACGACATTGTCTTTGAGGTCCCGCATGACCTCAAGTTCGTATTCTTTCCACCCGATCAGGGATTGTTCAATGAGGACTTGGCTGACCGGGCTCATGGACAACGCCCAATCGATCAACTTTTCGAACTCATCGCGGTTGTACGCAATGTTGCCGCCGGTCCCGCCCATGGTGAATGAGGGCCGGATGATCGACGGAAATCCTGTCTGTTCAAGAATCTTGATGGCTTCTTCACGGGTGTGCGCCGTCCCGCTGGCCGGTACGCGCAACCCGATTCGCTGCATCGCCTGCTTGAACGCTTCGCGATCCTCGGCCTTATGAATGGCCTCAGCAGACGCGCCGATCAACGCCGCCGTATTTTTCCAGCGTCCCGCGCTTGACCAATCCCATCGTCGTATTCAACGCCGTCTGCCCACCCATAGTCGGGAGCAGCGCATCTGGGCGTTCGCGCTCGATCACTTTCTCCACAACCTCGAGCGTGATCGGCTCCACGTAGGTCCGATCCGCCAACTCAGGATCGGTCATGATCGTCGCAGGATTGCTGTTGATAAGGATGACGCGGTAGCCCTCTTCTTTCAGCGCTTTGCAGGCCTGCGTGCCGGAATAGTCGAATTCGCACGCCTGGCCGATGACGATCGGCCCGGAGCCAATCAGAAGAATGGACTTGATATCTGTTCGTCTCGGCACATCAACCTCGTTTCAGAATCAGCTGACGTCCTGGCATGGGCCCAATCGGCGGCCGGTAGGGTGTCGGAACGGGGGAGCCGTCCCTCCACCGGACCCATGATAGTGCTGAAGCGCGTCCGGCAGCCAGGCCTCGATCTGATTGATACGCGTCACATCGGACGGATGGGTGGAGAGAAACTCCGGAATCGCCTGCTGCGAGCGAAAGCAGAGTTTACTGATCATCTGCCGCGGACAGCCGCTCATGCGTTCCCAAAACGGCACCGCTTCACGTGGGTCGTACCCGCCTTCGCCATCAAGACGAAGGCCGATATAGTCCGCTTCCGACTCCTGCTTGCGGTTGAAGGGCAACGACACTCCGACGCCATAGGCCCCCAACAGCCCTGGATCGCCCCGGCATCGGTACCTCCGGCCGCTGCCGCACCCAATGCCGCCAATTGCGCGATCTGATCGAAAATGCTGCGGCTCATCCGCTCGGCCCCATGCCGCTGCAGCGCATGCGCGACCTCATGGCCCATCACCGTCGCCAACCCGCTTCGTCTTTGGTGACCTTCAGAATTCCGGTAAACATCGCAACCTTGCCGCCGGCAGCGCAAAGGCGTTCACCATCTTGTCGTCTTGAATGACCGCGAACTCCCACTGATACTCCGGCTTATTCGCGGCTTTGGCGATCTTCCGCCCCACCCGATGCACCATTTCATTGAGTTCCGCATTGTCGCTCAGCGGCGCTGCCGGAGCACCTCCCGGAAGGCCGCGAGGCCAAATCGCATTTCTTTTTCTTCCGAAAAATAAATGAACTGATCGCGCGCGGTGCCCGGCGCGCGATAGCAGCCGGTCATGCTGCCAACAGACCCAGCGCCGCCCCAGCCCCAAGCGCCGTGCACAGGGCATGGCCGCCCGAACCCCAAGCGCCAGCACCGCCCGTCGTCCCATCGGGGTCGAGAAGACTGTGTCGATGTGAATGATCGGCCTGATTGAATCATGCAGATCACTTCAATAAACAATCGGCACATCAGGCACGGATGCAACTCGTTGCTTAGGGCATCCACAGATACATGAACTGCGGCGTGCCGCCTCGCACGACCGACGAGCACATCGATATTGGCTAGCCCGGCGAGGCCCGTGCCCGGCGCGAACAGGCGCGAGTACACATTGTTCTGATATTCGCCCGGTCGGCGATAGGTCACAACCCGCGCCTCTGTCAGGCCCGCTTTCTTCTTGGCCAACTCAATGGCGTCCTCCAGATATCCGATCTCATCGACCAAGCCTGCCGCTTTGGCCTGATCGCCGGAATAGATCCGTCCATCGGCCAGCTTCTTGATCTGTTCGCCGACAGATTGGGCCGGCCTTCCTGCACAACTGGAGAAACCGTTGGTAGAACCAGTCGATCACGCTTTGGAAAATCCCGCGTTCTTCCGGCAACATCGCCCGGAACGGCGAGCCCATATCCTTGCGGGGGCCGGAGGTGATGGCGTTGGCCTCCACGCCGACTTTTTCCAAGCAGTCCCCTGGCATTGACGGTCAACATGATGACGCCGATACTGCCCGTGACCGTCGAGGGATGGGCCAAATACTGTCGGCTGCGGTGGCAATATAGTAGCCGCCTGAAGCGCCCACATCCATGATGGAGGCGACAATCGGAATCTTCCGCTTGATCTTGAACTTTTCAATTCGTGATAAATGATATCCGAGGCGGTGACGGTGCCGCCCGGGCTGTTGATCCGGAGGACGACGGCCTTGATCTTCTCATCCTTCGCGGCCCGCGTCAGTTCTTCCTTGACCGTCGCGAGCATGCTGGGATGAGGAATAAAGCCCTCCTTATTTTCCGAGCTGATCACCCCGGACACATCCAGCAGCAGGACTTTTCCTTGCCCGTGCCGCTGACCTGCGTTTCCTTCACTGGCCCCGAAGGCTCGATGAGATTGAATGTCACGCAGCCGGCTTGCAACGCGACGATGGCAAGAAGGCAGATCCGAACAAGCATTGGGTGACAGTCTATGCATGATGTTTCTCCATCAACTGAATAAATTCGTTGAACAGATACGCTGAGTCATGAGGCCCGGGTGACGCCTCGGGGTGATACTGCACCGAAAAGACCGGGTGATCCAGACACACCAATCCTTCGATCGACCGATCGTTCAGGCTGAGATGGGTCACAGCACTTGCCGAAGGATGTCTCGACGACGGGCGGTCGTTCCGGCATCGTCACTGATCGGAGGAGCTGGCACGGCGAAATTGTGGTTCTGCGACGTGATCTCGACTTTTCTTGTCCGGAGGTCGATGACCGGATGATTCGCGCCATGATGGCCGAACTTCAGTTTGTAGGTGTTGAAGCCCGAGCGCCAGACCGAGAATCTGATGCCCTAAACAAATGCCGAAAATCGGATAGCGCCCGATCAGTTCCCGCAGCGCGTCCATCGCATAGGGCACGCCTTCCGGGTCGCCCGGACCGTTCGAGAGGAAAATCCCATCGGGTTTGAGGGCCTCAACCTGCGCCGCAGTGGCTGAGGCCGGCACGACGGTGACCTCACAGCCCACATCGACCAGCCGGCGAAGAATATTCTGTTTGACGCCGAAATCATAGGCGACAACATGCCACCGCTTCGTCGCATCGGCCCGAGGCTTGTCGCCGAGCGACGGTGCCCAGTCGCCTGTTCCCTCCGTCCAGCCATAGGCCTCTTCGCAGGTCACAGCTGTCGCCAGATCGCGCCCGATGATGCTCGGCGCTGCCTGTGCTTTCCCGACGGCTCGTCGTGGATCTCCATCGACATGGGTAATGACGCCCTGCTGTGAGCCCTGTTCCCGCAGATGTCTGGTGAGGGCTCGGGTATCGAACCCCTCGATGCCGACGATGTTTGCCGCCTGCAAATATTCCTGTACCAGCTGCCTGCTGCGCCAGTTGCTGGCCAGCCGGCTGGCCTCCTTCACGACGAATCCTTCCGCCCAGATCCTGCCGGACTCGATATCTTCCGGTGTCACCCCGTAGTTGCCGATATGCGGACAGGTCATGGTGACGATCTGTCCCTTATAGGAGGGATCGGTCAGCACTTCCTGATAGCCGGTCATGGCCGTGTTGAACACGACTTCGCCGCCGGTCTCCCCTTCATATCCGAGGGCACGGCCTTCGAACAACGTTCCATCGGCCAATGCCAAGAAGGCTTTCTTCACCGAGTGCTCCTTCCCGGTGGAGAGACCGTTCGCTACGCCGATCAAGAGGATCCCCAAGCCAAGATCACCATATAGATCCGCGAACCGGCTTCAGTACACGAAAGAATGCTTCGAAGGCCTCTTTCCTCGCCGTCTCCTTTGGTCGCAAAGGCCTGCGCTTGCAGGGCTGCAGCTGGGATGTAGCACAGAATGATGACTCCCGCGATCAGCGCCATCCCGGCCAACACGATCAGTTCACCCAGACCATCGCCATCGCCGGGTCCCCGCTCCACCGGCGATACCCCAATGCCACCCCGAGACACGACCAGCGATCCAATCATCAAGCGATGAAAGCCCTCAAACGCCCGCGTCAGAAAAAATCCGCCGGAATCCTGCCCGCCGAACGTGTTGAACACTGCGGGGATCACGGCTCCAACGAGCACCAAGCCGCCGCCGACCCAGACGGCCAAGGGCCAGCCATTCAAGCGTCAGGCAGCCGATCAGTCCCCCAACGGGACGTCCGCGACACAGGCCTACTTCTCTGCCTGGCCGGCATCGAACACGACCCGGCCACCCACGATCGTCGTCCTCACCCGGCCCTTCACCTTCCATCCGGCAAACGGCGTGTTGCGGCTCTTTGAACGAAACCTGGCCGGATCGACCTCCCACTGTTCCTGCTGATCGACGATGGCCACGTCGGCATCGGCGCCGACCGCCAGAGTGCCTGGCCAATCCGAACGCCTTCGCCGGCGCCGTACTCAATTTATCGACCGCCGACTCCAACGTCAGGACCCCTTCATCGACCAGCGCCAACGTCAACGGCAGCGCCGTCTCCAGGCCGACGATGCCGAAGGGCGCTTCGGTAAATTCCTGCTGTTTTTCCTGGGTCGCATGCGGGGCATGGTCGGTCGCGATGACGTCGATGGTCCCGTCGCGGAGTCCTTCCTTGATCGCCTGCACATCCTTCCTGGTCCTCAGCGGAGGATTCATTTTCGCATGGGTGTTGTAGCCGCGGACCGTTTCTTCCGTGAGGGTAAAATGATGCGGGCAGGCTTCGGCCGTGACCTTGAGCCCGCGGGATTTCGCTTCCCGCACCATCCGCACCGAGCCGGCGGTGCTGATATGCGCCAGATGCAGCCGCGCCCCGGTCAGTTCCGCCAGCGAACATTGCGCGCCACCATGACATCTTCCGCTGCCGACGGAATCCCAGGCAGGCCCAACTCAGTCGAGATGGCCCTTCATTCATACAGCCGCCCTCGGAGAGATGCAAATCTTCGCAATGATCGACGACCGGCACATCGAAGGCCCGCGCATATTCCATGGCCCGCCGCATGACGAGACTGTTCATCACCGGTTTTCCGTCGTCGGAAATCGCGACACAGCCGGCGCGGCGCAGATCGCCGATTTCCGCCAATTCTTTGCCTTCCGAACTTTTCGTGATGGCGCCGATCGGAAAGACGTTCGCCAGCCCGGCTGCTCGCGCGCGATCGAGCATGAATTCGGTGATGGCCTGATTATCGTTGACGGGATTGGTATTGGGCATCGCGCAGACCGAGGTGAATCCACCGGCCACGGCCGCCGCCGCCCGCTCTGGATGGTCTCTTTATATTCAAAACCCGGCTCGCGGAAATGCACATGGAGATCGACGAAGCCCGGAAGGACCAATCGTCCCGTGGCATCGATCTTCGTGGCGCCGGCGGGAGCCGTGAGATGCGGCCCGACCGCGACAATGTCGCCTTTTTCGATCAGCACATCCGCCACGCCATTGAAGCGTCCGGGATCGATCACATGACCGCCTGCAGATGCTGAATAGTCACGATTCAGTTTGCTCCTGACATGAGATACAGAATACCCATGCGCACCGCCACGCCGTTCGCCACCTGATCGAGAATCACGGACGAGAGACTGTCCGCCACGTCCGGCGCGATTTCCACCCCGCGATTGATCGGACCCGGATGCATGACGATGGCGCCGGGCTCGGCCAACTTCACCCGTTCGGCTGTCAGTCCATACAGTCGCGCATATTCACGGATCGTCGGAAACAGCGCGCGGCCCTGCCGTTCCAGTTGCAGCCGCAACATCATGATCACCTGGACACCTCGCAGCGCCTCGTCGAGATTGTGGTACACCCGCACTCCCAGCTTCTCGAGCTGCAGAGGGATCATGGTCGGCGGCCCGACCACCCGCATCTCCGCGCCGAGCTTCGTGAGGGCGAAAATGTTCGAACGCGCGACGCGGCTATGCGCCACATCGCCGACAATCGCCACCCGCAGCCCCTCGAACGCCAACCCCCGCTCGCGAATGGTATAGAGATCCAGCAGGGCTTGGGTCGGATGTTCATGCCATCCGTCTCCGGCATTGATCACAGAAGACTTCACCCCGACGCGAGGGTCTCGGCCGCGCCGGCCGACGGATGCCGCAGGACGATGATGTCCGCCTGCATGGCTTCGATATTCCGTGCCGTATCCAGCAACGTTTCCCCTTTCACGACGCTGCTGGACGAGGGGGAAAAATTGATGACATCGGCGCTCAGCCGTTTCGCCGCCAACTCGAACGACGTGCGCGTTCTGGTGCTGGGCTCGAAGAAGAGATTCACCACCGTCGCCCCGCAACGCCGGCACTTTCTTGATCTCCCGGCCGGACACTTCCTTGAACGAATCCGCGGTTTCCAAGATCAACTGAATGTCGTCCACCGACAGAGGGGCGAGGCTAAGAGGTCTTTGCGTTTGAGCTCATCGTCCCTCCACACCTAATCGCGCGTGACTTATGCGGGCTCGCTCTTCAGAATCACCACCCGATCATCTTCGCCTTTTTCTTCCAACAGGACATGGATAGTTTCCTCTCGCGACGTCGGAATATTTTTCCCGATGTAATTCGCTTTGATCGGCAACTGCCGATGACCGCGATCGACCAGCACGGCCAATTGAATTTCTGCCGGTCGTCCCCAGATCGATCAATCCATCCATCGCCGCGCGAATGGTTCGCCCTGTAAACAGCACATCATCGACCAGCACAATCACTTGTCGGACACATCGAACGGCACCGATGTCTTGCGGAGAATCGGCTGCTCCTTCCGCAACGAGAGGTCGTCCCGATAGAGGGTAATGTCCAGTTCGCCGATCGGGACCGATGCCCTTCGATCTCTTGGATGCGCCTCACCAACCGATGGGCCAGATGCACCCCGCCGGTTCGGATTCCGACCAGCGCCAGATCTTTGATGCCCTTGTTGCGTTCCAGAATTTCATGCGCAATGCGGGTGACTGCTCGCGCAATATCGCCCGCATCCATGACTAAGCGTTCAAGTTGTCGGTCGCTACTCGGCATCACCGCCTCACTCTCATCGCATCAAATCCAATGCTTCACTGCTCGCACTTCACGTTTTACGTTATCCAGGCTGTTCAGAAAGACCGCCCAGCAAGGCCACAGCGACCGAAGAGGCGAGGAGGTACGGACCGCACTTCGTGTAGCCGTTTGCCCTTCTCAATAGTTCTTGGCAAACGGAAAAGCCCCTCACGTGTTTCCGATCTCCGAAGTTTGTCTCAACGTTGAGCCTCTGAACGATGCGAGAACGAAGCTGGCGGACTTTATCAACAGCCTGTTGGCATAAAAAAACCTTCTCGTCAGGATCCGACAAGAAGGTTGAGAGCGACCGATACACGCCCACCCACGTGAAGCCCATGAACACTCCTTACTCACCTCGCAGGATGAGCATTAAAGGTTCAGGCATAGTACTGAAGCTAGAGGAATCCTGTCAAGCCACGAGGCACCACTGACAGCAGCGTCACGTCGCAACTGGCACCTCTGCCTCGTGTATGTGGAGAAGTGGCGGGCAATCGGGTGGGAATGCGCCCCCGTGGAGCCGTCACCCGCGCGGCTTGAGCTCTTCTAACGTGAATTGCTTTGGGAGTAGGACCGGAACCACGATGCCGATGGGATCACCTCGCTTGATAGTCGTCGGCTTCGTGAGTTGTAAGAGAAAATTGGCGGTGAACGCGTCATAGTCCCTGAGCCAGTCATACCTATTCGGCGTGCGTTTATACTCCTGGGTCTTCATCCCCTCCCACACCACAAACGTACGCTCGGGATAATGGTAGAAGTGGTTGGGCACATCTTTCATCATCAATCCTACCAGCTTGGGATAGTAGAACCGAATGCCGCAGCAGAGCTTGGGATACCCGCTGTTTAAGATTGAATCGACGTAGGTTCCCGAAAACGACTTGTAGCCGAGCACCCGCTCTTCCGGTAAGATCGGCGGCGCTTGCCATTTGACCCCTTCAGCCGTTCGACGAATCTTACAGTCTACCGGAGACCGAATGAGCCAGCCGTATTGACCCACCGCCCGCACCGGTCCACAGTCGTCGGGAATCACTTTGTAGCCTTCGACCGCCACAGTCCGCTGCTCGTTCAACGACATCCCGGACAACAACGGCCGATGCGGCATAAAATCGAGCTTCAGCCGCTCAGGCGCGAGCGCGGTCGAATATTCCCGCTCCCAATAGATGACGATCTTGTCGCTCGGCTCTTCGCCGGGTACCTGCTCCTGGGTGGGCTCGCTCATTTTCCCAACCGTAGTCGATCCGGGACACTCGATGCAAGCGCGCGACACATTCTTCATGTGGAAAATGCCAGGCAGGTCTTGAGTCATGACCGAATAGCCCTCCACGTGTTGCACAGAGAGTGAGGTGTATCTCTGCCTTCGTTTTTTCAGCGACTCACTGACTCACATTGACCGTGGTCGAACCCTCTCCTATACTGACAAGCACTAGCAGGCTGCTGAAAAATTCCGCCAGCAGCGTTCTCGCATCGTTCAGACCCTCAACGTACCCCAAGGGTATGCCTCGGGCGTTCCCTCGCGCGGCCTTGCTGGACGGCCTTTTTGAACAGCCTGCGGGACCGTGCTCATGTTGCCCTAGCTGTGCGGACCTTCGATGAGCGTGCGTGCCGATGTAGTTTTTCCGCAGACTGCTAGTGGGGAGGTGCCTGGTGAAGATCGTCATTGGTCTACTGATCGTCGTGGGCCTCGTGGTTGGAGGCATCCTGGCACTTCCTTTTCTCATTGATCTCAACCGGTATCAAGACCAATACAAGCCCCTCATCGAAGATGCGCTCAACCGCAAGATTCAACTGCAAGACATCCGCCTGACCATCTGGCCCTCCTTGTGAGGACCGACAGTCTAGCAACGAAGAGGACATTTCTAGCGTGGTGAAAGCGGACACTATCATTTTGGGATTACTGGGCGCGTGAGAGCAGTGATTCCTGGACACACACTTTCCCCCTACCTGCAATTCTGCTATTATTTTTACGGATCGTTACCCATGGATGACAGATCAAACATCAACCAAAGCAACCATACCCACTTCTCTGGAGCACCGCATGAGCGATTTGACCAAGCAACAATGCTTCTTGCCTCAGATCAGAGTCGCACAGACCACTTGCATGCCACTACGTCTGACCGCCATCATTACGGGTCTCCTTTCGATCATGCCTTTATTGACTGGATGCGGCGACGGAGGAGAGACCGGCAGTAACCCACGCGTCACGATGGCTCCCGGTGTTGCAGGAGCCACCGTGTCTCTCGAATGGGATCCAGTCCTAGGTTCCTCAGTCTCTGCCTATTTCGTGTATTACGGCAAGCAATCACCAAATCAATCGGGTAGCTGCGTGTACGAAAGGTCCATATCCGTCGACTCTCCATCAGCCACGGTAACAAATCTTGATCCAAATACCCTCTACTATTTTGCAGTCAGTGCCTATAATGGTCGAGAAAGCCCCTGCTCAGAGGAAGTATCGACTGTCACGCCTTCTGCTTCCGCCTAGCCCGCATTATAGTTGATCCCATCCGCACAGATCATTTAAACCACTGAACTGTCACTCCACATGCAGTAACGTAACCGATTAGCCTCTGAAGTGTTGCACTTGGAGTGGGACCCTCATCTCTCTCCTTTTATCTTTCAGAGACGCACGGACTCACATTGACCAAGATCCAGTCCTTTTCTATACTGGCAGAAGCCCGTATGGAGGTGCACGGTGAAAATCGTCATTGGTCTGCTTGATTGTGGTGGGTCTTGTGGTCGGAGCAATTCTGGCGCTTCCCTTCCTGATTGACCTCAACAAGTATCAAGACCAATACAAGCCGCTCATCGAAGACGCGCTCAATCGCAAGGTTCAGCTGCAAGGACATCCGCCTGACGATCTGGCCGCGGATCGGCGCCAGGGTGGCCGGGTTTACCGTGCTGGACGACCCGGCATTCGGCTCAAGCCCCTTTGCCTCTCTCGCCTCACTGGACATCGGAGTGAAACTCATGCCGTTGCTCAGCGGCACGGTAGAAGTTGAAGAGATCACGCTCCGTAATCCTGTCATCACGGTCATCAAGAATAAGAGCGGCGTTCTGAACGTTTCGACCATCGGACGTACAGGCGTTGCAGCGCCGAAAACTCCGTCGCGAGCGCCCATTCCATCGACTGAAGGTCCGCTCAAAATCCTGGCGCTGCTGGCCGTGGATCGAGTCTCCATCGCGGGCGGAACACTCACCTATCGGGATCAGTCAGCGGCCAAGCCGACCGAGTATATCTTGCAGGATATGGAGATCCTCCTCCAATGGGTCCGGCTCGGCCAATCCCCGACCCTCCATGTTGGCAATGCTCGTACAACCACTGAACCTGCCGGTGAAGCTCGATGGCACCTTCGGCCCTGTGAAAGAATCCACGGACATCGATGCCATCAATCTCCGGCTCGCTCTGGGAAAAACCGATTTCACCATCACTGGAAAAACGATCGGGCGAAAACGCCAGCCTGAACATCAGTGCGCCGGTGATCAATACGGCGAATCTGCCGATCGCCCTCCCATTACAGAAACCCGTTGATGTGAAAAATCTCCAGATTGCCGCTGAAGATACAAGGCCAGGATGTGCTGCTACGACGCCTCTCCTTTCAGCTCTTCGATGGACAGGTGGCGGCAGAGGGAAAGGTCACGTCGGGCTCCGAGACACTGCCCTTCACCGGCAAGATCACGATTCAAGGGATGCAACTCGGTCCGGCGCTCAACGCCCTGGCAACCACCCAGGTCTCGATCAGCGGAACAGCAGGAGCCAATCTCAGCGTGCAAGGCCGAGGATTGTCCATGCCGGACCTCACAAAATCCTTGGAAGGGACGGGGCATGTCGCGGTGAAAGACGGCAAGATCGAAGGCATCAATCTGCTTCAGGAAGCCATCTCGATCCTCAAAGTCGCCGGCATCTCGCTCGATGACGCCAAGGCCACGGCTTTTTCGACGATCGAGACCGATCTCGCCATTCAAGCAAGGGACCATCTACGTCCAACGGCTCTTGATGGATAGCCACGACTTTCAGGCCACAGGAGGAGGCACCATCGGATTCGATCAGAAGCTGAACCTCGCCGTGAACCTCAACCTGTCGCAGGACTTAAGCCAGAAGATCGCACGTTCATCGCCTGCCGCCAAACTCGCAATGAAAGAAGGCCGCGTGAGTCTTCCGTTGGTGATCACCGGAGCAGCACAGGCGCCATCGTATGGGTTAGACATGAAGAGCCTAACCGGGAAGAGTTCAGGAGCAGGTGCAGAAGAAAATTGAGGAAGCGGTCGGTGGGCTGCTGAAAGGGACGACGAAACCGGAAGACTTAAAGCAACAGGGCCGAGACCTGCTCAAAGGACTGTTGGGACCGCTAGACCCGATATGTCGAAACTCGAATCAGGTTTTATCGAGCGGCTGAACAGCAAGATCAGGATTCTTCAATGACGTGCTGATGGCCTGCGAGGTACGACAGATCTGTGCGTGAAGATCCTCACGTACATGGCCTCGAACGCCCAACAGCCCTGACAGTTTCCCCATTCGATCTGGATGATAGCCCCTGGATTGAAGCCACCCACTGACATGCTTCAGGCCACGCCATACGAGAGGACCTCCACTGAGAGCCACCGCATCGACGAGACAATACCAGACGGCCACACCACTCGGAGGGTTTCCCTGGGTCAAACCAAACACAGGATCGACTAATGCCCACTTCCAGGCTCCCGCTGCCGTGCCGAGTATTTCAAGCCACGTGGTAATAAAGAACGCCGCGAGATACACCAACGGCGATCGACCTCTAAACAGGCAGATCAAAAACGCCGTGAAGAGCACCGCCCCCCCGACATCGCCCTGCTCTGGAATCCCGCTGATCCCCCAAATCGACCAGGCTCCGCACACCACAATCACAGTTGTCGCGATGACTCTGGCATATTTAATGAACAGCCCGGAACGCGCCAACGCAATCGAGGTCATATACACCATGCCGTGACCGAGCGGCACATAGGCCGGGACATTATCGAATCGATAGGTGTAGCCACCCATACAGACAGACGCCACGTATTCACCGATGGTCGTGAAGGCGACCGCGACGGCCACCTGTAATCGGACATCTCTCGTCTCGCCCCGCAGAGAACCACATGAGACTTACCAACGCGATACACCCGAGGGCATACTGTTTCCCCACGCTCCCGCTTGCTTCAAACGCCATACAGATCGCGACAGAGGCAAACGTGACCGCCGCGATGATGTAATCCCGTGTCTGATGCGCAGAAGCCGCATCAATCGCTGGGAAATGGCGGAGCAAACTCGACCTCATTAGAATTTCAACCCCTCATGAATCTGTTACTTACGTTCAATCGTTCGACCACTCGGAAACGCGATAGGAAACAGGGCGCACCATAGAATACGTCCGATACCACAGGGATAGGCTGCACATTCTCCTGTGGTCGAAATCTACCCTGTAGCCGGCCTCACGTCAACTCAGCTGGGATCAGTCAAAACCACGAGTCACTCGACTACGGTGGTGTTACGCGCACAAGAATACCCCTTTCACGATCAGACGATCAAGAACGAGCCACGGAGCTTTTTGTGTCTTGACAATGGAGTACACGTAAGGCATTGTGTTGGCGGCTTTGGCTGGGGAAGGGCTCGTATCTGCCTTCATAATTGCCCTCATTTAACTGGTAGTCTTGTCAGGTAGTATATTTGTCAGGTAGTATATTGTACGTGTATGCGTGTGACACGAATCATGCCCAACATCCATGACACAATCGAGATCACTCTATCAGGGGCTTGGCCTGCAAGCATGAGTGATGCGAATCATTATCGATGCTGAGACTGATGAGGCAAGACCTCATTGAGAAACGACAATCACCATTCACGAAAGGATGTGCGAATGACGACGAGGAAGATCGGAATATCGGTCGTAATCATGGCATCTGTCTTGGTTCTTGTAGGAGGAAAGGCGTACGCTGAGGACCCAGCGCCATTGCCTGAAGTTCCGGCCGAATATGCCGACAAAAAAATGCCGGCTGGCTGGTTGACGGATCCTAAGGTCTATCGAAGAGGGAGCGCTGATTTACAGCGGCGAGGCTAATCCGCAGGTCAACTGTGGCAGCTGCCATGGCAAGGATGGTAAACCCGTAAAAAAAGGCGCGCGGGATTTGCGTGACCTAAGGCCAAATGGGCCGTATGGTCCGACGGCCTTCTGGTTCTGGCGAGTGTCTGAAGGGATCCCAAAAACAAAAATGAAAGCCTGGAAGTCGCAGCTGTCAGAAGAGCAGATCTGGCATGTGATCGCGTATGAGCGCCAGTTTTCGAACGAGGGCAAGCCGCACGACCACTCGTGTTACAAACCTTAAGCAGGCGGGTAATGAATGCCTGAACGGGGCTGAAACATTCGGTTCGTCCCACGTAGTTGAGAAAGAAACCGTCAGAGCAATCGAAAATCAGAAGGAGGCGTCATGTCCAAGAGTTTTTCGCGTAGCGTGCGTCATGCCGGATTGATCAGCGCATTGGTCATGGCTCCGTGTCTTGCCATCAATGCAGGCGTGGTGTCGGCGGAGACCATCAAAGCCCAACTGGCGACCGCACCCAATGTTCCCCCTCCCATCACACGAACCCAGCCCGCCACCGTCGTGGTCAACCTGGAAGCGAACGAGTGGGTTGGTCCGCTGAGCGACGATAACAACTATGAGTTCTGGGGTTTTAATAAAACCGTGCCAGGGCCCATGATCCGCGTCATGGTGGGCGATACGGTTGAAATCCGTTTGAAGAACCATAAGGACAGCAAGGAAGCTCACAATATTGACTTCCATGCGATCACGGGACCAGGCGGCGGGGCTAGCCTGCTCAATAGCGAGCCAGGGCAGGAGAGCGGGGGAAAGTTTAAGATGATCATTCCTGGCATCTTTTTGTATCACTGCGCCACCGCATCGCCATCCATTCCCGAGCACATTGCGAATGGCATGTACGGCACGATCGTAGTTGAGCCAGTGGGTGGGCTGAAGCCTGTCGACAAAGAATTCCAGATCATGCAAAGCGAGTTTTACACGAAAGAGGGCGACAAGGGCGAGACCTTGGAGTTTTCGTTCGAAAATGGGTTAGACGAGCGCCCCTCCCATGTTGTATATAACGGCAATGCGAGCTCGCTGGTCAAAAATCCTCTTCGAGCCAAGGCCGGAGACACCGTTCGGATTTTCTTAACCAACGCAGGACCCAACTTTGTCGACTCTTTGCAGATCCTCGAACAGCCGTTCGACAGGGTGTACACCGAGGGTTCTTTGACCTCACCACCGGCGGAGAATGTCAAGGTTACCAAGGTTCCTGCAGGTGGCGCTGTCATGGCAGAGTTTAAAGTCAAGGCGGGCACCTATACTTTCGTTGACCCAGTGAAGGATCGAAAGGACAAAGGCGCCCTTGGCCTGCTGAAGGTAGATTAGAGGATCCAGCCAACTAGGCCATCTACAAAGGCCTGAAGTACTCTGCAGGCAGGTGATCAGGATGATGGCCGTCACAGAGTAATCCAAAATTAAAGGAGGCGTCATGTCCAAGAGTTTTTTGCGTAGCGTGCGTCATGCCGGATTGATCAGCGCATTGGTCATGGCTCCGTGTCTTGCCATCAATGCAGGCCTGGTGTCGGCGGAGACCATCCAAGCCCAACTGGCGAAAGCACCCAATGTTCCCCCTCCCATCACACGAACCCAGCCCGCCACCGTCGTGGTCAACCTGGAAGCGTCCGAGTGGGTCGGTCCGATTAGCGACGATAACAATTATGAGTTCTGGGGTGTTAATGGAACCGTGCCAGGGCCCATGATCCGCGTCATGGTGGGCGATACGGTTGAAGTCCATTTGAAGAACAAGAAGCAGCAGCAAGCGAGTCACAATCTTGACTTCCAAGCGGCCAGTGGCGGAGCCGCCCTGGTCAATGCGGAGCCCGGGAAGGAAGCCCAGATACAGTTTAAGGCCACCAACCAAGGCCTCTTTGTCTATCGCTCCTCCACTGCAGCGCCAGCCAATATACAACACCTTTTGAGTGGCATGTACGGCTTGATCTTAGTTGAGCCGGTTGGTGGGCTGAAGCCTGTCGAAAAAGAATTCTAGGTCATGCAGAGCGAATTTTACATGAAAGATGGCAAGAAGAATGATACCCTGGTTTTTTCGAATCAAAAGGTGGCAGACGCGGACGCTTCCTATGTCGTGCATAACGGCCATATGACCGCGCTGGTCAAAATTCCACTACGATCTAAAGTGGGAGAGACCGATCGATGGTTCTTTGGCAATGCAGGAATCAACTTTGACTCTTCGTGGCATGTCATCGGCGAGATGTTAGACCGGGTGTGGCCAGGAGGTGACGTGTCAAAAGCGCCAATTGAGAGTATCCAAAGCACCCTGGTGCCGCCAGGTGAAGCTACCATAGGAGAATTTAAAGGCGAAATGCCCGGCACGTTTGTTTCGGTTGACCACTCGATCTTCCGCATCGAGAAAGGCGCCCTTGGCCTGCTCAAGATAGATGGTCCAACCAATCCTGCCCTCTTCAAAGGGCTGTAGTAATCTGCAGGGAAATGATTGGGATGATGGCAAGACACAGCGGCCTCAATAGCAGTGGTGCTCATGGCATCACGGTCGTAAGGGTCGCACCAGAGTAACATTAGACGGGGAGGGTCAACATGAAAAGCAGAAGAAGCAAATGGGTGAGCCGCATCGGGGCTGTGGGGCTGGCTGTCGGATGCCTGGCGCTGGCTGGTTTGGGCTCAGGAGCCACGCCTGCCGAAGCGGCTGACTCACGGTCGCAGAGCGCGCGGTTTGTCGTGCTGGAAGCCATGAATAATGAGGGGGTGCTGGACAATGAGACGGGGCTGGTGTGGGAGACAATACCGACGAGAGCGAGGACGGTTTGGAAAAATGCCGCCGGTATCTGTGCGAAAAAGACCGTCGGTGGCAAAAAAGGCTGGCGCTTGCCCACACTCAAAGAGTTGGAGACCCTGGCGGATCACACGATATATCCTCCCCCCGCCCTCCCGACTGGCCATCCCTTTTCCAACATCGAGTTTTTTGGCTATTGGACGTCGACGGAGCACGAAGACTATACGATGAGCGCGTGGGACGTAAACTTCGACTATGGCATCGTGGGCAACGATTTTAAGATCAACACGAACTTTGTCTGGTGTGTGCGCGATAACGCGAAGTAGAATCAGAAGTGACTCTTAGGTCATTGGGTGATTTGGGGGGGGGCGCAAGCCCCCCCTGCTCGTCCCACGGTGAATCATGGATTAGCTTCACGCTGTGACGGCTAAACAATTTCTACTCCTGGCCCGTTACGAACATCAGATAAGGGGGCCCAACGGACGGCAGCAACCCTCTCTCCCCTTCCCCGTCGAACGACCCAACCATCAGGCAGGACGTTACGTCCCGGCCATCAATGATTCAAAATGGATTTCAAGGACATCGATACTACTGAAAATCCAGTTGTGAAGGGGCTTCTCGCGCAGGTCACCCCAGCGGTGCTCGACTGGGTTGAGCCCTGGTGAGTAGGGCGGGAATTTGAGCAAACGGAGTGTGTCGGCCAGCACTCTTGAGCGCCATCGCGATGTAGTCCTGTGATGGAGACTGGGATGAGCCTCGTCCAGGTGTGGCGTGGAATTAGGTTTTGTCGAGAGGCTCGACGGCAAGATCGGGGTTCTTCAACGATGTACTGATGGCCTGCGAGGTGCGGTGTATCTGCCGTTTGAATATCCTCACGTACATGGCCTCGGAAACCTAAAAGATCTGACAGTCTTCCCACTCGTTCGGGATAATAGCCCCTGGATGTAAGCCATCCACTGGCATTCTTCAGGCCGCGCGATAATAGAGGCCCTCCAGTGAGGGCCACCGCATCAACAAGGCAATACCAGACAGCAACCCCACTTGGAGGGTTTCCCTGGGCCAAACCAAACACAGGGTCTACCAACGCCCATTTCCAGGCCCCAGCTGCTGTGCCGAGTATCTCCAGCCAAGTCGTAATAAAGAATGCCGCGAGGTACACCAACGGCGAGCGACCTCTAAACAGACAGATCAAAAACACAGAGAAGAGCACTGCCCCCCCTACATCACCCTGTTCTGGAAACCCGCTGATCCCCCAAATCGACCATGCCCCGCACACCACAATCACTGTTGTGGCAATTACTCTTGCATATTTAATAAACAGCCCGGAACGCGCCAACGCAATGGAGGTTAAATACACCATTCCGTGACCGAGTGGCACATAGGCCGGTACATTGTCGAAGCGATAGGTGTAGCCACCCATACAGACAGACGCCACATATTCACCGATTGTCGTAAACGCGACAGCCACGGCAACCTGCAATCGTACATCTCTCGTCTCACCCCGCAAGAACCCAATCAGACATACCAACGCGATAAACCCTAGGGCATATTGTTTCCACACACTCCCGCTTACTTCAAACGCCATACAGATCGCAACAGAGGCAAACGTGACCGCCGCTATGGTGTAGTCCCTTTTCCTATGCGTATAGGCGGCATCAATCTCAGGGAAATGGCGTAGCAAACTCGACCTCATTGAATTTCAACCCCTCATGAATCTGTTACTTACGTTCAATTGTTGACCACTTGAAACGCGATAGGAAACAGGGCCCATCATAGAGTACGTCTGATGCCACGGGGATAGGCTGTAGATTCTCCTGTGGTCGAAATCTAACCTGTAGCCGGTCTCACGTCAACTCAACAGGGATCAGTCAAAACCACGAGTCACTCGGCTACGGTGGTTTTACGCAGCAAGGATACCCCTTCACGATCAGACGATCAAGAACGAGCCACATGCTTACAGAAGTTACTGGATTGTTGGCAAATAAGAGATTGGCGGGAGAACTGCCGTTGTATGCAGCCTCCCGCCAAGGATGACGAAGTCGGATAACAATTCGAGAAGAGAACTCCGTGGATCAGTCTTTCTCTTTCTTCTCTTCCTTCAACACCATCTTGCCCTTGAGCCAGACTGGCATTGAGATCATGTTCAGGAACTTTCTTATGCACCAGGTTCTGATGGCAATCGATACAGGTTGCGCCCTCTGTTTCCATCTTCTTGTGCGCGGCCTTCGCCGACGCGCCTGGGGGCTTGGTATTCTTGTGGCAAGCCCGGCAGGTCATGCTGTCCCACCCCTTCAGCTTCATGCGCGCCCTGTAGGCTGCCTCCGGCCGTCGCTCGTTGAATTTCTCGATCGTAGAGTAGTCAACGGTGAACTCATCTATCAGGAACGGCAGTCCATCCACCACGTGCGTCCAGATGGCCAGATGAAAGTTTGCCAAGCCCTGCGGAACGTGGCAATCCTTGCAGCCAGGATCTGCACCGAGCGCACCCCAGTGCGAGGATTTTTTCAGCTCCTCATACGGGTAGGTCTCTGAATGGCAGCTCACGCAGAACTCGGTCCTGGATATCGCGGCTTCGCCGCCGAATACCACGACAATCGATCCGACAGCAATGCACTGCGCCAAGAATCAGGGCGCCGACCGATACCCTACCCCACTCTGCCATTACTCCTCCTTGCCTATCTCGGCCGGTTTGGCATCCTTTTGGAACTCTTCATGGAACTTCGGGGTAGGCGGACCTTCAAACGTGCCCGCTAGCTTGAAGTGTTCATGCATAGCTTTGTTGTTACGCACCATCTTCTCAAAGTCGAACGTATACTTCTTGTCTACCGTGGGGGTGAATGGGGTATAGGGTTTCTTTGGTCCCTTCCACGGGGAGCCCTCATAGTTCAGGTGGCAGGCGCTGCACTTCTCAATGAACTCAAACTCTTGTCCGGCTTCCGCGAGGGACTCGCGCGGCGTAACCTTTTTCGACTTTTCAAAGGCCTCGCCCGCCTTGCGGTGAATCTTGCGATAATCTGGACCGGCACCATGGCAGGACTCGCAGCCTACACCGATCAAGAACTTGTCCGGCTCCGAAATTTCATACCCGCCTTCTGACTCCGAATCCGGTCACATGGCAGCCAATACAATCCTTGTCCTTGGTGAAGTCCTTCTTAGGATCGAGTTTTGCCTTGACCATGGCTGCGTTTTTTTCTTTATTCCTGTCGGCTTTGAGTGAGTCGACAGCTTTGGCGTGGGCAGTCTTCAGCCATGAGTCGGCCTCACTCTTGTGGCAATTACTGCATTTCTTCCGCCCCTCAAATGCGGTTTCAGCGGAAGCGGTTCCGGCTAAGACCGCGAACAACGCCACAGCGGCAAGTGCGAATGTCATGAGATACTTCACTGGTGTGTCTCCTTTCTATCTAGAAAAACTATTCGTGGTCGTGCTTGAAAAATCGACTATGCGTTACTCTATCGTAGAGTGTACAAGTTTTTCAATACCGGTCCTTCCACTTTCGGCCACTCAACGAATCAGTTATTCGATGGCTGCGCAGACGGAATCTTATACACCCAATAGCCTCCCTCTTTATGGACCAGCTGGGCGGCTTTGAATTCGAGAGGCTGCGAAGTCGTCATGGGCAGCATCTGTGCGAGCAGCGTGTTATTGCTCTTATCATCGGTGAGGAAGTAGGCGCGCACGTTATCTCTCCGAGAGTCCATGCACCGTTTGAGAGGTGTAGTTGTTGTCCATTAGCCAACGCTTCACCATCGCGCTTAGTCCATGCACATCCCCACCCTTCAAGGGGAAGTCCTTGTAGGCGACACCGATGCGATCAGGGCGCATCTGCCCGAGTTTGTAGAGGTCCGAGACGTGAACCACGACATAGGCTTCGCGCCCGCCAGTCAGTTCACGCAGCATCGCTGCACCCTCTGTTGGCTCTGCCGACAGGGCGTCAGCAAAGCGTTGGAATTTCCCCTTCTCTTCTGCGCTTGCCGTAGAGCCCCAGAACTCGCGTTCGTATTTCTCGATCGCCTCGATTCGCGGTTGCCAGAGCGACGGCGTGATAAGAGGTCCACTGAGATGGGAGGTGAACACCGTCTCTAACCCAGTCAAGAGCTGAATCTGACGCGAGGTGTCCCACCAGGCAAGAATGGCAGCGTCTTTCGGCACATGCTTCGCAATCGCTGGCGCCAACAGGGTCAGCTCGGAGAGCTTACTGTCGACAAAAACCACTGGTTCGCCGGCGTGATTTTCCCAGGCGAGCATAACGGGCTTTGTATTTCCGCGGCGGGCAAGATAGCCGACAGCTACCGGTTCGTCCACACCCTCTACGAGAATCTCTTGCTTGCTGATGCCAAGGTCAGGCCAAGCATCTAGTCCGAGCTTGCTGAACTTATCAATACCGCCCTCTTCCACCAAGCGGTAGTGATACGGCGCTGGGCCTGGACTGAGCCATAAAAACGCAAACCAACCGAGCATAAGAAGTCCTCCCGCCACTAGGACTATTCCTAGCGACGGGAGGACTCTACTACTTGGTCGCGTCAGCGCTGCTTCCATCGTCTGCGCTGCGCCCGTTGTCACCGCTGGTTCTTCTTGCGTCTGCTCCATCCGGCGAGCGCGAGGGTGCCGGTCAGCAACAATCCGCCGCCCACGCTGCCGAGCGTAAGCTTCCCGTCCGTGCTATCGAAATCCAGCAGGCTACTGGTCTTGCTCTGCTCGAGCTTGGCCACCCGTTCCATCAGCATCAGCCTATCCTTAAGCTTGGTGTCCTCGTCCATGATTTCGACATAAGCCCGGTTCATCGCTGCCCAGCCGACAGTGTAGGTGTACCCTGGATATTGGTGCGCGAGACTGACGTGCAGTTGCACCAGATGGTCCTCAGCCATTTCGAAGAGTTTGAGCTCGATCGCTGTAGGGCTGTTGCCCTTCGACCAGTAGATCTGCCAAAACTGGTCGAACAGCGCCTTAGCCGGCGCTGGAGGGGCAGGCCGGTTGTTCTTCTGACCGGTGAGGAGTCTCGCTTCATACTGCTTACGGACGACGTTGTGCGCCTCATCGTATTTATCGAGTCCCGCAGAGGTGCCGTTGTCAATAAACTCCAAGTATGCGCGCGCGAAGCGTCTCGGAGTGGCACGTTGTGCAGGTCTTGACCCACGCATCCAGGCGCTTCTGGCCCCATTCGCCAAATACAGGTTCTCTAATGCCAGGCACGAAGGGATAGTTCGCCCAGCGAACCTTACGCACCGTGTTGTGGGTGAATTTGCCCTGGTACTCCATATGACAGCTCTGGCAGGTAGGGAAGCGCTGCCCGCCCTTGGCAACTGCATCCTTCATCTGCATATTCCAATTCATTTGATCTTTAGAGGCCTGGTACCCCAGCCCATGCTGCGACCCGTTGTAGGCTTCCCAGTTATTGTGATCGGCGCCGCTGTGGCAGGTGCCGCAGGCTTCAGGCTTGCGGGAGTTGGCTACCGAGAATTCGTGCCTGGTATGGCAGTTGTCGCACTTGTTCTGGTTGGTGTGGCACATTGTGCAGCCGTCAGCGATCTCGCGCTGCGACATTCCGGCGTAGATGTCCGTCTCGACGTTGGCCCTGTAATCCAGCGCGTGCGACGGGCGGCCCCTCGGCCACTGGTTCTTCGGCCATAAGATCGTGTCGCGCTCGGACTCGCGCTCGGCAATTCTTGTAGATGGCAGTTGCCGCAGACATCAGCAGTGGGCATCTTCATGTCCGCGCGATGGTCGGCCTTATTCTTAGTAAGGATGGTCGACATGGCAATCGATGCAGCCGACTTCCTTCAAGTTCTCTTTTGCACCGAGCTTGCCAAGCGAGCGCAGGTTCGCCTCGACGTCCTCCAGCTTCGCCTTCTTGTAGAAGGTGTCATCTTTGGGGGTGAGCTTGCGAATCTTGTCAAGATTGGCGTGCGGCATTCTTTTTCCAAATTCCACCCACCCCGGCGACTCATCGGTGTGGCATTTCACGCACTGCTCGCGTGTCGCGACATCCTTGACCGATGTCGGGTGGCTTGTAGAACGACATTGGATCGAAATACTTACTCAATGGGATCGGCTCCCAATACTGGCCGTACTGCCCTTTCCCCGCGCCTCTGCCTGGATCCATGTAGCGCTTCGTCAACGCCTCATGCAACTCCTTGGGGCTGGCGGACCGATCAAGGTTCAGCGCCTCGTAGGTTTCCTTGGGGACGCTGGGGAAGTCGGCCTGCGCTGTCCCTGCGAGCAACACCCCGCAAACTACCAGGCCACATCTCAACCAGAATTTGTTGGTCATACTTAACCCTCCCACAGATGATAATTGCCCTATTTATAAGTCAAGCCACTCTAATGATCGTACGTGTGTATGTGCCGGTATTCGCATCTACTATTGTTCATATTAGCGGTTATTAGTTAGCGTGCCGCGCATGTATATCGCAGCATAATATTCGATGTCAAGATATTAAGTGATGTTTGGTCGTAAAAAAAGTCTCATAATTCTGAACTGGGCAAAATAAATACTTTCAGTACGCCATCTTGATGCTGTTGAAACATAGTATCAGTCACAATGAGAGAGAGTCTCTTGGTTCTTGAGACTACGGTCTTTCGCGATCGATGACGACGGTGACCCCATCTGCTCCAGGCTTCACTGGTTGACTCATCCCCTCTAAGTCTCCACTTTGCGGCATAGCCTGGCCGGACTTCGACAGACGAGCCACAATCACCACCATTGCGACGTCGGAGAGTGTTCTGGACGGCATCATGCTGTTCGAGTCATCGAGCCGGAACGTAAAGGGCAAGTCTTTCTTCGTCGCCCGCATGATCGCCACCGGCATCGGTGGGCCATTCGTCTCACGGGCAAACACAAATAACGTGTCCGTTGCGGACCCCTTGCCGGCCAGACTCGGTGCCATAACGACCTTGCCACTGATCGCGAGCGACTGCCCGATCGGTTTGGCCGACGCAGCCGGTTCCGCATGGACTGATGCCGCGGCGGCGAGCAGCTAGGCCGAAGGCGAGCAGACCGCATCTCATCAAAAATTTGTCGGCCATGTGCAATACTCCCGTTTGTAAGACACACGACGGTCTTGAACGTGCGCGTTACATCGCATATCGCGCACATATATCTCAGTCTGCATCAGAAAATGTCAAGAAAATTTGGATGGGCGTTTTGCCTCTGCTTACATTTCAGCACGCGAGCTCGACACGATTTCCAGATGAGCCATCGGAGGATATAGGCGAGAAGGCTCTAACGACTCTATGAGAAGGGTCCGCTATTCTATTATTGTGTGGCTTAAAAACGGCCGCGTGGGGGCTTCCGGGACTACGGACTTTCACGATCAATGACGATGGTGATTCCATCTACTCCGGATTGCACTGGCTGGCTCATGCCTTCCAAATCTCCACTTTGTGGCATCGCCTGGCCGGACTTTGAGAGACGCGCCACAATCACGACTGGTCCTGCGCTGGAAAGTTTTCTGGAGGGCATGGGGCTGGTTGAGTCATCGAGCTGAAATGTAAACGGCAAATCTTTCCTCGTCGCCCGCACGATCGACACGGGCATGGGTGGGCCGCTCGTCTCGCGGGCAAATACAAATAATGTGTCCGTGGGAGAGGCTTTACCCGCCAAGTCCGGCGCCATTGTCACCGTGCCTCGGATCGTACGAGGTTGCTTGGCTTGCGTTGCCGGCTGGACCGGCGCTGGCGATTCCCCATATGGCCTCTCACGATCAATGACGACGGTGATTCCATCTACCCCGGATTGTATCGGCTGGCTCACCCCCTCTAAATCTCCATTTTGGGGCATCGCCTGGCCGGACTTTGAGAGACGCGCCACAATCACGACTGGTCCTGCGCTGGAAAGTTTTCTGGACGGCATCGGGCTGGTTGAGTCATCGAGTTGAAATGTAAACGGCAAATCTTTCCTCGTCGCCCGTACGATCGACACTGGCATGGGTGGGCCACTCATCTCCCGTGCAAATACAAACAATGTATCCGTGGGAGAGGCTTTACCCGCCAAGCCCGGCGCCATGGTTACCGTGCCCCGGATCGTACGTGGCTGTCCGGCTTGTCCTGGCCGGCTTGACCGGTGCCGACGCTTCCGCAAACGCAGCCACCGCCTTTTGACCACCGCCAAGCTGACTCTGCGCTTCGGCAATGGCCGCCATCAGCTGTTGCGTCATTTCTGGATCGATATCCGCAGGAAGGTTCGCTCGCGCCAGTTCCCAGTCCTTGGCCGCGCGAGCAAAATTTTTCCGGTTAAACGCCACGGTCCCTGACAGCATCAGCGCTTTCACATTGCGTGGATCAATCTTTAGCGCCTGCTGAATCAGACCTTCTGGCTTCCCTTCCAACTTGCGGCCTTGGACGACACCCAACGTATCCGCATAGTCGGCAAGTAACTGTGCGTCGTCAGGAAGGAGTCCCACAGCTTTCTCGTAAATTGCCACGGCCTCCCCATAACGCCCCAATCCAACATACGAACGCGCGAGCAATCCCCACCCCACGCCATCATTCGGGTTCTGTTCCATTTTCTGCTTGAGTCGCTCGACCAATCCTTCGAGCGCATCAGCGGACGGGTGCGCTTCGTCCGCCCCCCCCTGCGCAGACAACGAGCCAGCGGGTGGCTGCGTCATGGCGAGCGGATTCCCAAGTTGCCAGTAGAGCGCCACACTGAAGATCGGCACGATGATGGCCAGGGCAACCGCTACCGGGCGACTACTGACCTGCCGGGAGGCCGTTGTAGGCGTCGTCTCAGTCGTGCCTGTTTCTTCCAGAAGACGGCGTTCGAGCTCACGCCGTGCCTGCTGATACAATTCGTCTGTGAGCACCGCGTTTGACCGGTCCTGCTCGAGTTCTGCAAATTGCTGTCGGAAAATAGACAGGGTCTTTTCTTGTTCTCCCGCGGCAACCTTGGCTGTGTGCTTGACCAACGGCCACAGCAGAAGACCGAGGATGAGAAGCGTCATACCTGAAACGATACACCAAAATAGGATGGTCACGGACGACGAGCTCCTTCGGAAAGTAGTTGCGTCACACGATTATGCTCGGCTTCCGATATCGTCACATCGGTCACTTTCTTCTGTCTCCGACGCAGCGCAAATACTAATCCTATGGCGCCGGCCCCCAACAAGAGAAACGGCCCCACCCAGAGCAATGTCGTCGTGAGCTTCCAGGGTGGCCGGTATAACACAAAGTCTCCATACCGAGAGACCAGAAAATCGATGATCTCTTTGTCGCTCATATCTTTGGCGATCATTTCCCGTACTTCGCGACGCAAATCTTCAGCCAACGGCGCGTTCGAATCGGCCAACGTCTGATTCTGACACACCAAACAACGCAGCTCGACCGCTAGCGCTTTCAATCGTGCCTCGGCCTGCGGGTTCGCCGCAAGCGGCGGGGCCTCATACGCCGCCGCAAAACTGGGAAAGAGCAGTAGGAGTACCCAGAGCCATCTCATTGCTTCTGAAGCTCCTTGACCAGGGGAAGAATTTTTGTTTTCAAGATGTCTTCGCGCAGCGGGCCGATTTGCTTGTAGCGAATGACGCCCTGCTTATCGATGACGTAGGTTTCCGGCACACCATAGACACCATAATCAATACCGACTCGCCCTGGCGCATCCACGGCAACGATCTGATAGGGATTGCCCCAATCCTTCAACCACCCCAAGGCCTCGTTCCGTTGATCCTTATAATCCATGCCATAAATGGGCACCTCCCCTGATTCTGCCAGATGGATGAGCACCGGATGCTCGTCTTTACACCCCCCGCACCACGAGGCCCAGAAGTTGAGCAACCAGACCTGGCCCTTCAGGTCATTCGATGAAATGACTTTCCCTGGATCATGAAGCTGTGGCAGTGAAAACTGAGGCGCCGCCTTTCCGACCAACGGAGATGGCAATTCACGCGGATTGAGCGTGAGCCCCACGGCCAGAAAGCCGACGACAACAATGAAGAGCCCGAACGGGATAAGAAACCGGTTCATGAGACGGTCGGGCGCGCGATCTGGGCCGTGGCCGGCACCGCAGCCTCTTTCCGCCGCCACGCCAGCCGGTAGCGCCGATCGCTGACGGCCAGGACACCGCCCAAAGCCATGAACAAACAGCCTCCCCAGATCCAATCGATGAAAGGCTTGTGATAGAGCCGCACACTCCAGGCGCCACCCTCAAGCGGCTCGCCTAATGCTACATACAGATCGCCCAGCAACCCCAGCGAGATCGCGGCTTCGGTCATCGTCTGGTTCTGAACGAAGTAGCGGCGCTTCTCGGGATACATCATCGTCACCTCGCGGCCGTCCTTGCTCACCTGAAACGTCCCCCGCGCCGCGACATAGTTCGGGCCATTGACCTGTTGCGTCCCGTCAAAACGGAACATATAGCCACCGAGCGTGGCCGTCTCCCCGACATTCATGCGTACATCTTGCTCTACTTCAAAGCCCTTCACCATCGTCACACCCACAATGAATAGGGCCACACCGCAGTGGGCCAAGACCATGCCCCAGTAGGCACGAGGCAATGTGGCAATGCGGCCCCCAATGCCGCCGCCGCCCTCGGCCTGAAGCAGCCGCTCCCGCAGATCCACGACGATTGTTGTCAGAATCCAGAAGGCGAGGAGGAGTCCCAAGCTGATGAGTGGCGTCCATTGGCCCATGAGCCACGGCACCGCCACGGCAGTCACCAGGCTGACACCGAATGCCCAGCGGAGACGGATCGCCAAGGCCGGCAGGCTTGCCTGTTTCCATTGGGCCAGCGGCCCGATTCCCATCAAAAAGATGGCGGGGGTCATCAGAGGGAGAAAGACCGTGTCGAAGTACGGCGGGCCAACTGAGATTTTACCGAGATCCAGCGCATCCAGGAACAAGGGATACAGCGTCCCCAGAAGCACCGAGCCCAAAGCCGCGACCAACAACACATTGTTCGCCAGCAACATCCCTTCGCGCGAGATCATCGCGAAGCCCCCGCCCAGGCCAACGCGAGGTGCC
Organism: uncultured Nitrospiraceae bacterium; assembly: GCA_963748375.1. GTDB lineage: Bacteria > Nitrospirota > Nitrospiria > Nitrospirales > Nitrospiraceae > Palsa-1315. The sequence continues at coordinate 88,389 of CAVVIR010000003.1, forward strand.
CGCCAGGCATACAAAACCAGAGAGCCACCGATCACCACAGCCAGGAATACAAGGATGAACAAACCACGCTTCGGATCGGTGGCGAATGCATGCACAGACGTCAAGACGCCCGAACGAACCAAGAAGGTTCCGAGCAAACTGAGCGAGAAGGCCATAATGGCAAGCAGCACGCTCCAGGCTTTGAAGCCGCCCCGCTTATCGGTCACGGCCAGCGAATGCATCAACGCGGTGCCCGCCAACCAGGGCATGAAGGAGGCATTTTCGACCGGATCCCAAAACCACCAACCGCCCCAACCCAACTCGTAATAGGCCCAGCCGCTCCCCATTGCGACCCCCACGGTCATAAAACACCAGGCAACCGTGGTCCACGGGCGGGACCAGCGCGCCCAAGCCGCATCCAACGTACCCCCCAAGAGCGCGGCTATCGCAAAGGAAAATGCGACGGAAAATCCGACGTACCCCATATAGAGCATCGGCGGGTGGATCACCATGCCGGGGTCCTGCAGGAGGGGATTCAAATCGCGCCCATCCAACGCGGCCGGGATCAGCCGCTCGAATGGATTCGAGACCGTCAACATGAACAGGAGAAACCCCACACTGACAAGACCCATCACTCCCAAAATTCGTGCGCGCATCGCATCCGGCAGATGGGTTGAGAAGAATGAGACGGCGACCATCCAGATGCTGAGAATAAACATCCAGAGCAGTAACGATCCCTCATGCGCGCCCCAGATAGCGGCAAGTCGATAATGCAGCGGGAGTTGAGAATTCGACGTGGCCGCCACGTAGAGTACGGAGAAGTCTTTCTCTGCAAAGGCATACCCTAAACAACAAAAAGCCAGCAGGACCAGGAGAAATTGCCCGCGTGCCGCCGGCTTCGCGACAGCCATCAGCGAGGAATTCCTGACTGCGGCGCCATAGATAGGCAGGGTTCCCTGCACCACCGCCACGCAGAGCGCAAGAATTAAGGCGTAATGACCGATTTCTGGAATCATGTAGCTCCTAGCGTGGATTAACGACCAGGGTGCCGCTGCTCTGCGCCCCTGCCGTCTTAGCTTTGGCGAGTGCGTCAGCGGCTTCCGGAGGCATATAGTTTTCGTCGTGCTTCGCCAACACCTCGCTGGCGACAAACGTGCCGCCCGCAATGAGCTGACCTTGCGCGACCGCCCCCTTTCCTTCCTTGAAGAGGTCCGGCAGGATTCCTTTGTACGTCACGGGCACGCGCTTCGCCATGTCGGTCACGACGAAATGCACGGTGAGCCCATCGCCTTCACGCGTCAGACTGCCGGCTTCGACCATGCCGCCGATGCGGAAGCTACGGCCCTGGGGCACGTCCCCATTCGCCGCTTGTGTCGGCGTATAAAAGAAGACCAGGTTGCTTTGGAATGCATTGAGCACTAACGCTGATGCCACGGCCAAGGCCACCAAGCCCAGGCCGATAAGCACAAACCGTTTCTGTCGAGGCTTCATCGTCTCTGTTTCCTCCTACGACTCATCATGGCTCTCAGAAGCCGCGGCATGCCTTCGCCACACCGCGATGACCTCTCCCCCCATACACAGCGCCGCGACACCGAATGAGGGCCACACATAGAGGCCGTATCCACCCATCGCAAAAAACTCCGCCACGCTCCCCCACTGCATCACCGCGCCTCCGCGACATCGGGGATCGAGGCCGGCTTGCCCCATGACGGCTGTCGTTCTCGTTCAACAATCACGCAACGCATGCGCGCCAGCGTCACCGCAAAACTATACATCCAGAAGCCCACCATCATAATCAACATCGCCGTCACCATAGACCCGGCCATCGTCGGCGCCGCCGTAATCGTGACAGACGCGCCCTGGTGCAACGTATTCCACCACTTCACAGAAAAATAGATGATCGGCACATTGATCACCCCGACGAGTGCCAACACGGCGCTGGCACGATCGGCGCGGCGCAGGTCATCGATCGACGAACGCAACAAGATGATCCCGATATACTGAAACAACAAAATCAGTTCCGACGTCAGCCGGGCATCCCACACCCACCAGGCCCCCCAAGTCGGTTTGCCCCACATCGACCCGGTAAACAACGCGAGGAACGTAAACATGGCTCCGGTCGGCGCGATGGCTTGCGCCATCATAAAGGAAGGACGCGCATTCAATCCCAGCCCGATACCAGCCCAGATGGCCATCACAACATAGAGAAACATGGACATCCAGGCCGCCGGTACATGGACAAAGATAATGCGGTAGGCATCGCCTTGCGTCGCATCGGTCGGCGCCACGAAAAACCCTATGTACAGCCCGACCGCGATCACGCCCACGGCCACGGCGGCAAACCACGGAATCATCCGCCCAGCCAATGGGTATAACGCCTGTGGCGATGAATATTTAAACCAGTTGATGCCGGTGGCGCTCATGATGATGTCTTATTCCAATGCAATGCGTAATGCAACAGCCGTGGCCCACGGAGCAAATGCGAGCGAGAGCAGGAAACAGGCTCCCAGTAACGACAGATTCGCTTCGCTCCCGATTCCGGCCACACTACTCGTGACAGCGCCAGCCCCAAAGATCAGCACCGGAATAAACAGCGGAAGCACGAGGAGAGCAACCAGTAAACCGCTTCCGCGCAATCCCAGAGTGAGCGCCGCACCTATTGCTCCAATCATACTCAACGTCGGCGTACCAAGCAAGAGCGATAACGTCAGCACCCCCAACGAGTTTCCGCTGAGGCCAAACTGCAAGCCCAGGAGGGGTGAAAGCAGCACGACCGGTAAACCAGAGATGACCCAATGCGAGAACACCTTGCCGACGACCAGGACGGCCAGAGGTTGCGGGATTAAGAGCGTCTGCTCCAGCACACCGTCGAGATAGTCGGCGGTAAAAAGACGTCCGAGTGACAACAGGCAGGCCAGCAGGGCTGTCACCCATAGTACTCCGGATGCGATCGTTCTCAGCACCGCCGGCTCTGGTCCGACCCCCAACGGAAAGAGGCTCGCAACGATGACGACGAAGAACACCGACATCGCCACATCCGACCGATGTCGCATGGCCAGCAGAAGATCCCGCCGGACAACCCCGCGTAATGCCTCACTCAAGCTGGGCTGACTCATCGAGTCAGCCTCAAATGCTGGATGCAATCGGGCGGGAGGTCGATCTCCTGATGCGTCGCGACGACCACCATACCGCCACGACTCAGATGCGACTGTATCTGTTGGGTCAAGTAGCTCGTGGCCGCTGCATCGAGTGACGCAAATGGCTCATCCAAGAGCCACAGCGGACGTGTGGAAAGCCAGAGACGTGCCAGTGTCACACGGCGTTTTTGCCCTTGTGAGAGCACCCTCGTCGGCAGTCGATGAACCGATCGCCCCAGGCCGACGGCCTCCAACGCCTTTTGCACGACTCCACCAGAGCTGTCATCGCCGGCCAGGCTGGCGGAAACCTTGAGGTTTTCGACCGGGGTGAGCTCATCCTTAATGCCATTGAGATGCCCGACATAGGTGAGCTGGGCACTGTATAGTTCCTTGAGCTTGCGGATGTTATTCCCCTGCCAAAGAATCTCGCCTCCATCTGGAGAGAGCAGGCCACACAGCATGCGAAGGAAGCTAGTTTTTCCACTGCCGTTCTCGCCGACCACTGCCAGCAGAGTTCCGGGCTTGACCGTCACGTTGACGTCAGAGAACAGCCTTCGCTCCCCGCGACTGCCGCTCAGTGCGACGGTTTGAAACATAATAATTGGAGAAGTCCCGCTGGACTGAAAGAAAAAAAGTTGCCGCAGCGTCGAATCCTTACGAGCCCTGTTGTTCGTAGGCCTGTGTTCGACACCCTCTGTCGTATCATGCAATTCATCTGTCGCTGATGCGGTAGTGCCTTCATCAGATCGATATCGTTAGTTGCGATATCTGATCGCAATGACGGCCTCATGTTTAGTAACACGATACAGGGCGCATATAATTGTCGCCCATCTGACCGTGGCAAGTCAAAGAGGGCTTGGTCCAGCATGCATGAAACGCATTTCTGAGCCGGCTGGTCAAACCGATGATAAACGTATAGGCCCCAGAAACTTGTTTGTGCGACTCCCTGCACTCGAGACCGACTGTCCTAAAAAGCATTGACTCGGCTTCAGATGGAGAAACGGTTGGTCCCCTACCTCCGCACAACTAGAGCCAACCCGACCGGACATTTCTGGTTTACCAAAATCCCCGCCGGGCAATATTACGACCTCAACCTGATCGAAGAAGGACCGAGCCCCCACAAAGAAGAACAACAAGCAGGCCTAGCCTGGCTGACTCTCGAACTCGACGCCGGCGAAAAACTCACCAATCTGGTAGTGACCGACTGCAAAGCCGGTCTTTGTTGAATCCAGCCTCTCTTCAAAACTTCACTTTGAACCTCGAAGGGAGTGGGTCGATTTCCCGAGTAATTTGAATTATCCTGTCGCCTGTTCGAATGAGAATTAGCAGGACATTCTGGTTTTCATGTGCCAGCCGATGGCCTGGCGATGAAAGAGTTCAGAGGTCCCATTCCTATAACTCTTAATTCAAACTGTTATGCCTCTCGATCATTACGTCTCGCAAGTACATCTTAAGAGATTCTATTCGCCTGCCTTGGGCAACTCATTGCATGCGACCCGGAAAGCGATCTTAAACATTTTACACCAGATTCAGAGTCTGTCTGTCGTGTTATGGACGGCAGCACAAACGCATATTTACTCAAGGATCGGGTGATTGAAGAATTCCTGAAGAGAATTGAACCGAACTACAATCCAGCTCTTGAACAACTGTCGGCCGGTAGGGTCGATAGCAACTGCATATACACAATTGCTGGATTCGTCGCCTATGTCGTTACTTGTTCGCCAGCGGGCCATGCGCATTCAATCTATGCCGTTAAAGCGCATGCTCGAACGTGAGGCTGTCATGAGTGGATGCTCAAGGAGCGTTCCCTCGCTCTCCCGCCGAACTAGGCGGTGCAAGTCTTACCGATCTTCTGCGTGACGGACGTGTCGAGTTCGCGATTGATCCCAAATATCCCCAGTCGATCGGAATTAATTCTCCATGCCTGGATTCATCGACATCTTTGGGAATTGCGAATGGGAAATTCTTCAGAATGATTTTCAGGATAGTCCATTCTTTACAAGCGACTATCCCATTGCCATAGAGAAGGCAAGCGATCCGCGTGTGCTGAATAAGATTGTCCCCTTGATCTCGCTGATTCTAATCATAAACCTGATATATTGCGTGACAGAACTCAGAAAGACTTCAATTTTCCAAGTTTTCGTATGTCAAACTGCAACATAGGTCACGAGGATGTAGTGAAATTAATACGTTACTCTACGTGCGCCGAGGACTAGTGTTTTATCGAGATAACCATCCGTGGGAACAGGCGTTTATCCGAAAGAACCAGCATTATCGCATAGAGGCTTGCAGCAAAAATATGAGGACAGCCACAGGCACGTATTTTTTCGAGCTGTTGCTATCGTTCCTCGTGAATCAGCGATCGTTGATTCGAATGATACACCTGCTCCTTCCTGCCTGCTTCATTCTCTAGGGATGGGCTCGGCATGACTGATCTTCCACTGCGCGCGTCCAACGAGCACCTTTTGAGCTTTTCCGGTTCTTCTCTTGTTGCTCTCTCAGGTCTCGCAGTCAGGGCAATCCCGACTGCGGCCGTCGAACGAGGCCCTTCTCAGGGCGCGCGTTCCGGGAGCAAGGGGATGCCCTGACTACGAGACCTTCCTCTCATTGCCACCCCGATAATATCTTCTCAGCCTTTTCTCCTCCTCCCAACTCGTGGCGGGATGGAAGGGGGCGACCTCAAGTGCGCGCGTCGGACGAGCACCTTCTGAGCGTGCGCGTTCCGCGAGCACAGAGGTTCCCCCTCCGTCCCGCCCCTCCACTACTGCCACCCCGTCACGTCATACCCCTTCTCAATCAAACAGCGCACCACCGCATCGGCATAGGGAGGGTCCGGCTCAAGCGGCTTATAGGTGCCCCCTACTGAACCGATGATGACACCGAGCGCGCCTCCGACTGCCGCCCCAATCGTCACACCCGGGACTCCACCAATGAGTCCACTCGATGCCCCTACCGCGGCGCCACTAATCAGACCCAGCCCTGCTCCAGCTGCCACGTTGCCAATTCGGCTACTGGAGCCAGGCTTCAACCCAGCTGCCTCAGCTTTTTGTTGACACATGATCACTTCACGCTTCGCCGTCTCCTGCCCCTGCAGCTGGAACTTCGCATTCGACCGCAACATCGGCTCCGGCCCCGCGCAAGCCGCTAAACTCAAGACAGTCATGGCAAAAATAACTTGATAGGCGGATATACAAATCTTCTTCCACTTCCCCCTCCAGTCACGGGAGGGATATCTCCTCTTTCTCATCGTGGGATGGCTCGGTTGAGCTTCACTGCGCGTCCCCTTCTCACTCACCCACTCCTTTCCCCACCTTGTGACGGGATGGAAGGGGGTGACTTCAAGTGCGCGCGTCGAACGAGCACCTTCTGAGCGTGCGCGTTCCGCGAGCACAGAGGTTCCCCCTCCGTCCCGCCCCATCTTCACTGCCACCCCGTCACCTCATATCCCTTTTCTTGCAGACACCGATTCACGAAGTTCGTATAGGCCTGATTCGGCTGCGACGGGCCAGCGAAGGCATGGTAGAGTCCAGTCAGCAATCCCCACACCGCTCCGGTCGCGGCCCCGATCATGGAACCGCTGCCGACCGATCCAGATATGGCTCCGCCAACGGCTCCCGCCGCCGCGCCGATTCCGCCACCCACGACGGTGCCGGTCGCGACACGACCGGCCTTCCCACTACCTTCTTCAGCCCCTGCCGATTCAGCCAACTTCTTACAATCTTCAATATCCTGTGTCGCTGCCTCTTTCCCCACCGATTGCATGTGCGCATTGGGATACAGGATAGGATGGGCGCTGGAACAGGCGCTGAGGAGGAATATTCCACAAACAAGGGACGCGATCGAGCGTGTCATTCTGTCACCGGTCCTTTCTGCATGAGGCGAGCGATGACGCGTTCTGCCATCACTCCGCGCAGACGCACACGCTTATGTCGTCCGCCGGTCCCAGATTCAATGTGCACCGCAGCGAGTGGAAGAGCCAACGTCCGCGCTAAGAATCGGATCAATTCCTCATTCGCTGCGCCGTCGACCGGTGGGGCGGCCACTCTAATTTTGATCGCGTTGCCGTGAATGCCTACGCACTCTGTCATTGAAGCTTTTGGTTGAATATGAACGGTCAGGATCGCGCCGTCTTTGGTGTCCTGCACAATTGACGCATGCATTCTAGCAGGCTGGAGAAAAACTCGATGCACACATAAAGCACCGTTGAAATATGATAGAGGGAGCGATGGCTCCAAAAACATCAGGATGCTCAAAAAGGCCAGGCTTCTCACCCGCCCAACCCCGGCGCGCCGAGACGCGCCGTTCCGCGGGCAAGGCCGCAATAAGCGAAGAGGCGAGGAGGTACCATCCGCACTTTGTGTGGCCGTTCGCCCGTAGAATGGATCTTGGCGAACGGAAAAAACCCTCCAAGGCTTCCGAGCCTCTGAGCGATACGAGAACGCAGCTGGAGGGCTTTTGCAGCATCCTCAGAATATGGCCTTGACCAATTCCAGAATGCTCCGCTGCATATCGGGATCGTCGGTGATTGGACGGGCAATTGCAACGTCGCAGGCTCGGTCGGTCGCCACACCTTGCCTGATGAGTGTCCCGGCATAGATCAGCAATCTCGTACTGACCCCTTCATCCAAGCCATGGTTCTTGAGGTTCCGCACCTTTCCGCCGAGTTTGACCAAGCTGGCCGCAAGCTCGCGACTGACCCCCGCCTCCCGCTCGACGACAGTGGTTTCGATATCGGCCGCCGGATAGTCGAACTCAATCGCCATGAAGCGCTGCTTCGTGCTTTGCTTCAAATCCTTGAGCACGCTCTGATACCCCGGGTTATAGGAAATCACCAGGGTGAAATCGTCAGAGGCTTCAAGAATCTGGCCTTTCTTTTCAATCGGCAGGAAACGGCGATCGTCACTGAGGGGATGGATGATGACGGTTGTGTCCTTTCGCGCCTCAACGATTTCGTCCAAATAGACGATCGCGCCATGCTTCACGCCAAGCGTCAGCGGCCCATCGGCCCATACTGTCTCTTGCCCCTTGAGCAGATACCGTCCCACAAGATCGGATGCTGTGAGATCCTCATGACAGGCCACCGTAATCAGAGGGCGGCCAAGCCGGTACGCCATATGCTGGACGAATCGGGTCTTGCCACACCCAGTCGGCCCCTTGAGCATGACCGGCATCTTGCTGTTCGCCGCAATCGTGAATAACCCGATCTCGCCACGCACCTCCGCATAGAACGGCTCCTGCGTGATTCGATAGTGCCCAATGTCGAGTTCGCGTCCCTGCTGCATCGCTGTGTCTCTTTGGTTAGTCTGATTCGGTGCAGCCACGATAAACGGAACCGAGGTTGAAGATCAAGCAATACAGCTGGAATAGCCAAGTGCATCCGAGCAGGAAAATATTCCCTCAGGATGCTCAAAATGGCCAGACTTCTCACCCGCCCAACCCCGGCGCGCCAAGACGCGCCTTTTCCCAAGCAAGGCCGCAGGCGATGAAAGCACCGGAGGCGTAGCATTTTTCACCCACCCACCCCACGCTGCCAGGACAGCGTGTTCTCCGAGTGGGCTATGTTGAGGATGCTTTCGAGGCGAGAACGACGCTGGCGGGCTTTTTCAGCATCCTGATTAGGCAACTTTCACACTGTCCAGGACTTCGCGCACTTTCTGTACCAAGGCAGGGGGCGAGAACGGCTTCTGCAGAAATCCCGTCATGTGGTTCACGCCATCCTGGTCAAATACCGGGTGGTCCGGATATCCTGACATGTAAAGCACTTTGATCTCTGGTCGAGCGATCTGAATCTTTTCTGCAACTTCAGGCCCGCTCATTTGAGGCATCACCACATCTGTCAACAAGAGATGGATCGGCCCCACGCATTTTGCGCTGGCGAGGAGGGCTTCGATGCCATGGCGCGCGACCAGCACCGTATAGCCCTGGAGCCGCAAGGTCTCATGCACGAGACCACGAACCGCCGGCTCATCCTCGACCAACAGAATCGTCTCGTGGCCGGGTAGCGGACCAGTCCTTTCGACACCCGTCCGAACCTCAGAGACCTCTTGTTCGACCCGAGGAAAATAGATCCGGAATATTGCGCCCTGACCAGGCGCACTCTCCACCGTGATGCTTCCCCCACTCTGCTGGACAATGCCATAGACGGTCGACAATCCCAATCCTGTTCCTCTGCCTTTTTCCTTTGTCGTAAAGAACGGCTCAAACAGGTGCGATCGAACCTCCGCATCCATCCCTTGACCTGTATCACGCACCGCCAGCAATACATACGATCCTGGCACCACCCCCACAGCATCGAGGCGCATCTCTTCCCCAACCGTCACATTCCGGGTCTCGACCATCAGGCGCCCGCCATTGGGCATCGCATCGCGCGCATTCACCACCAAATTCATGACGACCTGCTCGATCTGTCCAGAATCCGCCTTTATAAGACAGGCCGACGGATCGAGTTCAGTACTGAGTTCGACCAGATCTTCGCCGATAAGGCGACGCAGCATGCCGTCCATATTGGCCACGAGTGTGTTGAGATCGAGGACCTTGGTTTCAACGAATTGCCGACGGCTGAATGAGAGCAATTGACGGGTCAGCCCGGTCGCGCGATCTGCCGCTTTTTTGATCTCTTCCGTATCTTTCCGCATGGCGTCGGCAGGTCCCAGACGGCCCAGAAGCAGCTCGCTGTATCCTCGAATGACCGTGAGGAGATTGTTAAAATCGTGCGCCATACCGCCGGCCAACCGTCCCACCGCTTCCATCCTCTGCGCTTGTCGCAATTGCGCCTCGGTTTCCCGTAACACCCCCTCCGTGCGGGCCCCCTCGGCAAATTGACCGATCTTGAGACCGATGTCTTTCATCATCTTCAACAACTCGTCATCCGGCTCTTGCACCTGTCGGCTACAGAATTCGATCACACCCCCTACCTCACTCCCTACGAGAATAGGGAATCCGAACGCCCCGTAGAATCCAACATATCGGGCCTGCGCTTCACGAGAAAAATTGGCGTCAGTCTCAGCATCCGTCGCCCAGGCTGACTTGCCACTAGCCCAAATACTTCCGGGCAAACCCTGGCCGCGTGTGAGTACACGCTGCCACGTGGCTTGGATAAAGGGGTCTGGCGGCACGGACGGGGCACTCCACAGATCAAGACAGCGCAGCACCCCGCTCGCCTTGTCCACCCGCCAGAATACGCAGAGATCCCATTCCAGCGTCTCCCCGACGGCATGGAGAATTTTCGGAACCGCCTCTTCCAGGGTCGCCGATTCGGAAAGCGCTTGGGTCACGGCATACTGACAAACGAGGCGCCGTTCAGCTCGACGGCGCCCGGTAATATCCCTGATAAAGGCACTGAAGATGAACGCATCCCCGATTTTTGCCGGTGACACGGCCAACTCAACGGGAAACTCTCGCCCACTCCTGTGTCGAGCGACAATTTCAATCCGGCGGTTTAATATTGGGCCGTCCCCTGTCCGCAGAAATTCACGGATGCCCTGTTCGTGCGCCTGGCGATCCCGCCCAGGAATAATCGTGTCGGACAAGGGGCCGTCCCAGCGCGTCTTCGCGAGACCATCCAAAAATTGTCGTGGCCTGCGCATTCCAATCGGTCACAATTCCAGTCGCATCGATGGTGATCACCCCGTCAAGCGCGGTGTCGACGATGGCACGATTCCGCTCCTGGCTCTGGAGCAACGCGGCTTCAGCGGCTTTCGCCCAGGCGCTTTCCTGTCGGGCCTGCCGATGCTCTCTGCTCAATCGAGTCGTCGCCCACAGCAACAATCCTAGAATGGGAAGCCAGATCGCCCCGCCTATGATTCCGACTTTCCAGAAAAAGGCATGAATCGGCGCTAAGATGTCCTGTCGATCCATTCGCACCAGAATCGACCATTTCAGCCCAGGAAATCCTCCATAGCCTTTGGTCTGCGCATAGCCGGTCACCACCTGGACATGTCGGTGCAGGTGCTGTTCTTCGATATACCCCGGTACACCGGACGCACTGAGCCCTGCCGAAGACAATCCGAGGTCTTTGAGATTGACACTCCCTTTGTGGAATGGGGACGAGGTAGCAAACACCCTGCCATCCCTCGACAACATGTCGTACTCGGCTCGCCCTCCTATTTCGGGTCGAGCTTCAAGTGAATGAATCGTCCTGGAGGTGACTTCCTCTAAAAATGGAACCCCGATCCGCGAAATCACGACACCATGAAACGAATCTTGCGCGTCGAGAATCGGAGCCGTAAACGCAACCGTACCAACATCGCTCTCCACTTCCAACCCCTCGACGTCGGCAATGTCGAGTCGGCGCGTCTCATGCGCGGCAATAAATGAGGCGCTACGGCTATAATCGCGCCCTATCAGCGAGGACTCCGTCGCCGCCGTGACCTTACCCTGCACGTCCGTGACCGCTATTGACTGGTAGACCGGAGTGTAGGTTGTCTTCATCCATTTGAGATACTCGGAAAGATATTTCTGATCGGAGGTTCGGAGCGAGGTGACGCGAGCCATCATGAGCACGTCGCCCTTGCGTTCGAACAGTGTCCGATCGAGTTTCTCTGCCACTTCTTCCGCAGCCAGCTTGAGTTCTCCTCCCGCCGCCTCCACAAAATGTGTGTCGATGACCCGAGTCAGGACGATACCGCCTGGGATCGCACAGAGGGTTAGGGCGATTAGGAGATAGGGCAACCACCGATAGCGGCGAGGGCCGAGTACTGATGGTGGAGTTGAGGTCTTCATGATTCACGCGCCGGGGCGGCAACGAAATTCGGAATCGTAACGACGGGATGATAGGCCTGCTTCGATGCGCGCAGCCCCGAAAGACCCGCATCGTCCATCGAATTGATATACTCGGCCCCTTCCGCCAAGGCCGTCCGACAGGTCTCACGAAATACATATTGCGCCAGACCGGGAACTGTACGGTCCGCCACCTCTAAGAGGACACAAAATGTTGTGTTCGTCAACCAATAGCCGAAGGTATAGGCGCACAGCCGACCGTGAATCCTGACAACTCTTCCCACCAGTCGAAGTGCCGATGCCTGCGACCACACGATTTCGTGCGCCGACGCCGCATCGGCCAGTAACATCGCCCCGAGCGATTCACGTTCTTCCACGTGCTTCTGCCGCGACCAATCCGCGAGGAGGGCGCGACAGTCCTGACGGTCGCTGACCTGATAGGAGTCCACCTCAAAAGATTGCTCTCGTTCGAATCGATTACAGAGCGCGCGTTGAGATTTATATCGATCTCCCGCCAAGGATACAAGATCCGCCGCACGATACAGATAGTCCGATTCCTTCGGCGTCAGACGATAACCCAGCCGCTCGAACTCCGGCACCAACTGAGCGGGCACGTTCTCAACTCGATTGACCGGCGAATCGCCGTTCCAGCGCCGCAGCAGCCCCATCGCGATCGACAGGGGTGCGTCGATCGGGCCGATCCCGATCGGAGGCAGCGGCATGAACCAGCCGTCGGGAGATTGCGCGAAGAGGCACAAGGCCCCTTGAAGTTCCATCCACCAATAGGCCAGTAATCCATTCCACACGTAATGATAGACCGGTGAATAGGCCGCGAGCGATTCAGCATCACGCCGTCCCGATCGATCCAATGCCGTCGTCATGCGTGGAATATCGCCCAGTGTGAACCGATGCAGCGGCGCAGGGCCCCACTGCCCAGCCACAGCACTGGTGAGGTGGGGGAGACGTGCAAGCACAACCACGTCCTCTTGAAACGACCCAATAAGGCGAGGATGCGCGGCGACTTGGTCACAGAGACCCGGCCGATCGAGCAAGGCCATCACCCGATCGGCATGCCGCTGAATCTCATCCGGAATCTCGTCACGCATGAACGGACATTTTGTATCCCATCCCAACAACACCTGATCGTGCCGCTCATCCCACATCAATGCCAGGGGATAGAGCTGACAATCGAGCGGGCGCTCCTCGTAGATGCGGCACACTGAAGTTGTTGCATCGAATGCCGGACAGAGATACCCCTCTCCATCGGAAGCGGGAACCAGGATGACTTGTGACCCTCGCCGATCGGGAAAAGCCGTTTCCCCAATGCCCCCAGCCAACGCCCCCGAAATTTCGTGCTCAGTAAAATAAGGACGGAGGGCGCTATCGGGGTCCGGAAACCGACAACAGACATCGCACTGGAGGCACGCACGGCTCGGTACAAGTTGGGGAAGCGAACTCGGTGGTGTCACGAACACACCGATTCGCTCATCGGTATCTACAGGCATAGAAGGAATCCGTTCAATGTGCGCCCATCCTAGCACTTTTCCGCAGGGGTTCCCAGGGGGCGACCAACTTTTCACCGACTCTCCTCTCAATACACACCACAACATTTCCCATCCTGACAACCACGGAACAGGCGAGAGATCCTTCGAGCGTGCAGTACGCCCCACCTTCCCACTTTCCTAGCCCCTTGTACGCCCCCAAAACCCATGTTACAGTTCTGCTGCCTCGCATGAGAGGCACTCATTCACACGGATACTGCCTCTGTCTGACTTGGCTACCTCCGACCTCCAACAACGCTGCAACACCATCCGCGGCCAGCTAAGCCAAGCTGGGCTCTTTCCCGCTGTGCCCGAGCAGGCTCTAGCCCCAGACGCCGCCACAAGCACGACGACGTGGCGTATTGCCGTCACCCCGTTTGTGCTCTCGCACGATCAATTCGACTTTTTCCGCCAACTTGGGCCACAACTCCTTGCTTTTTATCGAGCCTTGAACCGCCTCTACGCCGACAGCCTCCGTGGTCTCCAACCATCCTGGGTCGCGGAATACCTCGACCGAGGAAAGCCGGAAGGTCTTCTGACGTATAGCCGGATGAAACGGTTTCGAGACCAGCTTCCCGGGGTCATCAGACCTGACATCATCCCGACCCAAGACGGCATGGTTATCACCGAACTCGATTCAGTCCCCGGAGGAATCGGGATCACCGCATGCCTCTCCGCGCTCTATGCCGAAATGGGCGACGGCGAGAATCTCACACTTGTGGGGGGCTCCGAGGGGATGGTACGCGGGTTTGCAGACATGATAAACAGCCAACTCGCGCAGCAGCACGGATGCGTCGCGATTCTGATCTCGGAAGAAGCCAAAGATTATCGGCCTGAAATGACGTGGCTCGCAGCCCGCCTTCGAGCGATCGGCCTCGATATCTACTGCGTAGAGCCGCGTGACATTCGATTCACCGAAGAAGGCCTCAGGATCACCGGCGAGGGAATGGACCAGCCAATCGCCTTGATTTATCGCTTCTATGAGTTATTCGATCTGCTAAACATTCCCAAATCCGAGCTCGTCCAATATGCGATCAAGAAGGGCCGAGTCGCCGTCACCCCCCCATACAAGCCGGCACTGGAAGAAAAACTCGCCTTTGCCCTTCTCCATCACCCGGCGTTGCGACCCTTTTGGGCGCAGGCATTGGGTCAAGACCTGTTCCTGCACCTGACAACCCTTATGCCTCGTACCTGGATTCTTGATCCTGCGCCGATCCCTCCCTCTGCGACCATTCCAGGCTTGGCGATCGGCGGACGAGGCGTGATGAGCTGGCACGATCTGGCCGCAGCGACTCAAAAGGAACGGCACTTAGTCATCAAGCCATCGGGATTTTCTGAACTCGCATGGGGAAGCCGAGGCGTGTCGGTCGGACACGATATGCCGCAACACGAATGGGCAAGCGCCATCGACAAGGCCCTGGCCTCCTTTCCTCAAACACCCTATATCTTGCAAGAGTTCCATAAGGGCCGCCTGTATGAACTCGACTACTTCGATCCGGTGAACGGTGAGATGAACCGGATGTCCGGCCGCGCCAGGCTCTCCCCCTATTATTTCGTGAGTGGCGAAAAGGTTGAGCTGGCTGGTATCCTGGCGACGGTCTGCCCAGCGGATAAGAAAGTGATTCACGGAATGAAAGACGCCGTCATGGTGCCGTGCGCCATCGCGCGAGAGGCGCGCCAGACGAAAGACCTGAGTGCTGAGTGCTGAGCGAGCTATTGAGAAGCACGTATGGAAATGCTCGACGACTGTTTCAATCTCAGCACTGAGCACTCAGAACTATGGCACTAACTTTGTATCACGTCGCCTGGTGCCCCGACTGTGACGTGGTGCGCCGAAAACTGGCTGAACTCCACATCGACTACGAGCAGGTCGTTGTGCCAGACTTTCGCCCGATGCGCAAAGTGGTCCACGAGGTCTCAGGCCAATACTATGTTCCAGTCCTCAAGGATGGAGACATCGTGCTGACGGAAACCGACGACATTCTCGATTACCTGGATCAAACGTACAGTCAGGAACGGATCGCAGGGAACTGACGGGCTATTGATAACCCATTGAGGAGCAGCCCGCAGGATGCTCAAAAAGGCCGTTCAGCAAGGCCGCAGCGAGCGAGGAGGCGAGGCGTACGCTTCGGTACGTTGAGCCTCTGAGCGATGCGAGAACGATGCTGACGGACTTTTTCAGCATCCTGCTAAAGGAGACCGCATGGAAGCCTGGAGACGCATACTCGCCGACAGCATCGTCAAACCCAAAGACTTGGCGGACCGGCTCGGTGTCGATGCGAAAGAAATCGAAGCCATCGTCGGCGACTATCCGATGCGCATCACCCCTACAGTGATGGCCACGATCAAAGAAAAGGGCGACGCCATCTGGAAGCAGGTGGTGCCGGACATCGCCGAGATGGACGACTTCGAAGCAGCAGACGATCCGCTCGAAGAAGACCTGATGAGTCCGGTTCCGCATCTCGTCCATCGCTATCCAGATCGCGTCCTGTTGATGGTCACGAATCAATGTCCAATTTATTGCCGTTTTTGCACGAGAAAACGGCTGGTCGGAAAACCGGGATTTCTGAAGAAAGGCGAACTCGATCAAGCCATCGCCTATCTGCGCGAACACACTGAAGTACGCGACGTCATTCTTTCAGGAGGCGACCCGCTGCTTCTGCCGGATCATCTCCTGGAGCGGATCCTCAGGGCGTTGCGGACGATCCCACATCTGGAACTCATTCGTCTCGGCTCCCGGGTGCCCGGCACGTTGCCGGAACGGATCACCCCGGAACTTTGCGCGATCGTGAAGAAATACCATCCCATCTATATGAACCTGCATTTCAATCACCCGGACGAACTCACCCCGGCAGTCAAAGCGGCTTGCGGCATGTTGGCCGATGCCGGCGTGCCGCTCGGAGCACAAACCGTGCTGCTCAAAGGCGTCAACGACGATCCGGACATTATGAAACGACTGATGCACCAGCTCCTGCTTGCGCGCATCAAACCCTACTATCTCTACCAAGCGGACCTGACGAAAGGCACGAATCACTTCCGCACGACGGTCGAGACAGGGCTGAACATCATCAAGTCGCTCCAGGGCCACACCAGTGGAATGGCGGTCCCCCACTTTGTGATCGATGCGCCGGGCGGGGGCGGCAAGATTCCGCTGCTTCCCGGTGACTACATGGTGCACATGGATGCTGCAGGAGTTCTCTTGAAGAACTACGAGAACAAGGCCTTCCACTATCCGCAACCGCAACAAGGATCTGCGCGAGAGTTGCCGATGGTCAGCGCAGCGACTGCGCTGGAATCGTGCAGTAATGGAGCCCACGACGACCTGTGAGCACCCCCACCGCGCAGGGGATTTTACCCTACCAGCAGATTAAGCAGCTGATCGCAAGTGGCGCCATCTACACCGATGTGCCGATCGAAGACCGTCAGATCCAGCCGGCCAGTCTCGATCTACGGCTTGGGCGCAAAGCCTATCGACTGATCAGCAGCTTTTTGCCGGAGCTGTCCGAGATCACGAGCCGACTCAACGTTCTAGACTTCTACCAATCCGACCTCGTGATGTACGAGATGGACTTGACCGAAGGGGCCATCCTGGAAAAAGGCCATGTCTATCTGGTGCCGCTGCTGGAACATGTCACGCTCCCTAAGGCCATCCGGGCGCGGACCAATCCCAAGAGTACGACCGGACGGCTGGACGTCTTTACCCGTGTCGTGACGGATCTCAATACCGGGTTCGATGAAATCCGAGCCGGCTATTCCGGGCCCCTCTATCTGGAAATCGTTCCCCGTTCGTTTGCCATCAAGGTAAAAACTGGGTACTCTCTCAATCAAATTCGCTTCATCCGAGGCGACGCGACGGTGTCGGACCGATCACTTCAGACGCTCCACACCCGAGAACCCTTGCTCTACCACAATCTCCCCGCAAAGCCCGCGCTGGGAAGCCGCGATCTCCGGACAGACCGCGGTCTGTTTCTCCGCATCGATCTAAAAGGCGACGACCGAGACAGCTCGCCGATTATCGGTTATCGGGCTAAGAAGAATAGCCATGTGATCGATCTGTCGAAGGTCGGCCACTATGCCGCGCTCGATTTTTGGGAACCCCTGTACCGCCACCGGCAGAACAGCCTCCTGTTGGAGCCGGAGGAGTTTTACATTCTTGCATCGAAAGAACGGATTCGTGTTCCTGCCGGCTACGCAGCCGAGATGGTCGCCTTTGAAGCAGCCTGTGGAGAGTTACGGACCCACTACGCCGGGTTTTTCGATCCGGGGTTTGGATACGGCCGCGGCGAGCTGCACGGCACCCAAGTGGTGCTGGAAGTCCGCCCCCACGACGTGCCCTTCCTGATCCATGATGGACAAACCTTTTTTAAGGTTGTATACGACAGGATGCTCGCACGCCCCAGTCAGCTCTATGGCACAGCGCTCGGATCCTCGTATCAGCGCCAAGGGCTGACCCTGAGCAAACATTTTAAGGTGTAGCAGGATGCTGAAAATGTCCGCCAGCTTTGTTCTCGCGTCGCTCAGAGGCTCAACGTACCGAAGCGTACGCCTCGCCTCTTCACTCGCTGCGGCCGCGCTGGACGGCCATTTTGAGCATCCTGCAAAAGCGTTTTCCCAATGAGCCACTTCTGACGTTTCACGTTTCGCGCTTCGCGAACGACGAGGACTTCACTGACCATGCCGCCAGAACCGACCGAAGAGCCGGAGCGCCGCGAGCGAGAAGACGACTCCGGAGGCGACAACCAGTTGCGTGTTGCCGGGATGATCGTGGGCATCGCCCTCATTTTTCTCGGGTTCCTTGACGTGTTTCTCTCGATCAGCGGCGGATTCGAGATCGACGTCATTCCTTTCATGATTTATTTCGCGGGCGTCGCCGTGTGGGCCAACTCGGTCGTCGAAAATGTGACGTTCCGCTACAGCCTCATCGGCGGGGCTCTCCTGCTCGCAGCCCTCTTCTATCACTATGGGGAAGTTCTCTTTTGGCATAAGCAAGTGTTGTTTTGGTCCACCGTGGTAGTCGTGATGTATTTCATGTTCAACGAGCCAAAAAAACGCGCCTAGCGCTGCCATGGCGATACCGATTTCGGTCATCATCCCCACACTGAACGAAGAACGCACGATCACCGCGACACTCATGCACACTGCCGCGCTCGGCTTCGATGAACTCATCGTCGTCGATGGAGGAAGCACTGATACAACGCCCACACTCCTCGAATCATACCGATTGAGTCCACAGGCCACAGGCCTCAGTCCTGTCTCCTGGGTGACCGCGCCACCCGGACGCGCCCGGCAGATGAATGAGGGCGCAAAGGCCGGCCGAGGAGAGGTCTTTCTCTTTCTCCATGCCGACACACGGCTTCCACGCAATGCCAAAACAGTGATCAACGCAGTATTGGCTGATCAACAGATGGTGGGGGGACGGTTCGATATCCAGTTCGATCACCCCTCGATGTGGGGAACCATGATCAGCAGGACGATGAACTGGCGTTCGAGACTGAGCGGCCTCGCCACCGGCGATCAGGCCCTATTTGTGCGCCGATCTATCTTCGAACAGATGGGAGGCTTCACTGACATGCCGTTGATGGAGGACATCGAGTTCTCCCGTAGGCTCAAACGGAAGGGAACGACCGCAGCCCTCACTGCAACCGTCACCACCTCGTTTCGTCGTTGGGAACAACAGGGTCCTTTGCAGACGATCTTCTTGATGTGGATCTTACGATTCCTGTATTGGGTCGGAATGAGCCCCCATACACTGAGTCGATGGTATGGATCGGTACGATAACTTATGAAGCAACCTTCCTCTCCATCGCCTCACCCTCACGGTTCGACAAGCTCACCGTCCCGAGCTAGTCGAGGGACCGCTCACCCCTCATCAGGCTGCACTGGTAATCTTCGCCAAGGCTCCGGTCCCGGGCGAGGTGAAGACAAGGCTCTGTCCGCCGTTGACACCGGACGAGGCGGCTACCCTGCACGGCAGCTTTGTCCTCGACATGTTGGAACGGACCAAACTCGCCGTTGCCAAATTGCAGCTTCCCTTCCATCGATACTTGGCCTGTGCTCCTTCTTCGGAGCTGGTGTTCTTTAAGATTATGGAAGAACGGCAAGGCGTCCGCCTCTTGGATCAAGTGGGAGAAGATGTGGGTCAGCGTATGCACCACACCTTTGCCAACCTCTTCGCCAAAGGTTATGAACGGGTACTCCTGGTGGGGACCGATGTTCCAACCTTGCCCCTGTCGGTCTATCAAGACGCGCTTACCAGGCTCGGCAAATCAGACGTCGTCTTAGGGCCGGCCCTTGATGGCGGGTATTACCTCATCGGCCTCACCAAGCCGACAGAACAACTCTTTACTCAAGTGCCCTGGTCCACCGATCAAGTCCTCGCCGTCACACAACAGAATGCCAAGACACTGGGCTTATCTGTCAGCCTTACCACTGCCTGGCGCGACGTGGATACCATTGCAGACTTGCATTCGCTCATCACAGAATGCCAAGAAGACAATAAGAAACCCAAGCAAGACCAGTCCTTCTCCATGCGAACAGCTGGAGCCATTCAGCTCCTCGCGACCAGGCTCAAAACTCGATAAGATAGCAGGCAACCATACCGACCATGAAAGGGATCACCGATGGCTGAGCGAGTGGCACTCATCACAGGTGGAGCCAAAGGCATTGGACGGGGGGTTGCGCTCGACCTTGCAGCGCAACAATGGTCGGTCGCCTTCTGCTACCGCACGAGCGAGAAAGAGGCGAGAGCCACAACCGACGCGATCACGAGTCGTGGCGGGCGAGCGCTTGCGATTCGCTGTGACGTATCGGACCCCCAGGCGGCCAAAGGCCTCGTGACTGAAGTTGAACAGCAGTGGGGGCGGATCGATGCACTCATCAACGGCGCCGGCCCCTACCATCGTATGAATCTGTTCGAGGAGACGGTCGAGGGGTGGAACGAGATGTTCGACGGCAATCTCCATCCAATTTTCTATCTCGCCAAAGCAGTGGCACCGGGAATGAAAGCTCGCAAATCTGGACGCATCATCAGCTTCAGCATGGCCAATGCCGATCAGATGATTTCACAACCGGACGTGACGGCCCATTACATCGCCAAGGCCGGCGTCTTGATCCTGACTCGCACACTGGCAAAATTGCTGGCACCCCACGGCATTACCGTCAATGCGATCTCGCCCGGCTTCATCGATTCAGGCAGCGCGCCACCAGGAGAACTCGCCGGCATGACCAAACGCATCCCAGCCGGTTATATTGGAACCGTAGACGACACCGTGGCGGCAGTGCGCTATCTCCTCAGCGACGAGGCTCGCTACGTGAATGGAGCGAATATTCAGATCAGCGGGGCGTGGGGGATATGACGGGTAGCCTGAATGCCCTTCTTGCTCGCAGAACGCGCACACTCAGAAGTATGCTCTAGCCGCATCAAAGGGCCGAAACTAAAAGAAAAAAAAAACCCTTTCTGTGCTCGTTCGACGCGCGCAATGGAGCTCAATCAGCCCCCATCCCTGAAGAGAGAACAAGCGAGCTTGGAGGGATCATTTGTATGGATGTGCGCGGTCAAAGGACACCTCAGGTCACCCTCTGAGGAGTCAGAAGAAGCAATGAAGAGAAGACTTTGAGGGAGGCATCATGAAATCAGAACAAGAGCGGACAGCACATGGTCGGTTTGTCCAGGCCTTACAACATGAACATCTGACCTGTGCTCAACCTGGATGCGGCGGAGCGATGAACATTACCGACCACACCCCCCATCTCGCCCGTATCAAGACGTATGAAGCCGAATGCAAACAGTGTCATACGAAGGAACAGATTACCGGCAAAGAACAGCCGATGCCACCGTGGGACGGCGCCTCGATCACGATGATGGCCGAAGTGCATCTCCTACACGATCAACCCACTTGCCCCTTCGACGATACCCCTATCACCTTTACCTCCATGCCGAATCCAAGACGCAAAGCCCGTTACCGCCTCTCCTGTTTCTACTGCGGCCGACATGCGGAGTTGAACTGGCCGCCGGCGGAAGCCAAGAGGTGAGGAACGGCACCCATGTTGGTTCTTTGCTCCCGGAGCGCGCGCCCTCAGAAGGGCCTCGCTCGACGGGCGCAGTTGAACCAAACATGGGTCTCGTTCCGAGAGGGAAATACGAGCAAGCTTGGAAGGAACATGAGAGGGCGGACTAGATGATCTCCTGTGCTCGCGCAACGCGCGGCCTCCGAAGGCCCTCGTTGGACGCGCGCAGGGGGAGATCAATCAGCCCCCATCCCTGAAGAAATACCGAGCGAGCTTAGAAGGGTTATTCGAAAGAAAAAAACTATAGTGTCTGTCCGCTGCAATAGCTTGGCGCCAGCCGTGTCGATGCAACATGGCGTACACCGTCGAGACGGCCAGGGGGCGACGGCGTTGCTGCGCTCTCAGGGGCGGCACCAATCACGCCCCCCTCTTTGGCCTGCTAAAAGGGGGCCAAGATGGCCGCCTCCTCTTCCAGGGTCATACGTGCCCGGTTCGTAGCCCCTGTTTGGTCTTGGGTGTTCCTGCCCGCTTTGATGCGGCCAAAGCGCTTCCGTAACCTGAGCGTCCAGCTCTTGGAACGCCCAACGACATGGTGTCATCGAGCGAGAGTCCAAACTTCAAGGGCAGCAACAACGCTTGCGCCATGGCAACTCGTGATCGTCTTCGCTGGCCGTGCGTGATGCGCATCGACAAACTCATGCCCAGCCGTCTGCAATGTCACTCTCCGCTAAATAGTATTAACAATTGGAATTACACAGCAGTCCACTGTGCAAAGTCACTTCAGGTAGTCCGCACAGAATTTCTGCACAAACTGGAGCATTTGCCGAACCTGGTCTGCATCGTACTTTGAAAAATTGCCGTGGGCAGCGTCATTGCGCAGATTTGCCCACGTGGTAATCTGCTTCTGCACGAGGGGCCCATACGTGCCGACCTTGGTGATCGCGACATTCAGTGGATCAATCGTAAACGCTTTTCCGTTGGACCCGACCGTTGCCACTCCAGCCGCCGACGCTACCTTTCGAAGCGAGTCCTCCAACACCGCCCCAAGAAGCACCGCTGCAGCATCCTTGTAGCCTCCACCGAGGAGATGCTCAGCCATTTCGAGAAAATCTGCGAATATCTCTGCTTGGAGTAGAAGCTTG
Organism: uncultured Nitrospiraceae bacterium; assembly: GCA_963748375.1. Taxonomy (GTDB): domain Bacteria; phylum Nitrospirota; class Nitrospiria; order Nitrospirales; family Nitrospiraceae; genus Palsa-1315. Next base: position 110,913 of record CAVVIR010000003.1, read on the forward strand.
AAGTCCAGAAGCAAGCCGGCCTTGAGATCATGCTGTACACCCTTGAGAATACCGCACACTTCACTGACGTGCCTGAAAAAGTTGCTGTGCATACTCGTGAAACCACTCGTATTAAGCACCTGCTGCCAGTTCTGCTCGTACTGGCTCCCAGAACCGTAGAGTTTTCGAATCATTTGCCCACCGCGCGCAGCGATTGAGGAAAGCTCTTCGACTCGTTCGGATCTAAGCCCTCTTTCAGAAGACTCCGCGTCTCGGGCTAGCCGTTCTGCGATCTGAACCAAAGTATCGATTTCAGTGATCAACTTTTGTGTATCAGCCATGCAGCCCAACTATCCATTATCTGGTTCCGTGTACGATCCAATTGCCTTGCGACGCTGAATAGGACCCATACAGGATTTTGCCAGGATTGGAATCTAAGTCCAAGTGGTTTCTTCGCGATTCGCCTCTGGATCGTATTCACGCGATAGCCTGGCTTGGTCACAACTGCGCACGTCGAACGACCACTGTTTTATCGTGGGGGTTCCGTGAGCAGGTGAAGACCAAACCAGGCCCCCTCCTCTCTTACCTTCCCTCCCCAAGCCGCTGAGTGACAAAAATAGGAAGGGCGTCTGTCGAACTCTCGATTGCGCGCGTCCAACGAGGGCCTTCTGAGGCCGCGCGTTGCGCGAGCAGGAGAGTTTGGCAGACGCCCTTCCTGATCTCCTCGATCTTCTCGACTATTCTACTTTCCGAACGCTTTTTTCAGCAGCGGCTCTATCTCGCCTTTGGCTGCCATCGGATCGAGCACATCGGTGTCGCCGTAAAACTGCCCGTCGATGAACACCTTGGGGAGCGTCGGCCAGTTGGTCATTTTTGCGAGCGCTTCTCGCTTGGTCGGTTGAGACAGGACATCGATGAGTTCAAACGGATACCCGTACTTGTCGAAAAACTGAATCGTCTCTCTCGTGAATCCGCACATCGGCATCTGTTTAGTGCCCTTGCCGTAGATCAAAATCTTGTGCGTGGCGACTTCCTTGTCAATTTCTTCTTGAATGGGATCTGCCATGGCTTGGCCTCCTAAGTTTCGTCTGTGGTTTTAGCGGTGATTTCGAGCGCATGAATCCGCCCGTCTTTCATCGGGGCATCCAACGCCTGATAGATCATTCGATGCCGATCCAGCAAATTCTTCCCTGCAAAGGATGCCGAGATCACCACCACCTTGAGATGATCCATCGTGCCGGTCCGGTCCGAGACCGTAACCGTGGCATCCGGCATCGTGTTGCGCACATATTCTGTCAGGACATCCGGCGTAATCATCCCCCCTCCAATCTCATTGCATCGTCAGAATACTCCAGCCTTCACCCCAAAGGCAATTCGGCTCCAGGGCAACCAACCAGCTTTCGCACCGTAATAGTATGGACGCCTGAAGCTGGTGGTGGGTTTCAGCACATGATGGTGGATATCGACCATGTCTGAATGCACCGCTTCACCATGAGGCTCTTCTTTTCAAGGAAATACGACCTGTTTGTCCCTGAGCATCCTGGCACGCGCATTGCGCTTCAGGTGGGGCAAGAACATGTGAGCGACCATGACGCAACCACATCTATCTATCAACCAAGGAGGGTGCCATGGATGAGTTCAAATCTGGGTTTTTCATCGGGGGCGAGGCCTGCGAGGGACGAGTGCTCGTAGTAGACGACGAACCCGATATTCGCAAAGTCGTGAAGATGACGCTGCAGAAAGCCGGCTATGAAGTCCTTGAAGCGGAAAACGGTGAGAAGGCGATCGAGGTCATTAATTCTGGGGAAAATCGGCTTCTCCTCGACGTCGTCATCTGCGACATTCGTATGCCGAAAATCAATGGAGCCGAAGCCGTCGCCTACTTCAGGAGCAATTACCCTCGCGTTCCGCTCATCGTACTGACCGGCTTCCCGGATACCGATATGGCGACCTCCTTCCTCCGGCAAGGCGTCGTGGATTACCTCGTCAAGCCGGTCGAAGGAGAAAAGCTGAGGTCGGCCGTCGCCCGAGCGATAGAACAGAGGGAGCTGGCGAAACTGTGACAATGAGCCTCCATTCCTACTTGTGCGAGGAGAGACATTCCGCTCCTTGCTCTCCTCGGCAATAGCAGGTTGGGGGAGAAACATTGTGGCCCACAGTCCAGGGATAACAGATGACCATCCCACAGGATGCTCAAAAAGGCCGTCCAGCAAGGCCGCAGGCGAATCGAAACCGGAGGCGTACCCTCAGGGGTACGTTGAGGATTTCGATGAACCGATAACGACGCTGGCGGATTTTTTCAGCATCCTGAATAGGAGCGCAACCCTGCCACAGGGAGACCGCCTGAGTGGAGATCTCTGACCATACCAAAGTCGCCATTCTGGGAGCGGGTCGTGACGGCCTCGCACTGTTAGATCTGCTCCACCATATCCCATCGATTGAGATTGTCGGCATTACAGACCGTAATCCTGCTGCACCAGGGCTGCAGCGCGCGCGTGAGCTTCAAATTCCTGTGATAATCAATGTGCCGGATCTGATCGGCAACCATGGCGTAAACCTGATTTTGGATGCCACGGGTGATCCAGAGGTGGAAGCATCTCTGCATGCCCACAAACTTCCTGGCGCAAATATCCTCAGTGGATCGGCCTCCCGGCTGCTGTGGAAACTGATTCGGCATGAATCCAAGCTCGAAGCCGAACTCCTCCAGTCAGAAAAGCTTGCTGGAATCGGTTCATTTGCTGCGGGAATCGCGCATGATATCAACAACCCTCTGCAACTCATTTTGGGCCTGGCGGAAAACCTTGCGGAGGAACGCGACCTGACCACCGTCCACGAGCAAGCCCAGGACATTATTGAAGCCGTCAAACGGACGAGTGCCATCTGTCGGGACCTCACTCGCTACTCACGGCGCGCATCCCCCCACCAAGATGTGCTGGTGCCTGTCAACGAAAAGCTCGACGAGGCGCTGAAAATCGCACGCTACGCGTCAAGTCTTCACGATATCGAGATGATCAAACAGTACCAGCCAGGCGCCGCCGTCAAAGGCAATCCGGATGAGTTACTGCACGTCCTCGTCAACCTCATCACCAATGCGGTCCATGCCATGGAGCGCGGAGGCGGCACACTGACGCTTGAGACCACCGTCCACGACGGACAAGTCCGTGTCCGGATCTCCGATACGGGATGCGGAATCGCCCTGGACAAGCTCGACGAGATTTTCGAGCCGTTTTTCACCACGAAGGCCCCCGGCAAGGGGACGGGGCTAGGACTCTATAACGTCAAAACCATTGTCAATAAAATGCACGGCGCCATCGCCATCGACAGTCAAATCGATCGGGGGACGACCTTTACCTTAACCTTTCCCAAGGCTGAGCCTGCCGGACAAGGATATCTGTCATGAATCCCGCGCGCGCACCATCTCACTCTGACACGAGGTGGGGGCTCCAACCCAAACTGATTCTCTCCATGTTGCTCGTGGGGGTGGTGCCCCTGATGGTGGGTCTCGGTCTCGCCTTTTGGCAAGGCTCTCGCGAAATCCAGGTTGTCAACGGCGAAAACTTTAAAGCCCTAGCCGAGGAGACGGCACGGAAAGTCGATCTCTTGATATCGGATGAGGTCGGACGAACATCACGAATCGCGACAGACCCCTCGATTATCTTCGAGCTTGAGCAACGGCGCGATGCCCTGCTGAGCATGACAGAAGATCAGCGCCGCCTGACCGTGGACAGACTCAAGAGTGGGTGGGAGGCGAAAGATCCCGCAACAGTCCGCACTATCACAGAAGGGAAAATTGCCGGCACGATTCAGGACTATCTTTCGGGAGCCAAGAACGAGGCCGATCAACTGATCCCGCAAGTGGTTCGGTCTGCCACCAAAATGCTGTACATCACCGACAGTGAAGGCAGCTTGATCGCCTCGTCGACCACGCTGCCACCTTTTGCCAATAAAGACACGACCTGGTGGAAAGGGGCCTCCCATCGCGGGGTCGGCCAGCTGTTCATCGAAGATGTGCACTTCGACGATCGTGTCCAGAGCTATGTCATCAGCATCTCGCTGCCCATTATGGATCGCATTCGCTATGAGGCAGTCGGTGTGCTCCATCGCGTGATCGACGCCAAAGAGTTGATCTCGCCCTCGATCTCGCCCATTCGCTTCGGCAAGACCGGGCATGTGATGCTGATCGACCATCGCGGCATCGTCCTGAGCTGTCCCATTCTGCCGACCGGGGTCCCCCTCTCGGATGCACAGCTCATTCCGCTCATCACCCCTTTTGAGCCAGGCTGGGTGAGCGCGCCCAGCGATGGTCACGGCGGACAATCGACCTCGCTCATCGGATTCGCTCCGGTGCCTGAAACCAGCCGTGCGACGAACGACGATCAAGGCAAAGGCTCCTGGCACACCTTCGTCTGGCAAGCCTCTGACGAACTCTTCGCGCCAATTCGTCACCTGCTTACCTGGATGGCCGTCTTCAGCCTCGTCGCCGTCGGACTCATGACGACCCTCGGCTACCTTGCGGCCCATCGCATCGTCAAGCCAGTGCGTAAATTACAAGCCGCAGCACAGTTGATCGGACGCGGTGAACTTCAGCAACCCATCGACATTCAGACCGGCGATGAGATCCAGGATCTCGCCGATGAATTCAATCGAATGAATAGCCAATTGGAAGCCGCCTTTGCGGGACTGACCGATCAAGTGACCAGCAAAACTCAACAAGTGGAGTCTCTGCTTCACTCGACGGACGAAATTCTGGATGCTGTCCCAACCCCGATCATCATGGTCAATCACGAGGAACAGCTGCAGTACATCAATCAAGTCGGACGCACGGCCTTTCAAGCCATACTTGATTCGGCCCGATCAATCCCGTTGTTCGATGTACTCCCCGTCGATGCGGCGGTGCGAGAGCACCTGCGAAAAGAATTCAGACGTGCGGGGAACGGAGAACATACCACGCCGGTATCAGGGGACGAGGATGCCGCGGTCACCAATACTGCCCGTGACCCGTTGGCCCCTCTGATGGGTGCGGCGGGACCAGGTCACCGACAAGAAATTCAGATTGGCCCCCGACGGTATCACTATCAGTGGTTCCACATGGCAGGGAGAAATCAGGGGGAGGATCGGATCGGCCTTGTCTTCAGGGATACGACTGACGAGAGCCGCCTCCAAGACCAGCTCATCCAGGCCGAGAAATCAGGCAGCCTTGGAACCCTCACGGCCGGAATTGGGCATGAGCTCAATAATCCGCTTTTTGGCATTCTCGGACTGGGAGAAGCCATCGAAGAAGAACCCAACCTTGACCGTGTCAGATCCTATGCCCGCGACATCGTCCAGCACGGGCGTCGAATGGCCTCGATCATTCGAGACTTCACCGGCGTCACAGCTCGCGAGACATCGGACCAGCGGCAACCGGTTCACCTCGAACAAGAACTCGATCGGGCCATCACCACACTCACAGGCGGTATGGACAGCTCAGAACTTGTCATCCAAAAAACCTACGCGGGAGACACCTGCGTGTCGGCTCTCCCCGATCAGCTTAGACAAGCCTTCACAAACCTGTTGACGAATGCCCTGCATGCGATGAAAGGGCGAGGAATCTTAGGCCTTTCGACGTCCCTGGCCGATACCTCTGTCGTGACCACGATCACGGATTCAGGCCCCGGTATTCCCCAACAGCATCTGTCGAAGATTTTCGACCCGTTCTTTACCACCAAAGGCCAGGGCGAGGGATCCGGACTCGGCTTGACTGTCGCACGCCGCATTTTCAAGAAATTCGGAGGGGACATCAGAATCGAGAGCCAGGAGGGGAACGGCACCTCCTGCATCGTCACCCTCCCGGTCATCTCTCACCGGCCACCCACACAGGAGGCTTCATGCACCGAGTCAACGTCGCGCTCGTCGCCACAGCCCTCATCGTCCTAGTCGCTGGGCTGGGGTGGGGGCCCTCTGTTCTCTCCGCGAAAGAGCGCACAACATCGCCCGGCATTCCCCCGGAGAAAGCGGCGGCCTATATCTATGCCGTCATCAAGGCCGATCGCACGCTCTACACCACAGAAATCGTCAATCGACTCCAGGCAAGAGGGATCACGACGGCGTCCGAACATTGGGAGTTGGAGAATACCCTCATGTTGCCGGCTCAGTTTCTCCAGCATTCGGGCAAGCTGGCAGCCGAGAGCGGAAGCGGAGTCCGGTTCCGATTGATCGGTCTTTGGCCCATTTACCGACGCAACGCTCCGGCGAGCGACCTGGAGCGCAACGCACTGGAGTCTCTTCGGAAAAATCCAGACCTGCCTGTCACCGGAATCGTGAGCAGCGGGCAAAAACAATACTTTCAGGCGATCTATCCCGATCTTGCCGTCTCACAAGTCTGTATCGACTGCCACAACGGACATCTGCTCAGCCCAAAACGGGACTTTAAACTCAATGATGTGATGGGCGGGATTGCGATTACGATTCCACTGGAATGAACATATCGAGAGAGCAGAGCCACCCTCGTCGCCCATGAAGCGTCGTTCGTCTCTCGTATCTCGTCGTTCGCAGGCGAAGAATTTCTCGGCTTGCGAGATACGCTTCACGTTTCACGAACGGCGGTTTTTCTGAATTAGCTCGCATTATTCATGAAGGTTCGTTGCGAAAGCGTGCAGACGCAAAGCGAGACAGGCACTCGGAGGCGTGAAGTCCTGAGGCATACTCGTGCAGTATGTCGAAGGGCTGAACGGCGAGACTGCCTGTCGCAGCGGCGTATCCGCGCTTGCAGCAGAAGCATCATGAATCATGCGGGCTAGGACGGAGTGGCTGGACGAGATGGTGTATCGGTTTCAGTGCGGTGATATTCCTCCCGGTAAATCTGGATCGTGGTCATCAACAGACTGACCAGAACCGGCCCGATGAAAAGTCCGATGATGCCATACAGTGCCAGCCCGCCGAGGACGCTGAATTCGAGGAAGAGCACGGGGATCTGGACCGCTTGCCCGATCAGCCAGGGTCGAAGGAACTGATCGATCATCGACACGACGCCGACTCCCTAACCCAACATGACCAGCCCTTTCCACATCGGACCCGCCATGAGAAAGAACAGCACAATCGGCCCCCAGACCATGCCGTCCCGCCGAATGGCAGCGGCGCAAGAATGACCGTCACCGCGGTCAGTACGATGGGAAACGTCACTCCGAGAGCCCCATAGGCCAGCCCTGCCAACAAACCCTGAACCACCGCAGTCACGCCGATCCCCTTCACCACGGCACGAATGGTCTGATCCACGCGATCGATGATTCGCTGCTTATGGGACGCCTCCAGAGGAATCACTTCCTGAAGGGACGCCAACCATTGCTTCCCATCCTTGAAGAGAAAAAACAGAGCGAAGAGCATGGGAAGAAATCGGTTACGAGCAGAAAGGCATTCTTTAGCAGATCGCCGACCTGATCAAGAAAGAAACGACTGAGGAACGTCGCAGCCGAGAGAAGCCCCTGCTCCAGGGAATCAGGCGTCAATACTGTGCTATCACCAAACTGCCGAAGCAGTCCTCCAATGACCGGCCATGTGCGTATTTGCGCCGGCAGCCTTCTGGAGTGCCCCGCTCACGATCCACTCGCGAATGGCCTGTTCTGCAGTACTCGCTTCACGTGCCAGCAACACTCCCATCATGGAAATCGGAATCACCACGAGGGCCAACACGAGGAGGGTGAGACAGGAGGCTGACACAACCTCCCGGCCACGCACGAACGAGGTGAACCGGACATGGAGCGGATAGGTGAGATGGGCAAGGAGCGCAGCCCAGAGGACGGGAAAGAGAAACGGCCGAAACATCAGAGCGATCTGGTACAGCAGCAACAGAAGGAGAGCAAAAAACACGGCAGTGAAGCGCTGCGGCTTCGTCATGGGTCGGACACGAAAAAGGAGAGTACCGGCAGACCTATCGCCGCGCGTCTCCGCTGGACTCTTTCTCGAGCACCACAACCTGCTTCGCTCGATGTGCGGAGAGATCACTGACACCACCCGGCAATTTGGGAAGCTCGTCGGACCAAGCAGCCACCCCCATATCCGTCGAACCCTGGAGCTTGGCGCCGTCTTCCATGATAAGGACCGGCGTCAAGACTTCTCCGATGAGCGTCGACGTCTTCAATAACTGGACTCGCTCCTTCGCCGTCACCTTCGCCTTGATGCGGCCGCTGCTGACGATGGTGCCCGCGATGATCGTTCCCTGCACTAACCCATCCTCCCCGATGATAACATGTCCCTTGGTCTGAATCTCGCCATCGAGGCGGCCATCGATCCGCACCGTCCCTTCGACATGAATCTCGCCCTTCAAGACAACCCCTTTAGCCAAGAGGGTAATATTGTCGTCCCCGGCAAAGCTGCTACTCTTCATGCGTCATCCTCCCTTCACTGCCAATGATTGACGCCAGCTTACACCATTCATCCTGCCAAGGCCTAGGAGAATCCAAATGTATGCCGCAGACGTTCCCATATCCCCTCGCCATGCACTTCACAGTAAACGCTGGGCTCTGTCCCTTCAATGAACACCTCCGAAACCTGCTCGGGACACTGAGACGTCGCCAACTGCCCGGTCTTCGGATCGATGGCGCGAACGACGACACCCGGCGGCGCCACAAACGCGGAAACCGTGGGTGGAATTATCCGGCTCGCGAGATCCATCCAAATGGGCAACGCCGCCTGCGATCCTGTAAGACGCAACGGTCGTTCATCGTCGAACCCCACCCACACCCCAATCACCACATCGGGCGTATAGCCGACAAACCATGCGTCACGATACCCATCGGTGGTGCCGGTTTTTCCGGCCACTGAACCTTGAAATCCTAGAACGTTGGCTCTTCTCGCCGTGCCTCGCTGGATAACGCCTTCAAGAATGGAGGTCAACACATAGGCCGCTTGAGGCGATGCGGCCTGTTGCCGATCCTGCACGCCATTCCACACCATGTCTCCTTGTCGATCCCTGATTGAGCGCACCGCCGTCGGCTTAACGGCGATCCCTCCGTTCGCAACGGCTCCATACGCCGAGGTGATCTCCATCAACGACACGGACGAACTACCCAAGGCCACTGATGAAAGATCCTCGCCGATCACGCTTGTGATGCCAAGACGATGCAGCAGCTGTACGATCGGCTTCGCCCCCAGCATCTTGGCTGCGCGTACCGCCGGCACATTGAACGACTGTTCCAACGCGCTCCGTACCGTCACGGGCCCATGAAATTGTTTATCGTAGTTCTGCGGGGACCACGAACCGGTCTCCGATTCAAAGGTGACCGGCTCGTCCGATAACAAACTCGCCGCGGTCAGCTGGCCCACTTGACTCTCGCGGGCCGCTTCCAATGCAGCAAGATAGACGAAGGGTTTGAAGAGCGAACCCGGTTGCCGCCGTGCCTGAACCGCACGATTGAATTGACTCCGCCGGTAGTCTCGGCCCCCTACCAACGCCAGCACAGATCCGGTCTTGGGATCGAGCACCACGACCGCCCCTTGTACGACCGATTCCACTGACGGTGTGAGGTGGGGATGCGCAGCCTCTAATTTGGCCAGTCCCTTCTCTAACGATTGAGCGGCCGCCGGCTGAATCATAGAATCGAGTGTGCTGTTGATCCGCAAGCCTTCCGGCAAGTGGGCCTCACCAGCCTCTTCCACCTCCCGAAGCACCGCATCGACGAAGTAGGGCGCATCGGTCAGGATATCCTCTGACGGAGTCACGCGAACCGGTGTATGCGTGGCGCGGGTCCAGGTTTCTTCCGTCAGAATGCCTGTCTCCCTTAGCCGCCGCAACACCACATCGCGCCGCTGCTTCGCCGACTCAGGATGTTTCGTCGGCGCATAGCTATTGGGGCCTTTAACCAGACCTGCGATCATCGCGACCTCTTCGACCGTCAACTCCTGAAGGGTCTTGCCGAAATAGCGATGGGCAGCTTCGCTCACTCCATAGATCGACACGAATCCCGCCTGCCCAAGATAGATTTCATTCAGATAACTTTCGAGGATCTCCTGCTTCGTATACTTCACCTCCAACACCATCGCGGCCAAGGCTTCCTTGAATTTCCTCCCCATCGTCCGCTGCGGTGAATAAAACAAATTCTTCGCCAGTTGCTGGGTGATCGTACTGCCGCCCTGCACCACCCCGCCCTTGATAAAATTGGCCCAGAGCGCCCGCCCAACTGCAATCGGATCGATGCCGAAATGGGAATAAAATCGGCGATCTTCGATGGTGAGGATGGCCTCGACGATCGATGGAGGGATCTGTGCTAACGGAACCCATTCACGTACCAGGCGCGACTCGCCACGTACTCCGCTCAGGAGTTCCGGTTCCAAAAAAATAGGAAAGAGCGACGATCCATCGAGCGGAGAAAGCACATCCGTGACTCGTCCCTGATCCAGCGGCAACATCACCTTCGTCGCATCAATATGGCCCTCCGGCTGTGGATGAAGATAGACCGTCAAGGCCTGATCAGTGACCTGATAGTCGCCGGGAGTCTGCACCGGAACGGTCACTCGCCGGTAGCCCAGCCGCTGCAGCCGCTCAAGGAGCTGGCTGTGCGCAATCGAGAGATTGGGTTTCAACAAGAAAGGACCACTGTACAGGCGCAGTGGCGGGTGCTCATCGCTCTTGGGCAGAGCGAGAAACGTGGCCAAATACGCGCCATAGGCCACAACGATGAGGCCGAGCACGGCAAGAATGCCCGCGAAGACGACGCTCGAATATTTCACCCATCGGGCAGGTCTATTCATCGCGCAGGAACCTCGACACAGCATAACAAATGAGCGGGACGTGTTGATCTGGTTTATTTGGTTTGTTTCGTTTATTTGGTTGAACGAGACTAACCAGATGAACCAAACAAACCAGAGCAACCGATCGGTTTACGGCTCACGAGTTCCGATCTTCTGAGGCAGAAGCGAGCCGACCACCATCCCCGCCGCTGCCATGAGAAGCCCAACCAGTTGAGGATGCCAGATCGAACCTGACGGGCTGAACAGTCCCAACCCTATCCAGGTTGTCAGCCCAGCCACAAAGGCGCACAAGGCCCCTTGGGTCGTCGCCCGGGACCAAAAAAGCCCGGCACAGAGTGGAACGAACGCTGTGACCAACGTCACCTCATACGTACCCACCACCAACTGGTAGATGCTGGAGTTGGAGGTGAGAGCGATCGTCAAAACCAGGACGGCAAAGATCACCACAACCAGCCGCATGACCCGAAGAAATTCCCGGTCACTGAGGTGAGGCAGCAGCCCTTTAATCACGTTCTCGCTCAGTATCACTGACGGCGCCAACAGCGTCGCGCTGGCGCAGCTCATCACCGCCGAGAGGACGGCCCCGAAAAACAGGATCTGTGCGAAGACCGGTGTGTGGCGTAGAATCAAAGTCGGCAACACCAGCTGAGAATCCTGGTCGAGCAGCGTCGTGAACAGAGCCGGATCGATCAGCGTCGCCGCATAGGCCAGAAACATCGGCACAAAGCAGAAACAGAAATAGAGTGTGCCGCCCAGCAACGATCCACGGACAGCTGTGCGTTCGTCTTTTGCCGAGGTGATGCGTTGAAACACGTCTTGTTGGGGAATCGACCCCAACATCATCGTGATCCAGGCTCCGATGAAGGGTACCCATGCCGTGAACGTCGCCGGCGGAAATACATCCAACTTGCCGGCTTGGGCGGCATGACTGATGACCACGTCTATACCTCCAGCCAACCCACTCACCACGGAGGCGATATAGAGCAGCCCTCCCATAATCACAGAGATTTGGACAAAGTCAAGGATGGCAACGGAGAACATGCCACCGAACGTTGTATAGACCAGGACGATCACTGCGCCGATAACCATCCCGACCGGCTGACTCACGGCGCCCTCGGTGACCGTATTCAACACGAGTCCAAACACTTTGAACTGCGCAGCCACCCATCCGAGATAGGACAATGCAATACAGACGGCACAGAGAACCTCGACGACGCGATTGTACCGCAGACGATAGAAGTCGCCGACGGTCAGAAGGTTCAGCCGATAGAAACGGGGGGCAAAAAATAACCCGACCAGGATCAGGCAAGGCTCGACCCAAAGGGATCGGCGACAACGCCGCGTAACCCTTCCTTCACAAATGTGGCTGAAATCCCGAGAACGGCTTCTGCGCCGAACCAGGTGGCAAAGACCGTGGCGATGACGATTGGTAGCGGTAAGCTTCGACCGGCTACCGCAAAATCCTTCGCGGTATGGACTCGCCTGGCGGCAGCCAGTCCGATCCCCACCGAGAGGAGCAGATAGAGGATGACAAACCCGAGGATCATGCAGGCGGTTTCGACATACGTGTGGGAGAATTCTAACGAGGCTTTGGCAAGGGCGCAACGACAGATGCAAAATGAAGCCACGGGTATAGTTGAGTCGTCATCAGGCTTTTCAGCCTCCTGCTCGCACCCCCTGTTCCTTTGAATGATCGCATGTTAGCCTAATATTCGTCGCTCTCAAGAAAGGAAACCTATGAGGGATCTTCCAATCTATCGGCGAGACTCTCCTCAGAAAAGTGTAGGGCTGTGGTCCCAGCTCTTCATCGGAGCGATGGGACTGGGAATAGTGTTGGCTGGACTACCGGCTCAGGCGGACGAGTCACACACACCGTGGGAATGTTCAAGTTATACCGGTGACGCCCACACTCGCTGTGTGGAGACCTTCGCGGAATGGCAGCGCGACCAGATCACGGCACTCCAAGGAAAGTTACAAGCACAACAAGAGACCCTCAACCTCTTAAAAGGTCAGCTCGACCGCCAGGCTTCCACGACTGCCGAGCTGCAACGTCAACTGGCGCGCCCACCCGTCGTTGTGCAAACGCCCCCTCCCCTTTACACGTATCCCTCAGTAGGACTCAGCTTTTCATTGGGTAGTCCCTGGATCTATGGGTCTCCGTTTTTTGATCGCCCATACATCTTCGGCCCCCGCTACTATGGACCGCGCTACTGGGGCCACCACTGGTAACCAAGCCGTCCTCGTCGTTCGTGAAGCGTGAAACGTCCTAGTCCAGGAACGAATGACGCTTCACGAGATACGCTTCACGGGTTTTGAGCACGACGCTGGCGGACTTTTTCAGCATCCTGCCAAGCATAATTGTCTTGAGCCGGACCGCAATATCGCATACCCTACAGCAGTCTTACGCGTTACAATCTCATTTCCATCTTCGTCACACATCAAAGAAAGGAAACCTCATGCGCGTTATTGTCTCCTGTTTGATCACCCTGCTCTGCCTTGGGACCACTACGGCATTCGCGACGGCCCAGGAGCCCACAACCGATGAACAAAAAACCCTGCTATGCCTTGGGATTAGCTATCAGCCAGTCGCTCGGAACGTTCAGCCTGAGAGGCTGAACTCGAACTTGTAAAATCCGGCATGACCGATGGAGTCTTCAAAAAGACCCCCAAGGTAGACCTCCAGACATTCGGCCCAAAAATTCAACAGCTGCAACAGGCCCGCGCCTCGGTCGTTGCAGATGCGGAAAAGAAGGCGGGGGCCGCATTCCTCACGAAAGCCGCAGCAGAATCCGGCGCCAAAAAAACCGAGTCTGGCGCAATCCTTACGACATCAAGGAAGGGAAGGGCGCGACCCCGAAAGTCACGGATACCGTGAAGGTGCACTACCACGGAACGCTGACCGACGGGACAGTGTTCGACAGTTCCGTCAAGCGGGGAGAGCCGGCCACGTTTGGATTGAACCAAGTGATCAAATGTTGGACGGAAGGGGTCCAGCAGATGAAAGTCGGCAGCAAAAGTAAGTTAGTCTGCCCATCCAGTATCGCCTATGGCGACAAAGGCGCGCCCCCTATGATCAAGCCCGGTGCGACATTAGTGTTTGAAGTCGAACTCCTTGAAATCGTGACCAAGGACGCCCCCCACTGAAGTCTTCACAAGGCCGAGCGGGAACATATCCCGCTCGGCCTTGTGCCCCTTCCCGCGCGCATCAAGCAACCACGTTCTGCCATCTTCTCTCTTGATGGCGAGCTAGCAGCCTTCGCTTCCCCAGACTGTCAAATTTGTCTTGATCCCCATGCGCAACATCGCATATCTTGTAGAGCTTCGGATCTTGCGATATCGAATTCATCGTCGTCACATACAAAGAAAGGGCAGCTCATGCGTTTCGTTGTCTCCTGTTGGTGACCCTACTTAGCCTTGGAGCCACTGCATCATTCGCGGCAGCCCAAGAGCCCACGACCGATGAACAAAAAACCCTCTATGCCTTAGGATTCGCCGTCAGCCAGTCGTCGGCACCTTCGGCCTAGCGAGCCGGAGTTTGAGATCGTGAAGTCCGGCATCACCGATGGGTTTTCAAACGGCCAGCCAAAGTGGACCTTCAAGCCTTTCGCGCGAAGATTTCGACAACTGCAAGAGGCTCGCGCAGCGGTCGTCGCAGAAGTGGAGAAAAAGCGGGAGCCGCTTCCTCGCGAAAGTCGCAGCAGAGCCCGGCGCCAAGAAAACCGAGTCCGGCGCGATCCTCAAGACCATCAAGGAAGGGAATGGGGCCACCCCGAAATCACGGAGATGGTAAAGGTACACTATGAAGGAGCGCTGATCGAGGAACCCGGTTTGACAATTCCACCAAGCAAAGCGAACCTGCCTCGCTGAGAGTGAATGAAATGAGTAAGTGTTGGGTCGAAGGTATACAACAGATAAAAGTCGGCGGCAGGAGCAAGTTGGTGTGCCCGTCGAATCTTGCCTTTCGCGACAAAGGCCTTCCTCCTCTCATCAAGCCAGGCGCCACGTTAGTATTCGATATCGAACTCCTAGAGATCGTCGCTACCAAATAACTCTGCCATTTTTCAGCCTCTCATCCGGTCGAGCAATGCCACCAACCATACTCCTAAGTTGCGAATCCATCAGTAAAAGTTACGGGGTGAAACCGCTGTTTTCCGACTGTCGATCGGGCTGTCTGAGGGCGATCATGTCGGATCGTCGGTCCCAACGGCTCCGGAAACGACACTGCTCAAAATCATGGCCGGCCTCGAAGAGCCCGATCGGGGCACCAGGTCGGTGCGCCGCCAGCTCCGCATCGGCTACGTCCCCCAAGAACCGTCATTTCACGAACACATACGGTCGAGGAAGCCCTCACAGAGGTCCTGATCGACGAAGGTCATGACCCCCATGACCATAGCAGTCGTACCTCCACAGCGCTCAGCCTGGGAGAGTTTCCGGCACCGACCAATCCACCGCCACGCTCTCCGGAGGATGGAAGAAACGTCTGGCCATTGTCCGCTCACTGATGCTGGAGCCGGACGTCCTGCTGATGGACGAACCGACCAACCATTTGGATGTCGAAGGCATCCTGTGGCTGGAGCGATTGCTACGGGCCGAAGCCCGAGCTTTTCTCGTCGTCAGCCACGATCGGCGTTTTCTGGAAGCGGTGACCTCGCGAATGATCGAGCTGAATCGCAGTTATCCCACCGGAGTATTCGAAGCCAAAGGAAAGTACAGCGATTTTCTGGAACAGCGGGATGCCGCGCTGCATGCCCAAGCCAACTATCAATCCTCCCTGGCAATCGTGTCCGCCGCGAAGTAGAGTGGCTCCGGCGCGGACCCAAAGCCTGAACGACAAAAGCCAAATCGCGGATAGACTCGGCCGGCCGCTTGATCGAGGAACTGAATAGCGCCGACGCCCGGAAAGACCAAGGCACGGCCGGTATCAATTTCACTTCATCCGGACGCAGATCGAAACAACTGGTCGAAACGACCCAACTCTGCAAATCGCTTGGCGGGCGGTCGATCGTCAAGAATCTCGACCTTCTGCTCGGACCGGCGAGAGCGGCTTGGATTACTGGGTCCGAACGGAAGCGGGGGGAGAAGACCCTCAAATTGGGGCGGCCCACTCAAGCCGGACGCAGGCACCATCGCCCGCGCAGACAAACTGCGTGTGGTCACATTCGAGCAGCACCGCGAATCGCTAGACCAATCCTCTTCGCTCCGTCGATCCCTCGCCCCGCACGGCGATTCGGTCGTCTATCAAGACCGTTCAGTACATCTCGTGTCCTGGGCAAAACGGTTCCTTTTCGGGCCTGAGCAGTTGGATCTTCCGGTCTCCCGCCTCTCTGGGAGGCGAACAGGCGCGTCTGCTCATCGCACGGCTCATGCAGACAACCGGCCGACCTCTTAATCCTGGACGAGCCGACAAATGATCTGGACATTCCAACGCTCGATGTGCTGGAAGACAGCCTGCTGGAGTTCCCCGGCGCGTTGATGTTGGTGACACACGACCGGTGGCTCTTAGACCGGGTCTCCACCCTGTTGCTCGCATTGGACGGCACAGGTCCGGCTGAATGGTTCGCCGACTACGCGCAATGGGAGTCCGCGCAAGAACGAAAAACAGCAGAACGGACTCGTGCCTCGACGTCACGCCCTTCCACGACATCCCGCACCGAATCAGAATCGACTCCGAAGCCCAAAAAGACAGGCTTGTCCTATCGCGAGCAAAAGGAATGGGCGAAGATGGAGCAGAGAATCCTTCAGGCCGAGGAAACTATCGCCGCCTGCCAAGCCGCGGTGGAAGATCCCGCCATCGCCTCCAACGCAGCAGCACTGCAAGAACGATCCGAGGCCCGGGACGCCGCCCGCACGGCCGCGGAACGGCTCTATAACCGCTGGACCGAACTCGAGGGCTAGCAGTACACAGTCCTGCCAGCCCAGACCTGATGCTGTGTTTCCTATACGTGCTTTTCAGGCCATAGAGGAACCGGAAGACGCACCCATGCGCCTCTCAACCTCGCTCTCGATGCTGTCGATCCTCGCCCTCGTCTTGCTCACATCCGGCTGCGAGACGACCGAACGAGCCTGACGGCAGCTGGACGAGTCACCAGGGGCCAGACCGGACAGGCCATCATCGATCTCGCATCGGGAAGTATCCTGCACAGATCGCCAAGAGGCGTCTCGACCAATATGCGCGCGACCCCGAAGCGGTGCTCAGAGACCTGCGCGAGGCAAAAAGAGACTTTGAGTCACGATCCTCGCCGTCCTTGGAGTGAACGTCGGAAAGACCTGGGGAAGAAGGAAGTTCAACTGCCCGAAGCTAAGAAATATGTGAAGTACACGCAAAACTACAAGAGCCGGGCCATCGTCGATTTCGATTCAGGCGAGATCCTGGTCGAGACCTTGGACAATCAGGACCCTCAACGAAGCTCGCAAAGAATGCCGTCGTCACCACGCTCGGGACCCCGCAAGATCCACGATCCGTCCATTGATTTTCCGACAAGGAAATCGTCCTAACGCAATGACAAGGAGCCCTACCTCCTCGGCCTTGTCCTCGATCAGCAAAATAAACCGATACGCACACCGGCAGAAGCCGAACCATTCGCCGCGTATCTTCTTGAAAAGAAATCGGGCACGCGGACCGTGGACCAAAAGAGGGGAACCAAGAAGACGGTTCAGTACGTCACTATGGGGATGGTGTCCAATCTCCCGATGAAGCAGGCGGAGAAATACCGAACGCTGGTTCACCAATTTGCACAGGAATATAAGATCAGCCCCAGCCTGGTCTTGGCGGTCATCCGCACAGAGAGCAACTTCAACCCCTATGCCGTCAGCTCGGCCCCGGCCTATGGAACTCATGCAACTGGTCCCGACGAGCGGAGGCCGTGAAGCCTACCGAAAGGCGAAGGGCCAGGACGTGGCCCCCTCACGAGATTATCTCTTCGACC
>CAVVIR010000004.1:0-25751 GCA_963748375.1 uncultured Nitrospiraceae bacterium
AGGGGTTGCGAAGAGAAACGGCACTCCAGTTCTCCTGAATAGTGCGGCGTTTTGCAGCAGCACCGAAGAGATGACTGTGGCCATTGGCGTCAGTCTGTCTTGTTTATTTGGTCTATCTGGTCTTTTTGGTTTGTCTGGTCTGTCTGGTTTTTTGGTTGAACGAAACTGACCAGATGAACCAAATCAACCAGATAAACAAAACAAACCAGATCAATCCTCGCGTTCCGCCGGTCTTGCATGCCAATGTAGTTTTTTGCAGCCTGTTAGGGTGCCACAGGAGGGAGTGTTATGAGACAGATTCTAATTCCGGTGCTTGCATTGTGGAGTAGCCTCTGCGGGGGAATGAGCTTAGCGGAGGGGGGACCGGTCGCCCGAATCGGGGAGTCCGGGGAGTTTCTCGAATTGGAATATCAGGTGAACGGTCAGGTCTTCAAAGACTCGCTCCCGCTCTATCGGGCAGGCGGTGTCCGATATTTCAGCGCCGGAATTGGGATCGATGAACGTGCCGCCGAGTATCCCCCTTACTCGCTGAAGCTCGTGTTCACTGCGGGAGGGAAGCCCTTTCTGGCTGGAGTCGCGGTCACCATTCAGTCAGCAAAAGGGGGACCTTCGATCAACATTCCCCGCGACCATGTCAACGGACCTTGGTTGTTCGTCGAACTTCCGTCAGGCACCTATCACCTCACGGCGATCCACGCGGACCGGACGCAGGGTCTCAAGGGGGTGACGGTGGAAGCGGGAAAGATGAAGACTGTGCATCTCCGCTGGCCGGAAGATCGGGGGAGCGTTGCACCGTCCGGAGAAGCGATCGGTCAATGAGCCATTAATGATGGGATATTATTAGATGAAAAGTGAGGAAGGGACACATGCCGATAACGAAGAAGACGAAGAAGGCCAGGACAAGTACAAAGAAAGACTTTGGCCTGATGATGGTCAAACAGGTCATGCAGAAACAGGTACAGTCTGCTCATCTCAAGACCAAAGGCGACGTCATCGCGTCGCTCATGATTGAGGGATTCGGGGCTGTGCCGGTGGTGGACGCCAAGGATAGGCTTCTAGGCATCGTCAGCGAACATGATCTGCTGGGTGCATTGGATGATGGGCAAAAGCTTGGTGCCGTGACCGCCAGTGATATCATGACGTTCAACCCCTATTCGATCCACCCGGAAGCGATGCTCCCGACGCTGATTCATGTATTTAGAGCCAGTGATTTGATTCGTGTGCCGGTGGTGGACGCCAAAGACAAGCTCGTGGGCATCATTGCCAGGCGGGATGTACTACGTGCGTACCTGGCGGCCGGGCGCGCATGACGCTGAAAAAGTCCGCCAGCGTCGTTCTCACCTCGAAAGCATCCTCAACGTAGCCCTGAGGCTACGCCTCCGGTGCTTTCATCGGCTGCGGCCTTGCTGGACAGCCTTTCTGAGCGTCCTGCGGGGATGTTCTTCTCTTGTTCGCAGGATCGGATTATTGACGTCCTTTTATATGCTGCAGGATTTTCTCTCACGTACTAGAAAGAGAGAAGAAAGGAGGGATTATGCGACGAACAGAGTTTCTTGCGACGGCCTGCGATCCGAAGACCTTGACTGTGGGGCAACTGATGCAGGACGCGGTCTTTACCTGCGGTTCCAGGACCGATGCCCTGACCATCAGCCGGCAGATGACCCAGCGTAACTTCGGCAGCCTGCCGGTGGTGGAAGAGGACCGGACATTGGTTGGCCTGATAAGCGAGTATGATCTGCTTCAGGCGATCATCGATGGGCGGGATCTGCGGAAGGTCATGGCCGTCGAAATGATGAGTACTCATCCGGTGACTGCTACCGAGGATATGAAGCTGGAGGAGGTCGCGAATCTGTTCCAGGATCGCTATATCACACGAGTACCTGTGGTTCGGAACGGCAAACTCGTCGGTATCCTGGCACGGCGGGACCTATTGTTTGGGTACACCAAAGCAACACAGTATTGGTCTTGACCGGCTGTTGAAAAAAACCGCCAGCTTCGTTCTCAGCTCATCGAAATCCTCAACGTACCCCTGAGGGTACGCCTCCGGTTTCGATTCGCCTGCGGCCTTGCTGGACGGTCTTTTTGAACAGCCTGCAGGGAAGCTGTCCACCTCTATGCTCTGGTCGGCTTGGAGTCCACTCATAGCCATCTCACTCATGGCAGTCGCGTTTCTTTCCGTTTCCGCGCAAGCTGATTCCCCCAAGAAGCATCGCGGTCTCTGCGAGATTCATTACCCCAGTGATGCCATGGTGGAGTGGGACTGCCGGACAATGCGAGCAGGTGAATCGCTGGAAGCCTTATTCGGTGAATATTGGGTCGACGTGGCACGGTTCAATCGGATCGATCGGCGTCATGCGCGGCCTGGTCTCTCGATTAAAACGCCGAGACGGCTCGAGGATCTGTCATCGTTCAATCCACTCCCGTTGCTCTATCACGCTACGGAACAGGATGAGAAATTCATTCTGATCGATCTGGCGGAGCAGTTTCTCGGAGCCTATGAATTTGGAGCCCTTCGCTTTGCGACCCCCATCGCCTCTGGAGATAGACTCAACGAAACGCCCACGGGGGAGTTCCGTTTGACGGCTGCCCATCGACAACATCAATCCTGTCTCTATATGATTGAAGGAACAGACCGGCCCTACCCGATGAACTATGCCCTTCGGTTTTATATAAATCGGGAAGGCCTGTCCTATTGGATTCACGGGCGGGACATGCCTGGCGATCCCGCCTCACACGGGTGCATCGGCCTTTACGATGAGTCGATGCAGAAGGAACAGTACGGCGTCCCGAAAGAGCCGGAGCTGAATGACGCGCAGAGATTGTTCGAGTGGGTGCTAGGAAGTGAGCCGGATGACAACCGTGTGATTCCACTTCCTCATGGTCCACGGGTTCACATCATCGGCCAGGCACCGTCCCGCATTGCGCACAAGCCACAATGAAGTGGATCGTCTACATCCTGGAGTGTGCGGACACCAGCCTCTACACCGGCATCACCAATGATCTGGAACGGCGACTGGAAGAACACAGGACAGGCCGAGGCGCAAAGTACACGAAACACCGAAGTCCGTTGAGGGTGCGGTATACCGAATATCGAAGCACCAAGAAGCGCGGCACTCGCACGCGAGGCCGCAATCAAATCCCTAGCCCGGTCAGAAAAACTGGCGCTCATCGCCCATTTTTCACACAGAGAGACTGCCTAGCAGGTTGAGACGAGGACTCAGATCTCTGTATTCACATCAATGTGGTGACGGATCTCTCGGAGACCTGGTTAAGACTTCCAGCCAGAGCGAGGCGGCTCGCTCTAACCCTCCATCCGTAAAGTAGCATCCATCGTATCGGTATTCGGGACCAAGCCTATCCGTATTGGGCCCCTCATAGATCTTTTCCAAATAGTCCACTAACTCAGTCTGTGCCGATTGAATAGTCCGATTTGGTTCTTCCTGCCAGCAACGGCTGGTCACCGATACGTACACAGGTGCTGAGACACCTTCCTTTCTAATACTATCCAGCATGGCATGAAACGCGTCCTGATAAGCAGCCTTGGTCGTTTTATGTAACACGTCACTCTTTCCTTGATGCCACAGGAGGTGTGTAAAGGTGATGCCCCTCCACTTGGCCGCACGAATGCGTTGGATTAATTTTGGATGGAGATCTCCTCCAGGACTCCATCTGGCAATCTCACCGGCACTCACAGCCATCGGGACAAAAACGACTTCATCATAGAGCTTGCGTTCAATGAGCTGATCGCCGAGCCTGGTCCAGATACTTCCACCGTGACCACTTGAGCCGAACAGGGGATCTTCTGCATGAAAGAGCCTGCCGAGAAACACATTGAACACCTGGCCGTTGGCAACCCTAGGTGTTTCTCCCTCATTAGCAGCGTTCCCCTCACCAAAAACGAGCGCTACCATCGTGCATTTTCCTTCTTGGCCAAACTTCACGTGGGATACTTCTGCTCGCGCAGGACGTGAAACCGGCAATGGTTGCACTTGCCATTCCTGAAATGTGTGATACCCCTTCAATAACAGGACTGCACCGATCAATCCGCCTAGAGTCCAAGCGACTTCTCTCGATCTCTTAATGTAGCCGACCCACAAACTTTTTAGTCGAAGGGCGCGCTGCTCTATCAGGTGCCAGGAGAGTGTGGCTAGCGCTACGCTAACGCAGGCTGACACCAGCAGCATAGCCGGAACGGAGACGCCGGGCACTAACGATGCGATTGACTGTTGAACAGGCCATCCGTAAATGTACAGACCGTAGGAATAGTCGCCCAGCTGATTATATTTTCTTATGAAGCCGGATGGTATGTATGCGAGATATAGCAAGACATAGGGAAGAGCTAGCACATACGCGCCAAAAAGTACTTGGTCACCAAGAATGGCCGCCAAGGGAACCACCACAACCAGAGACCAAAAAACAGGACCCGAAAGCACGATGCGATCTTTCAATACATAACCTGCTGCCCCGGAAAAGAACATGGCAAATAGGCGCAGGAACCTATCATCAGGGGCCGTACAGACATGACAAGATCCAAGAAGAGGGACCGCTATAATTGCACAGCCGACAATTGCAATCGTGAATGTTCTCAATCTCACTCTTGGCACTAGGCTGACGACCACCCAGACACCGACCAATGTCGCATACATGCCTAGCTCATACGGGAGAGTCCAAAGTGGACTGTTGACGAAATTATTATACGGATTGCCCTCAAAGACCCCGGGAGCGCAGGAGCAGGCCGAAGACCAGGGTCGAATTTTTTACCCAATACCTGATCGTATGAGAGTCAAGGAGATAGGAGGACCACGGTAGCTCAGTAAAGAACAAGCCGAGCCCAAAGACGGTCAGGACCTGCATCACAAGAAGTGCAGGGTATATCCTGAGAACTCTGGCCCACACAAATTCTATTGTGTGTTGTCTTCTGAACAAACTTGCCGTCACAAGAAAACCACTCGTGACGAAAAATACATCTACCGCAAGGAAACTCAGATCGATGCTGGAACTTATGCGAAGCGGCCTGGCATCCACAAAACCCATGGCCAATGCGAAGCTATGGTCAACGAGCACAGCAAAGGCCGCAACCATTCGGATGAGGTTGAAATTATTGTCTTTGCCTTCGGTGAAATCCGATAGTTTCATTGAGAAACTTCAAGAAGGAACAATTGCCCTATCAGGCGGCGGAGCGGAGTGCCACGATAGGAAGCGGTGCTATGTGTTCTGAGTGGCGCCTGACGATAGTCTGACTATGTGGCGCTACGCTTATATGGGAGTCTACGTTCATTCTACACCCCATGTGGGGGTTCCCGTCAAATGCTCGGCTCTGCTCCGTAGTGGGTCAGTTTGAATTCAGGTATCCTCCCCACATGTAAATTTCATATTAGATTGATGTGGTAAAACATCGACGGCTGTGGATCGGATGAACCCATCATCGGCGTATCCTCCTGATGGGCATCTCTTCTACCATAAACTCATGGGATCTCAGAGAGGTTTGTCAACAGCCTGCTAGCTATTTCAGGAAGGAGGAGTTATCCTCAGTCTATGAGACCCACTTACATGTTGTCGGTTGTATTATTATGGGCAGTGCTGGCAACCATCTTGACGGAACGCGCCTGGGCCGGCCCGGACTACGGGAACATCGTGCTCATCGGCGACTCGATCACGCAGGCGCCCAGCACGCAGCTATCCTACCGATACAGACTGTGGAAGCGGCTGATCGATGATGGCGCCACGTTCAACTTTGTGGGCTCTCTCAATGTCAACTTCTCAGGCAATCCGGTCTGGCCGGCCTACGCTGGCCGCAACTTCGACCGTGACCATGAAGGCCACTGGGGCTGGAGGGCGGACCAGATTCTGGGCCAGCTCTCGGGCTGGCTGGTCGGCTATACGCCCAACATCGCGCTGATCCATTTGGGCAGCAACGACGCCTTTCAGAGCCAATCTGCGTCAAGCACCATCGGCGAACTTGGCCAGATCATCGATAGGCTGCGCGCCGACAATCCCCGCGTGAAGATTCTCCTGGCGCGGCTGCTCCCGACCTCCACAGGTACGGCCGTGAACGCCCGAATTAACGAGCTGAACGCGCTTATTACCGGCCTTGTTTCCTCGAAAAACACGGCACTGTCACCCGTACTTCTGGTGGATCAGAACAGCGGTTTCAATCCAGCCAACGACACCTATGATGGAGTGCACCCCAACGCTACCGGCGAGGAGAAGATGGCACAGAAATGGCAGCTGGGCCTGCGTGCGCTGGCGGGTCTGGGTGATACGCAGCCGCCGGCGCTGCCGACCCGGAGTGACTGTCAAGTGACTGTCAGCCCCGCTTCCTAAAAGGTGGCCACTCTATCCTGTAATCCACCACTCGCGTCCCCTTAGCCTTAGCCGCGGGGATCGCCAAGATCTAGCCCATCTGAGGTTGCCCACTCGAGCCCCACCCCGTTCACCGGCCTGCACTGGCGAATTCTTGCGGACCGCCTGAGGCCCCTCTGAAACCCCTTTCTCGCCGGTTCAGTTACCGCAATCCGATATTTTGAACAATCTGTTTTTCAAGGTCGGCCTGGTACGAGCCTCGATTGCGCACGTTGAACGATATCAATGCTCCCTCCAAGCTTGCTCATTCTCTCTCTAGAGATGGGGGCTGATTGATCTTCCACTGTGCGCGTCCAACGAGGGGAGTTTGCGACCGTGCGTTGCGCGAGCACAAAAGATTATCAGCCTCCATCCCAGCAACCTGGCTCTGTAAGCCAACCGAGGGGCCGTTGACCGGCCTTCTCCAGCGGCGTAGCATAGATTACTAGACGTTTCAGTGAGGGTGGCTGCTGTTTCTTCCGCACGCTCCTGTCCGTCATCCCGCGCGCCGGAACTCGCACAGTCCCCCTCGCTCTTACGCCCGATTCTTTATCGAAGAGCATCACCGCTCGGACTCGTGTCTTCTGGAACGAGGATCCCCATGGTGATTGTCAGCCGCAGAATCCTCCTTCTATTCTGGGGCACGATCCTTGTGCCGTCTGTTTGCTCCGTGCTTGCACCAAACCCCATTCAGGCCGATGTGACTCCGGAATAACAGGAGGTCGTATCCGACATCGCATTGAACGTCCGACCAGAGGAGGATCTGATCATGCCATCTCGTACACCGATCACTGATCGCATTCTCGACGAATTACAAAGCATGCCCGGGTGCGATCTGGATACCTTGACGAAGAATCTCCCAGACCTATCCTGGAGCCAGATTTTCCTTGAAGTCGATCGGCTAAGCCGAGAGGGCATGGTCCTGGTGACGTTCGGCCTCGAGCGTCGCTACATGATCCGGCTGCCGGGGTACAAGCCCGAATCCGCGCCCCACCGCATCCAGCCCTGATCAGTGAAGCAGTCGCAGGGGATCGTGAGCGGAACCGTGAAAAGTAAACCGTAGGGCTGCCGAGTGCTTGTCTTCCAAAACGTTTCACATTGAACGATTCACGTCTCACGGATCGGTAGTGGATCGGTTTGAGGTGTTAGAAAAAGAATCGTTCGTATCTGCTATCCTTGAGATGGCGAGATGATGAAATAATAAGGAGAGCTGAAATTGGCTGAGTGGGTAGCGTATAAAAATCATCAAATTAAGGCATGTTCCCAACATCTCGGAGAAGACCGATGGACGCCAAAGGCGCTAGCATGGCTCTCAGAGGGCGGTCGAGCGCCCATGAAAACCCTACTGGGTGAATCGCATGAGATCCGCAACACGGAAAAAAAGGCGAATGAGATTGCTCTAGGGAAAGCCAAGAAATGGGTCGATCAGCACCAATAGGTTGGAACTGACCAGCTATCTGCTCTGCAGTGGCTCATCAGATCTTCTCCGTCGAGAGTGGCGTCGCAATGGATTCGAGTGACCGACCCTCTGCCTTCACCCCCAAGAACAATTCGACGAGCGCGCCCACCAGCATCATGCCGGCTCCGAGTAGGTAGCCATAGAACACGCTCGTGGCAGATGATTCGATGAGCTTGCCGTACAGCCACGGAGCGACAATCCCGGCTCCCTGCGCCACAACAAAGAAGAACGCGATGGCCATCGCACGAATCTCCAGGGGGAAAATCTCGCTGACGGTCAGATAGGCCGCGCTGGCGCCCGCCGAGGCGAAGAAGAATACGCATGTCCAAGCCAGTGTTTGAGTGACGGAGGTCAACGCGCCTTGCCAAAACAGATACCCTGTCACTGCCAGTAGGCAACCGGCGGCGGCATAGGTGAAGGTAATCATCGGCTTACGGCCAACGGTATCGAAGAAGCGGCCGAGCAACAGCGGGCCGAGAAAGTTCCCGAGCGCAAACGGCAGGATAAAGAAGCCGATGCTGCTGATTGGCACATCGTAGAACTTCGTGAGCACGAAGGGATAGGTAAACGAAATCGCGTTGTACATAAACGATTGCGTGGTCATGAGTGCGATGCCGAGTATCGTGCGCCTCGGATAGACTGTCCAGAGCTGACGGGCCACGGTACCCAATGTCACATGTGGCTGGGCATGCACGATGATCGAGCCTTCGGCAATCGGCAACGAGGTCAGTCCATGATCACGCGTGACCTGATCCTCGATACTGGAGACGACCGCTTCCGCTTCCTCTACCCTCCGATGGGTCATGAGCCACCGGGGACTTTCCGGGATGATTCGCCGGAGCAGCACGACGCTCACACCCAGGACTGCTCCGAAGCCGAAGCACAGCCGCCATCCCAGATATTCCGGGATAATATCAGGGTTCAATAGCACAATGATGAGGAGTGCGCCGACTGCCGCTCCCAGCCACCAGCTGCCGTTGATCGCCAGGTTGGTGCGACCGCGCCAGCGCGCAGGGATGAGTTCGTCGATGGCGGAATTGATCGCCGCATATTCGCCACCGATGCCTGCGCCTGTCAAGAAGCGGAAGAGCATGAAGCTCCACAGATTCCAGGACAATGCGGTCAACACCGTGGCGACTAGATAAAGCAGGAGCGTGAACATGAACCACTTCTTCCGCCCTTGCCGATCGGTGAGGTAGGAAAAAACGATGGCCCCAAAAACAGAACCGGCCAAGTAGGCCGACGCGGTCAGCCCGACTTCGGACTCTGTGAGATGCAACGTGGTGGTATGTGTGAGGACGGGACCGAGTGCGGCGACGATGGACACCTCAAGTCCATCCAACAACCATGTGACGCCAAGCGCAGTCACCACCAGCCAATGCCATCGTGACCAGGGCAAGCGATCCATCCGCTGTGGAACATTGGTGGTGATGGGAGGACTCGATGCGCCGGGCATGTCCAATCCTATAACTGATCAAACCTGGTATGACAAGCGAGTGCCGAGCGCTCTCGACGACGAGTACGATTTCACATGCTGGAGGTTATTCGAATCGCTGATATGCTCTTGGTTGGCTCCGAGATGTGGGACACAGCGACGTCTGTCTCGTTCGTCACTACAATCGGTCCAACCCTCTCCTCTTTCGCGATCATCTTCACGAGGGACTAGCTCAACTGCCCTCCCGAAATGGCCTGTCGCCACTCGAGATGGACGCAGGGAGCCGCGAGGAAAGAACGCATACTCGAAACAGTATGTTGACCAATCAACCTGCAGGCCTGGACTCTGGGCCAACCGCGTTCAGGTCCGTCGCCACCACGCTTGCGAGCGGCCTTTGCATGATCGTGGCGCAAAGAAAGAGTTCCATGAAGAATTTCGGCCTTCTATCTCGGCGCTTGAAGCAGAGGCTTCATGAATAATGCCTGTGAGTGAGCACTATTGATCAGACTGGAGATCTCGATTGAGACATGATCTGCAAAACGTGCGATCCATGATTAATCAACGCAGCTTGCCCAATTATTTGCTGCGTCATGAACGTGAGCGGAAGAAGGAGGCACACGATGGCGGAAAAATCATGCGCGAATCCGCGCTGTACCTGTCCTGCAGAACCGGGAAAAGAATTTTGTTCGTCTAATTGCCGGGAGGCCAAAACAGGCTCTCCTTGTTCCTGTGCCCATCAAGGGTGCGGAACTAAGCGTCAGTGAGGTCAAGCCTCCACAGCGCACGCTACATCATCACAGATGGAGGTGAGTATGTCGTGGTTAAAACATCGATACAGTAGGGTTCCCCGCTCACTCTCTACCAAATGGTGGTCCGTGAAGGCTCCTCGACTTGTGGCCATTGCAATCCTGACCCTTCTTCCGGAATTTGCCGTTGCCGCCGATGTACTCCCCCCTGGCCAATTTCCCGAGAGCGGTGGCAAGCCGGCACCTAGCATCATTCCCGAGAGACCGTCAGAATCTAGCGCTCCGACAATCCCCCCGTCCCGTATAGATCCAGGTATCCAACACTCGCCGGAGAGGCGTGGAGATCCCCGTGGCTCCGTGAAACCACCCAACCTCGATCCGAGCATGTCAACGAATCCTGATAAGTCGCTTCCCGAGCGAAAGGGCATCGATCCCCCCAGTGGAGGAACACCGCAAGGGAAACCAGACGTTCGTTAATGAAATGAACAGAGTTGGCCCACAAGAAGGGCACTGTGCCACTGTGACGTTGGGGAATTGCGTCAATGCGAGTCATCATGGTTCGCATTGACGCATACAGACCGGCAGTCACCACCGTGTATGTTCTAAAAGTCGGTCCCGATGAATCTGAAGACATGCCTCGTTCTAAGGAAGAGAATTCATTCACAGCGGATGGTCACAGGCAAGGCACGCTGACCATGGATTCCCCTTGCCCGTCAGTGCCCGGGCCGATTCCCACACCCGACCCGCCTTTACCGCCCGATCCGTCGCCGTTTCCAGGCCCACCATTGCCTGAACCTGTTCCCACGCCTCAACCGCCCCAGCCACCCGATCCATCGCCATTTCCCGGCCCACCGATCACAATATGCCAGTTCACCCACCTACTGGCCTATAACCCTGCATTATTCATGACAGTTCTTTGCAAATATCCCCAAAGTACATTCTCGTGAAGCGTAACTCGTTGGGGAACGGAGCTGATAGTTATTGGTCTCCCCCTGCGCACAGCTTTCTCACCCGTCCACCCATTGGCAGACATTTTTCACCCGCCCAACCCTCCGATTGCCTCGCAATCGATTTCCCAGGACGTGCCATTAGTCCAGGTGAGGACCTTCTATTTCCTCCTCTGCGCGATCACACCTTCTCGCCCAAGGGAGTCGCCAAACTGTCCTTCACTGCGCGCGCGCCCCATCCCCCATTTCATAATAAGGGTAGCGTGGCCGATCCTTAAGTGCGCACATCGAGCGAGCACTCTGAAATGGTCCCTCCAAGCTTGCCAACCTGAGAGCGGGCTGTTTGATCTCCCACGTGCGCGCGTTCAACGAGGGCCTTCTCAGTCCGCGCGTTGCGCGAGCACAGGGACCGACCAAGTCAGCCATCAACTTTCCTCTTTTTATCCACTCCCACTTCCCGTACTCTTCTCCCTATCTATGAATCAATCCGGCCACCTCCTCAAGCCCGGCACACTCTGGCCCGCCCTGCTCGAACGAACGGCCTATGCCCGTGAGCGGCAGGGCGATCCTCTCCATCCCCACGGAGCCGGAGGTGATCGAGCAGGGAGGCGTGGCATTTCAAATGCGCGTCGATCACGGCCCTTGCCATGAAAGCGCTCACCACGGCCGCGCAGGCGAACACCAACCCCTTCCTCCCCTACGATCCCGACCTGTTCGTGGCGGAGGTCTCCCCAACCCATGTGGCTTTGCTGAACAAGTTCAACGTGGTCGATCATCATCTCGTGATCGTCACGCGCGCCTTCGAACCTCAAGAGGCGCTGCTCACTCGCGAAGATTGCGAGGCGCTGCTGCTCTGCCTCGCCGAGATCGATGGTGTAGCGTTCTACAACGCCGGATCGGCAGCCGGGGCCAGTCAGAGACACAAACATCTGCAACTGATTCCATTGTCCGCTTTTCAAAATTCTCAACTGCCGATCGAGCCGCTGTTGCGCTCCGTGAAAATGGCCGGCGCCACCGGCATCGTGCCTGGCTTGCTGTTCTTGCATGCCTATGCCCCGATGAATCCGGCGTGGCTCGACCTACAGAAGGACGACGCTTCTTCGTTGCTCGACTGCTATCACTCGCTACTCCGCGCCGTGGGCTTGCCCGTCAAAGCAACAGCGGAAAGTCCTTTGTCCGCTGCTCCGTACAATCTGCTTGTCACCAGACAGTGGTTGTTACTGGTGCCTCGGTCCCAAGAATTTTTCGAGGGGATCTCGATCAATGCGCTGGGCTTCGCCGGAACCTTGCTGGTAAAGGACGCTGCGCAGCTCGCGATCCTACGGAAGCAGGGTCCCATGAGCGCGCTTCAGCACGTAGCGTTGCCCCTGGAGCCGTGAAGCGTCGTTCGTGAAACGTAATGCTTTAAAATAGGAGAATCGTGATGATGCGTCTTATACCAACTCTCGTTGTGGCATTGGTCGTCGTTGCCGGTCTCGTGTCCGGCTGCATTCCGCGGCACCCTCCGCACACCCCTCAGCCCGTGCCCGAAGTCCCCAAGCAAGAGACAAGCTCTTCTGATCAGCAGCCGGGGATGAAGAACTGATGGCGTATAGCTGATGGCAAGAGCCACCCTCCTTCGGACCATAGATATTAGCTACTGATAGGCTACTTATTTCGGACAAGAGACGCGAGACGAATTAATCCGGTGGCTAGCTTTTCGCTGGAGCGGTTTCGGTGCCAGATGGAGGACTTCCGACTCGACAAGCCCTCGGTCTCGTCGTGAATTGCCGGAACGCAGGAGCTTGTCGCCGAGGCCAACCGCCAGGTTGCGGTAAATGATGACGCCGATGTCTGGGCGGCGACGGATGAGATCAGCCAGATCGCGATGGAGTAGTTCGGCCGCCTCAACATGACCTTCCGCCGTGGCCGTGGCGGAGTGGGGCCTGGCCGAGAGGAGCGAGACTTCGCCGCATGTTTCCCCGGTGCGGACGGTGCCGATGATGGCCGGAGGGGTTCCATAGCTGATGGCAACGTGTCCCTGCAGCACGATGTAGAGACGGTCGGCCGGATCGTGTTCGACAAAGAGGCGCTCGCCGGCCCGAACATCCCTCACCATGCAAGTTCCGGCAAGCCTGGTCGCCTGTTCGCTGTTCATCCCGTGAAACAACGGGACCTCCTTAATCGCCTGTGCCATGCGCGGCGCAATGACGCAGCTGGAAAAGCCGCGCATTACGACGCTGGCCACGGCCTGCACCGGTTCCGTCAGCGCGAGCGGCCCGAGATCTTGCAGTTTGTTCAACCGCACCATCTTCACGATGTCGAGCCGTTCCACTTGATAGAAGACCATAGCCGGCACATAGGCGACCGGCAGAAAATTCAGCTCCAAGAGCGTGCGCTGCATCCGTGGGGCATAGGCGCTGACGTCGATCTCGATGTATTCGATGCCCATCTCCTCTCGACACTTCCATTCCAGCTCAGAGAGAAGAAATCGTACGACATCGTCGGCCAGGGCGATCAGCTCGAACACGCGGACTGTGTGCTCGACCGGATCCATCGTGTAGCCGACAGCCCCGACGATGTGGCTGCCGGACCGGGCCAGAAAGTAACTGGTTTGCCGCGCATGGAGTTTGAAGAATCCATAATCGAGCCGCATGGGCCGAAGATTTCTCGATTGCGGACCCGCCCCCGCTCAATGCGCAGCAAGGCCGGATAGCCTTCGGCCTGCAACTGTTCGATGGTGTAATCGCCTCCGGCGGGGTACGGCGCGGAATCTTCGTCGACGATAAAATCCGGCGTAAGCGGCGGGTGACTCATCACGAGATTGGCTAGAGCATAGGCCTCAGGAATGATCCGCGGATTGTTTCGGCGCAAAGCCAGCGCGTCGCCGAAATACCGGGCCAGCAACGCGAAGCTCTCGCGGTGGCGGAAGAAATGCTTGAGCGGCAGAAATCCGGTGGGGATGAACCCCTGCGCGAGACTGATTTGTTGGGCATAGGGGTGCACGGTGCGCGCGACGACCAGGCCGACATGCAAGCGGTTCTGAATGGCTTCGAGCCGCTTGTCCATGAGCAGCTTGCCGATCTGTAACCGGCGATAGTCCGGATGGACGGCGAGACGACCGAACTCTCCGACGAGATCGGAATGGGCCCCGAAGTCGAAGAGCACGGAGGCCGTGCCGATGACCCGGCCGGTATCGCTCTCTTCGGCGACGAGAATGAGCGCGTCGTCGGTGAAGACGGAGCGCTTCAGCCAGAGTTCGTCATACACCTCATGATGGGGATAGTCGGCGCCATACACGGCGAGAAAAATCTCGCGGATCTGGCCGACATCTTCTTCGTGGGCTTCTCTGACTCGAATCATGACAGCCCTGTGCGCGTGGTCAGGAAGGGGGCGTTTGTTCGCTGAGTCGCTGGCCGGCGATCTTCGCAATAGCCTGGTAATAGGCCGCGCCGACGGCCAAGGCCTCTTCGTCGAAGTCGAATTTACTGGAGTGCGCGGGAAAGCCTTCCTTGCCCGGAACCTGACTCCCGAACCGGACATAGGCGCCGGGAATGTTTTCCATGTAGTAGCTGAAATCCTCCGCGCCCATGTTGGCCGTCTTGAGCGGCAACACATTAGCCTCCCCCACCGCCGCAACCGCCGCGCGGCGCGCCAGGCTGGCCATCTCAGGCAGATTGATGAGCGGCGGCGTACCTTCATTCACGGTGACCTGGGTCTTGGCTCCGTGCAGTTGCCCGATTGATTCGGCAATGCGGCGGACGGATGAGAGGAGTTGTTGCCTGACAGAGGGATCTTGGGCACGAACCGTCCCCTCCAGCTTGGCCTGTCCCGCAATCACGTTCGGCGCGGTCCCCGCGTGGAACTGCCCAACGGACACCACCGACGGACGGGCCGGATCGACCTCGCGCGAGACAATCGTCTGCAGCGCCATGATCATGAGACTCCCGACCACGACAGCGTCGATGCTTTCATGGGGGCGGGCTCCGTGTGCGCCCTGCCCGATAATCTCAATCGTGAAATTATCCGACGACGCATTGACGGCGCCCTCGGACACGACGATGGCCCCCGGATGATAGTGACGGTCGAGATGGCCGCCGAAAATCATGCCCGCGCCATCCAGCGCCCCTGCCTTGATCATGGCCAGCGCGCCGGTGCCTTTTTCCTCGGCCGGTTGAAAAATCAATCGCACGGGAGCCGGCAGGTCTTTCTCCTCGGAGAGAAGCGCCGCCGCACCCAGCAACATGGTGGTGTGCCCATCATGGCCGCAGGCATGCATGACACCGTCGTGGACCGAGGCGAAGTCCAAACCGGTGTCTTCCTGAATCGACAAGGCGTCTGTATCGGCACGCAAGACGACGCAAGGAACTCCGGCGCGTCCGGGAATGTCGGCGACGACTCCGTGGCCGGCGACCTGAGCCCGATATTTGATGGCCAGCCCATCGAGAAATTTACAGATGACGGCAGCGGTATTCACTTCCTGCCCGCTGAGTTCCGGATACTCATGGAGCACGCGGCGAAGCTGAATGAGACGGTGCTGTAGCGGCTCAGGAATCAACGGCATGATTGCGACCTGGCAGGATGCTGAAAAAGTCCGCCAGCGGCGTTCTCGCTTCACTCAGAAGCTCAACGTACCGAAGCGTACGCCTCGCATCTTCGCTTGCTGCGGCCTTGCTGGACAGCCTTTTTGAGCATCCTGCGTGGCTTTATCCTATTGCCCGGAAAATAGAGACCCTCCACTGTTCACCGTGCCTCAACAGTTCTTCTGAAGACTCCTAGGCTATGATCGAAACGACGACCTGCAGATCTGCTCTTCGCCGGGTCCGGCCAGACCGGCGACTTGAAGAAACTGGCTCATGGTAGCATAGAAGGGACGGGGATTTCCGCATCGGGATCGCCACTTCTCAATGATCCTTCCAAGCTCTCTTACCTCTCTCCCTGGGAATGGCACCCGTGTTGGTCCCACTGCGGCCGTCGAGCGAGCACATTCTGATCGTGCGCGTTCTGCGAGCAAGAAGGATGGTCTGGTGGCTCCCCTCCCTTTCCTCTACTCGAACAACTTCCTCACCCCCGCCTTAATCTGATCCAGCCCCTCCCGCAAGTCGGTCTCAAGCACATCAGCTTTGGCCTGCACAACCACGCGCTTGGCCTTGACCTGATCCTTAAACAACACCAGCTTGGCAAGCAGCTCCTCCTTCTTCGACTCCAACACCACTTCCTGTTTGGCTTTCTCGCTCTCAAAACGGTCCTTGAGTACCTCGAACTCGGCTTCGAGCGTGCTCGTGCGGTCCACGAGATCTTCCCAGACCTTGCCCGATTCGAATGCGGCCCCTTTGAGTTTCTGTTCCGCAACGGATTCAAACTCGTTCAGGGCCTTGAGAGTCTTCGCCCTCTGCTCCTGAAATGTGTCACGAGCATCTGCCTTCCCGAGAGCTAATTGTACTTGAAGATGTTCGAGCTTGGCCTGCACCTCCAGCTTCGCCTGCGCTGCCATCTCTTTTGACTTCTGTACGTCGACCTGGACTTGATCAAGCAAATCCCGTAGCTGCTGCTTGCGCTGTTCCAGTCGTTGCATCGCATGATCTTTCGTCTGGGTCAGATGCGCCTCCAGCGCAAGTGCCTGATGCTCCAACGCATCCAACTTCTTGTCGAACGACGCCCTGAATTCCTTGATTCGCGACATGGGGCCCTCCTCTATATATAAAATGGAACATCAAACCGGGAGCATTCTTCTGTCGAGCGTAGCATGATATCGTCGCCAAAAGCAGCGAAGAGAGTCCTCACTGGACCTTGCATTGGACTGCCTGGCCGCCATGACAATTCCACCTGTTCCATCCCTGCGCAGCGAGTGTCGCATCAAGCAACGGCCCCTTCTACGGCATGAATCCAAGAGAGAATGCTACGGAGTCTTCGCGCAACGGAACCCATAGCCGAAGTGCCGGTTCGTCGGCTGGGCCTCGAACCGGTGTGCGGAACGCAAGAACTCAGAAACGTAGAGCCAGGATCCACCCCGCACCACTTTAGACTCACCAGTTGTCGGCCCTATTGGGTTCCGCCGCGGGCTGTTCTTGTAATAGTCATAGTCGTACCAGTCGCTGACCCATTCCCAGGCATTCCCAGCCATGTCATAGATGCCATAGGAACTCCTGCCCTCTTCGAAAGACCCTACCGGAACCAAGGCCAAATGGTCGTTCCATTCCTTTCTTCCGTAATTCGCGTGAAGTCGTGTGGGTGCTTCGTTACCCCAGGGATAGATGCGCTCATCCGTCCCCCGCGCTGCCTTCTCCCACTCGGCCTCCGTCGGCAGCCGCTTGCCGGCCCATTTGCAGTACATGACAGCATCATCCCAATCCACATTGACGACCGGACGTTTCTGATGTTGAGGTTGATTCATAATGTGCCAGTCCGGCGGCTCCTCCATGTCTGTCACCTCCAGATACTTGGCGTACTGTCCTACCGTCACCTCGTACTTGTCCATATAGAAGGCGTTGAGGTAGACGTGATGTGCGGGCCTTTCGTCGTCTGCCAGATTACTCCCCATCATAAACTCCCCTGCCGACACCAGCGCCATCGGCACCTCTTGCGTACCGATCTGCCCTTCCCTTCCCGTCGATCCGTCTCGTTTTAGCATATTCGGCGAACCAGTCGGTCCCCGCTGCGGGAGTTTCGCGAGCAACCGTTGATAGACGGCCTGTTGTTCATCGTTGAGGCCAATCTCATTCGCAGTGTCTAGAGTGGCCTCCGCTTGCTTCATCTTGTCGGGCGAAGCCTTCCCGCCTACGATCAGGTTCTTCGCTTCGTCCAGCAACCGCCACGCCTTCGCTTCGTCCAGTAATTGCCATACCTTCACTTTGCTTAACCGTGGTTTAGCCGACCCGGCCACTGAAGATCTGGCATCCAGCTCCAGCGCGGTCTCGTAATGTTCTTCGGCGCATGCCCAGGCTTTCAAACCACGACAGGCTTCAGCAAAGTAGAAATGCGCCTGTGAATTCGACGGATCTTTCTTCACGCCGGCTTCCAGCGCCACGCGCGCCTCCTGGTACTGCTTCTTCTTCAGCAATTCCGTCCATTTGGCAAATTCCTTTTCGCCTGTATGGGCGGCCTCAGCGGTCACAGAGTTTGCGATCATCTCCAACCACATGAAGAGACACAACACAGTCAGCATCCTCACGATCTGTCTCATGGAAGCTCCTCTCCCAATTGTGAGTCCCTCGTGGATTCAACCTCGCCTACTGGCGTAAATCACAAGTCAGACAAACCTGGCGAGCTTACCAGAAATCAATGCATGCATCGAATGATTGGATCATGCGCGTTTTGCGAGCAAGAAGGCACCTGACTGCTCCCGTCCCCTCTTCTTCTTCTGAAGCAAAGGATCACAGGGGTGTCATTCCACCCATTTTCTTCTCACTGGCTACCCCTGCCGACAACGGCGCCGATCGCATCGCTTCACTTGCCAAGGGTCCGCACATAGGCCAGTATGTCTCTGCTCTCTTCCTGAGAGAGACGAGTGTTCCACGGCGGCATACTCGGTCTGCCTTCATGAATCGTTTGGAACAGGTCGGCGTCGGTTTTTTTTCTGATCGATGGTGACCTCAGATTAGCCGGATCAGGCCCGCGAAGAAACTTGTACCCATCCCCTCCGCCCTCCGGGCCATGACAACCGGTGCAGTATTTGACAAATAGCGTCTTGCCACGCGCCACATCGCCGCTCTCGGCCTTAGACTCAGTCTGTCCTTGCGTCACAGTCCCAAATAAAAGACCGCTCACAAACCCCACCGTTAACACCCTAAGCACCCAGCTTCTCTTCATGCTTCCTCCCACTCGGTCTATTGTCTGATGGCCAATCCTGTACAAGTTTTTCCCCTCACCCCGGTGGGATGACATCTCCGAACCCACACCAGAACACTAACTCATCACATGATGAAGCTCAACAGATGCGCAGGTGAGCATATAATGTTCCCTCCAAGCTTGCTTGTTTCTCTTCACAGGAGGGTGGTCTGCTTGATCTCCCACTGCGCGCAACTTTCTCACCCGCCACCCACTGGCACGCGGCTCGACTGAGCTCGCCGAAGTCCGAGACGTGCCATTAACCCTGGCGAGGGCCTTCAAATCCTCTTCACCTCTCGTTAAGGGAGTGGCCGAGGCTGCCCTTTACTGCGCGCGCATCGAACGAGCACAGTTTCACCGTGCGCGTTCCGCGAGCAGGAGGACGACCAGGCTACTCTCCCCCCCTTCCTTCGTACATTTCTGCTACCCTCACCTCCATGCCCCTCGCACTCCAAGCCTTTATCGCCATCTTCGCGACAGGGGCGTTGCTCCGCTCATTCGGGGTGCTCACCAAGGTCCATGCGGAGCGGCTGTCGACGCTGGTCTTCTCCCTCTGCCTGCCGGCCACAATCCTTGTCTCCCTCGATCCCATTACGCTCAGTTCCACTGCGTGGAAGCTCCCCGCTGCGGCCTGCCTGATCACACTCCCGCTGCTCCTCTGTTCCTGGCTGCTCACACGCCTGCTACAACTGCCCCGTCCCACGCAAGGCGGTTTCCTCCTCGCCACCGGTCTCATCAACTCCGTGTACTTCTCCTATCCGGTCGTCCTTGCTACCTTTGGAGAAGAGGGCTTAGGCCATGCGGTGCTCTTTGATGTAGGCCAAAGCCTGCTGACGTTCACAGTGGTGTATGGCCTCGCGCTGTGGTATGGGACCGGCTCTCCCACGGCGCGACCAGCCATACTCCGTTTTCTCTCCGCTCCACCGCTATGGGCCCTGTGCGGCATCCTTGCGCTGAAACTCGTCGGTCTCAGCCTGCCCTCATGGCTGCATCAGCTGCTCACGCCCATTCATCTCACCACGACACCCCTTGCCAGTTTGGTGCTGGGGCTCTCGATCAGCGTGACTGCCCTTCGCCACAACGCTCCTTTGGCCCTGCTCGGTGTCGTGGTACGGATGGGTGGCGGATTGCTCCTCGGTCTGTCGACTGTGTTCCTGCTGGACTTGACCGGCCTGGAACGGGCGGTCGTGATTTTGGTTTCCGCGATGCCCTCCGCAGTGAACGCGGTGATCTTTGCCACAGAAACACATCTGGACGAAGACCTGGTTGCCTCTATCGTCGCCCTCTCCATTTGCCTCGGTGTCGCCGTCCTCCCCTGGCTGCCCAAGCTTTCCTTGTTTCTGCTCGGCTGACCACTCTCAATGGTCCCTCCAAGCTCGCTTGTTTCTCTTCACGGGAGGGTGGTCTGCTTGATCTCCCACTGCGCGCAACTTTCTCACCCGCCCACCCATTGTCGCGCCGAGACGTGCCATTAGCCCGGGCGAGGGCCTTCCAATTTGCCACACTTTACCCTCAAGGGGAGCCGCCAGACTGTCCTTTACTGCGCGCATCGGACGAGCACATTCTTATCGTGCGCGTTCCGCGAGCAAGAAGGATGGTCTGGCAGCTCCCCTCCCACACCTCTGAGGCCGCGCGTTCCGCGAGCACGGAGGATCCACGAATCTGCCCCTCCCCATTCCCTCCAAGCTCGCTCGCTGTTCCCATTGTGGAATGGCACTCCTACACCCACTCCGGCGCATACTCCTTCCCCGATTCTTTTTCTGCAAACCAACGATACAGGACCGGCAACACCACCAGCGTGAGGGCGGTCGAGGTGAAGAGGCCGCCGATCACGACGGTCGCGAGCGGCCGTTGCACCTCGGCCCCGATCCCCTGCGCGAGCACCAACGGCAACAAACCTAGCAGCGTTGTCATCATCGTCATGACGACAGGGCGAAGCCGGAGGACACAACCTTTTACGATAGCCTGATCCATCAGCTCGCCTTCATTGCGCAACTGATTGATATAGGAAACCAGCACGATCCCGTTCCCGACCGCCAAGCCGAAGAGTTCGATAAAGCCGATGGAGGCCGGCACGCTCAGGTATTGCCCGCTCAACCACAGAG
This sequence comes from uncultured Nitrospiraceae bacterium, assembly GCA_963748375.1. Taxonomy (GTDB): domain Bacteria; phylum Nitrospirota; class Nitrospiria; order Nitrospirales; family Nitrospiraceae; genus Palsa-1315. The sequence continues at coordinate 20,841 of CAVVIR010000004.1, forward strand.
AGACGACGCCCCCGATCAAGGCAAAGGGGAGATTGATCATGATCAACGTCGCATACCGGAGCGAGTGAAACGCCCAGAAAAGCAGGAAGAACACGAGCCCCAATGTGATAGGCACCACGATCAACAGCCGCTCGTTGGCCCGCTCCATGTTCTCGAAGGCTCCGCCCCACGTCACCTGGTACCCTTCAGGCAGGTGTATCTGTTGTTCCAGTTTCTTCCGCCCTTCATCCACCACGCCGCCGATGTCGCGCCCGACGACGTTAAAGCCGATGTAAATGCGGCGCTTCACATGCTCACGGCTGATGCGGGCCGGACCTTCGCGCATCTCGATCGTGGCAAGCTCGCTCATCGGGATCAGCGCGCCGGAGGCAGACTTCACTCTGATCTCTCCGATGGTCCCGATGCTGTTGCGTTGCAGCTCCGGGAACCGAAGCGTCAATTGAAACCGCCGCTCGCCTTCGTAGACATAGGTCGCCGCCTTGCCGCCGATGGCAGTGGTGATGATCTCCTGCACGTCGGCCACATTGATGCCGAAACGGGCGATCTTCTGCCGGTCGATATCGACGGTGAGATAGGGCTGGCCGGCGATCTGTTCGACCTTGATATCTTTGACGCCGTGAATCTGCTGCATCAAGGCAGCAATCTCCTTCGCCTTGTCGTGCAGGACATCGAGATCCTCCCCGAATAATTTGATCGCACAGGCGGTCCTGACCCCGGAGATCAGCTCGTCCACCCGTTCCTGAATCGGCTGGCTCATGAGCACGGAAATACCAGGGATCTCTGCGAGTTTCCGGCGGATCGCATCGGTCAACCCCGCTTGGGTCGTCGCCGTCTTCCAGGTACTGCGGTCGTGCAATGAGACTATCGGGTCGCTCTCGTACAGATCTTCAGGATGGTAGGGAATTTCGGCTCGTCCGATTCTGCTCACCGCCATCTTCACTTCAGAAAACTCCATCATGGCCTTTTGGGTTTGCTTCTCCAACTCGATAGACTCGGCCAGCGAGACACTCGGCAGCTTCACAACTTGAGGAGTCAGGGCTCCTTCCTCAAGGAGTGGAATGAATTCCCGCCCCACGAATGGAACGAGCGCGAGGCTGCAGAGCACGATCGCCGTCGAGGCGCTGAGCACCAGACTGCGATGCTGGAGCGTCCAGGTCAGCACCGGCAGATAGCGCTAGCTTCATCCATCGCGTAAGGCGCGTCTCCTCCGGATGGTCTCCGCGCAAGATCAGCGACGCGAGCACCGGCGACAGGGTCAACGTGACGACGACCGAGGCCAGGAGCGCGATCACCAACGTGTAGGCCAGCGGCGCAAACATCTTCCCTTCCATGCCGTGAAGCGTCATCAAGGGGAGAAAGACGACGCTGATGATCAGAATGCCGAACAGGATCGGCCGGCCCACTTCTTTCGTGGCCTGAAGAATCACCTCCGACGTGCTCTTCCTCGTTGCGCCATTGTTCTGCGCCAGGTGCCGATAGACGTTTTCCACCACAACCAGCGAACCGTCCGCGATCTCACCGATGGCGATGGCCAGCCCTCCGAGCGTCATCAAGTTGGCCGAGAGCCCCAGCCGCTGCATCACGATGAACGTGATCAGGGGGGTAACGATGAGTGAGACCGTCACCACGATGGCGCTGCGGACGTGGCCCAGGAAGAAAAAGAAGACGAAGACCACCAGCACGATTCCCTCGATCAAGGCATCCCGCACCGTATTGATGGCCGCCGTCACCAACTCGATGCGATCGTAAAATGGCATGAGCTTCGTACCAGCGGGGAACACTGATCCTGCTGAATCGTCCACCTTGGTTTGACCGCCTCGACCACCTCACGTGCATTGCCTCCGCGAATCATGAGCACCGTCCCATCACGACCTCCCGCTCCCCGTTGAGGACGGCCGCACCATGGCGAACCGCGTGGCCGATGCGGACTTCCGCCACATCACGGACAAAGACCGGCGTGCCGCCTGACTCTTTCACGATGATGGACTCGATATCGTTCACGCTCTTGATCAGGCCCAGGCCACGGACAATCGCGCGTTCCGCATGGCGCTCCAGCACATTGCCGCCGGCATTGGCATTGTTCTTCGCCACCGCGTCATAGATATCGTGGAGCGTCAAGTCGAACTTGCGGAGCTTGGCTGGATCGACCAGGACTTGATATTGCTTGACGAACCCGCCCATGCCGTTCACATCGATCACGCCCGGCACGCTCTTAAGCAGCGGGCGCAGGACCCAGTCCTGCATCGTGCGCTGATCCGTCAACTCCGTCTCGACGATCGTGGGATCGGTCGCCGTCGCATTCGGCCCTTCCACATAATAGTGATAGACCTCGCCCAGCCCCGTCGTGACGGGAGCCATCACTGGTTCGAGCCCCTCTGGAAGCGTTCCTTCGCAGCCATGATCCGTTCGAGAACCAACTGGCGGGCGAAGTACATATCCACGTCGTCGTTGAACACGACCGTGATCTGGGAGAGGGCGAATTTGGAAAGGGATCGGATCTCCGCTAAGCCAGGCAGGCCGGTCATCTGGAGTTCGAGCGGATAGGTGATGAACCGTTCGACTTCGATCGGCGAGAGACCCGGCGCCTCGGTCAGCACCTGCACCTGGATGTTCGTCACGTCGGGATAGGCATCGATCGGAATAGACTGAAAGGCGAAGACTCCGGCCACGGAAAACAGACAGGCCAAGCCCAGGACCAGGATCCGTTGCCGTAGCGAGAATTCCAGAAGGAGCGATCATGGCGTCGGCTCGATTTGTGCCGTTCCATCTCAGACTTGAGCACGAAGATCCCTTGTCACCACTTCTTCGCCTTCGTTCAGCCCCTCCAGGACGGTCTTCCCATCCCCCTGTTCGCTTCCCAGGTGATCCTCCGCGCTTCGAATCATTCGTCCCGCTGCCGCACGAACAGCAATTTGCCAACGTCCCGTCCTGCTGCACGGCCGTCAGCGGCACCACCAGCGCTTCCGGTTGAGGCGACGCGAAAACCACGGCCATGGCGAACATCTCCGGCTTCAAGAGGTACGATCGGGATTGAGCACGGTGACACGGACGCGCATCGTCCTGGTCGATCGGGTCGAGTACATCATCAATGCCGAGTCACGCGTAGGTGCCGGAGAACAGCCCGTGCGGATAGGCGGGAATCGTCGCGTTGAACAACCGGTCCTTCGGACGAATAAAACGCACGTCCTTTTCCGGCACGTTGGCCACTACCCAGACATCGGACAGGTCGGCGATCGTGAAACAGTTCCGCGGCGGGTCTCCACCACTTCACCACGCGTGATATTACGCATGATTACGCGGCCTGCAAACGGCGCTCGAATCGCCACGTCGGACCGGATCGTCTGCTCGCGATCAAGGCGCTGCACCTCCTGCGCCGGTACACCCAGGAGAGCGCAGAACGGCTGGACGCCTCACGCGCATCCGCCCGCACGGTTTTCATCTCCCGCTTCCCGGCGTTGGAGTTCCGCCAGGCTGAGGATCGCCGATGTTCATGGAGATATTTGCCGCCCGCTCATACGCCAACTGCGCTTCGTGTTGTCTGGCCGCCGCCTTGAGGTACGCGCCTTCGGCCATACCGCCGAGTTCGGTACTGTCGAGCAACGCCAGCCGCTCGCTTTTCTTCACATCCTTCCCCACATCGACCAGCACCTCGACGACTCTCCCTCGAATAAGGGTCGTAACCTCCGCCAGTTCATTCTCATTGGCTTGAACGGTCGCAGGAAATTCCCGCGGTACCAGCAACTGCCCCACGGGCAACCGGCGCGACCTCGATCACCGTCCGCGCGAGTTCTTCGGATGTGAGATGGAGCACTCCTGGCCTGTCAGCCACAACGGCCTTCTTGGCCTCAGGCGCTTGGTCGGGAGTTCTCTCGCAGGCAACAAATCCAGCGAACGCAAAGGCGACGAGGAGAACGACCGCGCGTCGTTCGTGAAACGTGAAGCGTGAAGCGTCTGAATCCGGAAGCGAGATACGCTCCATCGACGGGCTCAGGATCGTCCCGAGCCTGCTCTGAGCACGCTTGCCCACTGTCAGACTCGACGATCTTCCACGCTACACATCGCGAGTCGGGAACGAAGCTAACGAACTCTTCAGGACCCTGCTAAAACTCTGGCCTCATAGTCATACAGACTCCATTTAAATGAATCAGCATGAGGTGTGCCACGGAAAGCTCGCGATTTTAGCGGGAAAAATGGTCGCATCTAGGAGCCTTTTGCCACGTTAGCGACGGAGGACCGTGGTGAAATGCGACAGTGGGGCGGCAGAGCCTTCTCGATCCTCTGCCGCACTGTCGCGCTAACTCCTCTGTTCTTCACACGTTTGCGTAATCGTCCCCGCGAAACATTCATGGCATTTCCTTTGCTCATTTCATCCGTTCATACGAACCACGCATCACATCTGTCTCCGTCTATTAGCGAGGGAGGTTGCCATGCCGATCCTGAAACGACTCCAGAGTTATCTCGACACGAACAAGATTCCCTATGAAGTGGTCAACCACCCGAAGGCCTATACCGCCCACGACGTGGCGCAGACGCTTGATGTGCCAGGCAAGCTTGTCGCCAAAGTCGTGGTGGTGAAGGCCGATCAGTATTTTGTGATGACAGTGCTCCCATCGACCTGGCGCGTAGATTTGAAACGATTGAGGGATGTACTCGAAGCCCGCGACGTGCGATTGGCGACGGAAGCCGAGTGCTCGAATCTGTTACCGATTGCCAGGTGGGAACGATGCGGCCTACGGCAATCTCTATGGGGTGGAAGTATATGTGGATCAGCTCTTGACGGAAGACGAGTCTATCGTGTTTGAAGCAGGAACCTATGTCGGGGCGATCAAGCTACGATACAAAGACTTTGCCGATCTCGTTCGCCCAAAGGTTGCAGCGTTTCATCATGAGCCGTCAAAGATCGAGAGTTAG
>CAVVIR010000005.1:0-137094 GCA_963748375.1 uncultured Nitrospiraceae bacterium
TCGATCAAGGAACTCGCGGCCTTCATTGGCGTGAGTACGGATACCATCCGGCGAGCGGTTCGCAAAGGCGAGATTCCGGCGACAAGGGTCAGGACTGCGTTACGGTTTGATCTACAGGAAGTCCACACCTGTATGCAGCGGAACGCGAAGGCCAGGTTTGGGGCACGCTCGACCTGCGCGCCGGGCGGCATTGCCGGCCGCGCGCAGGCCGATCAGCCCCCGGCTGGTAAAACGGGGGCGCAATTTCTAGGCAACGGATCATGAATATTTCCAACCGATTAGACAGCAACCCTGTTCGTCAGAGAGTACTCGCATCGGGAAATGCGACATCCCTAGAACTGCGCCAGCAAGTCTGTCATCGGTGCGGAAAGGTCTGGTGGCCTCGTCGCCCCAACAAACCAGCCCGATGTCCCGGTTGCAAAAGTCCCTACTGGGATAGGCCCCGCCGCCTGAAACACTCCATCATGCCCTTGAAAGAACCCATGAACCAAGGAGCACTGACGAAGGCTTTAGGCCGGAAAATGGCAAGGACCCTTGGGAGAGGGAGCGAGCGTGGGATAGATACCGAGGACCGTTCCTTGGCACAGGCACTTCACGTGCTCAAGGAGATGAAGGCAGCCGGAAAGACCTGGCAGGAGATGGGAGAACGCATGGAACGGGAATTCGGCGCAAGCCTGGAGAAGGATCAACTAAAAGCGCTCGTCCGATAAACACTCAATTCCCTGCCCCCCGCCAACTTCGGGGCAGGGATCAATCCGAGTTGCAGGGCGGGGCACATCGCAGCGGGCAGGCCTGGAAGGTGGCAGGAAGGCTGGCCCGATGCTCTGCGTGCGCCGCGCTGCCACCACAGAGACGCTGGCGTGCCGACGCGAGCGCAGAAGGGGGTCAGGGGGTGTCGTAAGACTCCCCCTGCTCAGGACCTGGACATGATGTTAACGGTCAAAGAACTATCAGGTTGGCTCAAGATTAAGCCATCGACGCTCTACCTCTGGGCCACAGAAGGGAAGATTCCCTGCCGACGTATTCACTCCTTGATCCGATTCGAGCAAGAAGCCATCCAACGGTGGCTTGAATCCTTCCCTGAGCCACACCCCCAACCACTCCCGAAGTTGACAAAGAGTTCCGTACCAGCCGACCTGAAAACCCTCATTGCGGCTGCCAAAAGAGAGTCCTATACTCCCCCGCATGGGGAAACCAAACCGATTTCAAGCCTCATCGAAAAGGAGGATGTGGATGGGGCTATTTAGACGACATAAGGTGTGGTGGATGAGTTTGATGTATCAGGGCCGACAGGTGAGACAGTCCACGGAAACCACAGACAAGCGGTTAGCCGAAACCATTCTTGCAAAGCTGAGGGTCAAGATCGCTGAGGGCCGCTTTCTCGACGTACTCGAAGAGAAAGATCGGACGTTCAACGAGATGATGGACCGCTATCTCACCGAACAATCGGTGACAAAGGCTCCAGCAAGCCACCAGCGAGATGAGCAATGCCTCGGTCATCTGAGGCCGGTATTTGGGCCGCTCAAGCTCATTGAGGTGACGCCGAAGCTCCTCGCAGCCTACAAAGCCCAGCGACGGCTGAAGGCCAAGCCAGCGACAGTCAACAAGGAACTCGGACTGATCCGGCATGCCTTCAACATCGCTATACGGGAGTGGGAATGGTGCCGTGATAATCCGATGCGACGGGTCTCGCTAGAGAAGGTCCGCAATGAACGTGACCGGTGGCTCAGTCCCGACGAGGACACACGGTTACTCACTCATTCGGTTCCTTGGCTCCAAGACATCCTTGTGTTCGCGTTGAACACGGGCATGCGGCAGGGGTGAGATTCTCGGTTTGGAATGGCGAGCCGTCGATCTGAACCGGCAAGTCCTCGTGGTGATGAAAAGCAAGAATGGAGAGAAGCGCACCGTGCCGCTGAACAGTTGCCTTGTGGAGCTTCTACGCCACAAGACAGCGACCAGCGAGAAACACTCCTTCGTGTTTACGACTTCCTGTGGGACAAGGATTGATGCCCGAAATCTGACGCGGGCATTTTATTCGGCATTGGAGAAAGCCGAGATCACGAATTTCCGTTTCCATGATCTGCGGCACACCTTTGCCACGAGACTCGCGCAGGCTGGCGTGGATCTGTACAAGGTGCAGCGGCTGCTCGGTCACAAGTCGCCGACCATGACCCAGCGCTATGCCCACCACTCACCGGAGAGTTTGCGAGAAGGGGTGTTAATCCTCGAACGGCACCACCCGACTGGGTTAGCACAAATCTATCACACGGAGGCAATTATTCAGAGCCGACGCTGTGTAAGTACTGGAGCGGGAAACGGGATTTGAACCCGCGACCCTCGCCTTGGCAAGGCGATGCTCTACCACTGAGCTATTCCCGCTCGATCACTGTCGTCAGAGGGGTGGGATTTTACTGATGCAGGAATGAAACTGTCAAGCGATCGGGTGATCGACTAGACTTATCACCGTCACCGACTCTTGTACTATAACAACCTTGTGGACGCCCTGCCCGCAACAGGATACATCCGGTAAGGCTGTGGAGGACTGCTATCCACCCTAGCCATTAGACACGCAATTCTTGCGATCATTGGGGCGCTCAGGTACCAGAAAATCGTCATGCACCAAGCCATTCTGCAGCGAGGAAGCACACTGTTGTGTGAAATTGCGGGGCACCATGTTGTAAGAATGCGAGTTATGTAATATTTTCGCGCGAACGTGAAGCGGCACCGTGGTAGTCGATGTCACAATTGAAGCCCTCTCGCTATATGGATAGTCTTTCCTAAAACGCGAGACCCAGAATGATAGGCCTCTGCATTTCTGTTACATAGATTTATTGGCGCTACAAAAAGGTAACGTGTGAATACGATCATTAACTTATTGACTTATTGAGTGTTTATTTCATAAAATCGCGGAGGCATTCACAGGGCGATACATAAAGTACCCAACAATACATAACTTGACTATCATAAACGATTTCTGTCTGAAGCTGTTTTTCATATAATTATTCAATAACTTATTGCACATCGCTCTCACAGAAATAAATTCCTTTAGTTTGGTTCGTATATTGCGTGTATAAGGGATGCCCGTGATGAAAGAAGTACCATGTGTGCGCTTGATTCTCTCTCTTTAATTAAGATTAAGCAGTGTTTTGAAAAATACGGGGTTAGGTTTCGGATCTGTATCAACGTGTAGAGTCTCGTGGGCTTGGGTGAAGCCCTCAACTGTTGGGAGGTACTACCAATGTTTTTGTCACGTAGGCAGTTCTTAAAAGTTACTGCCGGGACAGTCGCGGCAGTGGCCGTGGCGGACAACGTCCTGGCGTTGACGGCACTCCAGCCGGTGATCGAAGTCGGTAACCCGTTGGGGGACTATCCGGATCGGTCCTGGGAACGTGTATATCACGACCAGTATCGCTACGATTCGTCTTTTACTTGGGTCTGCTCTCCGAATGACACGCATGCCTGCCGCGTCCGGGCCTTTGTCCGAAACGGCGTGGTCATGCGGGTCGAGCAGAACTACGACCACCAGACGTATGAAGACCTCTACGGCAACCGCGGCACCTTTGCCCACAACCCGCGCATGTGCTTGAAGGGCTTTACCTTCCACCGCCGCGTCTATGGCCCCTATCGGTTGAAGGGCCCCTTGATGCGGAAGGGCTGGAAGGAGTGGATGGACGCCGGCTCCCCGGAGCTGACGTCGGAAATGAAGCGCAAGTATAAGTTCGACAGCCGCTTCCTGGACGACATGCTCCGCGTGTCCTGGGATACCGCCTTCACCTATGCGGCGAAGGCCATGATCATCATTGCCACACGGTACAGTGGAGAAGCCGGAGCTCGCCGCCTTCGTGAGCAGGGCTATGCGCCTGAAATGATCGAGATGATGAAGGGCGCGGGTACCCGTACATTCAAACATCGCGCTGGTATGCCGGTGCTGGGCATCATCGGCAAGATGGGCAATACCCGAATGAACGGGGGGGTCAACGCGCTCTTGGACACCTGGATCCGGAAGGTCAACCCGGAGCAGGCGCAGGGCGGCCGCTACTGGTCGAACTACACCTGGCACGGCGACCAGAATCCCGCTCATCCCTGGTGGTGCGGCGCGCAGGGATCCGACATCGACCTCTCCGACATGCGCTTCTCCAAATTGAACACCAGTTGGGGCAAGAACTTCGTCGAGAACAAGATGCCGGAAGCCCATTGGAAGCTCGAATGTATTGAGCGGGGCGCCCGGATCGTGGTCATCACGCCGGAGTATAACCCCACCGCCTATCGAGCCGACTATTGGATGCCGCTCCGGCCCGCGTCGGACGGGGCGATCTTCTTGGGGGCCATGAAGATCATCGTCGATGAGAACATGCACGACACGGACTTTCTGAAAGGCTATACCGATTCGCCCGTGCTCGTCCGCACCGATACCCTACAGTTTCTGGATCCGCGTGACGTGGTGGCGGACTACAAGTTCCCGGACTTCTCGAAGAGCTATTCAGGCCGCGTGCAGTCCCTGAAGCCCCAGCAGGTCGAGCGACTCGGGGGGATGATGGTGTGGGACCTCAGCAAGAAACAGGCGGTCCCCCTTCACCGGGAGCAAGTCGGGTGGCATTATCAGAATAGCGGCATCGACGCCGCCCTCACCGGCACCTACCGCGTGAAACTGCTCAATGGACGAGAAGTCGACGCCATGCCGGTCTGGCAGATGTACTTGGTGCATTTCCAGGACTACGACCTGGATACGTGCCATCAGATCTGCCGGACCCCCAAGGATCTGTTGGTCCGCTGGGCGCGGGATTCCGGCTCAATCAAGCCTGCTGCCATTCATAACGGTGAAGGAACCTGTCACTATTTCCATCAAACGATGAATGCGCGCGGGGCGGCGATGGTACTCATCGTCACGGGCAACGTGGGCAAGTTCGGCACGGGGCAACATACCTGGGCCGGCAATTACAAAGCTGGATGTTGGACGTCAACGCCCTGGTCTGGTGCGGGTCTCGCCGTGCATACGGGTGAAGACCCCTTCAATATCACGCTCGATCCGAACGCCCACGGCAAGGAAATCAAGACGAACTCCTATTACTACGGCGAAGAGGTCGGCTACTGGAACCATGGCGATACCGCCTTGATCGTGAGCACGCCGAAGTATGGGCGCAAGGTGTTCACGGGCAAGACCCACATGCCGACCCCGAGCAAGTTCCGCTGGGTCGTCAACGTGAACGTGCTCAACAACGCCAAACACCACTATGACATGGTGCGGAACGTCGATCCGAACATCGAGACCCTGATCTGTCAGGACGTCGAGATGACGTCGGACGTGAACCATAACGATATCGCCTTTGCCGCAAACACCTGGATGGAGTTCACCTATCCGGAAATGACCATCACGGTGTCCAATCCCTGGGTGCAAATCTGGAAGGGCGGGATCCGGCCCCTGTACGACACCCGCAACGACCTCGATACCTTTGCCGGCGTGGCCGCGAAGTTGTCGGACATGACGGGCGATAAGCGGATGCGCGATTACTTCAAGTTCGTCTATGAGAACCGCGTCGATGTCTATGCCCAGCGGATGCTCGATGCCTCCAGCACCTTCTACGGCTACAGCGCCGATGTGATGCTGAAATCGGAAAAGGGCTGGATGGTCATGGTGCGGACTTATCCACGCACACCTTTCTGGGAAGAGACCAACGAGTCGAAGCCGATGTGGACCAGGACCGGTCGGTACGAGAATTATCGCACGGAGCCGGAGGCGATCGAATACGGCGAAAACTTCATCTCGCACCGCGAAGGGACGGAGGCGACGCCGTATCTGCCGAACGCGATCATGACCAGCAATCCGTATGTCCGTCCGGACGACTACGGGATTCCGATCACCGCCCAGCACCATGACGATAAAACGGTGCGAAACATCAAGCTGCCCTGGCAGGAAATCAAGCGGCATGCGAACCCCTTGTGGGAGAAGGGCTACCAATTCTACTGTGTCACGCCCAAGACCCGCCATCGGGTGCACAGCCAATGGTCCGTGAACGACTGGGTGCAGATTTATGAGTCGAACTTCGGCGATCCCTACCGGATGGACAAACGAACGCCGGGCGTGGGCGAGCATCAGTTGCACATCAACCCGCAGGCGGCCAAAGACCGTGGTATCAACGACGGCGACTACGTGTATGTGGACGGCAATCCGGTGGACCGCCCCTATCGAGGGTGGAAACCATCAGATCCGTACTATAAGGTGGCGCGCCTGATGATCCGTTCGAAGTACAATCCCGCCTATCCCTATCACGTCACGATGGCGAAACATGCTCCGTACGTGGCGACGCCCAAGTCGGTAAAAGGCCATGAGACCAGGCCGGACGGACGTGCCATCGCGGTTGATACCGGCTACCAATCTAACTTCCGGTACGGGGCTCAACAGTCCTTTACCAGAAACTGGTTGATGCCGATGCACCAAACCGACTCGTTACCGGGCAAGCACGCGATCGCGTGGAAGTTTAAGTGGGGCTACCAGGTCGATCACCATGCGATCAACACGGTGCCGAAGGAATGTCTGATCCGGATCACGAAGGCCGAAGATGGCGGCATCGGAGCCCGAGGGCCCTGGGAACCGGTCAGGACCGGGTTCACTCCGGGCCAAGAGAATGAGTTCATGATCAAGTGGCTCAAAGGTGAACACATCAAGATCAAAGTCTGACGATGGGAATCGAATGAGACACTTGACGAGTAACGACTACCGAGGAACGAGGAGGACTCACCATGCCTGAAGTGTATAACTGGCAGCTGGGACGGAAGATGCTGTATCCCTATGAGGAACGGCATCCGAAGTGGCAGTTTGCCTTTGTGTTCAACATCAATCGGTGTCTGGCCTGTCAGACCTGTTCGATGGCGGACAAGTCGACCTGGCTCTTCTCCAAGGGGCAGGAATACATGTGGTGGAACAATGTGGAAACCAAGCCCTACGGCGGGTATCCCCAGTTCTACGACGTGAAGATCACCCAGCTGATTGAGCAGGTGAATCCGGGGGGGCAGGTGTGGAACGTCCGAGTGGGCCGGAAACACCATGCGCCCTATGGGGTGTTCGAGGGGATGACCATTTTCGACGCTGGCGCCAAGGTCGGCCAGGCCGCGATCGGCTACATTCCCACGGACCAGGAATGGCGGTTTGTGAACATCTATGAGGATACGGCCACCTCGATGCGCGCGCTGGTGGAGGGCATCGACAAGACCGGATTCTCACGGGACGAACCGTGGAAGATGACCGGGAGCAGCCTGCCTGAGCATGAGACCTTCTTCTTTTACCTCCAGCGGATCTGTAATCATTGCACCTATCCAGGCTGCTTGGCCGCCTGCCCGCGGAAGGCGATCTACAAGAGACCAGAAGATGGGATTGTCTTGATCGACCAGAACCGGTGCCGGGGCTACAAGAAATGCGTCGAACAGTGCCCGTATAAAAAGCCAATGTATCGAGGCACCACACGCGTGTCGGAGAAATGCATCGCCTGTTACCCACGGATTGAGGGGAAGGACCCCTTGACCGGGGGCGAGCCGATGGAAACGCGCTGCATGGCAGCCTGTGTCGGCAAGATCCGGATGCAGAGCCTGGTCCGCATCGGCGAAGACGGCCTGTGGGCGGAAGATCGCTGGCACCCGCTCTACTACGCGATTCGTGTCGAGCAGGTGGCGCTTCCCCTCTACCCGCAGTGGGGCACCGAGCCCAATGGCTACTACATCCCACCACGGCATAGCCCGCGCGGATACGCGCGGCAGATGTTCGGCCCTGGGGTCGATAATGCCATCGAGAAGTATCTCGTCCCCAGCCGTGAGCTGTTGGCGGTCCTGCAACTCTGGCGCGCCAGCCAGCAAATCGTCTTCCGGTACGATGTGATTCCCGGCCCCAAAGTGTTCGAGACCCAGATCCACGGGAAACGGTTCGAGATGTACAACGATACCGTGCTGGGCTTCAACAAGTCGGGGAAAGAAGTGGCGCGGGTGCAGGTCGAAGAACCCATCTACATTCGTCCGGCTGAGCGGGTGACCTGGCTCTAAAGTGTCATCGAGACCAGCGTTTCACAGGGGCGGAGTTCCATAGGGACTCCGCCCCTTCTATTTGATAATGAATATAGCGTATTTCGTCTCCACCGGTCTTTCGGCTCAGACCGTGCCTGATTCTTCTGCGCACTTGACGCATTCCAGAAGGTTCAGTAGAGTTACTACTTGATATAGATATTCCTCCATTACAAGCTGAGGTGTCATCAGCGTGACCTCTGGTCAGCAACCGTCCATCCCATTTGCTGCGCAAGCGATACCTTTTGACGAATTTCTGGCTTCTGGAAAACTTCCAGATGGTTATCTTGCCAGCGAGTATATGGCTCAGCAATTCGTCGAGCGTCTCGTGCACTATGTCCTCAGCGTCCCAACTGGGAGCTATACCATGGCTCAATTGGGCCAGCTCCTGGAACAGATCAACCCGCGTGTACAGATCCTCTTTTTCAAACGCCTCAAAGAAACCAGCCCGGAGTGCCTCAAAGATTTCGCCCCGCTCTATTACGGATTCATGAACGAGTTTCATTCTCTCCTATTTACCTAGCTCAACATTTTTTCCTTGTTGCCTTGGCATTCTCGTGTATAATTAGACGGTTGATAATTTGCGTAAAGGAGAGACATGATTCCAACCTTACAGCGAGCAGTGACCAGCTTCTATAATCTCATCTATGAGGCACAGACATTTGCCACCACCATGTCGCGGATCGACACCGCGGAGCAGGAGCACTACGCTGGGCGAATCGAAGGGTTGAATTGGGTCCTTGACCGCTGCCAAGAACTTGAAGACATGGATTCAAACTTGACTCCTTCGTCCCTCCAACGAGTTCTGACCGAGGTCAAGTCAGATCTCGATCACGAATTGTCAGTCCAGCGTCGAGAAAAGGGACGTCGTGCGGACGGACGAGAGGAGGCTCTCAATTTTGTCGCTGATTATTTATCGAGCCTGATCACAGCAACGGACATTGAGTCAGCAAAGACGCCAACGGCCTAGCATTCCTGTCCTCAATCGAGTCTCTCGTACCAACTGCACCATGCCGGCTTTGATGGCACATGCTGGAAGCACGCAGTTGGATTCTGACCATTGACCACTACCGTCTCATTTTATAGAATTATTGTATGTCAGGTTTTTCACGAAAGCCTCCTGGCCCAACTTGGCTGACCAATCCTTCCCCCAACACCGTTCGACCGTTAAGACCACCTTCCTCTAAACAACCAGACCAATTCAGATCGTTAAATGCGTCGCTGCTCTATTGCCCTTCCTGCCGAGTGGCGACCCCCACGCGAGAGCGACTGCTGCTTGTACTTCCGACCGGAGATCTGTACGAATATCTCTGCCAGCACTGCGGGACGTCGACCGGCTCAAAAAATGCCAACCGATAGACGGCATGGCCCGCTATCGTGTCTGAATATTCAGTAGACGCTACCGAGCTTTTTCTCATCATGCATGGGCCGACAGGAAGATTCTGATGGGCGAGGTGATGGCTTAGGAATAGACGCAGAAAGAGATTGTCAACCAGTCTGGCTAGATGATCCCTTCCAGGGGAATGCCTTCTTCAATGAGCATGACAGGAATATCTTCTCGGATTGGATACAGTATCTTTCGGTCGGCTCTTATCAACCCTCCATCGAGGGGCTCCGTAATCAGCTTATTGGCCCTATTTTTTAATTGCCCATGACTCACGGCCCCGTTTAACTTGGCAATAAGCGCCTCCTCGGCCAGACTCACGTCCTGCTTCGTGTCAGGGCAACAGAGAATGGCAAGAAGATCCTTGTCGATGTTAACCGGATGCCTTGCTTCAGTACGTTCTGCCATAATGCTTCCCTTGTGAACCCGACCGATATGACAGTGGCAGAATAGATCATCGAGATCGTTGAGATCAACCCCGGATGCAGACTCCTAGTTAGGCAGGCAGTTTCTGCTATACTACACACGCTCGCTGGAGTGGATTCAAGGGCACGCGCAGTGATGTCAAACACCTTGTGGAAATACTCCCTGGCTGGTTTATTGGTCCTCGTGCCTGCCTGGGCCACCTTCTTCATCCTTTCCGCACTATTTCACGCACTCAATGAACTCATCCACGATCTCCCTTGGAACATGGGTGATCGACAGTGGCCTGGACTAAGCCTCATCGTGTTTCTACTCCTTGTCGTGGTTATCGGCGCCATCGCGACCCATGTCGTTGGGCAACGCATCATCACTCAGGCCGAGCAGTGGATCGAGCGCGTTCCATTGGTCCGCAGTCTCTATATCACCCTCAAAGGCATGGCCGATCTTCTGAATTTCCGAGCTCGCTTCGGCCACAGCAAGGTGGTGGCCTTTCCGTTCCCTCGAGACGGTCTCTGGGCGATCGGGTTTGTGATGGGAGCCGCACCGTCTGCGCTACAAGTTTCACCGACAACAAATTTGCTCATGGTCTTTGTGCCCACGGCTCTCCATCCGTTCAGCGGTTTGCTTGCCTTTGTCCCTCAGACACAGTTGCGTCCACTCAATCTGGCACCGGAAGAGGCTATTAAGATGGAGTGTACCGCCGGTTTGTACAAACCTGAATCTGGATGGCTACAAGCCCCGAAAACAACAACTTGAGCTCCATGTCAATCCTCGACCAATTGAACGTCCGACTCGCCAAGCCACAAGATGCAGCCAAGATCGCGTCATTCAGCGCGGCCATGGCTCTTGAAACGGAAGGTCGCCACCTCGACCGCGACCGCCTGCATGACGGAACAATTGCTCTCCTGAATTCTCCTGATCGTGGATTTTTCATGGTCGCCGAACTGGAGCAGGCCGACGATCGTCAGCTGGTAGGGCAGCTCCTGATTACTTTTGAATGGAGCGATTGGCGTAACGGCGCATTTTGGTGGATTCAGAGTGTGTATGTCGCCCCTGCTTGGCGTAGACAGAGCGTCTTTCGCCGAATGCATCAGATCGTGATGGCTACCGCCAAGACAAACCCGAATGTCTGTGGGATCCGTCTGTACGTCGAAGAGAACAACAGCGTCGCGCAAGCAGTGTACCGTAAAGTGGGGCTCACTCCGTCCTCCTATGCCATCTTTGAAACCGATTTTGTTCTGGCACGCCAAAATGGTTTAATGGATTGTCCAACCGAAGCTTAGCAAAAGGAGTCATCATGCTATTCTTCAAGCCGCTAGCCGGCATTATCATTGTTTTGACCTTGGCCCTGCTTCAGGGCTGTGTGGTGACCAGAGGAACAGTCGGCGAGCCGCTTCAAGAAGAAGCCATCTCGGCCATCAAGAAGGGTACGACGACCATGGCAGAAGTCGTCTCAATGGTCGGCGCCCCGGATCGCATTGTCAGAGGCAACGATCGAGAGATCTTTCACTACTATTACTATGACGGGAAATCGCCGGCGATGATGCTCATAGTGCTGAACTTCATCCGAATGGATGTCAAAAGCGACAATCTTTATGTATTTTTCAACAGAGATGGGATTGCTGAAGAAGTGGTCTACGGCAAACGCACCGACCGCACACGATTTAGACTGTGGCCATTTGGCGACTAACGTGGCGTCGCATTTTCACTCGATCAAATTGGTCGTTGGCGCGCTCTGCCTCTTCTTTCTTTGCGCTGGATGTACCGTCCGCCGAGCGACGTTTAACGAGGTCATAACCTCGAAGCAGGTCAACTTTGTTCGTGTCGGGGAGACGACGATAGGCGAATTGGCCGATCACATCGGAGCCCCGGATGAGGTGACCGAATCTGATTTCGGGTTCGTGGCGCTCTATTATTGGAGTGATACCAAATCTGCGGGTCTTGACTTCGGCTTCATCGGTCGTCTGTTCTTGCCTTATTCCCCGACGATGGCTTTGAGAAAGACCGGAGTGACGCTTGAACAATTCCAGGTGGTGTTCGATCCTCAGTGGACCGTGCGCGCCTACGGATTCTCCCGACGAGCCACGGATGAGCCGGTCATCTGGTTCTGGCCATTTTAGAATGCTGCGTCCCATCCAGAATTGCCGGGCCTCTTTAATCCCTCTATAATCGCCCCATGAATCCTCCACCTGATCCAGATGCCATCAACCCCGCCGCAGAATCCTCCTCCTACATTCCTGCCGATCGCGACACGGAGTTTCTCCAGCGGGACGAACTCCGCCCCCTCCGTATCGGGATCGAACTGTTGAAGCCGGAGTTGATTCAGCGTGAACAGGGGATCCAATCGACTATCGTGGTGTTCGGCAGTGCGAGACTGCAAGAACCAGCCGCCGCGAAACAGGCGCTCCACGTAGCTGAAATGGAGGCCGCTCGAACCCCACGGGATTCAACGTGCCAGCACAAGATTGCAATCGCTCAGCGACAACTTGTTCTCTCAAAATACTATGACATGGCGCGTGAATTCGGCCGGCTGGTATCGTCCACCTGCCAAATCGATGGCCGCTGCGACTACGTCATCGTCACCGGCGGAGGACCCGGCATCATGGAAGCCGCCAACCGCGGGGCGGCGGATGTGAATGCAAAGTCCATCGGCCTCAACATCACTCTCCCTCACGAACAGCATCCGAACCCCTACATTACACCTGAGCTCTGCTTTCAGTTTCGTTATTTTGCCATCAGGAAAATGCACTTCTTAATCCGCGCGAAAGCACTGGTCGCCTTTCCCGGAGGATTGGGCACTCTCGATGAGCTGTTCGAGACGCTGACGCTTCTCCAAACAGGCAAGACCGAAAACGTCATGGTCGTGCTGGTCGCGACGGGATTTTTGGGAGCGCCTGATCAACTGGCAATGGCTTGTTGAGAATGGGCTCATCGCCCAGAAGGATCTTCAGCTGTTCCGCTACGCCGAAACGGCTCAGGAAGCCTGGGACCTGATCAGCCGCCACAATGGAGTACCTTCATCATGAAACTCTCCTTCCATGGGGCCGCGCGATCAGTGACGGGGAGCCGCCATATGCTTGAGGTCCCAGGCTTCAAACTTTTACTGGATTGCGGCCTCTTCCAGGGACGCCGGGATGAAGCCTATCGGAAGAACCGAGATTTAGGCTTCGACCCCAAATCGCTCAATGCGGTCTTGCTCTCCCATGCCCATATCGATCACTCCGGTGCCTTACCGGTCCTCCAGAAGCACGGTTTTTCCGGAAAGGTGTACCTCACCAGAGCCACTGCCGATTTGACCGAACTCATGCTCGAAGATTCAGCTCGTGTCCAGATGAGCGATTGTGGCTACGTCAATAAGCAGGAGCAGCGGAGGGGAAAAACCTGTGTCCAGCCGCTCTACAATACCGAGGATGTCCGTAAGCTCGTTCGACGATTCGAGGGGACACGATACGGACATCTGCTCAAGATTGCCCCGCGTGTGACCACATCCTTTCACGACGCCGGCCATATCTTGGGATCGGCGGCCATTCGGGTGAAATACACGGCACGCGGCAATACCACTACCGTGCTCTTTAGTGGAGATCTTGGCCGCGCTCACATGCCGATCCTTCAAGACCCTGAAGCCCCTCCGCCCTGCGACGTGTTGATTCTTGAGTCGACCTACGGCGATCGCCTGCACGAAGCCGATGGGGAAATCATGAAACAGAAAGCGCTGGAGCTCCTCATCCATGCCAAGACTCACAAGAGCAAGATCATCGTCCCCGCATTCGCCGTTGGACGGACCCAAGAACTGGTCATGAGGATCAAGGAGCTCGTTGGAGAAGGGCGACTCGATCCTATTCCGATCTATATCGATTCTCCGCTGGCCTCACGGGCCACAGAGGTCTTTCGCCGCCACCCGGAGTGCTACGATGAAGAGACTACCCGTACCTTCACATCCTCTGGCGACCCCTTCGCCTCACGCTATATCCACTTTGTCTCATCGCCGGAAGACAGCAAGCGCTTGAACCACATGAAGGGCCCTTGCGTCATCATTTCCGCCTCCGGCATGTGCGAAGGCGGTCGCGTCGTGCATCATCTCAAACACGCGATTCAAGACGAATCGAATGTGATCGTCTTTGTGGGCTTTCAAGCCGAGCATACCCTCGGGCGGAAGCTTGTCGAAGGATGGGATGTCGTCCCGATTTTCGGCGTGCCTACTCCGCGCCGGGCACAGATCGTCAAATTCAATGGGCTTTCGGCCCATGCGGATCGCCAGGATCTTTTAGCCTACGTGCGCTCCATACAGCCAAGCCCGAGTAAGGTCATTCTCGTCCATGGGGAAGAAAAACAGGCGTTGTCTTTGGCTATGGCTATTCAGGCAGAACACCCAAACATTGAGGTCGCTGTTCCCCATGTTGGATCGACCCTTGAGGTCTAGGAGCCTGTCCGACATTGGCCTTCGCAACGAGGCGAAGAAGGCGCGGCCAGATGAGCGGCACAAGGCCTGGAAAAACCGGAAGCGTATTCACTGGAATACGTTGAGGATTTTTTCAGGCCGAGCACGACGCAGATGGTCGTGGATCATTCGCCGCAGTAGAACGGCCAGTGTCGGACAGGCTCCTAACAGCACGGCCCCTCTCGCAACACTGCTGTTGATCCTGGCCGGCTGTAGCTACCTCGCTCCCGTCGTACCTGCCCAGGCAAGTTTGGATGAACCCCGAGTGCGAGCTCGTGCCCTTGGCATCGTCGTCGGCTCCTATGAGCCTGGACCGCTCAACGCGATTACCGACGTGGCCGGCGTCTCTGTAGGCCAAACCACCCTCATCTCCGGAGACGGGCCCCTCAAACCAGGACTTGGTCCGATTCGAACAGGCGTAACGGTCGTGATCCCTCGCGACGATGTGTGGCATAAAAAAGTTCCAGCCGGTTCGTTCGTTCTGAATGGGACCGGTGAGATGACCGGCCTTTCGTGGGTGACTGAATCCGGATTTCTGGAGTATCCGATTGCCCTCACCAATACCTTGAACGTGCCGCGTGTGGCCAACGGGGTGATGAGCTGGATGATCGCGCGCTATCCGGAAATCGGTATTACCGATGATACGCTGACGCCTGTGGTCGCTGAATGCGACGACGGACGACTCAATGATATTCAAGGGCGGCATGTCTCGGAGACAGACGTGGTACAGGCGCTCGACAGTGCCTCCTCTGGGGTTGTACAGGAAGGGACGGTCGGCGCCGGAACAGGGATGGTGTCCTACGGCTTCAAGGGTGGTATCGGCACTGCGTCACGGCGATTGCCGGAAACTGAGGGTGGCTATACGGTCGGCGTGCTCGTCAATGCGAACCATGGGCGACGGCCTGAGCTCGTCGTAGGTGGAGTGCCGGTTGGAAAACTATATGAAGCACCTCAGGCGATGGCAGCACCACTCTCGCCCGGCCAAAGCGAGGGCTCCATCATCGTCGTCATTGCCACGGATGCGCCGCTCGATGGCCGCCAGCTCACTAGACTGGCCAAGCGCGCCGCTCTCGGTCTCGCCCGCACAGGATCCACTGCGCGCCATGGAAGTGGAGATTTCATGCTGGCATTCTCCACGGCTAACGTCGATTCCCCACTACCCAAAAGAACCGACGTTTCAGCAAACGCACCTCGCCGACACTCATCTGAATCCATTGATCACATCGACGGTCGAAGCCACAGAAGAAGCCATTCTTAACGCGCTGACCATGGCGACGACGGTGGTGGGGCGAGACGACCACCGCATCGATGCGATCTCCCTCTCCAGACTCCGCGCCATCCTCGATCACCAGGTGAAGTAGCGATGGAGAACCGGGGCCCTGCAAGCTGAGGACTCCCTCACTTGCATTTCTCTCTCATACCTCGCTATCCTTTCCCGACTTTCTCGCAGCTGGAGGACGAGCATGAACGAGTACCAACTCGGCGGTAGCTTGAGTCTGATCACCGCGCTAGGGAAAACCAATGCGTTCGCTGAGTTCTTACAAACCCGCATGGCCCATGCCGTAGAGACACAAGATCCCGCGGAACTGCACTATCTCCTGGCGCAACTCGATGACTACCATTCCTACTTGTGGCGCTACTATAAGAAGCTGGCGAAGGACCGACCGGAACGGATGGACCCAGGGGTCTAGCAGGATGCTGAAAAAGGACGGGTAGCCTGGTCGTCCTCCTGCTCGCGGAACGCGCACGCTCGGAAGGTGCTCGTTCGACGCGCGCAATCGAGGATCAACCAGGTCACCCTTTGAGAGCGAGTGAAAAACCGCTGCGGCCTTGCTGGACCGCCTTTTTGAGCATCCTGCTATTCTATCGGCAACCGCGGGAAAAATATTCGTCCCATGACGACTCATTCCACAGGGATCACCACTCCAGCGACACTTCAATTCGCGACCGCACTCTCGCGCAAGACTGATACGGAAGCTGCCACTCGCGACCTCGCGGATGCCATCGCGATGCAACTTGGCGCGGCTCCCATCGATCTGGCCTTCGTCTTCTTTTCTTCTCACCATGCGGCCAATGCTTCTATGATTTCGGCTATGCTGCAGAGCGAGTTGCGAGCGAAAGTGTTCCTGGGCTGCTCCGGTGAAGGGGTCATCGCAGGGCCCGAAGAGATTGAAACCGCAGCCGCCATGACGGTCTTGGCGGCATGCCTACCCGATGTCAGACTGACTCCTCTGCAGCTCTCCGTCTCTCAGCTGCAGGACCAAATCCGCATGCCCGGATGGCCGGAACCTGGGCTCGACGATTCGACTTTTCTCCTCTTTGCTGATCCATTTTCCACACCGATGCAGGAAGTCCTGTCCCTCATGACCGACCGATACCCCCATGGAAAAGTCGTCGGGGGCCTTGTCGGTGGAGGCCAGGACTCAGGAGAAAACCGGCTGCTCCTCAACGATCAGGTCTTCGACGGGGGCGTGGTAGGGGTGCAACTCGCTGGAGCTATCACTGTGCGAACCGTGACATCACAAGGGTGTCGTCCGATCGGTGAACGGTTTGTCGTGACGAGAGCGGAGCAGAATCTCATCTATGAACTGGGTGGCGTCTCGGCCCTGAAACGCCTTCAAGATGTCTTCGAATCCATGGGGGGAACAGCAACGCCGCAATGCCCATCGCGCATTGCATCTGGGCATCGTGATCGACGAGCATGGAAGCCATTTCGAGCGAGGAGACTTCCTCGTCCGGAATCTGATCGGAGCGGACCAGCAGGCTGGAGCCGTTGCGATCGGGGATGTCGTTCAGGAAGGCCAGACCGTGCAGTTCCATCTTCGCGATGCGAAGTCTGCTAGCGACGATTTACATGTGCTCCTGGCAGCGAACCGCACGAGACATAAGAGTCCCCCTCTCGGGGCTCTTTTGTTCAGCTGTTGCGGGCGTGGAGAGGGACTCTTCGACCAACCTCATCACGATAGCGGAGCCGTGCAAGAACGGCTTGGCCCTATCCCGACAGCAGGATTCTTTGCGCAAGGCGAGCTCGGTCCCGTCGGAGGGCGCAATTTTCTGCATGGCTACACAGCGAGTGTGGTTATTTTCTCCGAGCCTGACTCTCGCACATAACATACGTGAAGATACCAGGCTCCGAGAGTATTCAAGCAGGGTCGCCGGCTGAGATGTCGGCAGGGTGTATTACGCACAATATTGACCTTACATAGGTGTCGTCGATCATTGTAGGTGCGTGATCGACGATACGGAAAGGAATCGTCATGCCGTTTCAGGAAGTAGGTGCCAAAGGGAACGAAGTCACGACGTCATCGGGATTACAGTATGTCGATCTCACGGTTGGGACCGGAGCGACGGCAGAGGCGGGGCAGACTGTCAGCGTCCATTACACTGGCTGGCTAGAAAATGGAAAGAAATTCGACAGCTCTGTGGACCGAGGCCAGCCTTTCTCATTTCAACTGGGTGCCGGGCGAGTCATCAAGGGATGGGACGAGGGGGTGAAAGGGATGAAAATTGGCGGGAAGCGAAAGCTGACCATTCCTTCCAAGCTCGGCTATGGCGCGCAGGGTGCCGGCGGCGTGATTCCACCGAATGCCACCTTGATTTTCGATGTTGAGTTGCTCGGTGTCCGATGATTGAGCCAACTCGTATGTCCGCACGATCATGATGCGACAGACTCCTCTCATCCAGCAACATCGTGCCAGTTGCGCAAAACTCGTCGATTTCGCTGGATGGGAGATGCCTATCCAATACAGCGGTGTGGTAGACGAGTACCATACTGTCCGTTCCCATGTCGGGCTCTTCGATGTGAGCCATATGGGAAGGATGCGAATCGCCGGAACGGGTGCCCTCTCATTCCTCCAGCACGTCACGACCAACGACGTCGGCAAACTTGCCGTGTCTCAAGCCCAATACTCCATGGTCTGTAACGAAACCGGCGGCATCAAAGACGATGTGTTTGTCTATCGGCTTTCCCCGGACGAGTTCCTCTTGTGCGTGAATGCTTCGAACCGTGAGAAGATCCTGTCGTGGCTACAATCCCAGCCCACCCAGGGCAAGGTGGTTCATCTTGAGGACCGGTCAGTCGAATTGTCTCAAGTGGCTGTTCAAGGTCCACAGTCGCGCGAGCTGCTCATGAGCCTTGGCGCGAAAGCGCTTGAAGGACTCAAGCTCCATCACACCTGTGATGCGACGATAGGCGATCTTCCCTGCTTGATGGCCAGGACCGGCTACACCGGTGAACTGGGCTATGAGATTTACATCGACGCCAACAAGGTCGGGCGCCTCTGGGACCTGCTTCTCGACAAGGGACAAGCCTGGGGACTGAAGCCGGCTGGGCTCGGCGCGAGGGATCTCCTCCGGTTGGAGATGGGCTATCTGCTCTATGGCAACGACATGGGCGAAGACACAACGCCACTTGAAGCCAATGCGGACTGGACGGTCAGTTTTCAGAAAGGCGACATTCATCGGCAGCCAGGCGCTTCTGGCACAGAAACAAGCCGGAGTCGCCCGCCGTTTCGTCGCCTTTGAACTCGTTGAGAAAGCTGTACCTCGCCACGGATTCAGAATTCTCGACCCTACGAACTCCCAACCCATCGGCCTCATCACGAGCGGCAATCTCTCGCCACTCCTACAAAAGGGCATTGGTTTGGGCTACGTTCCTGTGTCCCATGCCAATCCGGGAACGTCTCTCGCCATAGACATTCGGGGGAAGATGGTTCCGGCCATCGTGGTGAAACCGCCGTTCTATAAGCGCAAGAAGGCGTGAGGCGTGAAACGTCAGGCGTAAGGCGAGTGGGGAGTGTGTGTTTATCTGAACCCCTGACGCCTCACGCCTTACCCCTCACGAAATGAAATGACGAAAAACATCTATACAGGTATCGTCGTCAACTTGAATGTCGATACCGTCACGCTGCCCAACGGTATCACCGTCGACTTGGAGGTCGTGCGACATCCTGGAGCCGCTGCGGTGGTGCCGCTGAAAGACGATGGCACAGTCATCTTGATTAAGCAGTTCCGCCATGCGGCAGGAGGATTCATCTACGAAATCCCGGCGGGAAAACTTCATCCTGGCGAGGACCCCAAAGTCTGCGCGTCACGAGAACTTGAAGAAGAAGTAGGATACCGAGCCGGCAGTCTTGAACTGCTCTCGAGTATATTCACCGCGCCCGGATTCACCGACGAAGTGATCCACATCTACAAGGCGACTGGGCTCACAATAGGGCGACAACAGCTCGACCGTGACGAGGTCCTCGAGGTGATCGAGATGCCACTATCAGAAGCGATCAGGATGATTGAAGCTGGGGCGATCAGGGATGCAAAGTCGATTGTGGGATTACAGGCCGTCTATCTTCAAAGCCGTAGCAGGTAGAAAAAAGCGCCGAAGGGGCCCCCCGCCTTAGGCAGGAGACCCCTCAAGCTAACTAGCCTCGCCAAAGAAAAGGGATTACTTGCCCTTCTTCTCGTCTTTCTTCTCTTCGCCGAACGTATCGGTGTACTTGCCGCCCTTGTCCTTCTTCTCTTCGCCGAAGGTGCTGACATGGCCACCTTTCTTCTCATCTTTCTTCTCTTCGCCGTACACAACGACGTGGCCGCCCTTCTTCTCGTCCTTCTTCTCCTCGCCCGCGAAAGCTGGAGCGCTGAACGTCACTGCCACTGCCACTGCCATGATCGCCATCAACATGCTCTTCATAATCAATCACCCTCCGTTAATGTGTAAATATTGTGCCGTCCATCGACACTTGTTGTGAGTACACAGCAAGCTTGATGCCGAACCGGTGAGGTCGATGCCATTGTTTACTTATCAATGTGTTATGTATGTTATTCAAACTAGGCCTCACTGCTGAACCTTTGTTTTTTGTGGCGGAATGGCTGGAGGTCAGCTAAACCGCCCCATCGCTGGAATGGCACATTGCTGTCGAGACCGAGACTGCCTACGCCACACGGTTCCATTTTAGGTCGAAAAACCAGTGAGAAAAATTCTCACCAAACCATCACAAGGGACTCCGTCTCGCCAACGACTCACTGATCACATTAGGCCGGGGGTCCATATCCTCTTCGTCGGCATCAATCCAGGCCTTCGTTCAGCTGCCACCGGGCACCACTTTGCCGGGCACTCAAACCGATTCTGGAAACTCTTATACGAGTCAAAGCTGGTGTCCGAGCCGCTCACACACCAAGACGATTGGCGACTTCCGGATTGGGGGCTTGGCCTCACAAACATCATTCAGCGGCCTAGCGCAGGGGTGGGCACGCTCAAGCCACAAGAGTATACAGCCGGGAAAAAGCGGCTCGTCGCCACAGTGAAACGGTATCGTCCTCACGCTGTGGCCCTACTCGGCGTCACGATCTATCGCACGTTATTCCCAGAATACAGGTCCGGACGAATTAGCCTCGGGTTGCAAGCCAAAACCTTGGCGGGCCGTCCTGTTTTTGCCCTGCCTAATCCGAGCGGTCGGAATGCCCATTATTCATATCGAACGATGCTCAAGGCGTTCCGTGCGCTTCGCAATGCGACAGACAAGTCTTTTTGAAGTATGCCAAAAGGAACGTCTGGGTAGGGCCTCCGTGTCAGCCGTAGTAAATTTCTCACAGGCTATGGTATACACACCATCTGAAATCGGTATATGGGTTGCTGGACCTCGCAGGTCCCGCTTGTAGGCTCCCCTTCAATTGGCAGGGAACAATGAGGCGCACATTCCTTCTACTGCTTGGCTGCTGGATCGTAGCAAACCCTGGTACCCTCCTGGCGCAACAATCGTCCAACCCATTGGCCCACAAGGCAATGGCAGAATGCTCCGCGGGTCGCTCCACTCAAGATAGGGCCAGCAGAGTCAGCCATTTTGAGAAAGGCCAGGCACTGGCGGAGCAAGCCGTGGCAGTGGATGATCGATCTGCCGACGCGCATTTCGCCCTGTTCTGTAATTTAGGAGAACTCATGCGGATCGATGGTGAGCCGAGCATCACATCAGTTATGGGTTTCCGCCACGTGACGAAGGAGCTCGACCGGACACTGGAACTTGCACCTGATCATCTTGACGCCCTGTCAGCCAAAGGGGCGTTCCTTCTCAGGCTTCCTTCACTGCTTGGAGGGGACAGAGAAAAGGGGGAGAAGCTTCTTCAGTACGTGCTTCTGAAATCACCGCAGTCGGTCAATGCCAGACTCAGCCTGGCCAAGAGCTATTGTGCCGACGGCCGCCACAGCGAAGCCCTTTCGCTCGCCATCGAAGCCCTGGATCTTATTCAAACCTACCGGTGGGATGACTTCGCTCCTGAAGCGAAGAAAGTGTTGGCTCAACTTCATGCCAGCGCTGCCAAAGCAAATTAGCCCCTCCTCCCCCTACCCACTGCTTTCCTGACACCAGGTATAAAATCATGCTATCTTGGGCCACCAGAATGAGGATGCACCTCCTCGTGCGTGACGCGTCGTTCGTAAGGCATCTGTCGCGGGACAATCCCTGCGCCTCACGCTTCTCGAAACACGCTTCACAGATGTTTACCATCCTGTCAGGAGTACACCATGTTACTCGACGGTAAAAAGGGACTGATCATTGGCGTCGCGAATAAGCACAGCATCGCCTGGGCGATTGCGCAATCCGCCGCCAGCCAAGGGGCACAGCTCATCTTCAACTATCAGAACGAACGGCTACGGGAGAACGTCGAAGAACTCGTCGCCACCATGCCCGGCGCAAAAGCGTTTCCCTGCGATGTAGGGAGCGATACCGAGATTGCCGCACTCATGCAGCAGGTTCAGAAAGAATTCGGAAGGCTGGACTTTCTTGTCCATTCCGTTGCCTTTGCCCCGCGTGAGGAACTCACCGGGCAGTTTGTGAATACGACGCGCCAAGGGTTTGCGACAGCGCTCGACGTGAGCGCCTATTCTCTCGTGGCCGTCACAAAATCCGCCGTGCCGTTGATGACCGACGGCGGCTCCGTCGTGACACTCACCTACCTTGGAGCGGAACGGGTCGTGCCTCACTACAATGTCATGGGGGTCGCCAAAGCCGCGCTTGAAGCCAGCGTCCGCTATCTGGCCCACGACCTCGGCCCCAAGAACATCCGCGTGAACGCAATCTCTGCCGGTCCGATTAAAACCCTCGCCGCCCGGGGAGTATCCGGCATCAGCAAGATGGTGGATCACCACCGGGAATTTGCACCGCTCCGCCGTGCCACAGAGCAGGGCGAAGTCGGCGACACGGCGTTGTTCCTGGTCAGTCCGCTAGGACGTGGAATTACCGGAGAAGTGATCTATGTCGATGGCGGGTACCACATTTTAGGCTCACTCGCCTCCGTCGAGTGACGGCTGTTGAAAAAGGCCGTCAGCGTCGTTCTCGCATCGCTCAGATCCTCAACGTACCCCACTTGGGAAACGAGCTGTCTTGGCAGCTCGGGATGGGCGGGTGAGAAAAACTACGCCTCCGGTCTTCACTCGCTGCGGCCTCGCTGAACAACCTTTTTGACCAGCCTGAAAGCGAAAACTACTCAATTGACCCGCCAAGGCCTTTAGACTCCCCTGTTTTTTCTTGCTCTCAATCCGTCTGTTTTGTGAACCCTTCGTCGGCTTTGTGGCTCTGCGCTTCTTGCGAGGGATGGCCACGCTCTGGATGAGTTCCCGCAGTCGAGTGAGAGCATCCTCTCGATTCTGCTCCTGACTTCGATGCTGTTGGGCCTTGATGGTGATCACGCCATCCGCTGAAATCCGATGATCTTTCACTTTCAGGAGCTCTTCTTTGTAAAACGGCGGCAACGACGAGGCAGCAACATCGAACTGCAAATGAATCGCAGACGAGACTTTGTTCACGTTCTGCCCGCCGGCACCCTGCGACCGCATCGCATGGATGTCGATTTCTGAATCGGGGATGGTGACGTGAGATGAGATGTGCAGCATAGAGGTCATTGCACTGGTGCGACTTAGGTAGGACTGATTTATCCCAAAGGTAGCCTGGCTGAGAAGATTTCACGTTGGTAGAGAACTTGTGCGATGATCTGATCCAGAATGAGCCGTACCCTCTTTTCCAAAACGCGACCAGTTGAATAGTTAGCAGGGGCGTAGAAGTCTATACGCCTCGCCTCCAACAGTTTCCGGCAGGTCGCTATGGATTTCAGTATTCGGGGTCTATGAACCGCGATTGCATATCCTCCATTCTTTTTTGTGACTGTCATGCCGGGTACATCTGTCGTTCCATCTCCGATGTATACGATATTTGAGAATGGAATTCGCCGTTGGTCTTCCGGCATATATTCGTTGATTGGGGCTTCCAGACCTTTATTGATGCGAAAGATGTATTGGGTCTTGATCGTGTCGTTAATAAGAATGTTGGGCCACGTGGCGCGGTCATGATGATCAAAAAAATATTCTGATGCAAACATAGCAGTGAAGTGGTTACGGATGGCGACTCCCTTTAGGATCTCCTTCTGACCCGCCGAGATGATGTAGTTTTCTAGGCGGATGTTTCCTCCCCCACGCTTGCGCACATATTTTGCTATGCGCTCAAACCAACTCTTCACACCAGGAAAGTACTTGATTCTGGCACCAAGACTGCAAAGATCGCTCCGATTGAGATGTTGTTGCTTGGCCTCTAGCTTCTCAACCAATAGCCGCATGTAGGTGAGCATCTCATCGCCACCCGTTTTCTCAGCCTCTTGCTTCACCGTACGCCAGAACCTTTTGGGATCCACACCGAGCTTCGGAAGGATGGTGTACTCCTGCATCGGCTGGGGCGTCAAAGTTCCATCGAAGTCATATATCATCGCAATAATGTTGTGCTTGAATTGATGATATTTTGACATTGCACTTCAGTCGTTGCTGGCTATCTCGTAGGCATTCCATTATGCCTGGTACGAATAGCTAGGTGAGAGGAAATCCTATGGTGCCAGTCTACTACGATCTCTAAATACTTAACCAGCGCCTCTTCATATCACATAGACCGCAACTGGACCGACTGTTAAGGACTCAGATCTGCTGGCAAGAGAAATCGTCTTGGGGGCAGTGAAGGGGAGGTTACTGTAGTTCTGGCAGGCGATCGATAATTCGCAAGCGCACTTCTTCTCCCACTTGCATTTGAATCATCTTGGTCGTCAGACTTTCACGAACCCGATTGGCATCGTCCAGATTAAATTGAATGTCTCCGCCAGATTGCTCGACGAAGTGAAAAAGCAGCAAGCTTGTGATGTGCTGGAGTTCCTCCTCGCTCGTATGTGCACTCAGGTTCAAAATCTTGGACATTGAAGAGTTCCAACTCTATCATCAGACCTGCCGCCCCATTTATCGCTGAACTCTCTATCATTCTACAATGCCCCAAAGGGGGGGTAACTCCACTTCTACAATGAGAGACATCTCGCCTATCACCGTGGCTGACACTTATTGCCGAGCATGATAATGGTGTACAGACGGAAGGGTGTGCTCAGCCTACGGAAACGTTATTGGTGGCCGCCAGCAATTCAGTCCGGCCAAGACCGTCTTCGTTGCCTGCGGTATGACTTCGGGGCGGGTTAGGACTTCGAGTCTTGATATTCTTCGTGCCAAGCCATTTGGATCGCTTCGAGGATTTTCTCGTTCGATTTCTTGGGATCGTCCTTGAAATCCGGGAGCGCCGTGATCCAGGTGTGCATATCGGTGAATCGAACCGTGAGTGGGTCTGTTTCCGGATGTTCTTCGACTAAACGGATCGCAATATCCTCAGTATCCTGCCACTTCAGATCCATATCCACTCCTCATGTACCGTCGTAAGTCGACCAGGTCATCGGTACGGGATCGTCGCTACGTGACTTCCGAGACCTTTTTCCCCTGCAACCCCTTTGTAAGCGAATCATTTAAGAGTGCGACGGTCAGCAACTTTGCGGCCTGTTCGAGGTCCGCCATGCGTGCACGGATGGCACGTGGATCTGTCCCATCTTTGGCAGCAGTCAGCGCCGTCAGCGCGGTACGAGTCGCAGCGATGTCGTCTGATGCGATAAGATGGCTTCCTTCCAGGAGGGATTTCTCCGTCGCCGTGATCAATGCACCGGCATCCAGTCGTGCTTCAATCAACTTGCGGGCCGAGACATCATCCGCGGCAAACTTAAATGAATCTTCGATCATTCGCTCCACTTCACTGTCCGATAAACCGTAGGATGGCTTGACCTCGATAGACTGGCTTTGCCCTGTCCGCATGTCTTTGGCCAGTACGTTGAGAATGCCGTTTGCATCAATTAAGAACGTGACTTCGATACGTGGCACACCAGCGGGTAAGGGTGGCACTTTGAGTCTGAATCGCGCCAGGCTTCGATTGTCTTTCGCCAGCTCGCGCTCGCCTTGAAGAATATGGATGTCTACACCGGTCTGGCCGTCGACGTAGGTCGTGAACATCTCTTTCGCGCCGGCAGGAATGGTCGTATTCCGACGGATCACGCTGCTCATCACGCCGCCCATCGTTTCGATGCCGAGCGATAGCGGGGTGACATCCAGCAGCAGCATGTCGGTGGTGCCACCGCTCAATATATCGGCCTGCACTGCCGCGCCGAGCGCGACGACTTCGTCGGGATTGAGCTCGCAATGGGGGGTCTTGCCGAATAGATCCTGGACACGTTGCCGAACGAGCGGCATACGAGTTGAGCCGCCGACGAGGACCACCTCATCGATGTCGCTCGGAGTGAGGCCGGCGTCTTTCAAGGCGAGACGGCATGGCCCGAGCGTGCGTTCAACCAGATTCATGGTGAGGGATTCAAGTTGATCGCGGGTAAGATCTCTCTCGTATCGCCCTTTGCCTTCAGGCAGGTCGAGTGTGGCCGTTGTCTTCATCGCATCGGAGAGTCTGACCTTCGTCTGTTCTGCTTCGAGTCGAACCGCTTGCATATGGTCTGGATAGGCATTCGAATCGAGACCATATCGTTCGCGGATGTCCTTGAGAAAAAAATCTGCGAGCTGGCGGTCGAGGTCATCGCCTCCGAGATGGGTGTCGCCGTTGGTCGCCAGGACTTCGAAGATGCCGTTCTTGAGTTTCAGGATGGAAATATCGAAGGTTCCCCCGCCAAGGTCATAGACAGCAATCGTGCCTTGAGTCTTCTGTTGGAGCCCATAGGCTAGCGAGGCAGCAGTCGGTTCATTGATAATTCGTAGCACCTCGAGCCCGGCGATCATGCCGGCGTCTTTCGTCGCTTGCCGCTGGCTATCGTTAAAATAGGCGGGGACGGTGATGACGGCCTTGGTAATGCTCTCTCCGAGATGCGCCTCGGCCCGTTGCTTCAATTCCTTCAGAATCATAGCCGAGATTTGGGGGGGCGAATAGGTCTTCTCACCGAGCTTGATTCGGATGACTCCGCCCTGTTCCGTCAAGTGGTACGGGAAGTACGCCAGCTCGCCTTGTACGTCCTCAAGACTCTTTCCCATGAATCGCTTCACAGAATAGACCGTTCGTTCCGGGCTGCGCGTCAAGTGTTCTTTCGCCGAATCGCCGACGATCAGTCCATTATCGGTCATGGCCACAACAGAGGGAACCATCGTCCGTTCGTTTCGACCTGGTATGACAGAGGGACGGCCGTCTGCCATATAGGCTACAAGCGAATTCGTTGTGCCAAGATCGATACCGACGATACGTGCCATGGCCGTGATTATCCGATGGTGGAGACGAGATCGCTCACGATGTTCTTGACATAGGTGCGGTTGGACAAATGTTCTCGCATCTCTTTCAATATCCGGTCGCGCTCGGCCCTCGCCTGGCTGGTGGCCTCCCCGCGATCTTGGAGTGCGTCCCACTGAACGAAGAGCTGCTGCAGCGCGGCCTCCATGTCCCGCTGTCGCTGTTCAAGCATATTCCGCTCAGACTGGAGCTTCGTACGGAGCGTCGACTCGGTTGCTGACGTCCGTTCAACGGCTCGGTACTCATTCAATGTGTCTTGCAATTCAAGAATTTCCTCAAAGAGGTCGGCAGGAGGGGAATTCCGAATCTGTTTCACCGACCCTGCTTCAAGATCGAGAAGATACTCAGCCCGCTCGATCGGGTCACGGAGCGTCCGGTACGCGGTATTCAGCAGGGCTGAATTGCCGAGGCTGATGGTTTGCTCAGCCGCGCTTTTGTTCTGGTAGAAATCAGGATGGAATGCGCGGCTCAGTTCGTAGAATTTGCTTTCGAGTTGGTGCTGGTCGATCGTGAGGCGGCGGGGGATGCCCAGACAGGTGAAGTAATCGAGCTCTTTCGATACCGGCTGGACTTTGACGCATCGGTCACAGAAATATTCACCGGACATCTCAGACTGGCAGTGCCAGCACATGCTGCGAGCCATCTGCAAATCACGAGGGTTTGAGCTGTGGATGTGCTGATGGTTCATCCCGCTACCTCTTTTGAACAAGACGGGCATGGCAACCTGCCATGCCCGTGGATGGTTTCAATACGCTGCTGTCGTTATGCCGAGAAGGACTCTCCGCAACCACAGGTCTTATCGGCATTCGGATTGACGAATTTAAAGTTTCCACCCATCAGGTCTTTTTGGAAATCCAGCTGCGTGCCTTGAAGATAGATCGCGCTCTTGGCGTCAACAATGACCTTCACCCCGTCAAAGTCCTGGATCTGGTCGTGCGGTCCGATCTTCTCATCGAAATTGATCGTGTAGCTCAAGCCTGAACAGCCGCCGCCTTTCACGCCGAGGCGAAGCCCCCCTTCCGTGAGACCCTGCACATTGATGAGGCGTTTCACTTCTTTCAGTGCCGACTCGCTGAGCGTAATCACCGGAGTTTGGGTTACTGCGTTCGTGGTGTCCATAGCAACACTCCCTTTGTTCACGTTACTTCGCGTCGATCAGTGCTCCATCGGCTTTCTTCTGGTAATCCGCGAGAGCAGCCTTGATGGCATCCTCGGCGAGCACGGAGCAATGGATCTTCACCGGCGGCAGGTTCAGCTCCTGCACGATGTCGGTGTTCTTGATCTTTTGGGCTTCATCGATGGTCTTGCCCTTCAACCATTCGGTGGCGAGGCTCGAGCTGGCGATCGCGGATCCGCAACCGAAGGTTTTGAACTTCGCGTCCACGATCGTATCGTTTTGCACCTTGATTTGAAGCTTCATCACGTCGCCGCACTCCGGCGCGCCAACCATACCGGTGCCGACCCCTTCCTCGTCCTTCTTGAAGCTCCCCATATTGCGGGGGTTATTAAAATGATCGACAACTTTGTCACTGTAGGCCATGGTTCATCCTCCTCTTGACTATCTGGGTCAGTGGGCAGCCCATTGGACTGATTTCAAATCGACGCCTTCTTTCGCCATCTCGTACAGGGGAGACATTTCTCGCAACTTGGTCACGATCTCAATCACCTTTTTAATTGTATAGTCGATCTCATCGTCTGTGTTGAAACGGCCCAGACCGAATCGGATCGAGGAATGCGCCAACTCCGTCCCGACACCCAACGCGCGGAGCACGTAGGAAGGTTCCAACGTGGCCGAGGTACAAGCCGAACCGGACGAGAGGGCAATATCCTTCATGCCCATCAGCAACGATTCACCTTCCACATAGGCAAATGAAATGTTGAGGTTGCCGGGGAGCCGATTGGTCGGATGGCCGTTTAGATAGCTTTCTTCGAGGGCCTTCATGATGCTGGCCTCCAGACGATCGCGCATCGCAATCAGCCGCGCAGTGTCTTTTGCCATCTCCTGCTCGCAAAGTTCGCAGGCTTTGCCGAATCCGACGATTAAGGGTACCGGGAGCGTTCCGGAACGCATGCCGCGTTCATGCCCGCCGCCATCCATTTGTGCCGCAATGCGAACCCGAGGATTCTTTTTTCTCACGTAAAGCGCCCCAACCCCTTTGGGTCCGTACATCTTATGGCTCGTGAAGGACATCAGATCGATTCCCATATCCTGCACATCGACCGGGATCTTGCCAACGCCTTGCGTCGCATCGCAGTGAAAGAGAATGCCTTTCTCCTTGGCAATCTTGCCGATCTCCTTGACGGGGTTGATCGTGCCGATTTCATTATTCGCCAGCATGATGGAAATGAGGATCGTCTTCTCTGTAATGGCCTTCCGCACATCTTCAGGATTCACCATCCCGAATTTATCGACGGGAAGGTACGTGGCTACTGCTTTGCCCTTGCCCTCTAACGATTTGACAGTATCGAGCACGGCGCGGTGTTCGGTGGACGACGTAATAATGTGGTCGCCCTTCTCCTTATACATTTCCAGCACACCCTTGATCGCGAGATTGTCCGATTCGGTCGCACCGCTCGTGAATACGATCTCTTTCGGATCGGCCTTAATCAGCTTAGCGATTTGCTTTCTGGCCTGCTCGACAGCCTCCTCTGCGGCCCACCCAAACGCATGGTTACGGCTTGCCGCGTTTCCGAATTTCTCGACGAAGTAGGGAAGCATGGTGTCCAATACGCGTGGATCCATCGGCGTCGTGGAATGGTTGTCCAAGAAAATTGGCAGTTTCATCGTTCAACTCCTTGTGCCGCAGGGGACTGAATGGTGATGAGGGGTATGCCGCCCATCATGTCTTGCAGGGTCATATTATTGAGCAATTGGGCAATACTGTCCTGAACTTTTAAGAGCGGTGTGCGGATATGGCAATTTTCCCGCTGCATGCAGAACTCTCCATCCTTCTCGTGCGAACAATCAGTGATGCCCAAGGGGCCTTCGATGCTTTCGAGGATTTGCGCAATCGTAATCTGGTGCGCGCGTCGGGCCAGCACGTATCCGCCCTTGGGACCATTGTGGCTTTCGATCAGTGCATTCTTGGCAAGAGTCTGAAGCACTTTGGCCAGTAGCTCGAGCGGGATGTTATATTCTTCCGCAATCTCCTTCGTATTGACCACGCGCCCAGGCGTCACATCGCCAAATTGGACAGTCGCGATATGCTGAAGGGCCATGAGGGCATAATCTGCTTTTTTCGAAATCTTCAACATTGCTATTGCCGATCTCCAAGGTCGGAGACTATAATGGTCTCCGATCAATAAGGTCGCATTAACAATATCACGCAAGTTTCAAAACTGTCAACAGCAGAAAATATTGCTGATTCAGGTGGAGAAAGGAACGGGTAGATGGGCGGGACCAACCCTTATATTCAAAAAGCTGACTACGAGCTTCCACACGTAGCCTATACCGTCACATTTATTGCCCCTGGCGGCGTGGAGACGAAGGTTGAGGTGGACCCGACCAAGATTCCCTATGGCCCAACCGGGCTCCCCGGAAGCCTCCTGGACGTGGCAATGGGCAATGGAATTCTGTTGGAACATGTCTGCGGGGGGGTCTGTGCCTGTTCAACCTGTCATGTCATCGTCAAACAGGGGCTTGAGAGCTGTAACGAGGGCACGGACGATGAGTTCGATCAACTGGAAGAAGCACCAATCACTACTCTGCAGTCACGGCTTGGTTGCCAATGTGTGCCAAATGGCACAAAAGATATTGTGGTTGAAATCCCGGCGGTTAATAAGAACCTCGTGAAAGAAGGCCATTAATCGTAGGTCTCTGTTTTCACTTCTTTCCTGTCATAGCCCGCCTCGACGAAATACGCTCGCAACGGTCTCACAAATCCTTTCGTGCCGCACAGCATAGGAATCACTTTCGGTGCTTTCTCAATCAACGGCCTGAGCATGGGACGCACGAGTTCGACCGCCTGTTGCGCTCCTTCCGAAGCCACGAGCGAGAGATAGCGAAACTTTGGATACGTCACAGCCACGGTCAACAGTTCCTGATGAAAGAGGAATTCATCCTCTGCGGGGGCGACCGCAATCAAAAGAATCGTATCGGTCTGTCGCTGTGCGTAGAGCTGCTTCAGCATGCAACGGATTGGGACAAGGCCCGTGTATCGGGCGACAAATAAGAGATCACGGTCGAGCTGCTGTGGGAGCGTAAAGTTTCCATAGGGGCCTGAAAGGTGTATGACATCGCCGGGTTTGAGTGTGTAGAGATAATTGGATCCCACACCGTCCGGTACGCGATCGAAGATGATGGTCAACTCGCCAGACGGCGTGCCAGGCGCTGCCATCGAATAGGCCCGGTTGAGCGGTGGTGCGGCCCCGACCGGCAGTTTGAGTGACACCCACTGGCCGGGCTGGAACACAATGTTCTGAACGGTAGGAAGAAGTATGAGCTGGCGAGTGTGGGTGGTGAGATCACTCACCGAAAGCACCCTCGCTGCTTGCGTGAATTCGGCCATCACGATCTCCTTCTTCCTCTTAACAGAAGCGACGACGAGATGGAAGTGTTGCGTTTCCTGTACAAGACTTTTCCCTGCATGTTATAGATACCGACCTTTTCGTATCACATCGGTGAGTATACGATGACTCAAGTACGAGTGCGATTCGCTCCCAGCCCGACCGGTTTTCTCCATATTGGAGGAGTCCGCACGGCGCTATTCAATTGGCTCTTTGCCCGCCAGCAGAAGGGCGTCTTCATTCTCCGCATTGAGGATACGGATCAGAGTCGGTCGACGGACGAATCGATCCAGGCCATCATCGACGGCATGAAATGGGTGGGACTCGATTGGGATGAAGGGCCCTATCGGCAAACCGAGCGCATGGACCTCTATCGCAGTCATGCGATGCAGCTTCTTGAAAGAGGCCATGCCTATTGGTGTGCTTGCACAGCGGAAGAGCTCGATGCCAGGCGTAAGGAGGCCGAGGCCAAGGGACTGTCGCAGAAATACGACGGCCGTTGCCGTGATCGTGGCCTCACAAATCCGGCCGGTGATGCGGCCCTGCGATTCAAAGCTCCGCAAGAGGGAGAGACCGTGGTCGATGATCTGATCAAAGGCAAGATTGTCTTCGATAACGCGGTGCAGGATGATCTGATCATTCTCCGATCGAACGGCTATCCGACGTACAATTTTTCAGTGGTGGTTGATGATGCGTTGATGAACATCACCCATGTGGTACGTGGAGACGATCACCTGACGAATACGCCACGGCAGGTTCCGATCTTCCAAGCGCTCGGGTTTTCGGCCCCTCAATTTGGGCATTTACCGATGATTCTGGGCTCGGACAAAGCCCGTCTTTCGAAGCGGCATGGGGCTACATCGATTATGGCCTATAAAGACATGGGGTATCTGCCTGATGCTATGGTGAATTATCTCGTTCGGCTCGGGTGGTCACACGGAGACCAGGAACTCTTCACCCGCGAGGAGCTGATAGAGAAATTTTCCTGGAAGAACGTCCAAACGTCCGCCGCCGTATTCAACCCCGAGAAACTTCTCTGGGTGAACGCAGAATACATCAAGATCAGCCCGCCGGCCCAAGTGGCCCAGGCGTTGGTGCCCCTCCTGGAAGCAGCGGGATTAAAAGACGAAGTCCAGACTGTCTCGGCCGACTGGCTCGCGCAACTCGTCATACTTGTGAAAGAACGGGCAAAGACGCTCGTAGAAATGGTTGATTGGGTGAAGCCCTATTTTGGGCAATCCGTGACGTTCGACGAAGAGGCAGCGAAAAAGTTCTTGACGCCGGCCATCGCACCGGTCCTCGGCAAACTGCTCACTCGCTTCGAGGCCTTTCCTGTCTTCTCAAAACAGCCATGGGAAGAGGCCTTCAAGCAGCTGGTTGAAGAAGAGGGGATGAAGATGGGACAGCTGGCTCAGCCAGTCCGCGTGGCCCTGACCGGTCGCACGGCTAGCCCTGGCCTCTTCGATGTCATGGAGATACTGGGAAGAGACCGGACATTGTTTCGTCTTCGTCAGGGCGTCGAACGGGCCTCAGTGTAATTGGCCGGCCCCCGCGAGCAAACCCGCGTCGATCTTGACGGAATCACACGCCATATATTACTGTGAACATCGGTTGGGGGATCGTCTAGCGGTAGGACGTCAGTCTCTGGATCTGACTACCTAGGTTCGATTCCTAGTCCCCCAGCCAATAACTTTATTCAATCCATCAGTCACTTGCGAGCCTACTCCTTCGGGAGTGGGCTCGTGATGTTTTGGGCTGGTGACGGTTCCAATCAGGCTTCCTCGGTTAATCGCTTCTCGCAGATGCCCCGGTGACAGATGCGAGTATCGCAAGGTGGTGATAATGTCCCGATGTCCCAGGATCTCCTTGACCGCCACGAGATCAACCCCAGCCATGATCCGGCGACTTGCGGCGGTATGCCTGAACGTATGCCAACAAGCTCCTTGGATTCCTGCCTTACGGAGCGCTGGTGAATAGATGTGGTTAATGAAGCTCTGCGGGTTCCAGGACGTCGACGGGGCTCGGAAAGACCCACGGAGACCCTACAAACGAATCGAGGGATCGCAGGATCGTTTGCGCGCCATCGCTCAATGGGCACATGCCGAGTCTTTCCACCCTTAGGCAATGGAATGGTCAGGATGCCAGCTTCCATGTCTATCTGGTCCCAGCGGAGGCGGAATTGTACTTTCCGTGCTAGGGGACCTCGAACGCATGGATAAAATGCAGCTTGTAGAATAACTCCGTAGAAGAAGAGAAGTGAGTCATCTACCATAATAGGCCACGGGTGGCCTATGCGCCAATGTTCAGGTAGGACTTCCCACCGCCAATGGTGGACCCACCTCGATAAGATTGGGAACGGGTTCCTGGTAGGAGTTCAGGTAGGCATGATGATCGTGCGTGATCGCCCCTTCAGGAAGCATGTCCCATAACGGACCCAGCTTTCCACGAACTTTTCTTGCATAACACGGTGGCACCACCAACGTGTCGCCTTCCATAAACTGTCGGACCGACAGATCCGTATCCATTAATCTTCGGATTTTCGTGTGGTGATATATCTGGCCGAACCCACTCGACACCGACCGAATGAAATTCAACCATCTCGGAGTCCAGCCCCGATTCACCATCGCACGCTTCGCAATCATCGGCCAGGAAAACGCGTGCTGCGACAGATCCACGACATGATCATAAAATTCCGGCCAGGCATAATGCTTGGGACGCACATTCATCGAGTGAAGGTTATCGAGAAAATGAAAGGGAAATGGCAGCACCCGCCCTTCCCGTTGCAATTCCCGGTTAAAGGGGGCCGATTGACCAAATGCCGTAATCAGGTTAAACGCCGGAAAAGCCCCTGGGGCGAGATCCAAAAATTGCTTGGTGAGTTCAAAGGGCTCAGGTCCCTGATCTGAATCCATTCCCAACACAAAATTGACCTGGACATAGGGGATATAGCGAAGGATCAAATTGATATGATCCGCCACCTGCTTCACTTTTTCCTGTCCGGTATGGCGGCCCGTCCTGGATTTATCTCCCATGTCATACCACGACTCAATGCCCGGCAAAATCGCCTTGAATCCATTTGCGCGTAATCGCTTGAGATGGGGCTCGGACAGAAGCGACAGCGTACTTTCTGCAACAAAGTCGATACTATTGGGGGGAATCGCCGTTTCGATTGCCCTCATATACTCCTCAAACCGGACCCCGAAATTCGGGTCGTGCCAGCCCACCATCGGTCGTTTCATCTTTGTTCGCAGAAATTTCAAATCTTCACTGATCTGGTCAAATGACAAGGGCTGATAATCAACATTGGCGTCCACACAAAACCCGCAGGTATAGGGACACCCCATGCTGCCGATCATGGGCACCATTTTAAAGGATGTGGGAGCTTTGGCGATGGTCGGCTCGATGAATTTCCACCGTTCCTTGACTCCCGGCAACTCGGTCGGCTGTCGAGCCGCGGCGAGCTGGACCCCAAGCGGACGGTGCGGTGAACAATCGGCGAGAATATCGTGAATCAGATTCTTGTCGGTAAACCCCACCACATAGTCGAAATACTTGGCGGCATCCTGCGGATAGCTGCGCGCATGTGGCCCGCCTATCACCGTCACGGCTCCGCGAGAGCGATACATATTACTAATGGCATAGGCGGTCAGCGCCGATCGGGTAAAGGCCCCGATAAACACAATATCCGTCTCGTTCAGCAATTCCTGGTGGAGATCTTCTCGGCCGGTGTAGCACACAAAGCGCACCTGATGGCCCAATTCCTCACACCACACCCCGACGACCTGCGGCATAATGCTCGCCAGATTTGGATTCATCACGCGGGTATAGAGGGATTTCGTGGGACCCTTGGTGACAAGATCCAGAATAGTCACTCGAAGTGAGCGCATAGACAATCTCGTAAATACATAGAGGCCCTGTCGTGTTGATGGGAGTGCATCGCGATTCGGCTGCGTTACTTCAGCGAGCGTTTCAAATTCTGAGCTAGCACTGAATTTTGATTCAGCCGTAAGCTCTGTAGTATGCGCACGTACGCTCTATGGTTGCAAAGAAAAACTTTCTTCACCCACAGCCTCCACTCCCCGCGCTCCACCTGCGCCTTGGCTAAGGCTTCCACATCGACGCGGTTGACAGACTCATTGACAGGTTGGTGCCAGGCTGGACTTGATGAGCGGTTCGGGCGTGCAGTACGTTCCCACAGCTAGAGCAATCGCGAATTTCGGGCTACCTCTCCACCCTTCCACTTCAGCCCTCGTCGTCACGGCCTCTGCGCGGTCGCTCCCCGCAGTCTACCCGCTCAGACTTGATTGCATTCCCTTCTCACTCGTTACCGAACTGAATTCTGTACGCTGCACCCTCCAATCCATCATCTGTCAAAGCGGTATTGCACGGAGCGAATTTGAATCGCAGGGCTGTTCTTCCAAACGGGGAGGCGTGAGGCATCTTCCCGTTCTGATGACACGCCCCCCCATGATGTGAGCCTAATCTTGGTGACGGTTTTGGGCTCCATTCCCTTTCAGCGATAATCTCACTCCATATCACCTGAAGTGCCAAAACCGCTTGAAATCACAAAGGCTTTGTCGTACTCTGTGTTTAAATATCTCAACTGATCGTAATATGGCTTGGAAGGCTCTGGATCTGACTACCTAGGTTCGATTCCTAGTCCCCCAGCCAATTATTTTTCCCGCCCGTATCTTCAGTGCCTCCGCCTTAGTTTCGTACCGCGCTGGGGGATCGTCTAGCGGTAGGACGCCGGCCTTTGGAGCCGGCTACCTAGGTTCGATTCCTAGTCCCCCAGCCACTTTCCTCCAACCACCTCGATAGCTACGTTAGTGATCCGAGATCGATGACAAACCGGAAACGCACATCGCCTTTGAGGATTCGCTCGTAAGCTTCGTTCACTTGTTGGATCGGGATCACTTCAACATCGGACTCGATCTTGTGCGTGGCGCAGAAATCAAGCATGGCTTGGGTTTCTCGGATGCCGCCGATGACAGAGCCCGCGATGCGGCGGCGATGCAGAATGAGTGGGAACGGTTCCAGTAGCGTCGGCTTGTCCGGGACGCCCACCAAAATCATGGTCCCGTCGGTTTTTAATAGATTCACGTACTCGTTGTAGTTGTGCGCGGCAGAGACAGTATCAAGGATGAAATCAAAACGGCGTTGTAGTCGCGTGAAGGTATCGTGTTGCGTAGTGAGCGCGAACTCAGTAGCGCCTAATCGTATCGCATCATGTCGCTTTTTTTCTGATGTACTCAAGACTGTGACCTCAGTGCCCATCGCCTTGGCAATCTTTACGGCCATATGACCGAGCCCCCCTAATCCCACCACCGCAAGTTTGTGATATTTACCGACCCCCCAATGACGTAGCGGGGAGTACGTGGTAATTCCCGCGCATAAGAGTGGGGCTGCTCCGGCAGGCGACAGGGCTGAGGGAATCCGCAACACGTAATTTTCATCTACGACGATCTGTGTGGAGTAACCGCCTTGCGTGGGCCGGCCGTCTTTGTCTCGACCGCTGTAGGTGAGAAGCATGCCGGCTTCGCAGTATTGCTCTGATCCCTCTCGACAGGCAGCGCAAATTCTGCAGGAATCGACGAAGCAGCCGACACCGACGCGGTCGCTTGTCTGAAATTTTGTCACCGCAGACCCGATGCGCACCACGGTGCCGACGATTTCATGGCCCGGTACCATGGGGAAAATCGATCCGCCCCATTCGTCGCGCGCCTGATGAATATCCGAGTGGCAGATGCCGCAGTGGGTGATCGTGATGAGCACATCATGAGGGCCAACCTCCCGCCGCTCGAATGAAAAGGGTTGCAGAGCAGTCTTGGCGGTCATCGCAGCATAGCCTTTAGTCGGCAACATGGCTTGTGCTCCTTGTATGAGGGCTTGGTTCGACCGTGACCATAGCAAGATATCTTGGGCTTGCCAAGCAGGAAACAGGTGAACAAGGCCGTGTATCTTGCGCGTCGTTGTATTGTGCTGCCAGGGAATTATGGGTGGGGATTGCTGATTGCGTCCTACGGGAAGATGGACGATCTGTCCCAGGGCTGTTGCTTAACTGGGTTGCTGGGTTGCTGTATCGTCGTCCTCCTCCAACGAGTCGGGGAGCGAGGTATCCATCGTGAGAGTGGAGCCGGGTATGCGGTAACGTTCCGTTGCCCAGGCGCCGAGGTCGGTCATTTGACAATGCTCAGAACAGAAGGGGCGCCAGGGATTGCTTTCCCAGGTGCTGGGCTGGTGGCAGAGGGGGCAGACCATGCCTGGCATTGTACCATGGTGAATGCCAGGATCGGCCAGCGGTCAACTCTAGGGGGCGTGGTGAGTGGTCGCGACGTTCAGCAATCGCTGCAGGCGGCGCTGATCGATCTCCGAGAGACCGAGAAATTCGACGCCGAACTCCCCGCTTCCACTCCAACGAACCGCGGCGGACTCGATGGTAATGGGCGAACCCAGATCGGTCGCCCTGATGAGAATTCTCACCGCTGAGCCTGGCTGAATTGACGACATGCTGGTGACGGCGCACCCTCGGGCAGACAAATCGAACATGGTGCCTTCGCAAATGTTTGTCTTGTTGGTGCTGGAGAAGAACACCTGCATGTCAACGGGAATTCGTGGATATTCTCGACACTCTATCATGCGGTCCTCCATACGATTCGAGCTTGTTCGTCATACCGCACCTCGGGATCCGATAAGTGTAGCAATCCCAGCGCCACGGTAAAGTAAAACTTGGAAACCGTATGACAGAGGGCCAGAGGGAGGAATATTCGGGAGGGCAAACGGGGGAACGTACCGGTGTGCTACTTGGGCGGCTGAGTTTTTTCGATCTTCGCCCAGACATCTTTGAGTGACACCGTACGGTTAAATATCGGTATGCCGAAGGCCGAATCAGGGTCGGTGCAGAAATATCCGAGGCGTTCGAATTGGTATCGAGAGCCGGGCACTGTCTGCCGCAAACTGGGCTCAACCAGGCAGCCCGTGATGCGTTCCAATGAGTGGGGGTTGAGATAGGTTGTCCAATCGTGGTCTGGCGGCATCTTTGCCAGATCTGTCACCAAGAGCGGATTGTACAACCGAACTTCCGCTTTCACCGCATGAGCCGCCGAGACCCAATGGATGGTGGCCTTGACCTTGCGCTGCTCCTGAGAGGCGCCACTCTTAGTTGTGGGATCATAGGTGCACTGGAGTTCGGTAATCTCACCGGTCTGCGGATCTTTCGTCACTCCGACACATGTGATGATATAGGCATAGCGGAGCCGTACCTCACGTCCTGGGGCAAGCCGGAAGAACTGTTTGGGCGGATCTTCCCGGAAATCGTCTTGCTCAATATAGAGCACGCGTGAAAAGGGAACGTTCCTCGTCCCTGCGGACGCATCCTCAGGATTGTTAACGGCTTCCAATTCTTCGGACTGGCCCTCGGGATAATTGGTGAGGATGATTTTGAGCGGACGCAATACGGCCATCACTCGCGGCGATCGCTTGTTCAGATCTTCGCGAACAAAGTGTTCGAGCAGCTGCATCTCGACGATGGCCTCACGCTTGGCTATGCCGATATGGTCGCAGAAGGCCCGAATCGCCTCAGGGGTATACCCGCGTCGACGCAGGCCTTTGATCGTCGGCAGCCGTGGGTCATCCCACCCGCTCACCAGTTTCTTTTCAACCAATTCGAGCAGTTTCCGTTTGCTCATAACAGTGTAGGTCAGATTTAGGCGAGCAAACTCGATCTGCTGCGGCCGGTGCGGCGCTTCAGCCTGCTCGACGACCCAATCGTAGAGAGGCCGGTGATCTTCAAATTCTAAGGTGCAGATGGAGTGCGTGATTCCCTCAAGCGCATCAGAAAGAGGATGCGCAAAGTCGTAGGCCGGGTACAGGCACCAGGCGCTCCCTGTTCGATAATGGGTCGTGTGCCTGATACGGTACAGGGTCGGGTCTCGTAGATTGATATTGGGTGATGCCATGTCGATCTTGGCGCGAAGAACGTGGGTTCCGTCGGCAAACTCTCCAGCGCGCATGCGTCGAAAGAGGTCAAGGTTTTCATCGACGGAACGTTCGCGAGACGGGCTATTCTTTCCCGGCTGAGTCAGTGTGCCGCGATAGGTTCGCATTTCTTCGGCCGTTAACGTGTCGACATACGCAAGACCTTTCTGGATCAGCCGTACAGCGAACGCGTAGAGTCGTTCGAAGTAGTCCGAGGCAAAAAACATCCTCTCGTGCCAATCGAACCCGAGCCACCGGATGTCGTCTTGAATAGCCTGGACGTACTCAGGATCTTCGGTCGTCGGATTGGTATCGTCGAATCGCAAGTGGCAGATGCCGCCTGGAGTGTCGTGTGCCAAGCCGAAGTTCAGGCAGATCGATTTCGCATGGCCGATATGAAGATAGCCGTTGGGCTCAGGTGGGAATCGCGTGACCATTCGACCACCGTGTTTGCCGCTTGCGTAATCGGCGGCCACGATGTCGCGGATAAAGTTCGACGCGGTACTCGGTTCAGACACGATAGTGCAATGACTCCTTTCCGGGCGAGACCGTTTGAGCGAGATCG
Organism: uncultured Nitrospiraceae bacterium; assembly: GCA_963748375.1. Classification (GTDB taxonomy): domain Bacteria; phylum Nitrospirota; class Nitrospiria; order Nitrospirales; family Nitrospiraceae; genus Palsa-1315. Next base: position 39,954 of record CAVVIR010000005.1, read on the forward strand.
TTGCGGGCTGTTCTATCACATGCGCGGTGGACGGGAGAAGGGTTTAATCGGAAAAGAAAGAACGCCGGAACGAATCGGGTACTACGCAGTCTGGTGGGTCGGCATCTGCATCACACTGAAGTCTTTCTGCGCGATGAGGTGTCCTTCCATACGTAGGCGAAACTCGTAACGCCCTGGAGTGGGAAAGATCAGGGAGGGGATATTGATCCCGAAATCGGAAATTTGAAGGCGGTCGCCGATGACAATATTGGGAAGCGCGGCCCGGCAGACGAGTTGTTCATTGTTGAGATAGGTCAAGTCGATGTCGAAGTGATAGGTCCCTTCGGCATCGGTGAGACAGAAGTACAGCCCCATTTGTGAGTGTTGAAAAGGAAAGCTCACGGCCTGTAAATGCGTGAAGAGACCGATGAGACTTTTCTTCTTGGTGACACTATCCTCAATGACCTGATCACAGACCAAGAAGGCTTGCACGCTAGGTTTCACGATGTCTGACATACTGCCATTGTACGGGAGTCTTGGGTCTTGTCAAAAAGGATGTGTTTTTCAACAGGGCGTCAGGGTGGGGCGACGATCGCGCCGCCTTCGATATAGAGGGGCAGGTGCACGTGAATGGAAGCTGGAGTCTCTAGCAGGATGCTGAAAAAGTCCGCCAGCCTCGTTCTCGCATCGCTCAGAGGCTCAACGTTGAGGAGCGCCCCTCGGATATTCGGAACACTGAATGGGCTTTTCCGTTCGCCAAGATCTATTGAACGGGCGAACGGCTACACGAAGTGCGGTCCGTACCTCCTCGCCTCTTCGCTCGCTGCGGCCTTGCTGGACGGCCTTCTTGAGCATCCTGCGGTATTGTCGCGTCAGCGTCACTCTGCGACATTTCATCGACATGTTCCGTATGAACCGAGTTTTTCCGCATCCTGCCAGGAAACCGATTATCCGATGACCGCCGCGTTGCCGCGACTTTCCGCAACATCGCCGAACATTGTGAGGCCGGTGCCGATACGGCAATAGTGTGGACTGACGGTGACGACTTCACCTTTATGGGTACAGAAGCGCCCAGAGGTTATGCGAATTTTTCTTTTCTGCATGAGACAGGCTTCGAAGACCGTGTGCCCTGTTACTCGGTCTGTGACCGTCACTGATGGAAGGTCGCCTGGCGTTGCCTCGCCGCTGGCCTTGGCGTGTATCATGAATCGTCCTGTACTATGTACCGAGAGCGCATTCCGCCGTATATGACCGACGCGAACTCCCTGCTCATCATACAGGTCCATCGTCAGGAGTAACGCCAATGGCTGGGGTTGTGTTTCCAACACCATCTGTTCTTTGCCTTGAAGCTTAACGACGCCGTTTGTGTTTCGAAACACATTCGAGCCCACATAGAGTTCAAGGCCCTGTTCGGGCATCTCGATGTCGATGAGTTCAGGAGAGTCTGTGATTCCGATCGTTTTGATTTGGAGTGTGTTGTTCATATTCCACCATGAGTGCGATTCCAAAGAGAAGGCCAACGACTGAAGCATACCCTTAATTCAGAGGCCCACCGCATATGCTTTCCGCAAGGTAGGCCATACCACCGTCGCTGTCAAGTCGTGAGTGGGCCAGCGGGGCAGAGGCCTGAATACTGCGTAGAATCGTTGAGAATGGATTGAAAAATGAAAAGCGCACGTGGTATTGTAATTGTTCGTCCCCATCATTATGGATGATCTGGTCCCATCGTCTAGCCTGGCCTAGGACGGAGCCCTCTCAAGGCTTAAACACGGGTTCAAATCCCGTTGGGACCACCACATTGTTATTACTAAGTATTTTGCCTTCTTGTTTGAGGACCATTGGGTTGGTCCTTAAACATGGAATGGCACCTCTGCTCTAACTCGTCAGCATCCGTCTCGCCGGCTCTTCATAAAACGACACCACCTGCTTCAAATGCGAGGGCCGAATCATGGTGTAGATTTGGGTCGTGTCGATGCGCGCATGCCCGAGCAAGGCCCGAACCTGTTCCAAGTCATGCTGTTGCTCCAGCACCTCCATCGCGACCCCATGACGCAAATCATGGGGCTTCAGCATCGGGTACCCAATGAGCCGCCCATAGGTTTTGCAGAGCCGCCAGATGTTTTTGCCTTGCATCGGTGCTCGACTCTTTCCGATGGTCCGCCGTCCCCACAGAGACCAGAACAGCGGCGTCTCCGGCCCGATCTGACCCACAGTGCCAGTCAACCGTTCGACGTAGGTATGGAGATACGTCATCACGCTTTCCGGCAACGGAATGTCCCGCGTCTGTCCGCCTTTGACGCGCACCCGCCGCAAGCCCCAAGTGCCGTCGAGGTGTCGCACCTGAAGCGTCGCGACCGACTCGCGCCGCATCCCTGTGTACCGCATGATCAGAAAGATGGCGATATCACGAGGCCGCTGGCGTTGTTGAGCCGCTGCGATCAGCGCATCCATGAGGGCCGGTGTCGGCACTTGTCGCGGTGGTTCCATTCGATGCGGTGGTCGGTCCATCGCCGCGACGGGATTCGCCTGCAGCACGCCCCGCTTCACGAGCCAACACAGAAGCTCGACAGCGTAGATTGGCGTGAACGCATCGTACTCAGGGCAAGATCACCGCTAGCCATCTCGTCCATCCACATCTGAATCGAGGACAGCGTGAGGTCAGTGGCGCGGGCCACCCGTCCCTGTCGGGATTTGACGAACATCAGAAACTGTTCGAGCACCCAGCGATAGCTTTGCACTCCCCCTTCCGTTTTGCCACGCTGTTTGAGCTGGTACTGACAAAACTGCTCCACGAGATCCACTAACTGTTGCGTCATGGCATTGCCTCTCCGGTCCCTGCCACGACCACGACTTCGCCGGGGGAGAGTATGCGGAGGAACCACCCACCCGTCAAGCGGGGTCGGGAGCAATTCGCAACTGTCTTGTGTGAGCGATTCCGTGTTCGTCATCCGTTCTCTGGCCGTATGCGAAATCGGGGGAGTCTTACGACACCCCCGAACCCCCTTCTGCGCTCGCGTCGGCACGCCAGCGTCTCTGTGGTGGCAGCGCGGCGCAACAGAGCATCGGGCCAGCCTTCCTGCCACCTTCCAGGCCCGCCCGCTGCGAGGTGCCCCGCCCTGCGACTCGGATTGATCCCTGCCCCGGAGGTGGTGGGGGGCAGGGAATTGCGTGTTTATCGGACGAGCGCTTTCAGTTGATCCTTCTCCAGGCTCGCGCCGAATTCCCGTTCCATGCGTGCTCCCATCTCCTGCCAGGTCCTTCCGGCTGCCTTCATCTCCTTGAGCACGTGAAGTGCCTGTGCCAAGGAACGGTCGTCGGTATCTTTCCCGTGCTCGTTCCCTTCTCCCCAAGGGTCCGTGCCATTTTCCGACCTAAAGCCTTCGTCAATGCCATGTGGTTCACGGGTTCTTTCACGGGCATGATGGGGTGTTTCAGGCGGCGGGGCCTATCCCAGTAGGGACTTTTGCAACCGGGACATCGCGCTGGTTTGTTGGGGCGACGAGGCCACCAGACCTTTCCGCACCGATGACAGACTTGCTGCCGCAGTTCTAGGGATATCGCATGTCCCGATGCGAGTACTCTCTGACGAACAGGGTGGCTGTCTACTCGATTGGAAATATTCATGATCCGTTGCCTAGAAATTGCGCCCCCGTTTTACCAGCCGGGGGCTGGTCGGCCTGCGCGCGGCCGGCAGTGCCGCCCGGCGCGCAGGACGAGCGTGTCCCAAATCTGGCCTTCGCATTCCGCTGCATACAAGTGTGGACTTTGTGTAGATCAAACCGTAACGCGGTCTTGACCCTTGTCGCCGGAATCTCGCCTTTGCGAACTGCCCGCCGGATGCTGTCCGTACTCACGCCAATGAAGGCCGCGAGTTCCTTGATCGACAGATCCGATGTCTTCATAGGCCCTCCTTGGTTCAAACGTTCTCCCAGCTCTACGCCAGAGATTCTGTCCTCGGAATTAGGCAGATGTATGCTGATGTATCCAGATGTGCGCTATGTAGCATTCGATGTGATCAGGTGAACAGCCCTGTAACTGCTCGGCATGATAGGAAGCGTAGAGAAATGAGGACGAGAATGGAATTAGGCAGTTGGGGACAGCGAGGGGACAAGAAGGGACAAATAGTCCTCTATTGCGTAACGGATCGTGCCTCGTGTCAGGCTGGAGGAACAGGGTGTACTTGATTAAGCGCGTATGAAAATGATGACCGATCATGAGTTTGATTTCATGATGTTCATCATGGCCATGACGATTTCACCGAAATTCAAAATTGTAATTCCCAAAGAAGTGCGGGAAAAACTGCCGTGATCGTAGACAACGCCATCAGTCAAGAAAGATCAGATCGCGATTCCCAAGGATAGTTCGGGATCTAGTTCTAGCCCCCTTCTCTAATCACGGATCAGTGAGCCATCCAACGGCCGAACCTTGCTGGGCAGGCCGAAACGTGGTACCGTCACCGCATGACGCAGCTCGCCCAGAAACTCGACAAAAAGCTTGCCTCCTGGCGGCCCGAGGTGGCAGCTCAAGTGGAGCAGATCATTACCGACGTGATCGAGTTGGCCGACACCGACACCCTGGATCTGCAACCTTCCCGGACCGTCGTACAAGAAGTCCTCGACACCCTCGATGAACGCCAAGCCGGGTGAGATATGGCTGGCTGACCTTGGGTTGGCTGCCAAGACCCGCCCCGTTCTCATCATTTCTCACTTCGACCCTGACGCCCCTCGCGCACTTATCACGTATGTTCCGCTGACCACGCAACAGCGGGGCAGTCGCTATGAGATCCCTCTAGGAGCCCTTCCCTTTTTGCACCAACCGTCCGTCGTCAACGTCCAAGGTATCGGATCTCTGGTCGCACCCAGGTTGGAACGCAAGCTGGATCAGCTTCCCGCCGATGTGATGGCGAAGGTCAAAGAGGCCATTCGCTTCGCGCTCGAACTGTGACGGGGTGAACGCGGTTTGGATGATAAGGGAGGGAGTCGGCGTTTTCGGTGGTATGCGCGGAGCCGGAAATTCAGAATGCCCCCGATTCTCACCGCCTCTTAGATTCCCTCAATAGTCCCCATCCACTCTGCTCCAAAATCCTATTCAGTGAACGCGGACGTATCGGCTCGATTTTCAACGGGCTTGGGCGTATCCTTTCCCTGGTCCAAAAACAAATGATTTTGCAGAGTGACCGAGAATTACCTGAACAGGGGAGAAATTGAAAATGAATCTTTGGCCAATTTTTGTGACCGTATTTTTAGCGCTGAACTCGGCGATAAAACTCGAATTAGCAACTCTTCTTTTTGCCGCTGATCAAAATACAAGCAAAGTTGGAGTCTTTGCAGCTTCAGCAGCAGCTCTGGTGCTTTCGAGCTTCATTGCTGTCCTGGTTGGCTCCCAGCTCTCAGCCTATATTCCGCCTCGCGCACTAAAACTGGCTGCTGGTGTGGGTTTCATTGCCATTGGCATTTGGGTTCTCATCGACTTAAGAACCTGATTGGCTAGTTTGGCAGAGAAAGAGATGGATTCAAAATCGATTGAATATGGTTGCGCCGGTAATCGCAAGCCGCAGCCGAGCGAGGAATGCTGGGCGCGATAGAGAAATGATGACGACTCTTTGTTTTGCATTGAACTCCTTTCGAAATTCAGGGCAATTATCTAAACACATCGAATAACACGCGTACCCTACCTGTATCGTATAGTTCCAGCCGGGAGCGAACTCCGCGCCCGTCGGGGCTTGCGTCTCCAGTGAGCCGTGCTGTACGCCACGAAAGACCAAGTCGATCTGGACCATGGGATTCTTGTACCAGCGAAAGCCGGTTTGATACGCGGGAAATTCTTCCTCAAAAGAAAACGGATCGCCATTGAAAACTTCCCCCAAAAACCGAACCTCGCGTGTCACCGGCGTAATCACCTCAAAACCCGCAGCCCAATACAGTTTGCTCTGGTACGTCGCCGGGCCCGCATCATACCGTGACTTCGCGCCGAGATTGAGATGAATGGCCAAGTTATTGTCATACGGGTCAGTGTCGGGATCCGGTGTAAACAAAAACCAGCTGACATGAGCCATGGCGTAACCATCCCAATGCTGGCGATTGCCGCTAAGGGGAAACAACGTGGCCGCAGCAACGGAGAGAGAAGGAATCGCGCCGAGGGAACTATGTAAGACATACTTCGGCTGAATCAGCATGTCGAGCGGACGCGCTTGATGGTCCTGATAGGTGACCCCGAATCCGCCTGCGGTCAGTTCGAAACGGTCGGTGATGCCGAGGCCTTCCAATGTGCGCGCCTCATACGCGGGGCTCTCTCCCTTCACCACCGTCGTGCCGCCGTATGTTTCCGTCCCGAGTTGTCCCTTATAGACAATCCGGGCATCATCCGTGACGAAGGGGCGAACGGCGAGCGCGTCTTCTGAGCAGAGGAAGACAGAGAAGGAGGCGAGAAGGACCAGTGCGCAGCGGACGGGTATGGTTTTGTATGAATGCGCCTGCATCATGGGTCTCCCGAGCCATCTTACTTTGCAGGGAGGCCGCTATGACGCTCCCACCGTGCAACTTAAAGCCTTCATTACCTATATACATTAGAGGCCAAGAAATAGGCCGTAAATTTTCTGTTAATTTACCATCGACAGAAGGGGCAGTCTTCGCGCCAATACTTGGTGTCCGTATGTTTCGGAAAGAGGAGAAGGACCCACTACCGATTTCCATTACATGAATGGGAAAACATAGACCGTTATCTTGGCTTGTGCAGGTCTCCGTGTTAGGAACGAAGGCGAATTGACCAGCCTGTGATGCCGATGCGTATTCAAATACAGTTCTCTTCGAATCAGCTCAGCGGTCGACTTGCGGCATCGGGAAATCAGCATGTTATATCTCCCTCAAACAGAGGGGTTTATGACCAGAATGGTTTCGGCTTTCCTAAACCGCTGGTCGACGCCTCAATGTCTCCCCTTTCAATGGATTGCTTGTTTTAGTCCTGCCCCTTTCTGACTTGAAGAAAACGTTTGAAACCTCTGATGAATAAGGGCGAAATCGTAGTCGGGTTAAAACACGGGTTCAAATCCCGTTGGGACCACCATACCGAGCTTGCTCATTTCGTTCACAACTCGCCGATGAGCGCACGGGGCAAACCCTTTCCTGCAAATCCCCTCATCATCTAGGCCCATGGCGCAGAACCGGTCAAATACGCGGAGTGCCATTATAATACCCAGGTAGATTATTAGGCATATTATGTTGTTGTTTTGCTCTGTCGCAATGCCAGCCCCACTCGTCTCAGTGCATACGTCTCGGATACGCGGTTACAGATGGGGGGTCTCACCGCTCAGCCCTTCGACATCCTGCACGAGTATGCCGCGAGCTTCCTCTCTCATCGTGCTTCGCGTTGGCACGCTTTCGTGACGAACCTTCATAAATAATGCAGGTTAAGATGCGGCGAGAGACTCCTCTGAGCGCTAGTTCGTTGACGCCTCTATCGTTGGTTGTGTATAAAGAATGCGCCGTATCTTCATTCATTTTTACAAGGTGGTAGTCTTTCCATGGGTGCACGTGAATTCCACGATGGGGCGCAAGATGGTCTCGAAGCGCTTGAGCCTCTCGACCCGGAACAAATCGGATCAATCGACGCGCTGTTGACTGCCATGCGCAAGACCGCCTTTGGGGGTCGCAGAGTCGGCGAAGCCTATGAAGTACTCTGGTCGATGATCGAAGATCCCGACTGCTTCGTCGTGCTGACGCTGTCGGGAGCGATGACCATTGCCAAGATGGGTAAAATCATCACCGCGATGATCGATTATGGGATGGTGCAATGTATTGTCTCGACCGGAGCGTTGATGGCCCACGGATTGAGTGAGTCGGTTGGGAAAACACACTATCGGCACCATCCGTCCATGTCCGATCAAGAGTTGTTTCAGAAGGGCTACAATCGGGTCTACGACACGCTGGAGATGGAGTCGAACCTCAACTATGTTGAGCAGGTTGTTGCTCGAACGATGAAGCGAATGGATCAGGATCAATCTCTTTCCTCTGAAATCTTTACTCGCGAGCTGGGCAGGACCCTCGCCGAAGAATATGACGGAACAGGTATTCTCAAAAGCGCCTACCTCAAAAACGTTCCCGTATTCATCCCTGCGTTTACCGATTCCGAGATGGGGCTGGATATTGGAACCTGGGCTATGAATCGAAACCTCGATCAGGCTCGTGCGCAAAAACAGGAGTACGGGGATCTTGAGGTGCTCCGCACCATTCTTCGCTCCTATCCTACGTTCAATCCCTACCTCGACCTCAACAGCTATGCGAGCCATGTTATTTCGGCTAAGCGGCGGGGGATCTTTACGATCGGTGGAGGAGTCCCTCGCAATTGGGCACAACAAGTCGGCCCCTACATTGAAGTCTGTAATACCAGGCTCGGGCTCAATGTGGAGCCGCCTCGATTTCAGTATGGGGTGCGCATCTGCCCGGAACCGGATCATTTTGGCGGATTGAGTGGCTGCACCTATCAAGAAGGACTTTCCTGGGGAAAGTTTGTTCTGCCGGAAGCAGGAGGGCGGTTTGCTGAAGTGTTGACCGATGCCACAATTGTCTGGCCTCTCCTTATGGTGGGGTTGCTGGAGCGCATCAAAGCAAAAGGCGCGCCCCACACATGACGACCCCGTCTCTCACTCGCACAATTGCCGCAGCGGGATTGCTGTTGCTCGTGCAGCTAACCCTGGCGGACGCCGGGACGGTCACGGACGATGGACGAATCAGAGGAAGCGCGGACGCACCGATCACCTTGATCGAGTATTCTGATTTCACGTGCGGCTACTGTGCGAAGTTCTTTCAGGAGACGTTGCCTCGGTTGCAGGCCAAATATATCGATACGGGCAAAGTGCGATTTCTCTATCGCGACTACCCTCGAGCTGACCAAGGGGTCGGCGTCGAGGCGGCAGTGGCGGCGCGCTGCGCCGGAGCTCAGGGGCGATATTGGCCGATGCACGATCGACTCTTCAGCGAACGAGGCCGTCTAGACTCTGGATCTTTCAAAAGTTACGCCAAGGTGATCGGCTTGGACCAGACGGCGTTTGCCAAGTGTTTCGACGAACGGCAGTATCTCGAATCTATTTTCAAGGATCGCCAAGAGGCGACCCGTTGGGGCTTTCATGGGACTCCTGGTTTTATTCTGATGCGAACGGCTGGTGGGCCCACTGAGAAGGAGCCGGCGGTCGCGATTCCCGGCGCGGTTCCATTCAACGAGTTCGCCGAGGAGATTGATCGCATGTTGGCTACGGCCCCGCGCTCGCAGGGAGAACCGATCGAACCTCACGAATCGACGGCAGTGGCACAAAACAGTCCCTTCATCATTCACTAAGGATTACCTATGTCTGCAATACAATCGTTTTGGTCTGTTCCTCAACGCGATGCGGAACCACCCTTTTGGATGTGTATGTCATGCTTGTCGGAAGTGTTCTACCGCAAGGTGCCGATGCCCGATTGCCCGACGTGCCATGGCGTCTCAACCTATGAAGCCTTCACGCTTGAAGCGATTCGCGACTGGGGCACAGAGGATTTGGTCGCCAAAGCCGATTGGCCCAACAGGCTGCCAATCTTGAGTCCGTCCCTGCGGCATCCGTCCATTCCTCAGACTGAGTCTTCACTGTCAACGGGGCGCCTTTCGTGCAGGAACCACGTCCATTCTTGATCGGAGGTCAGTGGCGGCACGGGAAGATTGTCGTCCCCGTGAACGATCCGTTTACAGGACGATTGCTTGCCGAAGTATCGAGCGCGAGCTCCGCAGATGCCGAGGCGGCAATTCAATCGACAGTCGATGCGGCCCCCGCAATGGGATCGTTGCCATCCCACGCGCGCTATCAGGCATTGCAAAAGATCGCGGGTGGGCTCTATGACCGGCGTGATGAATTTGCCCGCTTGATGACGGCTGAATCCGGCAAGCCGATCACCGACGCCAAGCGAGAAGTCAATCGGGCCGTCCAAACATTTACCATTGCGGCCGAAGAAGCAAAGCGCATTCCAGGCGAGGTCATACCGCTTGACTGGACGCCGGGAACCGATTCCCATCTCGGTATTCTCCGTCGGGTTCCGATCGGTCCAGTGATCGGAATCACTCCCTTCAATTTCCCCCTGAATCTTGTGGCCCACAAGGTTGCGCCGGCTTTGGCCGCCGGCAACCCCATTCTCATCAAGCCGGCGCCACAGACACCCCTGACCGCGCTGCTGCTAGGCGAAGTGGTCCTGGAGGTCGGGCTTCCTCCCGGCGCACTGAATATCCTGCCTTGCGACAATACGGTGGCGGAACAGCTTGTCGTCGATCCCCGCTTTACACTCCTGAGCTTTACCGGGAGCGCCGCCGTAGGATGGATGTTAAAGGCCAAGTGTGGGAAGAAGAAGGTGGTACTGGAACTCGGCGGAAATGCCGGCGTCATCGTGGAGCCCGATGCCGATCTGGACTTTGCCGCACAACGCTGTGCGCTCGGCGGGTTTGGGTACGCCGGTCAGACCTGTATCTCCGTGCAACGAATCTTTGCCCACCACTCCATTGCAGACCTTTTCACCACGAAGCTCCTATTGCAAGTCGCACGTCTGAAGGCCGGCGATCCAAGTGACGACTCGACCGTCGTTGGCCCCTTGATCAACACAGACGCCGTCCATCGTGTGGAGGCATGGGTTGGAGAAGCGGTGTCGCAAGGAGCGCGTGTGCTTCTCGGAGGCAAACGCATGGGGTCGGTCATGGAGGCGACGGTGCTCTCGCATGTCACGCCCACGATGAAAGTCTCTTGTCGGGAAGTGTTTGGGCCTGTCGTCACTGTGACTCCGTACCGACACTTCGATGAAGCGATCACGGCGCTCAACCAATCCGACTATGGACTCCAAGCTGGAGTGTTCACCCAGGACGTCAATAAAATATTTCATGCCTTCCGTCATCTTGAAGTTGGAGCCGTGCTGGCGAACGAAATTCCGACATTTCGCGCCGACCATATGCCGTATGGCGGCGTAAAGGATTCCGGGGTCGGACGTGAAGGAGTTCAGGCCGCGATCGAGGATATGACCGAGCCTCGCATGCTCGTATTGAATCTCAAACCGCCTGCAGGGACTTAGCCTACAGAGTTCATGAATACGTCTGTTTGAATCGCTAATTTACCTAGCCGTAACATTCCCGAAAAATCGGCTAACTGTTCAGCGCCCTGCTTGAGAAAAACCGTCAAGGATATTGCGAAGCGGAGTCAATCTTGGTACAACAGCGGTTCTGTGCCTCTATGAGGCAGTACCGTGGGAAAGCCTTTCAGCTAACGAGGCGCCCGTTATTCGGTTGGTTAAACGAACTAAGGAGAAGAAACGATGGTACCTACGCAGATGTTTCTGACGAGAGGCGTCGGAGTCCACAAAGAAAAGCTGGCCTCATTCGAGCAAGCTTTGCGCAGCGCCGGCGTTGCCTATTGCAACCTCGTCACGGTGTCATCGATTCTTCCACCGAATTGCAAAATTGTTCCACGCACTCGCGGAGAGAAGTTGTTGCATCCTGGTGAAATCACGTTTTGTGTCATGGCGCGATCGGAAACAAATGAGCGAAACCGCCTGATCTCCGCATCGATTGGGGTGGCAGTCCCTACGGATCGTCGAACCTACGGATATCTGTCCGAACACCATGCGCATGGCGAAACCGATGAAGAAACGGGTGAGTACACGGAAGACTTGGCCGCCCAGATGTTGGCCACGACCCTCGGTGTCGAATTCGATCCGGACATTGCGTGGAAAGAACGGGAGCAGGTCTTTAAAATGGCCGGGAAAATCGTTCGGACCCAAAACATCACACAGTCCGCTATTGGAAAGCCCAATCGCTGGACAACGGTGATCGCATTGGCCGTGTTTATTCCAGAGGAAAATATTCCGAAGCGGCGTCGATAGCCCGACTGCGTGAGTATACGCCCATGACACTTCCCGCTGGTTGGGAGGGCATCGACCAGAATTTTCTCGGCCTCGATGAACCCTGGTGCCACCCCGATCAGGCGGGTGTCTACATCCTGCCCGCACCCTACGAACACACATCAAGCTATGTGCCGGGGTCAGATCGTGGCCCATCGGCCATCATTGAGGCGTCTCAACAAGTCGAGTTATATGACGAAACACTCCGGTGCGAGCCATATCGCGAATGGGGAGGAGTATCTACAGCTCGCTCCCTTGATCTGGACGGCAAAGTCGATCGACAGGCCGTAGATGCGATCGACGCGTTTGTCGCTCCCCACGTCGGCACCGGGCGGTTCATCGTCACCTTGACCGGTGAGCATACGGGAGCACTCGGAGCCATCAGAGCTCATGCCCGGCGCTATCCCGATCTGTGCGTGGTGCAAATCGACGCGCATGGCGACTTGAGGAAGGCCTATCAAGGGAACCCTTACAGCCACGCCAGCGTCATGGCCCGAGTGGTCGACGATGGATTGCCGCTCGTTCAAGTCGGCATTCGTTCCATTTCTCCCGAGGAAATCGATCGTATTCAGAGCACTGATCGAATTGCTACATTCTTTGCCGCCGAGATTCTTGACCCATCCGGCACTTACGAAGGCAAGGCCTCACGCTGGGTTCCCGACATCGTGAAGGCCTGTCGTGGCCCGGTCTATCTCACATTCGATTGTGATGGGCTTGACGCGTCGCTCATACCTGCGCTCGGCACGCCCGAGCCCGGGGGGTTGGGGTGGTACGATACGCTGCATCTTATTACAGCCCTGGCCAATGGGCCCGGTATCCTGGGGATGGATATCAGCGAGATAGCCCCGATCGAAGGATTTGTCGCTCCCCAGTTTTGCATCGCCCGATTGATCTACCGGATGTTGGGACGGATCAAAGCGGGCCGCCGCGTCCACTAACAGGATGCTGAAAAAGCCCGCCAGCGGCGTTCTCGCATCGTTCAGAGGCTCAACGTACCGAAGCGTACGCCTCGCCTCTTCGCTCACTGCGGCCTTGCCGGACGGCCTTTTTGAGCATCCTGAGACTATATTGATATCGATACCGCGTGTAAGATTCCAACGGAGTCTTGCGTATAAACTGAGCTTTTCCGCAACCTGCTAAAATAGCTTGCTACCTGTGACCGACCAGCTTCGCATCAACAAATTTTTCACCCAGCACGGCATCTGTTCCCGGCGCGAAGCCGACCGCCTGATCGAGTCTGGTCGCGTGACCATCAATCAGCGAATCGCCTGCTTGGGAGATCAGGTCGGTCCTCACGACGTCATTGCGCGAGATGGTCAGGTGATTCCCTGGGGAACAGCCCCGCTCTATATCAAGTACTACAAGCCGGTGGGTGTGACGACGACCAGTGAGTCGCACGTGCCTCGCAATATCATTGCAGAGATCGGCCATCCAGAACGGATCTTTCCGATCGGTCGACTCGACAAGGACTCATCCGGCCTCATCCTGCTCACAAACGACGGGGACATCGTCAACGAGATCTTACGAACTGAGCATGGACATGAACGGGAATATGAGGTGTCGGTCGATCATCCATTCGATCAGGCGTTCATCGATCGCATGGCCCAGGGAATTGTCATTCTCGACAGACCGACCAAACCCTGTCGGATTGAAGGACTCGGCCCTGCACGGTTCCGGATTATTCTCACCGAGGGGCGCAATCGACAGATCAGGCGCATGTGTCAAATGTTGGGGTATCGGGTACTCACGCTGCATCGTATCCGTATTATGCATGTGACGTTGGATGGATTAGTCTCAGGACAATGGAAGCCCCTCACCGGAGAGGAACGTGCGCGGCTCTTTCATGCGATCGGGCGAGGCAGCAGTCAAGATAACCGCCATGCAGGGTGACTCGGAAGTGTGTCATACATGGTGAGCCAACAGACCCCTCCATTGACAACCACGCCGGCTGAACGCACACTAGCCCGCCCCTCGTCCTTGGAGACAAATTCCTAATATGGGTACCACATGGTGGAGTCCTCAACTGAATGCCCTGCTTGGCAGCCTCGTGGTCGCGGCAGGAGCATGGCTTGCGTGGGACTCGCTTCCAGCCTGGGGAGTCTTTCTCATTACAGGAGTCGTCGCAGGATTTCTGGTGTGGCAGGGTCGGACGATTGGACTGGTGTGGGCTTGGGCAACCCTACTGCTCGGCCTGGAGAGTCTTGCCTGGCCCATCGTCACAATGGTTCAAGTCCGTTCAGTCACGATGGAGCCGACCGACGAACAGTTGGGGACGATGCTCTCAGCCGTTCTGACGGGGCTCGTTTCAGCTGTTTTTTGGATCACATTTTCCTATGGGTTCTTCAAGCGAGCCCGCCAGCCCATCGCCGCTCAATCGGTCGATGCAATCCAGAACCCTTCACCTGCGCCGCAGTCAAGGCGCTCCCGCAGAAACAAGTAACACCTACCACATCTCGATCGGATCGACGTCGACATCGAACTTGATGGCCCGTCTCTGATACGTTCGTTCCATATCCTTGACTGTGGACCGCACCGCTTCGAGCCCTGTATCCCGTTCGGACGATTTCACGAGAATCTGCCAACGATGCCGACCTCGGAGTCTCGGCACCGGAGAAGGAATTGGCCCCAGGACAGTGAGACCGTCCGGTCGATCAAGCGAGTGAATTGACGCGAGCGGCTTTGTCGTTGCCATCTGCCCGACCACGGCTGGTGACGAGCGTGCAAGAAGCCGAGCCACCCAGGCCACTGCCGCATCGTGAACCATTTTCTCATCGATCCCGGACACGAGGAGGGCAATCAACTGCACCGAGGGCGGATACCCCAATGCGCGCCGATGGGACAGTTCCTCCGTGAGAAAGACGGATTCGTCGTTCTTGACCACAGCCTGAATCGCATGATGGGAAGACAGATTGGTCTGCACGATCACTTGGCCGCCAGCCTCTGCCGGATCGGCAAGACTGATCGCGTCGAGCAGCGTATGATAGGTACGTTCGGCGGATTGGAAATTTGGCACAGTGAGTCCTGCGTCTGCCTGCACAATCCCAACGAGGCCCATCGCCGGAAAGGACCCTCGGCGTAGCAGCAGCTGCGTCCCGACGATGATATCCCACTCCCCTTGCTCGACTTTCCCCCAGAGAGTTTCGGCCTGCTCCGGACGCCGCATGGTATCGCCATCGAGCCGAATGACCGTAGCGTGGGGAAACAATCGTTTCGCATCCTCTTCAACCCGCTCTGTGCCCTCCCCAATCAACTGCATGCGAGAGCCAGAACAGGAGACGCAGGTTTCTGGGAGGGGTATCACGTGCCCGCAGTAGGAACAAAGCAGGCGACTCGCTTGCCGAGAGTACATCAGCGCGACACGACAGGCGGGGCAACGGGGCACTTGGCCGCAGTCACGACAAACAAGAGCGCCGGCATAGCCCTTCCGATTGAGAAACAGCAGGACGCCAGCCCGGCGACTGATCGCGTGCCCCATGGCGAGAATGAGCGGCCGACTCAGGACCGTACCGTGCTCGCGTAATTCAATGACCTGCACATTCGGTCGCGTCTCAGGCAATATACGCTTCTGTATCACAATCCCTCGTTGTTCCACTGCCGCTCTGCTCTCAAGAGAGGGGTGGGCAGAGCTCAGAACCAGCACTACCTGTTCATTCTGTGCCCTCAACCACGCCACGTCCCGCGCATGGTAGCGAGGTTCTTGTGGTTCCTTGAGCGATGCATCATCTTCTCCCTCGACCCAAATTGCCCCAAGAGCAGTCAATGGGAGAAAGATAGCCGATCGCGTTCCCACAACCACGCGAACGACCTTTTGATGAATCTGATCCCACATCCTGGCTTTTAGCTGGTCTGAAAGGCCGCTATGGAAACAGGTCGGGGAAATGCCCGCCTCGTCATCACGGAGTAAGCCGGCAACCCATTCAGCTCGCTCCGCTTCGCCTACGATGAGGAGGATCGTCTGTCCTCGCTCGAGTACAAAACGAATGGCCTGTTGCAACAGCCTCAGTCGATCGGCCCAGGAAGCCTGCACCAGCACCTGCGTTGCTCCTCGACCTTTCATCGCATCGAACAGTGGTTCCGCCCAAGACATTGCCGGGTCAGGAATGAGCGGCGCGGTACTGTCCAAACTGCCCTGTTTCTCCCCTCTAGTTGTGAGAGGGAGAGGCGCGGCCGAGGTAGGTGGTATGTCCCGAACTTCCACGACCCACCCGCGAGCTTTCAGATCGCGCAACAGGTCGGCAGAGGCAGGGCGGCGAGATGATTGGCGGAGCTTCAAAGGTTTATTTCGAAGACGGGTGAGCAACGCCCGCTCTTTCACCGAACAGGGTGCGCGAGACTCAAGTGCGACCCGTCCTTGTTCTGTCAGCTCGACGTGAACAACCGGTGCCCGCGGTTTGGGTATTGGAGGCAACACCAGCCGGAGACATTGCCCCCATGGCGCGACGTACGCTTCAGCCACCTGCCGTGAGAGTTGGAAGAGGCTTGGGGACACGTCTGTCGCGGCCCCCTCAGAAATCAACGAGCGAATCTCCTTGAGGCGTGCCCGGTCAAGACCTTGAGGAATAACGTGAGCGAGGGCGACCACGGCTCCTTCAAGAATCGACCGTCCGAATGGCACAAGCACTCGATGTCCGATACGGAGTGTGTGTCGGAGCGACGAGGGTACGGTGTAGGTGAAGGAACCCGCCAGATGTCGTGGCACAATGACATCGGCGAAGAGGGTCTCTGGCTCTGTAGGGGAAGGGTCTGCCTGCGTCGATATCATGCGGCATTGTAGCAGCACAGGAAAAGGAGGGACAACGAGAGAGAAATGATGGAAAGGTTCTAGAGGAGAATCGAAGAGGGTTGACGATTCAACGTCAACCCTCCGCACAACATTCGATGAATTTACTGTGGGGGGACAGCCGGAGGAACGGGAATCTGGCCTGAATTGCCCTCACCGACTGATGCCGGATTCGTTACCGGAGCAGGGCTTGCAGGGATAGAGGAGGGCTGCTCCTTGGACGAACCAGTTGGAGTCGCCTGGTCCACTGCAGAACTCGGAGTTCCGCCTTCCGCTGAACTGAGACGAGACACGCTATAGCTGGCATCGCCTGTTGTCTCCGTCGGCTTCGCAGCCTGCCCAGGCTGTTCACCAACCGATTCCGATGAATACAGTACGATATCCACACGACGGTTCTTCTGCCGATCTGCTTCAGTGGCGTTGCCTGTTATCGGCTTCGTATCGCCGTAGCCCACAGACGAAAGCTTCTCCGAATCGATCCCGCCCTTCTCGAGTAAATACTGAAGGACCCCTCCAGCCCGAGCTTTCGATAGATCCCAGTTTGTTTGATAGCGTGATTTCAGCGAAGGGCCGATTTCCATGTTATCCGCATGACCTTCGACTCGAATCAACCGATCGCCTGCATCAGTCTTGAGATGCGCGATCAGTTCGTCGAGTACCTGATAGCCCTCAGTCGTGATGGTGGATTCGCCCGATTCAAACCGAAGCTGCTTCATCAAATTACTGAGACTGATTCGGCTTTCGCCGGCGGAATTCTTGACCTGCAACTTGCTCTGAGAAGGCACCTCCGGAGGGACGCTATCATGAGACTGCTGGGGGGATTGAGAGATCGGTATGGCCTCGTGGACGTGACTCTTCGTCCTGAAGCGATCACCCTTGAGAATGCGGGAGATCGATTTGGTGATCAGCGCCGTGGCCGTTCGGTCTTCAATCGACAGAATCTTCAATTCGCCCACGACCCGTTGAGGAAGACTCCCGCCGGACCGAACGATGTCCATTCGATCCCCAGGCCTGACCCCGTCTTCTCGTCCCCGGTCCAGATAAACGATATTCCTTTGCGCCACCATGTTCATGACGCCCAGATGGGATTGGAACTCCACAACCCGCCCCTCCGCATCACCTCCGGAAGGATGGCCAACCGCTTCCCCCTCGTCAGTCGGAAGAGCAAACTTCATGACCGGGTCACCCGGCGAGACAGCTGCATAGGCCCGCACGATTTGAACAGTGGTGAGGTCCTTGTGAACTTCATTCACCTGAACCACCGCAAGCCGAGTGACCAAATGCCCCATGTATTGACCGGTCACGGGATGGAATACTTTGCGCGGACGTCTATAGATCGTGAAAAGATCCCCAAGCGCAACATCACCGGGGTTCTTGAGGCGGAGATACAGGACATCCCCGCTTCCCAATATCATATGATCTCCGGTGGTCTGATTGTCGCCGGTAATCACATTGATGAACCCATCTTGCGGCGTGGTGCGCTGGATGGAGCCGGACGAATAGGCCAGAGCCGCTTCTCCGAATCGGATGGCATTGATGTCGTCTGTTGCCCAGGCTACCGAAAAGAACGGTATAGCCAAAGTCCAGACCATGAGAGAGACCGCTGATTTTATTGAATGGTGAGCCATGGTAATTGTCCTTCATGTGAGACAAGCATTGCTGTGTCAACCATAGCAAATAGCCCTGTATTGTCAAGAATTTGAGCCCTTGTCGTCATTGACCACCCAATTCACCCGATGCTATGGTAGCAAGAATAATACGTTCTCGGAGAGGAGCAACCACATGCGTTCCGATCAGCCTCCGACCTCCAAGGCTCAAGGCCAAGAAAGTCCCCGCATCGAGACCCAGATTCACCGACGCAAAAAAGCCAAGGCCTTCTCGGCTCTGAAGTCTGAATGGGATTCTATCGACCAAGCATTGCCCTCCCATCTCCGCATGCCGTCAGACCGCATGGCACCTACCCCGCCAAACAAACCAACAAGATCATAGAAGTTACCGAAGGCTCACGGCAGAACAGATTGTTACGCATTTCTTCCGCAGGGCCTGTTTGGTGAGTGCCAACAGCGCTGGGCATCATTCCAAATCATCCGGCGTGCCTCGTTGGCTCAGGAAAAACAGCAATTCTTGCGAGAGGAGGCTGAGGCAGACGACGACGGGCTACTCATGAAATAGAAAGACGTACGCTCACCTGGGTATGATGAGCTGTGGCAGCTACGGCAGTTGGAAGACACGTATCCGATCGACGACTCGATGCGAATCTCTCGCTCGACAAGCACATGTTGGCTGTACGCGCGACAGATTCCACCCCACCACTCTTACAGCGAGGCGGCCTGGGATTGCCCAACTGCGCCCGTGGAGCGAGGCCCTTCCGAGGGCACGCGCTCCGGGAGCACGGGGCGACCCTAAGCTGCCTCGCTGCTCACTTTCTCTCTTTCATCGCCCGCTCCACCTCGCGACTGGCTTCGCGGTTCTTGATAGAGGCTCGTCGGTCATGCTGCTTCTTACCTTTGGCCAACCCGAGTTCAATCTTGGCAAGACCACGCTTGGAAAAATAGATGCGGAGCGGAATGAGTGTGAGTCCTTGCTGCTGCGTCTTGCTGAGAAGTTTATTGATTTCCTTTCGGTGGAGGAGCAGTTTCCGAGTGCGAAGAGGTTCGTGATTCATGATGTTGCCATGGCTGTAGGGACTGATATGGCAATGGTGGAGAAAGGCTTCACCGCCCTTTACGCTGGCATAACTATCTTGTAGGTTCACCCGCCCATCTCGCAGCGATTTGACCTCGGTGCCCTGGAGCATGATGCCCGCTTCGAATTTCTCTTCGACGAAATAGTCGTGGTAGGCCTTGCGATTCGTGGCCACCGCTTTTTCGAAACTATCTTTCTCTTTGCCCATGAGTCGTCAGGCTTTCACATCCAGAAGTAGGTCGCTATCAGCCTTCCGTCCGGGATACGCAGCAGGCTGCTGATTGTCACAACAGTTTTTGCTATGATGCTCGCCATGCGTGGAATCGGCTCCATAGACTCTCTCTCTAGCATCCTTGAAGGACTGGCTCGTCGCCTTGGTATCGAGTCCAAGTTGCTCGAAAGCCGCTTGCGTCGGGACTGGGTCTCAGTCGTCGGGGAACCCATCGCGTCGAATACCTGGCCCGACCAGATTCGCTACAAGAAACTGTATCTCCTAGTCCACAACAGTGTCTGGCTACATCAACTCACGTTCCTCAAGCCGACCATGCTTGACAAGCTCAAGATGATCGCTGGCGGGGAATTGGTTACCGATATCGTGTTGCGCGTGGGCGAAATCCCATCGCGTGTGGTCGATTCTTCTACGACGACACCTACCATTGACATCGATGTCACCGCGTTCGACGCCCTACGGGCCGAGACATTGTCCCATGTCTCAGCGATACAAGACCCGGATCTCCGCCGACAGTTTACATCGGTGATATCGAGAAATCTTCGGGCTCCAACTCCGCCGGGACAGGGTCCGTCACACGCCCCTTGAATAAAATGCGTGTGTCGTCGGAGACAGCCTCAGCTCTGGGGATAGGGCCGAGGCCTCCTTCCTCTTCCTGATCGTGTAACCGATAGTAACCCCTCATCTCCTTTTCATAATTTTTGACCACCAATGCGTCTCCGGCCAAATATTTATTGAGCATCTCGGGCTCAGCCCATCCGTCGTCAGCGAACACATACACCACGACCTTCCTATACCACCCGTTCGGATCGCCCGGCGTCGTCGGTTGAATCTTCATCTTGGCAAAATGGTGTGTCTGACGTCCCACCTTGCGAAACCGCTTCACCAAGGTCTCAACCCCCAGGTCCGTCGTATCATGAGGCACATGCATCGCGACGATGTGGCCGACTTGGGAACCGACGCTATACGGAGGGATCGTTCGATCGGGACGAGTGAGATACATCCCGCCCCAGATCATGGCAAAGGACATGACCACCACGCCGAGCGCTAGTTTGACGACCATGTCCAAGCGCTTCTTCGGCTTGGAATGGGGAAGCGGAGTTGGGGAAGAATCCTGCTCTTGCATGGAGCGCCTAGCCCGCATTATTCATGACGGTCGTCGCGAGACCGGCGCGCGGAGCCCTGAGGACCCGATGCGTACTCGTATAGTACGGTGAGGGGCCGAGGGGCAAGCCCGTCGGCCGAAGGCTCGTCGCAGCAGGGGATCGGCGATTGCAGCAGAAGCGGTCATGAATCATGCGGGCCAGGATTAACGGACAAGATGTAGGAGATTGTGTGTGTCCGTTACTCGCCGCCTTCCTCGGGGAGCGCCTCGACGGTTTCCGCCAAACGCGCAACGGCCACGACCCGGTCGCCCGCTCCTTCGAGATCGAGGATCCGCACCCCCTGGGTGTTTCTGCCGATCTCACGGAACTCGTCGACCTTACACCGGAGCACCTTGCCTTGAGCGGCCATCAGCATGATTTCATCGCCGTCTCGGACTTGAAGAAACCCGACAGCAAGCCCGTTGCGCTCATTGGTCTTTACGCTGATTATGCCTTTCCCTCCACGTCCCTGGATACGATACTCATTCACCGGCGTGCGCTTGCCATAGCCACCCTCAGTAACCGTGAGTATCTGCGTGGTAGAGTCGGGGGTGATGGTTTCCATCCCGATGACTTCGTTGCCTTCTTCCAGCGTAATGCCACGCACCCCGTGCGCCGTGCGGCCCATCGCTCGTACATCGTCTTCCTTGAAACGGATGGTGATGCCCTTTTTCGTCCCCAGCAAGATTTCACGCTGACCATCGGTGACATGCACGCTGATGAGCCGATCCCCCTTGTCCAATGACAAGGCGATGATGCCCCCCTGGCGGGGATTGCCGTAGGCTGAGAGTTCGGTCTTCTTGATGATGCCCTGCGCGGTTGCCATGACAACAAACCGGTCTTCACGGAATTCTTTGACCGGCACGGTGGCGGTGACTTTCTCATCGCCGGACAGTGCCAATAGATTCACGAGCGCTTTGCCCTTGGCGGCCCGCCCTGCGTCTGGAATTTCATGAACCTTCAGCCAATAGACCTTTCCGGCGTCTGTAAAGAACAGAAGGGATTCGTGTGTAGAGGCCGTGAATAGGGTCACGACAAAATCCTCTTCCTTGACCCCCATCCCGATCTTGCCCTTGCCGCCTCGCCGCTGCGCTCGGTACAGGGTGACCGGATTGCGCTTGATGTAGCCGGCGTGCGAGATTGTGACGACCACTTCTTCGTTCGCAATCATATCTTCCAGGGTAATCTCCGCTTCTTCCTTCACGATCTTCGTACGGCGGTCGTCGGAGTAGGCTTCACGCACTTCGATCAACTCATCTTTAACGATCGAACGGACCAACGCTTCGCTGCCCAGGATCGATTTGAGACGTTCGATCTGTTTCAAGACCTCCGTATACTCCTCGATGAGTTTGTTGCGCTCCAATTGCGTGAGGCGCTGGAGCCGCATCTCCAAAATCGCATTCGACTGGATTTCGCTCAGCGCAAACCTCCGCATCAGGCCGACACGGGCTTCATCAGGCGACTGTGCCTGTCGGATCAATGCGATCACCGCATCCAAATTATCGAGCGCAATCTTGAGACCCTCTAGAATATGAGCCCGCTCTTCCGCCTTGCGCAACTCGAAGGCGGTTCGACGGACGATGACCTCACGCCGGTGCTCGATAAAATGATGCAGGATCTGCTTGAGATTCAACACTTCCGGGCGGTTATTCACCAGCGCCAGCATAATGACGCCGAAGGTCGTCTGGAGTTGCGTGAGCTTATACAGATTATTCAGGGTAATGAGCGGAATTTCCCCGCGCTTGAGTTCGATGACGACGCGGATGCCATCACGATCTGACTCGTCACGCAGATCGGAAATCCCTTTGATCCGTTCGTCTCGGATCAACTCGGCGATCTTTTCGATCAGCTTGGACTTATTGACCTGATAGGGCAGCTCGGTGACGATTAACCGCTCGCGATCCGTGCGTTCGTCAGACTCAACCTTCACTTTCGCGCGCAACGTGAGGAGTCCACGTCCGCTCTCGTAGGCATCCTTGATGCCGGCTGTTCCGTAGATGAATCCGGCCGTCGGGAAGTCGGGGCCTGGAATCTTTTTCATCAACTGGGCAATCGTGGCTCCTGGATTCTCCAGGAACAGGAGGAGAGCCTCGATGACTTCGCCGATATTATGGGTCGGAATGTTTGTGGCATAGCCCACTGCGATGCCGCCAGCGCCGTTGACGAGGAGATTCGGGATTTTTGAGGGGAGCACCAGCGGTTCGACCAGCGACTCGTCGTAGTTCGGTCCGAAATCGACCGTCTCCTTATCGATATCGGCAAGCATGTCCTCGGCAACTTTGGTCAGCCTGGCTTCGGTATAGCGCATGGCCGCTGGCGGATCACCGTCGACCGATCCATAGTTGCCCTGCCCGTCCACGAGCATATACCGCATGTTAAAGGGCTGCGCCATCCGAACGAGCGTGTCGTAGATCGCGCTGTCCCCGTGGGGATGGTAGTTCCCCATGATCTCGCCGACAATTTTTGCAGACTTACGATAGGCCCGGTTCGATGCCAGGCCCATTTCGTTCATGCCATGGAGAATACGTCGATGAACCGGTTTGAGACCGTCACGCACGTCGGGGAGCGCCCGGCCCACGATGACGCTCATCGCGTAACTCAGGTACGACGAGCGCATCTCGTCTTCGATGGCGATCTGTCCTAGTCTCTCATCAGGTGGCATCTAATTCTCCGCGGATGCTGAAAATGGTCCCCAGCTTCGTTCTCAGTCACGTGCCTCCCTGCGACGTACCACAAGGGTACGCCTCCGTCGTCTCGTTCCCTGCGGCCTTGCTGGATGACCATTTTGAGCATCCTACAAGGCAATCGGCACACAGAATCGAAGATAGCTCCACTACCCGTTCATCGCTCAGCGTTCGGCATTACACATCGAGATTGCGTACTTCCAGTGCGTGGGCTTGGATGAAGTTTCGTCGGGGCTCGACCTCGTCGCCCATCAGAATGGTGAAGATTTCGTCGACCCCTGGCACGTCTTCCAGTTTGACTTTCAACAGCGTCCGGACTTCTGGATTCATCGTCGTTTCCCAGAGCTGATTCGGGTTCATTTCGCCGAGACCTTTATAGCGCTGGATACCGAGCCCGTGCTTGCCCTTATCGAGGATCGCCTTGACCAACTCAACCGTCGAGGGATGAAGCTGTTCCTGACCGTCGGTTTTGATCTTGTACGGCGCCCGGCCCAAACCAATCGCCGACGGTGAGAGCTTCTGCAGCTCGCGGAATTCGGCAGAGCCGACTAGCACATGTGTCACATCGAAGCTATAGGGGGCCCCGTTGGCAAGTAGGCGACACGTAATTTTGTTCGATTGATGTTCCTCGTCCTCGACGATGTCCAGCGTCGCCGTAAGTTTCGGGTAGACCACCGCGAGAGTTTTCTTCACATTGGCTACGACCTTCTTGAGCGCCGCCTGATTCTTGAGAAGCTCGCGATCGAGCCCCGGCTCATCCACAAACGCCCGCACCATGCTGGCCTCGTGCGGTTTCTTATTGAGCCGGCTGAGCAATGTCTCGAAGGCGATCATCTTCTTCAGTATGGGTAGGAGCCGACGTCCCGTGACATACCCTTGGACTCCCTCCACATACACGTCCACATCCTCGACGGCAATATCGGCCAGGTGCTCGTTCAACGCCATCTCATCTTTGAGATATCGTTCTGTCTTACCCTTCTTCACTTTGAAGAGCGGAGGCTGTGCAATATAGATGTACCCTCGTTCGAGCAGCTCCGGCATCTGCCGGAAGAAGAACGTGAGGAGCAAAGTTCGGATGTGGCTGCCGTCCACGTCGGCGTCCGTCATGAGGATGATCTTATGATACCGGGCCTTGCTGATGTCGAACGCGTCTTTGTCGGCCTTTTCGCTCTCTTCGCGTTTGCGACCGATGCCGGTGCCGAGCGCCATAATCAACGTTCGGATCTCATCGCTGGAGAGCATTTTGTCGAAACGTGCCTTCTCGACGTTGAGAATCTTTCCCTTGAGCGGCAGGATCGCTTGGAACTTGCGGTCGCGTCCCTGCTTGGCGGAACCGCCGGCTGAATCTCCTTCGACAATGTACAGCTCGCTCAAGGCAGGGTCTTTCTCCGCGCAATCGGCAAGCTTGCCGGGCAACGAGCCCCCGTCAAGCGCGCTTTTGCGCCGGATGAGCTCTTTCGCTTTTCGCGCCGCTTCACGGGCACGAGCCGCATCGATCGCTTTCCCGATGACCTTTCTGGCCACCGGCGGGTTCTCCTCAAAATAGGTGCCAAGCGCTTCGTTGACCGCGGACTCGACGATACCTTTCACTTCACTATTCCCCAACTTGGCTTTCGTCTGTCCTTCGAATTGAGGGTTCCGGACCTTGACGCTTACGACGGCGGTGAGCCCTTCACGAACATCGTCGCCGGTGAGCGATTCGGTATCTTTCTTGAGCAAGTCGTTGGCGTTGGCGTACGAGTTAATCGTGCGGGTCAGTGCGGCCTTGAAACCCACCAAGTGCGTGCCGCCTTCCTTGGTATTAATGTTGTTCGCAAAGGAAAACAGGTTTTCAGCGTAGCCGTCGTTGTATTGAAGCGCGACCTCCAGCACCATTTCCGGCTTTTCAACCTGCACATAAATGGGCTTGTGCAGCGGCGTTTTGGCTTCGTTCAGATGTTCGACGAACGAGACGATTCCGCCCTTGTACTTGAATACCTGCTCTTTGACCGGTTCTTTCCGCTCGTCCTTGAGCGTGATCTCGAGTCCCTTATTCAAAAAAGCGAGCTCGCGAAGCCGCTGCGCCAGCACGTCGAAGCTGAAGTCGAGCGTCTCGAAGATCTGCCCATCTGACTTGAACGTGACCGTTGTGCCACGGCGCTTGGTTTTACCCGTCATCTTGAGCGGGGCAGTTGCCTTCCCGCGCTCATAGCGTTGCTCGAACACCTGGCCGTCCTGCCAGATTTCCAACTCGAGCCATTCGGAGAGAGCATTGACTACCGAAATCCCGACGCCGTGGAGTCCACCGGACACCGTATACGCCCCTTGCTCGAACTTGCCGCCCGCATGCAGGACTGTCAGGGCAACTTCAGCCGCAGATTTTTTTTGCGTGGAATGCATCCCGGTAGGAATACCGCGACCATTGTCTGAGACCGTGACGCTGTTATCGATGTGGATCGTCACCTCGATGGTTTCACCGAACCCTGCCATATGTTCATCGACACTGTTGTCGACGACTTCATACACAAGGTGATGGAGGCCGTCCACACCGGTGCTGCCAATGTACATCGCCGGACGCTTCCTTACGGCGTCCAGGCCTTCCAATACTTTGATTTGATCCGCACCGTAACTCTCGGATTTGGATGTGGTCTCGTCGTCGTTACTAGCCATCAGTCTCCTACTTCGAACATGTCTTTGATCATCGGTCATTCGCAGCGGGCAACCAGGGGCCGATTGCCTCATCCATTGACCGATGACAATAGACTTGTGACTCTCAGATCTTGATCGGCATAACTACACACTTGAACCCGGGGCTGTCGGGCTCTTGGATCAAGCAGGGGCTCAACGGATTATCCATTTGCAGAGAGATCGTTTCTCCGTCCATCACCCCGAGGACATCCAACATATAGCGGGCATTGAAGCCTGTGTTCAACGCTTCTCCTTCGTACCGTGCCGCAAGCTCCTCCGTCGCCTCTCCAAAATCAGGATTGCTGGAGAACAGCGTCATCCGTCCGGAGACGAACGACACTTTCACCGCGCTGGCCTTATCACGGGACAGCACGGAGACGCGCCGAAGTGCGCTCTCAAGGTCGGCGCGATTGACCCCGATTTTTCTTCCGCTCTCTTTCGGAATCACTTGCTGATAATTCGGGTAGTTCCCTTCCATAAGCCGCGAAGTCAGCAGCAACCCGCTCTTCCGGAAAATCATGAGATTTTTTGTGAACCCGATCAAAGGCTCTCCCTCGCCACCTTCTTCCAGAAGACGCTGCATTTCATGCGCCGCTTTTTTCGGAATAATGGCTTTGATCTCTTGCGGAATGCCTTTGACTCCGGCATGTCCGACTTCCTGCTCGGCAACCGCTAACCGATGTCCATCGGTACCAACCAACCGTAAAATCGTTTTCTTCTCCGACGTGATGAGCGTCACCAGCAGACCGTTGAGGATGTAGCGCGCGTCATTGTCTCCGGCCGCGAAGAGGGTTTTCCGAATCAACTCCAGAAACCCCGCCCCGGCGAGTGGAATGAGCCCTTCTCGTTCAATCGTAGGCAAGGCGGGATAGTCGGTGCTGGGGAGACCGACAATTTTAAATTGGCTCTTGCCGGCGTGGATCGTTGTCCAGTTGTTGTCGCCCGATGCAATTTCGATTTCACTGACTGTGAGTTCCTTGATAATCTCGTACAACTTTCTGGCTGAGAGCGTGATCCCGCCAGGCGTTTCCACGGTCGCCTTGTAGAGACCGCGCATGCCGATTTCAAGATCGGTCGCGACGATTTCCACCCCCTCTTGTTTGGCCTCAATCAAGATGTTCGAGAGGATCGGCATTGTGTTGCGCTTCTCGACAACACCTTGGACCCGCTGAAGACCCGTCAAGAGCTCCACTCGCCCCATACGTAATTTCATGATCTCTTCCCCTTGGCGCAGCCCTCACGCTCTCAGGATCTGCTCCTTCAAGCTCTCCAATGTGGCACTGAATACACTGTCATTGTCTTTCGCCTTCATAACCTGCTTACAGGCGTGGATGATCGTCGTGTGATCTTTACCTCCGAACTGCCGTCCAATCTCGGGGTACGAAGAGTCGGTGAGTTCCCGACAGAGATACATGGCGATCTGTCGAGGGTGCACCAGCGTCTTGCTCCGTCGACGGGATTTCAGATCGGCAATCTTTACGTGGAAGCGCGCCCCTACCGTTTCCTGAATGTCATCCATCGACACAATCTTTTTCTTGGTGCCGATGAGATCACGGAGCACGTTTTTTGCCATCTCCAGCGTGATAGTCTGGCCGGTGAGCGAGGCATAGGCGCCGAGGCGCACCAACGAGCCTTCAAGCTCGCGAATATTGCTCTTCATCGTTGTGGCAAGAAACTGGATGACGTCTTCCGGTAATGTGACACCCTCATCCTCAGACTTTTTCCGCAAGATGGCAATCCGTGTTTCAACGTCCGGTGGTTGGAGATCCGCGATCAGCCCCCATTCGAATCGTGACCGCAATCGTTCTTCGATATCAGGCATATCTTTTGGAAAGCGATCGCTCGAGAGGACAAGTTGCTTATGGGCTTCATAGAGGGCATTAAATGTATGGAAGAACTCTTCCTGCGTGCGCTCCTTACCCGCCAAGAACTGAATATCGTCAATCATTAACATGTCGATATGACGATACCGCTTCCTCAAATCCATCATTTTATCGTATCGAATAGAATTGATGACCTCGTTCGTAAACTGCTCCGTTGTCAAATAGGCAATCCGAAGATCGGTCCGCTCCGCCACATAGTTTCCGATTGCATTCAGGAGGTGAGTCTTCCCTAACCCTGTATCCCCATAGATAAACAGTGGGTTATACGCTTTTGCCGGCTGCTCGGCGACCGCCATACAGGCGGCATGGGCAAATTGGTTTCCCGCGCCGACGACAAAGTTTTTGAACGTATATTTTAGGTTGAGCTGAATGCCTCGTTTTGTCCGTGGTCCGGCGTTTGGACGGACGGTGGAAACCGTATTTCCACTAGTATCAGGCTGTTTTTTCGCCTGTTTGAAGATGACAAACGTAATCGAGGTTTCTACTCCACCTCGTGCGGCAGAGACAGCTTCTGACAAAAGCGATCCATAATGTTGTTGTAACCAATCCCCAAAGAACTTATTCGGGACACCCAATTGCGCAGTGGAGTCTTCGATTCGTTCAAGATAAATCGGCGTAAACCATGTGTCATACACCTGTTTTGGCACTCTTCCTTGTATATATGCCAAGGCAACCTGCCATTCATTCTCAATAGTCATATTTCCCGCACTATTCTGCATACACAGACTTATTCACAGCTGTTAATAACCTGTTCTTCACACAAACCTCTTTTCACTCCACACACCATTATCAGACGCTACCAAGAACATAGCGCGAACCTTTACATCACATAGCCACATATTACCGACTGCTCATACCAGGGTTATTCAGAGTTAATACTCAATGCACTCCACAAAGATAAGGTTACATTTTCAACATACATTCATAATCTTATACTGTTTTCACACTATCCACTCTACTACTCCTATCCCTACTCCGACGACTATCTTGTTCTTAGATAAAATATATTCGGAGAAGAGCAACCAATCCCTCTATAGAACGACAACGTGCTCCGAAGAAAATATCTTCTCAACCAGATCATCATACGTCAAAGCCTGATAGGAACTACGAGCCGTTATACTACTCCGGTCAACCACAACTCCCTCTATACCGATATGGGTTCGAGAGGTACCCTGCTCCATAAAGACCACATCAATATATGCATCACTCATGTCAAAAAGAGATGGAGAGGTATGACCATGCTGTTGTCGAAGAATATAGAGCGTGACACCCATAGGATCAAAGCGAGTGTTCTGAGAAAATCAGACTTCTGTCTGCCGAGCGTACAAATTGTCTAATTTCACCTGTTGTTCGAGGCGTCACAGAAAAATCATCAGACCACAGATTCATGACTGTTCCATCTTCGACAATAAAAGGAACAGATAAGTGCTTAAAAGAAGGAAGATATTTTTCAAGAATATCAACATCTACAATCTCTTCTGTGTCTTCCATAAGGAGCCTAGTGGCGCGCCCTAAGAGAATGACAGTCGTCTGATGATCCCCAGAACATAGCCCTAACGCTATGCGGAGCGCCTCAACTGGGCGAGCTGTTAGAGAGGGGTCTTCTGAAATCACCACTGCGATACATTTAGCCATACATCGCTCACCGCGGTGACAAAGCCTTCTTATGTAAAAGCAAGAAAGCGGTCACAACCATCAATAATTCCAGATAGCACCACTAGCCCAGATAAAGACACCCGTGAATCGACCGTAACCGTTTGAACTCCATGTTGCTGGCAGCCATAGGCACAGACGGACATCTTGACTCCAGCATCGATTAAAGCAAGATAGCGTTGATCTGTGACGGTCTTTACCCCCTCATCAATGAGATAGAGATAGACATCGACTCCTTTTCGCAACGCGGCCTGAGTCAACTGAACGACCGTCTCGACACTGGGGTGCGAAGGGGGTGTGGATAACAGGAGACCTAACTTTCTATTCGCCATGATTTTAAAATAAAAGATGCCAATACAATCAATCTCTTATGATAGAAATCCCGCGTGAGCGTACGAGCTTTTCAACACAAAGTCAATATCAAAAAGTGAGCGTTTTACAGAGAAGATCTGCGTGATTTTAAGAGTGAGGAGAGACCGGCTAAAGGGAGTTCCTCTTGAGCTTTCGATTCAAGGTTGCGAAGAGTAATGGAACCCCGTGCGGCTTCATCGTCACCCAGGAGAATGGCGTATTGGCACCGTGATCGATCAGCTTGACGTAGATGAGCCTTCAGCGTGGTGGCACGATAATCACAGAGGGATGAAAGTCCTATTCGACGGAGTTCGTCGAGCAATACAAGTCCAAGTCTGGTTCCATTCTCACCAAACGCCGCGACATAATAAAGATATTCATTTCCAAAGGACGACGAGGTTTCAGGAAGCATCAACGACACACGTTCAAGCCCGACCGCAAATCCAATAGCGGGAATAGAGGGGCCACCGAGCGTTTCTACGAGGCCGTCGTAGCGGCCACCAGCACCTACGGCATTCTGAGCTCCTAAGTGAGTCGAGGTAATTTCAAAACTCGTCAGGCAATAGTAATCCAGTCCTCTCACTAAACGAGGATTGAGTCGATAGGGCACGCCGACAGCTGTGAGACCTGCAAGGACGTGGTCGAAATGTAGACGGGCCTCAGGAGAGAGATGGTCGGTCAGTTGAGGCGCCTCCTCCGTCGCAGCCCGACATTCAGGCACCTTACAATCCAGCACGCGCAAGGGATTCGTGTTCATACGGCGGCGGCAGTTTGCGCAGAGACTGTGATTCCCGCTGCGAGAGAAACGAGAGCAAGATGGGTTTATACGCCGCACGGTCGTCGGAGCTTCCCAGGCTATTCATCTCAAGCGTCAGGTCCGGCAGTGCTAAATCAGAGAGCAGACGCCACAGTAGCGCGATAACTTCGACATCTGCGCGCGGGTCTGACGTGCCGAACGATTCGACCCCGAATTGATGGAACTGCCGGAGTCGCCCTGCCTGCGGTCGCTCATGGCGAAACATCGGACCAATGTAGAAATATTTCTGTGGGAGTGGATTGGCCGCCCGATTGTGCTCAATGAAGGCGCGGACTGTGCCGGCTGTTCCTTCCGGGCGCAACGTCAGCGAGGTTCCGTCCCGGTCGGGAAACGTATACATTTCCTTCTCAACGATATCTGTCGCCGCACCGATGCTTCGGGCAAAGAGCGCCGTGAGCTCGAAGATGGGGATACGGATCTCCTGATACCCGTAACAGAGCGACCAGCGTCTTGCCGCGTCCTCAATCAGACGCCATCGAGGTGTCTCCTCAGGAAGGATATCTTTGACGCCTTTAATGCCCTTGATCATATCCATCATTCAACGACCGTCTAGCAGGATGCTGAAAAAGTCACCCTTCTCACCCGCCCGCCCCCGGCGCGCCGAGACGCGTCTTTTCCCATGCATCGTTCTCGCATCGTTCAGATCCTCAACGTACCCCAGAGGGTACGCCTCCGGTCTTCACTCGCTGCGGCCTTGCTGGACAGCCTTTTTGAGCATCCTGCATTGAAGTTTCATCGTGCCAGAACAGTTTCTTCGCCAACTCCTAGAAAGATTCGGGACTATAGCGGCGGGTTGCAGGCAAGTCAACGAAGGTTGAAGTTTGTCGTTTGCGAAAATAAAAGGTGGAAGATGATGCCAACTCAAGAGGAACTTATGACGAAGGCCTCCATACCTTCTTGCGCCGACCGGCCCACGGGCGTATAGTTCGCGGCCTACCTGCCACGTGAGGACGTTTCATGAGTATAGATCAACCGACTCGTCGGGTCATCGCGCTTGCACCGATGCCGCCCGAGAAATCAGCCTACGCATTGGCCCGCTACAGCCGCTCGCCCGACTCGATCGAGGACAGCCTCCGTTGGGTACATGGCCATTCTTCTGAGAAGTTCTGGGATCAGTTCTACTTCGATTATGGCCATGCGTCGATCGCCGATCTCGGACACGTCATCATCTGCTTCGAGGACATCTCAGAGCTTGCGGCTATTCGGCTCGAAGACGAGCCTTTATGGGATGGCCAGGCAAAATCGAGCCGATATCAGAACTTTGCCTCCGGTGGATGGTTTGTGCCGGATTCCATTCGAGGGACTGAAACGGAGGGTACCTACCACGGCATTCTACGCAGCCTCGCCGAAATCTATCGGCTCTTACACCAACCGTTGACTGAATTTATTTCTGAACGTGAGCCGAGGCCCGAGTCGATGAAACCAGCCGATTACCAACGGACGATCGCCGCGCGCGCGTTTGATGTGACACGGTATCTCCTGCCCCTCGCAGCCAGGACAAACGTCGGGCAAGTCGTCAGCATCAGGACGCTGGAGAAGCAAATCACCAGACTGTTGTCGTCGCAACTCCCGGAATTGCGATCGATCGGAGACGAACTCAAGGATGCCTGCCAACGGTCACCCGTGAATCTCTGGGGCGAACTGTGCGGTCAATCAGGCGGGACGCACGAACCTCTGGCGCCGACGCTCGCGCGCCATGCCAAGTCGAATGATTATCAAGCCTCGGTCTACCAGGATCTCGCCAGATACGCCAAGGACGCGCTCCGCGGCACCGGCTTGGATCAACCAGCCTCATGGGGTGAGGCGACGCCCGTGGATCTCATCGAGCCCCACGATCCGTTGGATGAGCTTGTGACCACCTTGCTGTACCGTGTCTCCCATGCGCCCTATCGAAGCCTCCTCGCGGTCGTCCGCACCTGGGCGGAGAAACAGAAACAGGAGGCCATCGACGTGGCCATGAGCACACGAGGACCCTACGACGAACTCATCAAAGAGTTCCGCAGCGGTTACGCCTTCACCTTCGATGTGCTGATGGATATCGGAGGCTGGCGGGACATGCATCGGCATCGGCGTTGTCAGCAAATTCAGCAGAACTTTACGACACTGCATGGATATGAAATCCCGCCGCCGCTTGTGCAAGCGGGATTGGATCAGGAGTACCGACAGGCGATGGACGCGGTCCGTTCGGATATCGAGCAGCTGAAAAAAGCGAGCGCAGAGGGATCGCTCTATGCCACGCCGTTCGGATTCAAGGTACGGTGCCTCTTCAAGATGGACTATGCCGAGGCAGAGTACATCGCCAGGCTTCGTTCCGGTGTGAAAGGCCATTGGTCATACCGGACCATCGCCTGGTTGATGAAGCAAAAAATTGCTGCGCGCTATCCTTCACTCGGAGATCGCATTCAGGCCACCTCACCGGATATTGAAGATACTCTTACCAGATAGTCAGACTGCCTTCGATGACCGACTACCAAGCCCAATGTGAAGCGAGGCTGTTGGAAGGCCAATGGGATCAGGCTCAGCAGGCGGCACTGGCCTGGGCCCGCAACCCTGTTACCGGCACAGACCGGGACCCTCGACCCCATTTCGCTCTGAACATCATCTATCTGCTCCGGGGAGAGTTTGCCGAAGCCTGGAAGGCTCACGCGAAGTGCCTCGAAGAATCAGAAGACATTGCCCAAGTCAAAGAGTGGATCGAAGGATTCGTTGCGCGACAGTCTGAACAGGCCAACGCCCATCTCATGATGGGATTATTTCTGGCGCAATCAGGCCAATCAGAACAGTCAATCCTGGCCTACAAGAAGTCGATCGCACTCGCGCCACAATCAGCCCATCCCCACTATTTTCTCGCGCAGATTCATGAGCGGGCCAACCATCTGGAAATGGCCATCAAGGAATACCGTGAAGCCGTCCGACTCGATCCTTCCCATGTGCCGGGACGGACCAATCTGGGCGTGGCCTATCAAGAACAGGGCCGTCTGGAGATGGCGATCCCGCAATATCGTGAGGTGATCAAGCTGAAGCCACAGGATGCGACCGCCCACGCCAACCTGGCTTGCGCGCTTGCCGAGCAGGGCAAGTTCGAGCCGGCCTTGCAGTCCTACAAGGAGGCGCTGCGCCTGAACCCCAAGGATGCAGCCGTGCATTTTGCTCTGGGAGATTTCTATGAAACCAGGGGCCGTCTGGACCTGGCACAAAAAGAATATGACGCAGCTCTCGTCGCCGATCCGAACTTCGGTCCGGCGCATTCAGCTCTTGGCTGGTTAGCGCTGGGAAGACAACACATGCAGGCTGCTTACGAAGCCTTCAATCGAGCCCTCAAGGCGAATGATCAAGATCCCAGGGCCTACCACGGCATCGCCGAATACTATTCTCAAAAAGGGAAGCGCGAAAGTGCCCTGGACAATTTCACCAAGGCGCTCAAGTACTACAAAGATCCCGAAAAGAGAAATATGATATTGAATCAGCTTTTCCAGGAAGGCCAAATGGCGGATTAGCAGGATGCTGAAAAATGCCGCCAGCATCGTTCTCGCATCGTTCAGATCCTCAGCGTACCCCAGAGGGTACGCCTCCGGTCTTCACTCGCTGCGGCCTTGCTGACGGCCTTTTTGAGCATCCTGCGGGACTGAACAGCAGTTCCCTTTGTTCGCAGAGGGCCCCTCATGCGCGCAGTCGAAGAAGGAAGCCTCACGCCCTTTTGTTGAGGGGTAAAGGAAGGACTCGCAGATACCTCGTAGAGGGGAGATCATTGACAAATCCTCGACTCACCGAGAGAATCCAGCCAGTTCTTGCAGAATTATTAACCAGGATATGTCGGTTTGTTCACTCTGTAGTTAGCATTCAATTCAGGACGTGTCGCATGTTTGATCACGAATATTTTGATGTGTATCCGTTCGAGGATATTCCACTGAATCGTGACTGCTATCTCATGGACGAGTGCTATCTCCAGGAGTACGAGGGATCAATGTTAGATGTTTTCGCCGACAAGGGATATGACCCGATCGGTTACATCAGTTATTCGGCCGCAAGAAAAATCAACGAGCACTCTTTAGACCTATCGTGGTACCCGAGCATATCTTCTCGCTTTCATGAAGTGGCCATCTCGCTGCCGAGAAATCAATTCGTCACTTCTTAGGAAGCTGGCGATACAGCGAGAAACCACATATTTTCGTCAAGTCTGGATGGCTGGAGGAGTTGCATCGGAGGTCCTATACGGTCTTCTGCATGGTGGATGCAATAGGAGTAAAATCGGCTCTCCAGAATGGAACTCTCTCAAGGGAGAAACTAATTCTATTGCGAGAGTCTATAGACCGACTGGCTGAGAGTCATTCAGAGGTGTGTTTCGTATCGTTTGCGGACAGTTTGCTCATTAAGGGCAATTGGACGGTAGGGCATTTTCGAAGTGACGTTTCGTACACCTACAGCCCAGAAGTATTCGTGCATATCTTCAAGGAACTTCAAGCCGTTTACCGAGAGGTACTTGGCTTGGATGTGTACGCTATTCTGACCCAAGGAACGAATGAGTACTACGAAGACTCATTGGTTCACATTTCTAGCGGAAAGAATCACGTATCGTTGAATAGCTTGGGGGTACCCTTTGCCCAGCTGATGGCAATAGATACATCCGTGCGGACGGCAATAAAGGCAAAAGAGCATGGTCGCTTCGAACTCTACTTGACGAACATTTGTAGAATTCCATTCGATTTAGGTTTGAGTTCAATAAGCAAGCTCGGCCCAAATATACTTATTCGGCACCCATGATGGACATAGGAAGCCATTACTACTGTGCTCAGCTGCAGGAGGGCTGGAGAATATTTCTCCAGATAAGGGTGGCTGAGACGTACAGCTTTGCTGCATCGCGGTAGGCATATAAGGATCTCCACGGTAGGATTCAGGCGAATGAGGTGTGATTATGGCGACAGCGGCGAAACGGCAACTGGCCCTTTCTGCAGCGCTCTGGAAAGAACTGAATCAGCTCGCTCGGCGTGAGGGGAAGAGTACAGTCGCGGTCTTGCAGGATCTTGTCTTTAGAGAACAAACACAATCGGCTCGGACAGGAATTCAGAACGATCCAAGGCTATTGGAGTAAGAAAGCGAAGGCCAAAGGAATTCTCACGGCCCGAGATCTCCATCGGTATCTTGCGAAACCGTGAGGGTCGTCTTTGGAGAGGATGCATATGGCGACTTTGACCATCAAGAATATTCCGGAGCCTCTGGTCAACCGGTTGAAGCGGCAAGCGGCTGCGCATCGACGGAGTGTGAACTTCGAAATTATCTCCTATATTGAACAGATGACATGCAGTGTGCCGATTGATCCGAGTACTTTACTGGTAAGAGCGCGGGCCCTTCGAGGAATCCCCAAACGTGTTTGAGTAACGGATCGACTACTCAATTCACTTAAAGGGAGACTCAAGGGTATGTCGAAGGCGAATGTCCGAGAGAAGCAAAAGAGTGGATGAAATCAGAGGTTTATCTGTCCGTGGTCTTGGTCCCGGTTTGTTCCCGGCGTGGGCTGATCCCGATGACGGCTGGGAGTCCGATGTGCGTGGTGAGGCTGCCTTCTAGCAGGGGGATCCAGCTGTGTGCACCGGCCATCTTGGACGTGGCTTCCCGGAGGGAGGGGCTCACGGCAACGTCGGAAGAGGATCCTCCATCCATGGCCATGACTTGGTGCAGGGAGGGATAGGCATCCCGCAGACATTCCCCAAGGGCATAGAGTGACGCCGCCTCCGTGGTTTTGAGGACAAGGAGGTGCCCGTCGCCTTGTTCTGCGACGAGGGTCTGCTGTGCGCGTTTCCCGGTTTGGCGCACACGGACTTTGCCGGTTCGGTCGAGGAGCATGAGCGATTGCGCGACTTCTCGATAGGGAACGTGCTGCTCGTCGAAGGTGTCGAAGGTTAAATCCAACACACGCGCGCGTCGCGATGAACGATCCGCGGCCGGCTCTGCCGCAAACAGTCCCAACCAGGTCGTGTGACGCTTGCTCCCCAACGAGCGTCCGTTTCCATAGAGCAGCCCGAGATACGCATAATTCTCACGGAAGAGCCCGGCATTGAAGACTAGATCGTGACCGGTTTGTTCTTGCCATTCTCGAATATCGGGCGGTTCCGTGAGGCCGTCTTGCTGGTAGTGATGCACAGTGAAACGATAGCGGTCGGGATCGATCTCGACCGCTATCAATGGCGCGACATCGGGGCACTGTGTGTGAGGATCCCAGACGGAAATGGATAAACCGTTCCCGAGTCGATCCCCCGTGAGGGTTTGACCCGTCGTCGTCTGGGGTCCGCTGAACATGACGAAGATAATACCCAGTAGAGGCAGGGTGACAGAGGTGAAAGAGAGAGACCGGTAGAAGCCGTTGTCTTGTACCATAGTATCTCAGGGCCGAGTATAGAGGGAGCCTATCTGTAGCGTCAAATCAGTCGAGCAGATAGGCCTCGACCACGAGGGCGTCTTGCGTGGTTCGCATGCCGGGTAAAAGGCTGGTACACAGTGACAACAAACGATCAGGGCCCCTGCTGGCCACTTCCTGTCTGGACGGAACACATCGGTCCTCCACAGGGCCTTCGTTAAACGCTTGCAGGAACGTGGCTGCGCCGGTCAGAGCCCTCGGGTGGCGGTTCGTTGATCACGCCCCAAAACACACCAAGTTCCTTCACGGCGGTGATGAACTGGTGAAACTCGACCGGCTTCACCACATAGGCGTTGGCGCCCAATGCATAGCTTTTGGATAAATCGCACTCCTCACGCGAGGAGGTGAGCATGACGACAGGAATCGGTTTCAGATTCACGTCGCTCTTAATGGTTTTCAACACCTCGAGCCCATCAATCTTTGGCATCTTGAGGTCCAGAAATACGACCGCGGGATTACCCTGCTGCCTGGAGGAAAAAGTTCCGCGGCAATAGAGATAGTCTAGAACCTCAGCCCCATCGCGGCAGACCACCACTTTGTCGGCGATGTGATGTTCTTCCATGGCGGCCATCGCGAGCTCGGCGTCACGCGGATTATCTTCGGCAAGCAGGATGGGCTTGACAGTGGTCATGAGAGAGACCTCGCGAGCGGGAGTGAAAAGTAGAAGGTGGCTCCTTGGTCCAAACCGCCTTCGGCCCAGGTTCGTCCGCCATGCCGATGGATGATTCGGCGCACGTTGGCGAGGCCGATGCCGGTGCCTTCAAATTCGTCGTTCCGATGCAGGCGCTGGAATACACCGAATAACTTGTCCACATACTGCATATCGAATCCTACCCCGTTATCACGCACGAAGACTTCAACGTCGGTGGGGCCTTGTTTGGCGACACCGATTTCGATCTTGGCTTCAGGCCTGGTGGCCGTGAACTTGAGCGCGTTGGAGATCAGATTGACGAATACTTGGCGCAACATAGCCGGATCTCCCGATACGTTAGGTAATGGATGCATTGTCCAGGAGATCGCCCGCCCTTGCAAGTCAAGACGTAAATCGTGAAGGACGGTCTTGATGAGTTGGTCTAGGCTCACCGCTGTGTGGAGCATATCCTGGCGGCCCATGCGGGAAAAGACGAGCAGATCGTCGATCAGCTGCCCCATCTGTTTCGCGGAGCCTGAAATCGTTTGGAGATAGCGCTGTGCTTTGTCATTAAGCGTGTCACCAGCTGTCTTGGACAACAGGGCTGCGTATCCGTCGATATGCCGGAGCGGGGCTCGCAGGTCGTGCGACACGGAATAGCTGAACGCTTCTAATTCTTTATTGGCGGCCTGGAGTAATTCGCCTCGGCTCCGCAATTCCTTCGCGACGCGGCGTCGCTCGGTGACATCGTGATGGATCAGAACATAGACAGAGGCTAAGAGGGCGAGCTGTAAGAACGCGCCAAGGCCGAGCAGGGCGATGGTATTTTGTGTGCTTCCAGCGGATTGTGCTACGCGAGTCTGAAGCGCTCGTTGTTCGACTGTGTCGAGTTCCGTCATGAGACGACGGATTTCATCGATCTCGTTTTTCCCAGCCCCGGAGAGTGCGAGGTGACGGACGCCCTCATAGCCGTGCTTTTTGCGTTGGGCGATGGCTCTTGCCTCTGCGTCCAATTGCCTGGTGATGAGCTGTTCGAGTTTTGCCGCGTGGTCCTGTTGTTCGCCTCCCTCGTGTGTCAGCCCTCCGAGGTACCGAAGGTATTCGGGCATTCGCTCGACAACCGTCCGGTAGGATGTGAGGTAGGACTCGTCGCCGGTGACGAGATAGCGCCGATGGCTGCTTTCAGCGGTACCGAGTGTCTCTTCGACGGAGCCAAGGAGTTGTACCAATTCGTGGCTTTTCGTATCGAGCTGGCTGTTCTCGATCAAAATGGTGGTGTTGCGGTAGGAAATGGCGCTGATGACCACAATGCCGGCAAAGACGAGCCCAAACCCCACAAGGACTCGCCGCTCGATAGACCAATGGTCGAACCACTCCATGAGCCAGCCTGTCTTGGGAGTCGGAGGAAGACTGCTGTCGTGAGTTGGTTCTGATCGAACGGGTGCGAGTGTAGCCGGGCGTTCCTGCGTGACGGATTCCATGGTTCGTATATGCGGCGCGAACGTGGACGAAGACAACGTTGTAGAAACTGTACCCCCCTCCTGAAAACCCTGCAAGAAATACTGCGCATTGGACGCTGCGGATCCGGCGTCGCAAGAGGGCGTCGTTCATGTGCGGGGCTATGACGAACAGTGTCGTCAGGGCTGCTAGCCCCCGAAGGGGATGACAGCAGGGTGAGCGGGAAGGGCTGCGGTTGGATCAGCCACATCCGAAAACATCATGATGGCCGAGACAACCCAGTCGGTGACAGGTTGGGGATAGATGCCGATCGCGAGGGT
Source organism: uncultured Nitrospiraceae bacterium (assembly GCA_963748375.1). Taxonomy (GTDB): domain Bacteria; phylum Nitrospirota; class Nitrospiria; order Nitrospirales; family Nitrospiraceae; genus Palsa-1315. Next base: position 79,548 of record CAVVIR010000005.1, read on the forward strand.
GCCGGCCAGACAGACGTAGACCACCACTTTGATCGGGCCTGATACTTTCAGCGGTGACCGGTCATGGGGTTCGCTGACGTACATCTTCTTCACGACAATCAGGTAGTAGTACATGGAAATGACGATGTTGATGAGCCCGACAGTGATGAGCACATAGAGCCCTTCCTTGATGGCCGCGACAAAGATGTACAGTTTGGCGATGAAGCCGGCTAGCGGGGGCACCCCGGCCAGAGACAAGAGGAAAATCAGCATCGAAAAGGCAAGAAAAGGCGACCGGCGCCCCAGGCCGCTGTAGTCATCGATTTCCTCGCTGCCGATGGCTTCGCTGACGGCAATGACAATGGCAAACGCGCCGAGATTGGCGAACAAATACGTCAAGAGATAGAACAGTAGCGCATCGCTGCCCATCTTCGTACCCGTCGCGAGACCGATCAGCACATTGCCGATTTGGGCAATACCGGAATAGGCCAAGAGCCGCTTCATGTTCTTTTGGGCGATAGCCACGATGTTGCCGTAGGTCATAGACAAGATAGATGCTGCGACCAGTAACAGGGTCCAGATTGGTCTAAACGTCGCCAAGGAGACGAGGAACATTCTCAGGAGGATGGCAAAGGCCGCTCCCTTCGGGGCGATCGAGAGAAATGCCGTCACCGGCGTCGGCGAGCCGTGATAGGTGTCCGGAATCCACGAGTGAAAGGGCACAGAACCAATTTTGAATCCCAATGCGGCGAAAATGAGCAGGAAGCCAATGGCCAATCCCGGTGAGGCCTGCGCGGTCTTCATATCGGAGAACACCAGTTTGCCTGTTTCCCCGTAGACCAAGCTGATGCCATAGGCGAGGAGAGCGGCAGCGAAGATGCCCAGGATGAAAAATTTGATACCCGCTTCATTCGAGCCCATGTCCTCGCGGAGATAGGCCACGAGAACATAGAAACCGAGAGTGGAAAATTCCAGCGCGACGAAGACCGACAGCAGGTCGTTCGCGGAAGCCATGAACATCATTCCCAGTGCCGACATGACGACGAGGAAATAATATTCTCCGCGGAAGAACTTGAATCGATGAATGTAATCGACGGAGGCGAGAATGACGAGGATTGTCGATCCAACGATGAACATTTTGAAGAAGAGGGCCATCCGGTCGAGGGCAAACATGTTCGCGAACAGGGTTCCGGTGATACCAGCGACATCGAACCAGACCAGGCAGCCAAGGGTGGCGACGAGCCCCGCGATGCTGAAATAGGCCAATTGTTCGTTGGGCAGCCTGGGGAAGGAGAAATCAACAATCAGGATAAGGCAGAGCCAGAACGTGAGTACGATTTCCGGTAACAGCAAGAGGAGATCGGAGGGAGACATCGTGAACGAAAAGATCATTCTTTGCCTCGTGAAGCGTGAAGCGTATCGCGTGAAGCGTTATCGGAAACGTCCTGCGGTCGGTTCGGTACACCGCCGGTTTGCGCTTCACGCTTCACGCTTAACATTTCACGATCTTGGGAGGCCACCGGGACCACGCGGGTGATCTTCGCAATCAAGGGGTCGACGCCGGACCGCACCACATCATAGAGGTGCATGGGGAAGAAAAAGAACCCGATGCTGACGCTTATCATGATCAAGAGCGGGAGGCGATCAGGCAGGGAGACGGCATCATGCGCGTGGCTATACTTCTGGTCCATGGGGCCGTAGAACAGCCCACGCATCATCTTGAACAAGTAGGCCAGGGTCAAGACGATCCCGACCACGGCCACGATGACTTGGAGCGGATACTTGTTCCAGCTCCCGACGATGATCATCACTTCGGCGATGAAGTTCACCGTGCCGGGTACGCCTATTGAGGCCATGCATCCCACCACGAAACAGCCGGAGATGAACGGCATGCGATTCGAGAGGCCCCCGAGCGAGGGAATGTCGCGGGTATGCGTCTGATCGTACACCCACCCGGCCATGGCGAACAGCATGCCCGTAGCCATCGCATGGGCGAACATATACATCACGGCGCCGGTCAAGCTGATGTAATCCAGGGCGGCCATACCTAAGAAGACATACCCCATGTGGCTGGAACTGGAATACCCGATCACATACTTGGTGTCTTTGGCATAAAACGCTACGAACCCGCCATAGACGATACTGAACATACAGAGCACGGCCGCGATGGGCATAAGTTCTCTGGTCGTCTCCGGAAGAATCTCAAAGGCGACGCGGATGATGGAAAAATGGCCGAGCTTCATCAGCACGCCTGCGTGCAACATGCTGGTGGCGGCCGGCGCGGCGGCGTGGCCGACGGGGGACCAGGAGTGTAACGGCCATAACGGAGCAATCGAGGCAAAGCCGAAGAAGATCAAGATCCAAATAATCTTGTCCAGCGTGGTGCCCAGGACCGGAATATTCATCAGCTTGGCCTGTTCACGCAGAACCAAAATATCGAAGGTGTTAAGCCCCGAGTACTTGTAGATCAACAAAATGCCCATCAACGCCGCGACGGCAAAGGCTGAGAGAAAGAGCACCAGCTTCATGGCAGCGTATTCTTTACTGTTGGACCCAAAGTTGAAGATAAAGCCGACCGAGTCTCGCCGTTTCAGGCCTTCCGGATCCGTCATTTCATTGTAGGTTTTCGTATGGCTCCCCCACATGCCCAACAAGAGATACATGGGGATGACGGACATTTCATAGAAGAAGAAGAGAAAGAAGAGGTCCAAGGACATGAACACGCCGATCGTCGCGGCGGCGAGGATGAGCAGCCAGATATAGAATTCTTTCGTCCGGTCCTTGATGTGCCAGGACACGAAGATTCCTGCGAACAACAAGATGCTCGACGCCAGCACCAGCGGCGTTCCGATCCCATCCACCCCAAGATGGAGCGAAATGCCCAGCTGGCGAGACCATTCGAATCGCTGGACAAATTGGAATCCACCCTTTACGGGATCGTACGCGTAAAACAGGTAGAGTGAGGCGAGTAGAGAAACAAAAGCCGATCCCGCCGCGATCCCTCGCACGAGCATCATTTGCCGATTGGAGACGAAGATCAGCGCAATGGCTCCCACAAAGGGGGCGAACAGAATAAAGAGCAGAGTGAGATCACCCATACGAATTAATCCATGCGTACCGGCTGTTTAGACTCAGCCGACGCCACGGTTCCCCCTTCTAGTCGATCCACCAAGGCTTGCACTGATCCGTTCATCATTCTCAAGAAAGGCGCAGGGTAGAGGCCAATCCAGAGGATCATCACGGACAAGGCCGCCGCGATGAGTATTTCACGAGGATGCAGATCGCTCATGGAGTCTTTGACGGCTTTTCCAAGGGGTCCCAGCATCGACCGCTCGTAGTACCAGAGAAAATAGGCCGCACCGAATATGACACCGGTGACCGCAATCCCCCCGTATAACCAATTGGCTTTGAAGGTTCCCAAGAGGATGAGGAATTCACCGACGAACCCGTTGGTGCCAGGCAAACCGATTGATGCCAGCCCAATGAATAAGAAAAAACTCGCGAGCAAGGGAGTCTGTTTAGCCATACCGCCAAATGAGCTCAGCTGGGTGCTCTGTTGCCGTGAGTAGAGAAAGCCCGCGATAAAGAATAACCCGGCTGTGCTGAATCCCAAATTGATCATGGTGAGCAAGCTGCCTTGCAGGCCCTGGTAGTTGAGGGCAAACAGCCCGATCACCACGAACCCAAGGTGGCTGATGCTGCTGAATGCAAGGAGCCGGCGAAAATCTTGCTGGATCAGGGCCATGATGGCCCCGTAGAGAATCGCTGCCAATCCCAGGGCCATGGTGACCGCGACGACGGTCTGACTTTTCGATGCGTCAGGGAGCAACGGAATACTAAACCGGATGAAGCCGAATGTCCCAAGCTTCAACCCGGCCAGCACCACCGCCATGCCGATCGGGCCCTCGAGGAGCGCATCTGGAAGCCAGGTGTGAAAGGGGAACACCGGGGCCTTGAACGCGAAACCGAGGAACAACAGCCAGAAAATGATGACTTGCTGGTTGAACGGGATCGGAACAGAGAGCAGCTGCAACAAGTCGAACGAATAGGTCGGCTCCATATGGCGGAGCATCGCCCACTGGTGGTAATTAATGTCAAGGAGGGCGATACCGACCAACATGAAGACACTGCCGAGCAGGGTGTAGAGGACGAATTTCAACGCGGCATAATGTCGTTCGGCCCCTCCACCCCAAAGTTTGATCAAAAAATAACTGGGGATGAGCATCAGTTCCCAGAACACAAAAAAGAGAATCAGGTCGATGGAGAGGAACACCCCCATCGTGGTCGTCTCCAGGGCGAGGAGCGCCATCATATAGAGCTTCACTTGATGGCGGACGGTGTCCCACGAATAGATGATGATCAGAACAGCGAGGAATGCGGTGAGTCCGACGAACAGGACACTGATGCCATCCACCGCGAGATGGTAACTGACCCCGAGGGCGGGAATCCACGGCACGTGTTCGGAAAACTGCATGGCAGCCGATTCGGGAATGAATCGTAAGAGCACGAACACGGAGAGGGCCAACTCCATGAGCGCAACTGTCAAAGCGGACGTTCTCACCATGTCCTCATCGTCGAACAGCCACAGGACGACGGCCCCAATGACGGGGAGAAACAGAATACAGGTGAGAATCGGGAACGTTGATGCCAGTTCTTCTAACATTTCAGCGCACTACAGTTGCATGATGAGTTGAACAATGACGGCCAACAGGAAAATCCCTGCCACAATGACCGCGACATAATGATGGACCATCCCGCTCTGCAGCTGCCGCCATTGGCGTGCGGCGAGATGGTTGCCGTAACCGATCGCATTGAGACCCCCGTAAATCACGTACTTTTCCGCCCATGTCGAAGCGGCTGCGACCAAATCGGCCAACTGCGCGACGGCATGAACGAGGCCGTCGATCACGAAGCGGTCGAACCAATCGAGCCAACGCCCCAATGTCTTGGTCGGCTCCACCCATATCACGTCATAGAGCTCATCGATGTAGTACTTGTTGAGCAGGGTCGTGTAGGCAGCCTTGAATTGTTCCGCCAGGCGATCCGGCGCCGAGAGGTTCACGCTATAGAAATAGTGCGCGAGGGCCCAGCCTAACAACGCAATGCCTGTCGCCACCATCATGAGCGTCAGCACGAGTCCGGTGCTCACGGCATGCTCTCCTCCGAGACCTGCGACCGGTTCAAGAAACTGATGGAGCCAGCCGTGTTCAGGGGGAAACCCCAGGAACCCACCGAGAATGGACAGCACGCCTAACACCATAAGCGGACCGACCATCACCATTGGGGACTCATGGACATGTTCTTCCGTGTGGTGGTCCATACGGGACGTGCCATAAAAGGTCAGATACATCAGGCGGAACATGTAGAAGGAGGTCAAAAGCGCGCCGAGAGCAGCCATGCCGTACAGCAGATAGTGGTGATGCGTGAAAGCATGGGCGAGGATTTCATCTTTACTCCAGAAGCCTGCCAGTGGAGGAATGCCTGCAATGGCGATGGTGCCGATCAGAAACAATCGATGGGTCCAGGGGATTTTCGAACTGAGGCCACCCATCTTTCGAATGTCTTGTTCACCAGAGAGCGCATGGATCACCGATCCGGCCGTGAGGAACAAGAGCGCTTTGAAGAAGGCATGGGTCATGAGATGGAAGATGGCCGCCGTATAGGCTCCAATCCCGCACCCGAGAAACATGTACCCGAGCTGACTCACGGTCGAATAGGCCAAGACCCGCTTGATGTCTGTTTGCACCAGGCCGATCGTGGCGGCAAACAACGCGGTGATTCCGCCGATGATGCCGACGATCGCCATGGCCGTCGGCGATGAATCGAAAATGACATGGTTTCGCACGATCATGTAGACCCCGGCCGTGACCATTGTCGCCGCATGGATGAGCGCGCTGACGGGTGTGGGGCCTTCCATGGCGTCCGGGAGCCAGGTGTAGAGAGGGATCTGGGCAGATTTGCCGACTGCTCCAACGAGAAGGCACAGCGCAATCGCGGTGGCCATCTCCGGCGAGAGCAGGCCGATCTGGGCAAAGACTTTCGTATAATCGAGCGTCTTGAAATTGACAAAAATGAGGAAGATGGCCAGCAGGAATCCTGCATCGCCGATGCGGTTGACCACAAAGGCTTTCGAGGCGGCTTTGGCGGCGGACACCTTGTCGTAGTAGTAGCCGATCAGCAAATAGGAGCAGAGTCCTACCCCTTCCCACCCGATGAAGAGCACCACATAGTTGTTCCCCATGACGAGAAGCAACATGGAGACCATGAAGAGGTTCATATACGTGAAGAATCGGGTGAATCCACTTTCCCCGTGCATGTAGCCGACGGAGTAGATGTGGATCAGGAGTCCGACTCCCGTGACGACGAGCAGCATGATGCACGTCAGAGGATCCACGAGATAGGCGAGATTGATGCTGAGGTCTCCGCCGAAGATCCATTGATAGGCAATCACTTCATGAGACGTGCCGGTTCGCAGGATGTCGATAAAGACGGCGATCGTGCTGAGAAACGAGAGCCCCACCGATCCCCAGGCGAGTCGGTGCGCGGTCTCGTGGGAATACCGCCTGCCGAGAAACCCGTTCAGGATCACAGCCAGCAGGGGAAACAGCGGAATGAGCTTGATGAGCAGATCTGTCACGTTACCACTTTAGGAAGTTCATCTCGTCCACGTTTGTGGAGATCTTTCCACGGAACACGACGATGATGATGGCCAGTCCAATCGCCGCTTCCCCGGCGGCAATCGCAATGATAAAGAGAGCGACCATTTGGCCTGCCATGGATTCCAGGTAATGGGAAAAGGCGATGAGGTTAATGTTCGCCGCGTTCAACATGATCTCGACAGACATCAGCACGATGATGAAGTTCCGTCTGATTAAGACACCGAGCAGGCCGGTGATAAAGAGCGCGGCACTGACGGCGACATATGCGCTGAGTGGAATCATCGTGACTCGTAATCCGTGACTCGTGAGACGTGAGGCTCGCGAACCCTTATCTTTTCTGTTGTCGCTCGCCTTTTCACGCCTGACCCCTTACACCTTACGTTCTTTGCTGGCCGGTTTCGGTGTTTTGGCCAGGACGATCGCGCCGATGACGGCGCCGAGCAGAAACACCCCGACGATTTCGAACTGCAACAGATACTCGCTGAACATTTTGATTCCGACGGCGTGGGTATCGCCCTTCTCGAGTATCGCCTCGGTCGTGGCATCACCTTTTGCGCCTCCAAAGGGTGAACGGACGAGGAGGGCCAATACGTACAATGATCCAATGGCTGCCGGAACGAGAAAGTACAGGTATGAGGAGTGAAAATATCGGTCGTCGGTCTTCAAGTTCATGAGCATCAGGACGAAGAGATACAGGACGAGGATTGCGCCGGCGTAGACGATGATCTGTACGGCCCAGAGGAATTCGGCATTGAGGAGGATGAAGAGTCCGGAAACATGGACTAACAGAGCCAGGAGGGCGAGACCGCAATGCACCGGGTGCTTGAGCGCAACGGTCAAGACGCCCGCAGCAATACTGGCCAGTGCGAAATAGGCAAAAAAGACTAAAACCATCGTGTGCTTAGCCTAGATGCTTGGGTGGTGGTTGGGTCGGCTTGAGTACCGACTGCGGGAAGTAATACCGGTATTCCCGGCTTTCTTCAACGTTTTTTTCCTGATTGTGCGCGTACAGATATTTTTTCGCGTCCTCGAGATGTCGCTCGCCGATTTCGTACAGCCTTTTCTTGTCGAACAGCAAGGTGCGTTTGTCGTGGGTCGAGAACTCGTACATCTTCGTCATCGCCAATGCGTTGACAGGACAGGCTTCGACACAGTAGCCGCAAAAGACGCATTTGGTAATATCGATGTAAAACTCGCTGGCAAATCGCTGCAGCGGACGCGACGCATCTTCTGAGCTGATGACCTTGATGCAGCGGGAAGGACAGGCCGCTTCGCAGAGGTCACAGCCGACACAACGTTCCTGGTGATCGTCGTAGCGTAAGAGCGCGAGTGCTCCACGGTGGGTGTCGGGAATGGTGCGCTGTTCCCGTGGATACTGGAACGTGATGGGTTTGTGGAACATATGCTTGAACGTCACCTTCATGGCGTCCCAAATTTCATAAAACAATGCGGCCTGGAGTATTTGCTTCGTCAGTGTGGCCACACGCATAGGCGTTTCCTGTTCTCTCTTATACCTTTTCGATTGTCACGCGGGCCTGTTTGAACGTGGGCACGCCGGTCGTCGGATCGACATGGACCGACATCAAATCCTTCACCGGCGGCTCATTGAAATGTTCCGGGAAGAAGCAGGTCTGCGGGGCAATGGAGTGATCGGATTGCACCGCCAATTGCACCGAGCCGCGATCCGACGTGAGGCGCACAGTTGTTCCTTCACTCACGGCGAGGCGTTCCATATCTTGGGGATTCATCCTGAGTCGACCGGTATTGGGGGCGATCGTGATCAGTCCGATGGCTTCAGTAGACAGCTTGCCCGAATGATACAAGACTTGCCCCATCAACAACGCGAAGGGTCGACCGTTCTTGGCATCTGGCGAAGCAGACGCTCGATAGCGAGCTGCGGCATCGGAGGCGTATCCGTTAGAGAGATAGCGGTCTACCGCCGGCACAACCTTGCGTGGCTGTCCGAGGTTGTAGTATCCGGGCAGCAGTTTCATGATCTCGGCTTGAACATCGTTCGAGGATTCGTATGCCCATTGGCAGCCCAGGGCGTTGGCGAGCGCCGTCATGATGTGCCAGTCCGGCAAACTTTCCCCGATCGGATCGATAGCCTCGCGGACACGCAGAACTCGACCTTCCAGATTGGTAAAGGTGCCGTCCTTTTCCGCAGAGGTGCAAGCCGGCAGCACGGCATGTGCCATCCGTGCCGTCTCGGTCAGAAACGGATCCTGGACGACGAGTAATTCCAGCCGATCCAGCGCAGCGCGGACTTCCATCGATGCGGGCAATGTTGCGAGCGGATTTTCTCCGATCACATACAGGGCGCGGATCTGTCCACTTCTGCAACGCTTAAGGATCTCGACGAGATTCGCTCCGTAGCCGGCCGCCGGCAGCGTGGCGTCCCAGGCCTTGGCAAAGCGATCACGAGCCGTCTGATCGTTGAACGAGACCTGGCCAGGGAGAAATTCCGGCGCGGCGCCCATATCCACGGCGCCCTGCTCGTTCGGTTCTTCTGTCACGGTACTGACCCCGCAACCTGGTTGGTCCAATTTGCCGGTGATCCAGGCGAGGTCGATCAGTTTCAAGATATTTTGATACCCATCGGGTCGACGGACGATGCCTTCAGCGCAGAGAATGATGGAACGGGACGCTTCGGCGAAGATTGTCACAGTATCTTTTAGCGATTCGACCGGCATGCCGGTCTGGGCCGCCACCTGTTCCAAGGAGATGTGGGCCACCGCAGCCTTCAGAGCTTCAAAAGCGTGCGGATGTTTCTTGACGCTGGTTTCGTCTATCAGGTCTAACTCTAGGGCGGCCTTCACAAGTCCGTCAATCACGAGTCCTTCCGTTCCCGGTGCGATCAGGACCGGGTGGGATGCGAGCTTGGCCATGTTCGTGACAGCGGAGTCGATGACGACCACTTGTGCTTTATAGACGCGAATCGCTTCTTTGATGCGCACGGCCGTCAGTGGGTTTGTCTCCGTGAGGTTGGAGCCGATAAGTATCACGGCTTTGGCTTTTGTCAGGTCTTCCCAGTCGTTCGGACTTCGCCCAATCCCCAAGGCGTGTTGAGAGGCATGGACGAAGTTGAGATGGCCGTAGCGTGCGCTGCTGTCGAGATGATTGGTCTGGAACCCTGCACGCATGAGCTTCTGGAAGAGATACAGCTCTTCGTTGGTGCAGCGCGCGGTGATCAAACCGGCTATGGCATCGGGTCCGTGCTTACGGCGGATTTCGGAGAACCGATCCACCACCTGGTGCATGGTTTCGAGCCAGGGAGTTTCGACCAGTTGATTGCCTTTGCGAAGGAGCGGCTGCTTCAGACGTGCGGCGCTATCGATGTACTCGAACCCAAACCGCCCTCGCACACAGAGCCCGCCATGCCCCTTGGCAGTCTCGGCCCGGTCGCCCCATTTGTTTTTCCAAGAAAGAGGCGAGGTCACGCGGACGACTTCCACGTCTTTGGTCTCAAGGTGCATCTGGCAACCGTCGCCGCAGTAGTTGCACGTCGTCGTGGTCTTCTTCATCTGCCACGGCTTGTACAAGTACTTAGAGAACTTGTTCGTGATGGCGCCGACCGGACAGACGGCAAGGCAGTCACCGCAGAACTCGCAGGACAGTGCGAGATCTCCCTTCGGCACCACTTGATTGAAACCGCCTTTCTTCATGAACTGGAGGGCGTCGATCATCAACACGTCCTTGCAGACATTGATACATTCCGCGCAAGCGATACAGCGGTTCATATTGAAATCGAGTACTGGGCTGCGCGTATCTTCCGGAATAAATTTCTGTTTCGCATTAGCCAAGTTCGTGACCCCGTGCTGGAAGGCCATGTCTTGGAGTTCGCAATGGCCGTCGGCGTCGCAAACTGGGCAGTCGAGCGGATGGACGGAGAGATGCTTTTCCACCGCTTTCTTCCTGGCTTGAAAGAGTTCGTCCCCGTCGGTTTTGATAATCATGCCGGCCGCCGCTTTAGCGGTACAGGAACGGACAGGCGCTTTCTTGCCTTCCTGCATGACCAAACACATGCCGCAGGAACCGAAGGGGTCGAAGGTGTAGTGGTAGCACATGGCCGGGATGATCTTGCCGGTGCTCGATATCACGTCGTAGAGCGAGACCCCGCTCTTTGCCGTCACGGACTTCCCGTCGATCGAGAGTTCGATCGTGACAGATTCCACATCAGGATTGGTTCCCGGCTTCAGTCCCATATTTATTCCCTGTAAAACGTAAAACGAAATTGCGCGCTACCTTTTACTTTTCACATCTCACGTTTCACGTCTATCGGTCGCACTCCCCCATCACAATATCGTAGGTTCCAAAGATCGTAACCGCATCGGAAATCATATAGCCTCTGGACATATGGTCGAATGCGCCCATGTGAATAAACGAGGGGGCGCGAATTTTCAAACGATACGGTTTCCCACCACCCGCGCTGACGATGTAAAACCCCAACTCCCCCTTGTGTGCCTCGGTTCCGCAATAGATTTCTCCTCGGGGGGCGTCGAAGCCCTGCGAGAATAGCTTGAATTGCTGGATCATGGATTCCAGATTCGTAAAGACTCGCTGCTTCGGCGGCAACGTGACGCTGGGCACATCGGCCATAATGGGGCCATCCTGCATCTGCTCCAGGCATTGCCGGATGATTTTCACGCTCTCATACAGCTCCAGGACGCGGATCCAGTACCGATCGTAGGTATCGCCGTTTTTTCCAAGCGGTACGCTGAATTCGCATTTCGGATAGGCCGAATAGGGCTGGGCTTTACGGAGGTCGTAGTCGACACCTGACCCACGGAGTGTCGGCCCGCTCAGGCCGAAACTCACGGCGTCTTCCGCCGAAATGATGGCCACCCCCTTGGTCCGCCCGATCCAAATTCGGTTTGTTTCCAGGAAGACCTGGTACTCGTCGATTTTCGGCGGAAAGTAGTCCAGGAACTGCTTCAACTTATCAAGCAACGAGGCCGTGAAGTCACGCTCGACACCACCAATGCGATACCAGCTGGTGGTGAGGCGGGCGCCGCAGAGTTCATCGAACCAGTCCATCAAAATTTCACGATCACGGAAACAATAGAAGAAAACGGTCATGGCGCCGATGTCGAGCGCCTGGGTGCCGAGCCAAAACTGATGGCCGATGATCCGTTGAACCTCTGCCACAATCGTGCGCAGGTACTCTGCACGGTCCGGCACGGTAATATTCATGAGTTTTTCGACCGCGCGACAGTAGGCAAAATTGTTATACATTGCGCAGACGTAGTCGAGCCGGTCGGTATGGGGGATAAATTGGTGATAGGTGCCGTCTTCCGCAAGTTTCTCCACGCCGCGGTGCAGGTAACCCAGGACCGGCGTAGACTTGACGAGGCGTTCCCCTTCCAATTCGAGGATCACTTTCAGCACTCCGTGGGTGGCAGGGTGCTGGGGGCCCATATTGAGCAGGAGTTCCTCCGTGCGCAGAGTCGGAAGGGTCTCGCTCTCCGGATGGTCCGGGTCGATCTTATAGACGGTAGTTCGTTGATCTTCGAAGGCCATGGTCTGTCCTACCGAGCCGTTTCGTCCAGGAACTCGAATGTGTCACGCCAGCCCTTGCCACGAAGCGGAAAGTCTTTTCGCAAGGGATAGCCTTCGGTGTAATCGTCAGGCAAGAGAATCCGGCGGAGATCCGGATGATTCCGGAAGCGGATTCCCATCATGTCGTACACTTCGCGCTCCATGAAGTCCGCGCCTTTCCAGATGTCCGTCAGAGAATCCACCACGCAGTCCGACTCCGGCACCCTGGTCTTGAGCCTGATTTGATGGCGTTTTCTGATCGAATAAAATTCATACACGACTTCAAATCGTTCTTCGTCGTCGGGCCAGTCGACCGAACTCACATGCACGATATAGTCGAAGTCCATGGCCGGGTCGTTGCGAAGGAATAGTGCGACCTCATGGAGGCGATCTCGCATCACGGTGACCGAAAGCTCCCCACGCCACTCAACGGTTTCGACGAGGGCTGCGGAAAAATCATTTTGGAGTCGGCCGGCTAGTTCCTGCAATACCATCGATCGTGACCTATATTTTAAAACTGGACTTGACTTGATCCGGTTGTTTGAGGAACACACGTTTCAGCATGATTCGTTCTTGTAACTTGAGGATGCCGTCGAAGAGCGCTTCCGGTGTTGGAGGGCAACCCGGCACATAGATATCGACCGGCACAAAGCGATCGACACCTTGGACGACGCTATAGCTGTCATAAATATTTCCCGACGTGGCGCACGATCCCATCGCAATGACATATTTCGGTTCCGGCATCTGGTCGTAGAGTTTTCGGATGACAGGGGCCATTCGTCGGCAGACAGTTCCCGCCACAATCATCAGATCGGACTGGCGGGGTGAGGCCCGGAAGACGCCAGCGCCGTAACGGTCCATATCGTACCGAGATGAGACGGCGGCGATCATTTCGATCGCGCAGCACGCTAGGCCGAACGTCATGGGCCACAGCGATCCCTTGCGCGCCCAGTTGACGGCTTTTTCCACCGTCGTGGTGATGATGTCGGATGTGCCATCTTTGTCATGACGACCAATTTGAATCAGTCCCATTCCAGGGCTCCCTTCCGCCACGCATAGACATAGGCCACCAAAAACAATCCGATGAACACCAGCATTTCAATCAACCCGATCAACGCAATCTTTGTGAAGACCACCGCCCAGGGATAGAGAAAGATGACCTCGATATCAAAGATCACGAACAGCATCGCAAAAATATAATACCGAACCGGAAAGGGCATCCGAGCATCAGAAAACGGTTCCGCTCCACACTCATAGGTCGAGAGCTTCTCTGATTCAGGATATTTCGGATGAACGAGATAACTGATAATCAGCGACCACAGGCCGAACGTCAGCGCGATGATGACAAAAAACAGAATCGGAAAGTATCTGGTTAGATACTCGAGAAGTAACTCGGAACCGCTCATGGGGCTGACCTTTCAACACCTTGATATGTAAGGAAGGCTGGATTTTAGACGTTGGGTAACAGGGATAGCAAGCGTCCAAAAGACCTGTAGCGTCGACCCGAAAGTCCTAGGGCCTATCCGACACCACTTTGGTGACGATGTGTAGACAGTGTTTCTGAAATATAAGGCTCTCGGCTGAAGTAGCCCAGTGGCAGAATAGCAGGATCCACCGTGAACTTCTTGATATTAACTTCACGTTCCATCCATCAGGTGTGAATGTCGGTGCTGTAGCTCCTGGATTTCCATGGGTGTGGCGAAATGCGCCAGATGCCCGGGCTTGTGGGTTCTACTCAGGTGGCCTGCCCAACGCCATGTCCGTGCCAATGAGTCAACGAGGGCCGATGGTAAGCGTTTTCCTATCATTGTTGCCAGAAAGCCGGCGTCAGAAGTGGAAGGTATCTGTTTGGGCAGACTGATTTGGACCAGATCAGTTCAGATAGACTTGTATGGCCAAGGGGCGAGGAGTTTGCTTGCAGCAGAGATGGACCCGAGTCGTCGTAATTACTGGATCGTATAGGTGTAAAAAGAGGGCTTGACCAATCTGGAATAGGTCTGCGACAAGAAAGGCGCAATGTGTGATGAGTGATACGATGATGGACCGAGATCTCAACAAGCGAATGGCCGCCTTAGCCCACTCGGAGATTCGAGCGATGACCCAGGCCTGTGTTCAGGCGAAGGGTCTCAATATGGCGCAAGGGGTCTGCGACACGCCGGTTCCACCGGTGGTGCTACGATCCGCGACACTGGCAATAGACGGCGGGAAGAATACCTATTCGCGATTCGATGGATTGCTCGAACTGCGGCAGGCGATTGCCAAGAAGCTCTTACAGTACAACGGCATCGCGGCTGATCCCGAAACGGACGTAACGGTCAGCGCGGGGGCCACCGGAGCTTTTCATTGCGCTTGTCTGGCGCTGCTCAGCCCCGGCGACGAGGTTGTCCTCTTCGAACCGTACTACCAGTATCACATCAGTGCGCTGCTGGCGGTTGAAGCGGTTCCTGTGCGGGTGAAGATGCGGGCTCCCGACTGGACCTTTTCCTCGGACGAGGCCGAGCGGGCGATCACGCCTCGAACCAAGGCGATTATTGTGAATTCGCCCGGCAATCCGTCCGGGAAAGTGTTCAGCCGGCAAGAGCTGGAGAGTATTGCCGCAATGGCGCAACGACACGATCTGTTCGTGTTCACCGACGAAATCTATGAGTACTTTCTGTATGACGGCCGCACCCATGTCAGCATGGCGATCTTGCCAGGCATGGCCAACCGCACGATTACCATCGGCGGGTACTCCAAAACCTTTAGTATCACGGGTTGGCGCATCGGTTACAGTGTTGCATCGGCGCGGTGGGCACAGGCGATTGGCGCCATGAACGACTTGCTCTATGTCTGTGCTCCGACGCCGTTGCAGGCGGGAGTGGCGGTGGGCATCCAGGAACTTCCTGGTTCGTTCTATCACGAGCTCGCACGCGATTATCAGCGGAAACGCGATCGGTTCTGCCGGTCCTTAGCCAACGCCGGTCTACCGCCTTCGATTCCACAGGGCGCATACTATGTATTGGCCGATGCGTCGCGCCTGCCTGGCGTAACGGGAAAAGAGCGGGCGATGTTTCTCCTTGAGACGATCGGCTTAGCCGGCGTGCCGGGGGAAGCCTTCTTTGCGGGGACAGACGGGAGTCGGTTTATTCGATTCAGCTATGCGAAAATCGATTCCGACATCGATGACGCGTGCCGGCGACTAGCACGTCTTGGGTAGGAACAAGCCTTTGGCTGTTTGCCGCCCATCCAAATCGCTCAATCTCTTGTGCGCTCGTCCATCAAGTGGTAAGTAGAATGAAGTACGATGAATTGAAAGGCCGACATGAAGATGGGATATGGCAGAAAGCCTCATGGAAGGACGTAAGCATACCCGTTTTGCGGTACAACTTCCTGTCTCGTTTAGCGGAGACAGTTTTTCCGAGGAGGGCACGATCTTGAATGTGTCCGCGGAGGGTTGCGCGATCACGTCGGACACCGTCCCTGGCGCCGGAGTCTATCTACAATTGACGATGTATCTCCGTGAGCGAGAGGAGCCGATCCAGATCGATCTGGCCGCGGTCCGATGGGTTTCGGCAGCGAGGTTCGGTGTTGAGTTTATTAAAATTCGTCCTGAGGCGGGTGAACAGTTAAAGAAATTCGTCAAGGCGATGGAATCGACGACCTGAGCAGAGAGGGCCAGGCCGAGATTCGAGCGGCTATTTCATGGCGACGCTTCGAACTTGTTCATAGGTGGTCAGGCCTGCGAGTATTTTCAGAATTCCATCCTGTACAAGTGTTACCATCCCTTCCTTCGCGGCCAGGCCCTGCATCTCCGCCGTTTTGGCGTGATTCTGGATCAGGTTTCGCAAATCCTCAGACCCGCATAAGAGTTCGTGTATCGCGACCCGACCCTTGAGGCCGGTCTGGTTGCAGGTCTCACATCCGCGGCCTCGATAAAGCTGAAAATCTTCGCGATAGCCCACTCCGAGTGCTTCCCACGCCTGTTGACCGTATCCATGCGCCAACCGATCGTACTCTTGTACTGTTGGGTGGTACGACTCTTTACAATTAACGCAGATCCGTTTGCAGAGGCGTTTGGCGAGCACTCCTTGCATGGCATCGGCGAAGTTGAAGGGATCGCATCCCAGGTCGAGGAGGCGGACCACCGTCTCGACCGCCCCGTTCGTGTGTAATGTGCTCAAAACTAAGTGCCCAGTCAGCGAGGCCTCGATAGCCACATCGGCAGTTTCCTTGTCCCGCATCTCACCGATCATGATGATATCCGGGTCGGCTCGTAAGAATGACCGCATGGCGGCGGCAAAGGTAAACCCGATTTTTGGATGAACCTGCACCTGCCGGAGGCCTTCCTGGGTGATCTCGATAGGGTCTTCCGCCGTCCAGATTTTCCGTTCGTCTGTGTTGAGATGGCGGAGGAGGGCGTGCAGAGTTGTGGTCTTTCCGGATCCGGTAGGGCCCACGCACAAGATCATGCCGTGCGGTTTCTCCACGATTTCCAACAGCTTCGTGAGCGTGGCTGGAGCAAATTCCATGGCATCGAGAGGGAGGGGTTCCTTCGCCGAAAGCAATCGCATGACCACGTCTTCATTGTTCCCGGCGGTGGGCACGGTCGCCACGCGCAGCTCGATTTCTCTATCCTGGTTCAGCTTGAACCTGATCTTCCCGTCCTGCGGTTTCCGGCGTTCGGAAATATCCAGATTGGACATGATCTTGATACGGGACACCAAGGCTCGGCGATAGATCGCGGGAATCCGCATGTAGGTGGAACAGGTGCCATCCACGCGAAAACGAATGGCCGTTTCCTTGCGATCCGAATAGGGTTCGATATGGATATCGGACGCTTCGTGCCGGTAGGCCTCGACAATGATCTGGTGCGCGAGTCGAACGATCGCAGAATCGTTCTCGTCAATCCCGTCAGAGTCGGTGTCGCCCAGCTGCTCCTGGTGCGCATCGTTGACCAGCTCGCCCAGTGTGTCCGAGATGGATCCGCTGTCGGTGTCTCCGATCGTGGCGTTGAGGAACCGCTCGATGTCACACCGCAGGCCCAAGGCATACCGAATCGTCAGGCCAGGGAAGGCGCGTTGGATGTCATGACCTCTACTGAGATCATGTGGGTTGTCGATGAGGACATCCAGGATGTCACCTTGCTGCTTCAGTGGGAGCCAGTGATGCTTGCGAAGGTAATCGTGACTGAGATTATTGAGGAGTTGGGGGTTTGCCAGGGTCCGTTCGTCGTAGGGAATATAGGGGCAATCGAAAAACGTACTCAATGTCTTGCCGAGCGCCGATTTCGGGACTCGATACTTTTTGATCAACACACCTTCTAAATCGGTCTGTCCCCCCTGAGACTCCTGAACCGCTTTCACCAGATCCGCCTGACGGATGAAGCCTTCATGGATCAGGGGGTCGTAGGCACGCGGTTCGATGGTTCGGTGGGCCAGGTTCTGCATGGTTCCTATTTGTATAGACGCAGGAGTGAGTAAGTGCCTGTTCTCACTCCTGTCAGTATAGAAGTATTTTGATCGTTCTCAACGAATATCAAAAAAGAGGCGAGATTCTTGAGGACTACGTGGGCATAGGCGTCGGCAATAAGCGTATGGAGGGAATGATGCGCTAAGGAACGGCTTGTTCCCGATCTGATGTTGAGCCGGCACGTCCGGCATGAGCCTGGAGGGTGGCGTGCAGGTTCTTATCGGCGGCAGCGATGGCTCCCCGAAACCTCGGTGTCGGTTGATTGAAGACAAAGGGTTTTCCGTCCGCGTCGGTGACGCTCCCGCCACTTTCTTCGACGAGCAGGACTCCCGCCGCGAGATCCCATTCATTGAGTGGCTCGATGGTCAAGGCAGCTTGGATGCGGCCCGAAGCGACCAGGGCCAGCGCATTGGCGATGGAGTGCATGGGACGGCACCGACTGGTCTCGGCAAGCGTTGACCATCGGCCGATCCGGGACTCCCTTGCATTGACCAGGATGGCAGGAGTGATGTCATAAGCGGGGGATGGGGTGACACGCGTGCCGTTCAAGAACAATCCGCAGCCGCGTACAGCTGTGAAGAGTTCGTCGGTTGAGGGATTCAGGATCGCGGCGACGACCGGTGCGCCTCGTTCTATCAACGCGACTGAGATGCAAAATTCCGGTATCCGATTTACCAGGGCTTTTGTGCCATCGATCGGGTCCACGATCCAGACTCGTCTGCTGGTGAGTCGAACTGGATTGTCGGGAGACTCTTCCGAGAGCCAACCATCGAGTGGAAACTCCCTCTCTTGCATCTCGTGCAGGATGCGGTCGACCTCGTGATCCACCGCGGTGACCGGCGAACGGTCTGATTTCGTCTGCACGTCGAATCCGACCTTGACCAGTTCACGCACCTTTGCGCCGGCCCTCAAGATCGATTCGACCAACGTTGTGAGTTCTCGTTCCAAGTTGAATGCCTCGCAGCGTGGAACACGAAGAGTAGCAGGTCTCGCCGGATCGGCAAAGCGGAAAGGCGACATCCGCGCCCAGCGGCGGTGACCCTCTTGACCATCGCGGAGAACCTGCGTACAAGCAGGGGATACCGCGAGGTTGTCCATCGATGAAGCTCCTCCAAAAACGGTCCAGAAAGACGGGCCTCCCTCCTGGCACGCTGGTCCATATCGGCGAAAAAAAACCTGCCAAGGTGACGATCGCAGCCTTCAATTATGCGGGCGCTCGATGCGACGAGCTCCAAGATCTGTCACCCAATGCGCTCTCGCCACCGACAGATGCGTCCGTCACGTGGGTGGACATCGGGGGCGTTCATAACATGGAGGTCCTGGAATCATTGGGAAAGCAGTTCCACCTCCATTCACTGCTCCTTGAAGACATTGCCAACACCGACCAACGGCCGAAACTCGATGACTATGAAACGTGCCTGTTCATGGTGCTGAAAATGCTGTCGGTCACCGACCAGCAGGAGATCGTCGTGGAGCAGGTGAGTCTGGTCCTTGGGCAAAACTTTATCCTGTCCTTTCAGGAAAACGGGGCGGATGTCTTTACATCGGTGCGGGATCGTCTACGGGGGGGAAAGGGACGCTTGCGGCAGTCCGGGGCCGACTACCTGCTTCATGCGTTGGTCGACGCCATTGTCGATCACTATTTCGAAGTGCTGGAGGTGTTAGGCGAGAAGATCGAAACGTTACAAGATCTGGTGGTCAGCGATCCCAAGCCGGAGACATTGCACAAAATTCATGCCCTCAAACGGCAGTTGATGTTTCTGCGTCGAGCGGTGTGGCCACTCCGTGAAGCGGCGAATAACCTCTCCCGATCAGAATCCCCGTTCTTGCACGAATCGACGAAGGTATTCTTCCGCGATGTCTACGATCATGTCGTGCAGATCGTGGACACCATCGAAACGCTCCGTGAAATGGTCTCGGCCGGCCTCGATATCTATCTGTCGAGTATCAGTTATCGGTCGAACTCGGTCATGAAGGTGCTGACGATCATTACAACGATTTTCATGCCCTTGACCTTCATCGTCGGTATCTACGGGATGAATTTCGAGCACATGCCGGAACTGAAGTGGGAATGGGGCTACCCGCTGGTACTCGGTGTGTTGGTGGTGATTGCGATTATCATGCTGGGGTTTTTCAAACGGAAGAAGTGGATGTAGGAGTCTGTCCGAGTCATGCCATTCTACTGCGGCAAATGATCTGCATGCATCTGCGTTGTTCTCAGCTCAAAAAAATCCTCAACGTATTCCAGCGAGTACGCTTCCGGTATTTTCGAGCCTGCGGCCTCGCATCTACCAGCAACTCCGTTGCCTCGCAACGAAGGATGACTCGGACAGACTCCTGGCCCGCATGACTCATGAGGGAGAGATGATGAGACGGCGGGTTCTCACCGTCACGAGAGGTGCACTGGCGCTTGTCTGGCTACTCCTGGCAGGCCACGGCAGTGCAGAGTCGTCTGCAGGCGAACAAGGAAAACCAGCCGATCTTCCGGGCGTCACTCATAGTCGAGACAACGCTCTGCCGACGGCACAGCGGTTCGCTATCCTGCCGGCCTTCGCGAACGACGCGGTGTTAGACAAGACAACCGGCTTGGTCTGGGAAAGATCTCCGCAGACGACGAGTACCAGATGGAGCGTAGCTCGACGCACATGCGCTGAGAAAAGTGTCGGAGGCCAGAAGGATTGGCGGCTGCCGTCCCTGGAAGAGCTGTCCAGTCTGGTCGATTACTCTGTTGCTCCTCCGAGTCTGGCTCTTCCGTCTGGTCATCCGTTTCTGTCTATCCAGTCATCGGTCTATTGGTCGTCGACGAGACCTGGCGATGATCCCAAGGGCTCATGGGGCGTGCATTTCGGTTTGGGTGGCGGCTCAACTTTTATCAATTGGGCCCACAGCGTCCTAGCCTGGTGTGTCCATGACGGCATGAATATGAATCAGCGTTGAGGCGTTGGCAGTTCGAACGAGGTGGACTGCTTACGGCTTGGGTAGCCAGAAGGACAGGGGGGGTTACTCAGCGACCTCGACGCGATCGACAAAGTAGGCGGTTTCTCCGAAGCAAGTTGTCGGGAGGTAGCGATACTCTTTGTAATGCAGGACCAATCGTTTTCCCATGGCCTGCGAGAGTTGTGACGCCACGCTTCTCATCCCTGACTGAAAAGTTCCACAATATCGGGGCCACGCCCGGCACGGTCGTCATCGCCAGTTCCCCTTCGTGTGTCTTGCAGATCCAGCCCTTGTTGGAAAACTTCTGAATATAGCCGGCTCGGTTTCCGTCGGAGTAGCTGTAGTTGAAGGCGACGAGCAGATAGGCCGCGCCGATGAAGAACAGGAACAGCACAAACAGTTTCATCATCAACCTTTCCCTAGGCTCTGGCGAAGATCCGTGAATAACCATGGGGCTTCGGTCTTTCGTCGAGCCTCATAGGCGGTAATGGTTGTCTCGTGTTGCAAGGTCAAGCCGATGGCGTCGAGACCTCGATACAGGCAGTCTTTTCTGAAGGGGTCGATCTCAAAGTGATAGCGGGTGCTGTCTGGGGTAGTCACTGTCTGGTTTCCGAGGTCCACGGTTAGTTGATATCCGGGTGTCGCCAGGACGTCGTTCATCATGGCCAGGACCTCGTCGGCTTTCAACACCACCGGCAACATGCCGTTTTGGAAACAGTTGTTGTAGAAGATGTCGGCAAAGCTCGATGCAATGATGCAACGGAACCCTTGGTCGAGAAGCGCCCAGGGGGCATGCTCACGCGACGATCCGCATCCGAAGTTGTCACGCGTCAAGAGAATCGTTGCACCCTGGAAGCACGGTTGATTCAAAAAGAACGCCGGGTCCTGTGATCCATCCTTCTGTTTGCGCCAATCGTAGAACAACCCTTCGCGGAGCCCGGTTCGCTTGATCGTCTTCAGAAATTGCTTCGGGATGATTTGATCAGTATCGACATTGACCCGGTCCAACGGCGCGACCAGACCGGTCATGGTGGTAAAGGGTTGCATAAGTCCTCTATCTCCAAGTTACGTATATCGACGAAGTGTCCCTCGATGGCGGCTGCGACTGCCATGGCTGGCGACACGAGATGGGTCCGGCCGCCGGCCCCCTGGCGCCCTTCGAAGTTTCGATTGCTGGTCGAGGCGCAGCGCTCTCCGGGCTGAAGCACGTCGGCATTCATCGCCAGGCACATACTGCAGCCGGCTTCCCGCCATTCGAATCCGGCTTCTTTGAACAATTGGTCGAGCCCTTCCTGTTCGGCTTGCTGCTTCACGAGACCGGAACCGGGCACGACCATCGCGTGAACGGTCTTTGCGACATGTTTTCCCTTTGCTAAGCTTGCGGCCAGGCGAAGGTCCTCGATCCGTGCATTCGTGCAAGAGCCGATGAAGACCTTGTCGATCGTGATCTCGGTGATCGGCATGTTCGCGGTGAGGCCCATGTATGCCAGCGCCTGCTCGGTTGCCTTGCGGGTGTTCTCATCGGCCATCATGCGCGGGTCCGGGACCTTCCCGTTTACGCCGATGACCATGCCGGGGCTGGTACCCCAGCTCACCTGCGGAGCGATATCTTCTGCCTTCAACGCGACCGTCGCATCGTAGCTGGCGTTCACGTCGGTTGTCAGCTGCTGCCAGGCTCGCACGGCCTGCTCGAACAGCTCGCCCGTTGGCGCCAGCGGCCGTTCCTTGATGTAGGCGATGGTCTTCTCGTCCGGTGCGACCATGCCGGCACGGGCTCCGGCCTCGATCGACATGTTGCAGAGCGTCATGCGCCCTTCCATGCTGAGGGCTCGGATGGCCGAGCCCGTGTACTCGATGACATAACCGGTACCGCCGGCTGTCCCGATCTTTCCGATGATGGCCAGAATCACATCCTTTGCGGAGCAGAGACTCGGCAAGACCCCGTCGACGCGGATCTCCATGGTCTTGGGTCGCTTCTGTACCAAGCACTGGGTGGCCAGGACATGCTCCACTTCACTCGTGCCGATGCCAAAGGCCAACGCGCCGAACGCTCCATGTGTCGAGGTGTGTGAATCTCCGCACACGATGGTTGTCCCCGGCAGGGTGAAACCCTGTTCTGGTCCGATGACGTGCACGACGCCTTGGCGGATGTCGCTCATGCCAAAGAGGGTGATACCGAAGTCTCGACAATTCTCCTCCAGCGTCCGAATCTGTATCGCACTGAGGGGATCGGCGATGCCCAGCGTCCGATCGGTGGTCGGGACGTTGTGGTCCGGCACTGCCAACGTGGCGCTGGGACGTCGAGGACGACGGCCCGAGAGCTTGAGTCCTTCAAAGGCCTGCGGCGACGTAACTTCGTGGACGAGCTGGCGATCTATATAGAGCAGGGTGGTCCCATCAGGTTCTGAGCGGACGACGTGGGATTCCCAGATTTTGTCGAAGAGGGTCTGAGCGGCCATGGCGACTCCTCAATGATCGGTGTCTCTCGGGGGTACTTCCGAGAGGAAACCCATTATACAGAGTCCTCCCATGGTTTTTACAACAGTGATCACCATATTCTTGCGTTGACCGACCGGACGTGGTACATCGCCTGGTCATTGAGCGCGAGGCCCTTTCCCAGCGATTGCGCCGGAGGATTGTGCCGTGACTTCTCAGATATGGAATAATCCTGCCATCGTCGAATGGTCGCAACTGCTTCTCAGCAGTTTTCATCACTGGACGAAGCGTGAATTGCTTGAGCGAGTAGGAAATCCGGACTATCAGGCCCACGCGCTCTTCCATTCCCCTTTTGTCGTCGTGTCTCATGGGATGGAAGAGGACCCACTTCTCAATTACGGGAATCAAGTCGCATTGGGGCTATGGGAGCTGAGCTGGGAGAAGCTTGTCAAGACACCGTCGCAGCTGACGGCTGAGCCGATCAATCGAGCCGAGCGGGAATGGATGTTGGTGCAAGCTAGAACCAACGGCTATCTCGATACCTACCGAGGTGTGAGAATTACTTCAAAAGGACGCCGCTTTCTCGTCGAGAATGCTCTGATCTGGAATGTCGTGGATGCAAAGGGCCAGAGAGTCGGGCAAGCTGCCACCTTTTCGCAATGGACCTGGTTGACCTAGCAGGATGCTGAAAAAGGAGAGGGATGGCCCGGTGAGTCCCCTATGCTCGCGCAACGCGCGGCCTAAGAAGGCCCTCGTTGGACGCGCGCAGTGGGGGGCTCATCCGAGCCATCCTAGAGACAAGGTACATGAGCAAGCTTGGAAGGATCATCGTTGGTCGCTCGCTGAGGCCTTGCTGGATAGGCTTTGAACATCCTGCGAAGTGTGTTTCTATTGTCCAAGAGGGACACACCATTTAAAGTCAGGCGTGCCCACAGAGTTTTTCCTGAGCCTGCCAGGGTCTGTCGAGGCGGCGGTGAGCCTGCGGTCGTTCGGAGACGCAAGACCGCAAGATAAATCAGAGTTGATTATGTTCGGAGATCGAGGGGGCTTCGGTGGACGATGGCACGGAGAATATCACTGGTTGTCAGAATGCCGATCGGGTGGCGGGAACTGTCGATGATCGGAATCGCATGGACTTGGTCATCGAGCATGGCATGGGCGATCTCGCGGATTTCTGTCATTGGAGTGGCGGATAACACCCGGCTGTTCATGGCACCTGCGAGCCTGCGCTCGGCGGACGCTCCTGGCGAATTGACGGATTCCAACTCGTGCGCGTAAGGCAACAAGTCGTCGTTCGAGATCATTCCGACCAGCGTGCCGTGGACCGACGTCACAGGAAGATGGTGAATCCCCTTGCGTTTCATCACAGTCCACGCTTCCAGCACTGTACTGTCGGAGGGCAACCATGTGACGGGAGAGGTCATGATGTCCTGCGCGAGGAGAGCCGGCTTCGGTGCAGGATCCTGGTGTACCTGTTGCTCGTACGCCTGTTGTGCAAGGCGTGCAGTATGGTCAGCCGTCTGGTGTTGCTGACCCTTCGAGCGATTTTCTCGACCAGCTGCAATCACCTGACCGACAGGTGGACGTGGAGACACCGGTAGGGCAGGATGCATTTCGACGACGCCATTGACTGCACGTATGATCGGCATGACGGACCTCGTACTGTCTCTATCGGATCATAGCGGTAAGTACTTAAGCTCGGACGGCTTGGACTGAACGACCGACGGGGAAAGGTGGGGAATGAGGATCGGGAACGAGATCGAAGGGTCTTGGTGGGCGCTAAGGGACAGCAAGGAGCTGAAACCGAGGACAAGAATGACCATCAACGATCACGGTTTCCACAAACATCGCCGTTGGTCTGATCCATAGGCCTCGGGCGCCATAGAGCGCCCGATAGACGACATACTCCTCTTCCGTTTCTGAGTGTCGAGCCACTCCCAGTACCTCATATTCCTGACCTTTGTAGTGGCGATAGCGACCGGGTTGCACCATCGTGTATCCTTCCCCTCCTGACGTCATACTATAAAGGGAACGCACGATGAAATCACAGAGTTTGGCTTCAACGCACAGGACACATGATGTGATCGTGATCGGCGGCGGGTCGGCAGGCTATGCTGCGGCACGGACTGCACGCGACGCCGGCGCCGACGTGGCCATTGTGGATCAGGGGCCGCTCGGGGGGCTCTGTATCCTGCGTGGCTGCATGCCGACAAAGGCCATCCTGCGTTCTGCCGAAGTCGCAGCGCTTCTCAGGCGGACGAAGGAGTTTGGGCTCTCCCCGGTCTCGGCCCATGCCGACCTGTCGGCCATCATGGATCGAAAGGACCGGCTGGTCCGCGAGTTTGCAGATTATCGCATTGAGCAACTTCGTGACCCGAGACTCACCCTCTATCAATCACCGGCCGTTTTCCGGTCGCCCCACGAGGTCGCCGTCGGAGACACCGTCCTGTCGGCCGGCTCATTCATTGTCGCGACAGGGTCGAGGCCCTGTGAGGTTCCGATTCCTGGCTTAGCCCAAGCCGGATATTTCACGAGCGACACGATTCTGGATCTCCGCACTCAACCGGACTCGTTGATCGTTTTGGGCGGAGGGGCGGTGGCCCTTGAGCTCGGGCAATTCTTTGCGCGACTGGGGACGAAGGTCACGATTCTTCAACGAGGGCGCACGCTTCTTTCGGAGATGGACGAGGATGTCGGACGCGCGCTTGAAGCGGCATTGATCGATGAGGGCATCGAAGTTGTGACTGGTGCGCAGTTACTGCGGGTCACTCGTGACACAGCAGGGAAGGCGGTATGGGCGATGAATGACGGACGTGAGCGACCCTATGTCGGCGAGGAGATTCTCCAGGCCTTAGGTCGACAGCCCAATATCGAAGGGCTTCGTCTTGATCTGGCAGAAGTGAGAGTCGACAACGGACGGATTGAGGTCGACGGCGCCATGCGCACGTCGCAAGCACATATTTATGCCGTGGGTGACGTAAACGATGTCACACCCATCGTGCATCTCGCCATCCAGCAGGGAGAGATTGCGGCGTACAACGCGACGCATGCAGATCGACCGCCAAAGTCGATCGATCATCGCCTCGATATGGAAGTGGTCTTTACCGACCCCCAGGTCGCGGTGCTGGGGCTTAATGAAGCGCGCGCAAAAGCCGACTGGATTCCCTATCTCACAGCGTCCTATCCTTTCGCCGACCATGGAAAAGCGCTGTGTCTCGGTGCCGCAGGGGTTTGTGAAGCTGCTCGCGGCGCCTCAGACCGGCGAGATTCTTGGCGCGCAGCTCGTCGGTCCGGAGGCGGGGGAATTGATCCATGAACTGATTGCGGTGATGTATTACCATGGGACTGCCGTTGATCTCTTACGCATGCCGCATTACCATCCGACCTTGGCAGAGATCGTCACCTATCCAGCCGAGTCGATCGTCGAACGTTTGAACGCACGGTGATGCGGCCTTGCCGTGCTCTGTTGAACCGGCAGCGCCATCCAGTGTAGCGTACCACTACGATGACGATGCACAACGAGTCGGCTTCCATCACCTTTCGCACGAAAGGGATGATTGCGCGATTTGTAGGGATCCTGGCGATCGCGTTTGGATTCATCGTCGGGATCTATGGGCTGGAAGACACGGGGGCGCAGTGGATGAAAACAGCGCTGGGATTGCTGGTCACCGGCATGTTGGCCCAAGGGTATGCGCTCTACTGTTCCGTAAAGCGCATCCATGAGATCAAGGACCAGCCCAAGTCATGAGACGAGTGGGTCAATACATGTGTCTGCTCGGGATGTTCCTCCTCGCAGGAACGATGTTCGCCTGCGGGGGTCCGTGGCGCGACGGTTATTTTAAAAGTGGTGTGGATCGGCTCACACAAGATGAGGTGGAGGAGAAGCTCGGGCCGCCCCATACGGCGAAGAAGCCGGCTCTCGGGGGGGATTCGGTCTGGACCTATCGTGTTCCGATCAGTGACAGGGAATTGGCCTCGGTGAGCTTTTCTGGCCTGGGCGACACGGTGAAAGAAGCGTCCGCATTAATGGGAAAGGCAAGCGAACAAGGTCCCAAGGCCATGTTGTATTGCTACCGCTATACCCTGGTTTTCAACGAAGAGAAGATCCTGAAACAGTGGAAACGTGAAGAATGTGTGCCGGGAACCCACGATACGCTTAACGCCAATTAACATGAGCCTGTTACCGCATCTCAAATAATCGAACGCTCCAACAAGAACTTCGGACGGAGGCTACTCTCAACATCCTGAGTGTGAGGCGCACTCGCCGAAAAACAGGATTGAGAAACATTTTGCAAGAGTCGCAGTTTAATGGTCTGATGCGGTAATCCATGTCAGCCTGGTTACCGCACATCGACAGTTCCGCTCTACTCGACGGCCTCTCCTCGTTCTTGCTGTTGCTTTTCCTCTTCATCGTGCGGATGGTGATCGTCCGGGCGATCTCGAAAAATCCTACCCTCTCGATGGAAGCGAAACGTCGATGGGTGGTCTCCGTCCGCAATAGCATGGTGTTCGTCTTGCTGGTGGGACTGCTCGTTATCTGGGCGCACGAGCTTCAAGCGTTTGCCGTTTCTCTCGTAGCGGTCGCCGCCGCGCTTGTGCTGGCGACGAAGGAGCTCATTCTCTGTTGGAGTGGAGCCGCGCTACGGGTGGGGGGAAGGTCTACTCGGTGGGCGATCGCATTCAGATCGCCGGTCATCGCGGTGTCGTCTTGGACCACGACATCTTTGCGACCAAGCTCCTTGAGATCGGACCGGGCCAAGCATCGCATCTCTATACCGGCCGCACGACCGTGTTTCCGAATAGCTTGCTGTTTATGAATCCCTTGGTCAAAGAGAATCCTGACCAGGAATATGGGCTCTATATTCTTGCGATCCCCCTCAAGGAGACTGAAGACTGGCGAAATGCCGAACGGCACCTGCTTGATGCAGCAAAGGCAGAATGTGCCTCGTTTATGGGTGAAGCCAGCCGACAGATGAAGTTGTTAGAACAGACCAATTTGCTCGAAGCTCCATCGCCTGAGCCCCGCATTACCATCCAAGTGATCGAAGGGGGGCATATCCAGTTGGTGCTACGATTTCCGGCGCCAGATCGTGGCCGTTCACGAATCGAACAAGCCATTCTACGACGGTATCTCACTGCGGTTGCGTCACCGGTTAACAAATAGGACGCTCCATCGGGCCCACCAGCAGTTTCTCCCCCCCACTCTTCTTGGCAGGGTTCATAGACGATGGTCTCCCGCAACGCCTTGATCGGCTGGGTAGCACTACACGACAGTGTTGACCATTCTGCATGCCATTGAGGCTCAGTGCTATACCCAGAAAAGGCTGTTCCTTCTGGCTGCTTGTAGGCATGGGGCACCCACTAACGACCATACGGCTTGTATAGGGCATCCTGAGCGCTCTTGCGTCTGGTCACCGAACTTCAGTAAAATGCGGCCCTTGTTTTACCCATGTGATCCGATGGAGGGAGGATTTAGTCATGAAACGGATTTGTATAGGGATTGTCACAGCGACGAGTACAGTTTTGCTGGCCAGCGTTCTACGTGCTCGCCAATGAGCCGAGGAGGCCCCCTGACTATAGGGGGTCTCCGCCATCTATTACACAATTATCGGGCTGATTCTGGCCTACGGCGTCATGATTCTTTCTTCAAAAAACTATAGGCTCTGCGAATCATTGCCCCAACCACCTGAAAGGGTTCCCACGGTGAGTTGGGACACCGAATTGCCGTCAAGTATATCCCGTGTGGCCTTACAGCGACAGGGCTTGAACTGCTCTGCGTTGTGGCCCTAGCCCCCGCCGATGACCGTCTTGGATCGTCGGCCATCGATCAGACCGTTAACCTGCGCGACGAATAGCCCAACACCTCCATCGTGCTATGAAGTGTGATACACAGTCCACAGTGACCACGCTCCCGCTGTGTTCAAGCAGAGGACGTGTGTCGACGGTATGTATGCCACGTTCTCATGCTGGTTTCACCTCTGCCACAGCCTGCAGGCCAACTCAATCCAGAGTGAGCTGCAGCAATGTGCACCAGAGAAGTTCAAGACTTTTTATCAAACTCCCTGGTGTCGTGGGCACGTCTGGTCATCGATATTTCTCTGAGGGACGAGGTAGGGACTCTCATTGCGCTGAGATCCTGACAGAGCCACTACCGTTCTGAGGAGGATCCGAACGGTGGCCCCCCACCCTCCCTAACCTCATCAAGTCGAAACGTGTCCTCCTCATGCGGTGTCGTGATGACCTGCGCTCTTGTGCAGGAATCGGCGTTTTACTTGCGCATTCCCATAAAAAATAATACTGGTTAGCATGAAGTTTGATATTTCCCCTTTGTGCCGTGTCTGACAAGTCAGCAAACGACGGAGTCATAAGAGGAGCAGCATGCTAAGTGATTACACTGATGACAACATCATGAGGCAAGGCAAAAAGATTCCGACTGCAGCAGTTGGAATGTTGTGTCTGATCACACTCACCACCGGCGCCTGTGTCACGCGGGGCACCTACGATAGTGCCACCGCTGACTTGGGAGCGACAAAAGCCGAACTCTACAGCATCCGAACAGAAGCGCAGGGGCTCACCCAGCAGTTTAATGTCCTCCAAGAACGCCAAAGCGACCTCGCAAAACAAAGGGAGGTCGTCTTCTCGACGCTCCAGCAAGCGAAAAAAAAGATAAATGCTGAGCGCGCTCTCTCGCACACACGGGTGAGCACTCTCAATCGCTCAATCCAACAGCTGACCGCTCAGCAGAAGAGCCTGCGCTACGGACTGAAGCGTGCAAGCAAAGAGCAGGTCACTCTGCAGTCGACCGTCGACAACTATACGTCACAACTGCGCTCGAGAGAAGAGCTCCAAGCATCAACAATCCCTCAACCGGTTGCAGTGCCCAACGAACCAGCCAAAGCCGCCCCTGTTCCTCCAGCACAAACTCAGGTTGCACAAGCGCCGACCCCACAGCCGACTGTGGTGACAGCGTCCTCACCTGTTAATCGAGCCAGTGGCTGCCCCGAAGCCGCCGGCCCGCGTTCAGCCGACGGAACCAGTCGAAGAGGATTGGCTGACCTTTTTCAAGAATTGGTTTTCGTCACTCTGGGAATCGGTCCTTTTCTAGCGAAGAACCTGTCCGACATTGACCGTTCTACCGCGGGGAGCGATCCGCGACTCTCTGCATCGTTCTCTGCCGTAATAATCCTCAACGTCTTCCAGTCGCATGAATAAGAACGTCGCGCTTTTCTCGCCTTCTTCGTCCCTTGATTCACCGCCGGACTCTTGAGAACATAACTCAAAGAGTTATGATTCACCCTGCGACAGAGATGACGAAGAAGGTCGGGCGACATCGCCTGTGGACCTGGTGTGCCGCCGGCCTGCTGGTCCTTCTCGCAGGCTGCTCGCTCACCCTCACCTATCGTTATGCCGACTGGATCATCCTCTGGCAGGTCGATCACTACTTCGATCTCACCGCAGATCAGCGCCACGACTTGACCGTGCGGCTCACACCGCTGCTGGCACGGCACCGGCACGAAGCCATTCCTCAGTACGAAGCCTTCCTCGTTCAGGTCCGGCAACGATTCGAACGAGGGCTCACCAGCCAGGATATCGACTGGGCCTATGCCACCTACGATCGCTTTCGCGCCGACCTCTTCGACCGGGTCGTCGCCGACGGCGGCGTCTTCCTCGCCTCCGTCGATTCCCGCCAAGTGCGCATCCTCGAAGCAGCCTTGCAGAAAGACCACGAGAAAGCCGCGCGCCTCGTGCAAGCCCCCGCGCCGGAGCGGCTCAAGAAGCGGGCCGATGCCACCCTCGGCTGGCTCGAAGATTGGCTAGGGTCTCTATCCAAAGACCAAGAGGCACAGATTCGTGAATGGAGCCTCGCGCTTCCCGACAGCCAACAGGTCTGGGTCTCGTACCAGCAACAGCGCCAGCAGGAACTGCTGGCCCTCCTCCATCAGCCGCGCACGCCCGAGCGCGTCGCCGGGGAGCTGCGCACCATGCTCGTCTATCCGGACCAGCACGCCCCCCAGGCCTATCAAGACGCCGTCCGCCAGATGCGCGCCGCCGTCAAAACCATGGCCCTCGCCATCGATCAGCAAGTCACCGCCGACCAGCGCCACCACGCCGTGACCAAGCTCCAACGGCTCATCGACCAGCTCCACGACCTGCAAGTCGAGTAGCGTTCCCTGTCTTTCGTCGTTCCTGCCATCCGCTATAAACTCTTTGGCTTCCATGAACTATCCGTTCGTCGCGTTCACCGCAAGACAACAGTGTTTGTAGAGCTTACCGCTGCCACAAGGACAGGGTTCGTGGCGACCGACCCTCTGGCCGCGCCCGGGCATCGAAGAGAATAGCGATTCCGTGTCCTGGTGAAAGAGCTTCCGCAGCATCCCGTACAAAACCGGGTCTCGATGTTTCAAGAGCTCGGGCGACGTGAAGAAATATTCTGCCAGTACCGCGAAGAATTCATGTTCATTCGTGTAGGCATAGGGATTGATGTGATCGCTATGGTGAGGTGGGCGTGCCAGTTCCCGTGCCACATACCCGACCCATTGTCGAACCACCCTCCAGGGTACCTCGGGTGGGAGCCCATACTCGCTCGCTTCTTTCTCGAACAGGTGGGCAAACTCATGAACTCCTACATTGTGATGGCCCGATTCATCGGCGAACCCCGCAAGGAGCGCCGGCTTAGAGAGAATCATCACCCCGCTCAAATGATTGAGCCCCACCATGCCCAGAATAGTTTCATCGGACCTGCCCGTGCTCTGATAGGCGTCGTCGAACGAGTCAGGATAAATCAGCACCTCACGCAGCCGGCGGTATTCCCAGTCATGGAACCCGAAGATAGGGATCGCCGCACTCGCCGCCACCAGCACCCGAATCGTTGCGTCCACTTCCGTGCGAATGCCCGTGATCCGCACCTCGTCCAGAAAGATCTGCACCAGTTGCCGGAACCGCGCCTTTCCCGCATCGTCAAGGGCCAAGAAGAATGCGACCTGCTCGCGAAGAATCTGCTCCCAGCGGTCTGGGAACGGCTGCCGCATCACTGTCAGCCTCCGGTGGTACCGTCGTCGCACCCACCAGTACGTGAACGGACTCAGTCCCAGGAGAATCCACAGAACAGGGAAGGCCCAGCCTAACAATCCTGTAGCCCAGGCGACCAGGCCAGCGGCAATGAGCGCCTGTCTGCGGTTCCGACGATTTGCCCCCGGCGTCACGAGCATCACTGAAGTCTCCCTGATGAAGCTGCTGCCAGAGCTAGGATTCTACTCTGGACAAGCCTCTGCATGTCGCGATTGTTCATCTGGTTCATGGAGTCTGTCTGCTCTCCAAGCCAGGCGAACGAGACATACCAGACAAACTCTCCCCGTCGCCTTCTTCCCCACAGACCAGAAAGACCCACTCAGCCCTTTTCCTACATCTCATAGTGGGCCAGACAACTCAGAATCCAGAACTCATAACTTCCCTGAATAGGCGGGGTGATATCCTTCGGCGAAGCTCCCTTCGACAGAGCTCAGGGCTGGCAGGACAGGCCCTTTGGCAGCGCTCAGAGCAGGGTCGGGAATAGAGGAGAGGAAAATGGTATTAGGAATCGTTTTCCCTATATCTTATTGCTGTTTTCTGGGGGCGAAACGTTAATATAACTTCCAGGCTCGTTTTCCTGGAACTATGCGAAATGAAAAACAACTCCTATGCTGGAGCGAAGGGCAAAGCGACCGGTCTACTGAGGCTAACCAGACCGCAGGCTGATTAACATTCCACGGGCTCACGTGAGCATGACATAAAACGTCATCAACACGAGACCGACGAGGGCGGTTAACACGACCCACTTGTACGATTTCTTGACTTCGGCCTCCATGTCCCGTCTAGTCTTATCAAATAGATCCATAAGGCACCTCCTAATCTAGGGTGTGGGAGAGGGGGCTCCCTCCAAATTCAGTAAACCACAAGTTCCGTTCTCGATGTAGTATGCCAGCATAATCCTTGACGTTAAAATATCAGTTCCTAGTTAAGTGTAGCTCGACCGGGCTTTCGTTTTCATCCATCACTGCCATGTGGGCTAGATTGGCGGCGTACATGAGGAGGAGGGAGAAAAAGGGGGAGGCTACTTTAGGGACCGTGTTTTTTGTTGCAGTAAATTCTCCTCCGCATCCCTCGCGGTGAGCAGCAGGGACGAACATAAGAGGCCTACTCGACGATCAATGTGCCGGTCATGTTGGCGTGACCTTTGCGTCGGCAGATATAGAGATAGGTTCCTGCTGGAGGAGCCATGACGACTTGCAGGGACTGCCCAGGTCGAATCACAATGCCGGGAGTACTTGCCGATTCAGGCGTCTCTTTCGGCAGCGATGTCTTGACAGCATACATGAGGATCGGGCTGTCGAACTCATGCACTTCCCGGCCGGCGTTGTACACGGAGAGGGTGAGTGGGGCTGATGCTCGAACTCGCACAAGGTCCGGCGTAAAACGGAAGTCTTCTGCGGTGAGGGAGGCGGTTTGCAACGACCCGTCGCATGCAAAGAGGGCGGCGACCGCGAGGCCAAGGAAAAAGATCCTACCGTTCACCGGAATGAGCCATGCTGTGTCTTGACCAGCCTGTAGATGAGCCCTGTGATTCGCAAGGTGTCGCACCGATGTGGTTCGACGTTCTGGTTGCGCGGGGAAGGCACGAAAATTAGACGTGGCCGGTCTTGCGGGTGCGCTCTGCGATCTTCTTGCGGAGGCGGGCCTTTTCGAGACTGATTTCCGCTTCTTTGAGTTCGGAGGGCAAACCGCCGGCCTTGAGTCGCTGCTCGGCCTTCTCAACGGCGGCTTGGGCGCGGCCCACGTCGATATCTTCGGCCTTCTCTGCGATTTCGGCCATGATCGTCACTTTGGTTGGTGTGACTTCCGCATAACCCCAGAGGACCGCCATATGGTTGGTGAGATCCCCGACCCGATAGCGAAGCTCACCGATGCGTAATGTAGAAAGGAAGTGGCAATGGCCCGGCAACACACCGAACTCACCCTCTGAGCCTGGGGCGATAACCTCATCGACCTGCTGGCTCAAGAGCAGCTTCTCCGGCGTCACCACCTCTAACAAAAACTTTCCAGCCATATCTCTCCTACATGCATATCAAAAGGTCTAAGCAGGCGGGATGCTCTGACGTGCGCGCATCGGCCGAGCACTGTTTCATCGTGCGCGGTCTGCGAGCACAAGAGCGCCCGCCTGCTTAGACCTTGACTCCCATCTTTTCCGCTTTCGCAATCACTTCCTCGATCGGGCCGACCATGTAGAAGGCCTGCTCCGGGAGATGATCGTACTTGCCGTCGAGAATTTCTTTGAAACTTCGCACCGTGTCTTTGAGCTTCACATATTTGCCGGGCGAGCCGGTAAAGGCTTCGGCCACGTGGAACGGCTGCGAGAGGAAACGTTGAATCTTCCGTGAGCGGGCCACCGCCATCTTGTCGTCTTCCGATAATTCGTCCATGCCGAGAATGGCGATAATGTCCTGGAGGTCTTTATACCGCTGCAACACAGACTGGACTCCTCGTGCAACCTTGTAGTGATCTTCGCCGATGACTTGTGGGTCGAGAATGCGCGAGGTGGAGTCGAGTGGGTCGACAGCTGGATAGATACCCAGCTCTGCAATTTGCCGCGACAATACGGTCGTCGCGTCCAAGTGGGCGAAGGCCGTGGCCGGTGCCGGGTCGGTCAAGTCGTCTGCCGGCACGTAAATGGCCTGCACCGAGGTGATCGATCCACGCTTGGTGGAGGTGATGCGCTCTTGTAGTTGTCCCATCTCCGACGAGAGGGTGGGCTGATAGCCGACGGCGGATGGCATGCGACCGAGCAATGCGGACACTTCTGAGCCAGCCTGTGTAAACCGGAAGATATTGTCCACGAAGAGCAGCACGTCCTGGTTCTCTTCGTCACGGAAATATTCGGCGACGGCCAATCCGGTCAAGGCGACGCGTAGACGCGCGCCAGGTGGCTCGTTCATCTGGCCATAGACCAGCGAGACTTTCGATTTGGTGAAGTCCTTGGGATCGATCACCTTCGACTCCTGCATTTCGTGCCAGAGGTCATTGCCTTCACGGGTCCGCTCACCGACGCCGGCAAACACCGAGAAACCGCCATGGTGCAGGGCGATATTGTTGATGAGTTCCATGATGATGACGGTCTTGCCGACTCCGGCACCACCGAAGAGGCCGACCTTGCCGCCCTTGCTGTAGGGCTCGAGAAGATCGATGACTTTGATGCCGGTTTCGAGGACTTCGGTCTTCGTCTCCTGATCTTCGAGGCGAGGCGCAGGCCGGTGAATTGGATAGGCCTTCGTCGTCTTGATGGGGCCCATCTCATCCACCGGGTCTCCCAACACGTTGATCAGTCGTCCCAATGTCTCACGGCCGACCGGCACAGAAATCGGTGCTCCTGTATCCTGCACATCCATCCCTCGCGTGAGACCGTCGGTCGTGGACATTGCGATACCGCGGATGCGGTTTTCACCGAGATGCAGCGCGACTTCAAGAGTGATCCGGACGGCCGGCGTGCCGGCGGCCTTATTCTCTTCCTGAATCACTTTGAGGGCGTTGTAAATTTTCGGCAGTTGTCCGGGAGGAAACTCCACATCCACTACCGGACCGATGACCTGAATGACTTTTCCTATGCTCATAACGCTCCTTCTCTCGCGAGTTCTGAATTCTGAGTCATGAGTTCTAGGCTCTCGCGGCCTTCTCGCTCAGAACTCAACACTCAGAACTTCCAATCTATTTCAGCGCTTCGGCACCGCCGACTATGTCCATCAGTTCTTTGGTAATGGCGGTCTGATGGTCCTATTGTAATGCAAGGTCATTTTCTTGATCAGTTGTCCTGTGTTCCGTGTCACGCCGTCCATCGCCCCCATCCGGGCGCCATATTCCGCCGCCGTCATCTTCATGGTCCTGGTAATCTATTGTGTACTCTTAAGCACCGCGATGTTACAGCGTAGCGATTGAAGGCTCGGCATGGTTTCTTCGTTTCCCCAATCGGCCTTCAGCTCTGGGCTTAAGGCTGACGGCGACGCGTTGATGGCTACTTGGCACCGAACCCCATCTTCTGTTTAAAGGTCGCGATAATCTCTTTCAGTCTGCCGGCGACCGTTTCGTCGATTTTCCCGATGCTCGCGATTTCCTGCTTCAACTCTGGATGGTGCTGCTGGACGTAGTGCAGCAGGTCGGCTTCAAACTGTTGCACTGTATCGACTGGTACATCGTCTAGGTATCCGTTGACACCGGCGTATATCGACAGCACTTGATCGGCGACCGACATCGGTTTGTATTGCCCCTGCTTGAGCAACTCCACCATCCGAACGCCGCGTGCAAGCTGCCTCTGTGTCGATTTGTCGAGCTCGCTGCCGAATTGCGAGAACGCGGCCATTTCGCGGTACTGCGCAAGATCGAGCCGAAGGGTCCCAGCCACCTGCTTCATGGTCTTGATCTGAGCCGAACCCCCGACGCGAGAGACCGACAGGCCCACGTTAATTGCGGGACGAATACCGGAGTAGAACAGATCGCTGGCGAGATAGATCTGCCCATCGGTAATCGAAATGACGTTGGTTGGAATGTAGGCGGACACGTCACCGGCTTGCGTTTCGATGATAGGCAGTGCCGTAAGGCTTCCCCCGCCGAGCTTGTCACTTAGCTTGGCCGCACGCTCCAACAACCGGGAGTGCAGATAGAACACGTCGCCCGGATAGGCTTCGCGGCCTGGAGGACGACGGAGCAACAGAGATAACTGACGATAGGCCACGGCGTGCTTGGAGAGATCGTCATAAACGATCAGCGCATGTTTGCCGTTATCCCGGAAGTACTCGCCGATGGCTGCACCAGAGAAGGGCGCAAGGTACTGCATGGGAGCCGCATCGCTCGCGGTGGCCGCCACCACGATGCTGTACTCCATCGCGTGGGTCTCTTCGAGAGTCTTGACGACTCGTGCCACGGTTGACCGTTTCTGGCCGATGGCGACATAGATACAAAAGACGTTGAGGCCCTTTTGATTGATAATCGTATCGACGGCAATGGCGGTTTTGCCGGTCTGCCGGTCGCCGATGATCAACTCACGCTGTCCACGGCCAATGGGAATCATGGCGTCGATGGCCTTGATACCCGTTTGCAGGGGTTCGCGCACCGACTGACGTGTATTCACCCCTGGCGCAGTGACTTCTATGCGGGACGAGAGCGACGATTTGATCGGGCCCTTTCCATCGATAGGTTGCCCAATCGCGTTCACCACACGACCGAGCAATGCTTCGCCAACTGGAATCTCCGCAATACGTCCCGTGCGCTTGACCGGATCGCCTTCTTTGACCCCAACGTCATCGCCCATGAGCACGGCGCCGACGTTGTCTTCTTCAAGGTTCAGGGCGATCCCATAGAGGCCGCCGGGGAATTCGAGCATTTCGCCGGCCATCGCGCCATCGAGACCATAGACTTTGGCAATGCCGTCTCCGACCTGAATGACAGAGCCTGTCTCCTTGACATCGACTTGTTTGTCGAAGCCTTTAATCTTTTCTTTGATAATCGAGCTGATTTCTTCTGCCTTAATCTGCATAGTTACTCCTTCGTCAACAAACTCTGCATCGCGTGTAACCGTCCCAGCACGGTACTATCGACGACGGTGCTGCCGAGACGGATCTGCATGCCGGCGAGATAGCGTACATCCGTGTGAAAGGTGACGTCGACTTGGCGTTTGAGGATTGTGCGCAAGCGATTGCTGATCTGCTCTTGTTCGTCTGGGGGTATCGCTGTTGCGGAGAACACGGTCACTGACCGGGTGCCTTTAGATTCATCGGCAAGTTTTGTGAGGGCCTCGGCGATTTCAGGAAGAAAGGCGACGCGATTTTTCTTGACCAACTGTTCGAGAAAAGCTTTTCCGACGGGCGGACAGCCCAAACGCGAACTGAGTTCTACGAGGACGGCAATTTTGTCTTTGGCGCCAAAAGCCGGCGAGGCCACGACATGGCGCAACTCAGCCGAATCCTTGATCGCCTGGCCCAATCCCATTAAGGCTATAATGGTTCGTTCGATGCTGGAATCATCGAGTAACTCAAAAAGCGCCTGTGCATAACGCCGCGCCACTGCTGTCTTAATCACTATAACGGTCCGTTCGCTCGTACGGTAGACAATATGAAAAGCCTTCGTGGCTCGCA
This sequence comes from uncultured Nitrospiraceae bacterium, assembly GCA_963748375.1. GTDB lineage: Bacteria > Nitrospirota > Nitrospiria > Nitrospirales > Nitrospiraceae > Palsa-1315. The sequence continues at coordinate 117,700 of CAVVIR010000005.1, forward strand.
CGAAAAGCAGAGGGCGAAGTTAGCATTGAGGGATGAGGGCTGTCAATATGAGGGTGTGGCAGGTGACGAAACTAGAATGGCTGGATGATGCCGCCGCCGAGCACGCGATCGAGTCGATAAAACACCGCCGATTGCCCTGGACTCAATGCGCGCTGGGGTTCATGAAAGAGAATACGAAGGGTACCGTCTGAACGAGGCTGGACGGTGGCGGGTGTGGCAGGCGTGGCATACCGGACTTTGACCTCGACATCGGTTGCTCCGGTGAGGAGTGAGGAGTCGAAGAGATTCAGATCCGCGACATCGCACTGGTTACGACGGAGGGATTCTTCTGCGCCAAGGACAACTGTATTCGTAGCGGGTTGTACGTGCTGAACGTAGAGCCTGCGGCCGGTCGCAATGCCTAGCCCCCGACGTTGGCCCGGCGTGTAGAACGCAATGCCTTCGTGGTCTCCTAAGTAGCGCCCTGCATCATCCACGAACGCCCCAGGTTTCTTGGAGGCTGGCGCTTCTTTCTCGATAAAGGTTCGGTAATCGCCATGGCTCACAAAGCAGATTTCCTGGCTTTCCTTCAATTCATCCGCGGGAAGGCCCAAGGTCTCTGCTTCTACCCACACGTCCGCCTTTTGCATGCCTCCCACTGGAAAGAGCAGCCGAGGAAGCCATGATTGACGAAGACGGTAGAGGAAATAACTTTGATCTTTCCTGGGGTCGGCTGCTCGCTGAAGAGTCGGTGTTCCCTCGGATCGGTCGATTTGGACATAGTGGCCCGTGGCCACAAAATCGATCCCGCGTTCCTCCGCGAGCTCCACGAGACTCCGCAGTTTGACGCGCTCATTGCACCGGACACAGGGATTAGGGGTTGTGCCGTCGAGATAGCCTGCAACGAAGTCGTCAATCACGCCGGCGCGAAAGGTTTCTCGGGTGTCGATCACTTCATGCGGGATTTTCAATGTCTGAGCCACATATCGAGCAATGCCGACCTTGCAACACCCACGCTCTTCCCACCGCTTAGAGACCGCGACTGTTTTGTCTTCGTGTTCCCACACCTGAAGCGTGACTCCCTGAACGTCGTAGCCCTGGCGAACCAGAAGCGCGGCGGCAACAGAGCTGTCCACTCCACCACTCATGCCAAGAAGAACGGTAGGTCGAGCCATAGGGTGGCTATTGTACTGGGGAGATAGGAAAAGGGCTAGTCCGCATTATTCACGAAGGCTCGTGAATAATGCGGGTTCCGGGGCTGTTCTCTACAGCTAACTGGCAGTTGCGACAAGGCCGGGAGCCATGTCGACCGAGAGGGCGCGTTCGCCACTCCAAAGGTGAGCGCCCATATCGCACATGCCATGGAAGCGAGAACCTTCTTCGATCGCAATGGTTGGGGTCCGAACATCGCCGATGAGAACACCAGGCTTCAGAATCTGAATCTTTTCAGCGGCTGTGATGGTGCCATGAATTTTTCCGCTATTCATGAGCACCCCAACGGATACGATACCCTGGATCATCGCATGCTCCCCAACGATGAGCGTTCCGGTCGTATGTATCTCGCCTTCCACACGCCCGTCAATACGAATGGTGCCGCCAAAACTCACAACACCCTTGAAGTCTGTGCCTTTCCCCAGAAGCGTAATATTCTCGCTGCTCTGATCGACGTGCTGGCTCCGTTCTTTCATTGCCCACATGATTGCACCTCCCAGTCTTCCCGCACACGCTTGATCTGTATCATGCAATAATGTACAGGTAAATACCTAAATGAATAATAGTTTCTCCCTACTCGTTGACTCGCTTCATGCCAGGGGGTGCGATCATTCCGACGGGTTGGAGCGTGGCGTCACGAGGAAGCTCGCGGACGCCGTGCGCCATTTCAAGCGCACCGTTGAAGAGCACCCCATCTTCCATTGAAAGGATCGGTGCCTTGATACTTCCATTCATGACGGCCGGAGTCCGAAGTTTGACACATTCTTTTGCCACGACGTCTCCGGTAATTTTACCTTTGCACACAATGGTTCCTGCGGTAATTTTTGCCTGGATAACGGCCTCTTCCCCAATTAGGAGCACGCCATCTGTATGGATTTCTCCGTCGAGATATCCGTCAATCCTCACCGTGCCGCTGTAGGAAATTGTGCCCTTGAATTCGACGCCTTTCCCCACAAAGGCACTGATATCCCCGGTCCCTTCGGTATTTGTTGAATTGGAAGCAACCATAACAACCTCTTTACCTTCCTGCTCGCTTGAGCTCGTTCCCGCTTTTTTCTCTTGCCCCCACATGAACTCGCCTCCTCGAGTTGATAGCCCCACTGTTTCAGCACAGATGTACAGCTGTTATGTATTTATGTATGGGGAAATAGTCGGTCAGAATGAATAGGGTCACGTATACGTAGAAGCAACAAGTATGCCTCTATCTGACAGGAAGGATTTGACGAAAAAATACGGTGGGGATTAATTTAAAAGGGTCTCGAGTATCCCGTCGAGTTCAGGTGGAGAGAAATAATGAATGATGATTTTTCCTCCACGTCGACCTTTTTGAATCATGACTTTGGTACCCAATCGTTTTTGCAATCGTTCTTCAACATCAGACCAGGGTGTTCGCCGTAATTCCTTTGTCCCTCGTTTCTTTGTAACCAGTGAAGATTCTATCAGTTTCTCCGTTTCTCTCACCGATAAGGTTTGTAATACTACAAGCTGAGCAACTTTAATCTGCTCAACCTGGCTCGGAAGACCGAGAATCACTTTGGCATGTCCCATGGACAGCTGGCTTGATTCAATCAGCTGTTGGATCTCTAGAGGAAGCTGTATGAGGCGCACGACATTGGCGATCGATGATCGCTCACAGCCCACTCGTCGTGCAATTATGTCCTGAGTGAGTCCAAATTCGTTCATCATCCGATGGTAGGTCCTCGCCATTTCCATAGGATTGAGATCTGTTCGTTGAAGATTTTCTACCAGTGCCAAGACGACTGATTCTTCATCTCCGCAATTCCGAACGACAGCCTGAATGGTTTCCAACCCTGCATCTTTCGCCGCACGCCAGCGTCGTTCTCCAGATATGAGTTCGTAGATTCCGTCACCCTTGCGGCGCACTAAAATCGGCTGCAGCAATCCACTCTCTTTCAATGAAGCCGTAAGCTCTGCCAGTTCCTGAGGAGAAAACGTTTGCCTTGGCTGATATCGATTGGGCACGATCGCATCGATACGCAGATGGAGGACATCCGACAACTCAGACGTCGCAACGGTTTTGATGGCAGGCAGTAGTGCGTCGAGTCCTCTACCGAGCGCTTTCTTCTCCATGACTCATGAACTCCTTGGCTAAAGACAAATAGGCTTGAGACCCTGCCGATGCGACGTTATATAACATGGCTGGGCGTCCATAGCTTGGAGCCTCTGCCAGAGCCACATTGCGAGGGATCACCGTCTTGTAGACGACGTCTTTGAAATGCTCCCGAACTTGCTCAACAACTTGACGCGCCAACGTATTCCGCGCATCAAACATTGTCAAGACGATCCCTTCCAACCTGAGGTCAGGGTTAAATGATTGACGAATTCGATCGATGCTTCCAATCAAACGACTGAGCCCTTCCATGGCATAGTACTCACATTGAACTGGAACCAAAATGCTTTGTGCGGCAACAAGTGCATTAACCGTCAAAATCCCCAATGTAGGGGGACAATCGAGAAAGATAATGTCGAATAACTGGCTCACATCTCGCAAGAAACGCTGAAGGATTTTTTCCCGATCCTCAACATTGACTAACTCTACCTCTGCCCCTGACAAATCAGCATTTGCCGGCAAAAGTGATAAACCATTCACTTCAGTGGCTTTCACGGCATCATGAAGCTTTACATGATTAATCAGGCAGTTATACAGAGTGATTTGTAAAGACCTGGGGTCAATCCCTAGTCCGCTCGTCGCATTTCCCTGAGGATCCATATCGACAAGTAAGACGCGCTTTCCCAGAACGGCAACGTCAGCAGCGAGATTCACGGCGGTTGTTGTCTTGCCTACACCACCCTTCTGATTTGCAATCGCTACAATCTTAGCCATGTTGAGTGCCGCGTTACGGCATTCCTTTCCATATTTCTCAGTAATGTTCCACGTGGAACATATGCGTATAGCATTGATTATATATATAAATGTTTCTTCTCAAGAACTGTAATGACTCTCTTGCCAGATCCATGAGGGAGAAGAAGGGTCGTTTCATTCAATCGATGGAATTCTTCCCCTATTTCTTTATTTTCGATGACCGATGTTCGATATAAAACAACTTTTCCTTTTTCGGTCAGCAATGCAGGGATGTGTTTTTGTATATCATCAAACTTCAATGCTCGTACGACAACCGCATCGATGGATTGGGTAAGAGCCTGCTTGGCATATTGTTCTATGGTTCCCGCAAATGTAGACACACCACGAAGCTGTAACATGCCAATCACTGAATTGAGAAAGGAGCACTTCTTTTGAACTGGTTCTATTAGAGTAAGCTGGATATCAGGCCTCACGATTTTAAGAGGAATGCCAGGAAAACCTCCCCCAGATCCCACATCGAGCACTATGCTATCTTGCCGAAAGTTCGTCGAGACAAGTGCAGTGAGTGAATCAATGAAATGTTTGGTAATTATTTCTTTAGAGTCGATGATTGCCGTGAGATTTATTGTCTTATTCCACGTAATGAGATGAGTAAGATAGCGAACAAACTGCTCAGAGTGACTTTCGCTGATTGTCAGCCCAAGTTCCTGTGCAGAGCTAATCATGAACTCGCGCAACTCATGTTCATGTTCCACGTGGAACAATTACGTGAATCGAAAGGTGAGGTCAAGACATTCTGAATGGATCGTAGAAATATTTGAATGTATGTGTCTAAGACAGGGTTGAGAGGAGGCTATTTTGCATAGATTCCCCTCTGTGCTTTTCTAGCGCCACAAGAAGAAGGGAGATTGCCGCTGGTGTGACTCCTGATATTCTCGATGCTTGTCCAATAGACGCAGGGCGAACTTTCTTGAGTTTTTCACAAACTTCTCGCGAAAAACCTAGAGTTGCATCGTAGTTGAAGGTGGTAGGAATAGGTTTCATTTCAAGCTTTTTGAAACGGCCTATTTGTTGAAGCTGCCGCTTGATATAACCAGAATATTTAACCTGTAATTCTATTTCGTCAGTAGTTTCAGTGTCTTGCAACGCATCAACTTCAAGTGCTGCTAATAAAGTTGCGTAGCTTGCCCCTTGGCGACGTAAAAGATGGGCCGCGGTGCAGGGGCCAGAGATTTCATCTATCTGAATTTTTGCCAAGCGTTTGCGAACCGCTTCAGTGAGTTTTGGTCGAAGTCCCTCGAGGCGTACGAGATCAGACTCAATTGCTTTCTGTTTCAATTGAAATTTTGTATAGACTTCGTCGCCAATCAATCCAGTCTTCCGCCCAATATCAGTGAGTCGCAGATCGGCATTTCCGTGACGCAATAAGAGACGGTACTCTGCCCGTGAGGTAAACATGCGATAGGGCTCACGCGCGTCTTTGGTGATGAGATCGTCGATCAACACACCAATATAGGCCTGTGAGCGGTCAAGGACCAATGGAGACTCTCCTCGAATACGCAGCACGGCATTGATCCCAGCCATGAGACCCTGAGCCGCTGCTTCCTCATATCCGGATGTCCCATTGATCTGCCCTGCGTGGTAGAGGCCATTGAGCAGCTTCGTTTCTAGAGTCTGGTGCAATTGCCGTGGCGGAAAATAGTCGTACTCAATCGCGTATCCAGGTTTGAGCATGACGGCCTGCTCTAGCCCTGGAATCGTTTTCAGCATCTCGGCTTGCACATCAACCGGCAAGCTGGTGGAGATCCCGTTGGGATAAAACTCTCGACTGTCCAACCCTTCTGGTTCGATAAAGATCTGATGACGTTCTTTATCCGCAAAACGCACGACTTTATCTTCAATTGATGGACAATACCGTGGTCCCACCGACTCAATGATACCGCTATAGAGCGGCGATCGATCAAGGTTCTGTTGGATTAATGCATGTGTCGACTGATTGGTATGGGTCAAGTGACAAGGGAGTTGTCTATTTTCAATCCGGCTGGTCCGATACGAAAACGGCGGAGGCGGATCATCCCCAGGCTGTAGCGCCATTACAGAAAAGTCGATGGTGGCGCCATCCAAACGAGGAGGTGTGCCAGTTTTGAGCCGACCCACCTCGAACCCCAGGTCGCGCATACAATCGGATAGGTGCTCGGCGGATGCCTCTCCGGCCCGTCCTGCCGGAAAATGATTTAAGCCGATATGGATAAGACCCTTAAGGAATGTACCCGATGTTAGAATAACAGCATTCGCCTGGATGCGATCGCCGCGGTCCGTGATCACCCCTGTCACCGAGCCGTTATGCGTCAGCAGGCGATCAACCGTTCCCTCGCCGATTGCCAGTTCCGCTTGTTGACTCAACGTTCGTCGCATGGCGTCCCGGTACAGTTTCTTGTCGCATTGGACGCGCAGGGCTCGCACCGCCGGACCTTTGCTCGTATTGATAAAGCGGAATTGGATGCCGGCTTGATCCGTGTTCCGCGCCATCTCCCCGCCCAGCGCATCAATTTCTTTGACAAGGTGCCCTTTGGCTATGCCTCCGATCGCCGGATTACAGGACATTTGTGCGATCCGGTCGGGATCCATCGTGAGCAGTAAGGTTCGCGCACCCATGCGCGCCGCGGCTAAGGCGGCCTCACAGCCTGCATGACCTCCGCCCACCACGATGACATCAACGACGTTTCCCATGTCCACCTGTCCCTACTTACCGATGCAAAATTCTGAAAAGATCCGGCCAAGAATCTCGTCAGTCGTAATGGCGCCGGTAATTTCACCGAGGGCATCGGCTGCGGCGCGCACATCGATCGAGACCAGCTCGCCTGCCATCCCGCACTGTACGGATTCAAGCGCTTGACCCAAGGAGTCATGGGCCCGGCGTAACGCGTCACGGTGTCGCACATTTGTGACCGTGACACTTTCCGATGTTTCAAAACCTTTCGAGATCAGGTGATCACGAAGGATCGACTTCAGCTTCTCGATCCCAGAACCTGTTTTTGCAGATATACGGCATGAAGAATGGTCCACAAGCGCGGCATCCAGCTCGACGTCATCAGGCAAATCTGTCTTGTTCAGGACCACCACATGCTTTCGACCTTTGACTGCGTTCAATAGACTCAGGTCATCACCCGTGAGGGGCACACTTCCATCTACGACCACGAGTAAGAGGTCGGCCTCATCTTGTGCAAGACGGGTTCGTTTGATTCCTTCACGTTCGACCATGTCGTCAGTATCGCGCACTCCTGCCGTATCGACTAAACGAATCGTCACCCCGCCTAGATCGATAGACTCCTCAATGACATCCCTCGTCGTCCCAGGAATCGCCGTCACAATTGCTCGCTCTTCTCTTAGAAGACGATTCAACAGACTGGATTTGCCGACATTCGGACGGCCAAGAATCACGACATGGGCGCCTTCCCTTAAGATTCGACCGTCCCGAGCTGTGGCTTCCAGTTTGTGAACGACTGCAGCGGCTTCGCGTATAATTCGTACCAGCTCATCACGTTGCAGGAAGGAAATATCTTCGTCCACAAAGTCGATCGCGGCTTCCACATGAGCCAATACGGTCAGCAAAGACATTCGAGCCTGTTCCACCTCGCGAGCGAGATCGCCCCGTAGCTGGCGTTGAGCGACAGTCAGTCCTGCATGCGATGTGGCCTTGATAGTATCGAGCACAGCTTCTGCCTGAGAGAGATCTAATCGTCCGTTGAGGAAGGCACGCTTCGTAAATTCGCCCGGCTCTGCCATCCGTGCACCAGACTCAACACAGACCTTGCAGACGATCCCAAGCACCAGCATCCCACCATGAGACTGGATTTCTACCACATCTTCCGCCGTGAATGATCGTGGCGCTTTCATATAGACCACAAGGGCTTCATCGAGGAGATCCGATGTTGGTGGACGATCAAGGATTGATCGGCTCTCGCTCCCCGTATTCGATGCGGGAATCACAAGATCGGCAAGATGCAGTGTATGTGAAGATATCGATACAAGGGGGCGGCCAGACCGTAAGCGAACAACTTGAGACGCGACAACAAGCGCCTGCGGGCCACTCAGACGTACGATGCCTATGCCTCCCTCGCCTGCTGCGGTGGCAACGGCACAGATCGTATCTTCGAGTCCGCCACGCATGGGGGTTTCCGTTACTCCAAACGACGACAAGAATCCCTATGGCCCCCGGCCCGTGGTTGTAGTACGCGGTCTCCTACGATTGCGGTGTGAGACAGACCGGGCGAACGAGGGAGACGGCGTGCCATAGGCCTAGTTGAGGTGGACGCACCCGACAAACGTCTATGCGCTCGTGCTGCTGCTCTGCTCAGCCCCTGCCGCGGCGAGGGCCTTGTCGGTGAGCAGAAAGCGATCAGTGACCAATTGCTGGGTAATGGTCAGGGTATTATTTGTCAGCCAATACAGCACCAAGCCCGCAGGAAAATTGATGAACAGAAATGTCATGCCAATGGGGAGTATCAACATGATCTTTGCCTGTGTCGGATCCATCGTATTGGGGGTGATCTTCTGTTGAATAAACATCGTGACCCCCATGAGCACTGGGAGCACATAGAAAGGGTCCTGCAGTGATAAATCGGTCACCCAGAGCATGAACGGGGCTTGGCGTAAATCGATCGTCATATACAGGACATTAAATAGGGAGATGAAGACCGGCATCTGCAAGAACATCGGGAGAAATCCGCCTAGCGGATTCACTTTTTGATCCCGATACAGCTTCATGAGCTCCTTGTTCAGACGATCGCGGTCACCCTTGTATTTCTCCTGGACTTCTTTGATCTTCGGTTGGATCAACTGCATCATTTTCATCGATTTGTAGCTCTTGTATTGCAAGGGCACAAATAAGAGCTTGATCATACACGTCAATAGGATGATGGTGACCCCATAGTTCCCAACATAGTCATGGATGAATCGCAGCACATAAAAGATCGGTTTGGCGACCGATTTCACAATGGTCCAACTGCCGTAGATGAACCATCCGAAATCGATCATATCTTCCAGGCCCACACCCAAGGAGCGGAGGATGTCGTATTCCTTCGGGCCCGCATAGAGCTGAAGTGCAACCGAAGAGGCTGATCCTGGCGCGGCCATTCGTACTCCAGCCGACACAATTTTTGGGTCTTCCGTCTTGGCGAGCGCGGCCGCGCCCTCCTTCGGCATCAACACCGATAGAAAATACTTATCCTGCAAGGCGACCCACTGAACGGATCCCTTCCGTTCAAGCTCCTTCTCCGGCGTCTCCTTTTCGATTTTGTTGTCAACCTGGGAGGCTGATCCGATCAGACCGATGAACCCATCGCCCCACTCCACGATGCCAAAATTCGTCCCTAACCCGACATCAAAGGACTCGGTCACTCCCTCGATAGCGAACGACATGTCCACCAGGTAACTATCATGATGAAATGTCAGCTGTTTCTCCATGCCAATATGGGTCGCTGATCGTGGAACTGCATCGTGACATGCCCGACAGGATGAGCGGCATCGAGCTTCGTGAAATCTTTCTCAATATGTATAGAGACCTTCTCGGAATCATCTTGTCGATGTCGGCATTCGCGACCGTCATCGAGAGGGGCTCTTTGAATTTTCCCCCTTGGTAGACGAGCTGTACCGGCTTCTTGTCGGGGGGCGCAGTATGGTATCGCTTCAGCTCCCAACTTCGAATCACCCCACCATGGTTCGAAAACTCGACTCGAACCAGATCCGTTTCAACCGTCACTGTCTGTTCAGATGACGGCAAAGGGATACTCGACGCCGGTGCGCCAGACTTTGAACTTGATTGGTTTGCGATATTCGGGGCGGAGACACCGTCTTTGCCTGCCGTCCCGGCAGGAGCGGGATCTCGCTCTGAAGAGGCGGGTGCTTGGGCGGAGCCATCCTGAGCAGGGGGCGGCTCAGGAAGCCATCCCATCTGTCTCATGAGAAGATCAAATCCAAGAATGATGGCTAATGATAGGACCAGAAAGACGATAACGCGTTTATCCAATAATAAACCGCTGCGCGATGGGAACAATGATGTCTCTGCTGCTTCACAGAATCCATTCTCCAGGAAGAAAACGGATCAATGTGTATCAGCAAGCAGATAACAAGGTTGCGCCTACCTTAGAAAGGGTCGGTTGGTCTAAGGCTGGGCGAAATTCAATCAGGTAATCCGGTCCACAGAGCTTGGTACTACTTGGCATAAACTAGTCCTCATGCATGCGAAGCAGCCGTTGACGCTGAAGCGTCGCCACCCATACCTCTTTCAAGACAGCAAAAGGCTGTGCAATCGAAGTCCGCTTGGGGAAGACGACGAGCGAGTGCCCAGAAATCAATTGCCCACGTAGTTGACGAGTGAGCTCTCGAAACAGACGTTTGCCACGATTTCGACTGACGGCTCCCCCGAATCGCTTTCCCACCACAATACCAACGCGGCTGCCATCCATATCAGTCCGACAAATCATGAGATTGAATAGAGTTGTCGAAATACGATGGCCATGTTGCTTCACATACTCGATGTCACGACTACGTTTTAGAAACAGATCTCTGGCGCCTGCACCCTGCGACATCACCATCATCCTGGGAGAGGATCAGCTTGCACAGGGCTTTCCTTCGAGCCTGAATCTCCAGACTCGACCATGACTTCACACCATCGTCCTGTGTGGGAACTACCCTGTGTGGGTCACATAACGGAGGGCAAAGATTCCTTCGTGCAGCCCCTAGTCAGTGTCGCTCGACCTACACCGTTAAGCGGGCTCGCCCTTTGGCGCGACGACGAGCCAAGACCTTCCGGCCATTCTTCGTGCTCATCCGCTTACGGAACCCATGTTCACGTTTTTTCTTGAGATTCGATGGCTGCTGCGATGTAAACGACATGCGATCACTCCTAGCCTGAGAAGACTCATAAATTATCGGGGCATTATAGGGGCGGGCTGGTACCCTGTCAAACTGCGTACGATTCATCCGAGGTCGGTCGTCTGGCACCGGGAGATCTCTATTCCGCTCTTTTCAGCAAAATGACGATCAGTCCTTGCCAACCCTGCATGCGGCGTAAAATAACCAAGCCATGGCTCCCTGTACTTGGCACAGCGATTCCGTGGGTCAAGTGGTTGTGATGTCTCGTGTGTGAACCATGGGCTTTCAAGCAGATGATGTCGTTCTACTTCCGCCCACTCAAAATCAGGGGGGACATAAGCCTTAACCCATTGATAACTCTTTTATAATGAGGCAGTTTTGCTCCTGATGGACTAGATTGCCCCAGGGCCGCATAAGCCAATCGCGCACTCCTACTTCTATGCTGCTGTAAAGACGCTTCACTCTCTCAATCCACGCGCTGCCGACCGTGGCATTCCCCTTGCGAATAACACAAGCACTCAATATTTTTCATGGAAGAGCCGTCATGTTTCGGCGAAGAGGGCAGAAGAGATGTTTTCCTATCGCTCCAGACATGTAAGCTTGCCCAGGATTTTCGATGTGATGTTCCACGAACACGTGTGAGTGGTGTGGGTGGAGTCATATTTCACCCGCCTACGCAGGAAGCCACAGCTGTAAAGCTGTGGAGGAATGCGCAGCGGGTGTCCTCCGAAGCCTTGGCGAAGGAGGACACGCTTCGGCGGGTTCCGCCGAAGATACAAAAGGGACCACGGCTGTAAAGCCGTGGGACTCCACTCACGCACAGCCGGTGATCGACATGACTGACTCATCCACCGTACCAACGAAGGCGAACGCTCAATGCGGAAACCGTCTGGCCGTCTCCCTCGAAACAGAGACAGGGCTTGCCAGGATAAAAAAAGAATAATGCTCTACGTATAAGAAGAGGTAAGGTACACTTGCGGTATGACTAGTTATTGCTCACGACTCACGCGAATCTTGTTTGGATGGGGCGCCATGGCACTCGTCGGCTCCATCTCCGGCTGCATAGAGGCCGTGCCTCAAGATGTGGTTGAAGCGGTTGACCATATCGATCAAGAATTAGTGGAATTGCGAGCGGGTGAGTTCTTGCCCACCGACTATACCCAATTCTCTCACCAGTGGATGGCCCTTAAAGCCCGCGCCCAGGCCGACGAAGATCTTATCCGTTGGCCTTGGGAACCCAATGAATTGGACGTCGCCCTTCGTCAGTTGCACGCAGAAGGGTCTCGAATTGTTGCCCGCCTTACGAAGGAACGCGAGTCGCTCCGTCACTCGACAGAAGCCAGGATCGCCCAGGTCGAGAATCGATTCCAGCCTGCGAGTCTGCAAGTGAGTGCCATTGATGGTCGTACTCTGTCCGGACAGAGGCCGGACGAAATCGAACGATTGATGAATCAGGCCCGTGTGCTCTATGAGCAGGGCCAGTACGATCAATCTCTCAACGCCTCCGACCGAGCTGCACAGAGTCTGTTTGCGCGCTCGGCCCTGTTGGGGCGCGGGTTGAGGTAAGACACCGAATGTTTGTATTTTTCTCATCCGATAACTACAACACGTAGAAGGCATACTATGACACGTGAGATTGATCGATCATTTCCCCCGGAACTTCAATCCCTGGTTACGGCGGGGCATGCACGCCTCGACGCATCCCATGCGGTCGAGCGGCTCTGGGCTCAAGACCATCGGCTCTGGAAGCCAGATCCTACCGACATTGCCAACCGTCTCGGCTGGCTGACCATCATCGAGTACATGACAGATCGGACGGAGGAGTTGCGGGCCTTCGCGGCTTCGGCAAAAAAGCGCGGGATCCGAGACGTCGTCCTGCTCGGGATGGGCGGCAGCAGTTTGGGGCCAGAAGTCCTTCGCACGACGTTTGGATAATCACGTGGGTATCCACGCTTGTGGGTCCTCGATTCCACCGTGCCGGGCTGGGTCCAGCAGGTCACGCGAGCAATCGACCCGGCGCGAAGCCTGTTCATCCTCGCCAGTAAATCCGGTGGAACCATCGAAGTCATGTCCCTCTTCGCCCACTTTTGGGAACGTGTTCACCAGACTCCTGGCCACCAAGGAGGCGCACAGTTTGTCGCAATTACCGATTCCGGAACCGGGTTGGAAAAACTGGCAGTAGAGCATCAGTTCTGGCGTACCTTTACCAATCCACCGGACATCGGGGGACGCTACTCGGTTCTGTCCTATTTTGGATTAGTCCCTGCCGCTTTGATGGGGATCGATGTCTCGCGATTGCTCACACGCGCCATGGCTATGGCCGAGGCCTGTCGAATCCCATCCCCTCTCGAACAGAACCCCGGCGCCGATCTTGGTGCTTCGATGGGCTCATTGGCGCAAGCAGGACGCAACAAGATCACCCTGATGACATCACCGCAGGTCGCTGCATTTGGTCTGTGGGCTGAACAACTCCTTGCGGAAAGTACGGGAAAGGAAGGAACCGGTCTTATCCCTGAGGCGCATGAACCGATTGTCACACCGACTGCGTATGGTACGGACCGGCTCTTTGTCTATCTGAGGCTGAAGGGGGATCAGAATACACAGCTCGACCGACAGGTCGCCGGGCTCGCGAAACAGGGCCATCCAATCCTGACACTCACGCTCAAAGACCGTTACGATCTCGCCGGAGAATTTTTCCGGTGGGAAGTTGCCACGGCTCTGGCAGGGCATCTCTTGGGGATTCATCCGTTTGATCAACCGAACGTCCAAGAAAGCAAAGATAATTCCGCTCGCGTACTGGGGACTCTCCAGTCCACCGGTCGATTGCCGAAACAGGCGACCTCGACGGCGGCACAGGCTGCATAACAACTCACGCGTCAGTGCCGGCCAGGCGCCTACGTTGCGATATTGGCCTATACGACACCGTCTTCCAAGATGGAACACAGTATTCGCATGTTGCGAAAAGCGCTCGTCTCGCATCACCATGTCACCACGACGGCTGGTTATGGCCCGCGCTATCTCCATTCGACAGGACAACTCCACAAAGGGGGTCCAAAGAGCGGGTTATTCTTACAGCTCGTCGATCAGATGACTCCCGATCTCAGTATCCCTGGAAAATCGTTCACCTTTCGCACCCTGGCGCAGGCCCAAGCCATCGGCGATATCCAGGCACTCCACGCGCATGAACTGCAAGGCATCGTCTTGCCTCTGGGCAAGAATCCCATCGCGACGATTCAGGCCCTGACAAAACTCCTGACCCCACGCACGCGGGTGCAGCGCCTCACTACGCGGCGTACCAAGGCAAACGTACCCGCAAGAAGTAGAATGTCCGCAGTCCCTGAAATCCGAATCCATAGGGATAGCCAAGCCGTGGCAGAGGCGGCAGCTGAATTCGTGTTGGAAGTGGGTAGAGAGGCTGTTCGTGCGAAGGGTCGATTCGTTATCGCTCTCTCAGGCGGCACGACGCCGGAAACTCTCTATAGAGTCCTCGCCTCCCCTGCCTTCATCAATCGCTTCGATTGGTCCAGGGCCACATTTTTCTTCAGCGATGAGCGGTGCGTCGCCCCTAATGACACTCGAAGCAACTACGCGTTAGCCGCCAAGACTCTGTTCACCCCGCTGAGCATTCCACCCTCACAGATCTATCGTATGGCAGGGGAATCCAGTGACCCTCAGGCGGCAGCGTCTGAGTACGAACAGCAGCTGCGTCTCGCAACGAAAACCGCACCATCGGTCCCGCCATCACTCGACCTTATCCTTTTAGGGCTGGGTGAAGATGGGCACACGGCATCGCTATTTCCCGGATCCCCAATCTTACGGGACTCCCGACGTGCTATTGCAACTACGCAATCTCCGAAAGATCCCCCTCACAGACTGACGATGACTCTAGCTGCGATCAACAGGGCGAGTGTGGTACTGTTCTTGACTACCGGAAGTGGCAAGGCAGAAGTCGTCAGAGCGATTCTTGATCCAAAGACCGAAGCGGAACGACAGCTTCCGGCATCGTTGGTCAAACCAGAGGAGGGCCGGCTCATCTGGTTCCTCGATCAGGCTGCAGCCGCCAAGCTTCCGATGCCGTAATAATGGGCGAGCACGTGAGGGCGAAATGATCGTTGCCGGAGATATCGGGGGTACGAAAACCCACCTGGCTCTATTCGACTGGAAGAAGGACCGTGTAGACCCCGTCCGGTTAGAGTCATTCCACAGTGCCGATTACACGTCGCTTGATGATATGCTCACAGAATTTCTTGCCCCACCGACTGCTCCCCAGTCCATCGACGACGTTGCAGCGGAGAAGGGGGATGCCGTTGAGGTGGAGCGCCCGGCTGAAACACCACAGAAAATCGACGCGGCTTGTTTCGGCATCGCCGGCCCCGTGATTGACAACCGTTGCCAAACGACCAACCTCCCGTGGGTGGTCGATGGCGCAACGCTGGCGAAGCGGTTCAACATACCGAGAGTGAAGCTGCTCAACGATCTCGAAGCCATGGCGCACGGTATTCTGTTGCTCCGACCGGATGAAGTCGAAATCCTCAACGCCGGCACTCCTCCACCGCATAACCAGGCGCTCGCTCTGCTTGCTGCGGGAACCGGACTGGGCGAATCCATCCTCTTCTGGAACGGTTCGCGTTATCAGCCTATGCCGTCGGAAGGCGGTCATGCAGACTTCGCGCCGAATAATGACAACGAAATTGAACTGCTGCGCCATCTGCGCAGTAACTACCTGCACGTGAGTTACGAACGTGTGGTGTCAGGCTCCGGCCTGCACGCCATCTATGACTATGTCCGCGACAGCAAGAACAATGAGCCGACATGGCTCGCAGAACAAATCAAAGCCGGCGACCCAGCGGCGGTAATTGCTGCGGCTGGGCTCAAGGGGCAGGCAGACATCGCCAAGCAGGCGCTCGACCTGTTCGCCTCCATCTATGGAGCTGAAGCGGGCAATCTTGCCCTGAAGGCGATGGCACTCAACGGCGTGTATTTGGGCGGCGGCATCGCACCGAAGTTGCTGGCCAAACTGAAAGACGGAACATTCATGAAGGCCTTCACCAACAAGGGTCGCTACAAACGCTTGATGACTTCGATCCCCGTCAAAGTGGTGATGAACGACAAGACCGCATTGCTCGGAGCTGCATCGGTCGCCGCGGCCATTTCCCATACACCCGTAGCATGACAAGCAACCAAGACCTCGATAGCTTGAAGAAAGCCGCTGCACTCAAAGCGGTCGAATTCGTCCGCGATGGGATGGTCGTGGGTCTTGGAACCGGCTCAACGGCAAAACACATGGTCCTCGCGCTGGGGGAAAAAGTCCGCGCGGGCATGAGACTTCGTGGAGTGCCCACGTCGAACGAAACGGCTGCGCTCGCCCGGCAACAAGGAATCGCGCTCATCGATACCGACCATACCTGGGTAATCGATGTCGCGATCGATGGGGCAGACCAGGTCGACCCTCACTTCAATCTCATTAAGGGTGGCGGCGGGGCGCTGCTGAAAGAAAAGATTGTTGCGGCGTCGGCCAAGCAGTTCATCGTTGTGGTCGACCACGCGAAGCGAGTCCCAGTGCTCGGGGGATCGTTCCCGCTTCCCATTGAGGTGATCCCATTCGGTTGGGGCAGTACAGCCCGAGAAATCCACTCTCTCACAAAGAGCGCTGTGGTCCTCAGGGAACGGAACGGAGTACCATTCACTACGGAAGCAGGTCATGTGATATTGGATGTTCATCTCCCACGGATCGACCATCCGCGAGAACTCGAGGTTGCATTGAACCTCATTCCTGGAGTGGTGGAGACCGGCCTCTTTGTCGGACGAACAGACTTGCTCATCGTGGGCACCGCGAATGGAGTCGAGTCGTACCCTGCAACGAAGACATGATCAGCAGACGGGAAACCCTGCAGGCCCTCACGACGCATGCCCGACTCCTCTTGGCCCTTCCACTGGCTCCTCTCTTCAGCTCGTGCCTCAGGACCCCCTCAGCACAAACCACGACCGATCAATCGAAAGGTGAGGACATGAACCAGGACTCTTTCCCCGGCACACTCGATCCCTATAGGCTTCCGAGACATGTGGTCCCAATCCGCTATGACTTGCGATTGGAGCCGGACCTGCCGGGCGCAACATTTTCTGGACAAGAGACGATCACTCTCACGATTCATCAATCAACGCCTGCTATCGTTCTCAACGCTATCGAACTTGACATCGTCTCGGCTCATATCGAGGGAGATTCTGGCCCAATAGTGCAGGCCATGATTGCACTAGATGCATCGCTCGAACGCTGCACGCTCACGTTCTCCAGGCCTCTCATGCCCGGCACCTGGAAGCTCACGCTGACATTCCGAGGGACGCTCAACGACAAGCTCCGAGGTTTCTACCGGAGCACGTACAAAGACGAGCGCGGGACGACTCATAGCCTGGCCGCAACACAGTTCGAAGCCACCGATGCTCGTCGGGCGTTCCCTTGCTGGGATGAACCGGATTTTAAAGCCGTCTTTGCCACGACATTGGTCATCGATCCCACTGCTCACCGCAGTGTCCAACAGCTCGGTGACAACTGAAACGCTGGCTGGGGGGAAGAAAGTGATCCGCTTCGCCGATACGATCAAGATGTCGACCTACCTGGTCGCGTTCATCGTGGGCCGAATCGAGCCGACCGAACCTGTGATGATCGGGCAGACTCCACTTCGCCTATGGGCCGTTCCTGGGAAGAAGCATCTAACGGGATTTGGTCAAGACATTGCTGCGGCGTCGCTTTCATTTTTTGAGAGTTACTATGGAATCCCTTATCCCGGTGACAAGCTGGACCTGCTCGCTATTCCTGACTTTGCCTCCGGGGCGATGGAAAACCTCGGCGCGATTACCTACCGTGAAACAGCTTTGCTGGTCGATCGGCAGGGGGCGACGCACGGTGACCTCGCGCGCGTGGCCGATGTGGTTGCGCATGAAAATGCGCATATGTGGTTCGGTGATTTAGTGACCATGACTTGGTGGAACGGGCTCTGGCTGAACGAAGCCTTTGCCACGTTCATGGAAATGCTGGCCGTCGAGGCCTGGAAACCGGAATGGAAACGATGGGACAGCTTCGGCGTCGAGCGCGCGGCCGCGTTTGTAGTCGACGGACTGCATAGCACCAGACCGATCGAATATCCTGTGCGGGCTCCCAAGGATGCCGACGCGATGTTCGACGTGCTGACCTATCAAAAGGGCGCATCGGTACTCCGAATGCTGGAACAGCACATCGGCCCGACCCTGTTCCGAGACGGGGTCCGCGACTACTTGCATGCGCATGCCTATGGGAACGCAGACACGAGCGATCTTTGGGTTTCACTGGGGAAGGTCGCGAAACAGCCGGTGCCTGAACTCATGGACGGCTGGATTTTCCAGCCAGGGTATCCGTTGATTACTGCTGAACTACGGGAAGGCGTAGAACTCGTGCTCACTCAACAGCGATTCACCTATCTGCCTAACTCAGCACTCAGCACTCAGCACTCAGCACCCGCCACTTGGCAGATTCCGCTCCAGATTCGAGTCACCTCAGGCGGCACGCGCAGCACCTCACGTGTACTGTTGACGAAGAAAGACGTGACCATCCCGCTTCCTCATGATTGGGAGTCAGTATTCATCAACGAAGGCGGCCATGGGTTCTATCGGGTGCGCTATACGCCCGACCTGCTTCGCCGACTACTGAGCGCGGGGATCGACACACTCGCTCCCTCCGAACGATTTAATTTCATCAACGACGCCTGGGCGACCACCGTCGCAGGCCTCATGCCCCTCGCAGACTATCTTGACCTGACGGCTCGCTTTACCGAGGAGCGGGATAAGAATGTCTGGGCCTTGTTACTCGAATCGTTCTCCTTTCTGAACCGGATTATCACCGTGGAGGACCGACCGGCGCTCGAAGCCTTTGTGCGTAGTCGAATTGGTCCGGCCGTTGCGGACTTGGGATGGGTTCCTCAACATGGTGAGAGCGAATTGACGAAACAGCTGCGGGGTGAACTGATCGGCGCACAGGGGAAACTCGGCAACGATCCAGCCATTCAACAACGCGCAGCCGAGCTGTACCGGGCGTACCGCAACGACGCGAAAGCCGTTGACCCCAATATTGTCGCCGTCGCTCGTCGCGATTCTCGCGCATACGGGCGACGCCGCCAGGTATGAAGAATTTGACGAACGATTCCGCGCTGCGGTTACACCGCAAGAAGAACGGCGCTATCTCTTTTCGCTCGCGGCCTTTCAGCCCAAGGCATTGCTCGAACGCACGCTTGCGCGAACCATCAGTGGGGAAATCCGCACGCAAGACGCGCCGTTTCTCGTCAGCGCCATGTTAGGCAATGTGGA
Organism: uncultured Nitrospiraceae bacterium; assembly: GCA_963748375.1. Classification (GTDB taxonomy): domain Bacteria; phylum Nitrospirota; class Nitrospiria; order Nitrospirales; family Nitrospiraceae; genus Palsa-1315. The sequence goes on from CAVVIR010000005.1 coordinate 136,925, forward strand.
TGGGAGAGAACTCGCGTGGGCATTTGTGAAAATGAACTGGGAGAAGATGGACCGCCTGTTCCCCAAGCAAGGTGTGCGACGCATGTGTGGCGGGATCGTCAGCCTTGCCACACCTGAACTCGAACGAGACGTGCGGGACTTTTTCATGACGCGTAAGATCGACCTTGGTG
>CAVVIR010000006.1:0-431718 GCA_963748375.1 uncultured Nitrospiraceae bacterium
TTTCATGTCTTCTTTTGTCCGAGGATCTCCTGCTCCGCCTGAAGCCAGTCATCAAGAGGACCTTGACGGATGCGTCGTTCATAGTTCTCGAACGCTCGTGTGGCAATTCGTTCGTGGAGATTTGCTGACACGGAAGGTGTGTCAGAACCTGGCTTCGTTCGGCGGGTGGGTCTCTGGCGCGTGGTCTTTGGTGTGGTCGGTTGCTTCAAATCCATGGCTTCCCTCCTATGTCATCCCTCACAAATCAGACTGGTCATAAAAAGGGTAGGCTGTCCGTGAGGAGGTGTCAAGGTTTGCGGGAGCGTCGGAGATGCGAGTGGGCACCAGTCCCAATTTTATCGCTTCAATCTCTATTATCGGCTTGAGGCGTTCTGAGAGACTGCGACGTATAGCGGACCGAAACTAGCCTCCTGCGGTGTGTTTCTCAAGCCTTTGTGTTTGAGTCGCACCCCTTTCTGGCTTGAAGAAGATATTCGAAGCCTCTGAAGAATAATGGGGGATGTCGTAGTCGGGTTTAAGTACAGGTTCAATATCCAGAAGCAGACATCGAGAAATTGGTACCCATTCCGTCCGCCTGTGATCTTTGAACCAGTCGAAAGGGAAACCGCCAGAAGACAAGAGTGAGTCTTGGATAGTTCGCAATATACCCCGTAGTCCAAAAAAAGCAACGATTGCCGACATGGTTGAGGGCGAGCAAAATTAAGGCTCTCCTCAATGGCAAGAGACGTGTTGACAAGCGTTGGGAGAAGAAGGGCCTGCTGGCCAAAGGGAAGAATTAAGCCAATGGGAAAGACTCTTGAGTATCAGGGGTACACAATGCAGTCCTCTCCGCATCACCTGGCACAGGGTGAAGTGGCAGCTGCGCATCTTTATCTCCCTGGACAATCACCGAGGCGTCAAGACTCGCGAATTCCCGCCGATGTCTTATATGCGACGGAGCAGGAGGCCGACATCCACGGGATTGCCTTTGGTCAACGGCTGATTGACGGAAAGATTGAAGGTCAGTCCGTTATGGATATGAAAACGGTGGATCGACGAGCGACGCCGCGGCTTCGTGTGCAATTCCGTACCACATTTTCGAGTTACACGAATAAGGAAGGGACGGGCGTCATGCTTGATCTGTCTTCGGGCGGATGTCGCGTCGAGAGTCCTGTTCCCGTGGAACCGGGCATATTGTTGGAGTTGCGCATCTATGCGCCAAACGTCGAATGGCCGCTCATGATTGAAGCGGCAAACGTGCAGTGGGTAAGCGGTCTAACATGGGGCTGGCCTTCTTTCGGATCACGGAGCCCGAGCAAGAGCGTTCGGGGCAGGTAATAGAGGATCTGACTGAGAGCGGTGAGAAGGGCGACCACTCAGTCTAAATTGCTGGTCAAGGTGCCGTGAGCCGAGAAGGGTTCCAACGGTCAGGGGGAAAGAAAAGTGGAATGTGTTTCGACGCAATTGGGCTTCCCGTTCGCCCTGTCCGGTAGGGGTTCAGGCCCGACGCGCTAGTCGTTTCCACCGAAACCGAATCGATTTTATCCCGCTGTCCATAGCCTGTTTTGGTCGTAAACACATCGATCTCCGCCCAGACCTCGCCGAGTGTCCGTCCCTGTAAGTGATTGTGAGGCCGGTCTTGGGTGTACCAGGTGCGAGAATCTCTCGCACCGTGTTGGCCAGTCGTCTCACCGTACCATTCGTGCCTTGTCCCACCGTGGGCTTGAGGGAAAGCCTGCGATCGGGCGATACGATGATGGGCGACCGATGGAGCTCTCGCGTAACACCGCAATGATGAAATCGACGAGAGGATAATAAATAGGTGGGACTATTTTGAAGTTATCTTTGCTTCGAAGCGGTGACGACGATGACGAGTCGAGCGTTAGTCCTTCGCTCGTCGTGTGAGCTCTTCGAGCGTCTGACGGACGAGATGCGTATACGTCGGGAGATGGGAATAGATGGAATCGGCCGTCGCTTCGTTATAGGTATGGCTGGTGAGATTGCGGTCCTCCAACATGCGGAACCACTCCGGACTTTCTTGAATCACGCCCAACTGAAACGCGATCCGTATACTATCGCGAGGTGAAAAGGCTTCGAGCCCTGACTCTTCCGCGTACGCCTTCAAACTTTTCCAAAATAACTCGAACGTAAATTCAAACCGTTGAATGGACGAGTCACGGACAAATTCGTTGACCGGTTGGGCCAACGCGAGGTCTAGGCGCGAGAGCGCTGTATTCAAAAGCCTGAGCAGGTTACGCAGCTTGTCGCTCATAAAGACTCTTGATTTGCTGAAGTGCGACGGTCTTGAAGGTTCCGTCCACCGAGGAAAAATCGACCACATCCACTCGTTGCAAGATCGGCAGATCGTCGAACGCGTCACGGATCGCCGCGAGGACTTCTGGCGCGATCGGATGCGTTAGATCGATACCCAGATCAATATCGGATCGAGTGACCGAACGACCAGTGGCCCGGGAGCCGAATACGAACACCTTCACGGATGGTTCGGAAGCCAGCAGGGTGCGGGCCAATTCTCTAGCCTTTTGCTCGACCAACGCCAGGGCACTCTGTCCTTCCGCCCGACGTGCTTCCATCAGAACGATCCCTTCAGAAGTGCCGTTCACTACCCATGTATCTTTGTCGGCCTCTATAGCTTTCTCTGCGACAAAACGCAAGAGACGCTCACTCAATGACGACCGGGTGCTGATACGGATCCGGGATGATGCAAAAATTCACTTCAGAACGACTGTGCTAAAATTGTGCTAAAAAATAACGAAAAGCACCGGAATCGCTGGAATCAACTGTAACAGATAGAATGCTGTAAGTCCTCGAATAATTTATAAAAGCGAGAAACCAGACGGAAAATCAGGGTATTAAGAAATTACCACTTACGGCCTCATAACCCAAAGGTCGAAGGTTCAAATCCTTCCCCCGCAACCAACCGTCATTTTTCAGATACTTCTATACCGCCCCGTTTCCGTTCATTGCGCTGCACGGTCATGTTGCCTGTGTTTCCCTCGATGAGCATAAATCGCAGGCTTGGGCCTGGTCTCTTTTGCTCCCATAGCTTCACGGTATAGATTTCGTGGCAGGTCGAGCGCTGTAACGCGATTCACAGTTGCGGTTCGGACGAGTGCACCATGGAAGATGTCTTCCTGCCTGTATGAATCTGTAGCAGGAGGTCGTCGAACAGCGCTGGTGGTGTTGGACGTATGTGTCGAGAGATACGGTGCAGGAAGGGTTAAGGAGCAATGTGAGAGAGATAAGGAAACAATTGGGGGGTGAATCAGGCCATGACCTATCTATCTTCTTAGATCGAACTTTCTCAGCTGCGCGCCTGTAACCCTTGAGAGTGGTCCTTAGCCCTCTGATCGTTTCCGCCGATAAAATCGATTTCCGCATTCCCGGCAATGCCAAGGAAACCAGCCCGTCAGTCGGCGGAGAAAGTCTTTGACACTATGCCGTACCGACCGACGGCAGTACGTTGACCCACACGCAGGGCAGCTCACTGCTCTTGCCTGCGTGAGTGGCTTCACACCGCGGCGGAAGGAATGTTGGGCCGTCATACATGCCTGGTGGATTGATTGAGCCGTGTATCATACACGGATGGGTTGGGCTTCATAACTAGGTAAAATACTAGGAGTGAAAATTTCGGACACGTGAATAGATGCCGCTGCTTAGCTTAGCTGGTGATATCTGCTCACACGGACGGGGGTCGGAATCCCTCCGTCCTTCTTTCCCGTAAGCGATAGAAGAGAGCGGGATTCTCCACCAACACCGCACAGATGCAGGAAGTTTCAACAGCCACCAGGAGTTGTAACGTTACCTCAGCCCTTGTTTGCCGAGTGGCTGTGAATCCTTGCCTCAAAACACGGTAAGCATTTGACGAAAATCTGAGCGGTGATATAGTCGGCGAGGAGTTGGTGTGAGATGGGGAGATGCTATGCACTTTGTTCGTATCGGCAAGAAAACCTTGAACCTCGATAGTATCAGCTATTGCGAAGCACAGATTTGGCAGGATGAGATGTCGCTAAAGATCTATTTTGCTGGATCTGCGAACAATACTCCGCTGGTATTTGCTGAAGACGACGCCAAGGAACTATGGAAGTACCTGGAATACGTTGCTGAAAAACCCGTCTAGGCCTCCTGCCTCTTTACTTAACTCTAGAATCGTACGGTTCGCGTCACATATGATTCTCGCCGACGCTTCAGCTCGTGTCTCTTTTGAGGGTTCCCTGCTCTGAGCCTGGCTTCCCAAGAACGACACGAGATCACCGTCGATTGATTAATATGGTCGGCCTGCATACACAGATGGGGCGGCACTCACGACCGGGATGATCCAGCCGTCCTTCTTGTAGCTCCGGTAGTACACGAGCACTTTCTTTACATACTCCTGTGTCTCTTTGTAGGGAGGGATCTTTCCGTATCGATCCACCGTGTGCTCGCCTGCGTTATAGGCGGCCAGGGCTAACCGGGTGTTCCCGTGGAACCGATTCAGGAGGTATCGAAGGTGCTTGGCCCCACCAGTGATGTTCTCGTTCGTATCGTAGAGGTGACGCACGCCATGGCGGATGGCGGTTTCTGGAACTAACTGCATGAGTCCCACTGCCCCGGCCTTAGAAATTACCATCGGATTAAAAGAAGATTCGGCTTTTATGACGGCCAGAAGCAAAGCCGGCTGAACGTGATGCTGCTGAGCTGCACGGATGACGGCCTGCTCAAGTTCTAGATTCGTCACACCATTGTGATATCGGGCGTTGCGGTGAAATGTTGCAATGGGCTTGCTCGTCGGGATATTCGCGGGGCCGATCTGGCTGGCGTCGTCGGCGTATTCATAGGCCTGCGCATCCGCGAGGGCAAAGGGGGCCCAAGTTGCTGCCAGCACCAACATTACGCAGGTGGTATATCTGGCTGCCCTATTTTGGTTCACGGTCCGGCGGCCTAAGCCGTCAGGCTGAGATTGGTTATGATGCCCGACCTCGTTCATTTTTGTTCCCTCCCGTGCCAAAACCAGTGTAGCCATGCCGCACGTCTTCGTATGATAATCGGGAGTTGACCCTATCCTGTGACGCGATAATAGAAAAAGCAGGTTCTATGCCGTTCTTCCGGGATGGCTAAATGCTTGACTCCATATATATTACAATGATTTGTGGTCGCCGATGCCCTGGCTTTCGTAGGGAGATTCTGGTGGAGGCTTCCCTTGTTTTGGCCCTACTTGCCGCACTTTGCGGTTGAGTATGAGAGAAGATGAGGCTGCAATTTCTGATGGAGCAGACTCATAGAACGAGGGGGGGCCTCTCGCGTGCCGAAGGAGACTGTGGTAGTCTGGGTTCTCCCACTTCGTCTGACTGGAAGGAATCGGTTGCTGTGGTAAAATTTCGATACTGCGAGCGAGTTCCTACACAGTTCCCAGTTGTGTTCGCTGGGGAAGCCTATGTGGGGGAAGGGACTGTGCTTAACCTATCTGTCCCGGGCTGCGCCATCCACAGTCGAAAGCCCGTAGAACCCGGTTCCTATCTTGAGATGAGAATGCTTGTACCTGATATCACGCCTCCGCTCCGGGTTGGATTAGCCAAGGTCCGTTGGTGTGAAGGGCGTCGGTTTGGTGTAGAATTTATTCAAATGCCCGGTCAAGACCAAGTTCGCTTGGGTCGTCTCGTCAAAAATGAGGTCCCTCTCGCAATGGTATCTCTGCCTAGTGTGTAGCAAGGGGTACATTACGATAACAGCCTTACCTGCCAGTGAGGGGCAACGCGGATGACGAGATGTCTTGTGCTTATCATGATACTGCTCCTGGCAGGCTGCGCTGAGTCCTATACCGTATTCCATAGCCAGACAGGCAACCCGATCATCTTAGGTCGACGCGCGTATTCCCACGAAGATTGCCTCTCCATCGTGCGGGAGGAGGCGACTCGACTCGGAGTCTCGCTGAGTACGGTGCATGTGAGAGGTTCTTGGCAAGGGCGATCCCTCCTCTGGCCCTTCGAACCGGGGTATGCCTGCGAAGGGGCTATTGGCCCTGAACGCCTTCCCAGCGGAGTCTATCGACAGGGTCACCCGTTATAGAGCAGGTATAGCCCACTTCTTGTCCGTACGCCTCGCCGCATGACAATCTTGAATGGTCGGACTGACGCCGGTGAGGTTCGCCGTTGAGTTGAGCGCTCCGCGCAGGCTAGACCAAGGTGCTTGGAGGCTGATTGCCGCTACGATTGGTGACGACCTTGTTGGTTTGCCGCTGCTGACTCAGAACCGATTCTGCCTTTACCGAGGAGAGTGAGATGGTGTGTGAGGCTCATGTTGCTATGCCTGTCAGGGGTTTTGTCCCCGTGAGTGTGGCACCGTGTACTTACAATATTGTTTCATTTTCTTTGCCCTTCCTCGTCTCTTGGCTATAATAAATTTTTCATAGTAGCCGGCCTCGTTGCAGGCAAATCAGTCCAGACCTAGAAACGAGGAACCGGTGTAGGGGGCATACGGGAGCGGAGGTGTCAGATGATCAAAGCGCTTCTCGTTGAAGACAATGATATCGACGCTCAGCTCACACAGGACCTTCTTTCTGAATGGAGCATAGAGGAGTTCAGGATTATCCGTGTAAAAACGCTTGGAGAAGGACTCGCACTTCTCAGCCGTGAGCGATTCGATGCTGTACTCTTGGACCTATCTTTGCCGGACGCATTCGGCCTTCCCACGGTTAGGCAGGTTCATGCGACGAGTCCGACAATTCCCGTTGTCGTTTTGAGTGGTGTGAGTGATCAAAGTCTGGCTCTTCAAGCTGTTCAACAAGGAGCGCAGGATTACCTGGTCAAGGGGCAGGGGCATCCTGAGTTGCTTGCTCGTGCCGTCCGCTATGCTATTGAACGGAAACGTTCCGAAGAACATCTGACATACCTTGCGCAGTACGATCACTTAACCGGACTGGTGAATCGCACCCTCTTTCGCGATCGGTTAGTGCAAGCTATGGCTCGAACCAAGCGCTTGCAGCAACCGATTGGCCTCATGCTGCTGGATCTCGACCGATTCAAAGCGGTGAATGATACCTTCGGACATGACATGGGTGACGAATTACTGAAAGCCGTCACTGAACGGCTTAAGGTCTGTGTGCGGGAAGTCGATACCGTGGCCCGGATGGGCGGGGACGAATTCACGATTATTCTTGAGGGGGTCTTATCCGAACAGAACATCCTTGCGGTGGCAACACGTATTACTGAATCGATTGCTGCGCCGTTTGAGCTTAAGGGGCACCACATCTCCATCGGTGTCAGTATCGGAATTACAATCTATCCTCAAGACGATCATACGATTGACGAATTACTGAAGCACGCCGACACAGCCATGTATCGGGCCAAACAGCAGGGTGGCAGTGCGTTTCACCTCCACGAAGCTTCCAGAAATCACCCGGCCAATCTCCTCCCGTAGCACGAGACTGCGACCGACAGTGCCGATCAAGGCCAAGGAAGTCTTCCCGCGCCTCTCCGAGGCCGTGTTCTACCCTCTACACGCGGATTTCCTGATGATCGCGGATTCGATATCCTGGTTTATCACCGCCCGATGTCCCCTAACGGCTGGTCTGTCACGATCACGGTTCCGCGTGGATTGGGCGTAAGCATATTTGAGGTGTCGAGTGACTCCCGATCGGGAGTCGGGTGGCAGTCTGGAGTGAGCACGATTCCCCAGTGCTGATTGTTACGACACGTATTGTTGACGAGGAGCGCTTCTGCGTGATGAAAGAGGAGAATCCCGCTGAGCATATTCTCCCGACACTGATTTCTCACGAGCTCAGGATGGCTCCCAGGGTCTCGCACCGCAATACCAAAATGGTGGTTTGCACGACAGACATTCTCGGCGATTCTCGGTTGTGCGCCGGCAAACACAAAAATGCCTGATTCCCGGTTGCCGCAGACGTCGTTCTCGATAAATGTCGGCCTCGACTGCGGGCCATAAATCACCACGCCGGACAGGACCCCCTCCGTGGCGCGACAGTGTGTCACTGTACAAGAGGAGTTGAGTAGGTTCATCGCTGAATGCTGATCGCTTCCAACATAACGAAACGTGATACCGGAGATACGACCGCTTGGGACTTGCTGAAGATAGAGAGGGCCCCCACGTCGGGAAAATATTTGCACCTCATCTCGACCGGCCCCCACCAAATGAATAGGCCGCCCTGTAATAAAGACTTTGTCTTCATAGATTCCGGGGCGAACAAACACTTGGTCCTGCTCTCCTGCATCGAGGAGTGCCGCACTGGGTCGCGGGTATGAGTCAGCGTCGTTCGCGTCGACGATTAAAGTTTTTCCCCCGAGCGGATTCGGCGGAGGCTCAGTCATCATGTTTTACTCCCGTCACCGCATTTCGTATTGCCAGAAATCTCCGTACTGTTCTGAGAATTCTGATCGGTCGGTGATTGAAAAACCATCCAGCACCGTTTCGCCTCGTGGATTCCCTCCATGCTTTTCCTGGGATAGGCATCGGGCATTCACTCGTTGCGGTCTTGCTGAAAGGATTCGTTGGGCAGCGCCCGATCGCCCCATTCGATTGTGGCATCTGTGCGGATTATGGACACGAACGCATACCCACGGAATTCTTCCGAAACTTACCCAGCAATCGAGCGGCATTATTTCGGCCATAACCAGGCAAGTCAAGTTTCCTCACACAGCATTGGCTACAGCCACTTTGCTAGGGAGATGACGTGAGCTGTCAAGCCGGTAACGTCGCGAACAGATCGTACAAATCTGTCGAACAGGCGGGGGAAGCCACTCCAGACCTCATCGTATCGAGCGACACCAAGCTCTTGGATTCTTGGCCCTTTTAACTGGGCTGGTTCGTTGCCTAGTGGCACGGCGATTGCGTTATCCGAGAAGACAGGTGCCGCGACATTACCGAGCACCATGGAGGCAATATGGTGAAGCTGATGATGAGCACCCTGTCAGGAATGATCGTGCTGCTGTGTTCTCTCAATCTGGCCATAGCCGCCCCTTCCAACATACAGGAGTCGTCTCGACACCTCTATGATCGAGTGATGGAGGAGTTCAAGCACAGGGATTACGAGGCTGCGCTGGCCGGGTTTCGATTCTTTCTCGAACTCCACGGACAGTCCTCGCTGGCCGCGAATGCGCAATATTGGGCGGGAGAGTGCCAGTACCGAATGGGGCACTACAAGGAAGCCTTGAAATCCTTCTACCATGTGGTGTCCGACTATCCACTGAGTCCGAAGCTTGCGGCATCGACGTTGAAGATCGGGCAAGCCTATACCAGACTGAAAGATCACGAGAAAGCTCGTATGACGTACGAACGAGTGGTCGGTGAATATCCTGACAGTACTGAAGCAGAGTTGGCACGGAAAGCTCTCGATGCGATGCCGCTGCGGGATGAGGAAACGGCCTCTCAACTGACTGGCCATAGCGCCGCTGACTAGCGCCGTCACAATGTAATCGGTGGAGGTGTCAGCAAGCGGCAGTGCAATCAGTCGTCATCGCTGACACCAAGCAGCTGAGCCAGTTGAGAGACGGTATAAGATGTGTTGGGGCTCAAGATGGTCAACGGGATGCCTGCTGCTTGCAGGACAGATTGAATCTCTCGCTTCCGAGTGGCCTCATGTGGCTGAGGATGAACTCCTTCATCGAGTAACACGACATGATCCGCAGTCTTTGTTCCTGGGTGGACCAACACAAAGTCGAGTTGCTTTAGCGCAATCTGTCTCAACACCTGTGACCGAGTCGTTCGTTCCGCCTCAACACTGACGATAGACCAGAGCGGAACCCTCGCAAAGACAAGATAGTGATCTTCTACGGCCAACCGTATGAGATTGTAGAGCAAGAGATCAGTGTCATTCAGCAGAGGCTGGGGACGCAATGTGATGCCTGGAGGAAGGACAAAGGGCTCTTTTCTGACAGGCTCCGCAGCGGATAAGATCTTGAGCCGCCAAGCCAGGAAGACCAGGGCAGTGAGGAGCGCGATGGCAAGGCCAATGACGACGATCTCCATCGTGCCGTTATCGCCTGGAAATGGATTCACGCCAGCGAGGTCCATTCGGGACAATGGTGCCAAGTATCACAGGATGGGTCGCGCCCGTGACAGACGGGACGTTGCCCCACTGTCCAGTCACGGTTTGATAGGCCAATAGCGCGAAGGCCACCGCCTCAAACACTTTACTGTCCCACCCCAAGGCCTCAAACGTGGTAACTGGAATCGGGGCGAAGACCGTCACAAGATGGTTCATGATCGCACGGTTACGGACACCACCACCGCCCACTACTACTTCGTCGATTTCACTGGTAATCCACCGTCGCGAGGTTCCCACCGCCTTGGCCGTCCACATACTGCATGTGGCCAATAGGTCTTCAATCGAGAGGTTACGTTGCTGCTGAATCGCGATCAGTTCATTGATGAGATCAGGACCGAATGCTTCACGCCCGGTCGATTTGGGTGGCCGCTTGGATAGAAAGGGATGCGCGAGCAGCTTGCCTAGCAGTCGTGAATCGACCTGCCCTTTCATGGCCAGTCTTCCATCACGATCCATCAACAACCGTCCCTCGGTCACGTGGACCATGAGACGATCCAGCACCATATTAGCAGGCCCCGTATCGAATGCCTGTACTCCGCTGAGATGTCCCCCTTTCGGCACATACGTGACATTGCTGATGCCCCCAAGATTCACCACCAACCGCGCGCGCCGCGCATGTTTTAAGAGCAGCGCATGTGCGACTGGCGTCAGTGGAGCGCCTTGCCCGCCCGCGGCAATGTCGCGTGCACGGAAATTGGCCACAGTCGTAATCCCTGTTCGTTCGGCAATGACTGCCGGCTCAGCGATCTGGAGTGTCGAACGAATGGCGCCGACTCCCGGCGCGTGGATACCATGCGGAAGATGATGCACGGTCTGGCCATGAGAACCGATCAATGCCACGTTGTCCGGTTGTAGGTTCGCCTGTCGAATCACATGCAATGCCGCGTTCGCAAACCATTCACCCAGTAGCGCATTGAGGTGACAGATCTCCGCGACCGTTCCTGAAACTGAGGCAGAGAGAATGCGTTGCTGTAACGAGCGCGGATAGGGCAGTGTATGCGCTGCGAGCGTCCGCGCTTTCATCGAGCGATCTTTACCCGTAAAGTCCACGAGTGCCGCATCGACACCATCACCGGATGTTCCAGACATGAGTCCCACAACATGCATTCTTTGGCCCCTCCAATGACTCTTTCGTGAGGTGATGTGTTTGCCGGCAGAGCGCGGGGAAACTCGACATAGTTATCCAGCAAGGCTCCCGCGAGCGAACTTATTCAGTATCCTACTCGAACTGTTGACCGCTACGCTAATTGAACTCCCGAGTGGGGTCAAGCGGGGAAACATCATCAATCTACCCCGGTCGCGCACGCAAACCGTTGCGTTGACAACGATAGGACCCGATGTTACCGTCCTCGCCCATGTTCATCGTCCGGTCCATCCTTCTCCTCTGGTGTCTTCTCGTCGGTATCGGCCTGATGGTCGCACCGTCTGTCCTTGCTGCTTCGCCGGCTGAGCCTCTCAACATCGTCGTCACGATTCCAGTCCTTAAAGATCTCGCACAACAAATTGGAGGGGACCATGTCAGAGTGACGTCTCTGCTGAACGGCTATGAAAACGAGCACACCTATTCACCGAGACCAAGCGACTTGGTCGCAGTCCGAAAGGCCCGTTTGTTGTTCGAGGTCGGGATCGGGCTTGAAGTGTGGGTGTCCTCGCTGGTGAAGAACGCCGGAAGCCCGTCGCTTCGCATCGTCACGACCTCTCAAGGAATCGGCCTGATTCGTGACCGTGCAGATCATCGCGATGGGATGCACCAAGGGGAAAAAACGGCCGGCTCAGGCGGCAATCCTCATATATGGATGGATCCAGAAAACGTCGCCATCATGTTGCGTCATATCACCGAAGCGTTGATCACGGTCGATCCCGCCCATGCTACGGACTTCCGAAACCGTCAAGCCATTTACCTTCAACAATTAGACCGGCTCCGCAAAGAACTTTCAGATCGGGTCAAGCAGTTACCAGATCGTCGTTTTGTCGCGCATCATCCTGCCTGGCCCTATCTAGCCAGGCGTTTTGGATTCGATGTGGCTGCGACCATTCAATTGCAGTCCGGTACAGAGCCATCAGCCCTTCAGCTGCAAACCCTGATCAGTAAGATCAAGAAAGATCGGATCAAGGTCATTGTGTCTGAGATTCAACTCAGCCAAAAGCTTCCCGAGCTCCTTGCCAAGGAGACCAAGGCACGAGTTGTTGTCCTGACGACATTACCGGGAGGCCTGCCCGGGACCGAGACCTACCTCGACATGCTCCGCTATAATGTGCTCCAATTGGCGAACGCCCTCGAGTTTCCTTAGAGCGCCTTTGGGGGTTCTCAACTCAGCGCCGGAAGGAGTAGCGGGTTTCGTGCCAGACTCCCACGAGCCTATCATTCGATTCGACCACGCGTCGTTTGGATTTCCCGGCGTCATCGCGCTTAAGGATATTTGTCTTTCCATCAACGCAGGCGAATTCGTCGGCGTCATCGGCCCGAACGGATCGGGGAAAACCACTCTCTGTAAAGCCGTATTAGGCCTCATGGCTCCCGTCGAGGGCCATCTCCATATTTTCGATTGTGCCTGCGACGCATTGCGTTGTCATCACCGGGCGAAGATCGGCTATCTCCCGCAAAAGGGTGTCGTGGACCGCAACTTTCCAGTCACAGTCCTTGAAACGGTGATGATGGGCCGTTATGGGGCATTAGGTTTGTTCAAGCGTCCAGGATCGAAAGATCACGAGATTGCCATCGAGTCTCTCACCCATGTCGGAATGGAGAGCCATAAGGATACGGCCCTGGGCCATCTCTCAGGCGGTCAGCAACAGCGTGTATTTATCGCGAGGGCGTTAGCCCAACAGCCGAAAGTACTCCTGCTCGATGAACCGACCACAGGGCTCGACATCACCGCTCAGCATAACGTGATTGAGCTGGTCGAGCATCTACACGACGAACTTGGCCTTACCGTGCTTTTGATTACCCATGACATCAACATGATCCGTTCACGGGTCGACCGGCTCGTGCTTCTCAAAACCCGCCTCTACGCCGCAGGGCCTCCCGCTGATGTCCTCAAACCGGAAATCCTCAGTGAGGTGTACGGGAAAGACCTGGTGATTACAGAGAAAGATTTCGTCATCGTTGAGGATTATCACCACCACCATTGACCGTACCGTCCCATGTTTGAACTGTTCACCTACGATTTTATGCAACGTTCTCTCCTCGCGGCGGCGATGGTGGGGGGGCTCTGCTCCGTCATCGGCGTGTTCGTCGTGCTGCGAGGGTTGGCATTTGTCGGGGCCGGCACGTCGCATGCGGCCTTTGCAGGCGTGGCGCTGGGCTACCTCATGGGCTGGCCTCCGCTGGGGCTGGCGATCATTTTCGGTCTTGCCACCGTGTGGATCACAGGCTGGGTCGAAGAAAAAGGCCGGATGAAACTGGACGTCTCGATCGGCATTCTCTACACCACCACGATGGCGCTGGCCATTCTCTTCATCGGCCTCATGAAAGGGTATAACGCGGAAGTGTACGGCTATTTATTCGGCAGCGTCCTGTCGGTCACGAGTGAAGAGCTGCAAATCATCGGCGGGTTGAGCATCCTGGTGCTCGGTCTCATTCTCTTGTTTTCGAAGGAACTCTACTTTATCGCGTTCGATCAAGAGATGGCCGAGGCCTCCGGCGTTCCAGCGCGACGCATGTTTTTTCTTCTGCTCACGCTGGTCGCGCTCACGGTCGTCGTGTCGTTGAAAACTGTCGGCGCCATTCTCGTGTTTGCCATGATATCTGATTCCTGCCTCCACCGCGTACCAACTCACGTCCAGCCTCATGACGCTCACGCTCTATTCCGTCATCATCGGCATCACGACGTCTGTCGCAGGAGTGTTGATTTCTGCCGCCTGGGATGTGCCTTCGGGGCCGGCGATCGTCCTTCTTGCCACAACCATCTTTTTCGTCTCTGTGCTGTTCTCTCCGAAAAGAATGAAGCGCCCCTCGCGTGTTCACGCGCACTAAGTATCCCAAGTGGACCTCACTGTAGGGGCTATGCGTACCACAACTGTGTCATTCATGAGTCGGTGGGTGTCTTCCATGATATCGGATGACATTGGGGATGTTCTGGGTCAATGCGGAAGTTGGCGAATCATTAGATGGTTGGCGATGACGAAGCAACTATGAGCTTCAGCGTCTGAGGCATAGGATTTGCGGTAAGAAGCCAGGCATCGCGATCTCGTCTCTTATATGCACCAAAGGAGGAATTTCATGCGATTGGTAGCATTACGGGCTTGTGTGATTGGGTTCATGATGGTGAGTGTTGCCTCGATCCTGCCTCCTGCTCAGCTGGTTTTGGCAGAAGATGGCGCGCAGAGCCTCGGCGGTATTGAGGCAGGGAAATGGGTCCTCGGCATGCGCGCAGGATTTGCTCCTCTTACCCAATCGTTGACCGATAATACCTCAACCGACGTGGGCTCATTGGTCAATTTCCAGGGGATGTATAGCCTCAACAAGTGGCTCTTGGTCGGCATGATGTTGGAGTGGGAACGCCATGCCGTGGACCGAGAACGGCCCTACCAGGACTTAGGCCATCAAGACACCGTGTCGGTGCTTCCGACGGTAGAAGTCCGTCCGGTCAAATTCGGCCCGGTCATTCCTTACGCGAACATGAGCTTTGGCGTGAACGTCAACAGCTTTGGGGAGAATACCAGCACCCAAATTAGCCCTAGCAACACGTTTGCGTGGAGACTTGGCTGGGGCGTTGACTACATGCTCACCAAACAATTCGCGTTGAACACAGAAATGGCCTACAAGCGCAACGATGGTCACGCGACGATCAATGGGCAGCAACGCGTGGATGACTGGAACGCCTCTTCTTTCGGCTTCCTCTTCGGCGCCAAACTTTTCTTTTAGTTTCTGAATATTCAAGGAAGATGCACTGGCGTGGAACTCCCTGTATTTGGAGGGTTCCCATCAGATAGGATGGATGGGCAGAGAGACATACGATGTCAGGCTCGGAGCGAGCTTGCTATTCCTGTCGGCCTTGCTTTGATCGGCTCCACACCATCCCCGTCTGTTCCTTTGAACTAAAACCAAGCTTTTCGTAAAAGCCCGGCATGCTTGTGCAAAGCCAAAACAGTTCAATTTTTTTGAGGCGCGGGTGGTTCAAGATTCGCTGGACGATATTCGATCCGACGCCCTGACCCTGGTAGGCCTTATCGACGATTACGTCCCAGATGGTTGCCCTGTAGACATAGTCCGTTAATACCCTGCCAAATCCGATCAGCAGGTCACTATCCCATGCGGTCACAGCGATATCGGTGTGGCGCAGCATCTCGCGTGCATCGTGAAGCGTCCGCCCTTTGGCCCATGGTGCTTGCTGGTAGAGGCGAACGAGTTTGGCTGGGTCAAGGTCCTTCTTTTCAGCAAAGATGATGACGGGCTTGAGGGTAGGGGGCATCTTGTACTAGATTATCTCCCAGCGACTACGTGATACGAAGTGTACGAGGAACATCATGGCAACGCAAGTACGAACCTGTCCTAAGTGCGAACAGCTGATGTGGCTGAAAGAAGATCAGTACGAACAGCTGGATGAGGAAACCATCCGTGCAAAGTGCCCTCAATGCGGATCAACCGTTCGCTTCGCGCTCATTTCGCAGGGAGACAACGCTGCCGGCCCCAAGATGGGCCATTGAACGGGAAGGAGGTAAGACGTCCGGCCGATCCATCGAATTGCGAATAGACGTCCCACCACGCTCCATCGCCTGTGACGAGCGTGAATCATTGCTCGAATTTCCGAATGGGCCAATACGGCCATTCGCTGAGCAACGTATTGGTCCTTCGTCGTATCACTTCTCAATCGTCAAGCTCCTCTCGTCGCAGACGGATTCTAGATAGTTCAGATCCTCTTTCTGCCACGACGCTGGTAGCGGTCGGTTCGAACTCGATGCAGATTACGAGGTTTTCGTTCCATACATGATTGAATTGGTTATACTGCGAGCAGGATCTTCTTGACTCTTTTTTCGGATTGCTCCTCGTGAGGAAAGTGAGCCGACAAGTCGTTCGGTGCGAACATTTCACGGTCGATGTAATACTTTTCTAGCTGATCGAGGGAAAGGATGAGTCCGTGGCAGCGAAAGATTTCAGGTCCACCAGTGCTCCAAGTCTAGACCGCGAGGCCGCGATGGCGGAACGTCGGGGCCGACGCCTCAGTCTGAGTTGCCGCCTATTCTTTTTTGGAGAGGATGACTTTGAGGGTGAGGCGACGGTCCTTGATCTTTCCACGAACGGCTGTCAGGCAAAGTCTTTTATCCCGGTGGACGTCGGCATGACGCTCCGCCTATCCCTGTTTCTTCACGACCAGAAATGGCCTCTGCGCATCGACGAAGCGCTGGTGCGGTGGGTCAGCGGCGGAATGTTTGGCCTCGAGTTTACCGGGATCAGACCGGCTCAGCGTGAACGAGTTCGAGCCATCATTATGAAGGCCAATCTCTAACAGCACTGTAGCGAGTGATCCTCTCACCCGTTCGACCTATCCATTCCCAGGGGGTTCGCTGCAGATCTATGCTGGGAATCAGGTTCGGCGCTGGAGAAGGCGGAATTGGGCTAGAGCAGGTCACCGATCAGCTTCACTGCCTCTTCGGGAGAGGCTGCGGCATGCACAAGATGCGGTGCGAGACTTTTGAAGAGACCCACCCCGTCCTTGTCGGCCCCCAACAGAATCACGATCTTCTTGGCCTTCAGCGCCAGCGCAACTTCTGAGACCGTTCCGGTACCGCCGAGCCCACAGGCCACGATGATATCGCTGGACTTCACGTTCACGTTATTGCGGGCCTGGCCCAGGTCCGTGACGATCGCCACGTCCACATATCGAGATACCCGTGCCTTGCCATCCGGAAGAATTCCGATCGTCAAGCTGCCTGGTACCGACTTCGCTCCCTCACTGGCCGCGTCCATCACACCGCTCGCACGTCCGCCAGTCAACACCACCCATCCTTGACGTGCGATGAGCTCTCCCAGTGTTTTTGCATCAGTCAATTCTTGGGCGCCAGCCTTGGCTGGACCCATGACGCCGATCACTGGTTTTCTGATCGACTGTCGGATAGGGGGCTTCACGGAGCGGACCTCACTGGGTCAAGATATCGGCACAGGCTGCTTGGAATGGAAATATACACTGGGGGCGTGAGGCTTGTCGCGGGATTCTTGCGAACGGCCCGATGATCGTAAGGTCGCCGGTCCTACGCTATGGTTTCCCCCACAACGCTTCCAACCGCTGGGCGCGGCCGCAATTATATTTGTAGAATTTGTAGCGCACAGGGTTTTTCTTGTAGAAGTCTTGATGGTACTCCTCGGCTGGGTAAAACTGCGAGGCCATGACAATCTGGGTGACAATCGGCTCTTTGAATCGTTTCGACTGCTCG
This sequence comes from uncultured Nitrospiraceae bacterium, assembly GCA_963748375.1. Lineage (GTDB taxonomy): Bacteria > Nitrospirota > Nitrospiria > Nitrospirales > Nitrospiraceae > Palsa-1315. Next base: position 17,411 of record CAVVIR010000006.1, read on the forward strand.
ATCGCCTGCTTGGAGGTCTCCGACGCACGTTTTTCTTCGTCGGTCTGAAAGAAAATGGCTGAGCGATATTGATTGCCGTGGTCACAAAACTGCGCATTCGGTGTGATCGGGTCAACGTTCAGCCAGAAGGCATCCAACAGCTTCTGGTAGTTTGTTTTAGCTGGGTCATAGACCACTTCGACCGCTTCCGCATGCCCGGTTCGTCCAGCGGATACTGCTTCATAGCTTGGATCGGCGACCGTTCCCCCCATATATCCAGAGATCACTGACGACACCCCTTCCACCTTCTCGAAGGCTTCTTCCATGCACCAAAAACATCCTCCCGCAAAATAGGCCTTGCCAGGAGTGGCTTCTGTTGCTGCCTGGCTGGTCGTGTGGGCACTTTCGAAACTCCAGGCTCCGATGACGAAAACCGTCACGGCAAGAATGGATAGAACGGCTTGTTTTTTCATGACACGACCCTCCTCACTCACTCAGTCGAATAGCGTGATGCATTCTTACACGTTCTACGGGCCTGGCGTCGCTTCGGATGTTCCTGTATGATCCGGCGTCATGCGGACGATTGGCCATTCCCTTGCGTGCCTGTTCCTCGTTACTCTGGTCGGGTGCGCGTCTTGGCTGATGAAAGGTGAGCCCCCTGAGGTGCTCGTCACGAATGTCACGCCTTTAGAAGGAACCGCGTTCGAACAACGATTGCAAGTGGACCTCCGTATCCGCAATCCAAACGATTTCGATTTGCTCGCGACGGGCATCGACTTTACCCTCAACCTCAACGGGAAACGGCTGGCCCGAGGATTGGGCAACACCGCCATCACAGTCCCCCGACTCAGCGATACCCTCGTCTCAGTTCAGACCAGCACCTCGACGTTCGACGTGGTACGCCAGCTTCTCAGCTTTTCCGAGGCGCAAGACCTTTCGTACGACATCACGGGGCGGCTCCACCTGAAAGACGGTCGCATGTCATTCGACAACTCCGGCATCCTCCTCGAAAAAGGCCGGCTATCCGGCGCACCCACTCCCTAGGAGCCTATTACATTCGAGACGCAGCTGGAACGAAGTCGGCATGGGCCCAGGCCTTCTTGAAACGATCTTCGGCCTCTGCCGCGAGGTCGTCCTTCCGTTGGGCCTTAAGGCTCTGGATCAATCCGATCAGTGCCCAGCCGTTGTCCGGATGCCGCAGAAGATCCGCACGGTAGACCGATTCCGCTTCAGACGGGCGATCGGCCAACAAGAGCGCCGTCCCCAAATGATGCCGCACGGACAACGGCCAGAGCGGCGGCTCCGAGTATGGCAGCCCCTCTTCTATCCTGATCGCTTCCTCGAACAGCCGAACCGCGTCATCGTAGTGTTGGCGACGGGCGGCAATCTCTCCTGACAGGACCCGTTCAGCAATTTTGAGCAGTGCCCGTTCGGTCTTTTCTTCCGTCGCGCGATGGCGGCGGATCTGTTTTGTAAGACCTGCAAGGACGACATGTTCACCCTCAGCCCCGGGAATCCGGCCGGTTGCAACAAGGGCAAGCCCTCGCCCCAGCCTCCACATCCCTTCCAATAAGCGCAATCCCTTGGGTGGTGGGGGCTCCCTGAGCAAATCGTCCCACCGGCCAAAGCGAATCATCGAAAAGATCGGCGTTGGTAAATAGAGCTCCTTCCCGCGGTCTTTGCGGGCTTCCTCCTCTGTGATCGTCGCTGTCAAATCGCGAGCCACCTTCAAGGCGTCGACATTACGACCTTCCATTGCCAAGGATGCCCAAAGAAAATGGAGATTGTGCGTGTAATAGCCGTCGGCATACTCGCCGGTTGGATGTTGATCGGCCAGGTATTGCTCATCGACGTGGGCAGCTTGTTGATTTTGTTCCGCTGCTTCGTGGTACTTTCCCATCCGCATGTAAATGTGCGCTGGCATATGGACGAGATGGCCAGCGCCAGGCATGAGACTCGGCAGCCGTTCTGCACAGGGCAAGGCTCGTTCAGGTTGCGATGATGCCTCAACCGCATGCATGTAGTAATGGCAGGCTCCCGGGTGATTGGGGTTTCGCGCGAGCACGGACTCAAGCGTGGTGACGATCTCGTCTGTGCCAGGCTGCGGTTGCCCATCCGGTTTCCAAAAATCCCAAGGCCGTAAATCCATCAGTGCTTCTGCAAACAGCGTGGCCGCATCATCGTCTTCCGGGAATCGCTGCACCACCGATCGCATGGCCTTCGCGTAGGCTTCATCGAGTCCTTTGCGCCTGGAGGTTTTCCGACTCACATACCGTGCGGCCAACGCTTCGATGTAGGCCTGCTCTTCGGGCCTGGTGTGGTCGGCCAGTCGTCGAGCTTTCTGGATCATGTCAATGGCTCGATGTTCGGCTGTCTTCCCCATCGCACTATTGATGTTGGGACCGAGCGCCAGCGCGATTCCCCAATAGGGCATGGGTGCCTGCGGGTCCTGTTGGATTGCAGCTTCAAACGACCGGATCGCTTCTTCGTGGTTGAAGGCATACACGAAGCGGAGCCCTTGATCGAAATACCGTTGGGCCCGTTCCGATGTGGTGGTGATGGGGTGATGGAGAGAGCCTAGATTATCGAAGAGCGGCGGATCGGAGGTCTGTTCGGCAGGCGCGGCTTCAGCCGATGAGAACAGCGTGGCCCAACACGTGATACCTATAACCAAGAGTGTCGCGAACATCGATCCTTTCTTGACTCGCATGCGCCTACTTCTCCGTTCAGGTCCACTATCATCGTGGTGACCGAGACCGTTCGTCTCTATCAATGTTCCGAATAAGGACTGCGCGGCCTCTATGATCCACAAAGGCTTCAACCTGATCCCCGACGTGAGCCGGTCGATCGATTCGAGTATTTTCGTTATGCTCCACGCGTCGCTCGTTGCCACCGACGTCTTGAATCACATAGGCGCCGCCCTCTACCGCTGTCACCTGGCCGGTTAACACCACGACATGTGGTGGAATGGGGAGGCGCCCATCGCCGGCCAATTGGGCGCCAAGCGTCCCCCGCACGATCCCTTGCCCAAGGTCCTCTTGCCCCGACGTTCTCGTCCCGTTGCAACCGGCTACGAACAGACTCACTCCCAGCACAGTCAACAGGCACCATTTCATCATATCCATGTATGTCCCCCGTCTCTTGTCTACCCGTGAGTTCCCCTCGAGTCAACAAATGGATGGGAAAGTATCCCTCATGGCTGACGAACGTTAGAATCGAGTGACACTGGAAAAATTGAAGTCGCTGAGTGTCATCGCCGGCACGAGAAGCTTGCCTGTTTCGGACGTGATGGCTTCAGTGGGATTGGTGAAAGCCTCGATCCGGTTGAACACTCGTAGAGGGCTTTCGTGAAAGCGAAAGTTTTTCACCGCCGATACAATGGCCCCATTCTCGACGAGAAACGTGCCGTCTCTCGTCATGCCGGTCAGAGTGAGATCGGTCGGATTGACTGTTCTGATGTACCAAAAGTTTGTCACGAGGATGGCGCGCTCCGTGTGCTTGATCATGTCTTGTAGCGTCGGCAAGGGTGATCCACTCGCTGAGAGGCAGGGGGCATCGAGCGTAGGAATGTGTATCGATTCCCCGCGCCTTCGCCGTGAACCGATCATAGGAAAGCTGTGTGAGCACTCCGTCGGTAATCCAGTCGGATGCCACAGTGGGCAACCCGTCTGGGGTGAATCCGATACCGAGGAGGTCCTCGTGCGACGGCACATTACGAAATGTCAGTCGTGTGTCGACAATCCGCCGGCCTAATTTCCCCGACAATGCACTCGTATCTTTCTCGTACGATTTCGCGTCGAGTGCCCAGAGCAGCGAGTACCACAGTCCTGCGACGGCAGCCGGTTCAAGAATGACGGTATAGCGACCCGGCGGCAGCTCGCGCACCTCCAGGCCCCGCTTGGCCTTATCGATCGCGGTGAGTGTTCGCTCCTGGACCTTCAGATGATCGATGGACCGATGAGCGGCGGCGCTCCAGCCGGTGGCGTCGCCGGTCTGAACCGTCAGGCTGAATCGTGCATCGGTCCGTGCTTCATGGGCAAAGAGTCCAGTGCTTGCGGCCACGCCGACTGTCGCCATCGATGACGACACGATTCCTGCTGCGCCCAGGTTTTCCATCCGGCATTGCCCGATCGCTTCGCTGGTATATTCCAGCCGGCGGGCTGGCCCTGCGAGGGCAGTTTCGGGTCGTGCGGTAGGAGTCGTCGCATAGTGTTGTGGTTCCACCGGCGGGAGGTATTCCGGATCGTTCGGCGACTGCTGCGCGATGTGCGTCGCTCTGGCGACAGTCTCGCGCACCCCTCCCGCAGAGAAGTCCGTGGTGCTTGCGGTGCCGTGCCGCTGTCCGAACGCCACCGTTACACTCAAAGACCCACGCCTCATGTCGACGTTCTGGACGATCTGATTGTTCGCAAACCGCGTCGTCCCGCTCTGCTGATCATGCAACGATACCAGCGTGTGATCGCCGGTCGAACGGTTCAGCACCAACTCCATAAGAAATCGGAACTCATCCTGGCTCGTCAACTTTGGCCACGTCTTGTGACTCGTCGCACTCATGAACCCGCCTGCCCTCCGATGACGTTGACCTTGCGAAACCGCGCATGGGAGGCCGCGTGGGTCATCCAGCCCGACTGGGCCGGCTGACCCTTTCCACACGTAATGAACCCATATCGGCGGCGGTGTGACCGATCGGCGACTCCGTCGCAACTGCCCCAGAACTCCGGCGTGATTCCATGGTAGACGACATCACGAACCATGTGGGTCCGCTTTCCATTCTCGATCAACCAAAATGCATCGCCACCGAACTGAAAATTATACCGTCGTTGATCGATACTGTAGGATCCGTGGCCTTCGATGAAGATGCCCCGTGTGACATCGGCGAGCAGCTCGTCGAGGGTGGCGGAGCCTGGCTCAAGTCCAATGTTGGCAATACGCACGATCGGGACGGTACCCCAGCTGTCTGCGCGATTGGAGCCGCGCGAGCGCGTCTCGCCGATTTTCGGTGCGACCTCGCGGTTCGTACAATAGCCGACGAAGATCCCATCGCGCACAATGTCCCACTGCTGGCAGGTCACGCCATCGTCGTCGTAGCCGGTGGCAGCGAGGGTCTCAGGTTCGCAGTTGTCGGCCACGAGATTGACGTGCGAGGAGCCGTATCGGAAGGTTCCTCGTGTGTCGGTCGTAAGAAAGCTGGTGCCGGCATAGTTGGCCTCATACCCCAGCGCACGATCGAGCTCGCTTGGATGGCCGCAGGATTCGTGCATGGTGAGCGATAGATGCTCCGGGTCGAGGACGAGATCATACTGTCCGGGATCTGTGGTCGGCGCCTTCACCTTCTCGACGGCTTCAGACGCGATGCGTGGGGCTACGGTAAGGAAATTGGCGTCGTCGATCAATTCATAGCCCATCCGAAGATGCGGTGTATTGAAGCTCCGCGAGGCAAATCGTCCGTCATGAATCGCTGTGGCATCGAAATCGCCGCTCAGGGCTAGGAGGTCGAATTCCAGGCGCGACCCTTCGGTCGAGACAAACAGCTTACGGTCGCGACGAGCCCAGAGGCTGGCACTGCTCCGCACAATGCCGGGTTGACGATGCACAGACTCCATGGTCTCGAGGAGCAGCGCCGTTTTCTTGTCGAGGGTCACGGCAAATGGATCGATTCGCCTTACGGTCACGATCCGGTCTCGATGGACCGGCTCATCGGCGAGTTTCACCCGTTCACGTGCAAGGGATGCGGAGCCTTTGGCAATGTCGATCGCCAAGTCAGCCACGCGCGGGGCTTCTTCCAGTGACAGTACCGAGCTGGCCGCAAAGCCCCAGGCGCCATGATAGAGGACGCGGATCCCGAACCCGCTATCCTGCGCCTCTCGAATGGACGCGATGCGGCGGTCTTCGCCGCGAATCGTCTGGGTCGTGCTGTCGAGAAGTCGGATATCGCCGTAGTCGGCTCCGGAGGCCACCACGCGTTTCAGCGCGAGTTCTGCGAGTTCGTCCTGATGAGGAATCAAATGACCGGGCATCGTATCGCTATCCTGGCAGAGACGTCGGCGTCGTTCAACTCATCTTGTATGAAACAGGCGACCGTAACCTTGGTTTTTCTCACACGATCCCCTACGATACCGTCTCATGTTGCCTTCCGAACAGACACCTCGTCAACGGATCATCGAGGCGATCACAGGCACGAGGCGCTCGTCTTATCAACTGGCTCAACTGTTGGGTATTCGTGAGCGACAGGTCGAGGAGCATCTGGCACACGTCGTGAAAACTGTGGCACGCGACAAGACCAAGCGATTCATTCTGGACCCGGCACGTTGCCAGGACTGTAGCTTTGTCTTTCGTGATCGCCGTCGTCTGACAAGCCCAAGCCGCTGCCCGCATTGTCGAAGCGAAGCCATCGCGTCACCCCGCTATGGGATTGATCCATCGGAGCCGTAGCGTGGGTCGCGCTCTGTCTGATATGTTTCACCTGCCTGTGGGTCTCCTGGCCATGTTGTGTGCATAGAAGACCAGACCCTAGCGGGACGGCTCTGAACCCCCGACAGGTCAAAGAGCCGCGTGCCCGATCCCGATGCAGACCCTGTGAGAGCGATCGTAGACATGAAGACACGATGGATTCATAGAGGTGCGGTGGTAGTCTGTCTGGCCCTTGCTGCCTGCAGCGGGGATAAGTCTCAGGAACTGCTCGCGACCGCCGAGTTCGAAGAGCGACAACACAACGTCGTCCACGCGAAGCAGTTATACGAAGAGATCGTCCGTTCCCACCCTTCCAGCCCACAGGCAGAAACCGCGCGCACACGTCTTGCCGCACTCAAGTAACACCGGTTCCTAGCCGCATGATGTATGAAAGTTTGCCGCAAACGCGTCGGAGATGTCACGCGAGACGGCTTGTCGTAGCCGCGCATGCAGCAGAAGCCTCATACGCCATGCGGGCGGGTGCTGCCCGGACATCCCAGCCCCCGACTCACGTCTTCCGGTCACAGTGCGATCCGGGTTTTCCTCTCAGAATCGTCCCTCCTCCTGACGGGTTTCCCGTGGTGGCGCATTAGCATGACCCTGCTATAGTTGAAGGAGACGCCGTCCAAAAGACGCGCAATTACCGGGAGGGTAAGGTGGCCAAGAACTATGCCGTTCGAGCGGGGCAGCGCATTTCGACCCGGCATCCCTTTATATATCATGGTCCGGGTTTCCACGGGAAAGGGCATCTCTGGGATCTGTCGGTATCCGGCTGGCGAGCGACGGGAGACCGTCCGGTCACACAGGGAATGGTGATGCCGGTGTATATCGAATTGCCTTCCGGTAAAGGAGAGTCCAAGTACCTCTTGATCGAGTCCGCGATCGTTCGCTGGTCTTCCGGACGCGATGCTGGGTGGGAGATCCAAACGATAAGCGACACGTCGCGGGCGAGGCTGAATCGGTTTCTGGATCGAGCACAAAGCTAGTGATCAACTGCGTTGCAAGGGGCAGGGATCTCTGCCACACACCTGTTCTGCATTCCCAGTGGGCCACGAGACAACCACACCTCGGCGCGAACATTCATTGAACCATTCACGAAACTTCCGAAGGCAACACGACAGAAGGCGCTGCATCTTGTCGGGGTGGCGCACCGTACATCTCAGGGGATTGCGGCTCGTACGAGTGACAATCAGGCAGCGTTGCCCGATATATTCGCACCGAAAAATGACGGAAGACCGCACACGTTGAGAAAAGGATGATCTCTGGCAAACGAGGGCGATTCACGTATGCTTGCGTATCGAGATGTTCTCGAGGCCAAGAACTGAAACAAGCGGGTTGACCGCTTCCGCCCTGCCTTACCCACAGATTGTGATATGAGCATCACGGTGTTCGATAACCGGAGAATTCTTGTCATCGACGACAATGTCGAGATCCTTGAGGATTTCAGGAAAGTCCTGGTATCGGCCAATACCTCCAGCGCACTCGATCAGGCGAGGGCGTCGCTGTTCGGTGAGATGAAAAAGGAGTTTCACGACGAATCCTTCTCGGTAGATTGTGCCGAACAGGGAGAAGCGGGCCTCCGTTTGGTTGAACAGGCGGTCGGCTCAGGGAAGCCGTATGCGTTGGCCTTTGTCGATATGCGCATGCCGCCGGGATGGGACGGAGTCGAGACCGTCACCCGTTTGTGGCAGGCCGATCCAGACGTGGAGGTTGTGATCTGCACGGCTTTTTCCGATCATGCATGGGAGGATGTCGTCACAACGTTGGCGCAGCGGGACAAGTTTCTCATCCTCCGCAAGCCCTTCGACGCGATCGAAGTTCATCAACTGGCTTCGTCACTGACCAGAAAGTGGAACCTCGCGCAGCAGGCGCGTCTGAAAATGAACGATCTCGAGCGGATGGTCGTCGAGCGCACGACTGATCTCCGTGATGCGCGTGATCAGGCGATGGCGGCGGCCCAGGCCAAGTCGGAGTTTCTGGCTACCATGAGTCATGAGATTCGCACCCCGATGAACGCAGTCATCGGCATGACAGGCCTCCTCCTCGAAACAGATTTAAACTCCGAACAGCAAGAGTATGCCAAAGCCGTGTGGAGATCAGGGGATCATCTCCTTATGCTCATCAACGACATTCTCGACTTCTCAAAGATGGAGGCCGGTAAACTTGATCTCGAGATGATCGACTTCGATTTGCACGCAGCCGTCGAGTCCGTCACGGAACTGCTTGCGGAGCAGGCTCAACGGAAAGGGCTTGAGCTCGTGTCGTTAATTCACGCCTCCACGCCCATCGCTGTGCAAGGGGACCCAGGTCGCCTTCGCCAGATTTTGATGAATCTTGTCGGAAACGCCGTAAAGTTTACGGAGCAAGGACGCGTGGTGCTCCAGGTCAGAGCAACAGAAGACCATGGAGACAACGTGACACTGCTCTTCGACGTGACCGACACCGGCATCGGAATTCCACTGGAGAAGCAGGTCGCGATTTTTGACGCCTTCTCACAGGCTGATAGCTCGACCACGAGACAGTTTGGTGGAACTGGCCTCGGCCTCTCGATCGCGAAACGGCTCGTGACGCTCATGAACGGGTCAATCGGTGTCGAGAGCACGATAGGCCAGGGAGCGCGGTTCTGGATCACCGTGCCGATGGTTGTCCAGCCATCGCTACAGCGGTCGGGCCAACGTCCAGTTGCCGAACTTCGCCATCGCAAAGTCTGCATCGTGGATGATGATCCGGCAGGACGGAAAGTTCTCGAACAGTACACGACATCGTGGTCGATGCAGCCCAGCTGCGCCGCGGATGCTCCGGGCGCCTTGGTTCTGCTGCGGTGGGCAGCGCAGCAGCAGTGTCCATTTGACGTGGCGCTTGTCGATATCAGCATGCCGAAGCCCAATGGGATCGATCTCGCACGCATGATCAAGCAGGATCCATTGATCGCTGCCACGCCGGTCATCATCCTGACGTCGTATGGGCAGAGAGGCGAAGCGACGCGTGCTACGGAGGCAGGCGCCGCCGGGTACCTCACCAAGCCGTTTCGTTACGCACAGCTTCACGAGTGCCTTCGCGTCGTGCTCGCCCTGTCTCCAGGGACGATCGGTTCCGGCGGCCTCGTCGTTGACACAAGGACCGGCGATGGAACAGCACCCCACCGCACCTCCTGCCAGACTGGGCTCGTCACACGCCATACGCTTGCGGAGGCGCGAGCTCAGCAAGCTGGGCGCATTCTTCTGGCCGATGACAGCGAGATCAATCAGATTCTTGTCGTCCGTTTGCTCGAACGGCGAGGCTATCGGGTTGATGTGGTGGCAAATGGGTCGGAGGCTCTCGCGGCTCTCGCCCAGAAACACTACGATCTTCTCCTTCTGGACGGGTTCATGTCGAATATGGATGGATACGAGACGGTACAACGCATACGGGAGCGTGAGACGTTAGACGTGAAGCGACGGATCCCCATCATCGCGATATCCGCGAATGTGTTGCCGGAGGATCGCCAGAAGTGTCTGGATTCGGGGATGGATGATTTCGTGGCGAAGCCGATCAACCAAGAGGATCTGTTTGCAGCCGTTGCGCGGTGGCTGCCTAACCAGCAGGGTTCATTGTGAACGATGTTCCGGTCCCTATCTTTCACGTTTCACGCACGATCATCGGGATAATCCCACAGGTCTGAGCCTCGAGATGAGCGTCCGGTCAGCCATTCACGAAACCCCGGAATGCGAAACGACAGGAGCCGTTGGATCTTATCGCAGCGGAGCGAGAGGTCGGCGGGCCGGGGACTCCCAATGTGGTTCCGTGCCGAGCCTTTCACCAGCCGGCCTTTCAACTCTGGATACCAAGGCAGCAAGGCTTCCCCGATTTCCCAGCGCGAGAGCCGTTCGCTTCCGCCCAGGTGATAGAGGCCCGGCTGCTTGCGACCGACGAGTTCCCAGCAGGCTCGTGCGATGACACTCGCAGGAAGCGGACAGCGGAACTCATCGGCATAGAGCGTCACGTTCTTTCCGGCTGTGGCGGCTCGGCACATATCTTCCACAAAACTTCGTTCGCCGTGCTGCGAAGTCCCAGACGTCAGCACGATCCGAATAACCGTGTGCCGGGGATTCTGCAACACCACCCGCTCGGCTTCGAGCTTGGTCTGGCCGTAGACATTGATTGGGTTCGGCTCATCCGTCTCGCTAGACCAGCCGGTCTTCCCGTCGAAGACTTCCCCGCTGGATAGGAAAATGAAGGGAATATCCGGGGAGAGCCTCGCGAGGTGTGCAGTCACTTCTACATTGTCGCGGCGGGCTTGGGCGGGATCTTGCTCGCAGGCCTTGGTTCGGCTGAGCGCGGCGCAATGGATGAGGAGGTCGGGCTTCAACGCACGGATCCGCGCGTCCACCTTCGAGGTATCGGTCAGTTCAAGCTCCGCGCGGGACAGGCCCTGGACATCCCAACCGGGAGCCCATCGCGAGGCAGTCTTCACCAGATACTGCCCGATCAGTCCCGCTGCCCCAGTGATGACTGCGCGAGGTGCCATGATGAGTGCCTCTCTAACAGGCTGCAGAAAACTGTGTAGGTACCCCGCATCGTACTGGTCAGCACGTTCCAGGCAATAAGGGCAATAGGGCCAATACGAACGCAGGGTACTCAAAAAGGCTATCCAGCAAGGCCGCAGCGAGCAGTCACTTGAGTGGGGGGGTGGGACCGTCCCAGCTACCCCATCCCCTCTTTTTTCAGCGCCCTGCTAACGCGTTAGCTTGCGGTAGCGTATCCTGTGCGGCTGATCGGCTTCCTTGCCGAGCCGTTTTTTTCGATCTGCGTCGTACTCGCTGTAGTTCCCTTCATACCAGACCACCTTGCTGTCGCCTTCGAACGCCATGATGTGAGTCGCGATCCGGTCCAGAAACCAGCGGTCGTGACTGCTGATGACGGCGCAGCCTGCGAAACGTTCCAATCCTTCTTCCAGGGCGCGCAAGGTGTTGATGTCGAGATCGTTCGTCGGTTCATCGAGGATGATGAGGTTCGCGCCCTCTTTCAACATGCGGGCCAGATGTACCCGGTTGCGTTCGCCGCCTGAAATATCCTTCACCTTCTTCTGTTGATCGGTGCCCGCGAAGTTGAATCGGGCGCAGTAGGCTCTGGCGTTGACTTCAGTCTTGCCGAGCATAATGGTCTCGTGCCCCTCGGAGATGATGTCGTAGACGGATTTGCTCGGATCCAGACTGCGGTCTTGGTCCACGTAGCCCAGCGTGACCGTCTCGCCGATCTTGATCGTGCCCGCATCCGGTTTCTCTTTCCCGATGATCATGCGGAACATCGTCGTCTTGCCGGCGCCGTTCGGGCCGATCACGCCGACAATCCCGCCCTTCGGGAGACTGAAGTTCACATTTTCATAGAGGACCTTATCTCCATAGGCTTTGCTCACGCCTTTGCATTCGACGACCACATCGCCCAGCCGTGGGCCCGGCGGTATATAAATCTCCAAATCTGCGGCCTGCTCGTCCTGTTTCTGATTGACCAATTCCTCATAGCGGTTGAGCCGCGCCTTGCCCTTCGACTGACGGGCTTTGGGCGACATGCGAATCCATTCCAACTCATGCTCCAACGACTTGCGGCGTTTCGATTCGGCCTTTTCTTCCTTTTCCAGCCGCACCTGCTTCTGCTCCAACCAGGATGTGTAGTTTCCCTGGAATGGAATGCCGTGGCCGCGATCCAGTTCGAGAATCCAGCCGGCCACGTTGTCGAGGAAGTAGCGGTCGTGCGTGACGGCGATGACCGTGCCTTTGTATTGCTGAAGATGCTGCTCCAGCCATTGCACCGATTCGGCATCCAGATGATTCGTCGGCTCGTCGAGCAACAAAATGTCCGGCTCCTGGATCATGAGGCGGCAGAGGGCCACCCGGCGCTTTTCGCCGCCTGAGAGCACCCCGACCTTTGCGTCCGGCGGCGGACAACGCAGCGCATCCATCGCCAGTTCCAGCACATTGTCCAACTCCCACCCGTTCGCCGCTTCGATCTTCTCTTGCAGCTGCGCCTGTTTTTCGAGCAACTTCTCTAATTGGTCGGGCGTGGCTTCGCCCATGCTGTTGCTGACGGCGTCGTATTCTCGCAGCATCGCCACGAGTTCTTTCTTGCCCTCTTCGACGATTTCCTTCACCGTCTTGTCCGGGTCGAGTTGCGGTTCCTGTTCTAGCAGACCGACGCTGTAGCCCTTCGAACGGGTGATCTCGCCCGTATAGTTCTGATCGACCCCGGCAATGATCCTGAGCAGCGAACTCTTGCCCGATCCATTCAGGCCCAACACGCCGATCTTCGCGCCGAAGTAGAACCCGAGATAAATCTCGCGCAGCACCTGCCGCTTCGGCGGATAGACTTTGCCGACATTGACGAGTGAAAAAATAACCTGTTTATCGTTTGTAGTCGCCATGCTTCCCCTATTAGTGATGGTAGCCACCCCTCCCCGCTCGTGATGAACTGGTGAGTTGAAAAGAACAATTGTGGCGGACGCTCACAGGAACGTGTGCACGCATCTACTACAGCGAATGCAGGGCTTGGAGTCCCGCGTTCGCCTGAACGGCCAAGCCGGCAAGGCCGGCCCTGGCCTCCGTCGCGTTGCGGACGGGATTGGGAAAGGCCACCCGCCCACCCTGCATTCGGCCTGGCGTGGTAAGTCGAAGGTGAAACCCCAACCGATCCAATGCCGTCACCGTCGCCTGCTGCGCCTCCACATTGCCGAACACACGGGCCAGTAGCAGCAACGTGCCTGCCTGCTCTGTATTGAATTCACGGATGAGGTTCGAGGCCTCATCCGCGAGCGGGTCCACGGCCGCCACCGCGTAGTCATCCGGCATGACCCAACCCATCGACCCGAACCCCCCGACAAAATAGATCTCCGTCAGGGCCATGCGGAAAAACCCAAAGTCCTGGAAATCCACCCAATAGGCGGCATTGGCATGGCGTACCAGGTAGCATTCGCGAACCGAAACGGCGTCCTCCTTCGGCACCCTGGTCACCGACCCCATCAACGTCACCCTGGCTGCACCCAGCGGATCGCTGCGGCTCTCAGGCGGTGTCACGAGTAAGCTGGATCGTGGATCGCTCAGGAGATTTTGCGTATGCATCGCCATCGTGCTGATCAGAAAGACCGGGTGCCCCTCGTCGTCCAGCCCGTAGGGCATCACCGACCCGAAGGGCCAGCCAGGCTGCTTGCGCGAGAGCGTCGAGAGACCACCCGTTGACTGTAAGTAGACAAGCGTCTTGGCCCGCTCCGCATGGGACGGTTCAGGAACGTCTGGACCCTCTGAATCCGGCCCGCTGTTATGCTGTCGTGACGATGACATGTCTGATCTCTTTTCTGTGCAACGGACCGGGTGACACCTTACCCTGGATCTGTCGAATATTTCCACTAGCCCGAATTATTCATGAAGGTTCGTCGCGAAAGTGTGCAGACGCGAAGCGAGACGGGCACTCGGAGCCGTGAAACCCTGAGGCATACTCGTGCAGTATGTCGAAGGGGTGAGCGGCGAGACTGCCCGTCGCAGCCGCGTATCCACGCTTGTAGCAGAAGCGCTCATGAATAATGCGGGCTAAGGACGGGGTCGTTCCAAATGGACCACGGCCATCGCGTTCGTTTACAGGTCTAAGGGTTTTGGCGTATCCTTCCGCGTTGCAGTTGTATTGGCGTAAGCCGAACCAACGAGGCACGAGCATGACCGCCTCTTGTGTTCACGACTCTTGGAGGGCGCAATGACATTCACACATGCTGTTTCAATCATCTTCGTCGGTGGGCTGATCCTGTTCAATCACGGCTGTGCCTACGTCGGCCCCACAACGGGAACCGACCACGCAATGGTGCAAGGGGGAAAAGCCTATGTCACGGTGTCTCCGAGTCTTGCGTTCGCGGTTCCTGTCAATGTGGCCATCGGCGATAAAGTTGCCGAAGCCGCGGCGAATGCCGCTGTGGGATATCTGAAAGGGCTTCCCGGAGCCATTACATCCCTGAACCGTGCTGAAGCGGTTCAAAAAGGAATAGATGCAGGCGCAGCCAAAGCTGCGGAGAGCAATCAACAGGTAGACCGGAAAGAATTAGAAAATTTTGTTCAACAGGTTGTTGCGAAGGTATGACCCTACAGGCTCCTCGCCTCACGTTCTCCCGCTCTTCCCTTTTATTGCTCTGTGGGCTGAGCGGAGTGCTGGCCTTCCAAGGGGGCTGCGCAATTGTTGGCTCCGCCAAGGGTTCAGATGGTTGGACGGTGACTGGTGGGAGCGCTCAAGTCTGCATCGGGTGCTCGTCGGCCATATGAGGGAGGCTGGAACGAAGCCTGCTAGAATCCCATTTCTTGCGACAGCCTGACTTCCGATTCGTCGTCAATCTCTTCCAGGCAGGTAAAGCAGGTAAAGGGAAACCGGTCTGTGGGGATGGCGCAGACTTCGCCGACCGGCGATTCGTCCAAGGCAGGCCCGCCGCATTCTTTATGAATCAAGGTCAGCATTAGGTTTCCCTTATCGCCAGTGGCGACACAGCGTTGCTACTCGATGACGAGAAATGCCCCTTCTCGGTCGGCAGTAAACTGAAAGAGATCGTTGCGGCGCATGCGTAGAAGTTGCTCAATGGTCGCGGTCGAGCAATTCCCGCAGCGGATCCAGCCACTTTGGGTGGGTGGCCGAAGAGGAAGCTCCGTTGATGAAAGTCTGCGTCCTTCGTGATGATGGTAAAACCCTGTTGGATCGCGTGACGCCAGATCGCTTCGTCGCTCGCCTCAGCCAACCCGATGTTTCTGACGTGTTGCGAGTCTGGATATTCGCTTTGCAGCGCGTGGAGAAGTCGATGGGATAGATTGTGATCGAAGAGCAGTTTCACCGTGATGGGAATGAGACGAGGTTACGTTCGCGATTTGCAGCGAATTCAAGACACGCGCGGATGTCTTCCCGTGTGAGGTCGGGAAAATCGTTGAGAATTTCGGCCTCGTTCATGCCGGAAGCCAGGTATTCCAGAACGTCGTATACCGTGATGCGCATTCCACGGATACAGGGCTTCCCGCCTCGCTGGGCTGGATCAATAGTAATGCGGTCCTGATAAGACATGATCGGGAGCGTACCCCAGCAGTGACGAAAGATCAAGAAAGAGATGACATGACCGGTCTCACTCTGGCGATGTCAAGAACGTGTCGGCTGCTGAACAGGCAGAAGGGAGGTGGGCTTGCGCCTCCCTCCTCCTTCATGCCAAATATGCTGCGACAATTCCGGAGAGTACGATTCAATCCAAGGCCTCCCAGCTCGTGCCGGTGGTTCCGTCGGCATTTTTTTCGACATCCCGAAGCGGGACCAGCCGCAGATTGAGCAGAAGCGTCGGGGCTCTGCCTTATGTGTTATTCACGATAACAACGCAGTATCGTCATTAGCGCATATTTATATTTTATGATCCAGGCACGATAGATTGCCTTCCGGTTCAGCGGGCACATGCCGGTGCAGTCCGAAGGTCTGGATTCGAAGTTCCGATTACTTCAGTCTTTAGTCTTCAGCCTTCCCTGCATCCAGCACCAATTGCTGAAACAGATTCAAATGTTCGGGACTGCTCAGTCGATGGTCGCCTGGAACCAGATGGAGTTCGACGGGAAACGAGGGAGCCAGGGACTTTAGCTGTTCGACAAACTGGCTGCTGCCCTGCGGCAGAATCACCGTGTCTTGCTGGCCATGGAGGATGGCGGTGCTGACAGGCCGCAGACGGTCGAAACTGGTTTTCCAATAGGCCTCGCTTTCCTCGACCCATTTCCATGAAAGCGGCCACTCTTTGTGCAACGGGTCGTCGTCCCAGGGCATCCAGCCGCCGCTATGCCAATCGTGGCATCGTTCTGGATCGATCGATCTCGCGCGTAAGCCCATCATATTGAAGGCGGGAGCGATGAGAACCAGCCGCTCAACTTCCTGACATTCTTGCGCCATGAGCCAGGCGATCCAGCCACCGAGTGAGTTGCCCACAATTGTGAGCGGGGGACCATTTTTCAACGAATCAAGCACCAACCGTGCGTCGGCGATCCAATCTGAGAGGGTGTAGTCGATGAAGCGCCCTTCCGATTCCCCGAAGCCTCGCACATCGTAGCAGCAGAATCCCCAGCCTTGCTCTTCACACCATTGCGCCAGCGCTTTGCTCTTGTTGCCCCAGCGTTTCGAGAGGAAGCCGGTGATGAACAGGATCTGACGGTCTTTTCCTACAGCGCGGTCTCCGCGAATGCGCTTGCCATCGGGGCCGGTGAGATGGAAGGGTTCGAGTACGCTCATGGTTTAGCCCGCATTATTCATGAAGGTTCGTGGCGAAAGCGTGCAGACGCGATGCGAGACGGGCACTCGGAGGCGTGAAGTCCTGAGGCATACTCGTGCAGTATGTCGAAGGGCTGAGCGGCGAGACTGCCCGTCGCAGCTGCGTATCCGCGCTTGTAGCAGAAGCTTCATGAATCATGCGGGTTAGTCAGCACCTTGGTGAGAAAGACACTGAGTCGTTGAAGGACTGGTGTCTGGAATTTCGTGTCCGCCGCGGAACCTGTGCCATTCGACGGCGAGGCCGGACTGGCTCAGTGTGTCACGAAGCCGTTCCGCTCCCGACATAGTGCAAGATCTCATCCTGCATTCCATGGCTTTGGAAGACCGGCAGGCCTTTGCGTTTCGGCATGAGGGAATTCCAGATCGGCTGCGCTAGCAAATTGCCAGAGAGTTGAACCAGTCCCGCATAGGGTCGATCCGTGTGGAGCATCGCATCGCATGTGAGCATGGCGCCTTGGGAAAATCCTCCCAGCACCGTCTTGCGCGGATCTGCTCCAAGAATGCGTTCGACTTCTTTGAGGAATGCCAGCATCGTGTCGCGTGCCGGGGCGAGGCCTTTGGGAATCTCGTTCGAGAGATCGCGGGCCCGGCCTGCTGCGTGATCCTGGGCAATACGGGCCATGTCGATGAGCCACCAGGCGCGCGCGTCCCTCGGGCCAAAGCTCAACGTGAGTGGGCCTTCGGGAAAGATAAACCTCGTGCCGGTCGGCACGTCCAGGACATCGGCCAGCGGCACAAGATCGTTCCCCGGCGCGCCGAAGCCGTGCAGGAGTACCACGACAGGGCCGTTGCCTCCGCCTTTGCCATCTGTGCCGCCGGAAAGGTGAACAGTGAGACCTCCGAGTTGAGCTATGCGCATATCATATCGCGATCTGCTACAGGATTAGCTCAGGTACAGGTATTGGAGGAGGGCCAGCAGTCCATAAAACGACGATTCGACCACTGGCTGTCGCCATATGGGAACAAAGGCTCCCCGGCCCACGGCCTCGATGTCTTCGATGACCTGGCGGGTCAGTTTGACGTCGCCATCGCGGGCTGACCCGCCATCCAGCCCCTGGAAAACTTGCTGATTGAGCCGCGCTAGTCCTGCATCGCGCGCCTGCTCCGCCGCCCGATACAACAGCAGTGCTGCCGCGACCGCCAGCGCCACGTTGACCACCCACCCCACGATCATGGTGAGCGGAAAATCCCAGTTGTCGAAATAGTGGTTGCGAGCCACCATCATGAGGAGAAGTACGATGAAGGGATACCGTACCAGGCGGTTGACCACTTCGGTCCGCTGCGCGATCAGTTCGATCTTCATCAATTCACGGGCCTTGGACACATTCTCGACGGACTGCAATTTCAGGCTCTCCGTGAGCTTCTGGGGCCAGCCCTCTGTCGCCCGTGCGAGAGAGCCGATCCAACGTCTACAGAGGAGCACCGCTTCGAACACGAACAGATTAAGGATGGCAGCGCACAGATAGCTGGCCAGTGCGAGCACTTCATCCAGACGGCAACTGAATGTGCCGCGACAGGGTCCCGTAAAGTTTTCAGCCCCCATGACCTTCCACAGAAACACCAAAGACAGGGCGTAGACTGTCACGAACAGCAGAATACGCGGGAGACGATGCATTACTGAGCCGGCTTCCCGGTATAGACTCCACGAGTTCCCCACATGCTCGTCTCCGTGCAGTCCACGGGGGGATAACACCCACTGCGCCGTCATGATGTAGCGTCTCCACCCTCCAGGGTTGGTCTCCCTGGCCTGAGAGGTAAAGCCATACTGCTCCGACATGCTTTCAAGATTCGACTTGAGATCCCGCCAGGCTTTGATCAGAAATCCTAGCGCCAACAGCGTGGCGAGTCCTCTCAGAAGTTCGGTCGGCCACAGGCTGACTCCTTCCAACCAATAAAAAGGTTCGCCTTGGTCGGCCTCCTTCAGGACCACAGTCGAGCGCAAAGCGGTCGACGAAAAAGGCGAGGCCGAGCGCGGACAGGGCACTCAGCACAAGGATCCCTGAATGCGCCGTCAACCAGCGGTTGGACGTTGGCTTGGTCCATAAGAGAACGAAGCCGATCACATAGATCAAGCCGACACTTCCGTAAATGACGCCGGATTGGGGTCGCCGACCATTCGTTTGAGGCTATTTGTCAGAGAGGTCTACCCGCGGGGCATGCAGGGTCCAGCCCTTCTCGATCGCGCCGACCGTGAGATCGACCGCGCCGTGCCGACCGACTTCGTACAAACGAGGAAGCTCGGCTGCGCTGAACCACACATTGTCGGCCGTCAGGTTCGCCTTGTACCCGCAGGGTGGCAGGGCCGTTCCATTCTGCGAATTCGACTGGCTGGTGTCGCCGGGCGGGCAGGTGGCCAGCGGTTTGACATGCCCCACGGCTTGGAGTGTGGCGAAGTAGGCAGACGTTTGATAGCTGCTTCGGAAGGGGGGTACGTCGCGCTGCAACATGCCGTATAATTCCAAGCCGTAGTGGGAGGCCGTCACGAGATTCCTCGTCCAGCGATACTCGTCTGCATAGACCAACCTGCTGTCGAGATCGGTGGTAAAGAACACCGCGCCGGGAAATCGGTCACGCATCGCTTGCAGGATGAGAAGCGCATCGTAGGCATCGCTGCCGAGGATTCCGATGGCGGCGACCGGATTCTGGTTGTTATCCGCCGCCGCCGCGGCCATATCCCGCTCGATCCGATCTGCCAGCCGTTGCGCGTAATCGAACTGGCCTGTGCCGACCGGCCGCTCGAGAACCCTGGTATCGAGCAGCGCGTTCTTCATCGCTTTCGAGCCGCCCCCTTTGGTTGCGTCGGCCCTGTCTCCACTGGAGATTTCTCCGTCAAGCCCGCGGAGGTAACTGTACCGCCACACGTTCAGGCCGAGCTTTCTCGCTTCTATCGTGTTCTTTACTTGGAGGTCGATCGCCTTATCGAGCGTGGGACATGCCGCTTTAATACCCTTCAACTTTTCCTCATCATCGATGGTTCGGTACTCCTCATCAGACCGATCGGCGATACGATGGCAGACAGCGGCAGTAAATTCGACCGGCAGAACCCGACCGTAGAATGAGTCCCAATCGGAAATGAGAATCACGGCGTCTCGCTCAAACTTCACCTGACGACGTTCCAGCTCCTGGGTCAAGGCGCGTAAGAGCTGATCGTCTGATCCAATCGTGTGTTTGAGCTCGATACCGGCACGCAGCAGAATCCAACAGAGTTTCTCCTGGTTCGGATCGGACGACAGGCACTCAGTGGACTGTGACGGCTTGGCCGTCACATTCAGCTCATGTGTCAGAAGTCTTGGCGCGGTCGTGGCCCAAGGCGAGTACAGTTCCACGCGACCGCCGGCGTTCGCCCAAATCAGGTGATCTTCGCGCCCTTGGAGAGTATTTACGGCCTCCTCGAGCAGGCTCCGGAAGGTCGACGAACTCCGTGGCCCGAGGATCTTGAAGCGCACGTGCCGTTCCCTTTTCAGGTCCAGCAATACCATGCCGTCACGACTTGTCTGGCAGGTATGACCTTTGATCGCGCTTTCCTGGCAGAGGATGGACTGCACCAGTTTTTGCAGAGCGCCGATGGGGTGGTCACCGGTGATTTCACTGCTGACCCACAGGACGAGCACACCCTGCGCCCAGGTTTTTTCAGACGAACACTTCCGCTGCCCTTCCCGGTACCACTCGTACGGCAGGACTTGGCGTGTGCCTGCCTGATCACGCCATTCGACGTAGGAGAGGTGATCATCATTTTGCGGGACATAGCAGGCCGTGCCGAGGGCGGAGCCAATCGCGTATCGATCCCGAAGGCGGGTCTCCCTACTCTCTCCGGACGATCCACCTTCCGTCGTGACGAGAAGGACGGTAATGGGCTGCTTCGGGTTCTGGTCAATTTTGTCATCCAGCTCCTGGCGGATAACTCTGACCCGATCGAGGTCATCCTTCAGATCCCTGACAGCCGATTTGATCTCGCCGTCAAATTTCGCCACCCGGCGCGCGGCCTCAAGCGGGTCCTCCCACAACCTGGCTCGAGCCACACCTTCTGCGACTTGCGGCTTGAGCTCGCCTCCCATCAAGGGAGGCCTGGTGCTCTTCAAGGGTTGTTGCACCATGACCACGCCGGCAATGCCCAGCACAAGCGCGAGCGCGCCGGCCATCGCAATTTTTGAGTCGCCGGATCCTTTTTTGGCCATCGAGAGAACGGTCCGTTTCCGTGGTCAGCCGTAGGGCATGGCCGCCGGTTCAATTCCCGTGAGACTGGTGTCGCCACTGTACAACAGACAGTGAGGGGGACTGCAAGAAGGGAATGCGCTGGTTGGGGGGGTAATCTCGTCGATCGAGAGAAGGGTACTACGGGGCGACGACGACTTTAAAGATATTGTTGACGTTGGAAACGTAGACGAATCCGTCGGCGCCGACCATGAGGCTTAATAAAAAGCCGTTCCCTCCGTTGTAGACGATGCTCGATGAGGCAAGCTGGCCAAGATCGGCACCGGTCAAGACCACCCGGCGAATCTTGCCTCCGTTAAAGTCCGAGAAGAGCAGATTATTGCGATAGTCAACGGGATAGACGGTGGAATTTTCAGGGATAGAGATAATCCCGGTCGGCGCGATGGTCGGAGTATAGGCCAAGATCGGATCGCGGAAGTTCGGATTACGGGCTATGCCTTTCGCTGTCGGCCAACCATAGTTGCCCCCTGCGACAATACGATTGATCTCGTCGTTGTCCCCCGGGCCATTCTCTGTCTGCCACAGGTGGTCGGTGTGGCCATGGAAACTAAAGCCGAAACTGTTGCGATGTCCAAAGCTAAACACTTTCTTCGCGTTGGGATCCGCATTCGAGATGAATGGATTGTCCGCCGGTGTGCTGCCATCCGGATTCAACCGCAGAATCTTGCCGTTCAAGGATGTCAGTCGTTGGCTTGTGCCGCTGTTATCCCCATCACCGGTGCTGACGTAGAGCTTGCCGTCCGGACCGAACTTGATGATGCCGCTGTTGTGATCGAACGCCGCAGGAATGCCGTCGAGCAAAGTAGTTTCCTGCGTGCAGCTCCCGCTGGATTCTGTGTATCGCACCACTCGATTCACCGGCGGGGCTGTTGGCGCTGTATAGAAGACGTACACATAGTGATTCGCGGCAAAATTGGGATCGAGCGCGAGCCCGAGTACGCCCTGATTCCCTATAGTCGAGATAGCAATTCTACAGAATGGCTGGTTGACGAGTTGCCATTGAGGGTTGATGATACGAATAGTACCGGTAAAAATCTCACTGAAGAACACGCGGCCATCCGGCGCTAAGGACAGGCTGGACGGGAATTGGAGTGAGTCGACGACAGGCTGCAGTTGCAAACTGCCGGGCGGCGGTTGGCTGACCGAGAAGTTAAGCGTCTTCGTTGCCTCGCCGTTCTGCAGTTCAACGTTGTTTTGATCAGCGAGAATTACACGGACAGTATGGGCAGTGGACCGAAGTCCAAAGATATCAAACGACGTCCCAGATTTCCAATGAACGAAGTGGGTATGGATGCCGTTATAGAGGACCCCGTTCTCATCGTTTATGCCGGCCCCGTTGTAGAACCGATAAGGCACAGGATCGGTATCGAGATAAAAATGCAGGTGATTTTGTCCTGGCTTGCCGATCATAAAGAACTGTGTGGTAAACGAAACCGTCACCGGCCCGACTGGAACGGACGCATTTTGCGCCGGGCTGGTGATAGAGACAGTCGGAGGATTACCGGATGGAACACCAATGGAGAACACAATCGTTTTTGTTGCCTCGGGATTCGTCAGTTCTACATCCGAAGCGTTGGCCAGCACTGCTCGCACTTGGTGGGTCCCCACTCCGAGGGCGGTGAACCGGATCTGCGAATTGCTCTGCCATTGGACATTCGCTGCCGGCACACCCTGGTAGAACACTTGTCCTGGTCCGCCGCTAAAAAAATGATAGGGAGTAGGGTCGCTGTCGAGAGAAGTGGCCCCAGAAATTTGAACAAGCCGCTAAGTGGAGAATCTGCTACCGTAAATGGCCCTACTGGGCGATGAAAGGGAGCAGAGAATGACAAAGAGAACGAGACGGACGCACTCAGCGGTGTTCAAAGCCAAAGTGGCGTTAGCCGCGATGGGCGGCGACAAGACGTTGGCCGAACTGGCACAGCGGTTTGAGGTGCATCCCCATCAGATTACCGAGTGGAAACGGCAACTCAGCGAGCGAGCCGCCGAAATCTTTGGCGGTGGAACCGCGGCAACGGAGCCGCCGGTGGATCTGAAGGCCGTGCATGCCAAGATTGGGCAGCTCACGCTGGAGAATGATTTTTTAGAAGGGGCGCTCATCAAAGTGGGATTGCTGAGCGCAAAGCGATGATGGACGCCACCCACGCCCTGCCGATCAGCCGCCAGGCCCAGCTGGCAGGGATCAGCCGGGGCAGCGTCTACTATGTGCCCAAGTCTGTCAGCGCGACCGATCTGCTCCTGATGCGTCGCCTGGACGCGTTGCACTTGGAGCACCCGTTCATGGGCGCGCGTATGCTGCGCGACCAACTGAATCGGGAGGGGTGCGACGTGGGACGAAAACACGTGGGCACGTTGATGAAGCGCATGGGCATGGCGGCGCTCTACCGAAAGCCGGGCACCAGCAAGAAACACCCCGGCCATGACGTGTATCCCTATCTGTTGCGCGGGCTCACCATCAACCGGGCGAACCAGGTGTGGGCGCTCGACACGACGTATATTCCCATGGCCAAAGGGTTTGTCTACCTGACTGCGGTGGTAGATTGGGCCAGCCGCAAGGTTTTAGCCGCGACGGTCGCGATCACGTTGGAGACCTGTCATGCCGTTGCGGTGCTGCACGAGGCGTTCACACGGCATGGTACACCTGAGATTGTGAATACTGATCAGGGCAGTCAGTTCACCGCGCAGGCGTTCGTGCACGCGGTCAAGGATCGCGGGTGTCACTTCAGCATGGACGGGCGCGGAGCCTGGAGGGATAATGTGTTCGTCGAGCGTTTGTGGAAATCGGTGAAATATGAGCGGGTGTATCTACATGCCTACGACTCCGTCACTGAAGCCAGGCAGTCGATTATGCAATACTTGGATTGGTACAACCGAGCGAGACCCCATTCGAGCCTGGACCGGCAAACACCGGATGAGGCGTATGCCGTGATGCTGCCGACGGGCAAACTGGCAGCGTAAGTAGCAGCAGAGACTCCACTTAAAAACCTCGGGTGACTGTTCAAACGAATGGGGCCACGTCTTACGACATGAAATTTTTGTTAGGTTCTCCGCGAGCCGACACTTTCAGACTTCTGCTTGTATACTGGCGCAACGACAGATCCTGCCGGACATATAGCCCATCAGGTCTGGAAAAACAACTCCCACCCAAAGAGGTACACGGGCGTTACGATGAGCAACTCACAGTAAGATGCTTGCCCCAGTTGGGAGGAGGGGCTGCGTAGGCGTCCATGCCTGGCTGATCACTGTAGGGATTTTGCAACAGGGTCAAGAGGTGATCGATCTCAGAGTAGTCCCTCTTCTGAGCCTTCTCGATCGCGGTCTGGGCTAAATAATTCCGGAGCACGTACTTGGGATTGACGCGGTTCATGCGTAGCAGACGGTCCTCGTCCTGACTCCCCTCTTCTCGCAGCCTGTTTTTGTATCGACGAGCCCATTGGTCGAAAGATTCACGATCCAAAAAGAAGTCGCGAAGCGGCTCGTTCAGCGAATCAGTTTCAATTTGAAACAGGGCCAAAGTCCGAAAGAAGCTTGTGTAATCGACGTGGTGTAGGTGCATGAGCGCCAAGAGGTCTTGAATCAACGATGCATCCTCTTCCTTCGTCTCGATGAGCCCGAACTTCGCCCGCATCAGCTCCATGTACCGTCCTTCGCAGAGGGGGGTATAGCGGTCGAGCGCGGCTTTCAACTCTTCCTTCTGGGCCAACGGGAGCAGCGCCTGCGCCAGACAGCTGAGATTCCAGAGACCGATATAGGGCTGTTGATTGAAGGCATAGCGGCCGTTGTGGTCGGAATGGTTGCAGATAAATCCCGGATCGTAGTCGTCGATGAAGCCGAATGGGCCATAGTCGAGTGTGATGCCGAGGATCGACATGTTGTCGGTGTTCATCACCCCGTGGGCCCAGCCGACGGCCTGCCATTGCGCGATCAGCCTCGCCGTGCGCTCGACGACTTCGGAGAAGAATTGCGCGTACTTGTCCGACGCATCGACGAGATGAGGATAGTGCTGCGCGATCACATAATCGGCAAGGACTTTGAGCTGCTCGTGCTGCTTCCGATAGTAGAGGATCTCGAACGAACCGAACCGCACATGCGACGGCGCCATCCGCACGAGCATCGCGCCGGTTTCGACCTGCTCGCGATAGACTTGGTGATCGCTGCCCGACGATGCAAAGCGCCCTCGTCGTTGGAATGCCCAGCCCATGCATGGCTTCGCTGCACAGATACTCCCGAATCGTCGAACGCAGCACCGCACGGCCATCTCCCTCTCGCGAGAACGGCGTCAGCCCCGCGCCCTTCAGATGGAGATCCCACCTCTCGCCCCGCTCGTTCCGCACTTCGCCAAGGAGAATCGCGCGGCCGTCTCCCAACTGCGGCACATAGACCCCGAACTGATGGCCTGAGTAGAGCATCGCCAGCGGTTCCATCCCCGGGGCGAGCATGCTCCCGCCGAACACCGCGGCAAACTCAGGCCGCGTCGCTTGCTCCGGATCGAGATCGATGAGTGCTGCAGCTGCGGGATTGAAACTGACGAGATATGGAGGCTCGGAAAACGGAGTCGGGTTCAACTTCGCATAGAACGTCTCTGGCAACTGGGCGTAGGAGTTGTCGAAGGAGAGGGTTTCCAGGCTGTGCTTGGTCATGAACGCAACCGTACCGGGTCTCGCAGGATGACGGCCCACTCTATCGAGTCACGACATGGATATCGCGATCGACTGTGAAGACAAAGACCCGTTCGCCTATTTGCACATCGATATCGGTAAAGAGCGCGAGGGTTTTGGCGCCGGTGATTTCGCTTACTTGATCGCAGAGTTTGTCACGGCCAAGTGCGATCAAGTTCTGCCGTAATCGCTTGACCATGTCGACACCTTCCACCGTTTTAGCCAGCTGACGTTCAGCCGGGGTCAGCACCCCCTTGAGCCGGACTACGACGAGATCCCGCACGATAAAGGCGCGCACTTCATCCGGTCCGCGGCCCATGAATTCCTGTTCGAACTTGATGACGGCGTTACGAATGGCATTTTCCATGTGGCGTCCTATTCTGATTGAGACCGGGATCTTCCTGCCTGTAGCCAGCCCGGTGCAGGATTATAGGGGTGCGCCCTTGCTCGAACAAGGGCCGTCAGTCCTTTGTCCGATCAATCCGGCGGTGTAGGGCTTTCGGGCCATTACGTGACGGGCAAGAGAGCCAATTTCTCCCCGGAGCTTGACGCCGGTCAAGGAACCGTATTATTGAATGGGCGGGTTTCATCGTACGGCGCGCCTCCGGTTCCGTGGTGTTCATAGACAGGTGGGACGTCGATCTCGATAGGCAGGGGCCGTAGGGCGGCCAGCGATTCGAAAGAATGGCTGGTTGTAGTACAAGCCAACTGGAGTGACCTCGATGAGCGATCGAGGATCTCGGTTGGCTTTTGTGTTTTTTAGCAGGATGCTTCAGCAGGCTGTAGGCTGCTAGAGCGATATTCTCGTGGTGCTACACGTGCCGATGGGAGAGGCTCTCGCGTGCCGACAGAATGTTGCGCCCTTGCTAGAAATCATACTGTGAACATGATGAAGGATCGATGTTTGCTGTCATACTAGTTCCCTTGCTCCCGCTTCTCGCCTCGCTCATTGTGCTCGTAGGCGATGAGGGATCGAGGAATCTGCGGGCCAAAATCGCGGCCTGCCCCATCGGCGCAGCTTTTCTCGGCGCCATTGCGACCCTGTGGTTGGTGGCGACAGAGGGGCCGATCACCATTCGTTTCTATGACCCTGCCTCTCTCGCACCCCTGACCTTTCCCATGGGTCTCTATATCGACCGCTTGAGCGCGGTCATGATGGTGCTGATTTCCGGTGTCGGTACCATCATCTACACCTATTCCATCGGCCACCTCTATCAGGATCACCACGATCGCCGGTTTCTGGCACTCATCGGCTTTACGGTCTCTGTGCTGCTCTGCTTGGTTTCGAGCGCCAACCTCATGATGCTGTTCCTGCTCTGGCAAGTTATCAGCTGTTTACTCTATTTGCTCGCCCACAATCACTCCCATGATGCCACGCGCAGAGGAGCTGTCAGAACTTTTACCCTTTTGCGGGTCGGCGACGTGGCATTTCTAGCCGGGATCGTGCTGGCTCATTCTCTCTACGGCACCTTGGAATTCCAAGAATTGTTCGCGCGGGCAGCCGAATCGACAGCCACCGTGCCTCTTCTGCCGGGGATCGAGATCAGTGGGGCAACCGCGGTGACCTTGCTCCTGTTCATCGGAGCCATGAGTAAGTCGGCACAATTTCCTCTGTTCATCTGGCTCCCCGGCTATCTCTATGCGCCAACACCCGCGACAGCGCTGCTGCATGCGGGGATTATTAATGCCGGCGGATTTCTCATTAATCGCTTAGCCCCGCTCTTTGGTTTGAGCCCGACCACACTGCATGTGGCGCTTGTGGTCGGCGCACTCACGGCGGTCCTTGGCGCGACCATGATGTTAGTCCAGAACGACATTAAGAACACACTCGGCTTTTCGACGATCGGCCAGATGGGCTACATGATCATGGAGTGCGGATTAGGTGCCTTCTCGCTGGCTGTGTTTCATCTGATCGCCCATGGACTGTTCAAGGCCACGATGTTCCTGAATTCCGGCAACGTGATCCACAAGGCTCGCCAGGAGCCGGCATCCCCCCATGCGGACCCTCACGCCGAAGAACGGGAGTTCTCGCGCCTGACCTGGTTCACGGGATTCACAACCACGCTGCTGATTCCGCTTCTTATCCTTCTCGTGACACACGGGGTGCTTCATATCCCGTTGTTGGAATCGCAAGGAGCCGTGATTTTCCTGTTTTTTATCTGGGTCACGTCCTCCCAAGCTATCTTGACTCTTATCCGCCTACGCGCAGTCGCCTCATGGAAGATATCTGTCGCAATGCTGCTGATACTGCTCTTCGTGGTGTTCAACTACTTGTTCGCCGTCGAATCCTTCACCAAATTCCTCTACCCAAACCCGGCCGAGGTCGCGACATACTTCCAGGCGGCAGCGCTCCCCAAATGGCTCTTTGATGGTCTCATTGGCGGAACGGCTTTGGTCATCATTCTCGGGTGGTTCTATATCTATGCCAAAGCCCACGGCCAGACGATGTGGGTGCCGAACTTGACGGAAGGCTTCCGCCTCCGCTTGTATGTGCTGTTCTTGAACCGGCTCTATGTGGATCAGGCTAATGAGCGACTTGGCTGGGCCGTCACACACGTTATCCGCAGCATTGACAGCCGTGCGAAGCGAAGGGTGCCATAATAAATAATAGATGATGCAGGGCTGTGCCGAGGCGGCTGTTATCTCTGTGCTTGCACACGCGAGGATGGGCCTTCAATCCAGGATCTGTCTGGTAGGGGACTCTTGTCCCATCCAGTCCTTGACGCGAGTCTACGCAGCGTATTAATGATGAGCGCGCCAGTGACGAATGATTCCCGGACGGAGGGCGACAGGATGACCAAAAGCTAGAGGTGATGAGGTGCTTGTGTCGCTCGTACTTGGCGTCCCGCTACTCTTTCTCCTAGCCGCATGCCTTGTGGTGATCGGCCCAGACCGCACGCTATCCCAGCGTGCGAAGCTCGCGGCTTATCCGATCGGTGCGGCATTCTGCGCCGCCATTGTGACCCTGTACCTCGTTGCGACGCAGGGACCGATCACGCTTCGATTGTATGATCCAGCATCTGTGGGGTCGTTCGCGTTTCCCATCGGTTTCTATGTCGACCGACTGAGTGCGGTCATGATGGTCTTGATCTCAGGCGTCGGGAGCATCATCTACACCTACTCCATCCGATACATGTATCAGGACGCTCATGCACCCCGGTACCTTGCGTTGATCGGAGGCACAACCTTCGTGCTCCTCTGCATGGTCTCGAGCGCCAACCTCATGATGCTGTTTCTGTTTTGGCAAATCCTGAGCTATCAGTTGTATATCTTGGCGCATAACCACTCGCATGCGGGGACATTGGACGGCGCATTCCGAACCTTTACCCTCTTGCGGCTAAGCGACGTGGCATTTCTCACCGGGATCGTGCTGGCTCATTCTCTCTACGGCACCTTGGAGTTCCAGGAATTGTTTGCGCGGGCAGCCGAATCGACGGCCACCCTCTCTCTACTGCCTGGGGTCGAGATCAGCGGCGCGACTGCGGTGACCTTGCTCCTGTTTATCGGCGGGATGGGAAAATCGGCCCAGTTCCCCCTGTTTATCTGGCTACCGAGATCTCTCTATGCTCCGACACCGGTGCATGCGCTTCTGCATGCGGGCATTATCAATGCCGGCGGGTTTCTGATCAATCGCCTGGCTCCGCTCTTCGGCCAGAGCCCGGCGACGCTGCATGTGGCGCTCGTCGTCGGCACGCTCACAGCGGTCCTGGGCGCCACCATGATGTTGACGCAGAACGACATTAAGAAAACGCTTGGGTTTTCCACCATCGGCCAGATGGGCTACATGATTATGGAATGCGGCTTGGGCGCGTTCTCGCTGGCGGTGTTCCATCTCATCGCTCATGGACTGTTCAAGGCGACGGTATTTTTGAACTGCGGCAATGTCATCCACAAGGCCCGCCAGGATCCGGAGTTTCCCCACGCCGATCAGCGGGAAGAGGAAGAGCATTTTTCCAAGCTCACTTGGTCGACGGGTCTCCTCACCACGCTCGTGATTCCGCTCATCATCTTGCTGGCCACCCACGGTGTTCTGCGTATTCCCTTGCTGGAGTCTCAGGGGGCGGTAATTTTATTGTTCTTTATCTGGGTGACCTCGTCGCAGGCGATCTTGACGTTGACGCGCTTGCGCGCGGTGGCCTCGTGGCAAGTGTCCGCGGCCATGTTGCTAACACTCCTGTTCGTGGTGTTGGTGTATCTGTTCGCCGTCGAGTCCTTCACCGCCTTTCTGTACCCCAATCCGGCGGAAGTCGCCTTGTATTTCCAGGCCGCAGATTTGCCGAACTGGCTGTTCGACTTGCTCCTTCTCGGCGCGACCCTCTCGACGATTTTGGGCTGGTTGTACCTGTACCTGCGCGCGCACGGCCGTTCGGTCTGGATGCCGCCGTGGGTGGATGGGGTGAGAATCAGGCTCTATGTCTTGTTCATGAATCGATTGTATGTGGAACAGGCCTATCAGCATGCCGGGAAATTTCTGCTGCGCCTGCTGCATCGAATCGACAAGCACGCGCAGGGGTGGTCGCAACGATGATGAACGAGATCGTCACCACGCTGCTGGCCAGTGTCCCGTTTATCGGGGCACTTCTGTGCCTTACCGTCTGGTCACGGCCAGCTCATGTGAAGCAGACAACGATTGTCATGACGATGATCAGCTTAGGCGCGACCATTGCACTTTCCCCATTTCTCACAGTGCCTCCGGAAGGTTTTCTGTTGCTCTACCTGCTCCCGCTGGCCGCATGTGTTTCGATTCTTGGACAACCGACCCACGAGACCCACCGATCCGCCTGGGTCCTGACGTTGGTTTTCCTCGGACTCGGCGTGACCATTCTTGCGAGCCACGGTGTCGTGGGCAGGTTGGCGTTATTGGTATTATTCGGGTTGGTCATCGGACTCTTATACCGGCACCATAGCGCGTTGTGGCCGATGTCGTGGTGGGGGATCGGTGTCTATGGTCTGGGTGCGGCGGCGGCCGTGACGTCTGCCATGACTGAGCCACCGGTTTCCATCGTCGCCTCCATACTGGCCTGTGCGGTTCTGTTGCCGCTCGTCCCGCTTCACAGTGGATACTTCACGGCATTGACACGATTGCCGGGCAATTTGCCCTCCTTCATAGTTGTTCTTTTTCCCGCCGTCGGTCTGCACGGCCTCGTCATGCTGACGCCGGTGCTGCCGAACAACGTGGCGGTGACGATCATGGGACTGGCCGTGATCGGCGCAATCTACGGCGCCGTCAGAGCTCTGGCGCAATCTCGCATGCGGTTGTTGCTTGCCTATAGCAGCCTCTCGCTCTTCTCCATGCTGTGGTGGTTTGCCGCTGCGGCAGGGATCACCACGGCCTGGGCATCGGTCTTCGTCGGGGCGGTGTCGTTCGGCACAAGTGGGCTCTTGCTCGCCTGGCAGGCCATTCGGACCAGATATGGCGACGATGTGGATCCACGGGCCGTCAGCGGACTGGCCTCAACCATGCCGCGGTTTGCCGTGCTGTTGTCTCTCATGGCCTTGGCGGTAATGGGTCTTCCCCCGTTTGGCGTGTTTTCCGGCTTCATGGGTTTGCTGCTGACGTCACCGATTGCCTCGCCGGCCGCGTTGTTCGCCATTCTGCTCGCGTGGCTGGCCACGTCCTGGTATATCCTCGACGCGGTGCAACGATTGCTCTTCGGCCAGCAGCGGCCGGATCTTCCCTTCACAGACCTTCAGCAATCGGAGTTCGCCGCGCTGCTGATGGTTGTGCTGATCGTCATCGCGCTGGGGGTGATTCCGGCCGGACTGTTGGGACCTGACTCGGCCCCGGCGCTGACGAGCGCCGTGACAGGATTGTTCGCATGGAACAAGTAACCCCGTCGATCAACATCGAAACCAGACGGATGGAGCTGCGAGGGATCGTCCAACTCGCAGGAGAAGTCATCGCCCAATACTGGCCGATGCGGACGTTCGTGCATCACAATCCGCTCCATAGTCTTGAGTATCTGCCTTTCGAGGAAACCGTCCGGCGCGGCAAGCAATTCATGGGAGGGAATGGGTATTTGTCCGGTGATATCTATCGCGGGTATGTGCGTGCGGGCCGAATCACGGTCGACCATCTCGATGCAGCCTTGAAGCCATTGGCTGCTGATGCCCACGTGAATATCGGACTGCGCAGAGTCGCGCACGATGACGTCTTGAAGGCCTGTTTGATCGACGGCCTCTGTGCGCCGACCGTGGAGCCGCTCGATGCAGAGCTCTTCGATCCTATGGATGAGCTGATCGAGCAGGTTGCGGGGCGCCTGGAGGCCGTCCTCCCCTTTCAGGATCTGGGTGATCGGATTCGTACGATCGTAGAGGGCGACGAAGCCGCATTGGGGCATTGGCTCACACTCTCGCATTGGTGCGACGACACGCTCGGGACGCAGATCGTCCGACAGATCAACGAGCAGTTGATCAAATGGTGCGAAGCGTTTCTGGACGAAGGGCACGCGACCTGGACTATGCCGGGACGAGAAAAGGGATTGTACGGCGCGTGGAAGGCGCTCGCGGCGCACGAATGGTCTCCCTGCGGGATTGAAGACAGCAGCACAAAGATCTCGCGACTTCCCGACCATCCCGAAGATGCGCTGCTGGAGAGTCTGGATGCGCTCGGGATTCCAGCTGAGTTGCGACAGGACTATCTGTCGTTGCAGTTGACCGCGTTGCCGGGTTGGGCCGGGTTCATCAAGTGGCGCGCGGAAGAGCGGGACTATGTGTGGCAGCAGGCCTATCCCGTCGGCTTGGTCAAGTTCCTGGCCATTCGCCTCTGGTACGCGCGCGAGTTGGTGCACAAAGCCTGCCGGGAAGAGCTGGGCATCGCCGGTCGTTACGATGCCGTGATCGCCTACATGCGAAACAATTCAGAAGAGCATTACTTGAGGCGGCAGCGGGTCGCCGGTCGTCTCCCGGCACTGTATGCCGAAGAAGTCGATCGATTGGGCCATCAGAAAGGGAAGATCTGGGGCAATCTCATCGAGCGCTACCGCACGGAGGTTGTTCCTCGCCAGGAAGTCGCGGCGCGGCGCGGCGCGGCCAAGCGGTTGCTTGGACTCGCTCGTGCGCTCGGGATCGATCCGACCGCGCTGGTCGAGAGCGAACCAGCAGACTTGAACACCATCCTTGCATGGATGGATGCGTTCCCTGAGTCCAAGCACGGTCCAGTCTGGCTTCATGCCTTCGAGGCCGGCTACCACGCGCGTCTGCTTGGCCAGATGAATAGGGCTGTGTCGCAGCCTGTCTCCGAGCACAGCGTCTTGGAACCGGCCCGACCCTATTCACAATCAGTCTATTGTATCGATGTGCGTTCCGAACCGTTCCGGCGTCATCTTGAATCCACCGGCGCCCACGAGACCTATGGGTTTGCCGGCTTCTTCGCCGCCTTCATCCGTTATCGGGCCTGGGGCAAGGAGCATGACACTGAACAATTCCCGGTCATTATGCGCGCCAAGAACGAGGTCAGGGAGGTTCCCCGTAGCTTTCTGGATCACACCCTGTCAAAACACGCGTCTCGAACCAGGATGGTTCATGCGGGTCATACCCTTCTGCACGACTTAAAAGAAAACGTCATCACACCCTATGTCATGGTGGAGTCGTTGGGGTGGTTTTACAGTCTACCGATCTTTGGGAAAACCTTGCTGCCTTTGTTGTACCGTCGATGGACCGACTGGTTGCGTCGACTCTTTGTCCCATCGCTCGCGACAACGCTGACCGTCGACAAACTGGCCCCTGCCGAGACGGCGGACGTGCTGGCAGCGGAGCAGCAGGCGACCGTGCGGCACGCGTTGCAAGAGCGAACCGGCGTGCGCAGCTCTCGGATCTCGCCTGAACTTGTCGAAGCCTTGCGGCAGCGGGCTTTGAGCGGGGAGGATGACCTGGAGCCGCCTTTGACCCAGGCAGCGACGGAGGCAGGACTCTCGTCCGAAGTCCTGACATCATTCATCGCCGCCTTACGGAAGCATCACGGTATCAATCAGCGCGCATCGTCCAGACAGAAGGAACGGATCACGCGGACCGGCTTCACGCTCGAAGAGCAGACCGTGACTGTAGAGACGGCGCTGCGCATGATGGGATTGACGGAGCGCTTTGCGCGGCTCGTCCTGTTCTGCGCGCATGGCAGCACCTCGGAGAACAATCCCTACGAGTCAGCTCTGGACTGCGGGGCCTGCGGCGGCAACGAAGGCAAACCCAACGCCCGCGTCCTCGCGATGATGGCGAACAATCCACGAGTACGAGAGCGGTTGATCAAGACCGGCATCGAGATTCCTTCCGATACGCACTTTCTCGCAGGCCAGATGAACACGACGACCGACGAGATTCAGCTGTTCGACCCGGAAGACGTGCCGCCGACGCATCGGGAGGACCTTTCACTGCTGCAGCAAGACCTCAACAAAGCAGCCGCGCTCACGAGTCTGGAACGCTGCAGACGGTTCCCCGACGCACCACAGGCATCAGAGGAAACGAAGGCGGAAGCGCACGTTCGGCGCAGGAGCATAGACTGGAGCCAGGTGAGGCCGGAGTGGGGGCTGTCGGGCAATACCGCCTTTATCATCGGCCGACGGAAACTCACCAAGGGGCTCGATCTGGAAGGGCGCGTCTTTCTGCATTCCTACGACTATCGGGAAGATCCGAGCAATCGGCTGTTGGAAGTGCTCTTGACTGCCCCGCAAGTCGTGGCCCAGTGGATCAACATGGAGCATTATTTTTCGGCGGTCGACAACGAGGTCTACGGCAGCGGGAGCAAGATCTACCACAATGTCGTAGGGCGCATCGGCATCATGTCCGGGCCCTGGAGCGATCTCCGGCTTGGATTGGCCAGGCAAACGGTGATGAACGGCGACGCGCCCTACCATGAACCGATGCGCTTGCTGACCGTCGTCGAGGCGCCGCGCGAACGCATTGAAAAGCTGATCGCGCGACATAATGTCTTACAGCACTTCTACCACAACGTATGGGTCCATCTCGTCGCCTTCGACCCCGAAGATGGAGTATGGTATCGTTATCTACCCAGCGGGGCGTGGAGCCCCATGGATCATCTTGCATCGCAGGAGCACATTCACACCTAAACATGGCCGGGAAAGGAGTCGTCGATGGGCGGTTTGACTTTGCATCCGATGAAAGAGATTCGCGTGATCGTCGCAGGAGAACACAGGGCGTTCGTGACCGAGTTGTTGGACCAGGTCAAGGCGACCGGCTACACGATCATCGGCAACGTGTCGGGGAAAGGGCATGGCGGTGTGCATGAAGCGCACTTCATGTTCAGCGAACAGGAAAGTCTCGAAATGATCATGACGGTCGTCCCGGAAGAAAAAGTGGAGCCTATCCTGGCCGGGCTTCGACCCCTCTTCGAACGCCATTCCGGCATGATGCTTGTCACCGACGTGGCCGTTAGCAGGCAAGAATATTTCGGCAAGAAGCGGAGCGGTTCATGAGGTGTGACGATGCCGAAGAACGCTGGTGGAGCGCCGGCCTATACGAAAGTATGGGTTGACGCTTTCTGAAAGGGAGTGCTACAAAACCACCGCCGGGGTGAAGGGGCAATGACGCTCTCGCCCGGGGTTTTTGACCGGAGGCAACGGACAAGGGCGTCCATCATTCTGCAAAGAATGGCGGATGCTTTTTTTTGTGAGCCGATCAGAAGTGTGACGTATTCATTCTCGTACATATTCTAACCAAGACGCCGAGGAGTATCGATTATGAACATGAAAGGGTTTGCGTTTCTGCTGGCAGCCGTTGCCGCTGTGGCCATGTCGGGTTGCGCAGTGGGTCAGAAAGCGTCCGGGAGTCCGCCAAGTCCCCACCATCACGCCGTGAACCACACAGAAGTGTGCGTGGCCGAGAGTGAGGAAGAGATCGCGACCTTGTTCGACCGCTGGAACAATTCACTCAAAACAGGCGATCCCCACAAAGTCATTGCCAACTACGCGGCGAACTCGGTCTTGATCCCCACCATGTCGAAAAGACCGCGACTAACCCTCGACGACAAGGAAGAATACTTTAAACATTTTTTGGAGAATAGGCCGGTCGGACATATCGATTCGCGCACGATTGAATTCGATTGCAACACAGCGGTTGACGGAGGGCTCTACTCATTCACCTTCGAAAAAACCGGAACCAAAGTCAGCGGCCGGTATACATTTACTTACAAATGGGATGGGCATCAATGGCTGATCACGAGCCATCACTCGTCGAAATTGGAGCCGGAGGAAATCATTCCGACGAATGCCCGCCATGCCGTTGCCAAACACCCGGAAGCCTGCGAGGAGACGAACGAGGAGGAAATTGCATCCTTGTTTGACCGTTGGAACGAGTCACTGAAGACGGGTCATGCTCATAGCGTTGTGGCCAACTACGCGGCAACGTCTGTTCTGATCCCCCTGCTATCGAACCAGCCTCGACTGACCCTCGACGATAAAGAAGACTACTTTCACTACTTTTTGAAGAACAAGCCGGTCGGGCGGATCGATCAGCGCACGATCGAGATCGATTGCAACACGGCGATTGACTAAGGACTCTACACCTTCAACTTTGAGAAGACAGGAACCGAAATCAAGAGCCGCTACACCTTCATGTACAAGTGGGACGGATATGATTGGCTGATCACGAACCATCACTCATCCGCATTGCCGCCCGGGGAGTAGCTCGC
Organism: uncultured Nitrospiraceae bacterium; assembly: GCA_963748375.1. Classification (GTDB taxonomy): domain Bacteria; phylum Nitrospirota; class Nitrospiria; order Nitrospirales; family Nitrospiraceae; genus Palsa-1315. The sequence goes on from CAVVIR010000006.1 coordinate 53,636, forward strand.
GAGGCAGGTACCCGTCTCGTCGCCGCACGAGACGAAGCTGAGCGGATGCTGAGTGAGGACATGCACCCGTGTATGTTCGGCCGTCCTCTTTGCTCAACCTTCGCTTAGGTGTTGCCCGGGAAGCATATTTCAGAAATATGCTTCCCGGGTTCACGCGCGCTGCCGGCTGAATTTCTCAATATACTGTGTGGCTATACGCCCTTGTCTTCTACGGAACGCTTATCTAGAATGTGCCTACTCGTAGGAAATCCATAAGAAGAGGGATCGGTGAAGGGACTGCGATTCGAGCGCATCGGGAAAAACCGCCACTACAACGTGGTGTTCCACATGGGGAGCAGCTACGTGCCCGTCAGCGATGATATCGTGGAAGAGCTCAAGGCTCAGAGCCTTCTCCCAGTCGAACGGTTTCTCGATCTCTTAGTCGACCGCGTGGGCTACTCCTCCTACCTCAAAGAGCAAATCCGCGCAGAATTGAAATCTTCCGGCGATCCGGTGACGCAGATCACCGTTCTTCAAGGCGCCATCCGCGACCTCTAATCGGCTGCTGAAAATTCCCCCAGCTTCGTTCTCGTCTCAAAAATCCTCGACGTACCCCAGAGGGTACGCCTCCGGTGTTTTTTGCTCCTGCGGCCTCGTTGACCACCTGTTTGAGCAACCGCGAACTCCAGCTCCACGTTTCTCTGCGGCCTTGCCGGCGGAAATTTTGAGCAGCCTCAGGGATCTCTGAAAAAGGTCTCAACTTCGTTTGCGGCTCGGAACATTCTCACCGGACTCCCCTTCAGGAAAAGAGGCGACCTGAAAGATCGGGGTAGGTAAATGAAACCGCTACGCTTCTGCTCGTTTCCTGGCTTTGTCTTCGCTTATCAGCAGCCAGCAACTTGACAGCGCCTTTTGGGGGAGTATAAATTGTCACGACGTACTTAATTCCTATCGGAATACTCGTGTATGAAAGTATCGCTTAGAGCAACTTATGGAATTATGGCGGCTGTTGACCTGGCCATGCATCGTGGGACAGCGCCTGTCCAAGCCAAAACCATTGCCCGTCGACAGGCCATTCCCGCTCGCTTTCTTGAGCAGGTCCTGCATGGGATGAAGAAGGCCGGCCTTGTGTCGAGCCTTCGTGGAGCCCAAGGGGGGTACGTGCTCTCAAGGAAACCATCTGAGGTATCGGTCGTCGAGATCCTTGAGGCGCTCGATGGTCCATTGTTATTCTCGAATGGTGGAACTGAACGTGGGCAGGGGCGACGACCCAGTAAACCGGAATTGTTACTCGGGAAAATTTGGGAGCAGGTGCATCAAGCAGAACGCCATGTCCTTGAGGCCATCAGCGTGGAAGAATTAGCCGGACAGCAGCGAGTGATCGAGCAAGAGCGGTCGTTGATGTATCACATTTGAGGTCACCCATGAGTTCTACATTACTCAGCACGGTTTCAGTAAAGACAGAGCCTATTTCTCCTGGCATTCTGGAGGAGATCGAGACGTTCGAAGCCGAGGCTAAGCGCATGGCAACCGGCGACGTGTCTGGGGATCTGTTCAGGCCTTTCCGTCTACAGTACGGCATCTATGGCCAACGGCAAGCCGGTGTCCAGATGGTCCGTATCAAAATCCCCTTCGGCGGGTTGACGGCGAATCAACTCCGTCGGGTTGCAGAACTCACCGAGCACTATGCGACCGGCGTCGGCCATGTCACTACGCGTCAGGATATTCAGCTGCATTTTGTTGAACTCAAGGATGTGTCGACCATCATGCGCGGGCTGGCTGAAGTCGGCTTGACCACGAGAGAAGCCTGCGCCAACACGGTCCGCAACGTGACGGCTTGCCACCTTGCTGGGATCTGTCAGGGCGAAGTCTTCGACGTGACGCCCTATGCGAAAACCGTTGCGCTGCATCTGCTGCGGAATCCGCTGAACCAGAGCCTCCCGCGCAAATTTAAAATTGCCTTTTCCGGCTGCAAGCAGGACTGCGCGCTCACACCGATTCACGATATCGGACTTCTCGCCGCCAAGCGCGCGGATGGAGTCATCGGCTTTCGCATGGTCGCCGGTGGCGGCCTGGGTTCAGCCCCACGAATCGCGCAGGTTCTTCGTGAATTCACCCTGATGGACGAGCTCATCCCGAGTGTGGAAGCCGTGATTCGGGTGTTCGATACCTTGGGCAATCGAAAAAATCGTACGAAGGCCCGGATGAAGTTCGTCATCGAAAAGCTGGGCTTCGCGGAATTCAAACGTCGCTGGGAAGAGGCCTACGTATCGATGGGGCATGCCCGTCCGACCCATGAGCCGATCAAATTATTGTCGTATCCGGATGAGCCAGTTCCCCTCATCATGCCGACGTCGAATGGGTCGAAGCGGGCAGCAGTGCAGACCAATGGTCATGTCAATGGCGCGCCGGTAGAGACGCCGTTTGACATGTGGCGGCGCACCAACGTGGTGCGTCAGAAACAAGAGGGCTATGTCGCCGCCGTGACCAAATTATTCATGGGCGATCTGACGGCAGAGCAGATGCTGCACATCGCCGACCTGGCAGATCGTTACTCCAATGGCAATATCCGGACGACGATCAATCAAAACATGATTATTCGATGGATACCGGAGTCGCGCATCGCCGACCTCTACGCTGACTTGGCTGCACAGGGATTGGCCGATCCCGGCGCTGAGTTAGTCGAAGATATTATCGCCTGCCCCGGCACCGATACATGCGGGTTGGGGATCACGTCTTCAAAGGGACTTGCGCGGGCGTTGGCAGAGGTATTCCCGGCTGGTCGGGTTCCCGAGGATCTGAAGGATGTGAGTGTCAAGATCAGTGGGTGCCACAACTCCTGCGCCCAGCACCATATTGCCACGATCGGATTGCACGGAGTGGGGAAGCGCATTGGCGAGCATGTCGCGCCCTTCTATGAATTGCATTTAGGCGGCCGGGTTGACGGGGCGGCAAAGATCGGACAGATGGTGGTGAAGTTGCCGGCTAAGAGTGTGTCGGCGGCGATCACGCACTTGATCGACGTGTATCGGCGTGACCGAATCTCCGGCGAAGGGCTACCGGCCTTCATCGATCGTGTCGGCAAGATCAAGCTCAAGGATGCCTTGATCCCCTACACGATCGTGCCGTCCTTTCAAGACGATCCAACATTTTACTATGACTGGGAAGGTGAGGCGGAGTTCGTTCTGGAAGATCTCGGGCCCGGGGAGTGTGCGGGTGGCGCGCTTGAAATGATCGAGAATGGCATTCTCGAGGCCGACCAAGAACTCTATCAGGCCAAGCTGCTTGTCGATAATCATCAATATTCCGTCTCGGTGAACAAGTCCTATCGCGCGGTGTTGGCTGCTGCCAAGGCCTTGCTGGTTACGGAAGGGCTTGAGCCGTCGACGGATGCAGAAACCTTCATTGAGTTCGACGGCCGGATCGCGCAAAAAGGCATTGTGCCGGCCATATATCGGGATTTAAGAAACAGTGTCGGCGATTTGGGGCCCAAGGACACGACTGGCGAATCGGCCCGCGACAAGATGGCCTTTGCCAAAGGATTCGTCGATGCCTGTCGTGCGGCGACGGAGCAGATGGGCAAAGATCTGAAATTGGCGCCGGCGGAGAAGGGTGCGGCGGTCGCGATTAGTACACCACCCGAGATCAAGCCGGTTGTCATTCCTGTGGCAGCGCCCGCTGTATCCACCACACCGGTCTATGATTTACGCGGAGTCGCGTGCCCGATGAATTATGTGAAGACTAAGCTGAAGCTGGAGATGATGGATGCGGGAGAACGGTTGGAAGTCTGGCTCGATGCGGGTGAGCCGATTAAAAATGTGCCGATGAGTTTGAAGAACGACGGACATCTGTTGTTGATCCAGGAACCACTCGAAGCCGCCGCAGATCATTATCGGATTCTGGTCGAAAAAGTGGAATAGCGTGGCAGAGGGATGTTTCCTTTGCTCGCGCAACGCGCGGCCTCAGAAGGCCCTCGTTGGACGCGCGCAGTCGGAAATCATCCCTCTCCCCGCTTGAAGTGTGAGTGGGAGTAAAAAGAGCGCGATGACAAGTCTCTCATTGGAAGAACTGAAGGCTTGGGGTGAATCGTTCGAGGCGAAGCAGCCGCAAGAGGTGCTGGCTGCTGTGATCGAACGATATGCGCCGAAGATTGTGCTTGCTTGCAGTTTCGGGGCGGAGGACGTCGTGCTCCTGGACATGGTTCACCGCATCGATCCCTCCGTGCCGCTGTTCTATCTCGACACGGAGTTTCTCTTTCCCGAGACCTATGCTACGCGCGATCGGGTGATTGAGCGGTATCGTTTGCAGCCACAACAAGTTATGCAGGTGAAGTCATTACTCACGTCGGAGCAGCAGGCAGCTCAGCATGGAGAGGCCCTGTGGGCGCGCCAGCCAGATCAATGTTGTGAGCTGCGCAAAGTGGAGCCGCTCACCCGCGTGCTGAAGGGATTTGACGCCTGGATCACCGGGATCAGACGGGATCAGTCTCCCACGAGAGCCCATGCGAAGTTGATCGAGTGGGACCAAAAATTTCAGTTGGCAAAAGTCAATCCACTTGCAAAGTGGACCTGGGAGGACGTCTGGACCTACATTCGCGTCCATGAAGTGCCTTACAACGAGTTGCATGATCGCCACTATCCCAGTATCGGCTGCACCTACTGCACGAGCCCGGTGATGCCCGGCGAAGACCCCCGCGCGGGACGATGGAAAAACTTTACCAAGACTGAGTGCGGGTTACACAAGGCCTCGTAATGTCGATGCAGGAATTTATCGCCAAGATTGCCAAGGGGCCGCGAGCCGCTAAGGATCTCACGTGGGACGAAGCGAAGCGGGCGATGAAGGCGCTCATTGAAGGGGAGGCCACGCAGGCGCAGGTGGGGGCTTTTCTCATGGCCATGCGGGTCAAGATGGAGTCCGTGACCGAACTGGCCTCAATGACCGCAGCCGCGCGCTCCTACGTGGCGCCTGTACCGATCCCTCGAGAACTCGGCGTCGTGGATCTGCCGAGTTACGCGGGGAAACACGAAACCTTCCATGCCCTTGCTGCCGCTGCCATTGTGGCTGCGTCGGCAGGCGCGTCGGTCTTGATGCATGGATATGACGGAATCCCTGGTCGCGCGGGCAATGCCGGGGTGCTCAAGGCCTTGGGCTTGCCGATCGATATGGAGCCAAAAGTCGCGGCAGAGGCGGTGGCGCAGCACGGATTCGCCTATCTCGACATCGCGCTCTACCACCCTGCGGTGTATCGCTTTTTAGAGATGCGTCAAGAGCTGGGAGCGCGGAATCTTTTTCATCCGATTGCCAGGCTCTTGAACCCGGCGCGTGCCTTGTCGCAGATCGTCGGCCTGTCCCATCCTCCTCATTTTGAAAAGACGGCTGAAGTGTTGCGGATGCTGGGTTGCTCGCGGGCGTTGGTGGTCAGTGGAGTGGAAGGCGATCCTGAGCTCTCGATTGCTGCCCTTACCAGGGTGTTGGAATTGCGGGATGAGCGGATCACACCTCTTTCCTTCGCGTCGAAAGATGTTGGATTGCCGCTGGGCACGCAACGAGACATGGCCGGCTTCCCATCGGATCAGCGAGGCAAGGAAGCGGATCTGCTCAAACGGATTCTTCATCATCAAGTGCCTGGCGGACCGTGCGACTGGGTCGTGATGAATGCGGCGTTGATTTTGTATGCTGCAGGCAAAGGGGCGACGTGGGTGTCATGCGTACCACTGGCACGTCGAGCGCTTGAAGATGGATCGGCAGCACGTAAGTTGGAGGAGTTGACTCAAGAGCCGGTGGCGATCGGTATGACCAGCCGGCTGCATTGAGCATAGCAGGCTGCGGAACAACTTGGTTTATACATAAAGCGTAAATGGAATCTTACATATGGCGATGATAGCAAAATAATCGCAGGATGCTCAAAATGGCCGTCCGGCAAGGCCGCAGCGAGCGGTCACTTTATAAGGGGTGGGTGGGATGATCCCAACTGCGCGCGTCCAACGGTATAAATGCTCCCTCCAAGCTTGCTCGATGTCTATTTGGGGATGGGGGCTGATTGATCTTCTACTGCGCGCGTCCAACGAGGGGAGTCCGCGACCGCGCGTTGCGCGAGCACAGAAGATCATCAGCCTCCATCCCCTCCTCTATTCCGCGAGCAAGGGGATCGTCCCAGCTACCCCATTCTCCCTTTTTCAGCATCCTGTTAAGAGAGGATCGAGTCCGTGCAACACCTTCGTCAGCTAGAAGACCAGAGCGTCTACATTCTTCGGGAAGCCTATAAGCATTTTGACAATCTAGGCATGCTGTGGTCGATGGGGAAGGATTCGACCGTGTTGCTGTGGCTGGCCAGGAAGGCCTTTTTCGGCCACGTCCCCTTCCCGCTCCTGCACGTCGACACGAGTTACAAAATTCCCGCCATGATCGAATATCGAGATCGCGTCGCCCGTGAGTGGGGTCTCAAGTTGGTTGTGGGGCAAAACAAGGAAGCCCTCGCGGCCGGAATGAACCATACGCTGGGGCGCGTCAATTGCTGTACGGCGTTAAAAACCAATGGTCTCAAGCAATTGATCGAGCAAAAGGGCTACACGGGCATCATCCTTGGTGTTCGAGCCGATGAGGAGGGAACCAGGGCCAAGGAGCGCTATTTCTCGCCCCGTGACAAGCATGGCGATTGGGATTTCCGTGATCAGCCGCCGGAACTCTGGGATCAATTCAAGACGACATTTCCGCCTGGAACGCACATCCGAATCCATCCGCTGCTGGACTGGACGGAAATCAACATTTGGGAATACATCAAGTTTGAGAACATTCCCTTCATCGATCTCTATCTCGACAAGGGGGACGGGACGCGTTATCGCAGTCTTGGCTGCGCGCCCTGCACAACGCCGATCAGATCAACGGCGAAGTCCGTGGACGACATCATCGAGGAGTTGAGGCACACGACGGTGGCAGAGCGATCGGGCCGTGCGCAGGATGAAGGGCGGGGGATGGAGTTGCTTCGCAAAGACGGGTACATGTAGCGGCAGAATGTTGAAACAGGCATCCAGCTTCGTTCTCGGTCGCGTGCCTCCCTGCGACGTACCGCAAGGGTACGCCTCAGTCGTCCCACTTCCTGCGGCCTTGCTGGGCTGCCTGTTTGAACATTCTGGAGTCTAAAATGGCAGAAGCAAACTCGAAACCATCGGACAATCTGAACATTGTTATCGTTGGGCATGTGGACCACGGGAAGTCCACCTTGCTGGGGCGGCTCTATGCCGACACGGGATCGTTGCCGGATGGGAAGCTTGAAAAGGTCCAAGCCATTTGTCGGCAGCAGGGGAAAGAATTCGAATATGCGTTCCTGTTCGATGCGTTTCTTGAAGAACAAGAGCAGGGCATCACCATCGATACGGCGCGGACGTTCTTTGGCTGGAAGGGCCGGTACTACATCATCATCGATGCGCCGGGTCATAAAGAGTTCCTCAAGAACATGATCTCTGGAGCAGCGCGAGCCGAGGGGGCGTTGCTGTTGATCGATGCCTTGGAAGGCGTGAAGGAACAATCCAAGAAGCACGGCTATCTTTTATCGCTTCTGGGTGTCCGCCAGTTTGCCGTCGTGGTGAATAAGATGGATCTGGTCGGTTATCGGCAGGACGTCTTCGACGGGATTGAAAAGGAATATCGGGAATTCCTCGGGCAGTTCAAGGCGGTTCCCCAACAGATCATTCCGGTCAGCGCCAAGCTCGGAGATAATATCGCCAACCGGAGCGAGCAGATGCCGTGGTACAGCGGCCCCACCGTGTTGGACGCGCTCAGTGCCTTTCGGAAGGAACCAGGACGTTCCGAACAGCCGCTTCGACTGCCGATCCAAGACGTGTATAAATTCGACGCCCGCCGCATTATTACAGGGCGGGTCACAGCCGGGCGAGTGAAGGTCGGCGATTCCCTCGTGTTTTCTCCGTCGAACAAACGGGCGACGGTCAAGTCCATCGAAGCCTTCAACATCGATCCTCCACCAACAGAGGGCCAGGCAGGCCAGTCGGTCGGTGTCACGCTCGATGAACAGATCTTTGTGGAGCGGGGAGAAGTCGCTTCGCATCAAGATGCCCTTCCACTCGTGTCGACGGCCTTTCGAGCCAATGTGTTCTGGCTGGGCCGGAAGCCATTGGAGCGTGGACGGCGCTATCAGCTTAGAGTGGCGACGAAGGAAGTGGATTGTGAAGTGGCGACCATTCACCGGATCATCGACACGATGGATCTGGCTCAGCAGCAAGGCAGCCATGTGGTGAATAAGAATCAGGTCGCTGAATTGACCGTTCGAACCAAAACGCCGATGGCCTTCGACCTCTCAGCCTCATTTGAGTCGACTGGCCGGTTCGTTCTCGTGGATGAGTACGACATTGCCGGCGGTGGCATCGTGACAGAACTGGTCCATGACGATCAGGAGTTTCTCCGAGAAGAAGCGCGGCAGCGCGATTTTGCCTGGGTGAAGGGTCAAGTCGGCGTCGAGGATCGCGCGCAGCAGTATGGCCACCGCGCCGCCATTGTGCTGGTAACCGGGGGGAGGCATACAGGGAAGTCTTTCCTGGCTAGGACCATTGAAGCGCGGCTTGTGGCTGATGGCCGGCATGCGTATCTGCTCGACGGAGAGAATCTCCGGCGGGGCCTCGATGCAGACCTTTCAGAGGATGAACGAGGGCAGGCGACTGAAATGGCTCGCCGTTATGGCGAAGTGGCGCGGCTATTAGTCGATACTGGGCTGATTGTGGTCTCAACCACCAATCCCTTCGGCATGGCCTATGCTGATGCGGCGCAGGCCATTCGGACGCTCGTGCATCCGGTGCCGGTCATTGCTATTCATATGAGCAAGGCGCCTGAGGAAGTCCCACCCAATACGGATATCGTGCTGTCAGGCCCGGCAGACTTCGATGCGGCGACTCGTCGGATTCTTGAGGAACTCAAGCGTCGTGGAGTGCTGGCGCAGGCGATTGGGGCGAAGCCGATCTTTCAGTATTCGATCTAGTAGGATGCTGAAAAAGAGGGGATGGGGTAGCTGGGACGATCCCCTTGCTCGCGGAATAGAGGAGGGGATGGAGCTGATGATCTTCTGTGCTCGCGCAACGCGCGGTCGCGGACTCCCCTCGTTGGACGCGCGCAGTAGAAGATCAATCAGCCCCCATCCCTAAATAGACATCGAGCAAGCTTGGAGGGAGCATTTATTCGTTGGACGCGCGCAGTTGGGATCATCCCACCCACCCCTTATGAGGACGACGATGATCTATACCCATGTCTTCAACCGTGGACCGGCAGGCATTCGCAGTCAGCTGGATGGACTTTGAACCCCTTTACTGAGGTGCTGTTATGCGGATCCGCATAAAATGCAGGGCTACCTACCAGAAAACTGTAACTGACTGAAACAGTAGGGTTTGTCGCGTATGCTTCGGGAGAACCGATGGCGTGTTATGCATATAGAAATTGGCAGATCCAGCTCTTATGCGGATCCGTCTAAACATTGTTCGCCTGCCAAAGAAGGTTGTTCGTGAATGCAATCGTTTTCCCCTGAGGTCATCGAAAAGCTCAAGACCTACGTCTACCGGCTAATCGATCCACGCAACGGCGAGACGTTCTACGTTGGCAAGGGAAAAGGCAATCGCGTCTTCGCTCACATTCGTGCCGAACTCGATACGGACGACCCAAACGACAAGCTCAAACGGATTCACGAAATTCGCGCGGCCGGATTCGACGTCGCTCACGTAATCCATCGTCAGGACTTGACGACAAGACCGCGTTCGAGGTCGAGGCTGCGCTAATTGATGCCTATCCCGGTCTAACTAATACGGTCACTGGCTCTGGCAGCAATGAATTTGGTGCGATGCACGCTCAAGAAATCGTCAACAAATATCAGGCGGAGCCTGCTGACTTTCAACATCGCACAATCATCATCAACGTCAACCGTAGTGCCACGGAATCGTCACTCTACGAAGCAACTCGATACGCATGGAAAATCAGTCCCCAAAAAGCTGCCCGCGCTGATATTGTCGTTGCGGTTCGCTTCGGCATCATCGTTGCCGTATTTGTGGCTGACGAATGGCTTCCGGCCACTGCGGAGCATTTTCCCGGACGGGAACCGGTTCCGGATCGCTACGGATTCATCGGTTCCGAAGCTTCCGGTACACTTCGTCGAATGTACATTGGCAAACGCCTTCCCGATGAATTCCGGAAACAAGGGGCGGCCAATCCGATAAAGTATACCTATCAGTAACGCAAACAGCAGACGAACAAAGCGTAGGACACGGAGCGGCGGTTCACACGGTTTTGAAATGAAGAATTGGTTGGCCGCCGCCCGGTCAACGCAGTCGTTAGACGGCTAATCACATGTACATCGACCAATGCCCCCACTCGTTTGTGCAGCTCGCCGCAACGGTATTGCCCGGTTATATGAAGCAGCTAAGGTTGGCGTTCGTGAAACCATTCCCCGCGAGCCTCTTCACCGCCCCTGGCCGTGGTCCGGCGGCAATCGCGCAGTCTATAGGTCGGAAAGGCAATTTCTCTGGTTGCTACGTTCTGATTGAAAACAACAAGCCCATCTATGTTGGAATTTCCCGGGGCGTCCTCGGTCGTCTGAGGCAACACTTCACTGGCAAGACGCACTTCGATGCCAGTCTCGTTTACGCGATCGCCCAGAGACGATTGCCAACCAAGGGTAAACGCTCTGATGTAATGAAAAATCTACTCTTTCAGAAGGCGTTTGCATCCGCGCAGACCTATCTACGGTCTGTACACGTCTCGTTTGTCGAGATCGCTAATCCACTTGAACTGTATGTGTTCGAAGCTTTTGCTGCCATCGAACTGGGCACGCACGAGTGGAACACCTTCCGCACTCATTGAAGCGGTCTAACCCTTTGTTGCTGCCGAGGGAGACAAAGGGGTCAGACCCCGTTTATTTTCAGCACAGGCTGACTTGGATGTCATAGCGGGGTTGCCGCTTAACAGGGCGCTCCTGCCTCAAAATGCTTGCATTGCGCATGGTGATACTTTAGTATCACTTTATGCGAACAGAACTTGTCACTACCCTGAAGCGCCAAGCCACGGAACTCCTGTCCGATCTGGAACGGAGCAAAGAACCCATTCTCATTACCCAGCATGGGGTACCTAGCGCCTATCTCGTGGATGTTGAAACCTATGAGATCTTGCAACGCCGGATGAGCCTGCTGGAAGGCATCGCCCGCGGGGAACGCGCCCTTGAGGAAGGGCGCACCCTGAGCCACGCCCAGGCCAAGCAGCGCATGGCCCGATGGCTGAAGTAATCTGGACGGAACCGGCGCTTAACGACCTTGACGCCATCGCCGACTACATCGCGCTGGACAATCCCGAAGCGGCAACGCGTCTCGTGCAGAAGGTATTTCGCCATGTGGGGCAATTGGCCGATCACCCCAGGAGCGGTTCAAAGCCACCGGAGCTGAAGGGCTGGCGCTACAGACAGATTGTCGAACCTCCCTGCCGTGTCTTTTATCGGCATGAAGGCACCCGCGTGTTCCTTCTGTACGTCATGCGCAGCGAGCGCCTGCTTCGGCCAGCCAGGCTTTCCACCCGGAGCAAGAAACTGCCAACCCCCAATAAAAGGGGTCACATCTTGTTGTATGACATCGTCTTGGATAGATAACCGATGGCTCGTCCGTTGCGCATTGAATTTCCTGAGGCGCTTTATCCATATTACGTCTGACGGGTCGATGGCGTTTCTTTGCCGATACGGCTAGTGCCTATTCGCCTAACGATGCGGGACATGCTATCGTAGCGGCGTGACCTATGAATGGGATCCGAGAAAAGCTCAAACGAACCGAAGAAAGCACGGTGTTTCATTTGAGGAAGCGGCCTCAGTATTTCAGGATGCAAGGGCGTTCACCTTCGACGACCCAGACCATTCAGAGGATGAGCCGCGTGAAATCACGATCGGCGTGTCGACAAAGGGCCGTGTGCTGTTTCTCTCGCATTGCGATCGCGATGGCCGAATTCGGATCGTAAGCGCTAGGCGGGCGACACCGAATGAAAGGAAGCAATATGCGAAAGGTCTCACCTAAGGCGATGAAAGACGAACTCCGGCCCGAGTATGATTTGTCAAAGCTTAAAGGGGGCGTTCGCGGCAAGTATTACCAGCGGGCAGTGGCAGGAACAAATCTTGTGCTGATTGATCCGGAGTTGGCAGAGGTATTTCCGGACACCGCTTCCGTGAACCGGGCACTGCGTGTCCTACGGGATGCGGCTGGCGCGACAGCGAGACAGTCGCGACGGGTCCGCAAGGGCTCCGCACGCCGTAAGCGAACGGCTGCTTAACCAGTAGTCTCCGCTAGGTGATTCATTGGCATACTGATTTGACCGCTTCGCGTTTCCTGCGCTACCAAGACTGACATTCTCTTCGCTTGCTTCTCCTAATTCGCGTGAGAGCACGCATAAGAGGGGTCACATTTGGCGTTTGTTCGTTGTCTCTGTTTCGATCAATATACAAACGTCTTGGATTATGAGGACTACCACTAATGGCTATGCACAATCCTCCCCATCCCGGCGAGTTCATTATCCAGGTCTATCTGGATCCCAACAATCTGAGCGGCCGCGAACTGGCCGGGAAGCTCGGTGTGGCTGCTTCAACGCTGAATCGCATTCTTACTGGTACGAGCCGTATCAGCCCTGAAATGGCGCTACGCCTTTCCAAGGCGCTTGGCCGTTCTCCGGAGAGTTGGCTTGCCATGCAGTCCAACCACGATCTCTGGCAAGCCAAGCAGCATGTGAAGCTCGGCAAGGTCGGGAAGGTCCCGCTCACAGCGGCCTGACAGCCGTTTCTACTTCTAAGGGACGGCATCGCTAACGCGCCTTCGCCCGCTTTCGCCGACGAGTCAGCTGGATCGTTAGACGTGCCGAGGCTTGAGCGGGTATGATGGCTGCATGAAATTTTCTTGGGACCCGAAGAAAGCCGCTGCGAATCTGAAAAAGCACGGTGTCTCATTTGAAGAGGCCTCAACGGTCTTCCATGATACGCTTTCGATCACCGGCTCCGATCCAGACCATTCTGGTCAGGAGCAGCGCTTTGTCACCTTTGGCAATTCGAGTCAGGATCGTCTTCTGGTAGTGGCACACGCCGATGAAGGTTCCACTATTCGCATGATCAGTGCTCGCCTGGTAACGAGGCAGGAAAGGAGTATCTATGAAGAGGGGGAGTCGTAAGGCAGGCGACGAACTGCGGCCGGAATATAGGCGGTCGGACTTTGGCAAGCTCGTGCGCGGGAAGTATGCTGCTAGGGCTGCCATGGAGACAAATGTTGTGGTTCTCGAACCCGAGCTCGCCGAAGCGTTTCCGAATGCTAAGGCGGTCAACGATGCGTTGCGAGGACTTCTGGATGTCGCCGCGACCACTGCACGCCTAACTCGTCGCTCAACTGGACGGGCCAAACAGCAACGCGCCGGTTAGCTTAGTTTTAGGCAGCGGGATGTGCGCCGTCTGGCGGGCTGGATGTGTGGAGTTTGACTCACCGGAAATCCCTGTGTTACGGTCAACCTCTGTCAATTCGCACAGTTAGCAAGGGGTTCGCGTATGGCGGTTGAAAAAGATCTGAAGACCATTCTTGGCAAATTGAAGTACTCAGACGACGCCAAAGTGCTCGCACAGATTTCAGAAAATACTAAACAGGTCCATGCTCGCATGGCCGGCATTACGCACAAGCTGGTCGTCATGAGCGGCAAAGGCGGCGTGGGCAAGAGCATGACCACGGTCAACTTGGCGTTGGCCTTTGCGCGGCAAGGAGCGAAGGTTGGACTGTTAGATGTGGATCTGAATGGGCCCTGTGTGCCTCGCATGTTGGGATTGCACGGTCAGTCGTTGACGATGACGCCTGAGGGTGCGATTCCCCCGGTCGGGCCGCTCGGGGTAAAAGTCGCGTCGATGGACTTCTTCCTGGAGGATGCGTCGCCGGTTCGCTGGAAAGGGCCGATGGATGTCAGTCCCGTATGGTTGGGGCTGATGGAAATGAATGTCATTCGAGAATTCTTGGCCGATGTCGTCTGGGGCGAACTCGATTATCTCCTGGTTGATCTGCCGCCCGGGGCCGCGGCGGACAAGCCTCCGGTCATCGCCGGGTTTATTCCAGATCTGGCGGGAGCGATCGTCGTCACGACGCCATCAGAAGTGGCATCGGACGTGGTGCAGAAGTCGGTGACCTACGCCCGCGATTTGGGCATTAAGGTTATAGGCATGGTCGAAAATATGAGCGAGTATCGCTGTCCTTCTTGCGGGGACGTGAACGAGTTGTTTGAAGGCAATACCGAGGCGATGTGTGAGATGCTGGACTTGCCGCTGCTCGGACGGATTCCCTTCGATCGGACACTCGCGCGCACCTTTGACAAGGGCCAGCCGTTGCTTGACGACACGTATCCGACGATTCAACGGTATCAGGACATTGCCGGGCGCATTAGGACGTTACTGGACTACAAAAAGGTGTTGGCCGAACAACTGTGAACTATGAAACGACGCACTGAAGAGGAGATCCATGAAATTCGTATGCTTGAACTGTGAAACCTACATGAACTTTGAGAAGGTGGAAAAGCCTGGAGAGGATTCGCTCGGCGTGTTCTTCGGTTGTCCGTCTTGCCATGCCAAGTTCTCCATGGTCACGAATGCAGGCGAAACCCAAATGGTTAATTCTCTCGGGGTGAAGCTGGGCGGGCGTACTGTTGAGGCCGAGCCTTTTGAGATGACGCGGGGTACGCTGAAAGCCGAAGCCGCCGCAGGCTCTGGTCAGATGGCGGCGCATTTGAACGAGAAGATTCAAGGTGGCCAGCCGGCGGTAGCAGCAACGACGGCTGCACCGGCGGCCAAGCCTGGAGAGAAGTCCGGCGGCGGTTGCCCCTTCTCCGCGATGGTGGCTGAAATGGGACTTACCTCGGGCGGTAAGCCCAGCGATGCTGGAGCAGTGACGTCGGATTTCACCTGGTCGGCCGATGCGAAGGAAAAGCTCGACCGGCTTCCTTCGTTCGTGAAGCCAATGGTGCAGAGTAGTGTGGAGGCCTTCGCTCGCAAGCAGGGATACAAGACGATCACGTTACAAGTGATGGACGATTCCAAGGGCGATTCGAGCAATGGGATCGCTTGGACGCCGGACGCTGAAAAGCGGCTTGAAAATATTCCGGACTTCATCCGCCCCATGGCCCGTAAAGAGGTTGAGCGTGTGGCGAAGGAGCGAGGGATGGCGACCATTACGGCTCAAGTGATGGACGATGTCAAAGATAAGTTTATGAAGTTCATGTAAGCCTGATAAAGGCGACACGATACGATATATATGATGGCGCTAAGGCCCGTCTGGTCACCCGGACGGGCCTTTCTTGTGAGCAACAGTCGTGGTGGCGGTATGGATCGAGGATTGCACCGAAGCTGCTGGGGAGGATTCGCTATTCTGGTTGTCCTTCTTCTCTCAGCCATACCTCTATGGGCGCAGCATCATGAACAGGGGCAGCCATCGGCACATGAAGAGGTTGTCACCGGCCATGAACATCCTACGGCTGCTGGATCTCAGCTTGTATGGGAAGGGTCTGTCGCAGGCATTGCCTACTCTGAGTTCAATCATCACCTGACCGGCATGTTGGTGCTCATCATCGGGCTGAGTGAACTGCGTCATGCGTTGGCGATGTCATACTGGGCTTGGACCAGGTTTCTGTTGCCGGGAGCCTTGCTCACGTCAGGGTTATTTCTCCTTATCTGGAGCGATCATAACGCGTGGCCGATCGGCGCCCTCAGTTTCGTTGAGACCTTTTTCGACAGTGACCCGGAAATCTTTCAGCATAAGAGTTATGGGCTCTTGTCGTTGACGGTCGGCGCCATCGAATTGCTCCGCAGGCTTGGACAGATCCGTCACGCGGCCTGGGTCGCACCGTTGCCCCTCTTTGCCATTATCGGAGGATTGATGCTGTTCGGTCATTCCCACGGCCTCCATCCCTCAGCCGCAAAGATTGCGATGGACCATGCGATTATGGGCACCATGGCGGTGACGGCTGGTTCGTCCAAACTCCTGTCCGATTGGTTCCGCTCCCCATCGCACATAGAATTTTCCAAGTGGGAGTTGCCCTGGGCCGTCCTGATTCTGTTCATCGGGATACAGCTGCTGATCTATTCAGAGTAACGCTGCCTGTCGTATGCGTCTCAGCATAATTGACACCTTTCTAAACCCTGTGCTACGAGTACCACGTCTCATCGATTAACATCGCGTATTTGCGCAGTCGGTCTTACTAAAGATGACTGCATGGAGTAAGCATGGGTGGACATAGCCATTGGGCGACGGTTAAACGGCATAAAGGAGCCATGGATGTTAAACGCGGGAAGATCTTCACGAGGATTATCCGCGAGGTAACGATTGCCGCTCGTACGGGTGGAGATCCGGACGGTAACCCTCGGCTCCGGCTGGCCATCTTGAAGGCCAAAGAGGCCAACATGCCGGGCGATACGTTGAAAAAAGCCATTCAGCGCGGCACGGGAGAGTTGCCGGGCGTCGCCTATGAAGAGTTTTCGTTGGAAGCCTACGGGCCCGGCGGGACAGGCATCTTGATGGACATCACGAGCGATAATCGGAATCGCACCGTGGCTGAGCTGCGAAATCTTCTCACGAAAAACCATGGCAATATGGCGGAGGCCGGCGCGGTTTCATGGCAGTTTCATAAGAAAGGACTGCTGACGATTGAGCAGGGCAAAGTTGATGAAGATACGCTGCTCTCCCTTGCGCTCGATGCAGGAGCGGAGGACGTGAAGGTGGGCGAGAAAAGTTTTGAGATCATCACGGACCCGCACCACTTTGAAGCGGTGAAGAAGGCGCTTGCCGATGCAAAAATCGATACCGCACTTGCAGAAGTCACCGCGGTGCCGCAGAATACGATCAAGTTGGAAGAAAAAGCCGCGGAGCAAATGCTCAAGCTGATGGAAATCTTGGACGAGCATGACGATGTGCAGAAGGTGCATGCGAATTTCGATATTTCTGACGAAGTAATGGAGAAAGTGGCCGCTGCCGGATGAACAACAGCAGTAGCTACTCAGGTGTTCAGGCTGAAGGTATTCAGGCTGAAGGTCGGAGTTCCGAACACTTCAGCCTTCAGCCTGAACGCCTTCAGCCTATGTTGCTGCTTAGTGTATGATCGCCTCATTGACAGGCCGGTTGGCCTTCAAGGCGCCGACTCATCTGATCCTCGATGTACAGGGGGTCGGATACGAAGCGCATATTCCTCTCAGCACCTACTACGGATTGCCCAATCTCAGCGACAATATCTCGTTGAGCGTTCACACCCATGTCCGCGAAGATGCGATTCAGCTCTTCGGTTTTCTGACGTCGCAGGAAAAAGATGCATTTGTCCTACTGACCAGCGTGTCCGGCGTCGGACCCAAGCTGGCGCTCAGTGTCTTGTCGGCTCTTCCGGTGTCCGATCTCGTCTCAGCAATTCAGTCGGGAGATGTTGAGAAGCTGACCACGGTTCCAGGAATCGGTCACAAGTCCGCTAGCCGTCTTGTTCTGGAGCTCAAGGATAAAGTCGGAAAACTTCATCCTGGCCTCGCGCCGGTAGGCGATTTACCCAGGGAGGGACACGATGCCGTCTTCGATGATGCGCTGTCGGCGCTCGTGAATTTGGGCTATCGTCCGCAAGATGCCAAAGAGGCGTTGAAACAGGTGAAGAAATCTAATGCTGAGTCCATTGTGCTCAAAGACATGATTCGTGAATCCTTGAAGGAGCTTGCAAGGGGGTAACGATGATGAGATTGATTCAGCGAATAGTCCGGACTCAATTTTCCCTCGGGCTCGCCATGCTTCTACTGGGGCTGGGAGCCATGCCCGTGCAAGCCGAAGAGCCGAGTGAGCCGAAAAGTATTCGCAAGACCTGTGGCACATGTCCTGAAGGTTATGCGACCACAGGCGTGACCGAGTCCAAAGAGATTTGCGCGGACGGCGATCCCACCCTCGTTCAGTGTGTCCCTCTCGGTGCGAATTTGTTGGCCGTGTGCGGGTCTTGTCCCGAAGGCTATCGTGAGGTCGGCAGCTCGTCGGTGCCGGGTCGTTGTGGAAGTAAGGATGGGGGGCGGCTCACACAATGTCAGCTGGAGAAGATGGAGTCGAACCTTCCCGACCCCACGCAAGGCTTCAAGACCTGCCCGCCTGATTGCGGGAGAACCGCAACGCCAGGACAGGGTGCCTTGCCACCTCCACCGAAGTATGTCCCAGCGCCGGAGAAGAAATAGGCCTAAAGGGAAAGAGGTTTCATCACGATGACTGAGCGAGTGGTGAGTGCGCAGATCACGGACGAAGAGCGAAGCATTGAAACGGTGCTACGTCCGCAGACCTTGGAGGAATACGTCGGCCAGGAGCGAATGAAAGAATCCTTGCGGATCTGTATCGAAGCGGCGAAGCAGCGGAACGAAGCGCTCGATCACACGATTTTTTATGGCCCTCCTGGGTTGGGGAAGACTACTATCGCTCATATCATTGCTCGTGAGATGGGGGGGGCGCTCCGCTCGACCTCCGGCCTCGTGTTGGCCCATGCGGGTGACCTGGCTGCCATCCTGACAAACCTCCAAGAGCATGATGTCCTGTTTATCGATGAGATTCATCGGCTCCCGGCTTCGGTCGAAGAGGCCCTCTATCCAGCGATGGAGGACTATCAGCTCGATCTCGTCATTGGTCAGGGGCCGGCGGCCAGAACGGTGAAGCTGGATCTCCCGCAGTTTACGCTCGTCGGGGCTACAACCAGGGCCGGCGCCCTGACCTCTCCCCTCCGGGACCGATTCGGCCTCGTCCACCGTTTGGAGTTCTACTCTCCCGTGGAGCTGCAGACCATTGTGACACGTTCAGCAGGCGTGCTTGGAATCCCCATCGACTCCGAGGGAGCGAGGGAGATTGCCGGTCGTGCTCGAGGAACCCCGCGCATCGTCAATCGACTGATCAAGCGGGTGCGCGACTATGCTCAGGTGAAGGCGGCGGGACAAGTGACCCAGACCGTTGCCAGAGATGCGCTTGCATGGTTGGGGATCGATACGGCGGGATTTGATGAAATGGATCGTCAGATTCTTCTAACCATCATCGACAAGTTCGCTGGAGGACCAGTCGGGGTGGAATCCCTGGCAGCCGCAGTGCAGGAAGACCGCGGCACCCTCGAAGATGTCCATGAACCCTATCTGATTCAAGCCGGCTTCCTCGAACGAACCGGCCGTGGTCGCCACGCCACGAAGCTGGCCTTCGATCATTTCAAACGGCCAAGTTCTCTCCTTTTTTCATGATGTATCCGGGGCTGTAGAATCCTTTCGGGTCATACATGTACAGGGGGTGGAGTGCTACGCAAGCTCGTGAAACGTTGAGGGTCTTCTTGCTTTGCCGGGAAGAATTCTTGTATCATCGATCACTTAGCTCGTACCATTCCAGCCGACGGACGGATACCCGCCTTCTTGGGCTGCGAAGAGGGGGTTTGCTGTGTCCGGAGACTTTTCCGAGTATCGGGAAAAGATCGATCGTATCGATGACGAGATTTTACGGCTGCTGAATGAGCGGTCTAAAAGCGTCATTGAGATCGGGAAGATCAAGAAATTGCGGGATGCGGACGCCAACCTGCATACCCAGGCTCGGGAGGCAGCGATCATCGCACGCCTGACCCAGCAGAACGCCGGACCGTTTCCATCAGAGGCCATTCGGCCGGTCTATCGAGAAATTATGTCCGCCTCCCTCTCTCTAGAGGGCCCTCAGAAGGTGGCCTACCTCGGCCCCAGAGCGACGTTTACTCATATGGCCTCCATGCAGAAATTCGGGTCGGCCCCCCAGTACGTCCCCGTCAATAGCATCAAGGACGTCTTCAGTGAGGTCGAACGGGGGCGAGCGAATTTCGGTGTGGTTCCGATCGAGAATACGACCGAGGGAGTGGTCAACCACACGCTCGATATGTTTATCGATTCCTCCCTGCTTATTTATGGTGAAGTGCTCCAGGAGGTCTCCCATCACTTGATGTCGAAGTCCGGCGTGATGGACGAGGTGAAACAGATCCACTCGCACCCCCATGCCATTGCCCAATGTCGGAATTGGTTGGAGGCGAACTTTCCTCATGTGCCAGTATCGGAGGTCGCGAGCACCGCACGCGCGGCAGAACAGTGTGTGGAGCATCCCTCTGTCGCCGCCATTGCCTCGGAGTTAGCGGCCCAGTTGTACGGCTTAAAGGTCATCAAGGCTCGGATTGAAGACAATATCAACAACGTGACTCGCTTCCTCATCTTGTCTCAGAAGCCGCCGGAGCGTACAGGGAAAGATAAGACGTCGCTCATGCTTTCAGTGAAAGATAAAGTCGGCGCCCTCTACGATCTCCTCCGACCGTTCGCCTCTCACGGCCTGAGCATGACGAAGATTGAATCGCGTCCTTCCAGACGAAAAGCCTGGGAATATATTTTTTTCGTCGATATCGAAGGGCATATTGAGGAAGAGCGGGTCAAGAAAGCTATTGAAGAAATCACCGGTCGCTGTCTTTTTATGAAAGTCCTGGGTTCCTATCCGGCCCACAGTTGATGTCATGCCGCTGAACGTTCATCCAGACATCGTTTCGCTCAGACCCTATGTTCCAGGGAAGCCGATTGAAGAACTTCAACGGGAATTGGGTCTTGCGCGCATCATTAAACTAGCCTCGAACGAAAATCCGTTGGGCTCCTCCCCAAAGGCGCTCGCTGCCTTGAGCGAAGGAACCTCGACCCTGCATCGTTATCCTGATGGCGGGGCATTTCGCTTGCGGGAAGCCCTGGCAGATCGTTGGAAGGTGACTCCGGATCAGGTCATACTGGGGAACGGATCGGATGAAATTTTGGGCCTGCTTGCCCGGACGTTTTTAGCCCCGGGCGATGAGGCGATCATGGCCGATCAGACCTTCGTCATCTACAAAATGGAGGTGACGGCAGCCCATGGAAAGCCCGTTATCGTTCCGTTGAAGGAGTGGCGGCACGATCTTCAGGCAATGGCCGATGCTATCACTGACCGAACAAGGCTCCTGTTCCTCTGTAACCCCAATAATCCAACCGGAACGATGGTGTCCGCATCTGAGGTCGAACGGTTGCTCTCGCGTATGCCGGCGCATGTCGTCGTGGTGTGCGATGAAGCCTATTTCGAGTACGTCAGGAGTCGGCAGTTTCCGGACTCCATGGCCTATGTGAAGCAAGGGCGGAATGTGATTGTGCTGCGGACATTTTCGAAAATCTATGGCCTTGCAGGATTGCGAATTGGATACGGCATCACGACGGCAGAGATCACCAATTTTTTGAACCGAGTTCGCCCTCCCTTCAACGCGAACAGCCTGGCGCAGCGCGCCGCTTTTGCCGCGCTTGGAGACGACGAACATGTGGCACAGAGCCGGTCGGTGAATGAGGCAGGGATGGGCCAGATGGTTAGGGGATTGACCACGCTCGGGTTTTCACCGATTCCGAGTGAAGCCAATTTTGTGTATGTCGATATCGGTCGAGACGGACGACAGGTATTTGAGGCTCTGTTAAAGGAGGGCGTCATCGTTCGTCACATTGAAGGGCGCATGGTCCGGGTGACCATCGGCCTGGAAGAAGAAAACAGGGAATTCTTGGCTGCGCTCAAGCGGGTCATTCATGCGCATTGAGTGTCTAGTAACCACGCAGGATGTTCAAAGAGGCCGTTCAGCAAGGCCGCAGCGACCTGTCGCTTTACAAGGGGTGGGTGGAATGATCCCAACTGCGCGCGTCGAACGAGCACATTCCTATCGTGCGCGTTCCGCGAGCAAGGGGATCGTTCCAGCTACCCCATTCCTCCTTTTTTCAGCATCCTGCTAGTGAGGGCAATATGATTATTGTATTAAAACCAGAGGCAAGCGAAGGAGAGGTCGACCACATCATCGATCGGCTTCGCGAATTGGGATTGAAATCGCAACTATCGACCGGGCAGGAGCGGACGATTATTGGAGTCATCGGCGACGATCGGGTCCTGCATAACCAGCCGCTTACGGCGTTGCCGGGCGTTGAAAGCGTGTTGCCGATTCTCGCACCGTGGAAACTTGTCAGCCGGGAGTTTAAGCGTGAAGGCACGGTGATCCATGTGGGCAACGTGAAGATCGGCGGTAACAAGCTGGTCATCATGGCAGGACCCTGTGCGGTGGAGCGGCTCGAAATCACGGTCGGTATTGCCCATGAAGTCAAGGCGGCCGGAGCAAGCATTTTGCGTGGAGGGGCCTACAAACCTCGCACCTCCCCGTACTCGTTTCAAGGGTTAGGGCGTGAAGGATTGGACTATCTGGTCGAAGCGAAGAAGCAAACCGGGTTGCCGGTGGTCAGCGAGATTTTGGATACCCGTGACATCGAATTATTTCTTGAAAAGGCCGACATCATCCAGATCGGCGCCCGCAACATGCAGAACTTTGAACTCCTCAAGGAGGTCGGGGCCTACGACAAGCCGGTGCTGTTGAAGCGGGGACTTTCGGCGACGATCAAGGAATTTCTCTTGTCGGCGGAATACATCATGTCTCGCGGGAATCAGAACGTCATGTTGTGCGAACGGGGGATCAGGACTTTTGAGACGCAGTATCGCAATACGCTCGATCTCGCTGCGGTCCCGACGTTAAAAGAGCTGTCGCATTTGCCCGTCATCGTCGATCCTAGCCATGCCACCGGCAAGTGGAATCTGGTGGCGCCGATGTCGAAAGCGGCAGTGGCCGCGGGGGCGGATGGCATTCTCATCGAAGTCCATTCGAATCCGGAATGCGCGCTGTGCGACGGTGAAGAGTCCATTAAGCCCAGCCAATTCAAGGAGTTGATGCAGGATATGCGAAAGATCGCGGTGGCGGTCGGCCGGGATGTGTAACCCGAAAGATTGTCTTTGAGAGGGATCAGGATTGAGGCACGGTCTCGGTCCGTTGTGAACGATGGCGTTGCATTTTACCCAGGTCGCGATTATTGGAGTTGGGCTGATCGGCGGATCGCTCGGTATGATTCTTCGCCGAAAGGGGTTGGCCGCACAGGTCATCGGGGTCGGACGGCGTGTCGAAAACTTGAAAACTGCGGTCGAGCTGGGCGCGATCGATCGTTACGTGATCGATCCTAAAGATGGAGTGAGGGATGCCGACTTGGTCGTGTTGGCTACGCCAGTCGACACCTATGACCGGCATTTGACGGAATGGGCATCCTGTTTGAAGCAAGGCGCGATTGTGACTGATGTCGGAAGCGTGAAGGGTATGCTGGTGGAACAGGCTGAACGAGCCATGCCCGATGGTGTCCATTTTGTCGGGGCCCATCCCATCGCCGGTAAAGAAAAGACGGGGGTGGCGGCGGGATCGGATCAGCTCTTTGTCGGCGCGCGTTGTATCCTGACGCCGACGAAGGCCACAAATCCGCAGGCGCTTGAGCAGGTCCGAACGATGTGGCAGGAAACCGGTTCGGTCGTGCTGACGATGGATGCCCATCTGCATGACAAGATTCTTGGGGCGGTCAGTCATCTGCCTCATGTGGCGGCCTTTGCCCTGATCAATGCCCTGGCTGAGATTCGCGATCGACAAATCCCGTCTCTCGACCTGGCAAGCCACTCGGGCGGTGGGTTACGGGATACGACCAGGATTGCTGCGAGTTCTCCGGAAATGTGGCGTGATATTTTCCTCTGGAACCGTGACAATGTGGTGACGTTCATCGAGGCCTACGAGCGCTCCCTGAGCCAATTGAAGCAGCTGATTCAAGAGGGGGATGCCGCCGGCATCGAGAAGGAACTCGAACGGGCCAAGCAGGAACGAGAGAAGCTTCCTACGCGACAGACTGTCTCGGCGTAAGACACCTATGGCATCGCTGACCATTACACCTGGCAGGCCGTTACAGGGAACGATTTCCGTTCCTGGCGATAAGTCGATCACCCATCGTGCCATCATTCTGACAGCCTTGGCGAACGGGATCAGTTCGGTTGCGCGCTATTGCCGAGGTGAAGATTGCCTCAATACAATGCGGGCTCTCCAGGGTCTCGGTATCCGTATCGATGAGTCGGACGAAGAACTCTGTGTGCATGGCAAGGGACTCTGGGGGCTGACCGAGCCGAGTGGACCGATTGATTGCGGGAACTCTGGAACAGGCATTCGCCTCCTGACGGGTCTGCTGGCCGGACAAGACTTTTTTACGGTGTTGAGCGGTGACGAATCAATCCGTCGCCGCCCCATGGGACGGATTGTGAAGCCGTTGCGGGAAATGGGCGCCGTCATTGCCGGACGCAAGGGTGGCGAACTTGCGCCTTTAGCCGTCACAGGCAGCCGACTTCACGCGATCACCTACGCCTCGCCGGTGGCGAGTGCGCAAATCAAGTCGGCGTTGTTGCTCGCAGCCTTGTTTGCCGAAGGAACAACTCGTATCACTGAGCCGCGCCTCTCGCGGGATCATACGGAGCGGTTGTTCAAGTTTTTTGGTATTGCGCTTCAGCGGGAAGGGACTACTTTGCTGATCGATGGACGACCGTCGGTTGGATGGAACGCGGCGCCTCGATTAGTCGTCCCGGGAGATCTTTCTGCCGCGGCATTTTTCATCGTGGGAGCCACCATTGTTCCTGGTTCGGATGTGACGATTCAACACGTGGGGATCAATCCTACCAGGGTCGGCTTGTTGGACGTGATGACGAGAATGGGTGCAGACATCCAACTGCTTAATAGGCGCGAAGAGGCAGGAGAGCCGGTTGCGGATATTCGAGTGAGGTCGGCTAGGCTGCATGGAGTGGAGATCGGACCGGATTTGATTCCGCAGACGATCGATGAATTTCCCATTTTATGTGTCGCAGCCGCAGTGGCAGAGGGTGACACGATCATCTCCGGAGCCCAAGAATTGAGAGTCAAAGAGAGCGATCGGATTGCCACGGTGTCGGCGGAATTACGTGCGATGGGGGCGCAGGTGACGGAAAGGCCGGACGGGATGATTGTGCGAGGTCTTGGCACAGCGGAAGATAATGGTCGGTTGCAAGCTGGACGTGGCCACAGCCATGGAGATCACCGGGTGGCGATGTCGTTGGCCATTGCAAGCTTGACCGCTTCGGCTCCAACCTCGATTGACGAGGCGGCCTGTATCGAGACATCATTCCCGGACTTTCATCACACGCTCTTGGAATTATTAGGCGAGTGCCGGTGACAGCTATGACGATGGGGCATGACGTGGGGCCTGTTGCGGAGAAACAGCGGGCGAGAGGACTGATCGTTGCGATCGATGGTCCGGCTGGTGTCGGTAAGAGCACCGTGGCCAAGTTGTTGGCTTCTCGATTGGGTTATCTGTACCTTGACACAGGCGCGCTCTATCGCGCGACGGCATGGGCCGTCATTGAGTCCGGCCTGGATCCCGCTGATGCCAAGGGAGTCGAGGCCTTGTTGCCTACGTTGTCACTTCACATGCAGTTTCATCAGGGAGTCGCCACAGTATTCGTCAGTGGCAGGGATGTGAGCGGCGACCTTCGAACGCCTGAGGTGTCGGCGGCGGCATCGGTCGTCTCGGCTATTTCAGCGGTCCGGGCCTGGTTGTTGCCTATCCAACGACAAATCGGACAGGGTGGAGCAGTGGTAGTTGAGGGGCGTGATATGGGAACAAAGGTATTTGCTTCGGCTGACGTGAAATTTTTTCTCGAAGCGGATCCGACTGTCAGGGCCCAGCGCCGGCATCGGGAACTCGTTGCGGCGGGACATTCCGGAGCACTTGAAGAGACGAGTGCCGATTTGGCAAACCGTGATACGAGGGACCGCTCCCGCTCGATCGCGCCGTTGGTTCCGGCTGAAGATGCCCGGTTCATTGATACGTCAACGTTGTCCATCCCGGAAGTGGTGGACCAGATGATGGCTGTGGTTGCGGCCAAACTGTGAGTTCGGTTTTTTACGGGATCTTGTGGGTTCTCTGCCGGACCATTGGCTGGTTGTGTTTTCGATTTCGAGTCGTTGGCGCAGTTCCCCGGGACGGAGGGTTTCTTGTTGCGGCGAACCATGCCAGTTATTTGGATATTCCCCTCCTGGGCTGTGGGATGCGGCGGCGGGCTTGGTTTCTGGGGCGTAGCGATCTCTTTCCGGTTCCAGGGCTGAAGGCGATCTGTCAATGGTTGGGATGGATTCCCCTGAGGGTCGGTCGGTTGGACCGTGATGCATTCGGTAAGGCGGTGGCTCTGATCAAGCAAGGGAAGGTCGTGGTGATTTTCCCTGAGGGCGGTCGCACCCAGGATGGTCGGTTGCAATCCCCCAAGCCGGGAATCGGTATGATCGTGGCGCAAACCGGATGTTCTGTGGTTCCGGCCTATCTCAAGGGGACGTTTGATGTGTTACCACCTGGGATTATGTGGCCACGTTTCAGTCCCGTGACCGTGTTCTATGGCGAGGCGCTTGCGTTTCCCCGACATGAGGAAGGCGGAGATGCGAAGCAGTATTATCAGGAAGTCAGTCGCACCGTGATGGATCGTATTGCGTCGTTAGGTGGTGTAGAATCTCCGATCAAGCAGTCCAGTGCCGACATTCGCAAGGCTGAGTGAATGCCGGTGTATAACCATCAGCACCCGACTTCAGTCGGAAGAGTAGGATTTCTATCATGAGTACGGTTTTGCCATCGAGTGACCAGCAGTTAGACCGGGCGGCCTTAGCGGCCTTGTACGAGGAAACATTTAAAAACCTTGAAGAAGGCACCATTACGGAAGGCCGCGTCGTGGCCGTGACCAAAGACAAGGTGGTTGTCGACATCGGCTACAAGTCCGAAGGGATGATCCCGAACGATCAGTTCTCCACAGAGGAACGCCAAAACCTCAAGGTGGGCGATCGGCTTCAAGTCTATATCGAGGAGTGTGAAGACGCCGACGGCAATCTGGTTCTTTCCAAAGAAAAAGCCGACAAGATGAAGATCTGGGAGGAGCTGGAAAAGCTCTTCAACGACGGCAAAAGTATCGACGGTAAGATCGTCGCGCGGATCAAGGGCGGCATGATGGTCGATATCGGGGTGAAGGCGTTTCTCCCGGGCTCGCAGATCGACCTGCATCCAGTGCGGGATCTTGACGGGTTGATCGGGCGTACGTTTCCTCTCAAGATTATCAAGATCAATCATCGGCGTGGCAACGTTGTGGTGTCCAGGCGTGTGCTCTTGGAAGAAACACGGGATTCAAAACGGAAGACGACCCTCTCCACGTTGAAAGAAGGGCAATTGATCCAAGGTGTGGTGAAGAATATCACCGATTACGGGGCGTTCATCGACCTCGGCGGCATCGACGGGCTACTCCACATTACAGACATGTCGTGGGGCCGTGTCGGCCATCCGTCGGAGATGTTCAACATCGGCGACAAGGTGGAAGTGAGTGTCCTCAAGTACGATCGAGAGACCGGGCGCATTTCACTCGGCTTGAAACAAAAAAGTGCTGATCCCTGGACGGGGGTAGCCAGTAAGTACGCGGTCGGGACTCGAGTCCGAGGTCGCGTCGTGAGCCTGACCGACTATGGGGCGTTTATCGAGCTCGAGCCCGGGGTCGAAGGGCTCGTGCATGTCTCCGTGATGTCATGGACGCACGAGGTGCGCCATCCATCACGCGTGGTGTCCATCGGAGATCAGGTGGAAGCGGCGGTGTTGAACGTGGATCCGGCGAGCAGAAAGATCTCTCTCGGCATGAAGCAGACTGCGCCGAACCCCTGGGATATGGTGGAAGGGAAGTATGCCATCGGGACGCACATTGAAGGAAAGGTGAAGAGCCTCACCGACTTCGGCGCGTTCGTCGGACTCGAAGAGGGCATCGATGGATTGATCCATATTTCCGATATGTCGTGGACGAAGCATATCAAGCATCCCTCTGAACTCTTCAAGAAGGGGCAGAAGGTCGAAGCGGTGGTCTTACGGATCGACAAGGAAAAAGAACGGCTTTCTCTTGGCTATAAGCAACTGAAGGGCGATCCATGGGATGACGAAATTCCAAGCCGATATGCGGTCGGAGATGTGGCGGTCGGGAAGGTCAGCAAGGTTGCCGACTTCGGCATCTTTGTCGAATTGGACGGGGGCGTCGAAGGGTTGATTCACATCAGCGAGGCCGGTCTCGACTCGCAGGCCAAGCTCGAAGAGAAATTCAAGCTGCAAGATGAAGTGACGGCCAAGATCATCAAGGTCGATCGTGAGGAGCGAAAGATTGCGCTCAGTTTGCGCGATCACCAGATGGATTCCGATCGGCGAACAGTCGATGAATACCATGCGGCTCAAGGCGCATTGGACCAAAGCTTGGGTCGTACGGCGAAGCAGACCCGGAAGCGAGGACAAGACGAGGACGAGAAGTAGGTCAGCCAGCAGTGTCGACCGTGGGCCTTCACACCCTTGGTGCGATGAGCGTCGCATCGAACTATGAGTGACGAAACATCAGGAAGGCCAGCCAAGCGTGGAATAGTGCGCCGAGCGCTCTGGGCGCTCGGCATCGGGCTGGGTTTGCTCTTTCTGGTGAACCTGTTTTTCCCCGACCTCGACTTCTCGATGGAGGACCGAGTTGGATTGATACGTATTGAAGGGGTTATTGTGGATGCACAATCGACAATCGGTGAGTTGAAGCGTTTCGCCGACAACCCTTCCGTGAAAGCGGTCGTCTTGCGGATCGACAGTCCCGGCGGCGGGGTGGTCCCGTCGCAAGAAATTCATGATGCCGTCCAGCGGTTTCGAAGCAAGAGCAAGAAGACCGTGATCGCGTCAATGGGTACGGTGGCGGCATCAGGAGGATACTATATCGCAGTGGCGACGGATCGAATCATGGCCAATTCAGGGACGTTGACGGGGAGTATCGGGGTCATCATGGAAATGGCAAACGTCGAAGGGCTGCTGAAGAAGATCGGAGTCGAAGGTGTTGTGATCAAAAGTGGGCGATTTAAAGATGTCGGATCGCCTCTCCGGAAGATGAGCGATGAAGAACAGGCATTGCTCCAATCTGTTATGGACGATGTCCACAAGCAGTTTATCGAGGCGGTGGCGGAAGGGCGAGGGCTTGACGTGGCGGCTGTACAGGCCTTGGCAGACGGTCGAATTTTCACGGGCCGTCAGGCCAAAGCGTCAAAGCTTGTGGACGAACTTGGCGATCTCAACGCGGCCATCCAGCTTGCAGCGGATGCGGCCGGTATCGAGGGCGAGCCGAAAGTCATTGAGCCACGCCGACGATTTTCATTTAGAGAATTGATCGAGTCCCGAATATCGGGGCTTTTCCCCAAATTGGATTTTTACTCCGGGGTTGGGCTCAAGTATCTCATGGTGTTCTAGCAGGGTCGGATTGGCGTAGAGGTCGATTCATCATCATACAGGGGGAGTCCACTATGACGAAGGCCCAAATTATTGAGCGCGTATCAGAACAGATCACGACCTTGACGAAACGGCAGGCGGAAGTTGTCGTCAATACGATTTTTGACTGCGTCAGAGATTCTTTGAAAAACGGCGATAAGACGGAGATTCGAGGGTTCGGCAGTTTTCGGCTGCGGGCTCGTCGGATGAAAGAAGGACGGAACCCCAAGACCGGCGCCACGGTGGCGGTTCCTGCCAAGAAAGTCCCGTTTTTTAAAGCGGGAAAAGAATTGAAGGAACTTCTGAACCAGTGACAACAGGATATTCATCATGAATGCGCCAGACTCGCATGATGCCATAGGGATCGATGTCCGTTGGACGGACGAGGCCTCCGAACGTTTAAAGCGAGCCCCGCTGTTCTTGCGCGGCATGGTTCGGCGAATCGCCGAAAAAAAAGCTCGTGAGCTTGGCTGTGCGGAGATTACAGCAGAGATTCTTGATCAGTTCAAAAGCCAAATGATGGGCGGCATGGGAGGCGAATCCGGCATGGCGGCTGCCGCGGAGGATATGGCTCAAGGGCGCCTCCCCTGGACTGCCGCTGCGAAGGATCGATTGGATACCGTTCCGGAATTCATGCGCCACATGATCAAGCAAATTGCCGAAGAGATAGCCAGAGAGCGGGGCCATCTTGAGGTGAATGTCGAACTGTTTGAAAAGGTGGAAGCGCTGGGCGATTTTCGTGAGGCTTCAGGCCCTCCGTTGGAGTGGAGTGAAGGGGCGTTGTCCCAGCTGCAACAGAAATTGAAACAGTCGCCGCCCATCGCGGTTGAATTTGTCACTGACATGCTGAGGCGGGACACCGAAGATTTAGCGCGCGAGAGAGGTGTGACTCGGATCGATGAGTCGACACTGATCCAATTGTGGGATGCACCACAAGAAAGAGTGGCGTGGACCGATGAAGCCTGGAAGCGTCTGCAGACATCCCCGGATTTTGTACGTAGCGGAATTCGTAAGGCCGCTGAGCGCAGGGCGCGGAAGCTCGGGCTCGCCGAGGTTGACTCGGAACATCTGACGACCTTCCGGAATCAGGCGATGATGAAAGCCGTCAAACGGATTCGCTCATTCGGGTATGACAAGTTGACGTTTGAGGCGTTCGATACTGCGATGGAGAAGACCAAGCGGTTGCAGGGAAATGAGCAGGCGGAAAAGCGCCTTCAGGAAATTCGCGGGCATTTTGCTGATCCGGACCTCAAGAAACCGGAAGGCGGGACATTGGGCGCCGACTTGATGGACCGCTTTCGTCGCTACCTTAAGGGTGAAGGGACACTCTAACCGGCAGGATGCTGAAACAGCCCGCCATCTTTGTTCTCGCTTCCTTCAAACCCTCAACGGGGACCCGGCCGCCTCACATCTCGGCGGCGCGCACAAACGTGGTGCTCCTTATTCGTCGCACCGTGCGCCCCAAAGGGTACGCCTCGGGCTTTCACTCGCTGCGGCCTTGCTGGACGGACTGGTTGAGCATCCTGCAAGGGCAGTTTCTTTTCCAGCCAGATAGTTATTCCTGCAAGGTCGCGTCAAAAACACAACTGGTACGTCGTGTGGTCCTCGGCCCCATCTTGGACGAGTAGGCTGGGCGAATCGCTATGAGCTAGAAGCCGGGGCCGCGTGAGGACGGCCCCGGCTGTTTAATGGGTTGCCACTTCTTGCGGCCAAAATTTATGTCGAATCTGCGGAAGGGGCTCGCTATCGAAATTGGGGATATCGTAGAGGCAGCGATCGATTGTTGCCACTTCGTCTTCGGTCAGGTCCAAGGCGACCCTCTTTTTCCAAAACTGATCGAGGGTAAAATAATCACCTGACTGCGGCTTCTCAGCCAAGAGCCCCTTCATCGTATCGAAGCCTGCGGTGTCCACCCCCGGGACGCGGCCCTTATTGCGGTCATGACACCAGTGCAGTATCTCAGCGATTCCGTACATCGACACATCAATCTTGATCATCTTGCTCATGGAGTCCTCCTTACCAAGTGGGCCATTCTACCTTAACCGCTGCCCTATTTTCAAAGCCGTTGATGAATGAGATGGGTGGGGGAACGGCATAGGGGTGGCGCAGGTCACTCCGTAGGATTGATTGCCATGTGAAAGCGGCAGTCTGTATACTGGCTACGCTCATTGCGGAGGGAGAGCCTGGGTGAGGGGGCGTGCATATACAGATCAATCACCACGTTGCCTGCCCTTCGCATGAGGAAGACCGCGTGATCAAATTCGTTGGCGGCCACAAGAGATCTCACGCCTGGGGTTTTGTGGCCGTGGCGATAAGTGCCTCCCTACTTATATCAAGCGGTTGCAACAAGCAAGACCCCTATGCCCCACCGGATCTATTCTACTACTTCGCGAGTTATCAAGTAGGGAAGAATCCGACAACTGTCACCCCTATCGATGTCAATCAAGATGGATTTACGGATTTGGTTACCACGAACATCGGCAGTAATACGCTGTCGATTCTCTTGGGGAACGGTGATGGCACCTTTCGCGACCAGGTTCAGTTAAATGTCTGTAAAGAGCCGCGCTCGCTCGCTCTTGGGATGTTTAATCGCGATGTGTATCCCGATGTGGCCTTGGCCTGTTCCGGCGGCGATGAAGTATCCGTACTCTTCGGTCGATCCGACGGAAAATTTGAAGAAGGGCCTCGGTATCCCGTGCATCGCACTCCCATCGCTATTGCCAGCGAAGATTTAAACGGTGATCAGGCCCCTGACCTTGTGGTCGCTTTGCGGAACGACAAGATTAAAGTGTTTCTGGGAACCGGCACGGGTGAGTTCACCCATGGGGCGCAGTATGAATATGGAGATACGCCCACGTCAGTGGCGATGGCCGACTTGAGCGGCGATGGAAAGATCGATTTGGCGGTGACCAATGGAGGGCCGATGTCGAATGCGGTCTCTATCTGGAAAGGGAATGGCGACGGGACATTTCGCCCTCCCGCCGACTATCGGACGGGAAAGCGACCGCTTGGGGTGAGTTTCGCCGACTTCAATCGTGACCGGATACTCGACCTCCTTGTGATCAACGGTCAGCAAGATAGCTTTACAACGTTCCTTGGAGTAGGAAACGGGACGTTCCTGCCAGGGAAAGATTCTGGCGCAGACGCAGGACCGAATTTCGGGTACGCTCGCGATTTCAATGGTGACAGCCGCATCGACGTGGCTATCGTCAATCTTCAGTCGAGCGATCTCTCCATTCTCTTTGGTCGGGGCGATGGAACCTTTGAATATCCGCCGAGAAACTATCGGACGAAACCGGGTCCCTTCGCCCTCGCGACATTTCGCGTGACCACGAAGGAGGAAGAAGAGCCTGGATTGGTGACAGCGGATAACGGCAATGGAAGTGTCTCCGTGTTTCTTCATCGAGGATTGAAGGCTGTGTCCACTCCAGTCGCGCCTTCCCCGTAAGGCAGGTGGACGTCCAGGGTGAGTTAAAAGTCAGTCTTCTTGACAGCCCACCGACCCTCGGCTAGAGTGACCGAGGGTCAGCCCCTCGCGGCCTTTTGGAGTTCTGGTTCGAGGATATTGTGAGATCCTTTCGATGGTGGTTTGTAATTGGTGCGTTGCTCACTCTTTCCGTGCTGATGGTACAGGGCGGGGTGCGAGAGCTGCTCGACGGATCTGTGCCCGGCAGTGGAACCAGTGCGTACCTCACGTTTGGGACCACGATTTTCGGTGGAGGATTGCTGGCGGGTTGCGTGGCGCTGGTGATGAAACGACTCCAATAGATCCTGAATGAGATCCTGAATGTAAAGATAGATGCGTTGATGCATTGTTTGAGATGTCAGGGGTTCATGATGGTCGAACGCCACTATACGCTGGTGAATCGAAGACTCTATGCCCGCTGTCTGAATTGCGGGTTTTGGATCGACCTTGCCGACTTGCTTCGTTTTTTTCACAAAGTGATCGACAGCGGGTTTCGTGGAGGAAAAGTGCGGGAATCGTTCACGCTATGAGTTAGGAGCGCCGACTTCATGAAGGTAAGAGACTGCGGGAGATCTCATCTGAAGCCATTTCTAGTCTGCGCCGTTGGGGTGTTTATCGGTGTTCTCCTGATCGGTGCCGAGGCCGTTACCCCGTCCGTCGCTCTTGCGAAGAACACCCGGGTCCACTCTGTTCCTGTTCGCACTGCGATTGTTCCGCACCAATTCCCTCCGTGGCGAGTCGCTCCAGCCCATGGCATTCTTCTCAAAGAACTCAAGAGCGGGCATGTGCTGTACGAACATGATGCGGGGAAGCGGATGTCCCCTGCCAGTCTCACAAAAATCATGTCGGCTCTCGTCATTCTGGAGCGAGGTCGGTTGGATGATTTTGTCACGATTAGCCCCAATGCCGCACGGGCGCACAAGACGCACTTGCGCGTGAAGGCCGGGCAGGTTTTTCGGTTAGAAGACCTGTTGAAGGCCATGCTCATCGTATCCGCCAACGATGCCTGTCTCGCAGCGGTGGAGCATGTGGGAG
This sequence comes from uncultured Nitrospiraceae bacterium, assembly GCA_963748375.1. Taxonomy (GTDB): domain Bacteria; phylum Nitrospirota; class Nitrospiria; order Nitrospirales; family Nitrospiraceae; genus Palsa-1315. Next base: position 87,346 of record CAVVIR010000006.1, read on the forward strand.
GCGACGAAGCGCAGTTTGTGGCTCTCATGAATACCAAGGCCGCGGCACTCGGCTTGTCCGATACGCATTTCAGCAATGGCTGCGGATTCGATGGCCCGGACCATTACTCGACCGCCGAAGACCTTGCGGCGTTGAGTGTCATAGCCCTCGATCAACCGATCTTCCGGCAGTTGGTGCGTGAGGAGCGTGCAATCATCACCCCGGTCAACGGACACCGTGCATATGTGTTGCACAATACAAACAGGTTGCTAGGGCGTATTCCCGGTGTCGAAGGAATCAAGACCGGATTTACTTCCAAAGCCGGTCGGTGCCTTATTGCCAAAGTCTCACAGAACGGAAGCGATCTTCTCCTTGTCATTTTGAATTCCAAGCGTCGCTGGAATACCGCAACGAATCTCATCGCCTACGGGTTGCAGGCAGCAGAAACTCCTCACTGAATCCCTCTGTTGGATCGATCGTCAGGCAGCGAGGCCAAGGGCGGCTCGCTCTATCAGGACGCTATCGTTCGATTCTTCCGCGGATCTGCGGTGAAAGACTACAACCTGACGGTAAATCTTGAGGCCGGTAAGTATGCGGTGAGGTCAGCCGTCAGGCCTTCTTGCTAGCGAGATGGGGAAAACTCCACATTGACATCTTTCCCAAGATAATTGATGACGAATCCCTGCTTATCGTAGGCGAGTATGGCGCCCATCACGTTTTCGTCCCCATAGTCTTCTGGCCCCAATAGTTTTCGCACGTCATCGGGGCTTTCGCTGTTCAGCACGTTGCGAAAGATGCCTCGAGTTTTATAGGAAAATCGATTATTGATAAAGATCAGGTCGATCTTGCCGTCCTGGATGCGCACGCCGGCCATAGGACCGGTCGGCTTGCGTTGATCGAGCAAGAAGATGAACAAAGCTTCTTGCTCTACTTTTACTCCGGGGATCTTTTCATTCACGAGCGAATCCAAGGCTTTGGATTCGGAGTCTCCCAATTTAACCCCAAACAGCGAAATCTCGGCGCTCTTCAAGGACTTAGGGTCCATCACGTCATTCTTGCTCAACTCGTAGGGCTCGCCGTAGCCAGGAGGCGCCCATGCGCCGACTCCGGCCATCACCATACAAGCCAGAGAGACCACTCGAAGTACATACTTCATCGACTCTTCCTTCCCCATGCGGTCAAAACGATGTAGTGTGCGTGAAATGTATTGATGAAAATGGTAGGACCAATGCAGTGTGTGCATATTTTATCGAATGGTTTGAGAACTTGCAAGAACGGCTGCTAGGAGCGGGGAAGGGCTCATGGATTGATGGATAAGGGTCGTGTCAAAGCGCTCTCGCGTGTCATGAAGGGTAAGGCGGGGCCGATCCGTGATCGCTCGTTTCTGTTCTGGAAGTAAGTTAGATGGTGTGATGGGTGGTGATGAGGAGGGCTCCGAGCTGTCGGAGCCGTTGAAAGTAGGACCCGCAGTCTTCGTCAAGCTCGCCGGTCAGGTTATCCAGGTCTGCCACACAATCTTCAAGGATGCTGACCCGCTGGGGGTCAAGCCCCTCAGGGCTGTCGAGGAAATACACGACGCATCCGCTGATCACGGTATCCAATGTCATGAGAGGCCCCTCAAGATGGCTGTCCACTTGAGGCCACCGTTCTTCCTTGTGAGTTGTCCAGAGAGACAGCACAGCATCCCGACCCATCCTGCAAATCTCCGGTCGTTGAGCCCAGTTTCGATCCATTCAACCTAGCGCATGGAGCGGCAGGAGCGCAAGCGTGCCGAGAGTGAACCCGACACGCGCGGACCCTCAGGCCCTGGACGTATGATGCGAGGCATTCATGGATAGAGCCCCCGGTGAAGGTGTGCCTGAGCGACTTTGTCGATCCCGCTCATCAGGGCGGCCATACGCATAGAAGTTTTTTTGGACAGAGAAAATTGTAATGTCCGATGGAAGGCGGTGATCATGATGTCTTGCAATCGTTCTTGAATGTCAGTGGCTTTCCAGAAAAACCGCTGCAGATCCTGCACCCACTCGAAGTAGGACACGATGACGCCCCCGGAGTTAGCGAGGATGTCTGGAATAATAAAGATGCCACGGTCCTGCAAGATGCGATCGGCCTCCAAGGTCGTCGGGCCATTCGCTCCCTCGGCGAGAATCCGGCAGCGCAGTTTCGCCGCATTGCGTTCGGTGATCTGCTCGGAGAGCGCGGCGGGGACCAGCACGCTGCAATCGAGCTGAAGTAATTCGTCGTTAGAGAGCCAGTCTCCCAGCTTGGTCTCACGTAGGGGTTGGCCTGCGGTCTTGTAGCGTGCAAGAAGCTCTGGAATATCCAGCCCGCTCGAATTATAGAGACCTCCGCTCACGTCGCTTACGGCGATGACACGTGCGCCACACTCTTGCATGATGCGGGCGGTATGAGCCCCGACATTGCCGAACCCTTGTATCGCCACAGTGGTATTCCGAATATCGAGCTTAAGATGACGAAGCGCTTCCATGGTGACGCAGACCACCCCGCGGCCGGTGGCTTCTTCACGACCGAGGCTTCCTCCAATCGAGAGGGGCTTGCCTGTAACGACGCCCGGGACTGAATATCCTACCTGCTGGCTGTAGGTGTCCATGATCCAGGCCATCACCTGGCTGTCTGTGCCGACGTCCGGGGCCGGGACGTCTTTGTCTGGTCCGATCAGCGGGAAAATCTCTGCGGCATAACGCCTGGTCAATCGCTGTAATTCCGATTGCGAAAACTGTTTGGGGGCGATCGCGACGCCACCCTTGGCCCCACCGTAGGGGAGATCAACTAATGCGCATTTCCATGTCATCCACATGGCGAGCGCCGCAACCTCCCCAAGGTTCACATCCGGATGATAGCGAATGCCGCCCTTGGTGGGGCCACGGGAGGAATCGTGCTGCACACGGTAGCCGGTATAGACCTCGACCCGGCCATCGTCCATCCTGACGGGCAGGCTGAGGATCAGCGATCGCTGAGGAAGCTTTAGTCGTTCGCGTAAATTGTGATCAAGCTCCATCGCCTCGGCCGCTTGATCAAACTGTGCCACTGCCAGCCGGAACGTTGGTGTGTCGAGTTCGTGCATAGCGTGATCCTTTTTGTCAGGTGTGAAGCGGGGATGTCGATGTGAGGTGGTCCTCACGGTTCCCCTGCATGATGATGTCGGGCGAGAAAGTCGTCCATCGAATATCGAATATTCGAGAGAATTCCTCTGCCACGTGTTCTGCAACCGCAGTGGTCGCTGTGGGGGACTGCCGGATCTCGGCCATAGATGTGATACGGCATTGTGCGAAGCCACAGGGCATGATCAGAGAAAAAGGGAGGAGGTCAAGGTCGACATTGAGCGAAAATCCGTGAATCGTGACTCCGTGATCGATTCGCACTCCAATCGAGGCAATCTTCGCGTCAGTATGATTCCAGCGTACCCAGATGCCGGGGCGTTTTTCAATGCGATAGCCCTCAATGCCCCATCGCAAGAGTGTGTGGATCAAGACCTCTTCCAACTTCCAGACATACTGTTTAGGCCCTGAGCAATAATGCGACAGCTTGAGTATGGGATAGCCGACGATCTGCCCCGGTCCATGGTAGGTGATCGATCCGCCCCGATCGACGAACTGGAGGCTCGCGCCTGTACGACGGAGAACCTCTTCCCCGCAGTTCCAATGTGCTGGTTGGGTGGTGCGGCCGAGGGTGTAGACTGGCAGGTGCTCAAGGAGCAGCAATACGTCCCCTTGTCTCTCCGCAATCCGATCTTGCTGTAGTTGCTTCTGGAGTGTCCAGGCTTTGGCATAGGGGATCGGTTGGGAAGACCGGACAAGCGTACCAGCTCGCTGGGTAGGTATCGGGAGAGGCCCACTTCTCTGCCAGCGGGCATCATGACCTAGGTGTAATTCATCAACGTGACTCACAGGATCCCCGCCTTCCATAGCGCGGGATCCTGATTCGAGACTGTGGTCATCGTGATGGCGTAATTCTGGAAGTCTTCGATAGCAGACATTGATCGTGCTGGGACTTGCGTGTGAGTGACAGGCAATCCACGGGTGGGAATTGTGATCGCCGAGGGTGCCAGCAGCCATTGTTCCTTAGATGGGGTAAATCCAAACGGTGATTTAGCAGTGGCGGTCAGCTCTCCGGGCGCTAAGGTGCGGACAAGAGGGAGAAGGGACAGAATGGCGAAGGAACGAAAGCGACGAAATCTCGGCTGTGTTGGGCGCACGCGTATCATGAGGCCTCATCGATTCGAGTCGGCCTCATTGTCGCATAAGTGCTGTCAGGGTGAAAGTCGAAGAACAGAAAAGGGGCGAGATCAGGCCTCGCCCCTTTCTGCTCGATAGCCCGTGGCTTACTGGATGGCCGCAAACATTTCCTTCACCGCAGGGGTCTTCAGCTTCTTGAGTGCTTTCGCCTCGATCTGGCGGATTCGCTCCCTTGTCACGGAAAGACTCTGCCCCACTTGCTCCAATGTGAAAGCCTGATCCTGGCCGATACCGAACCGCAGCCGGATAATGGTCTGCTCACGGGGCGTGAGCGTGCTGAGAATGCGTTCAAGCTGGTGAGACATTTCAGTCCGGTGCACATGGGCATCGGGCGGGACGGCTTGCAGGTCTGGGAGCAGTTCCCCAAATTCCGTGCTGCCATCACCTATCGGTTTCTCCAGGGCAACCGGATCCTGAAATGCTTGTGTGGTTTCGAGGAGTCGCTCGGGTCTCATCCGCAGCGCCTGGGCCACTTCCTCGAGCCGAGCCGGACGGCCTAGCTGTTGACCGAGTCGTCTGGTTACGCGGATAATCCGATGGGACGCTTCAGTCTGGTGAACCGGGATGCGAATGGTCCGTGATTGGTCAGCTAAGGCTCGTGTGATGCCTTGGCGAATCCACCACGTTGCATAGGTGCTGAACTTGAACCCTTTGCGGTATTGATAGCGCTCGGCCGCTTTCATCAATCCGATATTGCCCTCTTGCACGAGATCCAACAATGTCAGGCCCCGGCCCGTATAATGTTTTGCGACATCCACCACCAGTCGTAAGTTGCAGCGCACCAATTCGTCCTTTGCCCGTTCGAGCACGATCCGAGCAGAGCGGAGGGTCGCCAGCTCTTCCTTGAGTTGTTTGGCGATAGCAACTGGAAGCTTGTGTGGCCCCGTTCCCTGTTCGAGTATTCCGATAAGACTCTGCTCAGCCTTATCGATTGCGGTGGCTGAGAGTCCGCTCAGCCCTCTGATCATCTGGAGTGTGCGTCGCGCATCGAGTGCAGCGTCAGAAGGCTTGAGACGGAGAAGGACTTGCATGGTCTGGCGCAGCGTTTTTCGAATGGTGTTGGTTCCGTCATCGATTTTCTTTGCCAGTTTGACTTCTTCTTCTCTGGTCAAGAGGGCGCGTTCGCCGAACGAGCGAAAGTAGAGTGACTCCAACATGAATGGGCCGCCGATCGCGGCGGTGCGAGTCACGGTTTTCGTCGGGTCCTCAGGTTGTTCTTCTTCCGATGTCTCTCGCCCGATCGCGTCTAAGAGGTCGCTCGCCTCGGGATCGTCCGCATCGACATCCTTTGCCGTCTCGACACATTCTTCCGACTCAGGGGTTTGGAATGGATTCTCTTTCATGTTGTCGCCCCTCCTCTGATTAGCTGATGAGTTGTTTCGCATCATCGTCGGCCCCACAGCCTCCCGCTCTTCCGTTCTACTCTATGAGAGACATCAATCCGTCAAACGATTCAATCCTGGCGTTTTCTGTTCAGCGCTCTGTTACCTCTCTACGGAGCAAATCTTATGCTGGATTGTTCCATAAGAACGAAGGACAGCAATCGCGAGGAAAACACAGCACTATTAGAACGACCTAATGAGGAAATCTGAGACAGGGGTGAGGCAACCTTGCTACAGGTGTGTACGTATGGCTATAGGGTAAGGGGCCTAATCGCCACAGCGACTCCTGGTGGGTTTCTTTGGGATAAGGGTGCTCTGTCGATAGGAGGCAAGATGCTGAGATGGAATGTTTCGCGGTCACGATCGCGACGTGCGTCCGGAGGTCTCCGTGTAGGGGATAGTGCGTGAGCATTGTAGATTCGTGCTGAACAGGCGTGGCTCAGGGGGGGACTATACCCAAAAAGAACCCACTCATCTCCCTGAGAAGCGGTACGGCAGAGGTTGAGCAATTCGGCACCTGGTTGTGTTATTGAAAACCTGGCGTGGCGCTTCTAAAATAGGTCGGATGTCATACTTGCAATCAGGCGAGCGTATCCATTTGGTGGACAAGAAGGGGCGGCAATATGCCTTGACCTTGAAGGCGGGAGATCTCTACCAACTGAGCGGTCACAAAATTGCCCACGACGATCTCATCGGAAAGCCTGATGGGTCGTTGGCCACGCTTTCCGGCAACAAAACAATGTTGGCGTTGAGGCCCACGTTCGGTGACTATGTGCTGAAGATGCCGCGTGGCGCGCAGGTGTTATATCCTAAGGATCTTGCTCTCATTCCGATGTGGGCGGATGTCTATCCTGGCGCGCGCGTGTTCGAGGCAGGAACTGGCTCCGGGGCGTTGACGATGGCCTTGTTGCGTGCCGTGGGCCTGCGCGGTTTGGTCGTGACCTATGAGGCCCGTGAGGATTTCGCACGGACGGCGATGACGAACATTGAACGGTATATGGGCCCGGTACCGAACCTCATTCCACTCCGTCGGAATGCGTACGAGGGGATTAGCTTGCTTGACGATGGTCTGCCATTCGATCGTCTTGTCCTCGATCTTCCTGAGCCTTGGCAGGTCGTACCGCATGCTGCACAGGTCCTCCGTTCCGGCGGCATGTATTTGAGCTTTGTTCCCACCGTCCCTCAAGTGGTCCAGACCGTTGAGGCCCTTCACCGAGCGACCGTCTTCGGCATGATCGAAACGTTCGAAACGTTGCTGAGGACCTGGTCCATTCAGGGGCGCAGTGTACGGCCGGATCACAGAATGGTCGCCCATTCTGGCTTCATTACGGTGGCGAGGAAAATCGAGTCTGGTTTGTGGCCCTCAGTTCACGCGGGCGAGTCTCTAGGTGAGGGTGCTGATATTCTCGAAGTACGAGAGGGTGACGAGCGATGAATCGATTGCAGGGAAAGGTCGCGGTCGTGACGGGGGGCAACGCGGGCATTGGTGAAGCGATCGCAACAGCCTTTGCACGTGAAGGGGCCTTGGTGGTGCTGACGGGAAGACGGCAGGGAGAGTTGGACCGGGTTGTGAACGACATTGTGAAGGCGCAAGGCAAAGCGTTTGCGGTTGCCGGGTCAGTCACGGACGAATCCCATGTCCAGGAGGCGGTGCGTCGGACTGTGGAGCAGTTCGGACAGCTCGATATCCTCGTCAATAATGCTGGAGTAGGAGATTTCGGGAAGCGTCTGCACGAGATCGACGATGCGACGTGGGCGCAGGTCCTGGACGTCAACCTGACCGGAGTATTCCGCATGACACGAGCGGTGTTGCCGCAGATGCTCAAGCAGGGGGATGGAGCGATCGTCAATATCTCCTCCATCGCCAGCTTAGTCGGCCTTCCCGCATTGCCGGCCTATGCTGCCTCCAAGGGAGCACTCGATGCTTTAACCAGAGCCCTTGCTGTCGATTACGGCAAGGATGGCATCCGCTGCAACGTGGTGAACCCCGGGCTCATCGATACGCCAATGGCCGCGCCGCTGATGGACAACCCCGAACTGCTGAGTCCCATTCTCTCGCACTATCCCCTTCGTCGGCCTGGGAAACCAGAAGAGGTCGCCAATATGGTTCTCTATCTGGCTTCGGACGAAGCCGCATGGGTTACCGGAGGAACCTTCCGTATCGATGGAGGCATGACGATTTCCTGAGAAAGTGCTTGAGGCAAAGAGGGATGTCGCATTCATGGTGATTGGGCGCCTGGCAGTTGACCAAAAGAAGAAACAGAAACTCTGACGATTCTCACCCATGGACATCAACGCACATACTCAGTTTTGCGGTGTCATCGGCAATCCCGTCGAGCATTCACTGTCGCCCGCCATTCACAACGCTGCCTTTCAGAAGCTTGGACTGAACTTTGTCTATCTGGCGTTCCGTGTGGAAGCGATTGGCGATGCCATAAAGGGCCTTCGCGCTCTTGGCAGCTTTCGTGGCGCCAGTGTGACCATTCCTCATAAAGTGGCAGCCGTTCCTTTTCTAGATTCTGTCGAGCCGACCGCGCGTCACATCGGCGCGATCAATACCATTGTGGCTGAAGGAGGGACCCTCACAGGGCATAACACTGATGCGACCGGCGCCTTGCGCGCGCTTCGGGAGGGCGGTGTGGAGTTGAAAGGGCGTCACGTCGTCATGCTGGGATCTGGAGGCGCCGCTCGGGCGATTGCGTTCGCGCTTGGGACAGAAACTGGGATCGAACGCTTGACCATACTCGGAATCGATAGCCAAGAACGTGCAGCACTAGCTAGAGAACTCCAATCGAAGACAGGGATGATGGTGCAGGCATCGCTTCTTGATGAAGGGGCATTACGAAAGATGCTTCCAGATACGCACGTGCTGATTCATTGCACACCGATGGGCATGTCGCCAAAAGTCAACGAGACTGCTGTGCCGGCGGCGTTGCTTCATGCAGGACTGACGGTGATGGACATCGTCTACAACCCTCGGGACACCCAGTTGTTAAAAGATGCGAAAGCGAGAGGCTGTCGCACGATTCCCGGGCTTGAGATGTTTCTGTATCAAGCCGCAGCCCAGTTCGAACTCTGGACCAATCAGGCTGCTCCAGCTGAGGTCATGCGTGCTGTCCTGGAGTCGCGCTTTTCATGAATATCGTGTTGATCGGCTATCGGGGTGCCGGTAAGAGCGCAGTGGGTAGACGACTTGCGGCACGATTGGGCCGAAAGCTTGTGTCGACCGATGCCGAGATCGTCAAGCGCGCTCACCATTCGATTCCGGAGATCGTTGCCCAAAATGGATGGGAGTATTTTCGCGATGTGGAATCTGACATCTGTAGGGAGCTCGCCGACCGTGACCAGCTTGTGATCGATACCGGCGGTGGGGCCATCCTTCGAACACAAAATGTCGAGGCGTTGAAGAAGAATGGCACCGTGTTTTGGTTGGAGGCTTCAGTCGAGACGATCACGAAACGAATCGGCGGGAATACGCAGCGCCCCTCGTTGACAGGGACCAAGTCGTTCGTTGATGAAATCCAAGACGTGTTGCAGGAGCGAACGCCGAAATATCAAGCGGCCGCCGATCATGTGATCAGGACCGATGATCAACCAATCGATCAGCTAGTTGAAACGCTACTCACTCTGGTCTGAGCCTGCTCGATTATGTCTCGAGTAAGCAATGATCAGGCTGGGCTGTTATCCCATCCTTGACAAGACCTTCGTCGAAGTGTTTGAAATAGCTGAATGCGCCCGTAGCTCAATTGGATAGAGCATCGGACTTCGGATCCGAGGGTTGGGGGTTCAAGTCCCTCCGGGCGCACCACATAATCAATAAGTTATGTGGTGCGAGCTGGCCGGAAAATTTGACGTGTAGAAGCAGTGTAGAAAATTGGCAGGAGAAACAGGCCTGCCCCCCGGCGGCACCGGCTGCGGATCGGCCCACACCCCTTTCCGCGCTTCTCTCGCTTCCTGCTCTAGCCCTTCCAGCACCGTATCTCCCGGCGCATACTTTCGGCACCACCAACACCAGCCCTCTTTGACCAGCGTGTGATTGACGTGGGTGCCATCGGACAAGAACACATCAGCAAGGGTGCGTCTGTACTTGTCGTGACCATAGGTCTAGAGCCTCATAGAACTGTGGGATCGAAGGACAGTTGGGTAAGCGACCTCTCCTAGCGGTATGAGGATACAGGTCATGGATTCGCTATTACCGTGGCAACCAGTATTACTACGTCGAATATTGGTCTCTCGAACATGCGAGGTGGTTCCTGTTGGTGGGCATCATCGGTGTGTTTCCATCCGGGTGGGTCCTCTTTCGGCCACAGGCTCGCCTGCGGTGGCTGTGGCTCTCAACGCTCGTTCCACTATTCCTGATATGGTACCCGAACATGATTACGCTTGGGGGAGGAGGGTTCGCTCACGTTATCGCACACAAACAAGTCCAGCATCAGCTCACTCAGTTTGCTGGCGAGCTGAGACAGACCACCAAAGAGGGGCAGCCGTGGCACTGCACCTCCGAACCAACCACCACGCTCAGTCCCTATAGCCGTGCGGGAGAACGCCTGTTCTATCAGCGGGTGTGTGTGGCAGCAGATCGCCCTCGAGCATCGCTGCTCGCATCCAGCGCGCCGGGCACGATTTATATTACTACCAGCCCCGATGAGAAGGTCGCCTGGCTGATGGCAACTGTCCTGCCTCACAACGCAAGTGACACTGTGCATTGGCTACGGGATCGCAATGGGGAGCCCCTGGTGCTCACCGACCTTTCCCCTTCTGACATGTACCTCAGGCTCGCGAACTGAGAGCCTGAGCATCACGAACGGACGCCGATACTCGGGCCGAGCACAGTTGACATGCGAGGCGCCGCGCTCGATCACCATCATCCGACAGCAGGGTTGTCTATATCGAGCGGGCTTTCACGGGGAGCAGGTACCGGAACTCGGCGATGATGTCGTAGAGGTCTTGCTTCGTGCAGAGGCCCTTACGCTCCAATGCCTCCACAATGGCGGCAATCTCCCAAATATTGGAGATTGTGGCTTCTTCGAGGGACATGGTCTCGCGTTTGGGGCATTGCTCGCTCATTTCCCTTTCAGCTTCCACTCCCGCGTCGGCATCTGTGAGCTAGGCCCAGCAAAGTCGAGGTGAAGTTAATCAACTTGTTTGGTTAACGATTCGGATTTGCCACGCACACAACATTATTTGCATATGCAGGAGTGTTTATGGATGCAGCCATCCGGCATGCCGGCTCGTCATCATAGATACATTTTGTACCCTGGAGGTCCACCAGACAAAATGGTGCTGTACCTGAAGGGGCCTTGTCTTCTTTTTGATTTATTTCACATCCGCCATCACGACCAGCAGCTCGAAGACATTCCTTGAGGTCAGAGTAATCACACGCCTTTCCCCATTCGAAAACGGCACAGTAAGGGCCTGCAATGGCTCCGCTGGCAGTAAGAGCCAATAAAAGGGAACTGATTATTATAATCTTCGTACGCATTTGCATCTCCGTTCTAAGTCTCTGCTGCGGTAGGGACGAATCGAGAAGGGCATAGGGGCCTCGTAGGGAGGCCCATTTTAGGAGGGGGCTGAGGAAACCGCAAGGTGGGGCGTGGGGAAATACGTGTATTACCGTGTAGGGAGATAATCTTCAGCGGTGCTGTCTGGGCTGAATAAAGTCAAGCTGATTACCCGCTGGATGGGCAATGACCGACCGGTTATTGCCCAGAATGTCTGACTCTCCACAAAACCTTAAGGATTGCCTATCCTTAAGTTCTTGAAATTTGAGCTCGGTGAGATTGGCAATTCGCTTTTCCCAAAACGGACGGTAAATGGCCATTTTGCGACCGTCGGCATCCGGCCAAGTGCGGAAGTTCGGCGCCAAGATCGAACCGCCATAAAGCGGTCCTCAGCCCTGTCGCGTTAACGACCCCAATCTCTGCGACCGCGGAGTGCGGCGCGGCACCTGTACGGCGGGTGGAAAGGCGGCGGCGGAAGCAGGTGCCGTGACGCAAGGAGCGGTTCGCTGCAGCGCCTTGTTAGACCCGCGACCCTTACTTGGGCTCGATTTGGATATCTACCTTTGTGCCATTGATCAGCGTGTTGTAGACGGGAGAGAACGCGGCTAGGGATTTCAGCTTCTCGATGTTCTCTTCAGCGGTCTTCACTTTGAACTTCACACGAATCGCAGTGTAGCCTTTCGGCACGTCGGCCAGCCCGAAGAATCCCCACAGGTCAATATCGCCTTCCAGTTCGGACTCCAATTCCTGAATTTCGATACCGCGGACAGCCGCGTGGGCCACCATGCTCGTCGTGACGCAACCGGCGAGAGCATTGAGCAAATGTTCCACCGGATTCGCGCCGTCATCCTCACCCGCCAGAATGGTCGGCTCGCCGCAGTGCAATTCAAATTTCTGTTTGTGGTCGATCTCCTGCTTGGCCGCATAAAATCCTTTCACCGTGGTGCAGTTGTGAGCGGCGTCCACCCACTTGTTGGTCGCTCGGAACTTGCAACGGCCAAGTTCCGGATCGCTTTTGACTGCGTTCACTGTCCCTAGCCCGCATTATTCACGAGGGTTCGTGACGAAACCGCCGAGACGCCACGCGAGACGGGCGCGCGGAGCCGCGAGGGAGGGAAGCATACTTGAACAGTATGTCGACCGACTGAGCGGCGAGCCCGCCCGCCGCCAGGCCTGTCGCAGCGGCGTGTCGGCGGTTGCAGTAGAAGCCTTCGTGAATAATGCGGGCTAGAGCGCATCGAGCTTAATCCCGTTCACTCGCTTGCTCTTATCCTTTGTGGTGTGTGTTGGCATGTCTGTGTCCTTTCGGTGTTTTGGTTGTGAGCGTTGTCGCTCGTGATTGAAAAGAAAAACTCACTGCTACGGGATCAGGCCGAACGTGAAGGCTACGCTGCCTGGCCTCCCACTGCGATGGAACCGGAGATGACTTTGGAAGTTCTCACTGCCGTTTCCAAAAAAAACGCAATGGCCAGGTCAGCTTGAGCCGAATGTTAGACCGGCGGTTCTTTGTTCAGCCGGAGTCAGTTCGCCAAAAGCCGCCCAGCAGGCTTCACGGCGGCACATCGTGAGGCGGCGGCTACGGCCTCTTCGCACGCTTCTTGCCGAGGGCCCGGGTCTCGTTGTCATCCAAAACCATAGCAACATCTACATCCAAAATGCTGTTCCAGTTCAGCGCCCAGTTCGCCATGGCCTCGGCGCTGTCGGATTCGCAAATGGTGACACCTCGTCCTCGTGCCAGGTCATGCCAGCGGCCAATCAGCTTGATGCTGCTGCCCTGGTCCGCTTGGTCTTGCTCCGGCGTCATCTGCGAAAAATGTGATAACCCATCATGGAGCTTTCCTGGCTGAAATTGCCAAGTGATCATGAATTTCATGCTGATGTTTCTTTCGTTTGGGTATTGCTGCGAGATGCGCCAACGCGGTCTAACAATGCTTGGGCCGATCCGCATAAGAGTTGGACCGCCAATTTCTGTCCGTATAACACGGCACTAAGATTCGCGAACAATACGCCATAGCCATTGTCATTTCAATGAGCTCCAACTGGGCGACCATGTATCACGGGTTCTTATGCGGATCGGCATAAGCCCCCCTTTTTGAGAAGGCTCATATCCCTAGCCCGCTACACACGCCTGCAGTCTCCCTGGGACGTTCTTGGGTAGTAAAGGAAAATCGCCTACCATAGAACGCAGACGTTGAACGGCCGCTTTTCAATTCGGTGATCGACCGGTTAGGGTCGAGGCTGTGTGAAAACGGGAAAGGAATTGGCGTCAAAGAAAATCGACCTCTCAGAATGAGCTGTATTCGATTATTTCGAGCCGGGCAATGGTCTGAGGGCCCCTGAAATCATGCAAAATCGAACTGCCTACGAGTTTTCACACAGCCTCGGTCGATTGCGGACAATCAGAGGCCGATGTGAGCAAGTTGCGTATAACATGCCCGTCAAACAGAGCGCCCAACACCTACGCTCGTCGGATTGGCCTCCGTCCTATTAATGAAAAGCGGTATCGTATCCGCTAACTTCATCCTTCCAATCCCACAGCGTGCACATGAGTCTGGAGGCCTTAGAGCGCCGCTTGAGTGCGTCGTTCCCTTTGCCACCCGTTGCCCTTCTCAACAATTCTCCCCAACCTCTTCCCAACCCTTCGAGCAGGCGTTGTGACTGATGCGAGATCAGCTCGTGCGTGTTAAACAGCGCGAGAATGTCGTTGACGATCGTGTTCGCAGTTTCAGCGAAGAGGATGGCCCAGGGAAGACAGTTTGGGTGAAATCACTGAAATAGCAGCAATTTACGACGGATCTGCCTGGCCGTTTAGAGCAGTTGTCCTAGGTCAAGGCAGCATAAATTTCAATCGCTTACGACGACATCCTTCCATCAGGAACCAGTAAAGATGGGGTGCCTGAATGGTGCTATGATATAAACTGGATCGCGTGAGGTTATTTCGTGGGGGGTTGCTAGACTGAGGGGCGCGGCAGATTTGGACAAGGCACTGTCCCTGTTGTGGCCGTTGGTTGATGAAACAGAATCCTAACGTACCTTGCGCGCGTTCCTGTCGATGGCTGCGCGAGTAACAGTACAGTCACCATGAGGAGGGGCGCATCATGCATCATGCAGGCCTCCATGACGTTAGGGCTGGTTTTTTTCTGATGGTGGGGTTGGCCATGTTGGCCTTCATTTGCGCTGTCGCCGCGTTAAGTACCGTGATGCGTCCGGGTCGGTGGGCCGATCGAAAGCTGGTCTAACTCTAGACTACTCTCCCGCTCGTCCATGCTTTTGGAGTCAGTTGCCGATATTTATGCCCCGTCTCTCCCCTCACGGTGTCCCCCTCAAGACCCATCTACAACAGACTGAGAATCCAAGTGAAATAGCTATGAGGCCGGTGACCTCTCACTTTTTCATTCTGGTGCTATATTTCATATACCTAGGCCCAACCTTATTCTAAAAAATGGGAGAATTACCATGACCGGAAGTCCAGCGAAAGCGGGGATTGTAGTAGCAATGGGGCTTGTTTTGTTGGTGAGTCAGGGTTGTAGCATGAAATGGCTGCAGTCCGATGGAGAAACGGGAGCAGGGGCTGGACAAAACGGTGGCTCAGGTGGAGGGCTCAAAGGTTTCTCTAAGAATCCTTCAGAAGAGCGTCTGGGGAAGGGCGGCGACATCGCCTCGCTTTCTTCTTCTGGGATGAGTGCCCGTCAGCGTGCGGAACTCACCAAGGAGGAAAAGGCGGCCATCGAGGCCGGCCTACAAGATGTGTTCTTTGGATATGATCAGTGGGTGCTTTCAGATTCTGGAATGGAAGCGTTGAACCTCGACGCACAATGGTTAAAGGATCATCCTGGGGCGGTGATGAAGGTTGAGGGTCATTGCGACGAGCGGGGTACAGCCGACTACAACATGGTGTTGGGGGAGAAGCGAGCCAAGACTGCGCGCGGTTATCTGATCGAGTCAGGTGTAGCCCCCAAACAGGTGGCGATTGTGTCGTATGGCAAGGCGCGCCCGTTCTGCTCGGACCCTGCTGAATCCTGTTATCAGCAGAACCGTCGCGGGCATGTATTGTTGAGTGTGAAGAAGTAATTTAAAGATTTTACGATTCCAAGGAACCCCGGCGTCTCTTCAAGCGAGCCCGGGGTTCATTGTGTGACGGGGGCGAAAGAAGCATGGCTCTTGTGAAGCATAAAAGAGGTTCAAGTAAGGAGCCTCCTCAGTCTCAAACCATCAAAGAAAAGACTCGTACGGAGAAGCGCGAGCAACCGCGTTTCACATCCCAGTTCAGAAGCACCATTTCGGGTGGGCAAGGGGAAGGCCAAGGTCGGACATTGGACCTCTCTGCCGGCGGCTGTATGATCGAAGCGGATTTGCCGGTTGTCGTGGGGGCTTCGTTTGAATGCCGCATCTATGTCCCTGGGCTTGATTGGCCTTTGCGGATCGATGAAGCCAGAGTGCGGTGGGTCAAGGGCAATACATTTGGGATTCAGTTTGTGAAGATTCACCCAGGTGAGGAGGTAAAACTCAGGCAAGTCATTGCCACTCTCAACGAAGAGCTTCAGGCGTAACTTTTCTCACTTCTCTTTTCTGCTTCAGATTCTGATACCGTGGGCGTTTCGCCTATGTCGTAGATGTATGGCGTCCTGTGTCCGTTCATGAAGCGGTTCCCGGCTTCATAGCGTCTATGGTATAAAGCATCGATAGGATGTGAAAGAACATCGATTCTTTCTCAGCCCAAATATTCAGAGATCTACACGATGCCACACCCCGTATCCCCACAGCAGGCTGGATATAGCATTGCCACCGTAGCCGGCGGTTGCTTTTGGTGTCTTGAAGCGGTCTATGACCAGATGAAAGGTGTCATCGCAGTCGAGTCCGGCTATATAGGTGGCCAGGTCGATCATCCGACGTATGAAGCCGTCTGTAGCGGCAGGACTGGTCACGCAGAAGCGGTCCGAATCACCTTCGATCCCGCCGTCGTCAGCTATCGCGAGTTATTGGATGTGTTGTTTGTCATCCACGATCCCACCACACTCAATCGGCAAGGACACGATGCCGGGACGCAATACCGGTCGGCAATTTTTTATCATGCACCGGAGCAGAAGCAGATTGCGGAGGAGGTCATCGCAGCCGTGACGAAAGCGAAGCTCTATGCCAATCCTATCGTGACGGAGATCACTCCTGCCGGAACCTGGTACGAAGCTGAGCCATACCATCAAGAGTATTTTACTCGAAATCCATTCCAGGGATACTGCACCGCAATCGTTGGCCCAAAGGTTGCCAAGTTCCGCAAACTCTTCACCGCAAAACTCAAGACGTAACGCTGCCAGACTTTAGGGCGATTGCGTGATCAGGCGTGCCTCTGTTCCGGAAACGGGCAATGAGAGGGATCGCAGGGAAGTTCACCGATCAGGTATTATTCTCGTGATCAAGCCAGACATCCTCGTGCCCCTCTGCCTGATCGGATGCGCAGAGGCCCACGAAGTCGAATAGCCGTTGGTCCAGGAGAAATGGCGGCGCCACATTCGACAGCGCGGCGAACATACTGTCTGTGCAGCCAGGCGACCGTTGTTCCCATTCGCGCAGGAACTCCTTCATCTGTTTTCGTTTGAGATCCTCTTGAGAGCCGCAGAGATCGCAGGGAATAATGGGAAACGCCCGCAGTGCCGCATAGTGGGCGAGGTCGCTTTCCTGCACCGAGGCCAGTGGACGAATGACCACGTGCCGACCATCTTTCGATCGCAATTTCGGCGGCATCGTTTTGAGTTTGCCGGTATAGAACAGGTTGAGGAACAAGGTTTCAATAATGTCATCGCGGTGGTGACCGAGTGCGATTTTGGTCGCGCCCAATTCCGTGGCGACGCGGTAGAGATGGCCGCGACGGAGTCGGGAGCAGAGCGAACAGGTGGTCTGTCCTTCAGGAATGAGTCGCTTGACGATTGAATAGGTGTCCCGTTCCTCGATATGGAAAGGAACACCCATCTTTGTGAGATAGTCTGGCAACACATGGTAAGGAAACCCGGGCTGCTTTTGATCCAAGTTCACCGCGATCAGGTCGAAATGAATTGGCGCACGCTGTTGTAAGGCCAGTAACAAGTCGAGCAGGGCATAACTGTCTTTCCCGCCTGACAGGCACACCATAATCTTGTCGCCGTCGTGAATGAGGCCATAGTCGCCGATGGTTTTCCCAACGAGGCGAAGCAGTCTGGTTTGCAATTGCTCCGTAGGCTCATCGAGCTTCAGGTATGGACGCGAGGGGCTTGCTGAATGTGGCATCGGTCGGCATTCTACGTGGTCAGTCATGCGGCTGTCGATCTCCAGGTGGGGGTAACATGGGTCAAGATGAGAACCGCTCGGGCGGTACAGTTCAGTCAGTTCTATTCGTGTGCACAGGAAACATCTTTCGCAGCGTGACTGCCGAGTATGCGCTCAAGGCGAGACTCAGCGACGGCATGCGTTGCATCATCGGCTCGGCTGGGATCGACGCCAAGCCGCAGTCTGTACATGCCTGGGTTCGCACTCAATTGCGCGAGAAGGGTGCTGATGTGAGCCACCACACCCAACGGCAACTTACCAAGGACCTGGTCGAGTCTGCCGACCTCGTCGTGGCAATGGGGCGAGACCACCAAATCTTCATCCGGCAACAATTTGGACGTGACGTTCCCCTGTTCAATCAGATTTGTCTCGGCCACGACCAGCCGATTTTTGACCTGCACGAAGCGATGCCGGATTGGGAGACCGACCCCGAGCGAGCCCGCGCCTATGTGTGCTCGGTGATCGATGTCATCTGGGCTACGACGCCAGCCATTCTTTCTCACCTCCGTTAGCCTGGTCTTACAGTACCGATTTGCCTTTGCGGGTTCATTCTTGAACTCGAGGGGACATTTTTCTGCACTTATGAGGTGCCGGTCAACGGAATGGACTCCCAATCGAGGCCACGTTGAACCATCTGCTATATTTTCCACAGCACCTCTTGCGGGATCACGACGCGAATAGGGTATCGATGCAACGACCAACAAAACAGGAAGTGGCGGCGTCAGACAGTCATGGTCACGAGCCAGAATGGGCTTCATGGTCTAATGAGAAGCTCCTGAACCTTCCCATGAGTCAGCTCGGAGTGACACTCGACGGTGCGTTCCTGTCCGGACAGATCCAGCAACTCTATGCCGAGCTCGAAGCCAGACGGCTCCTCTTCCGTCCTCACTTCTGGCTGTCGAACGAATGGTTTACTCCGGATGGTGTACCGGGGATTGCCGTGCCGTTTTATCTGGCCCATCCACGACTCGCAAAACTTGAAATGGACCAGATGCTCGATGTCGAAGGGGGGACACCGGAATGGTGCATGCGCATTTTGCGGCATGAGGCTGGTCACGCTGTGGAGAATGCCTATCGTCTCCGTCGTCTCCGCCGTCGGCAACAAGTGTTTGGTCGCTCGTCCGACCCCTATCCGAAATATTACAGCCCGAGGCCCTATAGCCGAAGCTTTGTGCGGCATCTCGATGTGTGGTATGCGCAAAGCCATCCGGATGAAGACTTTGCAGAGACCTTCGCGGTCTGGCTGACACCTGGCGCGACATGGGCTGACCGATACAAGGGATGGCCGGTGTTGAAGAAACTGCAGTATGTCAACGAGCTGATGGAAGGACTGGTAGCTGTTCCGCCCAAGGTGGTCACGAGAGAGGAGATCGATCCACTGCACGGACTGAAGAAGACTCTGCGCGAGCACTACGAGCGAAAGCGGAGGCACTATGGGGTTGAGCGACCGTCATTGTACGATCCGGATTTGAAGCGACTGTTTTCCGACTCACCTGCCTATGGCGACAACATGAGCGCCGCCATGTTTTTGAACCGCTTTCGGAAAGAGGTGCGCCGTAAAGTTGCCTCCTGGACCGGCGAATATCAATATACGATCGATCAGGTCCTGGAGGACATGATTCAGCGCTGCCGCCAACTCCATCTGCGATTGCCGCTTGCGGAAGAACAGGCAAAATTGGACTTCACGATTTTGCTGACGGTTCACACGATGAACTACTTGCGCAGCGGACGGCATAAGGTGGCGGTATGAAACGTCTCCGAATTCTCGTCCTGATGCACGAAGACCTGGTTCCCCCAGACCCTCTCAATGGGCAGGAGGTGGCAGGAGCCGAATGGAAGACGGAATACGATGTGGTCACCACGCTCCGCAAGCTCGGACATGATGTGAAGCCGTTGGGGGTTAAGAGCGATCTCGGAGTGCTTCGTTCGGCGGTCGAAGACTGGAAGCCGCACATCGCCTTCAATTTGCTCGAAGAGTTCGACGGAGTGGCCGTCTACGACCAGAACGTCGTGTCGTATCTTGAATTGCTTCACATGCCCTATACCGGCTGTAACCCGAGAGGGTTAATGCTGGCACGTGACAAAGCTCTTTCCAAGAAGCTGTTTTCGTTCCATCGCATTCCGTTCCCGGATTTCATGGTGGTGCCGCAGGGGCGGACAGTCAAGCGGCCCAAGGGGCTGTCATTTCCCTTAATTGTGAAATCGGTGACCGAAGAGGCGTCGCATGGGATTTCTCAGGCGTCCATTGTCCAGGATGACGACAAACTCAAGGAGCGAGTCGAATTTATCCACTCAAATGTAGGGACCGGAGCCCTCGTTGAGCGGTATATCGAAGGGCGCGAATTTTACGTCGGTGTGATGGGTAATGGTCATGTCCACGTCTTACCGGTCTGGGAGTTGATCATGGACCGGCTACCGGAGGACGCGTGCCGGATAGCGACGGAACGAGTCAAATGGAATCGCACCTATCAAGACAAGTATGGGATTCGGTCTGGCGAAGCAAAAAATCTTCCCGAAGGGAAAGCCGAGGAGATTCAACATCTCGCGAAACGTGTGTATCGCGCGCTCGGTTTGAGCGGCTATGCGCGCATCGATGTGAGAATGGACGCAGAGGGGAGCGTGTATGTGCTGGAAGCGAATCCGAATCCACAAATCGCGCACGACGAAGACTTTTCTGATTCAGCGGAGAAGGACGGCTATCCCTACAAAGACCTCTTGCAAGAACTGCTGAATATCGGACTTCGTTGGCGGCCGGCCAAAGCGGCCTAGCAGTCTCACCTCACTCGCCCAATATCTCCCCCCTGATATTCCCACAGCCAGTGAGACGGTTCCCTCTTCGCGGAAGCTTTGCCAATGCTCCTGCGCTTTTTGTGTGGATTGGTGCGAGCGTTTGGTTAGGAGGAATGAATTACGAAAGAAGCAAGAAGTCTCTGATCTGTATTAACAGGCTGCGGAAAAACTCGGGTCGTCCAAATATGCCGATGAAATGTTACGGAATGGCGTTGACTCCACAATCGCGCAGGATACTCAAAAAGGCCGTCCAGCAAGGCCGCAGCGAGCGAAGAGGCGAGGAGGTACCAACCGCACTTCGTGAAGCCGTTTGCCCTTCTCCATAGTTCGTGGCAAACGGGAAAGCCCCTTATGTGTTTCCAATCTTCGAGGAAGTTTGTCTCAATGTTGAGCCTCTGAGCGATGCGAGAACGATGCTGGCGGACTTTTTCAGCATCCTGCTAGGGCTTGAAGCGGAAACCAAACAGCAGGGCCACACTTGTGCTGTCTTTCTCCGAGAGTGATGGGGTAAGGTTGATGTCATGAAGATTGACGATCAACGTCGAAGACAAGGCGACATTGGAGGAGGCCTGGTATTCGAGCGAGACACCGAGAGGGATATACCAGCTCGTGTCGTTGCGGTCGATGCGACCGGGGCCGGTTCCACGGTCTAGGTCTGCGTGGAGTAACCCGATTCCCGAGAAGGGCACCACGTTGATGCCGTTGTTGAGGCGAAAGTGGTAGCGGCCAACCCCGGCGAAGGAGATCTGGAAGAGGTCCCCCATCGGACTGATCTGCATCATCGGTCCAACGGAGAAATTTCGATCGATGTAGTAGTCGGCGTTGAATCCCAGGGTGAACACTGTGTCATTGACCGTCCCGGCTGTAAGGCCCAAGTCGCTTCCGAACCCCCAACGCTGCTCACCTGTCTGAGCATGTGATTCACCCACAGAGGCGCTCACAGCCAAAATAGACAGTAAGCCGGCAGCATAGACCCACCGTGACAATATTCTGGCGATCGGTCGAATCATCGCGGCGCACTTTAGCATAGGGGGTAAACTGGGACAAGTTGCTTGAGCCCACGGGCAACAGTAGAGTACGCTCTGCCACTGTAGATGAAGGTGGGGGTGAAGCATGGCAGCCAACTCAATGACACCAAGGCAAGCAGCGGTTGCCCTGCTTGCAGCAATGCCGACCGGTCTATCTGTTCAGCAACTGGAGGAATATGGGATTGAGGCGACGACAGAGCAGGCTCAGGCGATTACGCGAGAAGTGCTTTCGCTCAATCTGTTTTGGGTCTTCGCGGCCATCGAGGCGCACATCCCTCAGAAATATCAGTCCGCGCTGTCTGAATTCATCTTGGATACAGTCAAGGCCGGATGGGGGACGACCATTCCCGTCGGGTCAGCGTCCTGGACCGCCTATCTCAACGATTGGCAGGAATGTCGTACCCGGTATAGCCGCTTGGTTGAAGAAGGGATGAGCTCGCTTGGGGTGAGTGCAGAAGTCGCCGCGCTCATGGAGGAGAACCGGTTAGTCACAGAAGCAGAGCGGCGTAACCTCCTGACCCTGCTGATCGATTTCGTGCCGGTCGATACCTATGGTCGGTTACTGGAAGATGTCGGATAAGTTTCCGGCTTCCTCGACCGGTCAGAGGTAGCGGTGACCGACGACCTTCCCTGTGTTGTCCAACTCATAGAGTAGGGGCGCGCCAGTTGGGATATTCAGCTCCAGCACTTGTTCGCGGGAGAGTTGCTCCAATTCCATGATCAGCGCTCGTAAACTGTTTCCGTGCGCCGCGACGAGAATTGTGTCCCCTTTCAAGAGATGCGGCTTGATCGTCCCTTCGTAGTAGGGCAACACTCGCTCTGCCGTGTCTTTTAGGCTTTCCCCTCCCGGTGGACGCACATCGTAACTTCGCCGCCAGATTTTCACCTGTGCATCGCCGTATTTTTTCGCAGTCTCGTCCTTGTTCAATCCTTGAAGCTCGCCGTACATCCGCTCATTGAGAGCCTTGTCTTTCTCAACCGGGATGCCAGTTTGGCCAATAGCCTCAAGCGCAAGTCGCAACGTCTCATTCGCGCGGGCCAACACAGAGGTAAAAGCCCGGTCGAACGTGAAGTTACGCAACTTCTCGCCCGCGTCTTTCGCTTCCTGAATGCCGCGCGGAGACAGGGGCACATCCACCCAGCCTGTGAAACGATTCTCCAAGTTCCATTGCGATTCGCCATGCCGAAGCAGAACTAAGCGAGCCATTGTGTGTTCCTCTCGAATGATAAAGAGATCAGGGTCGCAGACCGAAGCATACTCGAACAGACGCCCAAGTCAAGCGGTATGGTTCGTCAGGTCCCGGCAGCACCCTGTCTCCCGTGGGACACCATGTGAGCCTAGGACCGATGGAGCGACCCAGAAGCTGATGGAAACGTAGGATATCCCCGCTTCACTTTCAACAGCGTGGAGGCATTCAGGCATGACGAATCTCGAACGTGCCAGGTCTTTCCAGAGATGGCTTCCCGTCCCGCGAACACTTGACCGAAAATCATCCAATATGTACAATTTAGCCATATTGGTTATTACATGAAACCCTGGCGAGGACATTATGCCTAAGCTCACGTTCAGAAACAGCCACGGACAGCTCGTAGATATCTCGACCGTGGCGGCCACGAAAGTCAAGAACGAGTTCGGCGCAATCTTGGAGAAAACCATGCACAGTGGCGCGGTTGCTATTACCCGTCACGACATGCCCAAGGCCGTGCTCCTCTCGTTTGCCGAGTTCGAATCATTGGTGAAAGAACGCAGCCGCTCGCTGGACGATCTGAACGCGGAGTTCGACGGATTGCTGGCCCACATGCAGACGCCACAAGCGCGAAAGGGTGTGGAGACTGCCTTCAACGCCTCTCCGGCCGAACTAGGGCGCGCCGCGGTCAAGGCCGCCAAAACGCATCGCGCACCGGTGCGCAAACGAGCTCGGCGCGTTTCCGTCGCCTCGCGGGCATGAGCACCTCCCGGCGGTCACGCATTCATGTGTTGGCCGGCGTCAATGGTGCGGGGAAGAGCAGCATCGGCGGCGCGGCCGTCCGTCAACACGGAGGCGAGTATTTCAATCCGGACGAAGTGGCCCGCACCCTCAGAGAGAAAGCCCCTGCTCTGACACAGGCAGACGCCAACAGCGCAGCCTGGCGCCAGGGTTCGAGCCTGCTGAGTCGGGCGATCAATGAACGCCTTGAGTTTACCTTCGAGACCACCCTCGGCGGGAACACCATCACAAGCCTTCTTGTTCAAGCCGCTGAACAAGGCATCGAGGTGCACATCTGGTACGTGGGGCTGGCCAGTCCGGAATTGCACATCGAGCGTGTGCAGGCCCGGGTCAGTCGAGGTGGGCACGACATCCCTGCGCACGACATTCATCGGCGCTACGAACATAGCCGTCTCAACCTCATCGCGCTACTTCGCCACCTCACCACTCTGCACATGTACGACAACAGCGCAGATGCAGATCCCGCAGCCGGACGAACACCAAAGCCGACGCCGGTGCTGCACATGGAGCGTGGGAAAATTCTCGGCCCGCCAGACCTGGCATACACACCGAACTGGGCCAAACCGATCGTGGCTGCGGCGCTCAAGCTGAACCGATCCTAAATCCACTACGATCCTAAAAGCCGATCAGCCGCGTGCAATGTCATGAGATAATGTGGAACGATTTAGCGGCTGGGTCAGCGCTCTTCAATTCGGAGGCCGTGGCCGCAGGGAGAGCCGAAACTGGTTTATCTCGTGTGTCTGGTCTATTTGGTCTATCTTGTTGGTCGAAACGAGAACGGGTTTATCTGGTTTGTTGGTTTGTCTCGTTCATTTGGTTGGCTGATCGGAAAACCACAGAAACCAGAAAACCAGATGAACGAAACAACCGAGAGAGACCAGCCCCCATCCCTGATGGGATAACAAGCAAGCGTGAGAGGATGGGAAGGGCAGCCTGGTCAACAGCGTGACGTGCACGGTCGAGCAATGAACTCAATGCACTGACGCAATCGCTTCAAGCAAGGCGACCGGCTCCAATACGTTCATCGTCTATGCCTGACCCCCAATCTGCGCCTCTCGTCCTTCGATCCGCAGCCGTAGGAATTAGTTGTGCCGATGGGGATGGAAAATGAATAGGTCAAGGCATGGGCCGATCAGCTGAGAATCGGCTCGACCTCGAGGTGAAGGCGGGGCGTCTCGGATGAGACGCCCCGCTCGTTGCGTAGCAGAGTGCTTAGAACCGGCTGCGATTGCCGGAATCGTTGCCGCCGCCAAAGCGTCCACCGCCACCACCGCCGGTGCGGGGTTCTTGTGGCTTGGCTTCGTTCACAGTCAACGGGCGTCCGTCCATCTCTGTGCCGTTCAAGGCGGTAATCGCCGCCTTACCTTCATCCTGCGTGGCCATTTCGACGAAGCCGAAGCCTCGCGACTGTCCCGTAAACTTGTCGGTGATCACACGCGCGGACTCGACAGTCCCGTGTGCTGCGAACAAGGTGGTTAACTGCGATTCAGTTGCCGCATAGGGCAACCCGCCAACATAAAGTTTGGAACCCATGGGGGTCCTCCTTCTGAAAATTGATATTGTGGGGAACGCGAGAACAGCTTCTCGAGGGGAAGGAGAGGGCCGAAGGCGCAAACAACAAGGCGACCTAGGTCAGACTTCCGATCAGATTCTCGGTAACAACAACATCCGAAATGAGCCGTTCGATTTGATGTTTCACGCGAGGCCCGCCGCTAGAAACGCTTGCACACTAGCATGCCTCCACCTAAATAGCCACACATAGTAATTGGGCAGGTTGAGGTAGCCCGGAAATGACGGGTACCTCAACCTAAACCAGGCTCTGCTCTATAGACACGCGTGGTTGAGGAGCATCCAGGCCGCCACATTAAATATGAATGGTGGAGAATAGGAATTTGGCAACTCGACATGTGCCGTGGTGAAGGGAAAGCGAATCTCGCTCGATGCGCGCTGTGAGAGACCCTCTAGCTCACCCACATGGAAGATGGAAGAAGAGCGGCAGTCGCCCTGACTCCACCCCTACGTTCTGTCTGTGCGGATCGGTGCGCCGAAAGGCCGACTAAGGGCGAAACACAAGAAGGAACCATCTGCAGCGCGGTGGGGACGGAAACTCAGATGCGGGCGACGCGTAGAAAGGCGAGACCGACGACGAAAGAGGAGAAGGCCAACCAGTACGGTGTGTCCTTTGTCTCAGCATAGGAGTGGTTTTTCAGTTCGCATAGTTTCAGGAAAACGAGCCTGGAAGGTTTTTATAACGGCTCGCCCCCAACTCCCCCTCGGGGAGGTCCTGAAGGCGTTCCTTACGTGTCGTTGGTGTGGCTACTGGAGCGGGGCTCCGGCGACGATGTGTTGAGGGCCTGCTCGGCATAGAGCGCCGCTTCTTCCAAGGTCTTAAAACGTCCTTCATCCATCAAGTTCTGTACCATAGACACGAGGTGTGGGTCGCGCTGTTCTTTCGCCCACATGGCGAACGCAATCTTCTTGTCCGCCTCCTCCTGGTCACGGCCCCTGATGTTGTGTAGGGTTCGGCCAAGCCAGACCAAGATGATGACGATGCCGATGTAGACGATTTCCATACTCGCTCCTCCTTTCTCTCTGCTCTCGAAGAAGGCTCTTTGGAATCATGACGGCGCATCGCACAGAGAACCGACGGTGAGGGCGATTCGAGAAGGGCATGGCCGCCTCGTGAGGAATCGTATTGTAGGAGGGAGGCGAAGGAGGGCGCAATAGTGCCAACGGGGGAACTGGTCGGGTCGGGACCATACGGGTTCGTGCTCAGCTTGCCGTGATAGTTTCTCTGCTGGTCATACAGCCGAGGCGCATCTGTTCGGCTGTAGTCCCAATGTGTGAATACAAGACGCGACCCACTGTCGCACTGTCACTGTTCCGATCCGCGTCGCCAGCCCTTCATCCCTGACTCGTGATCGCATACACCATGTCGCCGACGAAGCGCCTGAACGACTCGTTCTCGACGAACTGCTTGTAGACCTGCGTGTCGTCCTTCAGGAGGTGCTGCATCACCTTGCCCAGCGCCTGGTCGTGCGCCATGCGCGCGGTGTGCGGCGTGTTCTCCTTCGCGTTCTGGTAGGCCGCGTCGGCGGCCACCTTCGGCGCGATGTCGTCGCGGATGCGCTTCGCGACCCGGTCGGTGTCGGTGAACAGCGTGCCGAACTGCTCGTTGAACGTCTTGAGGATGTTGCTCAGGCGGTCCAGCTCGGGCTCGGGCTTGCGGCCGCCGCGCATCCGTCGGCACCGGCTCGATCTCCGCGTCCTTGTCCGCCAGCGCGATCTTCATCGCCGCCTTCTTCTCGACGCGGTAGCTGTCCATGTCGATGGCTTCGAGGATGCCCTTGGCGAGGTCCTCCTCCTTCGGCGCCGGCAGCTTGGGCGTCAGCAGGTTGAGGAAGATCGAGAGCTTCTCCCACTCGGCGTTGCTGTACGGAATCACCGACGAGAGGAAGCCGTAGGTGCGGCAGAACACCTTGGCCTTGCCCTTGAAGTCCACCTGGCCGTCCTCGTCGAGCCTGTCCACGTAGACCGCCACGCAGGCATCGAGGATCGGGTCGAGCTTGTCGCGGTCCGCGCCGCCGAGGAACAGCTCCACCACCTGCTGCACCTGCTCCGGCGAATACACCTGCGCGGCATCCAGCGCCGCCTTCAGGTCGTGCAGCTTGTTCGGGTCGGTCTCCTCCGCGAGCAGCGTGGTGCGGTAGTAGTCCTGGAAGGCGAAGGTGATCGCCTCGCTGTTGTTCTGGAAGTCGAGCACGAAGCAGTCGTGCTTCTGCGGGTGCGCGCGGTTGAGCCGCGACAGCGTCTGCACCGCCTTGATGCCCGAGAGCGGCTTGTCCACGTACATCGTGTGCAGCAGCGGCTCGTCGTAGCCGGTCTGGAACTTGTCGGCGCAGATCAGGAAGCGGTACGGGTCGGTCTGGATCTTCTCGGCGATGTCGCCGCTCGGGAACCCGTTGAGCGACGACCTCGCTCACCTTCGCGCCGCCGTACTCGTGCTCGCCCGAGAAGGCGACGATCGCCTGGTACGGGCTCTTGCGCTCCACCAGGTACGCCTTGAAGGCGTGGAAGTACTGGATGGCCCGCTCGATGCCGCTGGTCACCACCATCGCCCGCGCCTGCCCGCCGATCTTCCCGGCCGCCAGCACCTGCTCGTGGAAGTGGTCCACCATGATCTCGGCCTTGAGCCGGATCGCGTGGTCGTGGCTCTCGACGTAGCGGCGCAGCTTCTTCTGCGCCTTCTTGGTGTCGAACTCCGGGTCGTCCTCGGTCTTCTTGACCAGCTTGTAGTAGCTGTCCACCGGCGTGTAGCTCTTGAGCACGTCGAGGATGAAGCCCTCCTCGACCGCCTGCTTCATGGTGTAGCTGTGGAAGGGCCGGTGCTTGACCTTGCCCTCGGCGTCGGGCGGCAGCGGCTCGCCGAACATCTCCAGCGTCTTGTTCTTGGGCGTGGCGGTGAAGGCGAAGTAGCTGGCGTTGGTCAGCATCTTGCGCGCCGCCATGCGCTTCTCGAGCGCCTCGTTCACCGTGTCCTCGGGGTCGGGTCCCGCGTCCTCGTCCTCCGCCGGCGTCGCCGAGCGCCTGGCTCATCGCCGCCGAGGTCTTGCCGCCCTGGCTGGAGTGCGCCTCGTCGATGACGATGGCGAAGGTCTTGCCGCCCTCGGTCGCGATCTCGTCGAGGATGAAGGGGAACTTCTGCACCGTCGAGACGATGATCTTCTTGCCCTCCTCGATGAACTTGCGCAGGTCGCCGGAGTCGCTCGGCGTGACCCACGGTCGCGCCCACCTGCATGAACTGCTTGATGGTCGTCTGGATCTGGTCGTCGAGCAGGCGCCGGTCGGTGACCACGATGACCGAGTCGAAGACCTCCTTGTCGTCGCGCTTCAGGCCGATGAGCTGGTGCGCGAGCCAGGCGATGGAGTTCGACTTGCCGCTGCCCGCCGAGTGCTGGATCAGGTAGCGCTTGCCCGCGCCGTGGGCGCGCACGTCGGCCAGCGCCTGCCGCACCACGCCGAGCTGGTGGTAGCGCGGCCACACCTGCTTGCGCTTCTTCTTGCCGGTGCGCGGGTCCTTCTCCTCGACGATCTGCGCGTAGTTCTCGAGGATGTTGGTCAGCCCCGCCGGGGTGAGCACCTCTTTCCAGAGGTAGTCGGTCTTGAGGCCGTGCGGGTTGGGCGGGTTGCCCGCGCCGTCGTTGTAGCCCTTGTTGAAGGGCAGGAACCACGAGCCCTTGCCGCTGCAGCTCGGTGCACATCCGCACCTCGCTGTCGTCCACCGCGAAGTGCACCACGCAGCGGCCGAACTCGAACAGCCGCTCGCGCGGGTCGCGGTCGCGCTTGTACTGCTCGACGGCGTCCTCGACCGTCTGCTTGGTGAGGCTGTTCTTCAGCTCGAAGGTGGCGATGGGCAGGCCGTTGATGAACAGGCACAGGTCGAGCGCGCGGCGCGTCTCGTCCATGCTGTAGGCGAGCTGGCGCGTGACGAGAAGCGGTTCTGCGGCGTGCAGCGCCTCGGCCTTGGCGTTGCCCGGCGACGGCGTGCCGTAGAACAGGTCGAAGTGCACCGGCCCGTGCTCCACGCCCTTGCGCAGCACGTCGATGACGCCGCGCTTGCCGATCTCGGCCGAGAGGCGGGCGAGGAACTTGAGGCGGTTGATGTCCTTGGCGTCGTTCGCGTCGGCCAGCGCCAGCTTCTTGAACGCCTCGGGCTGGGTGGCGCGCAGGAAGGCGAAGAGCTGCGGCACGTCGAGCGCGTGGGCGCGGTCGTAGTCCTGCGCGCTGCCGGCGGTGTAGCCGGTGCCGCCGTAGGGCGGCGGCCGCTCGGCGACCATGTTCGGCGACGACGGCGAGACCGTCCGTGCCGGTCATGTGCCGCATGATGAGCGTTTCGAGGCCCTTCTCGCTGGTGTCGGTGGTCATACCGCGGCCTCCTCGTCAGCGGCTTCGGGCTCGTCGCTCAGGTCGGCGTCGTCCTCGACGGTGTCGAGCGGCGCTTCGTCGGGCAGCCGCGCCGCCGCCTCGCGCACATCGAGCTTGCCGGTCACCACGTCGGCGACGAGGCGGGTGCGGTATTCGCGGAGGAGTTCGATCTCGCGTTCGAGGCGGGAGATGGCGGTGTCGAGCGGTCAGCGCTGCTCGTCGAGCATGAAGTCAACAATCGCATCCTGCTCGTCGCAGCGGCGGCAACGGCACTCGAGCAGTCTTCGAGTCGCTGTCACGAGTTAACTTTCGGCATGTGCCGCTCGCCTCGTAAGCATCTGCAGCAACTGTCGTGAACGGCTTGCAGACGAGTCCAGAGAACATATGCAAGTAGTCGACGCAAGCTCCTCGCGTCGGGGCTGTCAGGATACATGTCGCGACTGCACAAGCACGTCACGCGTCGCGACAAGTGCGACGCTCGCGAGATTGCGCCGATCTTGCTGATAGATGACATCGCCGTCCTCTGCACGAGTACTTCGCTCGTCGCGAACGCGATGTCGTCAGTCGTCTTGCTTGAGCAATGCTCGGTCGCGACCTGAATGTCATTGGTGCTATCGAAGTCGAGATGTCCGCATTCGACCCCTAGGTCAGACTGGCCGCTGTTGATGCGTCAGTCGACGAACTCGAACATGCAAACCGTCTCGACATCTCCCAATGCTGCGGAATGTCGCCGAGCCAGGGGATGCCGGAGGGTTTGAGGGGGACGGAGGGGTCGAGGCCGCGGGTGACGGCGCGGTGGATGATGGCCTGCTTCTGCTCGTTGAGCAGCGCGATCACCTTCCGCTTCGCCCGGATCGCCCGCTCCAGCCGCCCGTTCGCCCAGTCCAGAAACCGCACAATCGCCGCCTGCTCGTCGGGCGGGGGAGCAGGGACAGGCATTCTCTTGAAGTCGTCGCAGTAAGTCGATGCGTCTCTCGCGAAGCCCTGAGCCAGTAGCCATGGATAGCGACTACTGTGTCGCCACGTGCTGAGCGAACTCGAAGAACCGAAGTCGCGCATCACGCCTGATACGGCTCGCAGACGCCAGTAGGCCGAGGCTGATGATCCCGTCGATGCTCGACAACTCCAACGCGCACGCTGACGTCTCGCATCATGCTGATAGATCAGTCGTCCGGAGCACATGTCGCCGCGTTGCACGATCTGCTATGTCTCGAATGATCTGGAACGGCCCGTGCAGTTTCTTCCGCGGCTCGACGACGCCATCGCGCCGATAACTCAGGGTGAGCACGGTCTTCTCTTCATGTCGCGATCGCTCGTCGTGCTTTGGCACAGACACCGATTGCGGCGCGCATCTCCCAATGCCCCGGCACCTGCCCGAGCCACGGCAACCCCGACTCCTTGTATTCCGCATACGGCTTGAGGTCGGCGATCATCCTAGCCCTCACCAGTTGCGGATCCTCTTCGCCATGTAGCGTGCGCGCGTAGGAAGTCGTCGTAGTCGGGCACGCCGTCGAGCAGCGATAGCGGCAGGCAGTGGCGACAGGTAGCTTCATCGGTGCTGGCAGATCCGACTGCAGCTACTTCTTCGTCGCCGCGCACCAGCTCGAGCGAAGCACGTCTCAGGCGCTGTCGCCGATGGCGATCTTGATCTCGCTCTGGGCGAGCACGAAATCGGCGATCTGGTTGTACTTCACCGCAGCTGCGGCCCTGAGATCTTGCACGGCCCCTCACGGGAGACGTGATGCACATCGCTCGTTGAACAAGAGGTCGCTTCACGTGATGCCGACGCGAGAGGAAGCCCTGTCGCCGGCCTTCACCTGGGCCGCGCGCGTAGTCCAGAAGAAGGCCTGTTCGACGAGGCAGTCGCGAGCTCGGCGGCAGCAGGTTGTCCGAGAAGTACTCGGTTGACGCGGATGGTTCGATGCTCGCGCCGCAGCACTGCTCGAGGCCTGCGCGTCGATCTGGCGGATGGCGCTACAGATCGAGTCCGATCGGGGCTCTCGCTCGGCGGGTGAGCGCGCTACGTGCTTGTCCAGCCAGCGCAGGTACGAGTTCGCACCTGCGCCGACATGCGGCCGGCTGGAGAGGATCTAGCCAAGTTTCAGTTCGACGGCGATCAGCCGGCACAGGTCGGCGGTGGAAGAAGAGCAGGTCGAGCGGTCGAAAATGCGTCGCTTGACGAAGCTGCATGCGTTTTTGGCGAGCGACGAAGGCGAAGCCCGGCGCCGCAGTTCGTAGCAGCACGCTTCGATCTCGCGCAGGATCGCGCTCTCGAGATCGCGCTCGCGTGTACGGCGCCGCTGGCAAGCCGAGCAGATCGAGCAGGTAGGGGTAGCGGAAGACGAGATGTCGTCGGGCGTCATCTGCCCGTCGCGGAGCTTCCCGACCTCCGGCGGCGATGACGGCACTTCGGCTTTCGTCGAAAGCGCGGTGCGCTGGAAGCAACATGCCTGCCGATCTTCAGTCGCAGCGTGCGCACATCCCAGGCGCTCGATGCGGCACATTTCGGCGTAGAAGTCGCGGTGCGAGCGCGGTCCTTGATCGGTGAGCAGCTCGATGAAGTGGCTCCAGCTCAATTGTGTCGACAGCGTCGACACAGATCTCGCTCGATCGGGCGAAGAACCTCGGCACAAGTCTGGACCATGCGCGGTGAGCTTGCGGCGGCGTAGCTGAAGCCTCCTCCGAACTCCGCCGGACAATTCTTGCGACACGGTCGCGAGAATTCGCTTCGCCAGTAGGCACGCGCTGGCCTTCGCTGGAGGCTCTCGCCGCGGCAGGAGTCGACGGCCGACGTGCCAGTACAGGAGGCGTCGTGGACGCGTTGGCGGCCGTCGCAATCCGCTGTGCGGGCGCGACGGGATGGAGCCTCTGCAAGTCGAGTCGAGGAGGGCCGCAGCATCGGATGGTGGCTGGCAGTCGATCCGGGCTTGAGTCATCCACGGATTGACGAATCTCGTGGAACTGTCGCGTGCCAAGTGCGGAGTTCTCATGGGTGTGGCGAGACGGCTATCGCTGCTTCACTGGCTTGACGCCCACCTTCAGCAGGCCATCCAGCAGCCCCTCGGCCTCCTTCTCGATGGCCAGGATGTCGGCGCTGATCTCCTCGAGCGTGCGCAGCGGCTGCGGCTTGTAGAAGTGCCGCGTGAAGCTCACCTCGTAGCCGATCTTGGTGGCGTCTTCCTTGATCCACGCGTCGGGCGTGTAGGGCAGCACCTCGCGGCGGATGAAGGCTTCGATGCCGCCGTCTTCCAGCAGCGGCACCTGCTCGGTGTCGCGCAGGTCGGAGTCGGGCTCGTACTCGACAATGGCGGGCTTGCCGTCCACGGTCGCCTCGAACAGGCCGCGCAGCGGGTCGGCCTTGGCCTTGCCGGGCTTGTGCACCTTGGCGATGACGGGCGGCGCCGTCTCGACGCGCCAGCTCACGGCTTTGAGGATCTGCTTCAGGTCGGCGGCGGCGAGCTTGATGTCGGCCTTCTTGAGCGCGGCATCGACCCGGTCGCGGAAGACGTTGTGATCCTCGAAGAGCGTGTCGCCCAGCGCCGCGCGCAGCGTCGTGGCGACTTCGACAAGGCGGCCGTCGCGCTCCCAGGTCTTGGGGTCGAGCAGCTTCTTTTTCTTCTTCTCGGGCAGGCCCTTCTTCGCGCTGCCGCCCTCTTCGTCGTCGTCTTCGTCCTCGTCGCTGCCCCAGTCGGCCAGGCGCTTCTCCAGCGCGGCAGAGACCTTGGCGAAGTTGGTGAAGAGCTCGTCGCCGAACTCCTCGTAGAGCGCGGCGCGCAGGTCTTCGTCGCCCGAGGCGAAGCGCAGCGTCTCGATGGCCTTGAGGGTGAGCTGGCTGTGCAGGCGCAGCGGGCGCTCGACCGTGACCTTCCAGTAGCCGAAGGCGGCGTTGGGGAAGATCTTCGACTCGGGCGTTTCCTTGAAGTCGAGGAAGGTGCGGCTGATGCGCTCGATGTCCTCGGGCGAGAGCTCGCAGTTCTTCTTGCCGAGGTTCTTGCGCAGCGGCTTGAACCACTGGGTGGCGTCGATGAGCTGCACCTTGCCCTTGCGGTGCGCGGGCTTCTTGTTGGACAGCACCCAGATGTAGGTGGCGATGCCGGTGTTGTAGAAGAGGTTGAGCGGCAGCGCGACGATGGCTTCGAGCCAGTCGTTCTCGATGAGCCAGCGGCGGATGTTGCTCTCGCCCTGGCCCGCGTCGCCGGTGAAGAGCGACGAGCCGTTGTGGACCTCGGCGATGCGGCTGCCGAGGGCGGACTTGTCGTTCATCTTCGACGCCATGTTGGCGAGGAAGAGCATCTGGCCGTCGCTGGAGCGGGTGACGAGCGAGAGCTCCTCGCCGTTGTGCATCACCTTGAAGCGCGGGTCGCGCATGCCGTCCTTGCCGCCCATCGCCTCGAGGTCCTTCTTCCAGCTCTTGCCGTAGGGCGGATTGGAGAGCATGAAGTCGAACTCCTGGGCCGGGAAGGCGTCGTGCGAGAGCGTGGACCATTCCGCGCCGCCGACGATGTGGTCGGCGCTCTCGCCTTCGCCTTTGAGCAGCATGTCGGCCTTGCAGACGGCGTAGGTCTCGGGGTTGATCTCCTGGCCGTAGAGGAGGCACTTGACCTGCTGGCCGCGCTTCGCGCCGATCGCCGTGAGCGTCTCCTCGGCCACGGTGAGCATGCCGCCCGTGCCGCAGGCGCAGTCGTAGAGCAGGTAGGTGCCGGACTTGATCTCGGCCTCGATGGGCAGGAACACGAGATTCGCCATCAGGCGCACGGCGTCGCGCGGCGTCCAGTGCTCGCCGGCCTCCTCGTTGTTCTCTTCGTTGAACTTGCGGACCAGTTCCTCGAACACCGTGCCCATCGAGTGGTTGTCGATGCCGGCCGGCGAGAGGTCGATCTCGGGGTCGAGGAACTTGTTGATCAGCGTGCCGATGGCGTCGGCCTTGGACAGCGTCGGGAGCTGGTTGCGGAACTTGAAGTTGTCGAGGATGTCCTGAACGTTGGGCGAGAAGCCGTTGAGGTAGTCCTCGAAGTCGGCGAGCAGTTGCTGCTGGCTGCCGCGGGACTTCAGGTCGCGCAGGGTGAACTTCGAGGTGTTGTAGAAGGCCTGGCCCGCGGCATCGCAGAGCGCGGCGCGCTGCTCGGTGATGCGCGCCTCGTCGAGCATCTTCTTGGTGTCGAGCACCGCCTGCTTGGTCGGCTCGAGCACTGCATCCATGCGCCGGATGACGCACATCGGCAGGATGACATCCGGGTATTTGCCGCGCTTGAAGAGGTCGCGCAGCACATCGTCGGCGATGCCCCAGATGAAGGAGACGATCTTGTTGTGCGGTGCTTGGTCCATTATCTATTTCGTTCTTTCTCATTCATCAGTTCACGCGGGTGATTGCTTTAGAAAATATCTGTGATAAGGGTCGTACGATCTTACATGTAACCCGGATATTGCGGTTTTTCCCCCGCTCGTACTTGTGAGAGAGAGAACCCCTGACAGGCCAGTGTTTCTCTCCATTGTTCGCACCGAAGAATACCTCTTTCCCCCTGAGAAAGCACCCAACTTGGGAGGGAGTTGCCCTGGAAATGGAACCCGTCACTCGTGTGCAGTCCTGCCGGGATTGGTATGAAAAGAAGGCTTGTTGGCGGGGTTCCGGTGTCGTTGCTTGACGTGACGCTTCGATGCAGAACAATGAAATGTGAGAAGAGGATTGTTGGCTCGATCCGGCACGCCGTCGACTCAGCAGACGCAGACAGGCGCACACTCACCCAGTGTTACACGCTGCTGGTTGCGGAGGGCTTTGCGGGTTTTCCGGGTGATTGTTCACCGTCCGGTGGCCCGTCTTGGACCATTTTGAACATGGTGATTGCGAACAATAGATACAAGGCGACTCCGATCCAGATTACGTAGGACTGGACACCACCGGAACTCTTCAATGCTTCGTCTAGCTTCTCCGGATCGGGCCCTGTGCTCTTCTTGATTTCGCCGATATGTTCACGGCAGTGCCAGTAGTACACATAGTTTGCTGTGGCTCCGGCCATGATGCTCCAGATGAGGCCCACGGTCATGTCGCCGGTTAAGTAGGTCGAGATCATCGGGCCGACGGCGTAGACCAACGCATACGTGTACATTTTTCGATAGAGAAACCAGAGGAACGAAATATAGAGAAAGGCCGGCCAATTCCATGTCAGGGCGAACTTCGGTGTTTGCCCCAATCCGAATTTTCTAAAATGTGTGAGATAGCGATCGGCGTGGGGGCCGATGAATTGGCGCCAGAGATGTTCATCGGGATGGGTTTCGGATTGGATCTTGGGAGCAGCGATCGGCGGTTCCGCTTCGGCGGCCAGCTGGTTCCCGCACTGGTAGCAAAACTTTGAGTCGTCCTGGTTTTGCTGTTGACACTGCGAACAGGGCTTCATCTATCTGAGACTATCATACTGGAGATGCTTCCTGGGTAAAGAAGCGGTGGGACGTGGTCTCTGTTCTTCTGCCGCGCCTTTCAAGTTGCTTCCCTCGACGGGCCTATGCTACCTTCCCTTTTTTTACAATAGGATACG
Source organism: uncultured Nitrospiraceae bacterium (assembly GCA_963748375.1). GTDB lineage: Bacteria > Nitrospirota > Nitrospiria > Nitrospirales > Nitrospiraceae > Palsa-1315. The sequence continues at coordinate 123,022 of CAVVIR010000006.1, forward strand.
TCTGTCATGTCGACGGAAGCACTCAAGCGAGACGCTGCACAATATTTGATGCAGACCTATACGCGTCAACCGCTTTCGATTGTGCGAGGGAGCGGAACGAAGGTGTACGACCTCGAAGGGCGAGAGTATCTCGATTTTGTCGGCGGGATTGCGGTGAACGTGCTCGGGCATGGCCACCCGGATCTGGTTCAGGCCATCCAGCGCCAAGCGGCGCAGCTGATCCATACCTCGAATCTCTATTACACCGAGCCGCAAGTGAAACTCGCGCAGATGCTGGTCGATCACTCGTTCGCCGACAAGGTGTTCTTTTGCAACAGCGGGGCAGAGGCGAATGAAGCGGCGATCAAGCTGGCCCGCCGGTATTCCCATGACAAGTATGGGGCCGGGCGGTACGAGATCGTGACGATGAAGAATTCGTTCCACGGTCGGACATTTGCGACCTTGACGGCCACGGGCCAGGCAAAAGTGCAGAAGGACTACGAGCCGTTGCTCCAGGGTTTCAGCTACGTGGCCTTCAATAATTTTGAAGAGCTGGAACGGGCTGTGACCGACAAGACCGCGGCGGTGTTGCTCGAGCCGATTCAGGGTGAGGGGGGTGTCCACGTCGCGGATCGCAAGTATCTGAAGCAGGTCAGAGATCTGTGCACCAAAAAAGACGTGCTCTTGATGTTCGATGAAATACAAACCGGGATGGGACGTACCGGGACACTGTTCGCCTATGAGCAGCTCGGTGTGCAGCCGGACATCATGACATTGGCGAAGGGATTGGGAGGCGGCGTGCCCATCGGCGCCTGTCTTGCGACGGATTCTGTTGCGAAAGCCTTCTCGCCCGGCAGTCATGCTTCGACCTTCGGCGGCAATCCACTTGCCTGTGCCGCCGGCTTGGCTGTCTGTCGTGCTCTGCTGGAAGGCCACGTGCTCGATCATGCGCGCCAGATGGGGGAGTATTTTGCGAAGGGCTTATCCGACTGTAAGTCGCGACACCGGGTGGTGAAAGAGGTGCGCGGTCTCGGGCTCTTGCAGGGGATGGAAGTCGCGATGGATGCGAAAACCGTCGTGAGCGAGTGTTTGGCCAGAGGTGTGTTGATCAATGGGGCCGGCGAGCACGTGCTGCGGTTCGTGCCGTCCCTCATTATCACCCAGTTGGAAATAGATCGGTTGCTCGATACGCTGGCGCAGGTGTTCAGCAAACAGGCAGCGTGAGGCATACTCAGTCCGAGTGGATACAAAAGGGATGAATACGCGAGAAACAGGCATGAAGGCCGGAAAAAAAGATATTCTGGATGTGGCGGCCATCAGCAAGGCGGACGTGGAGCATTTGCTCGCCTCGGCGGCTCTGTTGAAAGACAAGCAGCGGCGCGGGGTTCCTCATCCATTGCTTCCAGGTAAGACGTTGGGGCTCTTGTTCCAGAAGCCGTCGACGAGAACGCGGGTGTCGTTCGAGGCGGGTATGAACCAATTGGGTGGCCATGCGATGGTTCTGCCCATGGCCGATATCCAGCTCTCGCGCGGAGAAAGTGTCGCCGATACGGCGCGCGTGTTGTCACGCTATCTCGACGCGATCGTCATTCGCACCTATGACCATGCGATTGTGGAGGAATGGGCGAGGGAAGCGACGATGCCGGTGATCAATGGGCTGACCGACCTGAGCCATCCCTGTCAGGCCCTGTCAGACCTGCTGACCATTCGTGAGAAGAAAGGCCGATTGAAGGGGATCAAGATTGCCTATATCGGCGACGGCAACAATGTGGCGAATTCACTCATCGAGGCGGCGGCGAAGATGGGGATGATGATTACCCTCGGTTGTCCAGTGGGGTATCAGCCGGAGCAGCATGTCGTGGACAGGGCGAGAGTCGAGGCGGCAAAAACCGGCGCGGTGATCGAGATCGGACACGATCCTCACATTGCGGCGAAGGAAGCGGATGTCATCTATACCGACGTCTGGATCAGTATGGGACGCGAGCGGGAACATGCGCGACGATTAAAAGTCTTAGCTCCCTACCAAGTGAATAGCCGCTTGGTGCATCGCGCCAAACCAGATGCGATCGTGATGCACTGTTTGCCTGCCCATCGGGGGGAAGAAATTAGCGCCGAAGTGCTGGATGGCCCACAGTCGGTCATCATCGATCAGGCGGAAAATCGGTTGCATATGCAGAAGGCCATCTTAACGAACTTATTAGGCAAGAGGAGTCGAAGGAGACCATGAGTCGCGCCATCAAGAAAGTGGTGCTCGCCTATTCAGGCGGGCTCGATACCTCGGTGATCTTGAAGTGGCTACAGGAAACGTATGGCTGCGAGGTCATTGCGTTCTGTGCCGATCTGGGACAAGGCGAAGATTTGCAAGCGATTAAGGCAAAGGCACGACAGCTTGGCGTGAAGAAAGTCTACGTCGAGGATCTGCGCGAGATTTTTGTGAAGGATTATGTGTTTCCCATGTTACGCGGCAATGCCATGTACGAAGGCTGCTACCTGCTTGGCACCTCGATCGCACGGCCCCTCATTGCGCGGCGTCAGGCTGAAATCGCGCTCAAGGAAGGCGCTGAGGCTGTGTCGCATGGCGCCACTGGAAAAGGGAATGATCAGGTCCGGTTTGAGCTGACCTACACGGCGCTGGCGCCGAATCTCACGATCATTGCGCCTTGGCGTGAATGGACGATGAAATCACGGCGCGAATTGATCGAGTATGCCGATCGGCACGGCATTCCCATCACGGTAACGAAAGCCAAGCCCTATAGCATGGATCTGAATTTATTCCATGTGAGTTATGAGGGCGGCATCTTGGAAGATCCTTGGGAATCGCCGCCGGATGAAATCTTCCAAATGACCGTATCGCCGGAACAGGCGCCGAATAAGCCGCTCGAAGTCGAGATCGGCTACGAGGCCGGTAATCCGGTCGCTGTCGACGGCAAGAGGATGAGCCCGGCGACGTTGTTGGCCCACCTCAACAAGTTGGGCGGCGCCCATGGGATTGGGCGCGTTGATCTGGTGGAGAATCGCTATGTTGGAATGAAGTCTCGCGGGGTCTATGAAACGCCGGGTGGAACGATCCTCCATGTGGCGCATCGCGGAATTGAGTCGCTGACAATGGATCGCGAGGTGCTGCATTTCAGGGATAGCTTGATTCCACGCTTTGCCGATCTGATTTACAACGGCTATTGGTTCAGCCCGGAACGAGAGATGATCCAGGCTTCGATCGATGCGGCGCAGAAAGACGTGACCGGCACGGCGCGGGTGAAGCTCTATAAGGGGAGTTGCACGCTGGCAGGGCGTAAGTCGAAGCATTCGCTCTACCGTCTCGACATCGCCACGTTTGAGGAGGATGAAGTCTATAACCAGAAAGACGCCGAGGGCTTCATTCGGTTGAACGCCTTGCGACTGAAAATCAGAGCCCAGAGAAAGAAGGCCACTTCTTGATGGCACGAGCAACGAGCCGCGGCTCTGCCGCATCGAAGAGCGGTAAGGCCTGGGGGGGTCGGTTCAGACAGAAAACGAACCGATTGGTGGAATCGTTCACGGTTTCGGTCGCGGTCGATCGCCGACTGTACGCCCACGACATTCAGGGCAGCATCGCCCATTGCAAGACCTTGGGGAAGGCCCGTGTGCTGACCGCTTCTGAAACCAAGACAATCGTGCGGGGTTTGGAGTCGGTGAAGACGGAGTTGGATCGAGGGCGTTTTCGATTTTTGCCTCAAGATGAAGATATTCACATGGCGGTTGAGCGCCGTTTGACAGAATTGATCGGCCCCCTGGGCGGTAAGTTGCACACGGGCCGGAGCCGCAACGATCAGGTCTCCCTTGATATTCGGCTCTACTTGCGGGACGAACTCAGCCGGATCGTGGCAGATTTGGAAGATTTTCAGCGGGTCTTGGTGGCGAAGGGAAAGGCGAATCTCGCGGTTGCGATGCCGGGCTATACGCATCTACAGCGTGCCCAGCCTGTGCTGTTTGCGCATCATCTGTTGGCCTATGTGGAAATGATCGAGCGGGATAAGGGGCGATTTCGCGATGCATCGGTGCGTGTGAATGTGATGCCGCTAGGCGCCGGCGCGCTCGCAGGAACCAATTACCCGGTCGACCGCCGGTTTACCGCTGGATTATTGGGCTTTCCTTCTGTGACGCACAACAGCCTCGATACGGTATCAGATCGGGATTTCATGATTGAGGTGGCCTCGGCGCTGTCGATTACCATGATGCATCTATCCCGGCTCAGTGAAGAACTCATTCTCTGGTCGTCCCAGGAGTTCCGATTCATCGAGCTTCCCGATGCGTTTTGTACCGGAAGCAGTATGATGCCGCAGAAGAAGAATCCCGATGTGCCCGAACTGGTGCGGGGCAAGACGGGACGGGTCTATGGCCATTTGATCAATCTGTTGACGATGCTCAAGGCTCTTCCCTTGAGTTATAACCGAGATCTTCAAGAAGATAAGCCGGCGCTGTTCGATGCGCTCGATACCGTCACGGCCTCGGTGAAAATCTTGACTGAATTGATGCGCCGACTCACCGTCAATCGTGAGGTCCTCAAGCAGGCCGTTCAGGGTGGAGGGATGCTGGCGACGGAGGTGGCGGACTATCTTGTGACGAGAGGAATACCGTTTCGTGAAGCGCACGCGATTACAGGCCGACTGGTGCGGGCTGCATTGGATCAAAAGCGTGAACTCACGAGCTTCTCGCTCGATGAGCTGCGAACATTTTCCGAGCGAATTGAGAAGGGTCTGTTCGATCGGTTGACGATTACTGCCGCCATCGATCGGAAGTCTCAGATAGGTGGAACGGCTCGCACAAGAGTGGAACAGCGCATCAAAGAGCTCGAGCGAATATTCTCATGAAGGTCTGTACGTCGAAGGTGACGTCTACTGTCGCGTCTATTGTAGTATTGGTGGTGATAGCGAACGTTGGCGGCCTGTGGGGCTGTGGGGGCGCCGATTCCACCTGAAAGTGTCGGTGTGACTCCGACCATTGAGCGGCAAAAGAAACTGGAGGCCCTTCAGGAGAAACAGCGTGAGGCTGCAAAGGCAGCCGATGGTATAGAGCCACAGCCGGATCCATTGTTGCAGGGGCAGGATGTCGATCTTCCCACGTTACAACCAGTGGAGACTCGGTAATATTTGAGGCTATGGTCTGCTAGACCTCTGTCGCTTGATAACGCTATACTGAGGCCTATTCATTATTGCAGCGCGCCTCCCTCTGTAGCAAACGCCATGCGAGCGATAACGAAAGACGGTACCGATAGAGAGCGGCATGACACGTTCGCTGCTCTGTTCGTGGATCTCTCTGGTACCCTCGATCGCCTGAATGCCTTGGAATTGATCAGCCAGATCTTGGAGGGTTTCTCGTTCTCAGGGCTCAACCATCTCAATGAAGATTTGAAGAATGCATAATTTTGAATATCGACATGGCGAACTCTATTGCGAACAGGTCCCGGTCAGCCGGATTGCAAAAGAGGTCGGCACGCCATGCTATATCTACAGCCACGCAACCCTCGTTCGTCATTTCCGTGCGTATGATGGAGCTTTCAAGAGTGTCCCTCATGTGATCGCCTTCGCCATGAAGGCGAATTCCAATATCGCGATCCTCCGTCTCATGGCAAAGGAGGGGAGCGGGGTGGATATCGTGTCCGGCGGGGAACTCTTTCGGGCACTCAAGGCGGGCGTTCCTCCCTCAAAGATCGTCTTCGCGGGCGTCGGCAAAAGTGCGGAAGAGATTCGTGAGGCCTTGAAGGCCGACGTCCTCATGTTCAATGTCGAGTCCTCGTCCGAATTGCAGGCGCTGAACGAGGTGGCGGCTTCCGTTGGGACTAAGGCGAGAGTTGCCCTGCGCATCAATCCTGACATCGATCCGAAAACACACCCCTATATTTCGACCGGTCTCAAGAAGAGCAAGTTCGGGATTGCTGCCGATCGGGCGCTCGAAGAGTTTACGCTGGCTTCCTCGCTCGCCAACATCGATGTCGTCGGGGTGCATAAGCATATCGGATCACAGTTGACGGAAGTCACCCCATTCGTCGAGGCCGTGAAAAAGGTGGTGAAGCTGGTTGGAGCCTTGAAGGATCAGGGAATCAACATCCGATACGTCAATATCGGCGGCGGCCTCGGCATTACCTACTCGGATGAAACGCCGCCGTTACCACAAGATTTAGCGGACGCTGTGTCGCCGTTGTTGAAGGACTTGAATGTCACCCTCATCATGGAGCCGGGTCGCGTCATCGTCGGCAATGCCGGCATTCTTGTCACGAAAGTACTGTATCGGAAGGACGGCGAAGCGAAGCGGTTTATTATCGTCGATGCGGCGATGAACGACCTGATCAGGCCAAGCCTCTACGGGGCCTATCATGAGATTCGGCCTTTGTCGGAGGCGGTGTCGAAGCGGCCCAAGCATCAGGTTGATGTTGTGGGGCCGGTCTGTGAGTCCGGCGATTTTCTGGCGAAGGACCGCTCACTCCCGGAGGTCAACCCGGGTGACATGCTTGCGGTGATGAGTGCGGGGGCCTATGGATTTGTGATGGCCTCCAATTACAATTCAAGACCACGGGTGCCGGAAGTTCTGATCAAAGAAGGGGAGATCCACGTCATTCAAGACCAGAGAGACGTACGATGACTTGGTGAAGGGCGAAACGATTCCGGCGTTCCTCGATTGAGGAGCTGAGGCTCTGCGGCTGAGGGAGTGAGCATGTTTACCGGTGCATTGATTGCTATTGTGACTCCGTTCCGGAACGGCAAAGTCGATGAACAGGCGTTCGGCGACCTTATTGAATGGCAAATTGCCAACGGGACAAGTGGGATTGTTCCCTGCGGGACGACCGGCGAATCTGCCACCCTCACACACCAGGAACATCATCGCGTGGTTGAGTTGACCGTCGAGGTGGTTAATCGTCGCGTTCCCGTGATTGCCGGGGCTGGCTCCAATAGCACGGCAGAAGCGGTGTCGCTCACCAAGCATGCCAAGCAGGCGGGCGCCGATGGGGCACTGCTCATTACGCCGTATTACAACAAGCCGACGCAAGAGGGGCTGTACCGGCATTACAAAGCGATCGCCGAAGCTGTGGACCTTCCGCAGATTCTGTATAACATTCCTGGGCGGACTGGCGTGAACATGGTGCCATCCACTGTGGCAAGGCTTTGTGGATTCCAGAACATTGTCGGGATCAAAGAGGGTAGCGGATCGGTCCAGCAGGCTTCAGAGATCGCGAGTACTTGTGGCGATCGGATGACAGTCCTTGCAGGTGATGATGCCCTGACATTGCCCATGATGGCAGTCGGAGGAAAAGGGGTCATCAGTGTCACGTCAAATATCGTTCCATCCCAGATGTCTCAATTGGTCAAGGCCTTTCTAGGCGGCCACATTGATGAGGCGCGGCGGATTCATTTCGCATTGTCTCCGCTCTTTACCGCGCTTTTTTACGAGACCAATCCGATTCCGGTGAAAACCGCATTAGGTATGATGGGGAAAATCGATCCAGAGTTGCGGCTGCCGCTCTGTGCCATGGCGATGGAGGCTAAGGGCCAACTGGCACAAGCCTTAAAAGATGCAGGCCTTATTTGACGTGAGGCGTGAGGCGTAAGGGGTAAGGCTTCGGATGATCAATGTTGTTGTTGCAGGGGCGGCCGGGCGTATGGGCTGTCGGCTGGTTTCCCTTATCAAAGATTCGACGACCATGGCACTGGCCGGAGCCATAGAGGGGAAGAGCCATCAGGCTGTGGGCGACGATGCCGGAGAGATAGCGGGCTGCGGCCGTGCAGGTATTCCGATTACCGACGATCTTGGGGCACTCCTTGACCGAGGTGAAGTGGTCGTCGATTTCTCCGCCCCTGAAGCGACGTTGCATCACTTGCGTACGGTGGCGCAGCATAAACGAGCTATGGTGATCGGCACGACGGGGTTTTCCGCTCCTCAGCTCGAAGAGTTGAAATCGCTGGCATGCCGGGTTCCCTTTGTGTTGTCCCCCAATATGAGCGTGGGAGTCAATCTGATCTACAAGCTCATCGGTGAGATGGCGAAGACGCTGGGAGAGGACTACGACATTGAAGTGATTGAAGCTCATCATCGTCTTAAAAAAGATGCGCCGAGCGGGACGGCCCTCAAGATTGCAGAAGTTTTGGCAAAAGCTGTGAGTCGCGACTTAGATCAGGTCGGTGTCTATGCTAGAAAAGGTCTTATCGGAGAGCGAAAAAAAGGTGAGATTGGAATACAAACCATCCGTGCCGGCGACATTGTCGGCGACCATACGATTCTCTTTGGTGGAATGGGTGAGCGCATCGAAGTAACGCATCGAGCGAGTAGCCGAGATACCTTCGCAGGAGGTGCTTTGCGTGCCGCTCGTTGGGTGGTTCAGCAACCACCAGGCTTGTATGACATGCTCGATGTGCTGAACCTTCGATAGTTTTCTGCTCCTATCCAGTGACTACCCATGAACATTCCCATCAACTATCTGCCACCTTGGTGGAGCTTCCGCTCAAACGAAAGCGAAACGAGAAGCTAGCAGGATAGTTTCAAGGGCGTGAACACACTTGTAGGCGTTGCAACACTTTGCAGCTAACTGCCGATTTCATCGAGGTGTGCTTGCTTGTAGACTTGAGGGTAGAGGTTTGTCGTTTAGGGATTAGAGAATGTAGCCGAGCGTAACCTTCCCCTCTGGAATCCACCCAATCGCCTTTGGGATGATTTCCTGATGGAGGGCTGTTGTACGCTCGGCGTTCGTGAACCGCTTTGGTTTGATTGCCGTGCGGGTTAATGTCTTGCGGTAATGGGGCGAGGTTCTTGGTCCGCTGATTTCCGACGACCACAGTTCAAGCAGGCAAACACTGTGATCGCAAGCCCTGCGTTCAAATCCACTGCCCGTTCCGGTAACATTGCGCCGCGGCATTTATCACAAATTGTCATGTCGCTAGTTTACCATGATGGATAATGGAAGCATATCCATCTGAAGTACTGGGTCCTCTGAGGAAATAGCCTATCCGCTCACCTCCGGCTAGGCCATCTGAGTCAATTGGTGCAGATGAGAATTCGGTAGAGGATTAACTAGAGGAGAATAGGAGTCCTTGACAGCGATGATTCTGTCCCATAGGATTGTGGCATAAGGAAGCCTAGCCCCTATGTATAGAGTTGTTCTCATTCTCGGGCTACTTGTTGTCCTGTACTTTATCCTTCGGCGAGCCCTTCAAGGGTTCAAAGGTCTAGGGCAGCCAGAGCGTCTTGCTCCCAGCAAGGATCAAATGGTTCAAGATCCTGTCTGTCTTGTATTTGTTCCCAGAGGAGTGGCAGTAACAGAAGACATTGGAGGGCAGATCTACTATTTCTGCAGCCGATCATGTGCCCATAAATTTCAAGAAAAACTCGCGGGCTAGCATCCTGAGTAGCTAGAGTCGGAAAGTTTTTCTTCTTTGTCGAATTTGAGCGTGATCTGGCACTCATTAGGAGAGAAGTTAAAGAGGGGTGCGCCTGATTTGCCACCCGCGATGCGATAGTAGGTCCAAGTTTCACCGCCAAAAAATCTGGTGGCTTTGCCGCTCGGCGCTCCCCAGTTCTTCTCAAACCAGGCCTTGTCCTTGCCTTGAAGCTCAGCCGGTTTCAGCGACTGTTCGAGGTAGGGATTGCTACCACCGCAGCCGGTTAGGGCTAGACTGAACAAGAGCATCAAAGCTGAGCGTTGCATCGCGACTCTCCTCGGTCTTGTCGGTGAGCGTAAAGGCGAAGTTTCCGATACATAGTTAAATTCTAACTGGCTGTATGGGGACTGTCAAACAGGCACATGCCAGCACATGATTGTAAGAAAGTTGAGTTTTTCATAGAATAACTGATAATGATTGATCACAAGGATTTCTTACCTTGATATGAAAGGACACAATCATGAAATTTTTTCTTGATACCGCCAACGTCAAGGAAATCCAGGAGGCAGCCAGCCTTGGACTTCTCGACGGAGTGACTACCAATCCGTCGCTCGTCGCGAAGGAAGGGCGCAGCTTTAAGGAAATGCTCATCGAAATTTGTAACATCGTAGATGGGCCGATCAGTGCAGAAGTCGTCAGTCTCGAGGCTGATGCGATGGTGAAAGAAGGGAAGGGGCTTGCAAAGATTCATAAGAACATTGTCGTCAAGGTGCCCTTGATTGCAGAGGGATTGAAGGCCACTAAGAGACTGGCCGCCGAAGGTATCAAGGTGAACGTGACGTTGTGCTTTTCTCCAACCCAGGCGCTTCTCGCCGCAAAAGCCGGTGCATGGTGCGTCTCCCCCTTCATCGGTCGGCTTGATGACATCAGTTCAAACGGGATGGAACTGATCCGCCAGATTCTGACTATCTACCGCAACTATGATTATAAGACCCAAGTGCTGGTCGCCAGTGTGCGCCATCCTCAGCATGTCGTCGAGGCCGCGCTTGCAGGTGGGCATATCTGTACGATGCCCTTCTCGATTTTTCAGCAGATGGTGAAACATCCGCTGACGGATAGCGGGCTCAAGAAGTTTCTGGCAGATTGGGAAGCTCAGACTAAGAAGTAAGACCTATTGGCCAGCTCGTGTGCCTGTCGGTTCGGCAAATCGTTGTCGGGCAGTTGCAAAGATATGATGGAACATCGGCCTGGTCAATAGGCCGGTAAAAGTATTTTGTTGGCTTGGATGGTAGGAGCCGATCAGTGTAATGCCCCACGGAAGGACCCGGACGATTCCATGAGAAAATTTTGGGAGCGGTGAGGGAAGTGGCTGCCCCTCATCGCGGCAGGCTTTCAAGTAATGATCGAACGCAATCTTTCCCAGTGTCACCACCACCCGAATCTTCCGTAATGACCGAATTTCTTCCCGCAGGTAGGGACGACAAGCCATGAATTCTTCAGGGGACGGTTTGTTGTCGGGTGGCGCACAACGGACCGTGGCACCAATGTAACAATCCAATAACTTCAACCCATCATCCCTATGATGAGAGTTGGGTTGATTGGCGAAGCCAAATCGATGTAGGGCGTCAAAGAGCCAGTCTCCGCTGCGATCCCCTGTAAATACCCGTCCGGTTCGGTTGCCGCCATGGGCGGCAGGTGCCAGTCCGAGCACATAGAGACGCGCATGCGGATCCCCAAATCCAGGGACCGGGCGTCCCCAATAGGTCCAGTTCTCAAACTGCTTCCGTTTCTCTGCGGCGACCGCCTTCCGATAGGTGACAAGTCGTGAACAGGCGGTGCAGTGGGTGATGTGATCGTTGAGGAGGGTCAGCGCACGCATGATTGAGCAGTGTAGCATGAATCTAAAAGTGGATCATGCTTGCCGCTCATTCATCAGACTGTTAGCATACATACTTGATCTCGGATCGTTCACCGTACGTAGGAAATGGGGTTGGCATGACGTCATGGGTTCGACGAGTACTGGTACTCAGTGGGCTATGGATAGTGGTTGTGCTTCCGGTCGCAGCAGGAGCACAGCCACAAACCGAACATTCCGAGGCGAAAGAGAGTACGCCTCGATCAGGAGCCAATGGCGAACCAGAGCGAGAGGTGACCTTACCCGATCCTCTTGAGGATCCCAATGAGCCAGAAGACCGTCTCGTCATACTCCCTGAAATCAAACGAGAAGGTGAGCGCTACTTCCTCAGTTCGTTCAAGCTGCCTGACAAATTGACTTTTGCCGGCCAGCCAATCCCGCTCGATAACTGGCAGGTCCGTGAACGAATCGAGTATGAGTTTTATCAATTCTTAGAAGATCAGGGCGAAAGTATCATTCTTGCCAAACGGACAGGACGTTGTTTCCCTCCCGCTGAAAAACAGCTTGCCGATGCCGGGTTGCCAGACGACCTCAAGTATATGTTGCTGGTAGAGAGCAAGTGCGTGGCTGCCGCCTACTCAAAGGCGAAAGCATCGGGGCCGTGGCAGTTCATCCCCTCCACGGGACGACGCTATCGTCTCAAGAGTGACGCGGTGCGCGACGACCGCCGTAATCTGGAAATGTCAACGGAAGCCGCGGTCAAGTACTTGCGCTATCTGAAAGATTTCGAGCAGAACGATTGGTTCATGGCCATGGCCTCGTATAATGCGGGCGAAGAGCGAGTCCGTCGACTCTTGAAGGATCAGAATATTACCGACTATTGGAAGATGCATGGGCCACGGGAAACGATGCGCTATGTTCCGAGAATCATTGCAGCAAAGGAAATCTACTCGCAGCCTGAAAAGTATTTGGGGCTCAGTAAGAAAGATTTATATATGCCGGTGGAAACGGAAACGGTCACCGTCAATGTGAAAGATTCCAAACGAGCCCTTGCCTCAATTGCTGAGGAATTTGGAACGTATTTCTTAGAACTCAAGATGCTGAATCCTGAATTCAAGAAAGATGTGCTACCACGTGGGACCTATCAGATGAAAGTTCCTCGGCAGACTTGTCCGAGCCGTTGTTTCAAGCAGGACAAGACTCCTTAGAAGGCTGTTGAAAAAGCCCGCCAGCTTCGTTCTCGCATCGTTCAGACCCTCAACGAGTCTCGGAAGTCGGAATCACTGAGGGGTCTTCCCGTTCGCCAAGACCCATTACAAGGACGAACGGCCCACACGAAGTGCGGTTTGCACCTCCACGGTCCTTCACTCGCTACGGCTTTGCCTGGGGAACGGCGCGTCTTGGCGCGCCGGGGCTGGGCGGGTGAGACCAGCGGCCTTTTGAACAGCCTTCTGGTTCTGGCGGGTCCGTTCGTGACCTGTCAGTACCCACATTGCTCAGGGCTTCTAGCCCGCACTATTCAAGAACCTTCTGCTGCAAGCGTGGATACGCGGCTGCGACAGGCAGTCTCGCCGCTCAACGCTTCGACATACTGTACGGGTATGCCTCAGGGCTTCATGCCTCCGAGTGCCTGTCTCGCATCGCGTCTGCGCGCTTTCGCAACGAATCTTCATGAATGATGCGGGCTAGTAGCTTCTCAATACCTGGCTCATCTAATATACGTGTGATGCAGATTCCTTCCTCTCCTATCCGGCCACTGCTGAAGAAATTCATCGTTCGAGGATTGGACGCAGTCGACGCCCGGAAGGCGGTCGGTCGTGTCATCTCAAGAACCGGCGAGAAGTTAGTCATCGGCAAGCGTCGATATGACCTACGTCGCTATGATCGTGTGGTTGTGCTCGGGGCTGGGAAAGCTACAGCCTCAATGGCGCAAGCGGTAGAACAACGGCTAGGATCTCGGCTGCGGGGTGGGTTCGTCGTGGTCAAGCACGGCCATGTTGCGCCGACGAGACGGATCGTTGTGGCGGAAGCCGGCCATCCTGTTCCTGATCGGTCGGGTCAGCGGGCAGCGGCCAAGCTTTGTGACATGGCTGCTGAACTCAGTCGGCGCGATCTCTTAATCGTGCTCCTGTCGGGTGGTGCGTCCAGTTTACTGCCTGCTCCTGTTCCGGGGATGACCCTGGCTGACAAACAGAAGACTACCCAGGAACTCTTACGATGCGGGGCAAGTATTCGAGAAGTCAATACGGTTCGGAAGCATCTTTCGCGTATCAAGGGCGGGCGTCTTGCTGAAATGACTAAGGCCACCATCGTGACGTTGATTCTGTCCGATGTGTTGGGTGACGACCTGAGCGCGATCGCCTCAGGGCCGACAGTCCCAGACCCTACGACCTATCGAGAGGCCGTCGCGATTCTGAAACGTTATCGCATCTGGCAGGCAGTCCCTCAGCGAGTACGCCGGCATCTTAATCGGGGATGTCAGGGACTCACGAGTGAGACTCCCAAGCCCGGTTCTTCGTTGTTTCGTCGAGTCCATCATCATATCGTCGGGAACAACGGAGCGGCTGTCAGGACTGTGGCCCGCGTGGCTAGAGAGGCGGGCTTGCGGACCCTCGTGCATAGGCAGGCGTTAACTGGAGAGGCACGAGAGGAGGGACATCAATTCGGCCTCCTGGCCAAGAATATTGTGCAAGCAGGCACACCGCTGCAAAGGCCCTGCTGTGTGGTGGCTGGCGGGGAGACCACCGTGACTGTCACTGGGAAAGGCAAAGGCGGAAGAGCGCAAGAGTTCGCCGCAGCCGCCGCCCTGGAAATTGCCGGTTTGGCCAAGGTGTGGGTTGTCGCGATCGGCAGCGATGGCACCGATGGTCCGACTGACGCGGCTGGGGCCGTGATCGACGGGAATACGGTGGCGCGTGCGCAGCGCCTCTCGGTGGATCTCAAGGGCGCATTGCAGCGCCACAACACCTACCCTGCATTGAAGCGGCTCCATCAGCTCATCGTCACCGGTCCTACTGGGACGAACGTCAACGACCTTTACCTCCTCCTGATCCTGTAGGTACTATCCATCTCATATGGATCGCCCTTTCCTTCTTCCATTGGCTTCCTGCACTCAGCCTGCTCTTGTGGGAGGGAAAGCCTGTGGGTTGGCACGACTGCTCATAGAAGGATTCCCTGTTCCGCCTGGATTCTGTGTGACGACTGAGGCGTATAACCATGCGCTTCGTGCACCAGGTTTTTCTCCAACGGAACAGTGGCAGGCCGCGTGGCATTCCTCAGGGGACGAACGCCGACGGATACTCGCCCACTGTCACCGCATCATTCAGAATTACGACGTTGTTGAACTGACGGCACAGATTGTTGAGGAGGTTCGGAGGTTAGATGTGCAGTTGCATGGGCTGTGGGCGGTGAGATCGTCAGCAACAAACGAGGACGGAGCGCATGCAAGCTTCGCAGGGGTCTACCTCACACGGCTCGGTATTCCACTGGAGGAGATCGGCTCCGCGGTGAAGGACCTCTGGCTGTCGATTTGGGACGAGCGGGTCCTGAATTATCATGCGGCGTCAGGATTGAGAGGAGCGCCTCCCGCCATGGCCGTCGTGATCCAACCGCTGTTGGCGGCGCAAGCCGCCGGTGTGGCCTATTCTGTCCATCCTCTTACAGGCAGGGCCACCCAGGTGATGATCAATGCGGTTGCAGGACTTGCGGCCGCGCTCGTGGATGGGAGTGCGACCCCGGATCAGTATATGGTCGAGACCGACCAGCACGGTCAACCAATCCAGATCAGCCAGCGGACCATCGTCGAGCAGACTCAGGCCTTACGGGTGACCGGCCAAGGTCTTCAACCGATGCCGATGTCGGCTGAGGCCGTGGGTCGCGACACGTTGTCGGACGACCAACTGTTTGCCCTGGCTCGTGCGGCCAAGCAGATTGAAAAGGCATTCGGCCAACCAGTGGATCTCGAATGGCTCTACGATGAACGTGGCCTGTGGCTGCTTCAAGCGCGGCCCATCTCCGGTCTTGCTAGACCTCGGCAATTGACCAATGACGATTGCGAATGGTCACGCGCCAACTTCAAAGAGACGTTGCCGGAGTTGCCGAGCCCACTCGGCCTGTCATTTCTCGAACAGTTCATGGAGCGCTACATTCTTTCACCCTATAGGCGTCTGGGGTGTCGAATTCCTGAAGGGGTCTCGTCGGTCCGCATCTTCAAGGGACGCCCCTACATCAATATGACGTTGTTTTATTCCCTCATCGCACAAGTTCGGGGAGATCCCTCCGTACTGACAGAGCAGATGGGAGGAGAAATCCTTGTCAGACCGCCGGAGGTTCGCCCGCTCGGGTGGGTGACGTTGGCCCGCGCCGGAATCGTGATGATGGCCGAAATGAGAAAGGCTGTGCGCCATGGGCCCGCTTGGTTTTCGGAAATGAGAGCGATGGCGGCGGAGCAGCGCGCCGATCGGCTTCGGACCGTTTCAGGCGAAGAGATCGCCCTGCGTCTCGATGCCATTGCACAATGGCTCAATGACCGCGAATTGACATTCGGCATTGCGGGAGGAGTCGCGCAGTGTTTGCAAGCATTAGGCGGCCTGCTGCCCCGCTGGCTAGGAGATGACTGGAGATCTCTGCTGAATGGGGCGCTGCAGGGCCAAGCCTCCGTCATCAGTGCACAACAGATTGTCCGATTGGCCGAAATCTCGGACATGGTTCGGCGCAACCCATCAGTGGCTTCGCTGTTCACGGCGGAGGAGTGGGATCCAGGTGAGGTTCGCCGCAAGCTCGATGGAACCGAGGCGCTCCGTGCATTTAACAAGTATCTAGAAGACTATGGCCATCGCGGGGTCGGTGAGTCGGACGTTATGTCGCCTCGGTTCGCAGATCGACCGGAGTTGTTGCTGACGGTATTGCGGGCGCAGATTCTGGATCCAACCAGCGCCACTCCGGCAGACATTCTTCGACGCCAAACCCTGACACGGGAACGGGCACTCGCAGAGATTCACAATAGGCTTGGATGGCGAGTCCATCGACGGGCTATCTTTTCCTGGTGGTATCGACGGCTGTGTCGGTTCTTTGCTCTGCGGGAAGCGAACCGGCATCATTTGATGTACTACTCGGCGGCGACACGGAACCTCCTGCTTCGCTTGGGTGAATGGCTGGTTGAGCGGGGGAGACTTTCGTTGCGGGAGGATATTTTCTACCTCCCGATCGACGCATACTCCGATTTAATAGCCGGAGGTTCGAGCGATTGGAGAGGGCTGGTTCAGGCTCGCCGGGCTGAGCGAGACCGTCACGCCACCATGAACGTTCCAGACACGATTCAGGATTGGCAGGAGACGGTCCAGGGCATGGATACATCATCCGTTGTGACTTCGGAAGGGACCTTTCATGGTATCCCCATCAGTGGAGGACACGTGATGGGACCGGTTCGCTTCGTCCGATCGATGGAGGATTGGAGCAAGGTCTGCCGCGGCGATATTCTCGTGGTCCCGGTCATCGATCCAGGCATGGCGCCGTTATTCGGCCTGGCATCGGGGCTGATTGCCGAGATGGGCGGGACACTTTCGCACGGAGCCATCATTGCCCGCGAATACGGACTGCCGGCAGTGGCAAACGTACCAGGCATTACCGGTAGGCTCAAAGAAGGTGATCAAGTTATTCTGGATGGAGAGCGAGGAGAGATTATTGTTCAAGCGCGAATTCTACCCGGCTAGTCGCTCACTGAAAATCTGTGGTCCGTCTTCTACAGCTGCGTCGGCGCGCCCACGTGGTATCGGCTATCGGCAGACTTGGTTAAACGGACGATTCCTCTCCGGCTCAAGTGGTTCAATTCCAAGAACACTTGATTCCGGGAAAAACCGCCGCAGCGCAATGCGAGGCTATCTAGGCCCTATGCAGATGCCGGGCCGACGGCGCGGACGATACGCGGTCTGATCTTTTTCTGCAGAGTCGTACTCCCGGTTGTCCGAGCCGTTTTCTTGTTTGTGGCCGATCAAGCCCAAGTTGCTCCATGCAATCCAGACAATAGGTATGCGTCAATTGGTAGGTGCCTCGTGTGACGTGGTAGAGGCGCAGAAAGGATCTCAACGACATCCATGTATCGACAGCATTTCGAGTGGGAGAATCATGGTTCCGTCGATCGTCCCTGACCTGATGGCAGACGCAACAAATCGGGATCCATGTTGTCTGATTCGTTCTCGTTATATTCATGCTCCCTCCCGTTAGCGATCTGGTCAGATCGCCGTCCGAGGCCAAAGATGAGGAACACTGCTATGACGGTAATGAGCAAGGCAGATGCCCAATTTTCGAGCGAAGGGGAACTGCCAAGTCCAGGATGGAAAGTCTAAAAAGACACTACGTTTTCAATAGCCTAGGGAAAACTTTCTTGCAATGGCAAAAAAGAGAAGCCATGGGAATGTGGTGCAGCGTTGTAGGCGAGAGCCTACACAGCCGCCGCCAGTCGCACGCAGTTCGTGGATGCGACGATGCAGGGCACGCTATCCTCGCTCGCCTGGAGAAAGAAGGTAGCTGATCACCCAGCGATCCAAGCTTCGAGGCGAGGTGCTCTCCTATTCCATGATAACCAGATTTGTGGTTCTTGACCTTTCATGGACCGTTACGTATTCTTCAAAGCCATTCTCTCCTCGTGTCAACAACCCAACACTCTGGCCTACTGTGGGTCAGGGGCATGACGCGGACGTTCATCCATGATTGACATCACGGTCTTTGGTGTGG
Organism: uncultured Nitrospiraceae bacterium; assembly: GCA_963748375.1. Taxonomy (GTDB): domain Bacteria; phylum Nitrospirota; class Nitrospiria; order Nitrospirales; family Nitrospiraceae; genus Palsa-1315. The sequence goes on from CAVVIR010000006.1 coordinate 140,932, forward strand.
GCGTTCTAATTGGAGTTCTCCTTGGCGCACTGATCGTCGGATTTTTGGTCGCGGCTCGCGTACGTGCAAACATGCAGGCAGAACTGCTGACAATCCGTGAGCGGGCGCAGCGGGCGGAATCGTTGACAGAGGAATTGCGCCGACAGGCTGAGGGGGTTCGCCTCGACCTTGATCAAGTCAGGCAGGATCTTTCGGAAGCCTCTCAGGCCCGTGCGGTGGCGGAGACCAAGGCTACGGAGGCCGTGCTTCATTTCAATGAACAGAAGATGCTGTTGGGCCAGGCCCGACAGGAATTAGCTGAGACGTTTCAAGCGCTCTCCGGCGAAGCCCTCAAACAGAACAACGAAGCCTTTCTGAACCTGGCACGCAGCTCATTCGAAACGCTTCAGGCCGAGGCCAAGGGCGATCTCGCTCAGCGGCAACAGGCGATCGATAGTCTGGTCAAACCCCTCCAGGACTCGCTGCATCGATACGACGACCAGCTTCGGCAGCTCGAGCAATCGAGGCAATCGGCGTATGGAGGCCTCGATCAGCATCTCAAGCTTCTGGCTGAGTCACAGCAGCGTTTGCAGTCTGAGACCGGCAACCTGGTGAAGGCGCTCCGCGCGCCCGCCATTCGCGGCCAGTGGGGTGAGATCACGCTCAAACGCGTAGCCGAGTTGTCCGGCATGGTCGCGCATTGCGATTTTTTCGAGCAGGAGTCCATTACAGTCGATGGAGGCCGGCTCCGTCCCGACATGGTCGTCCAGTTGCCGGGTGGGCGGCAGATCATCGTGGATGCCAAGACCGTACTGGCAGGGTATCTGGATGCGCATGAATCGGCGACTGACGAGCAACGGCTTGAAGGCATGCGGCGTCATGCCGCTCAAGTGCGGTCGCGGATGGATGAATTGAGCGTGAAAGCCTACTGGAATCAATTTGTGCAGGCGCCGGAGTTTGTCGTGCTGTTCCTTCCGGGCGAACAGTTTCTTGGCGCGGCGCTGGAGCATGACCCACGACTCATTGAAGATGGATTCCTTCGCAGCGTGGTTCTTGCGACACCCACGACGCTCATGGCACTCTTACGAGCGGTCGCCTACGGGTGGCGGCAGGAGCGATTGACCGAGCATGCCGAGGAAGCCGGGCGATTGGGAAAGGATCTTTACGAGCGGATGGCTGTACTGACAGAGCATTTGAATGACGTTGGGCAGGCGTTGGGGAAAAGTGTCTCGGCCTATAATAAAGCGATCGGATCGCTCGAGACGAGAATCTTGCCTGCGGCTCGTCGGTTCAAGGAACTGGGTGTCTCGTCGGAGAAAGAGATCCCCATGTTGGATCCGGTGGAATTGGTCTCGCGCAAAGCCTTGCCCTATGACAGTGAATAAGGAGTCTCTGATGGTTGATGAGCAGGTGATGGTTGAAGCGTTTCATCGGACCTTTGATATTGTCGTCAATTCAGTTCCGACGGTTGTTGACAAACAGACGCGCGAACTGCGTGTCAAACTCATTCAAGAGGAATTCGATGAGTTGAAAGAAGCGTTCGAGGCCGAAGACCTTTCGTCTATTGCGAAGGAAATGGCTGACCTCCTCTATGTCGTCTATGGCGCGGCGGTGTCCTATGGCATCGATATGGATCCGGTCTTTCGAGAAGTGCATCGGTCCAACATGAGCAAGGTTGGAGGCTATAAGCGTGCAGATGGGAAATGGGTGAAGCCGGCTACCTACTCGCCGGCGCGCATCGAACCGATTGTGGCTGAGCAGGGGGCGGCATAGCGCTGATCTTTCAACTGGAAATTTTCACCAGCAGATTATCGATCAAGCGGATCGACCCGATTCGCACAGCGACCAAGATGACCGCGCGCGTCGTGATGACGGGCAGAGGCTCTAGACTGTCCGGATCGCAGACGGACAGGTATTCGACCTGAATGGTGGGTTCCCGTTTGAGAGTCTGCCGCATGGCTCGCTCGATCGCCGCCACGTCACGTATCCCATCCGCAATCATCCGTTTACCGATTTGGAGTGCCTGAGAAAGTAAGGGTGCAATCCGACGTTTGTTGGCGCTGAGATATACGTTGCGCGAACTCATGGCCAGCCCATCCTGCTCTCGGACTGTCGGACGTATCTGAATCTTCACGCCGAGATTGAGATCCTGCACAAGCTGCCGAACCAGCGCGGCCTGTTGGTAGTCTTTCTGTCCGAACAAGGCGATATGGGGTTGTACAGCTCCGAATAGTTTCGTCACCACTGTGGCGACACCGGTGAAGTGATGTGGGCGGGCTTCTCCTTCCCATCGACGTGCAAGGGTGGGTACCGTCACGGTCGTTTGAAAGCCATTGGGATACATGGTCGAGGCCGAAGGCTCAAAGCAGACATCCACTCCTTCCTCGCGGCATAGTGTTCGATCACGTGCAATCGGGCGGGGATACTTGGATAGGTCTTCGGTCGGGCTGAACTGTGTCGGGTTCACGAAGATGCTCACGACGAGCGCATCGCATTGTAATCGTGCGGCTCGGATAAGGGAGCGATGGCCGTCATGCAGCGCGCCCATGGTGGGCACGAATCCTATGGTCACACCTTCCCGGCGTAGTCGTTCGCTCCACGCAGTCATAGAGGGTAGCGTGCGTATAATCTTCATGAGTTTGGCTGCGGGCCGCAAGCAGGGCGAGATCCATAGCGGGTCGAGGGCTGGGGAAATAGCAGGCGAACTTCCGGTTGCTTTCCGGCCTCGGCGAGCAATTGGCTGATGGTGCGTTGGAGTACCGGATGCACGAAGAGCGGATCGAGTTCACTCAACGGCATGAGGACAAACCGGCGATGGTGCATGCGGGGATGTGGCACCACGAGATCTTGTTCGTCGATAACCCGTTGGCCGTAGAGCAAGATATCCAGATCGATGGTTCTGGGGCCTGATCGATTCTCTTCATCCCGGCCGAGCGCACGTTCAATTTCACGGAGTATAGCCAAGAGGCTGTTCGGCGTGACATCTGTCTCAAGCTGCACGACCCCATTCAGGAACCAGCCGCTACCCGGTCTGGCATGATCGTTCACGGGCTCGGTCTCATACAGCAACGATACCCCTGTGACGTGCGAGTGTGGCAACAAGCTCAGCAACGTCACCGCCCGATCGCAGAAATCGAGCCGATTGCCGACATTTGAGCCAAACCCGATGAAGACAGTCTCTCTCATCGTGATGAGTGAAAAGTGATGAGTGATGGGTTGTGTGTAAAAGACCGTTGGGTCGGTCGTTTCAAAAACTTATCACTGATCACACATCACCCATCACAGCAGTTCAGAATCCAGCCTTCTTAATCCGTTCCACCGCTTCCGCCAATCGCTCTTTCGACGTACAGACGGTCATCCTGATATATCCTTCCCCCGGCGCTCCGAAGCCGTTGCCGGGGGTCGTCACGATTCCGGCCTTTTCCAGCAAGTGTGCCGTGAATGAGGCGGAGGTGTATCCCTTTGGCACGGTGACCCAGATATAGAACGCAGCCGGCGGTGGATCGACTTCGAGGCCCAGGCTCTTCAGCCCAGGCACCAGGGTGTCGCGCCGTTCCTGATAGATTTTGCGTAGGCCGTCTGTGACAGAATCATCCAATCCCAGTGCCGTGATCCCTGCGGTCTGCACTGCTTCGAATACGCCGGAGTCCAGCTGGCTCTTCACCTTGCCCAGCGCGGCCAAAACATCCTTGTTGCCGACGACGAAGCCGATGCGCCAGCCCGTCATGTTGTAGGTCTTGGAGAGTGAATGGAATTCCACGCCGACGTCCTTGGCTCCAGCGATTTCCATGAAGCTGACAGGAGGTGTGCCGTCGTAATAAATTTCCGAGTAGGCTGCATCGTGGCAGACGATCACGTGGTTCTCCTGCGCAAACTCGACCACGCGCTTGAAGTAGTCTTTGGTCATGACGACCGACGTGGGATTATTCGGCGAGTTCAGCCACATCAGCTTGGCTTTTTTCGCCACATCCTTGGGGATCGCGTTCAAGTCAGGCAAGAAACCGTTCGCCTTTGTTAGCGGCATGAGGTGCGAGACGCCGCCGCAGAAGCTGGTGCCGACGGGGTAGACCGGATAGCCGGGGCTCGGGACCAGGACGATATCGCCCGGATCGACAAGCGCCAAGTGAATGTGCCCGATTCCTTCTTTCGAGCCGATCAGGGTCAGCACTTCATCGGCTGGGTTCAGCGTCACTGAGAAACGTCGTGCGTACCAGTCTGCCACCGCGGTTCGGAACGACAGCATCCCTTCGTAGGAGGGATATTGATGGTGCTTGGGGTTCCTGGCTGCCAGAGCCAGGCTTTCGATAATCGGAGCCGGCGTCGGCAAATCCGGATCGCCGATGCCGAGGTTGATGATATCGACGCCCTTGGCAATTGCCGCCTGCTTCATCTTGTCGATGGCGGCAAACAGATAGGGCGGCAGGGTCTTGATTCGTGTGGCAACTTCGATCGGGAAACCAGACATGCGAACAGGCTCCTTTCCTGGATATAACTGTTAGCAGTCAGCGATCAGCTCTCAGCAGACTTCTCAGAGCTGAAGGCTGATAGCTCAATCAAGGCTATTTAGAGTACTTCAGAGCAGCATCGGCAATCAACGTTGTGGCGAGAGAAGGTGACCGATGAGTCGATCGGCGATGTGATGGAGTTGCGGGAGGTGGGGAAGGGCCGCGGCTTTCACCTGTTGGGCGGTCAGGCGTACCTTGGTGAGGTCCGGCGCACACTCGCGGGACAAAGAATCGATGCCGCTTTCTTCCATCTCCAGATGAAACAGAAGCCCGTAGGCTCGAGGGCCATAGCGGAAGGCTTGCAGGGGGGCGATGTCGGAACCGACCAAGGGCACACAGTCTTTGGGGAGATCGAATATTTCGCCATGCCACTCGAAGACGTCGAATGACTCCGGCAGCGTCCTGAACACAGGGTCCTGTTGTGCCTCAGCCGTAAGTGTGACCGGCGTCATGCCGATTTCGAGTGCCTTGCCCGAACGTATGGTCGCACCCAACGATTTCGCCATGAACTGGCTGCCAAGACATACACCAATGACGGGTTTGCCGACCAGGATCGCGGATTGAATGAATTCCGTCTCTTCGGCAATCCATGGATCGGAATCATTCACCGACATCGGCCCGCCCATCACGATCAAGAGATCTCCCGTATCTTTGGGTAGTCCGTCTTGTGGGACGAGATACCCTTCCAGGCTCACGCCTCGCGCGGTCAGGGCCGTTGCGAAGGCTCCGGGCCCTTCAAAGGGAACATGTTTCAGGCAGACGGCGCGCATACCACTTAGTGTCATAGGAAAGAGGGCAACGTCAAGTCTCTCAGGTGAGAAGTGAAAACTCCAAGCCTAAACTGGAAGGCGCTTGCCCTTGCCTTCATGGCATATGACGGTTCGTTTGAGACCGCGATGCGCACGCGTGCAGTATGGTGAAGATTCGAGGGGTGAGCCCGCTGGCTCGCCTGGCGCAGATCGGCGATTGCAGCAGAAGTGTTCTTGAATCATATGGTCTGGGTGAGATGAAGGTGTCGTGGCCTGAAAGAAGGCTAACTTTCATATTTGTCAAGTCAAAAGTTCGTCAGTAGCAAAAAAAAAGATGAAAAGAGGATCCAACTTCAAAATATTTTTGTCTCTTTGAGAGATTTTTCGCTAGTTGATATGGACATCTGCCGATCCCGGACTTATACTGCGCCAGAAATTTTCTTTGTAGGGAATCTGGAAGACACATGTCAGTCATGACCGAGGAACGGCAACAGATCCAGCTAGAGCTGGACGGGTTAAAACGAACGCTGGAGTGGACAGAGATCCAGCGAGAGCAGCTTTTGGATCGCTTGGATATGCTTCGGCTCGATAACGCCCGCCTGCAAGATCGCGTCGAGGAGTTAGAACGACAGGTGGTAGGGCTTAAACAGCAACAGCCGATGTTCTAGGCTCATTATTCATGGCGGTTCACCACCACATCGCATAGAAGCCAAACGGGAGATGCCAGCGGATCATCCTTTCGTCTCTCAGCTCGTTCGTACGATGTATGAGGGCTTCTATTGTAATCGGCAGTCCTTTCCTCTAACGAGCCTTCGACCAATGGGCTCACCTCTCTGATCCTCATCGGTCTTTGCGAGTATGCATCGGGCGGCGAGGGGCTTGTGCGTCGATTTTTTTGACGCGGTTCAGTGTTGGCTCATACACCTCCATGAACAATGTGTGAGAGTTTCAGATCTCCGTATTTCTTGCCTGAACATTGGTAAATGCGGTAGAAGCGCTCATGAAGTGGGCTTGTTCCCTATCATGATCCGCCATGGGCTATCGAGCGTTCACCCGATGAAATGCCATGTTGTAAATATTGAAGACTTGCGCTGGCTGCTGGGTCATACCGGCGGGTTTCGAGGCGGGTATGTCACGGACGTGCAGGTGTCCAAGCGACGGCTGCTGGACGAAGCATCGGGGCGAGAAGTGCCGGCAGGGACTACGGTCACCGTCGTGATTCGCTATCGTATTCACCAGATGTCTCGGGTTGCGAAACTGACGATGACCGGTGTCACGGATTTTTCGATGTTTGAACAGGAAGGGGCTGATTGTTCGACATTGGGGGTGATCCAAGCGGAGCTCAACGAAGGCAAGCTCCGTTTCTGGTTCGATCCGCAGGGCGAACTCTATGTGGTGTGCGATGAAGCGCAGCTGGAGGAAGTGGCGGCGCCGGACCTCGAACCCTTGTCGTTGGAGCAGGTGGCTCAATGGACGTTTCAAAGCGGGATGCCGGATTGGCCGACGGTCGCATGGATGTTGGCCGAGCTGGATGTGGCGGGTGTTCCCTGCGTCTGGCGGGCCACGACCTCGTCACCCGGGCGTCACCCAGCTATTCAGTCGGAAGGGGATCTGATTCCGGCATCGATGCAGGGGACAGCGAATGTCGCAGGGGTTCACTGTATGCTGTACGGACCGCTCGATGGGCCAGGGTTTGGCATGGTACTGCGGGTTCGCGGGATCCAGGATCGCCGCACCGGCCAGGTGCTCTCGCTCTTGGCTGACCTTATCGTCCGGCGATTCTCCGGTCAGTGCTTGGTGGGCAATACGATCATTCCTGGCGAAGGCTGGCAGAATTGGAAGTCATTTGAGCAGCAACGCAGAGCTGATGGATAGGGCGTGATGGGGAGGCTGGTACAGTAAGCAGGCTGTTCAAAAACGCCGGACTTCTCACCCTCCCACCCCTGGCGCGCCAAGACGCGCCTTGTCCCAATCAGGCCGCAGCCGATGGAAGCACAGGAGGCGTAGCCTCTGGCTACGTTGAGGATGCTTTCGAGGTGAGAACGAAGCTGGCGGGCTTTTTCAACAGCCTGTCAGCCGAGCGCTTGTCCGCTAGCCTGCTCCGACAGACGGGTGCCATTGATGTGTGCGTAGCCTACGGCGCCGTTGCCATTTTTTACGCCGTTGATGTGTGTCTTGCCGTTCACATTCTTCTCGTTCATACATTCCACCAAGGCCCAGAGCCGCAACGGATTCACATGCTGCTTCCGGGTGACGTGCAGCGGTGTGCCGTCCAGCACGGTCTGCAGCGCCAGGTCTGTCCGCCATCCTAGATGCTTCGTGAGAGGGGATAGCACTTTTTCTATGGCGGCGATGGCCTTATTGTCGTTCGCGAAGTGATTGAACATGATGATTCGTCCGCCGGGTCGGCAGACGCGGATCATTTCGCTGACGACCTTGCGATAGTCCGGGACAGCGGTGACGACGTAGGCTGCGACAACGGTGTCGAAACTATCGTCTTTGAATTCCATTTCGCCGGCATCCATCCGGTGCAATTCTACGTGACCCATCCGGTGTTCAGCCGCTTTCTGTTTCGCTTGATCCAGCATGCCTTCGGAAAAATCGATACCGACGATCTGGCAATGGCGGGGGTACATCGGCAGAGCCAAGCCGGTTCCGACTCCCACTTCAAGGATTTTTTCATGAGGCTGGGCATTCAAATTCTGAATGATCGACTGGCGTCCTTCGTGAAACACTTTCCCGAAAATTCGATCATAGATCTTGGCGTAGGACGTATAGACGCGCTCGATCTTCGCTAAATCCATATCACCTCCGACTTCACATTAATGGCGACGTGCGCTCTTCGACCGAGAGAGATGGCCGACTGCCGCAGCTACAGAATGGAAAATTTGTGCGGCGGAGCACCTGAGTAGAGCGAGGGGACCCGCCTGAACAGCCTGTCGGGCTACTCTAGCCAACTCGCTGCAACGAGTCAACAGATTATCTTGGTTCATCCCTTGATTCACCTACGGCCCCTATGGGATAGGTACAAACATGATTTTCGCTGGCTTCTTTGCCGGTGCATTATGTCTGGGTCTCATTCTTGGAGACTGGTTCTACTTTATGCGTCTCACGCCGGATGCGAGCCGGTATGGATGCGGCATTGCCCGCACGCACGATCGATTTACCCATACGACGATGACACAACTGGCCCACCGGTTTGATGCCGCAGGTATCTTAATGTTGCCCCACGGCACGGCTCGATTGCATCAGGATGTGAACCAAATCGTGATTCGCCAGAGATACCGGCTGTTCGCGCTCAGCTTCCGAACCCTCTGGCCATTGAAGGGGTTGATTGCTCTGTCCACGGAAGGCGATGCACTCGCGGTGCTCTATCGAAAGCTCACTCCCTGGTCCTCGATCTTACTCACTGGTCTCTGGTTTGCCGTCGTCGTCGTTGGGACGGCAGGAGCGCTGATCTCCTTATTTCTGGAGGGGCAGCTGGCGGCAATGGGTGGAGTGGCGTTGGCCTTCGGGGTTTTAGGGTTGGGGCTTATTTTTTTACTGTCCGGAGTTATTACGGTGGTCTTTGCCTATCGGCTGGAGAACTCACGTCTGATGATCGTGTATCAAGAACTGCGGGAGGTTCTGGAAGGGGCGAGATCGCCGTCCTGAATGAGCAGGGTGCTCAAAAAGACCGTCCAGCAAGGCCGCAGCGATCTATCGCTTATAAGGGGTGGCTGGGATAGTCCCAACTGCGCGCGTCCAACGAGGGCCTTCGGAGGCCGCGCGTTGCGCGAGCACAGGGATCGTCCCAGTTACCCTGCTCTCTTTTTCAGCATCCTGTTAGAGATACAGATTGAGGAATTGATCATATTCGGCAGGAAGATTCAGGCCGGACCGGTTGCGGGCGAGACCTGCAATGATGCCACGATGCTTCTTGCTAAGCCCTGACGATTCAAACGCCTGACGAAAGTGCTGCCATCGTGCGGTCGCATCGGTGGCGAGACGTGCGCGCTCCGACGGTGGCAGCGCATGGATTGATGTCGTGAGGGAACGAATGGCCTTCTCGACACTCTCATAGGGCGGCGCCAGTTTGAGCTGAGCATAGAACAGTTCGAGGTGATGACGGAACTCCTCCCGAAGCGCCAGGACATGATCGGTTGTGGGGACGGTTGGGTCAGACATGGTGACGAGACGGATGATACGGGAAGTGTTGGCGTTGCGACAACAGGTTGCCGATATTTATTTATAAGGAGGTTCATATGAAGCGTTTTCAGGGATATGTGCTTGGGCTCGTCGTCATCCTTGCGCTGGCTGGTTGTTCGTCCCACCGTCATCATGGCATGGGCGGCGAAGGGAAGAGCGATGCCTATTGGCAAAAGGGGCAACAGGATATGGCTGCCTTGATCGATCGAACGGTCAAGGACCAGGAGAAGGCCGGGCACGTGAAATCGATCGTCGGTGAGATTGTGGCGGAGTTGAAGGCGAACCGCGAGCAGGATCGTGCGGGGCATCGCCGGCTCTATGAATTGAATGCCAACTATGCGGCGACCCCGGAGGAATTTACTAAGGCTCTGGATGACGCGAATAATCGGCGCATGCAGTCGGCTTCGAAAATTCTCTCGCTCCGTTTTAGGATGAAAGATCTCATGACGGCTGAAGAGTGGAAGGCCCTGTCGGATCAGATGCTGGCCTACAGCAGCCGCTATAAGCATAGCGAGTCGGCGCCAAAGGCCGGCTACTAGCAGGCTGCTGAAAAGGAGGTGGGGTGGCTGGGACGATCCCCGTGCTCGCGCAACGCGCGGCCTCCGAAGGCCCTCGTTGGACGCGCGCAGTTGGGATCATTCCAGCCACCCCTTAGTAAGTGGTGGCTCGCTGTGGCCTTGCTTGGGACAAGGCGTGTCCTTGGGCGAAGAGGCTGTCTTGGCAGACTCAGGGCGGGCGGGTGAAATATCCGTCAGGGTTGGGAGGGTGAGATGTCTGGCCTTTTTGAGCAGCCTCAGACCTTTGTGGCTAACTTCGAGCCGGTGCGGCCTTGAGCGGTAGGGGCGTCCAGGTCGCGCCTGCGTCGGTTGAGCGGTAGAGACCACTGCCATTTGTGCCGGCGTAGAGGAGGCGTGGATCGCGTAGGCTCATCGCCAGGGTGCGAATATTCAGCGATCCGAGTCCGCTATTGATGGCCGTCCAGGTCTGTCCGCTATCGGGGCTTTTCCAGACTCCCCCCGGCCCACCGATATACAGGGTTTTCGGCTGGGACGGGTCGAGGAGAATACTACTGATGAACAGATCGGGGAGCGATTGTCCGATCCGCTCCCATTGCTCTCCGCGCGTGGCGGTGCGAAAAAGGCCCTTCGTGGTTCCGGCATAGACGATATCAGGGGTGACCACGTCGAACACGATGACATTGACCCCCAACGCCATTCCCCCCATCAGTTCCTTTTCTGGAATCAGTCCATTGTTGATCTTCTTCCATTCCATTGCCGCGTTGTCGGACCGATAGATTCCTCCCGTGGTTCCCGCATAGAGGATCCGAGGATCACGCGGATGGATAGCTACGGAGACCACGATGTGGACTTCCTTCATCCCGGCCATGCGCTCTTCCCATTCACGCCCACCGTCTTTGGTATAAAAAGCGCCGACGGTTGTCGCAGCGTAGAGTTGATCGTGGTCTGTCGGGTGAAAGACGAATTGATTGATAAAGGAGACGTGTTCTTTGAGCCCCACGTTATGGGGAAGCCAATGTTGCCCACCATCCGGACTTTTGTAGACGGCGTCAGCCATCGTGCCGGCATAGATCGTGGCCGGGAATTCAGGGTCGATCGCAAGCGTCGTCACCCGCCTGGCGCTGAAACTCGGGAACCGCTCCCACAACTGCCCCTCGTCCCGCGATTTGTAGACGGCATCGTTCGTCGCCACATAGAGAATGCTCGCATTCGTCGGATGCAGGGCAATGGAGACGATCGCCTCGCTCTCTTTCTGACAGCCGACACACAACAGGAGCAGGGCAAACAATGCGAATCGCGTGACGGTTCGAATGAGCATGGGTGGGAGCAGACCTAAACACAGGGATTGGATGGGAGTCAAGGAGCGGGACGGGTGGAATGCTTGCTCGATCCGATTCCTTAGGCGGAGCTTGACGGAGTCGGCGAATCGGCTGACAATGGGCCGCGCCGGGTCCCGCGTTCGCCATCGAGGGCCAGCCGGTGTCCGCAGTCCGCTCGACGGTATGTGACCCCATTGAGGAAAGACGGTTGCAGCGGATCTCCACTGCACACAGTGTGTGCTGCGGCCGCCGCTGATACGCGGGCTGTTAGGTGGCTCGATCCATGGATGCCGAAGACGACTTCCACTGCCAACTGGGCCGAACCATTCAATCATGGCTTTGGGTCGAGTCAGAGTTCTATGCGCTGTACGCACTTCTAATGAATGGCGCGAACAGTCATCTGGTATCTGCCACATTCAACAACATCCAAAGTGTTGATGTGAAGCTTGGCATACTCAATTCATGTCTGGCGCTGATCCTGCCCAAGTCAGAGTGGCTGTGTTGGAAGCGTCTGTTCAACAAAGCCGATAAGCTGAACAAGAAGCGGAACAAGATCGTTCATGAGCCCGTTGTAATCTCAGTATCGAAGGGCTCCAGAAGCATCGCAATAGAACCTTCAAGCTTCAACGCTCTGGCTTTGGTGAAGGGCCAAACTACGCACAAAGGCGCAGTCGTGACCGCAAGTTACCGACCCAGCGCAGCGAAGGTCTTAGCCGATCACACGATCGACATCTATGGCTTGTACGAGCTTGAGAGAGCGTTCAAGGAATTCTCAGGGGAAGTGGAGGAATTCCGAAAACAAATTGGGCCAGTCGTACTCTCCGCTCTATCCGCTGCGAAGAAACGTGGTGGAGTGCCAAGTGCCACCTAACCGCGCGTTCGACTGGAGCGCCAAACTGCGAAGCTGTTTGGTTCCCGTCGCGCTTCGCGCGCATGCGCCCGGTCAACGCGAATGTTAGGCTGATTTTCCCAATGATCGACTCAGCACGTTTTGATCTCATCAAGCGAAGGCACGGTGCCTACGGAAGCTGGGCTGTGTGGGCTCCGCCGACTTCCATCCCGAAGTCGAACATGGGTGACCTCACTGTTCTAGACGAACTCGCTAACCAAGCACTGTTCGGAACGCTAAACCCTGGCGTCGTGATGATTGGTCTCAACATCTCGCGAGGATTCCCGGATATGTCATTTCGCAATTTCCACGACTCCGGCCCTGCGGCGAATGACTTCAAGATTCGGTACGCCTTTCGCGACACCGTTTTCTGGGGCGCATACATGACAGATGTAATCAAGGGCCTCGTGGAGCCCGTTTCCGGGAAATTGCTTGCCTATTTACGGGGGCATCCCGAGGTCGTCCACGCGCACGTGAACACGCTTCGCGAGGAATTGCTCGACCTCGGACATCCGAAACCTGTCATCTTGGCGTTCGGGCACGCGGCTCATCGACTACTTGCTGAGAGCCTTCGGCCGGAGGAATTTTCGGCTTTGATTTCTCTGACACACTACAGCCATTACATTTCAAAGGAAGAGTACCGTAATACCGTTCATCAGCAGATCCAGGCCGCTGGACCAGCAACGGCTTAACATCCAAATGGAGCCGACGTGCCAATGGTCTCGTGCCATGATGTCGCCGAGGCGCTCGGCTCATTTGGTCGTTACTGCTTCCTGCTATAGGTAATCTCCAGCACCTTCGCTTCCTTGCCACCGTGGTGAGTTCCGTACATGTCGAACGTCTGGGTATTGCTGTCCACGATTTTCCAGACCGCACGATGGGTCATTTTCCCTCCGCCCGGCTCAGGGTGAGACCCTTTCAGCGTGATGGTCTTGCCGTCGGCGCTGGCCGTGCCTTCCATCATGAAGATCCCGGTCCCCATCGTATCCATCCAGGCCGTCACATATTTCTTGGTCATGTTGTCGTAGGCGTCGATCCCGACGCCGGAGATAGGGTTGCCCCATCATGTTGCCGGTGAATTCCTGATAGAGAAAGCGTCCGTCCAGCAGCATCTTCATTTCCGCCGTTCCGGTCGATTCCGTTGGGGGCTTGCCTGGCTCCATCCACTCCTTGGTCGTGGTCGTCCAGCTGCCGGCGAGGCCGGCAAATATCTTATGCGGCTCGCCGGGGGTGGCCATTTGCTTCCAGACTTCCATCATGGCCTGCGGGTCCATTTGCTTCTCGTGCTTCTTCTCTTTGGCCAAGACCGGGGACGCGAGAAGAGCCAGCGCGAGACAGGTGAGGGGAACGAATGTGAAACGCATGTCGGCCTCCTTTGTTTAAATGTTATCGGTTGATGATCACACCGGTATTACGATGCGCGCATTCTTACACAACGATCAAGATAGGTCCCGCAACTGTCATTCATCGACTTGCCGATACTTCGTTTATGTGAGTCGACCTAACCCGCATGATTCATGAGCACTTCTGCTGCAATCGCCGATTCGCTGCTGTGACAATCTGTTGGCGGACAGGCTAGCAGTCTGTTGACAAACTAGCTGATGACACCGGAAACAACTTCACGTCTGCGATCACTGACGGAAGCTGCGGGCCTGCAGGCTGTTCAGAAAGGCTGTCCAGCAAGGCCGCAACGAGCGAAGAGGCGAGGAGGTACGTTCCGCACTTCGTGTGGGCCGTTCGCTCTTTCAGTTGATCTTGGCGAACGGAAAAATTCCTCCAGTGATTCCGATATCCGAGAGGCTTGCCTCTATACGGTGAGCCTCTGAGCGACGCGAGAACGCAGTTGGCGGACTTTTTCAACAGCCTACTAGCCTCCTGCCATGGCCCCCACAATTAGAAGCGGCTCGGTACCCATTGCAACCGCATCGGGTAGCGGGGCATCCGGTGATTCATGGGAGAGATCCTGCTCGCAGGCGAAGAACCGCACGAACGCTCGGCGCTTGAGTGTGATGTGGTCGCGGATTGTCCCGCGCAACATCGGATAGCGTGCTTCCAGCGCGTCGAGCACCGCACGTTGCGTGACCTCCCCCTTGACGTCCAATGTCACCTCGCCATTGACGCGAGCTAGCGTCCGCAGATGTGCTGGAAGCACGACCCGTATCATGGCAGCGTCTGGACCTCTATCGATAAAACGGGTGGAAGATCCCGAACGATTGCGGTCCAGCTGTCACCGGCATCAGCCGAACCATAGACCTGCCCGCCGGTCGTTCCAAAGTAGAGGCCGCAGGGATCGAGGGAATCGACGGCCATTGCGTCGCGCAGAATATTGACGTAACAATCCTGTTGCGGCAGCCCATTGGTCAGCGCTTCCCATTCGTTCCCGCCTGTCTTGCTTCTATAGACGCGCAGTTTTCCGTCCGGCGGATAGTGCTCGGAATCGCTCTTGATTGGAACCACATAGACGGTGTTCGGTTCGTGGGCATGCACGGCGATGGGGAATCCAAAATCGCTCGGCAGGTTTCCACTGATCTCATGCCATGAGTCTCCGGCATCGTCGCTGCGCAGCACGTCCCAATGCTTTTGCATGAAGAGCACGTTTGGACGGGAAGGGTGCATCGTGATGCAGTGGACGCAGTGGCCGACTTCAGCGTCCGGATCGGGCAGTTCATACTTCGAGACCAAGCCTTTGTTTGTGGGCTTCCATGTCTTGCCGGCGTCGTCGCTCCGGAAGGTGCCGGCAGCCGAAATGGCCACGAAGATTCGATCCGGGTGCGCGAGGTCCAAGACGATCGTGTGCAGGCACATCCCGCCGGCACCCGGCTGCCAGAGCTGGCCCTTCGCACTCCGCAGTCCCGCCAGTTCTTTCCACGTTGCCCCTCCGTCTACCGATTTGAACAGCGCCGCGTCCTCCGCGCCGGCATATACTGTGTCCGGATCCGTCAGCGAGGGTTCGAGATGCCAGACCCGTTTGAACTCCCACGGACGTTGTGAGCCGTCGTAATGCTGGTGCGTCGTGAGCGGTCGGCCGGTATTCTCCGAGGCGTCATAGCGAAACATGTTGCTCTCACCCTTCGGCATGCCGTCAGGGCCCATGAGATCTTCCGGCTTCGTTCCAGGAGGGTTCCATGTCTTGCCGCCGTCGTCCGAGCGTTGGATCACTTGTCCGAACCAACTGCTGGTTTGCGAGGCATAGATGCGATTTGGATCGGTCGGCGATCCCTTGAGGTGGTACAGCTCCCATCCTCCAAAATGAGGACCATTCACATTCCACTGTTTCCGCTTCCCATCTGACGTCAAAATGAACGCACCCTTCTTCGTTCCAACCAGTAGCCGTACGCTGCTCATTTCCGACTCCTTTCACATTTATGCGCCGCGGTCCCGCACGCCGAATTATCACACTCAGCACTGTTCAGTTTGGGGTAATCCTGTGATCTCGATCAAGGGCCGAACTTCGACCGTGCCGATCCGCGCCCCTGGTACCCTGGTGGCAATGCTGATCGCCTCGTTGAGGTCCTGGGCATTTACCAGAAAATAGCCCGCAATTTGCTCACGGGTTTCGATGAAGGGGCCGTCGGTCACGAGAGGTTTGCCCTCGCGCATCCGTACCATGACGGCCGTTGCCGCCGGCTGCAGCGGCGAGGCACTCAGATACTGCCCGTCGGCATGGAGCTGGTGCGTGAGTTCGATGGATTCGGCGAGCATCTGCTGGCGCTTTTCCTTCTCGATCTTGTTGAAGGCCTCTTCGTCATGATGCACGATCAACATGAATTTCATGGCGCGGCTCCCGATATGATCGCGATGAGTTGCTGCTCACGCACAACCGTTCTCTTTGAGCGGCCGAACCTCGATGCTCCCATACTGGGCTGCAGGAAATTTCGAGGCGATCCGTATGGCGTCGTTCAGGTCTCTGACATCGATCAGTAAGTATCCGCCCAACTGTTCCTTCGTTTCAGCGAAGGGACCATCGGTCGTCGATGTCTTCCCCTCGCGGACTCGCACGGTCGTGGCGGTTTCTACCGGGTGAAGCGGTGAGGCTGCAAGGAGCTGGCCTTGCTTCTGCAGATCATCACAGTACGCCATTGATTCGTTGGAAAGTGCGATCCGCTCGTTCTGCGGCATCGCGTGAAGTGTCTTTTCTTCAACATACACCAAGCAAAGGTATTTCATGGCACGCTCCTCCCTTCAGGGTTTCACCATACCGGCTTGCATAAGATAGTCGTCGAGATGGGCCGAAATCGACAGAAGATTCTCTCGTCTTGAAAGCGCGACGACAAGGCTTCGTAAGAGATTGATTTTCTGATAGAGTTCGGCGATCTTGCACTCGATGACTCAGATGTTGAGGATGAACCTACGGCAGCCGCGTTGGATGATGCGATGTTACTGTGACATTGGGATGAGCAACCGCACGTGGTCGCGTCAGATCCTCATGACGATATCGCGCCGACCATGCCTCGCCTCCTAATACGTCGTCGTAGCCGGCGCACAGCCGTGCTCTTTGGCGTGAGACGACCTCTACGCTACAATGCGTGCGTTTCGTTGTGGTAAAGGCAATCAGCGTATGTGGTGGAAGGATTCGTGCGCGCCACAATATAATTCTTTCATGAGGAACAGTTATGCTGGGCATCACCGTCAAACATCTCGACGAACTCGAACGCTACACCGGCTTATTTCAGAAGAGCCAGCAGTTTTTCTTTGCCGGTAAGAGCCTGAAACTCTCGACGCTTGAGATGAATGCCATCAGGATGTCTCCCGATTGGGAACATTATCCTGGGTATGACCACGCCACAGATAATGAGGAGGGGCTGTATATTCCTCTTGAAAGCAGCGGCACTCTGACGCAGAAGGAGAGAGCTACCCAATGAAGCGCGGTGTCCTGATTCGGGTCGAGGCAGCTGCCAAACACAAGATCGCGCACGGGCCGGAAAGGGGGGATTCTCTTGATGCTCAGTGACAGGCCCGATCCAATCTGAACGAAACATCGAACGCCGGACAAAAGTTGAGCTGAATGAGCTGCGGAACTGCCGATCATCATCCGCCGGCTGAAACGAACGTATGACCGGCAGTTGGCGCGAGAGGAGTACGAGCGGTTATTAGTGTTCGGGCCAGCCAGACGTTGAAGCAGATTGCCGATCGGACCGCCGATAAACGGCCGGTACGATCGGCTGCGTCCGTGTAGTGTTGATGAAGCCGGCAAGGTTCTCGTCCCAAGACGATTATGGGCACTGTCCAAAGAAATTTATCAAACACGTTCAAAAAGTTTTTTGACTCGGAAAAGTCGAGTGGAATCCTGCTGGCTATCTGCACTGCCACCTCCCTCTTGATTGCGAATTCCTCAATCGGCGGAGATTACTTGAGTGTGTGGCAGACGCATGTCGGAGGTCTTAGTCTCGAGCATTGGATAAACGATGCGCTGATGGCGGTTTTCTTTCTACTCATTGGATTGGAACTCGAACGCGAACTGTATAGCGGTGAATTGTCAAATTTTCAAAATGCCCTTCTTCCGATTTGTGCAGCGATCGGCGGAATGGTCATGCCTGCACTCGTTCATTTCTCACTCAATGCGGGGACGCCAACGCAAGCCGGAATAGGGATTCCGATGGCGACCGACATTGCGTTTGCTCTCGGCGTTCTGGCCATTTTGGGAAACCGCATTCCCTCGTCGTTGAAAGTGTTTGTCGTGGCTTTCGCCGTCATAGACGACTTGGGCGCGATAGTCGTCATTGCCGCCCTCTACACGGCGGAACTTTCGGTTTGGTATCTGGTCGGTGGCTTAGCAGTTCTGGCCCTGCTCCTAACGTTGAATCGTCTCTTTCGGATCATGTCTCTTGTCCCGTATTTGTTCGGCGGCGCAGTGATGTGGTTTCTCATGCTTAAGTCTGGCGTTCACGCGACGATCGCCGGCGTGATGCTTGCCTTTGCAATTCCATTCTCCGCCAAGACCGACGACGAAAAATCGCCCTCCCACAAGCTCGAAAATTTTTTGCACAAACCCGTTGCGTTCATGATTCTGCCGATTTTCGCGCTTGCCAATACGGGCGTCTTGGTAAGCGCGAATTGGACGCAAGACTTGGCCAGTTTCAACAGCATCGGCCTCATTGCGGGTTTGATCGTAGGAAAACCGTTGGGCGTGATGCTCCTGTGTCTCGTGGCCGTGACAAGCGGCATGTGCCGCTTGCCGCGCGATGTGGATTGGCGGCATATTTTTGGCGCTGGAATTCTTGGGGGTATCGGATTTACGATGTCTATTTTTATTACAAATCTCGCGTTCGTCGGACAGGCAGAGACAATACGCGCCTCAAAACTAGCGATTCTTTTAGCTTCGCTGGCGGCTGGAACGCTCGGCTTTCTGTGGTTCAGATTCTTAAGCAAGCTTCAATCGACGGACAGCAATATGGACACAATGGAGGAAGACGCATAAGCGGCTGGGTTTAAACGAAACGCTGCGGTCGAGTCATAATTTGCGTTGATGTCTCAATCCGGGCGGTAGGAGGCATGACCGATCGAGAGCAGACAAAGTGAGCCTTTACGACGAGATCGCGTTCAAAGCATCGGAGTTCAGTTACGGTTGGAGCCCTCATTTTTCTCTCAGCCGCGTTAGGGTGCAATCGACCGAATAGCTGGACGGTAATCGGGAGAAGGAGGGTCGCGTGAAACTATCGTACGAAGATCAAGAGGCGCTGCGGTACGCGAAGGGGCTCCTTGAGAATCCTGGCCTTGCGGCGAAGATCACAGGATTGATCGGCATGCCGATTGAGATGGCATTTCAGCAACTTCCAGGGAAATGGGCGCAGGTCGTCAATGAGGCGACAAAGAAGTCGCTAGAGACAGCGCTACAGGCCGCGCTGCTGACAATTGACGACAAGTCGCAGTCGAACTCGTGGGAGTTTCTTCACAAGCTCGCCGTGGTGGCGACCGGTGCAGGGGGAGGCGCGCTTGGATTGCTCGGTCTTCCATTCGAACTGCCGGTATCGACCACGATCATGCTGCGTTCTATCGCCGATATTGCGCGAAGTGAGGGTGAACGCCTCCGGACGCCGGATGCCAAACTGGCCTGCCTTGAGGTGTTCGCGCTTGGAGGGCCAAGCAAGAGCGATGATGCGAGTGAGTCTGCCTACTTCCTGATGCGTGGCGCTCTGGCGAAGTCGGTCTCGGACGCTGCGGGGTACATCGCTCAGAGGGGTCTGGTAGAAGAAGGCGCCCCAGCAATCGTCAGGTTGATTACACAATTGGCTACGCGCTTCGGCGTCAACGTTTCAGAGAAAGTTGCTGCGCAAGCCATACCCATAGATCGGTGCGGCCGGAGGCGCTCGTGATCAATGTCCTGTTCATCGACCATTTCCAGGAGATGGCACGGGGTCACTTCATTGTCCGTAGATTGGAACGCACGTATGACTCGCAGTTGGTGCGAGGCGGAGTATGAGCGAGTGTAAGGGGTAAAGGGGATGGAGCCTGATGATCTTCTGTGCTCGCGCAACGCGCGGCCTCAGAAGGATGGGAGGGAGCGGCCAGGTGCCCTTCGTGCTCGCAGAACGCGCACGGTGAAGCTGTGCTCGTTCGATGCGCGCAGTAAAGGGCAGCCTTGGCCACTCCCAATAGAGATTTGACGACCTGAAGGCCCTCGTCCGGGCTAAGGGCACGTCTCGGCGTGCCAGTGGGTGGGCGGGTGAGAACGCTGCGCGCAGTGGAAGATCAATCAGCCCCCATCCCTGAAAGAGATAACGAGCGAGCTTGGAAGGACCATCGCGCAAGAAGTATTGTCGACCAACCAGGTGATGAAGCGGCGGATGCTCAGCGCCCAGTCTTCGCTGTCGCCGGGATATCCTGACGAAGTTGCTCGATCCTTGTCTCAGTCCGTCAGTTCGTTCAGCCGCTTTTCCGGTTCCTCCTGCGTGAGTCTCAGGGTCCGTTCGTAAAATGAGCGGGGTTCTTTTGTTCAGCCCAGTTATCTGTACAGATTCACCCGTGACGCAAAGAGATGTCAGGGCTCTCTCCCTTCTCTACGGTGTGTAGGGCTCGTGAATGGTACGTTGTGAGATCCACCAGATGTTTCCGTGCTGATCTTATACGCCGCCTTGCCGATCCCCGTATGGCATGTCGTCGACTTCCATCTCAAGGACCGCCCCCTGTGCGAGGGCCTGCTGCATGGACGCATCGGCGTCCTCAACATACAGATAGTAGGCGGCATCCACAGGTTGATAACGCTCCGTGGCTTCACTGATCATGACGGTTGAGGAGCCGAGCTGGACCCGCACGTTTGCAATCAGACCGTTAGGCCGCAGGGTACGGCAGGTTTCAGCGCCGCCAAGACCATGCACCAAAAAGTGCACAAAGGCATCTGCGTTGGACACAAAGAAGTACGGCGTCACCGTGTTGAAGCCAGGTGGGATATACATACTAGCCCGCATTATTCATGAAGGTTCGTGGCGAAAGCGTGCAGACGCGATGCGAGACGGGCACTCGGAGCCGTGAAGCGCTGAATGCATACTCATGCAGTATGTCGAAGGGCTGAATGGCGAGACTGCCCGTCGTAGCCGCGTATCCGCGCTTGCAGCAGAAGCGTCATGAATAATGCGGGCTAGACCTCTCGTGTGAATTGATCGAACAAGACAGAAACCGGGGTAGTCTACTGTAGAGGCGGTGTATCCATTACTCCGGAAGCGATGGGAGATTTGTGAATCATCTTGTAAGGGACTTGCGCTGGATCTGAGTCAAGATCTCAGCCGCAACGAGCAAGACATCCCGTGCCTTGCTTGAGTGGTATCGCAGGCATTCATCGTGTCGCACTGCGGCGATTGGCCGTCGATGCGTGGCGGACGGCACTGCTGCGGGCTGATTTCGATTGGCTGCGGAATCGGGCCGGCGGGAGTCCGAACTCACGTTTGAAGGCACGATTGAAAGAGGGCTCGGATTCGTATCCCACATCGCCCGCCACTTCGGCCACGCTCTTAGAGGTTGAAGTCAACGATTGAGCGGCAAGCTGCAGCCTCCAGCGCGTGAGATACCCCATCGGTGTGTCTGACAGATAATGCCGAAATCGCTCGGCCAGCACGGAGCGGGACACACCAACTTCGCTTGCAAGCGACGCGATCGTCCAAGGCTGGGCTGGCAGCTTGTGCAGGAGCGCCAGGGCCTCTCCGACGTCCGCATCCCGCACACCGGCGAGCCACCCTGTTTGGGTCTTCGGCAATTGCGCGATATAACGGCGCAGCGTTTCGACGAACAACGCTTCGGACAATTTCGCAATCACAGTCGCACCTCCCGGGCCTGAAGCCTCGGCATGATCGACAGAATAGCGAAGTGTGTCCTCTAACCATTGCCCCGATGGGGTCTCGCGGAGGTTCAGTTTGATCATCGTCGGGAGTCCAGCCAGGAACACCTGACTCAATCGTGTCTCGCAGGTCATGTAGCCGCAGATCAGTTTGGTGAGCTCTCCCCCACCCCCGAATTGCGAGAGCATTTTCCCATCCGCGAGAACCTGCCGGAGTTGTTGGGCACTGTCGACCGGTTGGACCGGAGGACCATTACCCATCAGGTGGGCATCACCGTGTGGGAAGATGACGATGTCGCCGGCCGAGAAAGAGATAGGGCGGCCGTCATCCTCAATGCGCGCGTACCCGCGACCTTCGGTGACGAGATGAAAAATAATCACGTGCGCGGAACGGGCAGAGAGATATGAGGCCATCGCGCAGGCGTCGGGCTCTCGTACACACCAGGGCGAAGAGAACTCCCCGTTAAAGAAGACTGCGCCGTCCAGTTTCACGACCTTCAGGACCTCAGACAGCACATCCATAGGCTGTAACTCCATGGCAAGGCGCCTCAGCTAATTCGGCAGGACGCCCGGATAAATGAGCCGCAGCTTAGCATTCTCCTGATAAGAGAGCCAGACGCGCGGATAAGACGCCGCAACGCCTGTTGCGTATAGTGCGAGCAGAGACAGCGCGGCGCAATGATTTGCGGCATAAACCATAGATCGAGGGAAAGGAGGCCATCATGACCAGCGCAGTAACCTCAGAAGTTGAAAACCTCAAGGCCCGTCTCAAATCGATTTGGACAGCCGGAGACTACGATCGATTCTCACGGTACATGGAGGGCGGCGCGAGGGAATTTTACGAACGGCTCAACATCGCGCCGGGATGCTCAGTTGCTGGACGTCGCCTGTGGGTCCGGTCAGCTGGCGCTGATCGCAGCGAAAGACGGCATCGGAGTGACTGGCGTGGACATCGCTGAGCAATCTGGTGGAGCGGGCCACGGGCCCGCGCGCAAGCGGAGGGGCTGAGTGCGCAGATTTCGAAGAGGCCGATGCCGAGGCGCTTCCATTCGACGAATGCGAGCTTCGACGTCGTGGTAAGTTTGATCGGCGCGATGTTCGCGCCGCATCCTCAGTTGGTGGCCAAGGAATTACTTCGTGTCTGCGTGCCGGGAGGCACCGATTGCCATGGCCAATTGGACGCCACAGGGGTTTGTCGGTCAAATGTTTAAGACGGTCTCGAAATTCATTGCGCCAAATGGGATGCCCTCGCCGGTCTTGTGGGGCGACGAAGCCACCGTCCGTGAGCGACTTGGCCATGGACTCTCGGGACTCAGCCTCACGAGGCGGCAGTACCTTTTCAGCTACCCCTTTCCGCCGTCGGAGGTGGTGGAATTCTTTCGTCTCTACTATGGACCGATAAATCATGCATTCGCCTCACTCGACGCCGACGGCGGTGAGCGTCTCCGCCGTGAACTCGAAGCGCTCTGGTCCGCTCACAATCGGGCGGGGACGGACTGCACGACGGTGCTCGCTGAATACCTGGAAGTGATCGGCGTTCGAGCGTGAAGAAACATGGAGCGACACAATCTCATTCACCAACCGACAATCAGAAGGAGCAGTCATGTATGGCATGAAGAATTTGACCAAGATGAAGGATCTCGAGGTTCTTGCTCCCGAGGCGATGAAAGCGTTTGTAGCCTTTGACAAGGCGGCTCTGGCGGCCGGAGCCATTTCGGTCAAGTACAAGGAGTTGATCGCGCTCGGCGTCGCCTTTACGACTCAATGCCCCTATTGCATCGAAATCCATGCGGGAAATGCACGAGGGGCTGGCGCATCGGAACAGGAGATCGCGGAAGCCGTTCTAGTCGCCGCGGCGCTGCGCGCGGGTGGGGCGGTTACACATGGCACTCATGCGCTGAAGGGAATCTAGGAGACTGGGCAGTCGGACATTGCCACTACATATCCAACAGATGATGTACCTATTTTACGATTCGAAATCTACAAGGAGACTGTCATGAAACCGTTACGATTGCTCTCGTTGAGTTGGGATTCTTGCTCACAGGTGCTGGCTCCGGCGTCGGCGGAAATTCTGGGGCTCATCAACTCAATTGCATTCCGCGCCCGAGAGAGAAAGGAGGCACGCCATGAAGTTCCCCCACATCATCGGGTTCGCCGCGGCTGCGCTACTCGCCTGGGCCGCTCCCAGCGCGGGCACCGAGGCGACGGTGGCGCCCGCGCCGCCGCCGAGCCTGTCTGCCACGGTCCCCCTCTACACGAACCTCGGCGCCCACCACAAACGCATTTCCACGCGAGTCCCGGCCACCCAGCAGTATTTCGACCAGGGCCTGCGACTCGTCTACGGATTCAATCACGCGGAAGCGATCCGCTCGTTCACGCGCGCCGCAGAGCTCGATCCCACCTGCGCCATGTGCTACTGGGGGATCGCACTCGCCTACGGCCCGCACGTCAACGCGCCCATGGACTCGGCAAGCGGAGTCGCCGCCTATGCGGCGGCGCAAAAAGCGCTGGGGCTCACGTCCCATGCCACGGCGTCTGAGCGCGCATACATCGAGGCGGTCGCGCAGCGCTACGAAGCGGACCCACCGGCCGATCGTGCCCGGTTGGACACGGTGTACTCGCGCGCGATGGGGCAGGTCGCCAACACCTACCCGAAAGACCTCGACGCCGCGACCCTGTACGCCGAATCACTGATGGACCTCCGCCCATGGAACTACTGGAGACCCGACGGCACTCCCTACCCCGGCACCAAGGAAATCGTCCGCCAGCTTGAGGGCGTTCATCTCGCGCAACCCGAACCACCCCGGCGCGTGCCATTACTACATCCACGCGGTCGAAGCGGTGAATCCGAAGGCCGCGGTGCCCTGCGCCGAGCGGCTCGCTCGGCTCATGCCGGGCGAAGGACACATGGTCCACATGCCCGCACACATCTATATCCGCGTCGGACGGTGGAACGACGCCATACAGGCCAACCAACACGCCATCCACACCGACGAGGTGTTCATCGAGGGGCAGCACCCGATGGGCGTCTATCCGCTCGCGTACTACCCGCACAACATCCACTTCCTCGCCTTCGCCTCCACGATGGCGGGGCGCAGTGCGCAGGCGATCGAGGCGGCCAATACACTCACTTCCAAGGTGAACCTCGACGCCGCGCGCCAGGTCGGGTTACTACAAGAAATGCTGCCGTACCACGTACTCACGCTCACGACGTTCGGAAAATGGGACGACGTGCTTGCCGAATCGCTTCCGCCGGAGGACATCCGCTTTTCGTACGCCATGGCGTACTACGCCCGCGGCGTGGCGCACGCCGCCAAGGGACAGTGGGCGGAGGCGCAAGCCGCGCTCGACACGGTGACGGCGATCAACGCCGCGACGCCCGAAGGTGCCGATGGCAAGACGGCGCTCTCGATCGCCGTGCATGCGCTGTCCGGCGAGATCGCCACCCGCCGCGGCGACTCTGACGCAGGCATCAACCACTTCCGGGAGGCGGCCAAGATTGAGGACGCGGGACTCTACTTCGAACCGCCCAAGTGGTACTACCCGATTCGGCACTCGCTCGGCGCCGCGCTGGTGAAGGCGGGAAAAAATGCCGAAGCCGAGAAGGTGTATCGCGAGGACCTTCGGCGCTTCCCCGAGAACGGCTGGTCCCAGTTCGGGCTCGCGCAGGCGCTCCGGGCGCAGGGAAAGAACACCGAAGCGGACGCAGCGGAAGCGGGCTTCCGCCGAGCGTGGGCGAGCACGGACGTGACGCTGACGGCATCGAGGTTCTAGCGAATTGCGTGACCATCTGACTCATTGAAAGGAACTGTAGCCCGCATTATTCATGACGGTTCGTTGCGAAATCGCGCAGTCGCCAAGCGAGACAGTCGCGCGGAGCCACGAGGGAGGAAGGCATACTTGAAACAGTATGTTGACCGACCGAGTGGCGAGCCCGCTTATCACAGCGGCGAATCCGTGATTGCAGCAGAACCGTTCATGAATAATGCGGGCTAGAACCTCGGGTCAGACTCTGGCTCCTCGCGTTGTTAACACAGTCGTGCCTACGTGGCGTGGGCTTCGAGCTCAATAGGTATAAAGGACTTCGTGTGAGATCCGCCTCGTGGATTCGTCAGGATGCCCCGCGAATGGACAGGTCGATTCTCGAAGTATCAGCGGGCCTGGGTGGAAGAACACGCATTTGCGCGTGAAACATCAGTCAGAGGAACGGCACGAGAAATCGCTTTCAACGATCTATCATCAGGAGGTGCTTATGTATGACATGAAGAATCTGAGCAAGATGAAAAATCTAGAGGCGCATGCGCCCGAAGCGATGAAAGCATTTGTCGCCTTCGACAAAGCGGCTTTGGCTGAGGGAGCGATTCCGGGAAAGTATAAGGAACTGATGGCGCTCGCGGTCGCGTTTACGACGCAGTGCCCGTATTGCATCGAGCTTCACTCGAACAAAGCGAGAGAGCTCGGCACGTCGAATCAGGAGATCGCCGAAGCCGTTCTCATCGCTGCGGCGTTGCGCGCCGGTGCGGCGATCACCCACGGTACACATGCCATGAAGGGAGCTTGAACGGCGCATTGTCTCCCATACGAACACGATATTTTCTATCGCGTACCGGGACACTAACGCATGTGAATATCTTCGACTATTTCTATGATATCGATGGCGGGATGCTCACTGAAGTCGTGACGGACAAAGCCGAGGCTGTTCAGCCTTTGCAGGGCGCCCGGTTTCGAGGAGCAAACCGTGGAGAT
Source organism: uncultured Nitrospiraceae bacterium (assembly GCA_963748375.1). Taxonomy (GTDB): domain Bacteria; phylum Nitrospirota; class Nitrospiria; order Nitrospirales; family Nitrospiraceae; genus Palsa-1315. The sequence continues at coordinate 167,093 of CAVVIR010000006.1, forward strand.
ATTCTACGTCTTCAGCTCGCCCAGTCGTCGTCCCAGAAATCGTCGTTCTGGCTCTTGCTGCGTGAGGTTCAGCGCCCGTTCATAGGAGGTGCGAGCTTCCGCTGTTCGTCCCAATCGGCGGCAGAGATCCGCACGAGCGGCGTGGGCCAAATGATAGGTTTCTAAATCGCCTCGCGCGAGGATCGCATCGATGAGGTCGAGTCCGGCTTCGGGACCGTCACGCATGGCGACTGCAACCGCACGGTTTAGTTCGATCACTGGCGAGGGATGGGCCTGAAGCAGCAGATCGTAGAGCTCGACGATGTGGCCCCAATCCGTGGCTGCAGCGTTCGGAGCCTGAGCATGTACCGCGGCGATCGCGGCTTGAATGGTGTATGGACCGATTTGGCCCATTGACAAGGCCCGCTGCACGAGCGCAACTCCCTCTGTAATCTGCTCCCGGTTCCAGAGCGATCGATCCTGATCTTCCAAGAGAACCAACTCGCCGGTTGGTGACGTGCGTGCGGCACGCCGTGAGTCTTGCAACAACATGAGCCCAGGAGTCCTGTGGCTTCGGGCTCTGGGAGCAATCCGATGAGAATCCGTCCCAGGCGGATGGCCTCGACCGAGAGATCGTGCCGTGTCAGCAATTCTCCAGCAGATGCAGAGTATCCTTCATTGAACACGAGATAGACCACCCGGAGCACAGCGTCCAGTCGATCCGGCAGCTCTTTCTCCAACGGCACTTCATAGGGAATGCGAGCTTCCCGGATCTTGGCCTTAGCCCGCACGATTCGCTGCGCAATCGTGGGAGGTTTCGTGAGGAAGGCTCGCGCGATTTCTTCAGTCGTGAGGCCACAGACTTCTCGCAGCGTCATCGCAACTTGCGCCTCCGGCGCCAGGGCTGGATGGCAACAGGTAAAGATCAGCCGGAGCCGGTCGTCCTCGACGCTCTCATCGTTCTGGTCGTCGGCATCGAGCGTGGTGGTGGGTTCCGGTTGCTTCGCCAATTCCGCCACCGACGCATCATGTCGGGCACGCCGTCGTATGCCGTCGATGGCTTTGAAACGACCGGTCGAGACGAGCCAGGCTCGCGGATTGGCCGGCACGCCATCCCGTGCCCACTGTTCCATTGCGACGGCAAATGCATCGTGCAACGCTTCTTCTGCAGTTTCAAAATCGCCAAGGAGGCGAATGAGTGTGGCGAGCACCTGGCGCGATTCTGAGCGGTAGATCGCCTTCACCACCTCGCGCACGTCGTTGAGCTCGTCCTTGCTCATCGGTACTGACCTTCCCGTTATGTTTAGATAGTCTCCATGTACCAAGAGAAGGAGGGAGGCGCTACATCGTACGTGATAGAGAGGCCTGAGTAATGCATGCTGTTCAAAATGGCTGTCCAGCAGGCCGCAGCGAGTTGCTACTTTATAAGGGGTGGATGGGATGATCCCAACTGCGCACGCTATCCCAGTCTCTCCTCTCACTTCCAAGGGTAGCCTGGTCGATCCTCGATTGCGCGCGTCGAACGAGCACATTCTTATCGTGCGCGTTCCGCGAGCAGGAGGACGAGTAGGCTACCCTTCCCATCCTTCTGAGGCCGCGCGTTGCGCGAGCACGGGGATCGTCCCACCCACCCCATCCCTTTTTTCTAAGCATCCTGCTAGAGCTTCTGCATGATCCGCTCGACATAGCCAGTGAGTTCCATATAACCCTGTCCGTGAATCGGTTTCCCCTGTGCGGTGCCGGTTGTCTCGACGGCGCCTTCCCAATAGGTGACTTGCGTGCTGCGTTTAGGGGAGAGTTCTTGATCAGCCATGCGGGGAATGAGTTCGAGTGAGAGTTGCTGTGAGGGAATGGTCAGGCGCCAACGTTGCGGATAGCGGGCCTTGCTTGTAGGACTGGTCCAATAACTGGTTGGTTCGAGCGTGAAGTCTCCGAGCAAAAGATGATGCCCCTGTCCATCGCGATCGATGAGCGTCCCGCTTGAGGCGGGATCGGCCGATCCGTCTGCCCGTCGAAGTCGATAGAGCATGAGTTCTCTTTGGTCATCAAGCTGCAGACAGAACCAGTCCCATCCGACGAGATTCTTATCGAGGTCGGCAGATCCGAACTCATGGTCCATCCAGCTGGTGCCGGTCACGTCGAACGATTCACCCCCGACCGTGAGGGTGCCGGTTGTGGCCAGTCGGGTGAATGAATAGTAGTGGGAGGCTTGCCCGATGAGCGGACCTTTGTGGCTGATCCCGTTGGTGCCATGCACAACCGGATGTTTTTCCGATGAGACCGTGAGTCGGATGGCGAGGTCGCCCTCTGCGGCTTCGAGGATCTGGGTGTCGGGAGCGGCCGACGGCGATTCGGCGCGCCACCGATCGATCCAGGCGTGGAGACGATCTTGCGCCGCACCGGCCTTGCCCAGCGCGGCGCGGCTCATTCTATCCGTATAGTGAAACCGGCCTTTACTGAGATCGCTGATGGCGAAATGGGCGAGGTACAGGTGCGAGACGGCCCACTTCGACGGGAGGGTTTTCGTCTGTTCGCGCGGCATGCCACGGCGGAAGAAGGTGAGCTCATAGCCGAATGGCCGGCCGTCCTTCGTTGTGACCTGGCCGGTGTAGTACCACCATTCGGTGCGAAACTCCTCATGCGACCCGTGATCGCGAGGAAACGCATATCGATAGCCTTCCGTAGCGAGGCGGAACTCCTCTGCCGTATCGGCTGCGAGCCCTGGCATAACCATCATCAGGCTACTGGTAAGCAAGAGGGCGTGCCTGAAATGGCGCAGAAATTTGTGCATATGAATACGACCGGGCATGAGATGTCCTATGCGTCGGGTGCGCTTATATCATGCTTCGACTGATGGCACAAATCTCCTGTGTTGATAGGGGTTTTCATCGACTCGATGCATGAACGGCACCCATCTCGCGCCGTTGACAACTTTGTCGGCCATCAGCTATCGTGAGCTATGGAGCCCAATCACGAGCGTGAACAGCAAGGACGTGACCAGCCTCGCAGCGTGACGCCGTTTCCCATTCCGTCTCGCATTCCGGTGTTTCCGCTTCCGAATGTCGTGTTGTTCCCCAAGACCTATCTTCCTCTGCATATTTTTGAGCCACGCTACCGTGCCATGGTTTCGGATGCGGTGACGAGTGGGCAGTGTATCGGCATGGCCTTGCTCAAGGATGGATGGGAGACAGACTACTATGGCCATCCACCCGTGTTCTCGATGGGCTGTGTGGGTCGATTGGCTAACGTGCAGACGTTGGCCGATGGCCGGTCCAACATCTTATTACAGGGGCTGGAACGGTTTGCGATTGAACGAGAGTGGTACGACAAGGCCTACCGTGAGGCCACGATCGCCGTCACGATTCGAGGCACAGAGACCTCGCTGGATCCCATGGTCCGCCGGCGACTGTTTGCGACCCTAGAGTCCTATCTTCAATCTCGCGACGACGTGCCGACATGGCAGAAGTTGTTTCGGGAAGATGTCAGCGATGAGATTTTCGTCAATACACTATCCGCATACTTGGAATGTACACCCTTGGAAAAGCAGTTTCTGCTGGAAGCAGACAGTCTCCATCAACAAGCCCGCCGCCTCAGCGACCTCATCGAATTCATGATCCACGATCGATCCGGTGCGAAGGGTTGGGGCTGATGGATCGCGCGATCGCGATTCAGGTGTCTCGACTCACGAAGGTCTATGATAAACATACGGCGGTTTCCGATCTGTCGTTTGAGGTCTATGCCGGTGAGATTTTCGGTCTGCTGGGGCCGAACGGGGCGGGGAAAAGCACGACGCTCAGGACGCTTATCACGCTGTTGACGCCGACGTCGGGCACGGCCAGTATCTTGGGCCATGATACGGTGCGTGAGGCGGATGTTGTCCGGCGACTGATCGGGTATGTGCCTCAGGAACGTGCCATCGATCGCTTCCTCACCGGCCGGGAACACCTCGAACTCCTCGGCGCGCTCTATCACTTATCCAAGGCGGAAGCCGCGAAACGAATTGCCGAGCTGCTCAAGCTCGTGGAACTGGAAGAAGCGGCCGATCGTGCGGCGAAAACCTACTCCGGGGGGATGAAGCGGAAGCTCGACATCGCCTGCGGTCTCTTGCCGGATCCCAAGATCCTATTTCTCGACGAGCCGACACTGGGCTTGGACGTGCAGAGCCGCCTCCGGATTTGGGACTATGTGCGGATGTTGAAGGAACGCGGCATGACGATCGTGATGACGACGAATTATTTGGATGAGGCGGATCAGCTTTGCGATCGGTTGGCCATCATCGACGGGGGGAAGATCAAAACGCTCGGATCGCCGGCTGAGCTGAAGATCGGGCTAGGCGGCGATATTGTGTCGTTGACGTTAAAGGACCCGAGTAAGATCCCGACGCTGGTGTCTGCATTGACGAAGCAACCGGCTATGCGAGCGGTGAAGGCTACCGCGACTGGCTTGGATATCCGGGTCGAGTCGCCGGAGAAAGCCCTGCCCGCCATCCTCGAGTCTGCCAATCGATTGGATTGCCAACTGGAATTTATCGAGTACCACCGGCCTCGGTTGGACGACGTGTTCATCGCCCACACGGGTCGATCGATGAAAGACGAATTACCGAAAGAGCATGTCGAATGATGATGGGCATCTTGTCTGAACACTCAGCACTCGGTACTCAGCACTCGTAACTGGAGCGAATCGGATGAGCGAGTATTGGCAAGAAATCAGTGCGTTGACGATGCGGTGGGTCAGGCGGCTCAGCCGCGAGAAGTTCAGTATGTTGTTCACGCTCGTGCAGCCGATGCTGTTCTGGTTGATCTTCTTCGGCAACCTGTTCCAGCGGGCTGCGGACGTGCAAGTGACACAGGCCCCGGATTACATCAGTTTCCTAACGGCTGGCGTGGTCGTCATGACGGTGCTCAACAACGGGCTTGCCGGGGGTGTCGATCTGTTGTTCGACAAGGAGAACGGGTTTCTGGAGCGGTTGATGACTACGCCGATCCATCGGACGTCTGTGATTCTGAGCCGCTTCATCTTTGTCATGACGATTACGTCGCTCCAAGTGCTCGTGATCCTCGGGGTGGCCTTTCTGTTCGGCGTACAGCCGGCGACGGGGCTTCTTGGTATTGCCGCAATCTTAATGATCGGGATGCTCTTCGGCGTCGGTCTCACTGCGATTTCCATGGCGATGGCCTTTTCCGTAAAAAGTCATGGCGATTTCTTTTCGGTCCTGGGCTTCCTTTCGCTCCCGATGATTTTTTTGAGTTCGGCCTTGGTCCCTTTGACGGGGATGCCTGCCTGGATGGGATTTCTGGCGCGCTTCAACCCGATGACCTGGGCGATCGACGCGGTGCGGCCGTTAATCCTTTCCGGCTGGACTGAAGCCCTTCCCCATGTTGGAATGGTGGTGATCGTTATGGTGATTTTCGACGCGCTGTGTCTCTACGGGAGCGCCAAGGTGTTCCGTCGGGCCATGGGGTGATGGGCGGGCTTTCGAGGAGTTCTACTATGCTGACAAACGAAAGCCAAATCAGGGCGTTGATCAGGCTGTTGGCCGATGAGGACGAGAGGATCGTCCAGACCATCAGCGGTAAACTCATCGATATCGGCCCCACTGCGGTTCCCTTGCTTCAAGAAGCGGAAATCGAACAGCCGGAAATGTCCGATCGTCTGGTCTCGGTACTTGAGGAAATCCGCGGCGGAAACCTCGAAGATGAACTCGCGCAGCTGGTGGCGCAGCCGGATGATCCGATGAATCTCGAGTGCGGTGCGTTCCTGGTTGCCCGGTATGCCTACCCGTCGCTCACCGTTTCCTCGTATGCGCGACAACTCGATGAAATGGCGCAGGAAGTGCAAGATCGGATCGGTCCACGAGCGTCAGGAGAAGAAACGATCAAAACGTTGAACCGATACCTTTTTACAGAACAGGGCTTCAAAGGCAACACGAAGAATTATTATGAATTGGAGAATAGTTATCTCAACTGTGTGATCGATCGACGAACGGGCATTCCGATCAGCCTCTCGACCGTGTATCTTCTTGTCGGTAGGCGGCTGAGTCTTCCAGTTCACGGGATCGGGATGCCGGGCCATTTCCTCGTGAAGTACGAATCAGATCGCTACAAGATTTTTGTCGATTGTTTCAACGGAGGGGCGTTGCTGACCGAGAAAAATTGTCAGCGATTTCTCACGGAAGCCGGCTATGGATTCGACGAGAAATACTTACAGCAGAGTCCGGTGCGAGCCATTCTTTCCCGTATGATCAAGAACCTCTTGGCCATCTACGCCAAACTCGACGATCCTCTTAAGAAAGCCCGCCTGACGAAATTCATCGAAATCTTAGGCTGCGATAACCGCGAAGGCGGCTTGTAATTCGTTAAAAGTGAAACGTTAGACGTGAATCGTATTTCGTTCTCCGGTGCTTCTAATTCAACAGAGCGTAACCTCGATGGATGCTCAAAAAGTCCGTCCAGCAAGGCCGCAGCCGAAGAAAGCACCGGAGGCGTAGCCTCTAGGCTACGTTGAGGATGCTTTCGAGGGGAGAACGCCGCTGGCGGGCTTTTTCAGCAGCCTGCTAAAGTTTGATTGACATTAAGTCCTGCCCCACCACAATCTTTCCCCCGAACGCTTCCCCAGCCTGTTCCCGCACATTATATCGGTCGGTAATCGGATAGAAGTGCGATAAGACGAGTTGGCCGACTCCAGCCTCTTTGGCCACCTGCCCACATTGACCGGCATGCAGATGGACCGGGTTCGGCCGGCTTGCCGGAAAGGAACAGTCCAGCACCGCGAGGTCGGTGTCTCCGCACAGGCGTACGAGGTTGTCGCAGTATTGTGAATCGCCGGAATAGGCGAGGGCCTTCCCGCCATATTCGATTCGATAGCCCAAGCAATGGAGGTTCTCGGTGTGGGTCACCGTTCGGGGAATCACCGTCGTCTTTCCGATCATAAACGCCCGATCAGCCACTTCCTTGAAATGAACCGTAAACGGTGCCTGCGTAAAGCCGGGTAGGGTCGCAAAGAGAGTCCGGAAGAACTTCCTGGTCCCTCGAGGGCCAATGACGGTCAGCGGTGGCCTAGTGCCTCCTTCATATTTGGTGAAGATCATCGCGTCGAAGAAATAGGTGATGAAGTCCGAAAAGTGATCGGCGTGGTAGTGAGAAAAGAGAATGTGTGTAATTCGATGCCGGTTCACGCCGGTCTTTAAAAGATTGGTCAATGTGCGGGGGCCAAAATCCAAGAGTATCGTATGGTCGGTTCGGACGAGATAGCCTGCGGCGGCTCGTGAGGGGTGTACGTTTGTGCCTGAGCCGAGGATGGTGATGCGCATATGTAGGATTGCCTTACCCTTCTTGGCGAAAGCTATCCCGCAGGCGCAAGAGCAATGTACGAGTCTGGTCCACTTCTTCGCGGCTCAAGGCTCGTTCAAAGAATGGACGAAGAAAGGCCATGTGGGCCGCAAAAGTCTTTCGAAAGAGCGCCTCGCCTTTCGCGGTTAACGAGATCTTGGTACAACGGCGATCGTGTTTCATGGCATCTCTCCGGATCAACCCTTTGGAGACGAGGCGATCGAGGACGCCGGTCAGCGTGCCTTTGGTCACGAGCGTCTGGGCTGAGACCTCTGAGCAGGTCATGCCCTCCGTATCTCCTAGCGTCGCAATGACATCGAACTGTGAGGGTGTGAGCCTCAACGATTTGATATGGCGGATGTCGATGCGCCAGAAGGCCAGATAGGCTTCGACGAGGGGCCGCAACACTTTCAGATAGGGGTCGTCCTTCAGATCGGGCAATTCCATGACGGAAGGATAGTCCGTGCTAGGACGAAGATTCAAGAGGGGAGGAGGGCAGCCTGGTCGTCCTCCTGCTCGCGGAACGCGCACGATCAGAATGTGCTCGTTCGACGCGCGCAATCGAGGATCAACCAGGCTGCCCTTTAAAGGAAGTAGTGATGAAGTGGACGCGCGCAGTGGAGGCTCAAACAGACAGACCAGGCCAGCCACGCGTTTGCTCGCTCGTTTCTCGGGACATTTCATAAGCGACGACTCCCTCGAAAGCCGACATGATTTTCCACCGTGAAGAGCGTATCCTTCGGCGGGAACATTGGCGAGAATGGAGGGCTGCCAGTGAGCGACGAGCTAGACGTTCTCAAATCGGTGACTGCACAATTGGAGGGTGCCGGTATTCCCTATATGGTCACTGGTTCAATGGCAGCGAACTTCTATGCTGTTCCTCGGATGACTCGCGATATTGACATCGTTATCGAACTGTCCGAGCGGGAGGTGGATCGAGTCACCCGTCTGTTTCAACAGGAATTCTATATCGATCGCGACATGGTTCAGCGAGCTGTACGCGACCATGCCATGTTCAACATGATTCACAACGCCTTGGTGGTCAAGGTAGACTGTGTCGTGAGAAAAGAAACGGAATACCGTCGAGAAGAGTTTTCGCGTCGTCGGGCGGTCTCTGTCGCAGGCCAACGGGTCTTTATCGTATCGCCTGAAGATCTCATCCTCTCCAAGTTGGATTGGGCCAAGGAGAGCCGGTCCCAGATGCAACTGGACGATGTCCGCAACCTGCTGAGGTCAGTGCAGGGACTCGACACAGAGTATCTGAATCGGTGGGCAGACCGATTGGGGCTGACCACACTCTACCAAGAGGTACGTCAATGAAGGATACATCGCCCGAAATGGACGCCCGCTATCAGGACATGCTCATGCAGCGGTCCGGGGAAGAACGGCTCATGATGGGTTGTGCGATGCGCGAGACGGCGCGTACCCTCGTCGAAGCCTCCATTCGGGAGCAAGACCCACAGGCCACCATTGAAACTGTACGCAAAGGCATTTTTCTTCGCTTCTATGGGCACGAATTCGATACCGATAGCCGAACGAAGATTCTCGCTGCCATCGAGTCTGTAACCCATCCCGTCTCCAAGTAGCCGGTCTTCGACACGCTCATCCTCGTCCATCTGATTCATTTGGTTTCTTTGGTTCGCCTGGTGGGTTTGCCGGTTGGGCCAACAAGACAGACGATATAGACCAAACCAACCACCCCCGCGTCGCGTCAGTCCCGCTAGTCCTGCCTGTCTCGCACATCTCCCGCCGGGATCCCTGGACGCGCGCAGCGGGAGATCAATCAGCCCCTATTCCCTGTGAGGGGATAAAGAGCAAGCTTGGAGGGGATGTGGAGGAGCGGCCAGGTGCCCTTCTTGCTCGCGGAACGCGCGCCCTGAGAAGGGCCTCGTTCGACGCGCGCAGTCAAGGGCAGCCTCGGCCGCTCCCCTTCATAGAGGATTGGGACAACGGAGAGAATGGAGGCTGTTGATCTTCTGTGCTCGCGGAACGCGCGGCCTGAGAAGGCCCTCGTTGGACGCGCGCAGTGGAAGATCGATCAGCCCCCCCATTCCTGAGCGATAACGAGCAAGATTGGAGGGAGTGTGAGAGGGCAGACTAGAAGGTCTCCTGTGCTCGTGCAACGCGCGGTCTCAGAAGACCCTCGTTGGACACGCGCAGTGGGAGACCATCTAGCCCGCCCTCAAGGGAAAGAGGGAAGAGTGGTGGTCGCTCGATGTGCGCAGTGGAGACCACACCAGCCGCCTCGCTGGGTATCTGATGCACCACGTTCTGAAATAAGCCTATGTATGGGTGTCGATAATGGTTCCTGACACTTTTTCTGTTCTCAGTCCTGCGGATATCTCGTTCCTCCTATCGTGTTCGCGAAGACCAAGAGTGTCCTTGCAGAGGGGCGTGATTTCTCGTGGGGAAAGGGGTATTCTGCGGAGCAATCAGTGAGTGGAAACCTAACCCAATATTTCCCCCCTGTCATGGTGATCAATTGTTTCGAGATGAAGTGATGAAGGTATTCCGGGTATGATGCGTCACACTGGGCGAAGGAGGCTCTGATATGGCAAGTGCAGAGCAACTGAAGGCTTTGATCAAATCGCACATCAATCGCGACGAGGGACAGTTTTATTCAGTCGCAATGCAGGTGGCTGCATATGAGGCCAAGATGGGGCACGGCAATCTTGCCATGGAACTGCGCGACATGATCGATGCAGCAAAGGCCCGACTTGTACCGGGGGAATGGGCAAGCTCATCCCTCTCGCTAAGCCCCGTGGCGAACTGGCCAATCTCTTAAGTGTGACATATCCAAAGAGTCGGCTTCCGGATATGGTGTTGGACGACAAAGCATTGACGCAGCTTCAACAGGTTATTAAAGAACAACGTCTTTTTGCTCGAATTCGCGAACACGGATTGGCTCCTCGGCGAAAACTACTGCTGGTTAGACCTCCTGGAACAGGCAAGACAATGGCAGCATCGGTATTAGCTGGTGAGTTGGGTATCCCACTTTTCTTAGTGCGGCTTGATTCCCTGATCACGAAATTTATGGGGGAAACTGCAGCCAAGCTTCGTCAGGTATTTGACTCAATAACCGATATGCGAGGCGTTTATTTCTTTGATGAATTTGATGCCATCGGTTCGCAGCGTGGTCTAGCAAACGATGTTGGAGAGATTCGCCGAGTGTTAAATAGTTTCCTCCAAATGATCGAGAACGATCAGTCGAACAGCTTGATCGTGGCTGCAACGAATCACCCCGAGATACTCGACTACGCACTGTTCCGGCGCTTCGACGATGTGATTGAACCTGAATCCTGCGTGAAAAGTGACCATTTCACGGCGTGAGTCTCTTTGATCTGGTGCAAGGCATAAGTCCAGGCGGCCTCCCGCGGTCCGCTCGCGGGCATGGCCAAGCGAGGCCGGTTGTGGGTGCGCCGAAGCTGAGCGGGCATCAGGAGGATCCGCTGACGCACGCTCTGCAACGTGGCCCGCTGAAACTCGGGCGGCAGGCAGAGCCGTTTGAACCAGTTCATCAAGTTGTAGGCCAGCAGGAGCAGATGGAAGTAGGTGTCGTTGGCGAAGAAGTGGCGGGGCAGCGATACTGCCCAGTGCGTAATCCCCTTTGAGTTGTTTGATCAGCAACTCCACCCCGGCGCGGTCGTTGTAAAAGCGCCAGAGGTTCAGGGGCTGCAACGGCAGATTAGTCACCAGCACCTGGTAGTGGTATTTGCCGAGTTTGAACAGCGTCAGCTGCTCGGTCGGCTCGTCGGGTTGGGGCCGTCGGACCACGACGAAGCGAGACGGGTGGGGCCACCGTACGGGCTGATAGCGGGACTCGGCCACCTCGATGCCTCGGCTGGGACTGACGGTTACCGTAGATGCGAGAGCTTGCGTTTGATCGGGGCCGTCAAGCGGGCGACGATCACGAAGCGAAGGCCGCTTGGCCTCCAGCCATTCGATGATCAAACCCTTTGTCGGCACGGAGAATCGTCAGCCGGACCCTCGCTGGCCTCTTTGCGAAACACGCTGTGAGCAGGTCGAGTGTCCCACTGGCGGTATGGGCGTCGCCGGGGCGTAACTCCCCGTGCCAGAAGTCCTTGGTCTGCCCCTCGAAACACAGCAAGGGATGATACGAGGGCCGGCCCCGCTTGATCGGGTTGTAGCCGATCTTTGCCCCCTCTTGCTTGCCGTAGAGGACGAGGACGGTCGAGTCGACATCGAAGATCAGTCTCGACGACCGGTGTGGCCGCACTGTCATGCGCCCCAGCAAGCGATCGTGCAACTTCCGCAACTGGGGGAGCGCCGTTGCGCACACGCGCAGCAAGAATCGCCGCAGCGTGGACGGATTCGGATAGGCGTGGAGTCCCGTGAGGTACTGGAACACGCCGTTCTGTCGCAGCAACTGGGTCGTCTCGATCCGTTCCAGTCCGAGGATCATTGGATAGAGCAGCGCGAGCAGCATCTCGCCGACGCTGTAGCGATGGTTGCGCTGCACCAAGCGAACCTCCATGGCCACCGCGTTCTTGAACCCGATCCGCGAGAGGAACCGATGCAGAAGATAGACACCACCATAGTGGGTCAGGGTCTCGGCCCCAAATGCAATCGCAAGATTTCGTGGCCCCTTCGGCATTGCAGTGAATGCTCCCCCTGGGTGACCTTGGCTGTACGACACAATCACTCACTGACCATATTGGGCGCATCGCTAAGACTACCGTTCACGAACAATTGCCGCCGGATTCAGGTTGAATTCAAGTTACCTACGCCTGATCAGATTACAGGGCTCATACGCTCCCGTCTCGGAAACTTCCTGCCGAAGCGATTGGCTATGAAATCAATAGTAGCAAGGGCCGAGGGATTGAGCTGCGCAGAGATTTGTCGTGCAGTAGATGGAGCCATCAAAGAAGCAGTCATGCATAACCAGGCTTTAGTAAAGGAAGCAAACCTGAATCACATGCTGGAGGAACGTCGACTAATCACCGGCAAGCTGGCCGAGAACAAGAGGATGAAGTCAAGCAATGCCGGATCAGCCAGGCGATAAACGACCACATTTCGTTCTTGCGAATACCTCCGAGTCTAAGCCATTTACGGCACAATCACCTGGCGGTGGTGGCTCAGAATCACCACCTGAGCTTCTCCGATCACAGCATGGTGCCATACTTCAGTCTCAACTTCTGGCCTTGAGGCCCATAGCTATGTCTGTAGTTGCCCAGCAGACGGCATTGGACCTGGAAAGCGGATTAGGGCTTCAAATCCATTTCGCCAGCCAGCCTGGTATCGAACTCGCGTTCGAGAGTTTGGCGAATGAACCCAAGAAGATTGAATTGCTCAGTGTGCGAAAAGATGGCGATAGCACTTTCGCCAATGTGTTCGTTCCAGATGGGAAACTCCACCACTTTGAAAAGTACGTCGCTGACTACTTAGCGGAGAAGAAGAAAAGTAACGGCGATGCAAACGATCACAAGTCACTAATCAATACGATTGCGTCGATCCGTTCCGCTGAGCTTCGCGCTCTGTGGACAGATGACCCCGAGCTACTTCCGCAAGCTGTGGACGAGCAGTTCTGGTGGGAGATATGGCTTCCTGTGCGTGGTCAACGCCACCTAGTTGTGTCGGACTTCAGAAAATTGGCAACGCTGGCGAATTGCACTATCAGCGAGCACCAGGTGAACTTTCCTGAGCGAACTGTCTTGTTAATGTATGGGTCACAGCAGCAGCTATCCCAGTCGGTGATGCTGCTGAATTGCGTTGCCGAACTTCGACGGGCTAAAGACACAGCAGAGTTCTTCGATGGCATGGCTCGTGAGGAACAGCAAGGATGGCTAGAAGACACACTCGGTCGGCTTTCCGTGGCGAGCGATGATGATTCAACGCCAAGGATTTGCTTGCTGGATTCCGGGGTTAATCGCGGACATCCACTCCTTGCGCGGCTGCTAAATGCCAACGACCTTCACACAATCAAACCCGCGTGGGGAACTGATGACCAAGCTAATCATGGGACTGGAGTGGCAGGTCTAGCTGGATTCGGTGACCTGGTTGAAACGCTGGCTTCTGTGATGCCTATTGAAGTGTCGCATCGACTCGAATCAGTCAAGCTTATTCAAAATGACGGTGCCAACGAGGGCGATGCAAAACTTCATGCCTATCTCTTTGGAGAGGCGGTCAGTCGCCCAGAGATTTCAGCGCCGGATCGGCCGAGAGTTTTCACGTCTGCTGTAACTGCTTCGGACTACCGTGATAGGGGCCGTCCTTCATCGTGGTCGGCTACAGTTGATCGGCTTGCTTCGGATGCTGATAATAGCGGGGAGTTTCCTCGTTTATTTGTCCTGTCTGCAGGTAATACACAAGACCCCGCTGCCTGGCTCCAATATCCTGATAGCCTTGCTACAAACCTGATCCACGATCCTGGGCAGGCATGGAATGCACTGACCGTTGGCGCTTGCACTGCCAAGACGGAGACTGAGATGGCCACAATTTCGACCATTGCTCAGGCAGGAGGGCCGAGTCCGTACACAACATCGTCGAGAACTTGGGATCCCGTGTGGCCGCTGAAACCAGACGTGGTGATGGAAGGTGGGAATGTAGGAAAGGACGCACTGGGTGCCGTGAGCGTTTCAAGCCTTGATTTATTGACTACTCACAACCGTCCTCAGGAACGATTGTTCACGACTACCAATGCGACCAGCGCTGCATCTGCACTATGCGCCCGCATGGCTGCGCAACTCATGGCAGGCTACCCCAATTTGCGACCCGAGACGATTCGAGCATTGATCGCACATTCGGCTGAGTGGACGGACGTCATGCGGCAGATGTACCTGCCAACCAATAAAGCCGCAACAAAAAGCGACTACGTGCATCTCATCCGGCACTGTGGTTGGGGTATACCTGATTTGAATCGGGCACTCTGGAGCGCAGGTAATTCGCTAACATTGATTGTTGAAGACATTGTGCATCCCTACAAGAAGGTCATGGGAAAGGGTATAAAGACTAGAGATATGAACCTTCACGCATTACCGTGGCCGAAAGATCAACTTCAAGCGTTGCAGGGTGCCAAAGTGCAGATGCGGGTCACGCTGTCTTATTTTATAGAACCAAACCCATCGGCTCGCGGTACGGCGTCGAAGTTCTACTACCCCTCACATCGACTGAGATTTGATGTGCAGCGACCGCTGGATGCGTCGACTGATGACTTTGTCGCCCGAATCAATGCTGCAGCAGAGCGCGAAGACGAAGGAGACCCGATCAACCCCAAAGATCCAGATTGGCGGCTTGGTGACCGCCTACGCCATCGTGGCTCGTTGCATCAAGACATCTGGGAAGGTACGGCCGCTGATCTTGCCAGCCGTGGCTATATCGCTGTGTATCCATCAACGGGCTGGTGGCGAACGCGCCCCGCGCTAAAACGATATGACCTCCCCGCACGCTACAGTCTCATCGTGTCAATCCGAACGGAGCAGACCGAGATTGATCTCTACACCGCTATTGCCACTCAGATTGCCGCTGTTGTTGCGGTGGAGCACTAATGTGGAGGGAGAAAAGGAAGCAGACTACTTAATCGGAAACTTTCCCGCCAGCCGTGCCGTCTCACGCATTGCCCGCATCCGACATTCTCCGCACCGCTCCGCACCCGTTCACTCCCTGTGCTCAAACCCCGATGCAATTGCCGACGCGAATCGAGTACAGTGTGCGAATTATTTCTCTTTGTCTGATGCTTTGGAGGAGCCATGGCGGTATTTCGACGACCCGAGTTGGAAAAGGATAACCCGACTGCCCCGCAGATGTATGTGGGGCCCAGGAGGAGGCGCGCGCTGTTACGTGAAGCCTCGTTGTCGCCTGCCTCAAGGCATGGGGACATGGCCGAGACGCTGCAGGTCTTGACGGCAGCGGCGGAACGATTTGTGGCGAGCGTGCCGCCATCGAAGAAGCTGCAAGAGGAACGGACCGCATTGCTGGAGGCGATTATCCAGGCGCAACAGCTCTGACCAGAGTTGAGGGGGCATTGCTTGCCCGTGCACTTTGCAATCGGGTATTTCGCTGGAAAAGAGAAAGACGCTCACTTCCTTTTAAAGGAGTGGCCGAGGCTGCCCTTGATTACGCGCATCAAGCCGCCTCATCGCCTTAAATCGTCCCTCCAAGTTCGCTTGTTTTTCCTTCTCGATCCTTCCAAGCTTGCTCGTTATCTCTTCAGGGATGGAGGCTGGTTGATCTTCCACTGCGCGCGTCCAACGAGGGGAGTCCTCGACCGCGCGTTGCGCGAGCACAGAAGATCGTCAGGCTCCATCCCCTCCCATCCTTCCCCCCGCCCTGCTAAGATGCTATCCCCATGAGCACCCGTTCTGAATCGGGCCAGACCAATCTGGTCGTCATTGGAATCCTCGTCGGCCTCGCCATTACCGGCGTCTGGGTCTGGAAGCGTCTCTCGTTCGACACCCAGGACTATGTGATCGATCAAGCTATTCCCGTGGCGTTTGCAGGATTGGTGATCGCGGCGGGGTTGTTTCTGTTGGTTCGTGCATTCAACCGCCGCAGGGGGCAACGGCGTGAACGTGCAAAGTTAATAGCCGCGTTCAATCAGGCTACGGTACAAGAGAAGAAGTTGGAAATCGCCTTTGCCCTGATTGAAGTGAATGGATATCGCGCCAAAGGCTTGGAATCCGTGACGCCCGCGTTACGAGACCTCTTCGCGACGACGTTGGAGCGGGCGCTGGGTGACAAACAGCACCGGATTCGAGGGATGGCAGCCAGTTACCTTGGCGTCTTGAACGATGCGACAGTCGTTCCTTTGCTGCTGAAAGCGATGGAAGACGACCACGCGTATGTACGTTCCAGTGCGGCGTTGGGATTGGGCCGGTTGCGCGCCAGCGAGGCGAAGGAGAAACTGACGATTGCCATGGAGGGAGATTGGGACCAAACGGTCAGGAGCCGATCGAAGGAGGCGCTGGAGCGGATCAAGTAAATCGCGCGAAGGTGCGAGACTTGCGAGAAAAGTGCGACGGGTGAGGCGATCTATAGGCTGAAGACCGAAGGCTGAAGTGTTCGGCCCTTCGAATCTCGACCTTCGGCCGTCAGTCTTCAGCCTTCCGATTCAGTCTGCTTCGTTGACCCATTCGATGCAGGCGATTTCCGGTGTGCAATTCCATCGCAGGGGAATAAACGACCACCCAAGCCCCCGATTGATATAGAGCCGGCGGCCAGGTTCTCCGTGATGCCCATCGACTCGGCCGTTACAGCCTGGCGGGAGCCAGAATGTCGGCACGCCTGGTATGCGCCACTGGCCACCGTGGCTATGGCCGCAGAGAATGAGGTCGACAGCGTGGTGGTCTTCCAGTTGATCGAGGATGTTCGGTGCATGGGCGAGCAAGATGGTGTAGCGGTCTTGTGCGCGTGGCGGCAGGCAGCTCAAGTCGGCTCGATGCAGTGAGGGATCGTCGACTCCGACAATGGCGATCTCGCCATCGTTCGTAGAAATGAACGTGGCTTGATTGATTAAGAGGGTAATTTTGTTGCGATCGGCAAGTTCGCAATACTGATCGATCGGCACGCCACTGTAGTGATCGTGATTGCCCAATGTGATGAAGACCGGCGCAATCGTGCGCAAGCTCGAGAGAAATCGAAAGACATGCGGCAGTCCCTCCGGTACGTTGAGCAGGTCGCCGGTGACAAAGATCCAGTCCGGCTGGAATTCGCCGATGGTGGCGACGATGAGATCGTGCCGTGGCTGATAGTGGTCGAGATGCAGGTCGCTCAGATGAACGGCTCGTCGCCCTGCCAAGGGGCTGTGCGGATAGGTGAGTCGTGAGATCTCGTGAGTGGAGAGTCCGACCTCCAAGCTGGGAACGAGACTAAAGGCTCGATAGAAGGGTTCGCTCAGGCAATATCCGATGAACGAACGGGCTCGATCGGGCCAGGACATTGTCCGTCGTATCATCCCATCACCCGATCCAGCTCGACACGATCGGAGGGGGTGACGCGATAGCCCCGCTCATACAGATCGCTCATGCCTTGCATCAAGGCGTCCATATTGCGGCTGTGATACCAGCTATCGAACTGCTCCATGAGTGCGGTAACCTGCGTCGGGGTGGGCTCCTCGTCGTGGTACGAGAGGGTGAGGGAGCGGAGCATGTCTTGTAGTTCGACGGGACTGTAGGTCGCATCGTCATTCCGGTCGGCGACCAGGGCGAATTGATAGAAGGTCAGACTCACTGAGAGCAACGCCTGGGTCTTGGCAAGATCATCTCGCGCATCATCCATCCCCCTTGGATAGTGGCGAAGGCAATCCATTTCGACCTGGGATAAGAGAGTAGGGCTCCAGCCGATTCCCTGCACGGTTGGGGGAGGCGCCTTTCCCGCTTTATAAAACCATAAGACGCAGGTGTTCGCTTGTGCAAAGGCCTGTTTGTCTTTGTGGATCTGCCGGCCGATGTGCTGAGTGAATTGTTGAAAGATTGCGTTATCGCTTCCCAGCGAAGCCCCTGGAAACAGCGTGCAGATGAGCATGGTGAAGGACAGGCCTGCCGCGAAGAGTCGGGCCTTAGGCCATTGGACCATCACGGGATGGAATAACATGGGAAAAGTATACCATGCGAGTTGTGTCATCCCTATTGAGATCGATTGAGCGGTGAGGGCGATCGCGTAGCGAATGAGGAAGGGGCCTATTGCACCATGACCATGCCTTTTTTGACAGCCACCGTGCCGGGCATCGGCGGACAGATGCGAGCTCTTCCGGAAGATTTCCAGGTCGAGGAACATCCGCTGTATCTTCCTTGTGGAGAGGGCGAGCATCTCTACATCAAAATCAGAAAGCGCCTGCTTTCGACTCCAGATCTTGTCCTGCGCCTCTCTTCAGTCTTGGGGGTGAAAGCGCAAGCGATTGGTGTGGCAGGCCTCAAAGATGCCCGGGCCGTGACCACGCAGATGGTCTCGCTTCTCGGTGTCACGCCTGACAAACTGGATCGATTGAAAGTGGACGAGCAGCTCTTGTCCGTGGAGGTGCTGGGGCGGCATCGCAATCGCTTGCGTCCGGGGCATCATGCAGGCAATCACTTTCGGTTAGTGATTCGAGATGTCGCCATACATGCCCGGGAGACAGTGCCTCAGGTCACAGATTTACTAGTGCGACGAGGCGTGCCGAATTATTTCGGCCCGCAACGGCAAGGGCGGAGCGGGCAGAACTACCAGACTGGAGCCGAACTATTGATGGACCCTGTTCGCCGAAACAGGCTGAGCCGGTCCAAGCGGATGTGGTATCTCAACGCCTATCAGTCGCATTTCTTTAACGACATGTTGGCCAGACGACTGGACCGACTCGATCGCATCTTGGTTGGCGACTGGGCGATGAAAATGGAGAACGGCGCGTGTTTTCTGGTTGAGGATGCCGAGAAGGAACAGCCACGGGCCGATCGGTTTGAAATCAGCCCGACCGGTATTCTGTTTGGGTCGCGCGCCTCATGGGCCGTCGGCGAACCGGGCGAGATCGAACGAGCCGTAGTTGCTGAAAGCGGGGCCACGCCAGAAGGTCTTACCGAAGCCGCGAAGGCTTGCGGGTTTCGAGGCGAGCGGCGCTCACTCAGAATTCCCCTCAGAGATTTAGCATGGGATTTGGAGGGCACAGTACTCACGCTCTCTTTCTCACTTCCTCCCGGCGCCTATGCGACGAGTATCCTCCGCGAACTCATGAAGACCGACTTGCGGGCGGCTGAAAATGCCCGCTAGCTTCATTCTCTGCTCGTGAAAATCCTCAACGTACCCCAGAGGGTACGCCTCCGGTTTTCACTCGCCTGCGGCCTTGCTAGCGGAGCATTTTGAGTCGCCCGCAAGGATTGCTACAGTCGCGTCCGTGATTCAGAGCTCTGTGAGTTTGTGATGCACAGTAAAGATCTGACCTGCGCGTGCTGATCTGGTGGTAGAATTTGTGCGGAGCCAGTTCATATATAGGAGTGGGAGCCTGACGCATGATGCTTGACCAAGAAACCGTCCTGCTTCAAGGCCACATCATCGATTCGTTGATCTTGGCGAAGGTCCTGGACCGGATTTTGATGATGGGTGGAACATTCGATCTTCAAGATGTGCAGATCGGCAAGACCCGAGAAGAGCCGTCACGGGCCAGAATCGTCGTGCGAGCCTCGTCTGCGAAATTGCTCAGCGAGATTCTCCATGCCATTCAACCCCATGGCGCATCAGTCGAGAGTGAGCGGGATTGCCGGCTGGCGCCGGCACCGGCGGACGGCATCTTCCCCGACGAGTTTTACGCAACCACCCATTTACCCACTCAGGTGCGGGTGCATGACCAGTGGGTGGAGGTGGAGGGGATCGAGATGGATCTGGGAATTCTTGTGGACCAGATTCGCCTGACTGCGAGGACTGTTCCGATGGGAGAGGTGAAGCGGGGAGATCAAGTTGTGATCGGTCGTGAGGGTGTGCGAGTCATCCCGCTCCAGCGGCCTCGTGACCGCGATGTGTTCAGCTTCATGGAATCGCAGGTCTCGTCTGAGCGGCCCCATGGTCGCGTCATCGGCGACATCGCCAAGCGCCTCGTGCAGTTGCGAACAGGGTTCCGCCAAGGGCAGGCGGGTTGCAAGGTGCTGCTGGCAGGAGGTCCGGCGATTGTTCACTCAGGAGGGCGCGAGGCGCTGGCATGGCTCATCGATGAAGCATTCATCCACGTCTTGTTCTGCGGGAACGCCTTGCCCACCCATGATATGGAAGTCGATCTCTACGGCACGTCCCTCGGCTACGGGCATGCGGCTGGCCGTGTTGTGCCGCATGGGCATGAACACCATCTGCGAACCATTAATCGGATCAGGGCCATCGGCAGCATCGAAGCCGCGGTCAGGTCGGGAGTTATCAAGACTGGAATTATGGCGGCCTGCGTTAGGAGAGAAGTTCACGTCGTGATGGCCGGCACGATTCGCGATGACGGCCCGTTGCCTGGTGTGATCACGGATTCGCTGGAAGCTCAGGCGGCCATGCGTAGGGCAATCCCCGGTGTGGGACTGGCCATGCTCGTCGCCTCGACGCTGCACGCGGTCGCGACAGGCAATTTGTTGCCTGCCACGATCCCATCCGTTTGCGTCGATGTGAATTCGGCCGTCCCGACGAAACTCGCAGATCGGGGAAGCTTTCAGGCTGTCGGGCTGGTCATGGATGCCGCATCGTTTCTGAGCGAACTGGCCCGCGAGTTGGGGTGGAAGCGATGAGTCGTTTATTGGTTTGCCCCCCTGACTATTTCAGTATCGACTATGAAATCAATCCATGGATGCGCCGTTCGAACGCCGTCGATTCAGATCGGGCTGTCAGCCAGTGGCATCATCTCATGCACGTGCTCGAACAGGATGTGGGTGCGGTCTTGGAACGTATGAAGCCTGTACCAGGGCTGCCCGACTTGGTGTTTACGGCGAATGCCGGTATCGTCGTCGGAGGAAAAGCAGTCCCGAGCCGATTTCGCTATGCCGAACGGCGGAAGGAAGAGGCGTATTTTGAAGAATGGTTTCGTGGGCAAGGGTACGAAGTCGTCACACTGGATCCAGGCTGTTTCTTCGAGGGAGCCGGGGACCTCTTGGGATTTCCCGACACCTGGTTCGGCGGCTATCGGCAGCGATCGGACATCCGTGTGTTCCCGACGCTCAGCGACTGGTTCCATCGGGAGATTATTCCACTTGAACTGGTAGATAACCGGTTCTATCACCTCGATACCTGCTTGTGCCCCTTGAGCGGTGGTGAGCTTCTGTATTTTCCTTCCGCCTTCGATCACTATGGGCAAGAAGTTCTTGCTGAACGGATCGCTCCTTCTAGACGCCTTGTTGTGAGGGAAGCGGAAGCTCTCAGATTTGCTTGCAATGCCGTCTGTGTTGGGAAATACGTCGTGCTGCCCGAAGGCTGCCCGGAAACAGAATCCCTGTTGACCTCGCAAGGCTATCTTCCCCATCCAGTTCCCCTCGATGAATTCATGAAGTCGGGCGGCTCGGCGAAGTGTCTGACGCTAGCGCTGGACTGACTTGGGCGGCTGCTGAAAATACCCGCTCACTTCGTTCTCGGCTCGTGAAAATCCTCAACGTACCCCTGAGGGTACGCCTCCGGTGTTCACTCGCCTGCGGCCTTGTGATCGAGACCTTTTGAGCAGCCTGTCGTCCGTGCATATACAATCAGGACAAAGAGGGAAATTTCGTTTCACGAATGATGCTTGTTGATTCAGAGTTTTTTCCGGAACAGGAATGAGCCGTACAGCCCAGCAATGGCGATGGTGACGAGTTCAATTGTCAGCAGCAGTCGGCTCACGATGGCTTCGGGCGTTGGTGGGTTCAGGATGAAATGCAGGCCGAGGAATTCGGGAGGCTGTGCCGGCGGAGTTTCCCAGGGTGGAAAGAGGATTGCGAGGGAGAGCGTGGCAACCATGCAGTACAGGATTTCGATGTTGAGCTGCCCTGGTTTCGCCGTCGCACTTGGTGGTGATGGCTTCGGTGGCGGGGAGGTGTCAACGTGGTCTGCGTGAAGCCGTTGTCCGCACTGCGAACAGTAACGGCTAATCTCCGGGAGTTCACGTCGACAGGATGGGCAAAGTTTCATAGGCGGTTCCGTGTGTAAGCTACACGGAACCGCGTCGGTTTGCTAGATGAAGGTGGGATAGATGGTTTGTCGATCAGAAGTGGTAACTGACGCCGAGGCTCAACGTGAATGCACTGTAAGTCGCTCGAAATCCGAATGGGTCAGCGTTCGGATCACTATCGTTTGAAGAATAGCTCATGCGAGCGTAGTTGTATTTACCTTCCCCGAACAAGGCCCATTGACGCGTGAGGTAGTACCGTATACCTCCTTCAGCGTTGAAGCCGATCGAGGTGGCCGATTGTCCTGGAGGTGCGTCGGGGCCCTTCAGGTTTGCGAAGTACAAAGAGGGGCCGATTCCAATGTAGGGCTGGAGACGGTAGCCGGGATAGCGAAAGATTACATCCGCGTCCCATGTGATTATGCGTTGGTGAACGCCCGACAAATTTGGTGTAGTCGCCGATCCACCGGGGCCTGAAAACGTAAGCGATCCTTCCTTTATGTGCGGGGTGGAGTAAGACACTCCGGTCTCGATGCCAATCCAGCGGGCTCTTGCGAAGTAGTGTCCGAGTTTGGCACCCACCATCGCGGAGCTTTTTAAGGGTTGGTCTGAGATATCGAGTCCCCCCAATCCATCTTGTGTAGCCGTACCATTGCTCAGGCTCTGCGGGAAGGTTACGCCGAACTGCCCTGCCACGTAGGTTTCTGCATAGGCCTGCGGCGCGCAGAGCGCAATCAGAACCAGCAGAGCCAGTAGGCTTTTGAGCGCGAAACACCTTGTCGATTGGATGGTGTTCATAGCGGTCTCCCTTGCGTGTCACTCTCACGATGCGGCACTTCATACTAATCGTCCGGTGCGTCTGGGCGAAGGAAATTGTGAAATCTAGCAGGCCGTTGAAAAATCCTGCCAGCATTGCTCTCGCATCGCTTAGAGGCTCAACGTACAGGGCGAAGTACGATTCGCCTCTTCGCTCGCTGCGGCCTTGCCTGCGGAATGGTGCGTCTTGGCGCGCCGGGGTTGGGTGGGTGAGACGTCGGGCATTTTTAAACAACCTGCGGGCGTTGCTGGAGCCATGCATGACGTCCTTCAGCTCTATGTTTTTTCGTGCAAAAAGGGTTTTCAACACCCTGCTCGCGTCAAGGGGAACAGGGCGGTAGAGCCTAGTTGGCGTGATACATGTCGAGAATTGTCTCTCCTTCATTGACAGGTGAAAGCACTGCTTCCTATAATCTGCGAGACGTACAAATCCAGATTATATATCCCTCCGCACACACACGTTTCATTCATGCCATCCATCCATCGCATAGGAGTCATCGGAGCCGGTGCGTGGGGCACAGCTCTGGCGAAACATCTCGCGGAGAAAGGTCTCAGAACTCTGCTCTGGGCCTATGAACGAGAGGTGGCGGATGCCATCAACGGGAAACACGAGAATCCGGTCTTCTTGCCTGGCGTCTCACTCCCTGCCTCGCTCGTGGCTACTGGGTCGTTGGTCGACATCACCCAACAGAGCGAGGGACTGCTCTTTGTGGTTCCGTCACACGTTGCACGTCCTGTGTTGCGCGAGCTGGTCCGATCGCTCTCCACTCCAATCCCGTTCGTCAGTGCGACGAAGGGGGTTGAAGAAGATACGTTGAATTTGATGACTCACGTCATGGCCGACGTCCTTCCTCCGGTCATGCACCAGGGTCTTATGGTGTTGTCCGGACCGAGCTTCGCCGCAGAAGTCTGCGCGGGGAAACCCGCGGTGGTTTGCTTAGCGGGAAAGGATGTGGAATTGGTCAAGACATTCCAAGCGGCGTTGATGACGCCGTCCTTTCGGGTATATGCCGACAGCGATGTCTTGGGCGTCCAACTCGGCGGAGCACTCAAGAACGTGATGGCGCTTGCAGCCGGCGTGGTGGATGGATTGGGACTCGGTCACAATGCGCGGGCGGCGTTGATCACGAGGGGATTAGCTGAGATGGTGCGGTTGGGTATCGCGATGGGCGCGGATCCGCGAACGTTCTACGGACTATCCGGAGTTGGCGACTTGTTGTTGACCTGCACGGGAGCGTTGAGTCGAAATCACACAGTCGGGGTTCGATTGGGGAAGGGTGAGCGGCTCGAGACGATCCTCGGCAGCATGCAGGCCGTGGCCGAAGGTGTGCGGACGGCGAAGGCGGCATTAGGACTTGCACGACGACATCGCGTTGACATGCCGATCGTGCAAGAGGTCAATGCGGTGTTGTTCGAGGAGAAATCGTGCCGCAAGGCAGTGACCGATCTGATGGAGCGCGACGCAAAGCCGGAGAAAGGACAGTCATGAATCCTGAAGCGCTTGAGCGACTGTTGACGGAGGTGCAGAAGGGGACCTTCCCCGTGAAGGCGGCGATCGGGCAGCTCCGCACCTTGCCCTATGAGGATCTTGGGTTTGCGTCCGTCGATCACCATCGGTCATTACGGCAGGGGTTTCCCGAAGTCATTTTCTGCGAGGGAAAGACGTTGGTCCAGATTCGCGCCATTGCGAAAGCGCTGTTGAAGCACCATCGTCCGTTGTTGGCGACACGGGCAACTCGCCAAGTGGCCACGCTCATCAAGCGGCTGGACCGTCGAGCGGTCTATCATGACGAGGCGCGCATTGTCTCGATCCGTGACCCGAAGCGGCGGCTACAAGGGCATATCTTAGTGATGACCGCAGGCACCTCAGATATTCCTGTCGCGGAAGAAGCGAGAGTGACGGCGGAAGTGATGGGGAGCCGGGTTGAGACACTCTATGATGTGGGCGTGGCCGGGATTCATCGGTTGCTGGAGCGGCAGAATCGGCTGATGCAAGCCCGGGTGGTGGTGGTAGCGGCGGGGATGGACGGAGTCTTGCCGAGCGTGGTCGGTGGGTTGGTTCCCTGCCCGGTCGTGGCTGTGCCGACGAGCCGGGGCTACGGCGCAAGTTTCGGTGGACTCGCTGCCTTATTGACGATGCTGAATTCCTGCGCGGCGGGGGTTGGGGTGATGAATATCGACAACGGCTTCGGGGCAGGCTGTCTTGCGCATCGGATTAACGTATTAGGAGAGCAACCAGCCGTCAGCCTTCAGCAATCAGTCAAGCCGAAGAGCAATAAGAATCTGAAGCGGAGAGCGGAGAGCTGAGAGCTGTCCGTTACTTCACTTCGATCATTCCCCGTTTCGGCCAGGAGACTATCTGCGTTCTGGGGCCCTTCTCGCCGTTTGCCAGCAATTTTGCACGCACTTCGAACTGATAGAGCCCTGCCACAGACGGGATTTTATTGTGGTCCAACCCGTCCCACGTCAGGAGGACAGAGACTTGTGGCGAGGGACCGTCGGTCGAAGCGGTGTGTGGTCCTAGTGCAGTACGAGTGGTGAGAAAACGGAGCGAATTTTTCGATGGCGATGTGATGAATGAGGAGAGCTCCAGCAGCGTGGCGCCGTTCAACTCTTTGGGCAGTTTGACGACGGCTGAAAACTGCAGCGAGCCGGATGAAACGTTGTAGGGGTTGGGTGAAACATCCAGGTTGAGAATTTTGAGTTCTGGCTCTGGCCGCGGAGCCCGTTGGGGCTTCGATTTTGCCGAGGCGCCATGTGGGCTCCACAGTACCAGCGCGATGCAGAGCAGCGCCCAGGCGATCCGACCGATAGAGGATCTGGACAGCGTTGAAGGGAGTGCGATCAAGGGCCGGCAGATTGTCATAGGGGATTCGCGCGTCATGAGATTATTGGTGCGAAAGATCAAAGCGTAGGGTGAGTCCATTCCGGATAACACAGCGTTGATGGGTTGTCAATGTATTCGACCCAACGAGACATGAACGAATCTATTTCCATGATGCACGAGCTTAATTCTCGGTGGTGCAGCGGAACCCGCTTCACGATAGACCGGTGTGCGAGGCGTGATGGCGAGGAATCATCATGAATCTTCCCCGTCTTTCGAAGTCGATTGCCGTTCGCAGGCCGCTTGGGTAAGATGGGCGCGGTAGCAATTGAGTAGGGGAAAGGACGCACATGGGCGCGCATCTTCATTTCGATTGTTATTCGGGCATTAGCGGCGACATGACCCTTGGTGCGCTTGTCGATGTCGGAGTTCCGTTCCCCGACTTGGTGAGCGGGCTGAAGGGACTCAGGCTTTCAGGATTCACGCTTCGGAAGCGGCGGGTGCATCGAGGGGCGATCCATGCCACAAAAGTAGACGTCGTGGTTACGTCGGGATTGCGCAAGCCGCTCTCGCTTCATCGGATTCATGCCATCCTCTCTGAGAGTCGGCTCTCCGACAAGATCAAAAAACAGAGCCGATCGGTGTTCGATCGATTGGCCGAAGCAGAAGGGCATGCCCATCGCGTGGCCAAGGACCATGTCCATTTCCATGAAGTCGGTGTCCTGGATTCGTTTGTCGATATCGTCGGCGGGCTGATCTGCTGCGATCTGTTGGGCGTGACACGTGTGACGTCTTCTCCCGTCAATGTTGGAGCGGGGACGCTGCAATCCGCTCACGGGATATTACCGGCGCCCGGTCCGGCAGTGGCCATTCTGGCAAAAGGGATTCCGATCTACAGCGCCGGTCCTCCTCGCGAGCTCACCACGCCGACCGGCATGGCCCTCTTGCGCACGCTGACATCTGAGTTCGGCCCCATGCCGGTGATGACGCCGACCGCTATCGGCTATGGAGCAGGCGATGCCGATCCCGACGGTTGGCCGAATGCGCTGCGGGTGTTTCTCTCCAACCCGCCGTCCCGAGGAGTGCGCGAGCGGGATACCGTGCTGGAGCTTGAAACGAACCTCGACGATGTGAACCCGCAAACGTACGAATATGTGATGGAGCAGCTCTTCGCATGTGGGGCGCTCGATGTGACGCTGACGCCGGTTATCATGAAACGTGGGCGACCCGGCATCGTGCTGACCTGTCTTGCAGCCCCGGCACAGATGGATAAGATTCTTGATGTGCTGTTTCAGGAAACGACGGCATTGGGAGTCAGGATTCGTGAAGTGGTGCGACAGATCCTCCCGCGGCGGTTCGTCTCGGTGAAGGTGCGAGGGGGAGTCGTTCGGATGAAGATAGCTGATGTGAGCAAGACAACGGCTAAAGCGGCTCCGGAATATCGCGATTGCAAGCGGATTGCCGAACGAACGGGCCGTCCTGTCAAGGAGGTGCTCGAAGACGCGGCCTATGCCTATGCCACGAAACGGGTCGTTCGGCCGACGGGCCGGGAATGACGGTCCTACTCTATACCCTTCTGTTTCTTGTATCCGTCGGGGTGACGCTCGGCGCCTGCACACTCTTCACAAACGCCATTGAATGGGTGGGCAAACGATTTAATCTGTCCGAAGGCGCCGTTGGCGGTGTGTTGGCGGCCATCGGCACCACACTTCCTGAAACGTCGATTCCCGTCATTGCCATTTTTTTCGGGGACAGCCGTGCGGAAGCGGAGGTCGGGTTGGGTGCGATCCTCGGCGCGCCCTTCATGCTGACGACCCTCGTGATCCCCATCTTAGCTATCTTGCTGATGGTGTATGCAGGATTGGGGAAGCGAACCGCCTCTTTTCACTTGAACTATCGTGATGTGAGGGGCGATCTCTCCTTCTTTGTGGCGGCCTACATCGTCGCGCTGGCCTGTGTGTTTATTCCATCTCGACTGGTGCATGCCATGTGCCGCCGTCGGGTTGATGGGTCTCTACCTCTATTACGTCAAATTGAAGTTCAGTGAGACTGATGAGGAGGGGGGTGAAGGGGGCCTTGAGCCACTGTTTTTTGCCAGGAAGTCGGCAGTTCCGTCGTTTGGAGTCATCGGTCTTCAAGCCATCATCGGCCTGGCCGGGCTCGCGCTCGGCGCACACCTCTTCGTGCTCGCCGCAGAGGCGATTGCGAACGCCTTGTCGATTTCTCCGTTGATTCTGGCTCTCCTCGTCGCCCCCTTAGCGACCGAGTTGCCTGAGATGTCGAACAGTTTTCTCTGGCTTTACCGGAAGAAAGATCGCTTGGCAGTAGGGAATGTCACCGGCGCGATCGTCTTCCAAGGCACCATTCCGGTCTCGATCGGGCTGTTGGGGACGGACTGGACCCTCGCGCCGACGGCATTGATTACGATGGTGCTCGCGGTGACCGCTGCCACGTTCTTGTTGGCACAGGCGGCGTGGGGTGCTCTCTGGCGGCCCTGGTTGCTGAGCGGGAGCGCCATCCTTTATATAGGGTATGTGGTGTACCTGTATGGCTTCTAACCGGATGCTGAAAAACCCCTCCAGCTTCGTTCTCGCATCGCTTAGAGGTTCTACGTACCGCGCTGGGTACGATTCCTCTCTGCGCTCGCTGCGGCCTTGCTGGAAGGTGTTTTTGAGCATCCTGTGTAACGAGTGATTGGTGAAGGGTATGAATGTTAGGAAAAACATGACGAGGTCGAAAGACAAACCTCTTCTCGGCATCACGATGGGAGATCCTGCCGGAATCGGCCCGGAGGTGATTGCGAAGGCCTTGGCGGGAAAAGCATTGCGGCGACTGTGTCGTCCCGTTGTCATCGGCTCGTTCCCGGTCATGCAGCAGACGGTCAAGAGCCTGAAACTCGCGATGAGCGTGATTCGCGTGGAGGGTCACGAAGCTGTGCCTCCGCGGCTGAACCAACTTGCGGTGCTGGATCCTCTCGATCGTCCCCTTGGGCGGTTTCCGCGTGGAGTCGCGGCGCCTGAAACAGGAGCAGCCTCCGTGCTGTTCATCAAGAAGGCCGTGGAGCTTGCGCAGCTGGGTTGTATCGACGGCATTGTGACCGCGCCGATCAACAAGGAAGCAATCAACCTGGCAGGCTGTCATTTTCCCGGCCATACGGAATTGCTCGCAGACCTGACTGCGACACCGGAATCCGGCATGATGATCGTCGGCGGCCCGCTACGGATTATGTTTGTGACGACCCACGTCGCGATCAAGGATTTACCGGCACTCCTCACTCAGGCCAAGATTGAAAAAGCGATCAGGTTGGCTCATCTGGCATTACAAGATTTGTTCGGCATCAAAAAACCGAGGGTTGGTGTTGCCGCCTTAAACCCTCATGCCGGGGAACATGGACTATTCGGGGACGAAGAGGCGCGTGTCATTCTTCCGGCGACTCGTGCAGCGCAGGCTCAGGGCATTCGTGCCAGCGATCCCTTGCCGGCCGACACGCTGTTCGGCAAGGCGGCGAGAGGCGACTACGACGGTGTGGTGGCTCTGTACCACGACCAGGGGCTCATTCCTTTAAAGCTGGTCGCCTTCGGCACCTGTGTCAACTTGACCGTGGGGTTGCCGATCATTCGCACCTCGGTCGATCACGGCACGGCATTCGATATTGTCGGGAAGGGTGTTGCGGATCCCGGCAGTCTCATCGAGGCGATCACGCTGGCTGCTAAGCTAGCCAAAAAACGTTGGTGAAAGGTTTGTTTTGTTGACGGAAACTTCAACGAAACAAACCAAATAAACAAAATAAACCAGACGAACCAAATAGACCAGAGTAACAGGAGCTCATCGATGACTAACCAATCGGAAGCCACGCGGGAGATGCTTCTGAAGCAGTTGAAGGAATTGGATCAGATTTTCCAAGAGACCATGGAGACGCTCAATACCGTTGCCGGAGCCGAACGAGTGGCCAAATGGAAAGCGCGGACGAGTGCCCTTATCACTGAATCCCTGGGCCAGAAAGAAGGACAGAAGTTTGCCGCCTTACAACCGGGACCCTCATTTACCAACGATCTGGTAGAAGAGTTTACCGATCTCATCGACTATTTCAAAACTCCGCTGACCGATTTGGCGAAACAACCAGCGCATACCGCTCCTCGCCCTTACAGTGGGACTTGATTGGTGTTGATCCCGGATCTTCCGACGCCGAACAAACGGCTCGGCCAAAATTTTCTGATTGACCCCAATATCGTGCGCAAAATCGTCACGCTGGCGGAACTAAGCCCCAACGACCATGTGTTGGAAATCGGTCCAGGTCGCGGTATCCTGACGGAGGCGCTGAGTCGCGCCGCCGGCCACGTCACGGCAATCGAAGTGGATTCACGGCTTCATGCCTATCTCAAAACGAAGCAGGCGGAGCTTCCGAATGTGGAATTGGTGTGTGATGATGCATTGGCGTATCCGGTCGAGAACCTGCCAATGGGGACGGTCGTCGTCGCCAATTTACCCTACTACATTTCAACTCCGTTGCTGTTTCGATTACTCGATCAGCGGGGCCGTTTTCCCCGGATGGTGCTGATGTTGCAGGACGAAGTGGCTGATCGATTGGTGGCACAGCCAGGCGGGTCCGACTACGGCGTGCTTTCCGTCATGGCGCAGTATGCAGCAGACATCACGAAAGCGTTTCGCGTTTCCGCCCAATGTTTCCGCCCAGACCTGTCGTGGCTTCGGCGGTGGTGCGGTTGCGGATGAAAGAACGTACGAGGCTTAGCCGGCAGGAAGAAGTCGCATTTCGCGCGCTCGTGAAGGCAGCCTTTGCGCATCGGAGGAAAACGCTTGTGAATTCCCTCCGAGACGAAGGGTATGCACTTCATTCTGTGACCGAAACAGTACAGCGGTTGGATATTGCTTCTACCCGTAGAGCCGAGACGTTGTCGGTTGAGGAGTTTCTCCAGCTCGCTCTTGCGCTGGGTTGACGAGGTGCGATCCATGTAAATGATCCTTCCGCGCTCGCTCGTTATCTCTCTAGGGATGGGGGCTGATTGATCTTCCACTGTCGCGCGCTTCCCAATTCTTCGTTTTTTAAAAGGGTAGCCTGGTCGATCCTCGATTGCGCGCGTCGAACGAGCACATTCTTATCGTGCGCGTTCCGCGAGCAGGAGGACGGCCAGGCTACCCTTCCCCTCCTTCCGCGACCGCGCGTTGCGCGAGCACAGAAGATCATCAGGCTCCATCCCTCCATTTGTTTGAAATGACCGAATCCCTGTGCTAGCATCGCGATCATGGCTGTCACCACTTCGGCCAAGCGGGGCGAGGCCCGCGGCGCCGTTCCCCCCTCCTCACATATCAAGCGAGAAGTGATCGGGGTTGTCCTGATCGCGTTGGCGCTCTTGACGCTGCTCAGCATGCTGTCCTTTGTTCCGGGGGAACTCAAGGCCGGGGCCACTGCAGCCATTCCATCTAAAAACCTCATTGGTTCGGTCGGCGCGTACTTCGCGTCTGCCCTATTCTGGTCGATCGGCGGGGCCGCCTACTTATTTCCCATTCTCCTCGGTTTCTTAGGTGCTCGGTGTTTTACACAGAGCGATCTGTCGATTCGTCTGCGGAACGCCGGCGCCTCGCTGGCGGTATTGTTGTTTCTCAGCGGCCTGTTCCATCTCGAAGTCATGGCAGTGCCGACCGTCGCCAGCGGCCTTATTAATCGAGGGATGG
The DNA here is from genome assembly GCA_963748375.1 of uncultured Nitrospiraceae bacterium. GTDB lineage: Bacteria > Nitrospirota > Nitrospiria > Nitrospirales > Nitrospiraceae > Palsa-1315. The sequence continues at coordinate 198,252 of CAVVIR010000006.1, forward strand.
CGGGAGGCATCTTCGGACAAGTGCTGGCCGAGAGTTTACGAGCCTATTTTGCAAGTACCGGCGCCCATATTTTGATCGTGGCGGGGTTACTGGTCTCCCTGCTCTTCACGGCGCCCATCTCTCTGGCTGAGATCGCCCGGCGGATTCCCGGGTGGGGTAATTGGATGTTCAATCGGGCACGGACGTTGATCCCGGATCGGCCGGAGGAAGAAGAAGCTGTTCGCGAGTCTCCACGGAAAACGAGACAGAAATCGTCTTCTGCCATTCGCGCGGTGATCGAAGAGACGCTTCCAGAGGCCATGGCAGAACCGGAATTGAATTGGCCGGTCATTCAGCCGTCACGGCAACCGATTCCCGAACCGGCTGAGCCGATTGAGTCTGAGTCGGATAAACAGGTCATGACCACCCAAACGAAGGCGGGGGACTATATCTTGCCGGATCCGGCTGTCCTCTTGAGCGATCCGTCAGGCCCGCTCGGACGTGTCACGGAAGAGGAAATCAAGGCGCAATCCGATGTGCTGACCCGCGCCCTACTCAGTTTTGGCATTGCAGGAAAGGTGACGGAAGTTCGTCCTGGGCCAGTCGTGACGATGTACGAGTTCGAGCCGGCGCCGGGGACCAAGGTCGCGCGCATTATAAATCTTGCCGATGATTTGGCATTGGCGTTGAAGGCGATCAGCCTCCGGATTGTTGCGCCGATTCCAGGAAAGTCGGTGGTCGGGATCGAGGTGCCGAACCTCTATCGCGAGACGGTATCGATGAAGGAAGTCATGACAAGCGAAGCCTTTTCGCGCGCCAGATCGAAGCTCAGCTTGGCGTTGGGGAAGGACATTTTTGGGGTCCCCACGGTTGCCGATCTGAAGACGATGCCGCATTTGCTGGTTGCCGGCGCCACAGGAGCCGGGAAAAGCGTCAGTCTCAATACGATGCTTTTGAGTCTGCTGTTTTCGGCGCGACCCGATGAAGTGAAGCTGCTCCTGATCGACCCCAAGATGCTCGAATTCCAAACGTACGATGGCATTCCCCACCTGTTACGGCCGGTCATCACCGATCCCAAGTCGGCAGCGCGAGGGCTTGGTTGGGTGGTGGCTGAAATGGAGCGGCGCTACAAATTGCTCGCTGAAGCAGGGGTGCGAAACATCGAGACGTATAATCGGAAAGTTGCCGGGGAAGCAGGGTGTATTGGATACGGAGTCGGTGGCTAAGGTGGACCAGCCGGAATTGCCCATCCAGTTTTTGTCTGAAGAAGAGCGGCTCTCTGCCGGAGAGACGGTCGTCCCGGATGGCAGCCCCGGATCATTCACGCCGCCTCCGACTCCACCGGAGCCGTTGCCCTACATCGTGGTGATGATCGATGAATTGGCCGATCTGATGATGGTGGCGCCGAAGGAAGTCGAAGACAAGATTGCGCGTTTGGCGCAGATGGCTCGCGCATCGGGCATTCATCTGGTGCTGGCGACGCAGCGCCCGTCGGTCGATGTGCTGACCGGTTTGATCAAGGCCAACTTCCCTGCCCGCATCGCCTTCCAAGTGTCATCGAAGACCGATTCACGCACCATCCTGGATGCCAACGGCGCAGAGGCGCTTCTTGGTCGTGGGGATATGCTCTATATGGCTTCGGGAACCGGACGTGTGATGCGGCTGCACGGGTCGTTTGTGTCGGATGACGACGTCCGCCGCGTGGTCGAGTTCGTGAAGGATCAAGCCAAGCCTACTTACAATCAGGAACTGCAGACCGCGCTGAAACAAGAAGTGGCGAAAGAAGAAGATGGACTGGGAGAAGTATACGAACAAGCCAAAGAGTTGGTATTATCTAGCGGTTCAGCGTCCGCGTCGCTGATTCAGCGCCGGCTGCGGGTGGGCTATCCTCGGGCGGCTCGGATGATCGAGCAAATGGAGGCGGATGGCATTGTGGGCGCGGCTGGTCGGGATGGACGGAGAGAAGTTGTGGGGCGGCGAGGGCCGGTGGGAATAGGGGAAGGGGATGGAGCCTGATGATCTTCTGTGCTCGCGCAACGTGCGGCCTCAGAAAGATGGGAAGGGCACCCACGTTGGCCCTGTGCTCCCGGAACGCGCGCCCTGAGAAGGGCCTCGTTCGACGGCCGCACTTGGACCAACATGCGTACCCTTCCCTGAGAGAAAAACCAGCAAGATTTGGAAGGATCATTGAGATGGATGAAGGTCGTTCGATGTGCGGAATGGCAGTAATCCTCCACACCGCACTATTGGCATGATGAAGAAATTGAAGTGGACATGTGTTGTTGGGGTGGCGCTCATTTGGGCGGGGAGCCTTTTCCCATTTCCCGCTCTTGCCGCTGAAGAGAGTCGATGAGAATGCGGTGAAGGAAGTGCGGGAGGTGGTCAAGCAGCTCCAGGCGCGGTATGAGAAAACGAAAGATATTCAGGCAGACTTCGCGCAGAAGACCTCGATCGAAGGGTTCGAGCGGCCCATCGCGTCTTCGGGGAAGGTCTATATCAAAAAGCCGGGCCGGTTACGGTGGAATTATCTCGACCCGTCGATCGAGGACATCTACGTCAATCGTGACGACGTGAAAGTGTATGTGCCGGAGCATAAGCAAGTGCTGGTCGGGAAGCTTACGCAAATGGCAGCCTCCAAGGCTCCGTTAGAACTGTTGCTTGGGGCCGCCAAGCTGGATGAATCGTTCGACATTGAGCCGACGTCGGGAAAGAGCCGCGGCGTGGGAGGAATCCCGTTACTCACCCTCCTGCCGAAGTCGCATGAAGGTGAGGCAGAGAAATCGTTGCAGCGGATTGTGATCGAAGTATTTCCCAAGACCTATTTCATTCGGACGATCTCGCTCTACGAAGCCAGTGGTAATGTCTCGAGTTTTGAATTTTCGTCGCTCCAATCCAATATCGGTCTCGCCGACTCATTCTTCGATCTGAAATTGCCGGCCGATGTGGAAGTGGTGAAGGCTCCGGTGCTCAGTGCTCCGCAGTGAAATGATGGGAGCTGGTATGAAAAGGCGCATGGATAGACGAGCGGATTGTTCAACAGTCACCGGGGGGTGTTAGAGTTTGGTGAGTCCTCGGATGGGCACGACAGGGGGCCATTCTTGCAGGATGCTCAAAAAGGCCGTTCAGCAAGGCCGCAGGTGAGTCGAAGCCGGAGGCGTACCCTCAGGGGTACGTTGAGGATTTCGATGAGCCGAGAACGATGCTGACGGAATTTTTCAGCATCCTGAGGATTGAGTGAGGAAAAGGTGAGTCCATGAATCAGTCGCTCGTTGGTTCCTTCGTTGACAGGGTCGATGAGGCAGTCAAACAGCTGGATCTCGATCGAGTCTCGCGTGAATATTGGGACCAGAACGAGTTCCTGTTTATTCCACAATTTCTCCCTCGGTCGGTGGTAGAGGAGCATCTCGTGCCTCAGGCGCAAGGGGTAAAGGGCGAACTGAATCGCAACTACATTCCCGGCCACAAAAAGGGCGGGAGTGTGAGTTACTACACGGTAATGGAGAAGGCTCCGCGCTTTCTCGATCTCTATCGATCCGAGGCCTTCATCGATTTCTTGAGCCGACTGGTGCAGGCCAAGCTCAGCCTCTGCCCAGAGAACGACCCCCATTCCTGCGCGCTCTACTACTATACGGAGCCGGGGGACCATATCGGGTTTCACTACGACACGTCCTACTATAAGGGGGCTCGCTATACCATTCTAATGGGACTCGTCGATAAGTCTACCCAATGCAAGCTGGTCTGCGAGCTATTCAAGGACGACCCAGTGAAACAGCCCAAGCACCTTGAGCTGATCACACAGCCAGGTGATCTCGTTATTTTCAACGGAGATAAGCTCTGGCATTCGGTGACTCCACTCGGTGAGGGGGAAGAACGGATCGCCCTCACGATGGAATATGTCACCAACCCGGACATGGGAACCTTCAAACGGCTCTATTCCAACCTCAAAGATTCCGTTGCCTACTTTGGCCTCCGCACGGTGTTTAAGCAGGCGATCACAGGTTCCAACCGACGCCCTTAGCAGGGTGCTGAAAAGCCCGCCAGCTTCGTTCTCGCCTCGTCGAAATCCTCAACGTACCCCAGAGGGTACGCCTCCGGCTTCGACTCGCCTGCGGCCTTGCTGGACGGCCATTTTGAGCACCCTGCGAGAGGGTTTTCCCATTGCCCGCCCCACATTAATTACTGAGCAGCATCTACTTCACGTTGCAGATTCCCAATGTCCATTGCCCGAGTACATGGTGATGGGTCGTGATTTGAAACCGGGCACAATGGAAATATTTCTCAGGGCAACTATCCGGGTGGCACTTGACGCCGCATATTGAATCAGCTGAAAATCTGCCGATCCGTATGGCACGCCAGCTTGACCCTGTGGGCAACGTGGAGAAGTCTTTGAATCGACACGACAATCACAGAGAAATATGCTGGCCTGTTTCGCCTGCTATGCCGGTAAGTGCATTCAAAAGTTAGCTGCCATGAAGACTCGCGCTCAGCTGCAGACCCAACTCGATGCGGCGTTTAACAACTATTTGGAACTCACTTCGCATACTTTATAAGGACATGGAGTCGATGCTCTTGACCGAATCCAACTCACAACAGTGGCGACGCAATTTCATTCGGGCGTCTGCCGCGCTGCTTGAGGGTGAGGCTCATTGCCTGAGAGAAATGTGTCTTGTGGGTCTAAGTTGCAACGCTTCGACTCTGACGAAGAAGGAGCGCTCTGCGATCATTGACGAACGTGGGACTGACGCGAATAATCGACTAAAACTGACTTTGCGGGCCGCATACAAACTGTTTTCGCTGCAGCCCGCTCCGGACTTTAGCAGCACCGAGTGGGTTCGTGCGCAGCGAGTCCTAAGAAAGCGCCACAGACTCATGCACCCCAAGAAACCGAGGGACCTTGGAATGTCCGATCGCACATGGAGTGAATTGCGGCGCGACACGGCATGGCTGATGAAACAGTTCTTTGACTTTCTATCCTTAGGACAGCAGAAGTATGGCAGCTAACAGCGCGGCCTAATGTGGGGTCGCGTCTTGTAATGATAAATTTGGATACTCGCCGCAGAATTATTTCCACCTTGCCGGATTGTAATCGGCTTTGCAGCGAAGAGGGCGCGCGGCGTGGAATGGCAGCCTTGCCGCCTTTGAAGTGGTGACGGGCATGTCGTTTCCATGTAAGATAGCCCGATGAAAGCGAAGTCTGTAGTCGCATCTCCGTCTCTTGGGCGGAATGCTTCGCGTCGTCCCAGTAAGCTTGGTGACATGCTGGCGCAAAAGAAGATTGACGAAGCCCGACGACTCACCCCTGAACAGCGGCTGCTCATCGCGCTTGAGCTTTCCGACGCTGCCGCCGCTCTCCACCGCGCGTGTTCCGAGAAGCGTTAAGTCGTTCGCCGTGAGTGATCGTTCCCGCCTCGTCGAGTCGGCTGCTCACCTGCGCGCGTCGTTGATTTCATGGTGGCTGCCGTCTATAGTTTTCGGGATTGTTGGTCGGTATAGAAAGGGCAGGGGTCGGCTCATCATGAATCGCCTTTTCCAGCATAGTGCCATCGTGCTGTTCATTCTCTGCCTGGCCGTGGTCTCTCCTCTTGCCCTGGTCCAAGCGGCGGCTGAACAACCGGAGGTTGCACAGCAGCAGTACGAGCGAGGCGCTGCGTTGCTGAAAAAAGGCGACCTTGCCGCGGCATCTGAGGCGGCTAGGAAAGCCATCGAATTGAATCCCTCCTCAGCTGAAGCCCACCATCTGCTCGGCATGATCTATTTCAAAGAGAAGAAGCCGGTTCAGGCACTCGATGCATTCAACCAGGCGCTCAGGCTGAAACCGGCCTATCCCGATGCCTTGAAGGATCTCGCCAAGGTCTATCGGATTCAGGGGAAATCGGCCGAAGCAGAGCAGGCTCTCAAGCGGGCGATTGAGACCGATCCACGCCATGCCGATGTATACTTCGACTTAGCCAAGCTGTATGAGCAACGTCGCGATGCCGCCTCGGCCATCAAAACATATCAGGTCTTACTGGGCGCCCATCCGAACCACCGTGATGCTCTCTATAGTCTCGCATTGCTCTACGAGGCGCAGGGCGACAGTCGCGGCGCGCGAGAGACGGTAGGGCGATTGCTGAAGCTCGATCCCAAGTATGCGGATGGATGGTACCTTGCCGGGCGAATGGCGGAGAAGGACAACGTGCTTGCGGAAGCTGCCGATTCATACAGAAAGGCCATTGCGGTGAAGCCTGCGTTTGTGGATGCGCATTATAACCTTGCGTTCATTCATCGGGGTCAGGGCCGACCCGTGGAGGCTGAGCGTGAATTTCTTGAAGTCTTGCGGTACCGCCCCCAATATGCCGAAGCGCATATGAACTTGGGTGTGACCTATACCGGTCTCAACAGGCTTGATGAGGCGGAGCAATCGTATGAGCGCGCGGTGGGGCTCAAGCCGAACTATGCCGAAGCGCATTACAACTTGGGTGTCTTCTATGAGTTGCATCGGAAAGACTTGCCGAAAGCCCTGGCACACTATCACCAATATCTCAGTCTCGGCGGGCGCGACGATCGGGTCGAGCGGATCGTCGGGTCTGGAGGTCAATGATGATGAGAAAAATAGGATGAAGAGGAGAAGCGTATTGATGAAATAGCTAATTGTAGTAAAGATCGCCAGAATGCCTCGGAAGTCCAGAATAATCCGAGGCGAAATTGTTTTAGGTTTGCTGTTGCAGAGCTAATTGGGGTCGGGAGAGCTTGGGTGATTGGCTTGCGATGCTCGCAGTTCCCCACTGCAGCCTGCTCACCAGTAGTAGGGCCAAGGCCCCCAGTAGGGCCCCCAATAGGGACTAGGCCCCATATAGGGATAGGGGCGGATGTAGGGGGCCACGTTTTCTACTGCGCTCCACGCTTGCACACGATTGATAGTAAGAACGGGGTAGGTATAGTCCGTTTCATCCAATGGCAGCGTCACAGAACCAGAGACCTGGCCGGTCACGGTGACTCTGGTTCCCGGCGGGATGGTCGCAGGGTCGAGGAATTCCCGGTAGATCGCGATGAAGCGGCCTTGTGATTGAGTCAAGTCGTACACGGGCCGCATGGATCGATCGAGCGGCAACTGGAGGATTTCGATCTTCGTCCCGTCTTTCTGTCGTCGGGCCGTCAAGACTTTTCCGCCGAAGACTGCCGGTTGACCTTGGAAGGAGTCCGGCGCTGTCTTGACTTGGAGAAAGTTGAATCCCTGCCTTTCATCCGCCTCTTGCGTCGAGGCACAACCCGCGAGCATGACGAGCAACGCCATGAGAGAGAGTAGTGTACGTGCCGGGAGTCTGGCCCTTGTTTGCCGCAGTAGAAGGGGCAATATCGCGAAGGTTCTTCGCATAGCCTCAGTCTAACACAAGAGAGTAAGTTCTCGGTACATTCGCTATAATGAGCGATCAGCGTCGATCTAAGAAAGGAGTCGATTATGGGTGGCAGACAGTTTAGGGCGCGGTGTTCAGCAATTTGCGCGGTGATGATATGGGCCATGGTCGCCTTGTGGGGCTCACCGGCCTTCGCGGTGCCCCTCGATATACAGGGCAAGTTCGAAGTGGTGACGGGTGAAGTCTCCACACATACACCCGGTAAGGTGAAGGTGATGGAGTTTGCTGACTTTTACTGCCCGCATTGTCACCAGTTTGATGAGACAGGATTGCCGTTGCTTGTGAAAGAGTTCGGTAGCAAGTTGGAGGTGACGATGGTCGGGTTCCCCGTCATTCGCGGAAAGCTTCCGACGCCATTTGATATGTATGAGCAGGCCAAGATGATGGGTAAGGGCAATGAAATGAAGACGGTCTTGTTCCGCACGATCCACAAAGACAAAATTGATGGCGTGTTGGATCGCTCGATTCGGGAAGTGCTGATTCGGGAAGTCGGCCTCGATCCGAAAGCGTTTGAAGACGGGATGGCCAGCGGAAAACCGGCCAAAGCCGTTGAAGACGGTAAGCGATGGGGAGAGCGGATAAAAGTGTCATCCACTCCATCGATCTTGTTGGACGGGAATATTAAAGTCGATGGCCCAAACATGACTCCTGACAATGTCATCACGATCATTCGGAGCATTCTTGAGAACGATGGGAAGAAATGAGTTTAGAAGTGCTGAGAGCTGAGTGCTGAGAATAACGGAGCGGTAAGTCCTAAAACTCAGCACTCAGCACTTTATACTCAGCACTCCTTCTGAGGCGAGATGGCGATCGATCCAATCTGCGGAATGACGGTCGATCCGGCTACGGCGGCCGGCAGTCACGACTATCGAGGCCTGAGTTACTACTTCTGCGGGTTGTCTTGTCTTGAACGGTTTAAGGTCGATCCGGAGCGAGCGTTGCAACCTCAGTTGGTAAGCCCTGCCAAATCAACTACAAGAAAACCCCTTCCGATGATGCAGCCAGCTCCGACTCCGACGGACGCTGCGGCGATCGATCCTGTCTGTGGCATGACGGTGCAGCCGGCTACGGCAGCCGGTTCCTACGAGTACCAGGGGAAGACATATCATTTTTGTGCCACGAGTTGCCTCACCAAGTTTCGGGCCGATCCGATCTACTATCTGACTCCTCCCGAACAGCGCGCCCCGCGAGTCATACCGGTTCCTTCCGGTGGGGTCGTCGAATACGTCTGTCCGATGGATCCGGAAGTGCTTGAAACGCAGCCGGGGGCCTGCCGAATTTGCGGGATGGCGCTGGAGCCCAAAGTTGTTTCACTTGAAGATGAACGGAATCCCGAGCTCGAAGATATGAGCCGGCGGTTTTGGGTGTGTCTTGGGCCATCCCTTCTGGTCATGCTTCTGGCCATGGTCGATATGATTCCTGGTGTGTCGCTTCCAGGAGGATTCACCGGTTCAGCGAGGAACTGGGTGCAATGGGTTCTGGCCACGCCGGTGGTGCTCTGGGGTGGCTGGCCGTTTTTTCAGCGGGGGTGGGCCTCGGTGGTGAACCGCGCGCCCAACATGTTCACGCTCATTGCCATGGGGACAGGAGCGGCCTATGGCTACAGCGCGGTGGTCACCGTGGCGCCGACGTTGCTACCCAGTTCATTCCGACTGCATGACGGCTCGATCGCGGTGTATTTCGAGGCCGCGGCTATGATTACGGTGCTCGTTCTGCTCGGTCAGGTGCTTGAGTTGAAAGCTCGCAGTCAGACCAGCTCCGCGATTCGCGCCTTGCTCCGGCTTGCGCCAAAGACTGCCAGGTTGATCACGTCGGAGGGGCGTGAGGACGATGTGCCGCTGGAGCACGTTCAAGTCGGCCATCGGTTGCGCGTTAGGCCGGGTGAGCGTGTGCCGGTCGATGGAATGGTCCAAGAGGGGACGACTTCTGTCGATGAATCTATGATTACAGGGGAGTCGATCCCGGTTGAAAAAGCAGTCGGAGCGCGGGTAACCGGGGGAACTATCAACGGCACAGGCGGAATCGTGATGGTCGCTGAACGAGTTGGACGAGATACGATGCTTGCCAGGATCGTACAGATGGTCAGTGAGGCGCAACGGAGCCGAGCGCCGATCCAGCGTCTCGCTGATGCCGTTGCGGGGTACTTTGTTCCGCTGGTCGTGGTGGCAGCCATCATCACGGCGGCGGCTTGGGCAATGTGGGGACCGGAGCCGAAGTTGGCCTATGCGCTGGTCAATGCCGTCGCGGTGCTGATTATCGCCTGTCCCTGCGCATTGGGATTGGCGACGCCGATGTCCATCATGGTTGGAACTGGTCGCGGCGCAACCGCCGGCGTCTTAGTGAGAAAGGCCGAGGCATTGGAGGTGTTCGGCAAAGTGAATACCCTTGTGCTCGATAAGACGGGGACGCTCACGGAAGGAAAACCAAAACTGCTGTCGATACGATTTGTGCCACCCTGGTCGGATGTCGAGCTGTTGCGTCTCGCTGCGAGTCTTGAGCGGAGCAGTGAACATCCGCTGGCCGCAGCGGTGGTGGCGGGTGCAGAACAACGCAGGATCGTGTGTGCGCCTGCGGCGCAGTTTCGTTCGGTGACGGGGAAAGGGGTGACCGGGATGGTCGACGGCCATCGCGTTGCCATCGGGACGGCTGCATTTTTGCGAAACGATGTTGGCGTATCCAGCCAGAACTTGAAACCACTGGACGACGACGCGGCCTCGCTTCGTGGTGAAGGACAGACGATTCTTTTTGTCGCGATCGATGAGCAGCCGGTGGGTATTCTCGGTGTAGCGGACCCGATCAAAACCTCAACGGCGAGCGCGGTGCAGGCACTCAGGGAAGAGGGGATTCGCATCGTCATGGTCACGGGAGATCATCGCGATACGGCTGAAGTGGTGGCCCGCCAACTCGGCATTGAGGAAGTGATGGCTGAAGTCTTGCCTGAGAAAAAAGGACACATCGTTACACAGCTCAAGTCACAAGGCCGAGTCGTGGCCATGGCCGGCGACGGAATTAATGATGCTCCGGCTCTGGCATTGGCCGATGTCGGGATCGCCATGGGGACGGGAGCGGACACAGCCATTGAGAGCGCGGGGATGACGTTAGTGAAGGGGGATCTGCGCGGGCTACTCCGTGCGCGGAGGCTGAGTCAGGCCACAATGCGGAATATTCGCCAGAATCTCTTGTTTGCCTTTCTCTACAACGTGATTGGGGTGCCGATCGCCGCCGGTGTGCTCTATCCGGTCTTAGGGATACTCTTGAGCCCCATGATCGCCAGTGCCGCTATGACCTTCAGTTCTGTGTCGGTCATCACGAATGCTCTGCGGCTACGTCATGTTGAATTGTAAGTGCGCCTTCGGCCAACGCATGTTAGGCTACATCCGTTTGTCCTCAATTAGGTGAGGGCCATGTTCGGAAAGGACTGTGGCGTGTTTCGATCCATACTGCTATTGCCAATCTTCATAGGACTGACTGTGGGAAGTTCACTCGTCACTGGAATGGCGTCCGCCGAGAGTCGCGTGGTTCCTGTGGCAAGCGGCGGCGAACTCCAGGCGCAAATTAAGGGGACCGCGACCAAAGTGATCCCCGCTGTCGTCAGCATCGCTTCCACGGTGATGGTTCGAGATCAAGCATTCAGCGACGAAGCGTTGCCGTTCGGACTATTTAAAGATGCGCCGTCGCGCCGTCAATATGGCCAGGGTTCCGGTGTCATTGTGTCGTCAGATGGCTACATTATGACGAACAACCATGTGATTGCCGACGCGGTCGATGTGGAAGTGATTCTCGCCGATCGGCGGCAATACAAAGGGCGGGTGGTGGCCACCGATCCGAAAACCGACGTGGCGGTGGTAAAAATTCAGGCAACCAATCTGCCGACCGTCACGTGGGGGGATTCGAGCACGCTCGCCGTCGGCGAATTTGTGTTGGCGATCGGCAACCCCCTTGGGTTGAGCCGCAGTGTGACGTTCGGCATCGTCAGCGCCGTTGGTCGCGCCGACGTCGGGGTTGCCGATTTTGAAGATTTTATTCAAACCGATGCCCCCATCAATCCAGGCAACTCGGGCGGGGCCTTGGTGACTCTCAATGGAGAATTGGTGGGGATTAATACGGCCATTGCGAGCCCTACAGGCGGAAGCGTCGGCGTGGGCTTCGCCATTCCGAGTAATATGGCCCGGGCTGCGATGCAGAGCTTACTCAAGACCGGTCATGTGGTTCGTGGGTTTCTCGGTGCTTCGACACAAGATGTCTCGCCCCTGCTAGGCAAGATCTTTCGTCTCCCGGACGTGAAAGGGGCGATCGTGACCGATGTGCAGGCGAAAGGGTCCGCCGAGAAAGCCGGACTCAAGCGCGGCGATGTGGTCGTGCGATTCGACGGGCGCGATGTGATGGATAGCGGGCATCTTCGAAATCTTGTGGCCGCCTCTACGATCGGGAGTAAGCATCGGCTGGACCTCATGCGGGAAACCAAGCCCTATCAAACTGACCTGGTTGTTCAGGAGGCGCCGCGCGAGCGAACGAAGAAGAACCAAGCCGCATCGGCTGCATCTGCCACGGCTCATCCCCTCGCCGGCGTCGTCTTCGACGATGTGACCATGCCGTTGGCTCGGCAGATGGATTTAGCCGTCACCAGCGGAGTGGTGGTGACCGATATTGAAGAAGGTAGTCTGGCCGAATCCTCCGGTCTCCAGCCGGGTGATGTGGTATTGGAGCTCAATCGCCAACCTATTCCCAACTTCGATGCGTTCCAGCGACTGGCCGATCCGATTAAGCCATCCGATCTGGCGCTGTTGCTGGTCAATCGGCAGGGGAACGTCATGTACATCCCCGTGAAGGGCGAATAGGAGAAAGAGAGGCAGAGCGTGCGGTTGTCTCGCGTGCTCGCGCAACGCGCACGTTCTCATCCGCCCACCCCCAGTGCGCCAAGACGCACCATTACCTCGCAGAAGGCTCTCGTTGAATGCGCGCAATCCGAGACATCCTGCGCCCCCTGCCTGGGAGGAGCGGGCGCGAACGGAATGCGCACGATGAAAAAGATGGGAAGTACACCCACGTTGGTCCTGTGCTCCCGGAACGCGCGCCCTGAGAAGGGCCTCGTTCGACGGCTGCACCTAGACCAACATGGGAACCCTTCGCAGGGAGAAAGAGCTAGCAAGGTTGGAAGGATCAATTTCATAGATCGACGATGACGGTTCGATGCGCGCAGCGAAGAACAGTCCGGTGACTCCCTTGGTAGCGAAAGTGTGATGTCGAAGAGAGGCAGCAAAAGGTCTTTGAATGTGCCCGCAGTCTAACTTTCCCCCAGCCTGTTGAAAGCATAAATTCCAGCCAAGCGCGTCCCCTGTTTGATTGTGACGCCGCCGCATTGACTTGTGTTTCGTAGGATGCTACGTTTATAAAAATCGTGCCACTCATGATAATACCATGAAGAAGCTTATTCGATTTGGCGTGTCGTTGGACCATCATCTGCTCGATGATTTCGATCTGCATATTAAGAAGCGCAAGTACACGAACCGTTCGGAGGCATTGCGGGATCTGATCCGAGACAATCTGGTTGGGCAGGAGTGGGACGACAATAAAGAGACGGTCGGGACAATCACGTTTGTGTACGACCATCATGTGCGCGATCTGACAAGAAAACTGACTCATATCCAGCACGACTTTCAAGGCCACATCATGGCCGGTATGCATGTCCATCTTGACCATGACCATTGCCTTGAGGTCTTGGTGGTGAAAGGCAAAGGGGCTGAGATCAGGAAGGTGGCGGACGCTCTGGTGTCGGTCAAGGGCGTGAAGCATGGCAAACTCACCATGACGACAACGGGTAAGGGTCTGGTGTAGGCGATGCGAGTGTGTGTTATCGACGGGCGGGGTGGAGGGCTTGGAAAGCGGTTGATTCAGGGTTTGCTGGTCCATCTTGGCGAGTCGCACGAGATTATCGCGCTCGGCACAAATGAGGCGGCAACCAAGGCGATGAAACAAGCGGGAGCGAACCAGAGCGGGACCGGGGAGCAGCGCATCAAGCAGACAGTCCCCACGGTAGACGTCATCCTCGCGTCGCTCAACCTGGTGCTGCCGGGGGCCATGTTAGGAGAGGTGACGCCCGGCATTGCCCACGCCATTCTGGGCGCGCCGGGACGCAAATTGTTGTTACCGCTCAATCGTGCTCAGGTGGAAGTCGTGGGAGCCGAAGCTCTCACGCTCGAGAATTTGATCGGTCGTACCATGCGTCGAGTCCAGATGCTTCTGAAGTTGTCCGCGCTCGACTGAGATTGTCGAGTCATCCTGCAATCATGAACAGCCAGGCCACGAGGGTCTGCGCCAGCCGATGAGTCGGCTGTCGATAGACCATCGTGGACGTCTCATCCGTCCACACTCCTGAGAGAGTGAGGATAGTTGACCGTGCGGAGCCGCGTGCTGTTCCTGGCGATCCTAATCGCCGTCTTGACTGTCTACAAGTCGGCACAAGCCCACGATCCCGACGTGACCGAGTTGGAAATCCCTGAAGTCTCTGTCATCGGGGAACGCCCAGTCGCGGCGTCGTCGCAACAATTCATTCCGGACAAAGATATCCTCCTCCAGCCGCAAGGTCGCCCCGCCCAGGTTCTACGTTTGATCCCGGGATTCATCACCGCTGAGCATTCAGGCGGCGCAGGGAAGGCGGACCAGTACTTCTTGAGAGGCTTTGATGCCGATCATGGAACGGACGTGGCGTTCTTTATCGACAACATGCCGATCAATTTACGCACCCACGGGCATGGCCAGGGGTACACCGATCTCAACTTCATCATTCCGGAGACGATTCAGGGCATCGACGTAGTGAAGGGGACCTATCACGCTGAATTCGGCGATTTCAATACCGCCGGCGCCGTCCGGTTCAAAACTCGGGATGTGTTGCAGGAAAACGTCGTGCAGGGAGCCGGCGGGCAATTCGACACGCAGCGCTATCTGTTGATGCTGTCGCCCACCAAGGACAAGGTACGAACGCTGTTTGCCGCGGAGGGCTATTACTCGAACGGGCCGTTTGAGAACGACAATCGCTATTTTCGCCTCAATATCATGGGCAAGGCGACTGTCAACCCGACGGTTCGGTCGGAATTGAGTGTCACGGGGAGCTATCAGAAGTCGCATTGGAACGGCTCAGGAGAAATTCCATTCCGTGCTGTCACGGATGGCACGATCGATCGCTTCGGTTCGATTGATCCATCTGAAGGAGGCAAGACGCAGCGTTCGACCGGCCGACTGCAATACCACTACGATACGCCTTCCGGTGGGCGGTTCTTTGCCGATGCCTACTTGCAGTACTACAAGATGGACCTTTGGACCAATTTCACCTTTTTTCTGGATGACCCGGTGAACGGCGACGGCATCAACCAACATGATCAGCGGTACATGTATGGAGGGGATCTGGGATACCAGCAAGCAGGAGAACTCTTTGGCATTCGCACTGCCGCGACGGCAGGGTTCCAGACCCGCGTTGACAGTATTTCCAATATCCGACTCGGGACCCAGACGACGCGTCTGCCGACTGGGACCATTGTGCAGAGTGCGGTGGACGAAGCGTCCTATTCGCCGTATGTGAAGCTGGAGCTGCAGCCCCTGCCGTGGATGCGGTTGGTCGGCGGTCTCCGTGCCGACTACTTCACCTTTGATGTCCGCAATCTCTGCGACACCTGCCCTCAGCAGCCGGCCGGCAGCAAGAACTCGGGCCAGATCAGTCCGAAGGCCAACCTGATCCTCGGTCCATGGTTCAATACCGAATTCTTCGTGAACTATGGCACCGGGTTCCACAGCAACGATGCGCGGTCCACTGTAGCGGGTGGGAGCTCGCCTCTTGCCAGGGCGCAGGGCACAGAGGTTGGCGTCCGTTCAAAACCCTGGGGCCCGGAGCAGATGGAATTGATGGCGACGTTCTGGTGGTTGGATTTGAACTCCGAACTCGTGTTCGTGGGAGATGCAGGCACTACCGAAGTCCGTGGGCCCACGAGACGCTACGGCGTGGAGGTGGGCGCGCGCGGACAGGTCTACGGACCCTTCTATATTAACAGCAGCTTTACCTGGACCCATGCCGAATTCAAGGACGGGCTAGCCATTCCGTTGGCGCCTGACTTAACCGCGTACTCGGCATTGATCATGCGATGGCCGGAAGGTCTCTCCTCGCAGATACAAATGACCTATCTCGGAGTGAGGAATCTGACGGAGGATCGTACGATCAAAGCGCCATCGTGGCTCGTCTTTGATTTGACCGAACGATATCAATTGCCGATCAAGCTCTCTCATGGGCGCCTTGAGGCCTTTCTTTTCGTCCAGAACCTTTTCGATTCCAACTGGGAGGGGGCTACGTATGCATTCGCATCTCGTCTGCCCAACGAGCCGGCGGGCGGAGTTCAGGACATCCATTTCGTGCCGGGAAATCCCCGCTTCTTTATGGGCGGTCTGGCCTGGTACTTCTAGCAGCTCTGGCAGGCTGCTGAAAACGATCTCCAACTGCGTTCTCGGTTTGAACACATCCTCAACGTAGCCCAGAGGCTACGCCTCCGGTGTGTTCTTCACCTGCGGCCTTGTTGGAAGATCGTTTTGAGCAGCCTTACAATGCGAAAGAGAGAATGCGCACGAGCATCTTTCCGATGAGAGATACAAGAAAGGGATATAGGTGTGCACCAACGATGAAGTACGATTCGTGGGCTTCAGTGAAAGAATGGAGACGCTGATGAAGGAAGATTTATCTCCGCTGATTTTATCCTTATGGAAAGTTTATCCACAAGACGCATTCTCACGCGCGCATATTTCAATCGTCCGACGCTGACCGTGGCGCGGTCACTGATCGGCAAGTATCTCGTTCGGGAGATCGATGGTCGTGTCCTCGCGGGGAAGATCGTTGAGGTGGAAGCCTATGTCGGGCCGAAGGATAAGGCTTGCCATGCGTCGAAAGGGAGGACGCAACGGACGGAGGTGATGTTTGGTCCGGCAGGGGGCGCATACGTCTATCTTATCTACGGGATGTACCATTGTCTGAACGTCGTGACGGAGCGGGAAGAATTTCCTTCAGCTGTGTTGATCAGGGCGATCGAACTCAATGGAGAGTTGATCGATGGACCGGGGCGGCTCTGTCGCGCGCTGGAGATCGATCGCTCTCTCAACCGCATGGATCTTACCACTGGAGAATCCCTCTGGTTTGAGGATCGAGGGGAAGCGGTGGGACGGGGACAGGTAGGCGCACACCCCAGGATCGGGGTCGATTATGCGGGCAAGTGGGCCGAGAAACGCTGGCGATTCAGATTACGTACGGTCACAGCCCCCACGCGGGCACGACAGGCAAAAAAACAGGGAGGCGCCGGATAAGTCCGGCACCCCCCTGTTGTACCATTCTGAAGGGCTCGACTACTCGATCTTCCGGTCGCCGCTGATCTTCGTGGCGGAGGTGACCGGAGGAGCGATCTTGATCTGTGGCCCCTGCACAGTCGGGAGCTGATTGGCCCCCTGGCCTGTGGTAATCCGCTCATTGTCCGTCTTCTTGAGATTCTGTTGGGCGCTCTTAAAGGAGTCGGACGCTTTATTCAAAGAGCCTTCTCTCCGCGCGCATCCGACTGGCCAGGGTCGTTAGCGGTCGGCTGGCCCGTCACAGGGCTTCCGCTATTCTTCATCGGGTAGCCTTCATGCTTGGGGAGAAGCGATGGATTCGCCGAGGCCATCGACAACGCAAAGAGGACACCGGAGACGGTCGCAACAGTGCCGATTACGAGCTTCATACGCCTACTCCTTTGAATAAATGATAGTGGCTGGAGACCATAGGTGTTCAAGTTCAAGGTCGAATCAAGTGGGGGGAATCATAGACGGGAGGGAGGGGGTCTGTCAAAGGAAGAATGGGAGGGGAGCAGCCAGACCATCCTTCTTGCTCGCAGAACGCGCACGCTCAGAAGGTGCTCGTCCGATGCGCGCAGTGAAGGACAGTCTGGCTGCTCCCCTTGAGGGCGAAGTGGGGAAACAGAAGAAGAATGGGAGGGTGGCCTGTTGGTCTCCTGTGCTCGCGGAACGCGCACGATAGGAATGTGCTCGATCGACTCGCGCAATCGAGGATCGACCAGGCTACCTTTGAAAATGCAATGGGGAATTGAAAGAACGCGCGCAGTGGGAATGGTCCAACTGTTTCTATTGAGGAGTGACAATTCCGTGCCAACTTCGACCTCATAATGGAAGATCTCTCTAGTTCCACAATGACGTGAAGACAATGATGATGTATATTCTTGCCCTCAACTGCGGTCCTGGCGGCGCTGGTCGCCTGGTATACGCGCATTGACCATTGAATGCGGCGTCTTATACGCATCTGAATTCCCGATCTAAATCGGATAAGTCTCAGTGAAAAGGTGCGACCTGTTGATGGTCTTATCCCATTGATTCAGAACGAATCGGTGATCCATACGAGGGTGACGATCCTGCGACCGCTATGATAGACAACTAGTTGTATGAAATATCGGCTGGCAATTTTTGATTTCGATGGAACGCTCGCGGACTCATTTCCCTTCTTTGTTCACACCGTGAAATATGGGGTCAAAATATGGGGTCACATCTTGTTGTATGACATCGGCTTGGTGCAGGATAGGCAATGGCTTATCTGCGGCGCATCGAATTTCCAGGGCGTTTTAGCCTGTCACGTCAGAAGAACGCGGGAATACTCGGCTCACACATAAAACACCGTTTTGCATATTTCAGATGGAGCGTAGGTCTCAATAATCTCAGGATGCTCAAAAAGGCGACCTTCTCACTCGGGCAAATGGCGCGGGTATCGGCCTTCACGGCTGGGGCTTCAATGGCGTGTCATCTACCGTGTGGTTATTGAGAGAGAGAAAAATATGGGGTCACATCTTGTTATATGACATTGTCTTGGAGCAGGAGAGGCGATGGCTTGTCTCCGGCGCATCGAATTTCCAGGGCGTTTTAGCCTGTCACGTCAGCAGGCTGCGGGAAACTCGGTTTAGGACAAACACAAAGGGTCAGACCCTGAGGGCTCCCCACAAAACAGTCTGTAATTTTATATGGTTATGGCGTAGTATCTAGATAAAACTGCTCATGCCTGGCCCCGTTATCGTTTCCTGAGGTGACTAACCTCAGGAGGGCTCCCATCATGCCAGTCGTCACGATGCTCCAGCGTTATCTGCGAACAGCCTGTGCGACGATTCATGCCACACGCCTGCCCGTCTTGGTCGCTGCCGTTGATGCGGTCACCCGTGGGGGACGATTGACCCTCACGGGGCTCGGTCACACGCTGCACAGTCGCACCAGCATCAAACATACCATTAAGCGGATGGATCGATTACTGGGGAATACGCACTTACAGTGCGAACGGCTCTTGATCTACGCCGCCGTGACCCGGCACGTGCTCGGTGCCCAGACCCGTCCGGTGATCGCCGTGGATTGGTCGGACCTGACCACGGATCGGCGTTGGCAACTGTTGCGGGCAGCCCTGCCGGTCGGCGGACGGGCCGTGACGCTCTCTGACGAAGTGCATTCGCTGCAGAAGCTCGGGAACCGGCAGGTGCAGCGCATGTTTTTGCGTCGGTTGCAGCAGGTGCTCCCGGCGGGGGTGCGGCCCATCCTGGTCACGGATGCAGGCTTTCGCTCCCCCTGGTTTCGAACGGTCGAAGAGTTGGGCTGGACCTTCGTCGGCCGGGTTCGCAATCGCGATTTGGTCCGCGTCGAGCCTACATCCCTGTGGATCGCCTGCAAATCGCTGTACGCGCGGGCTCGCACCACGCCGAAGACCGTCGGTGCCTGTGACCTGGTCCGATCGCAGCCGTTCCGGTGTCGGCTGGTGGTGGTGAAAGAACCCCTTAAACACCGGATACACACATCCGTGTGGGGTCAAAAAGTACGTTCTGCGCACAGTCGCAAACAGGCCGCAGGCCACCGCGAACCGTGGTTGTTGGCGACGTCTCTCGCCCTCGCTGATTATCAGGCCACGCAGATCGTGGCCTTCTATCGGACGCGCATGCAAATCGAAGAAGCGTTTCGCGACATGAAAGCTGAACGGTATGGTTTTGGGCTGAACGGGAGCCACACCACCCAACAGGCGCGGTGGACGATTTTGCTGCTCATTGCCGCACTCGCACACATGGCGTTGTGGCGTCTCGGCCTCGCGACGATTCAAGCCCGACACCACTACCAGTATCAAGCTAATACCACCCGACACCGGTTGGTGCTCTCGGCCATCACGCTGGGCCGCCACGTGATCCAACGAGGGCGCGACCGGTTGCCCACGTCAGTCCTGTGGGCCGCGTTGCGTCAGAACCAAATCACCCTATGTGCACTTACGACACCATGAAATTTGTGGGGAGCCCTCAGGGTCGACCCCTTAAATCTTCCTCCATGTCTTCAGCCGCGGCATGGCGGCGATGGTAGTCCGATGGATGATCTTTAACCCATTGGAAGTTAGGATCTTATGTGGGGCGGTCTAATTATACACAGCTAGGTATACGAGTAAGGCAGGCCATTGGTTGATCCATACGAGGGTGACGGCCGCTGCGACCTCTATGGTAGACAACTAGGTGTATGAAGTATCGGCTGGCAATTTTTGACTTCGATGGAACTCTCGCGGACTCATTTCCCTTCTTTGTTCAAGTATTCAACCAACTCGCCGAACAACATGGTTTCAAGAAAATTGATCCGGATTTAGCGCCTACTTTCCGGCACTACAACGCCAGGCAGATCATGAAACAGGTAGGGATGCCTGACTGGAAACTCCCTTTTGTGGTCAAGAGTTTTACCTCTCTCATGAAGCAACATGCGGCAAGCATCTCGCCGTTTGAACATATTGATGACTTGCTGCTTCATTTGGCCGATAACGGAGTGACTCTTGCCATCGTATCCTCAAATTCCTACGACAATGTCAGCCAGATTCTAGGGCCTACCAATATAAAACTGATCAGCCAATTCGAGTGCGGAATGTCGATGTTTGGCAAACCAGCCAGAATACAGAAAGTGCTCAAAAAGACTGGCATTCCCTGTCATGAAGCCATCTATATCGGCGATCAAGTTGCCGATCTGGAGGCAGCGGGTAAGGAAAAAGTTTATTTTGGAGCGGTGTCATGGGGGTACGAAACGATTGAATCGCTCAGAAAACATTTCCCTGATGAGGAATTTGATAGTGTTTCCGCCATCAGAAGAATCGCCTAATTGCCGTGATTGTTCACACGAGTGGAACAATAGACAAGCATTTCCCTCAGAATGCTCAAAAAGCCCGTTCAGCAAGGCCGCAGCCGATGAAAGCACCGGAGGCGTAGCCTCTGGGCTACGTTGAGGATGCTTTCAAGGAGAGAACGCCGCTGGCGGGCTTTTTCAGCATTCTCCGATGTTAGGCTGGGCGGCGTGCAGGAGGCCGTCGGCGACCGCGACCGCGATAGGACGGACCGTGGCTGAGACCGGGGAGGCGAATGGTGACGGTGGTGCCTTCGCCAGGCGCACTGCCGATGGTAATTGAACCACCATGTTCTTCAATGATCTTCTTCACTGAGGCGAGGCCCAGACCGACGCCAGTCCGTTTCGTGGTGAAAAACGGCTCAAAGACTTTATCGACGATGTCTGCCGGGATGGGAGCCCCGTCGTTCTTGATGAGAATCTGATCTTCCACGCCGCGTCCCGCGCGGTGCTGGGTGACCTGAATGTGAAGATGCCCACCGGGGTTCATCGCTTCACCCGCGTTCTTGAAAATACTGAGAAAGACTTGCTGGAGCTTGCTTTCGTCGCCTCGGACCGGTGCGATCATCGTCGCATAGTCCTTGGTGACTTGTATTCTGGTAACTTCTAGGTCGGTTGCGATGACCGTGAGCGCGCTCTCAATCACTTCTGGGATGCGAAGGAGCCGGCGAGTCAGTTCGAGCGGTTTGGCAAAGTCCAAAATCTCGTTGAGGATGGCTTCGATTCTGATCATGTCACGCATCGCATTCTCGACGCGTGTCTGCGGGTCGAAGTCAAGGATGCCTTCCCCTGTGACTTCTTCCAATTGAGCGCGGATCGAGGCGAGCGGCTCACGCACTTCTGTGGCCAGGAACATGCTGAATTCGCCGATCGCGGCCTGCCGCTCTTGTTTTCTGATGCTGGGCTCAGAAGGACCAGGGACAATGGCTGTCCCAGGTGTGCCGGCTGGTCCTGCAGCGGGGGCTTGGCTCGTTGGCGCCGGTGTCGGCGCTTGAAGAATGTCCGCGATTTTGATAATCGTCGGTTCAAGCGTGCGGGCATCCGTCTGTTGGTAGCGTCCGGCTTCTTTTGAGGCCAGGGTGATGGTTCCACCCACTTGTCCCCGGACGAAGAAGGGAATCACGAGCGACGAAAGTAGCCGGTCTTTGAACAGATATTTGTGGTCGAGGAATCGCCCTTGCGTAGAGGCGAGATCATGATCCACCCGTGGCTTACGATGGCGGACTGCCCATCCGGAGGCTGAGCTATCGAGTGCAAGGCGGTGCCCTGGCTTGAGATCTTTCTTCCCATCCTTCTGCTCGCCCTTCAGATCGCCGGCCAATCCCAGGACTTCGACATTGCCGGCCAGAGGGTCGTAGCGGCAGGCCCAGATGCGATCATAGGCGACGTATTGGTTGGCATCCGCCAACACGGCAATGATTTTGTCTTGGAACTCCGGTGTCAGTTGCGAGGCCGGGGCCGCAAACATCTCCGTCGGAGAAGGCGGTGGAGGGACGGGCTCGTGTGCGACAAACGGACGGCTGAGCACGACGTTCATATCGAAGAGGCCTTCGCGTTCCAGCGCTTTGGTCACGTCGTCGCTGGCCTGCTCCATCAAGCTCTTTTCTTTTTTCGCGAACGTGGCGCTCTCTTTTCGCCCAATGACGAGGAAGCCGTACGTTTTGTTTCGATAGTGGAGGGGGATTCCAAGCAACGACTTCGTGCCCGGCGTAATCAAGCGAAGACGAATGGTGCGGCTGCTCTCCTGGTCGTTTACAGTAGGGGGAGCCGCGATGGTCGATGCCGATAATGTTCTGAGGATGGCTTGAATATCACGAGGAGTAAAGCCTCGTACGGCATGGCTGACCAGCGGGCCTTGGTCGCGGTGGAATACGGCGGCGAGCGCCGCGTCGACCGGCAGCTCGTTGATGACAGAAGTCAAGGTCCGTTGGAGATGCGTCTCGGGAAGAGGTTTGCTCTGTGGTGGAGATGTCTGTGTCATTCGTAGTGTAGCCCAGTCAAAGGAGCGCATTGTAGCAATGCATGAGGGGCAATTCAATGAAAAGGCGAGGGCGTGTTACTCGCCGGGATTGATAATCTTCGGCGGACGTTGGGGGAACGAACGATGTTCCGTTGGGCGGGTATCGGAGGTCCACCAGTTGAGGATCATGGTGACGAAACTGATCACGATCGCGCCGCCGACGGCGGGCCAGAATCCTGTGACCGAGAATCCACTGACCAGATAGGCTGTGAGCCCAAGAAGAATCGCGTTGACGACAATGAGAAAGAGCCCCATCGAGAGGACGATCAAGGGAAAGGTGAGCACAAAGAGAATGGGCCGGACCAAGAGGTTGAGAATGGTGAGCACGAGGCCTGCGGCGAGCCCGGCGGGGAGCGAGGCCACTTCGAGGCCTGGTACGATCAGGACCGCTAGAAATACCGCGGTGGCCGTGATCGCCACGCGAATCACTGCCGCGCGTACTCCACCACTGAAAAACGAGTGATTGGGTTCAGATGTCATGTGAAGTGGCGGCATTGGTTATCTTATTGCGTTGGGATTGCTGGCTTGGGGGCCGGTGCACGCTTGGCTGAAGAAAAATGGATATCGGTGGCGAGTAATACGTCGCCGCCTTTTTTTTCGATCTTTTCGGCCATGATGACGACACGATTGCCCACCTCGGGCATCGTGGCCTTCTTCGGATTGCTCTCGTCCTTGTATCGAGTTTTCTTATTGACCTGCAGGTGTATCGATTGGCCCATTGTCGTTCTGATTTCGACATGGGTTGCGTCAATGGCCATGATTGTTCCGAGCACATGTTGCTCTGCGCTATGGGCGAAGTATGGTGTCGATATGAAAAGACACGTGAGTGCGACCAACAGGCGTAACCACATGGTGAATCTTCTTCCCTCTCTCATCGTACCGTTGGTGCCGTAGTGATGATGAGCACTTCTTTCAGGTCATTCTTTGGCTTGGGATTGCACGTCTTCATGGGGTCGAATCCGTCCATTTTCCGTTGTGGCAGATAGCCGACTGGCCGCTCGCGTCCTCTGCACAGCGACCGCTATTCACTATACAAATTCTCTTGTCGGATTGCCACCGGGCTATCCCGATGAAGTGGCCACGCGCAGTCCTGCAAGACGATACAACAGCAATGCGATGACAGGGAGGTGCATCAGCAGCCCGCTCATGCCCATGAACGATTCTCCGATCCAGAATGTCACGCTGAGATTAAAGGCGAGAACACCATAATAAAGGCCAATTCCCAGGAGGAGGCGTGGTGTGACCGATGGAGGAAGTGAGAGAGCAGGGAGCCGGCGCTCAAGTGGAAAATAGATCGCGAGGGAGATGAGTCCGACGACGGCCCACCCGACATAATTCGCGAAGGGGACGCCGAAGTGAACACCTGGGTCGGGGTAATAATAAATCTTTCCCAGCAACCAGCGGTCGCCGCGGAGGGCTACAGGGTCGATCACCATGTCGATAAAGGCGAATAAGAAGGCGGTCAGCAAGAATACTGGCCAACTCGTTCGCGCCGTTACATCGAGCCGGATCGGTTTGAGGATCGGTCGAGTGGACGCAGGGGCCGGCCCGGTTGGAAGAAGGAGGCCGAGCGCAACGCAGTAGGCGGTGTAGAGCAGAAAACTGAACGAGAGCGAGGTCATGACGGGGACGTTGGAGAAGTAGAGTTCCTGGCCCACCGTTGAGTCGTTGTAGTGGTACCATCCGAAGGGAATGCCGGTGCGGGTAGAGGAAAACTCGCAGAGAAAAGCTGTGGCCCAACTAATCAGCCAGAAGCGCCAGGTTCGCGGCCAGCCGATCAGCATGATCGCGGCAAACAAGAAGGCGGCCAGAAAGGCGAATACGTAGGGACGGAGGAGGATGGTCTTGAAAAAAAGAAGGACGAGTTCCGTCATGAAGGGTTAACAGATGCTCAAAAGGACCATCCAACAAGGCCGCAGGCGCTGACAAGATCGGAGGCATAGACTTCTCACCCGCCCAACCCCGAGCTGTCGGAACAGCTCTTTTCCCGGGTGGGGTATGTTGAGGATCTTATCAAGCCGAGAACAAAGACGGGGGCCTTTTTCAGTATCTGACTATGCATATTTGTGATCTCGGAACCAGCGCACGGCCTTCTCCAGCGCCACCTCAGGCGGCGTGTGCGGGATGCCGAGTTCGCGGATGGCTTTGCTGCAATCGTAGTGCATCTTGTATTTTGCCATCTTTACCCCTTCCAGCGGAATACGGGGAGACTGGCCTGTGAGATTTGCGATCCACAGATTGGCATAAGCTAACGGGAGGATGGCAAGCCTGGGCAGCTTGATCGTGGGCGCCTTTACACCGGTCAATCGACTCAAAATCTCAAACACCTC
Organism: uncultured Nitrospiraceae bacterium; assembly: GCA_963748375.1. Classification (GTDB taxonomy): domain Bacteria; phylum Nitrospirota; class Nitrospiria; order Nitrospirales; family Nitrospiraceae; genus Palsa-1315. The sequence goes on from CAVVIR010000006.1 coordinate 223,160, forward strand.
ATGGAGCATGAGGTTGGCGTTGCCCAGAATGTAACGCTCGCCGACCCGACCCTTCTCCATCGCGAGCAGATGACCGGCGGCCACGTCGTCGACGTCCACGATATTCATCCCGGTTTCGATATAGGCGGGCATGCGGCCTTTCATGAAATCCACGATGACCTGTCCCGTCGGAGTGGGTTTCACATCCCCTTCGCCGACAGGGGCACTCGGATTCACGATGACGACCGGTAGCCCGGCCTTCGCGAGCTTCATGACCTCTTGTTCAGCCAGGTACTTTGATCGTTTGTAGTGGCCGGCCATTTGTTCGAGCGAGACGGGCGTCTCTTCTGTGCCGAGACCTCCGCCGGGCGGAAGGCCGATGGCGCCGATGGTGCTGCAGTAGACTATCCGTTCGACGCCGACATCGCGGGCCGCCCCCAGCAGATTTTTCGTACCGGTGACGTTGATGTCGTAAAAGATCGAGGGATCTTTGGCCCAGAGCGCATAGTGCGCCGCCACATGGTAGAGCTGTTGGCATCCGGTCAGTGAGGCGCGCAACGAGACCGGACTGCGCAGATCGCCTTCGACCCGCTCAACGGCCAGATTCTGAATATTCTGGAGGTCGGCTCCAGCGCGGGCCAGGACGCGGACGTCGATGCCGCTCTTGACCAGCGCTCTCACCACTGCGCCGCCGACGAATCCGGTTGCCCCGGTGACGAGAGCCTTCATGGGAAGTGCTGAGTTATGAGTGCTGAGTGCTGAGCGAGGAGGGTTAAGGCATGGCTGCAGTCTGAGCAGCGTATCCGGGAGTATCGTCTTGTTTTTGTCTCAGCACTCATGGCTCAGCACTCAGCACTAATTTTTGCGTGAGGTGATATAGCGCGCAATCTCACGAAGGGGGTCTGCGCCTGGACCGAATAGAGAGAGGCGCGCGATGGCGCGGGCCACACAGTCATCTGCTAGTTTTCTGGCTCCGTCGGCCCCGTAGAACGTCGGGTAGGTTTTCTTTCCTCGTTCTGCATCGGTGTTGGGATTCTTGCCCAGTTCCTCGCGCGTCCCCGTCACATTGAGCACGTCGTCCGCAATCTGAAAGGCTAGCCCGACATCCTCAGCGTAACGTGTGAGGTCATCCAATTGGCGATCGCCTGCGCCGGCGGCAAGGGCACCCATTCGTACCGCTGCGCGAATCAGCATACCGGTCTTATGTTTATGGATGTTCTGGAGCGTCGGAAGATCAATGTCCTTGTTTTCAGCCTGGATATCGAACACCTGCCCACCCACCATCCCCATGTTTCCCGAGCCGTAGGCCAGCTCTTGAATCAAGCGGACTTGGCGAGCCGGGTCGCAGCCCTTCATCAGATCCGGATGGCTGCAGAGGTCGAACGCCATCGTCAGTAACGCGTCTCCAGCCAGGATCGCCATCGCGTCGCCGTAGACCTTGTGATTCGTCGGCTTACCGCGCCGGAAATCGTCGTTGTCCATCGCAGGCAGGTCGTCGTGAATCAAGGAGTAGGTGTGGATCAGTTCTAACGAGCAGGCGATCGGCATCAAGCCTGGCGCCGGCTGCCCCACCGCTTCTGCTGCAGCAATGGCCAGGATCGGGCGGACTCGCTTCCCTCCTGCCATGAGACTGTATCGCATGCTTTCATGGAGCGTGGTAGGCGGCGTGACGTGCTGGCATGACGGAATCGAGAAACCGATCCACGTCGACCCGCTTCTGTTCGAGGTAGTCCTTAATGTTCATGAGGCTCGGTCTTGTCGACGATAGGTGCTAAGCGGCGCGAAGCGTAGCAAACAGCCTTGGGGAGTGTCAAACAGAACAGTGAGGAAGCGGCCAAGTACCCTTCTTGCTCGTAAGATAGCGGGAGGGGATGGAGCCTGATGATTTTTGGTGCTCGCGCAACGCGCGGCCTGAGAAGGCCCTCGGAGACCGCTCGCCATTGATCAACAGCTGGTGACCGCACGCTCCCTCTTCGCTGAGAGAATGATCGCCATAGAAAACCGGCCCGATCTTGCCGTCTCGAATAAAAGAGTACCGATAACTCATTACAAGATTCTGCCGTTAATCCCCTCCTTAGGAGGGATTGCCACCTCGCAGCCATTTGGACAGAATGCGCCGTTCAACGTGAACTGGTAGGGAGGCTGGGAAGAGCACGCCTTCATTCCGCTGTGTCATCTCTCAAGAGGGAGATGCACAACGATGCGTTTCTGGAACCCAGAGTCATAACCACCTTCGCGAGATAGAGAAAGAACGAGAGCGACCATTACCAACCCTGCAGAGTACTAGCGTTCCCATTTTGATAGAGAGCCATCAAAACCGCGCAGAGTTACCTAATATTTTGTCTATGAGGCAGAATGAGAAAATTTGAGAATCTATTTCCCCGTTGGGTCGGGGCCTGCACAGCATTCACGTGTCTCCTCAGTCTCAGCGGTTGCCGTAGTAGAAGGTGCGACCTTGCCGGCGGGGTTCTCAGAATCCATTGCGCTCTCTGGGCTGACTGAACCTACTACTGTCCGCTTTTCTCCGGATGGACGGGTCTTTGTCGCGGAAAAAAGCGGGCTCATCAAGGTCTTTGCCAATCTTTCTGCCACCACGCCCACGGTGTTTCATGACTTGCGGACGAATGTGCATAATTTTTGGGACCGCGGGCTGCTGGGACTCGAATTGCACCCCAACTTTCCCACGGTTCCCTCTGTGTACGTCGTATACACCTATGATAAAGACCCTAATAATCCACAAGTGCCACGGTGGGGAACGCCCGACACTACTTCCGATCCTTGCCCAACACCTCCAGGACCAACCACAAACGGATGTGTCGCGAGTGGCCGGTTGTCTCGGCTGGAGACCGCCGCTGGCAGCAGTGTTTCAACAGGGACTGAATCGGTCTTGGTCGAAGGGTGGGGACAACAGTTTCCCAGCCACACGGTTGGGGCACCTGATGTTTGGCGCTGACGGGGCGCTGTACGTGTCTGCAGGGGATGGGGCGAGCTTTACCTTTGCCGATTACGGCCAGACGGGTACTCCACTGAATCCGTTAGGAGATCCGCCGGTAGGAATTGGTGGCGTGCAGATCCCTCCAACAGCGGAAGGTGGCAGACCAGATCACAGAGTCTTCGTAGGGTCAATGGGCCGACCGTCTTAAATGGGACTATCATAAGGGTTGATCCGTTCACGGGCGCTGCTCTCACCGACAATCCCCTCTTCGCCAATGCAGATCCCAACGCTCGCCGCATCGTGGGCTATGGATTTCGCAATCCCTTTCGGTTTACGTTCAGACCCGGAACCAATGAATTGTGGGTCGGTGACGTGGGGCGGAGCAACTGGGAGGAGATTGACCGGATTCCCGAACCCCCTAGCGTCAACCGTGAGAAATTTCGGCTGGCCTTGTTATGAAGGCTCCACTGCTCAGTCGAGCTACCAGGCTCTTGGTCTATCCATTTGCCAAAGTCTCTATTCCCAGTCCGGCGGGCACACCCCTCCCTACTTTACTTACAGTCCCAGCCAGCAAGTGGTGGCTGGAGAAACATGCCCCATCGGCAGTTCGTCCATTTCTGGATTGGCGTTCAATCAGGGGGGGAACTATCCCGCCCCATATCAGGGTGCCCTGTTCTTTTCAGATTTTTCCCGGAAGTGTATTTGGAGCATGTTCGCAGGGGCGAACGGTTTGCCTGATCCAGCAACTCGCGCCACGTTTGTCGCAGATGCTGCGAATCCTGTCGACCTGCAAATCGGGCCGGGAGGAGATCTGTTCTATGTGGACTTCAATGGAGGGACCATCCGCCGCATCCAGTTCGCCAGCGGCAATCAGGCCCCGCATGCCGTGATTCAGGCCACACCCTTGTCTGGGCCTACTCCGCTGACAGTCACCTTCGATGGGAGCGCCTCAAGCGATCCGAACGCCGGCGATACCCTGTCGTATTCATGGGACTTGAACGGCGACGGAATCTTTGGCGATGCCCTGACGGCTCAGACCTCGTTCACCTACACGCAGGCGAACGTCTACAACGTGCAGCTCAAAGTGACGGATAATCAAGGGTCATTCGACGTAGCCCGTGTATTGATTTCGGCCGGAAACCTGCCCACGGCGTTTATCGATGCTCCGGTCGCGAGTACACAATGGCAAGTCGGCCAATCGATCACATTCTCCGGACACGCCACCGATCCAGACGAAGTGCTCCCACCTTCTGCATTTTTGTGGGAGATTATTCTGCATCATTGTCCCTCGAATTGTCACACGCATCCCATTCAGAGTTTCACCGGCGTTACGACGGGATCAATTGCGGCGCCTGATCACGACTACCCGTCGCAGCTCGAGATCAAGCTGACGGTGACGGATGGGAAGGGCCTAAAAGATACGAAGAGTGTCCTCCTGGATCCGCAGACAGTAGCCTTGAACTTTGTATCTATGCCTTCGGGCTTGGAGCTGGTCGTCGGCAGTAGCAGCGCTCCCACCCCTTTTACAAGAACCGTCATCCTGGGATCCGCGAACTCCGTCAGTGCGGCCACACCCCAGCCCTTGGGAGGTATTACCTATTATTTTGCTTCCTGGTCCGATGGAGGCAACCAATCGCATCTTATTACTGGGACCGCGCTGCGACTTATACAGCAACATACAGCCTCACCGCCGACACGACTCCGCCGACGATGCCTGGGAGTCTGACGGGGACGGTGCTCAGTGGGACGCAGATCACCCTGAGCTGGCCGGCCTCGACCGATAACGTCGGCGTGACCGGCTACGAACTGGAGCGCTGCGACGGGGTCGGTTGCACCGCCTTTGTGCGGATCGCCACCCCGACGACGACCAGCTACAGCGATACCAGCGTGGCCCCCGGCGCTCAGTTACAGTTACCGGGTCCGGGCCCGGGATGCGGCGGGCAATTTCAGCGCCTATTCCCCCATCACCACGGCGACCCCGACGGCGGTGCCTGGGGACGATTTCAATCGCGCCAACGCGCTTGACCTGGGGGCCAGTTGGGATGCGGGCTATACCGATCAGTGGGGGGCCAATACCAATTTGCAGATTGTCGGCAATCGGGTGCGGCGACGACGGCCTCGCGAGACGCCACCGAAACCTATACCGGGGTCGCCCTGTCGAACAATCAGTGGGCGCAAGTCACCCTCGCCACGGCCACGGGCACCACGGCGATAGTCCCGCGTCTGCTCCTGCGCTTCAGTGCGCCGGGCACGAAGACGGGGTATGAGTTTGCCCTTGGCCGCGGCGGCATCGGCTTCACCTCCCGCATTGCGCGATGGAATGCGGGGGTGTTGACACAACTGGCGGCAGAAAATAGCACGGCCTGGGTGGCGGGCGATGTGCTCCGTGCGGAAGCCGACGGGACGACGTTGCGTCTCTATCGCAACAACGTCCTCGTGCTCGTCGGCGACGGATGCGACCATTGCGAGTGGGCGGGCGGGGATCACCATCTATGCCGCCACGATCACCGATGTCGAACTGGATGACTTTAGCGCAGGGAATCTTACCGTCGCACCCGACACGACTCCGCCGACGGTGCCTGGGAGTCTGACGGGGACGGTGCTCAGTGGGACGCAGATTACCCTGAGCTGGCCGGCCTCGACCGATAACGTCGGCGTGACGGGCTACGAACTGGAGCGCTGCGACGGGGTCGGTTGCACCGCCTTTGTGCGGATCGCCACCCCGACGACGACCAGCTACAGCGATACCAGCGTGGCCCCCGGCGCTCAGTTACAGTTACCGGGTCCGGGCCCGGGATGCGACGGGCAATTTCAGCGCGTATTCCCCCATCACGACGGCGACCCCGACGGCGGTGCCTGGGGACAATTTCAATCGCGCCAACGCGCTTGACCTCGGGCCAAGTTGGGATGCGGGCTATACCGATCAGGGGGGGGCCAATACCAATTTGCAGATTGTCGGCAATCGGGTGCGGGCGACGGCCTCGCGAGACGCCACCGAAACCTATACGGGGGTCGCGCTGTCCAACAATCAGTGGGCGCAAGTCACCCTCGCCACCGCCACGGGCACCACGGCGATAGTCCCCGCGTCTCCTCCTGCGCTTCAGTGCGCCGGGCACGAAGACGGGGTATGAGTTTGCCCTTGGCCGCGGCGCTGAACTTCACCTCCCGCATTGCGCGATGGAACGCGGGAGTGTTTAAACAACTGGCGGTCGAGAATAGCACGGTCTGGGTGGCGGGCGATGTGCTCCGTGCGGAAGCCAACGGGACGACGTTGCGCCTCTATCGCAACAACGTCCTCGTGCTCGTCGGCGACGGATGCGACGATTGCGAGTGGGCGGGCGGGGATCACCATCTATGCCGCCACGATCACCGATGTCGAACTGGATGACTTTAGCGCAGGGAATCTTACCGTCGCACCCGACACGACTTCGCCGACGGTGCCTGGGAGCCTGACGGGGACGGTGCTTAGTGGGACGCAGATCACCCTGAGCTGGCCGGCCTCGACCGATAACGTCGGCGTGACGGGCTACGAACTGGAGCGCTGCGATGGGGTGGGTTGCACCGCCTTTGTGCGGATCGCCACCCCGACGACGACCAGCTATAGCGATACCAGCGTGGCCCCCGGCGCTCAGTTACAGTTACCGGGTCCGGGCCCGGGATGCGGCGGGCAATTTCAGCGCCTATTCGCCCATCACCACGGCGACCCCGACAGCGGTGCCTGGGGACAATTTCAATCGCGCCAACGCGCTTGACCTCGGGCCAAGTTGGGATGCCGGCTATACCGATCAGTGGGGGGCCAATACCAATTTGCAGATTGTCGGCAATCGGGTGCGGCGACGACGGCCTCGCGAGACGCCACCGAAACCTATACCGGGGTCGCGCTGTCGAACAATCAGTGGGCGCAAGTCACCCTCGCCACGGCCACGGGCACCACGGCGATAGTCCCCGCGTCTCCTCCTGCGCTTCAGTGCGCCCGGCACCAAGACGGGGTATGAGTTTGCCCTTGGCCGCGGCCTGGCTTCACCTCCCGCATTGCGCGATGGAACGCGGGGGTGTGGACACAACTGGCGGCGAAAATAGCACGGTCTGGGTGGCGGGCGATGTGCTCCGTGCCGAAGCCAACGGGACGACATTGCGCCTCTATCGCAACAATGTCCTCGTGCTCGTCGGCGACGGATGCCGACATTGCGAGTGGGCGGGCGGGGATCACCATCTATGCCGCCACGATCACCGATGTCGAACTGGATGACTTTAGCGCAGGGAATTTCTAAGCTTGATGTCTATGATAGAGTGGAACGTCCTGCGGATCTTCGGATCCACGTTTTGGACTGGGACAGGATGGTCTAATGGAGACACGTGATTCGGCAACCCTGGTGTGATGTCTTAGGCGTGTCCCTGTTCAATCTCGTTCTTTTCGATCATCGCGAGGAACAGCAATTCGAATCTGGTCTAGGCTCGCTTGCGGAATGGCCGGAGCAACGCGTGGAAGAAGGAAGGGGTCCGGTACTATTCCTGAATCATGTGCGCGAGCGTTCTGCTTCTGCATCGCGCCAGCTCAGCATTGCAAGACACAGTAGCCCGAGCCCAATCCACACCAATTCTCGGAATCGCCGGAGCAACGCAAAGGTAATTCCGGTAACGCCGGAATAACCGAAAGCCTCGAGGAGGAGCAATTCCCGCCATCTTGGGTGCCGAGACTGCCGGGGATGAAAAACGTGCCGCCTTTGATGAAGACTGAGAGTGCGCCGATGGAGATGGCTGTGAGTGCCATGGCGGGACCGCCGAGATAGTAGAGGATGACGTATACCTCCAACGCTTCTGCCATCCAGCCAAGAAAGTACAGTCCGGTGGAGGTATAAAACGCCGGACGTTTGTGGCGATAAAATTCAAAGATCGCCCGATCCAGCGACCGTAGTTGTTTCTCACGCGTTTCGAGATAGACTATTTTCAGCCCAATCTTTCGCAGAAATTCTAATAACCAAATACAGAGTCCTTGCCGTTGCACGAATACGAACGTGGCAGTGACCAACGCCAGCAGACCCACGCTCAAGAGCGCGGCAGCCAGGGTTTGGCCGGATGAATCGTTCCCGCCCAGCAGCCACACACTCAGTGCAATGCCGAGTAGAATGAACAACACTTCAGCAATTGTCATCGTCGTCTTTGCAATGATGACCGAGGTATAGGCTTCCTCCATTGGCACATGATGTTTCCGGAGCAGTGAAGCTTTGAGTGGCTCCCCGCCGATGTAACCGGACGGCGTGGTCATGTTTACCACTTCACCGGCGGTGCGAATTGCGAGCACGCGCCAGAACGGAAGATCCTTCCCCAACGGACCCAACGTGACTTTCCATCCATATGCTTCGACGACATACATGAGGATGGAAGGGATCAGCATCACGAGGAGTGCAACCGGCCCAAGTCGTGCTGCCGTGTCGTAGATGTTCCCTGGACCGATATGCCACACGATGAGACCGAGAGTGAGCAGACCAAGGGCGAGTAAGAATAGTTTGAGCACGTGAGACTCGTGTTCTGTTTTTGGAAACTCGGTTAATAGTTTCGGCTGTATTGGAAGAAAAAGGTGTTAGGAGCCATTGCCTGGTGGGTGTGGTCTTTCTGAATTACCGCAGACCACCCACCGATGAGAGCTACGCAGAGCACGCCTAGCCTAATCCAAGCTAGCTCCAGGAATCGGCGAAAAAAGGTGAAGATAACGCCGACAAAACCTGGATTTCAAAAAATAGCATAGCATATTCCCGACGTTTGTTGCGCAGAAACTGCCGAGGATGAAGATGAGGGAGTAATATTATCAGGGGCTATTTCCCGAGTCGAAAGTGCGATGTCCCTGAATATCCGCCGCACGCCCACGCAGCACTGCGAGACATAGTAGCCCGATCCCGATCCATACCAGCTCACGAAATCGTCTCAGCAGGGCAAAGGTGACGCCGGCGACATCGGTGTAACCAAAGTCTTTCATCAAGAACAAGTTCCCGGCGTCTTGGGCGCCGAGACTGCCGGGAATGAAGAAGGTGGAGCCTTTGATAAAGACGGAGAGGGCGTTGATAGAGATGGCCGAAAGGACCAGGGCAGGCCCTCCCAAATACCAGATAATGGTGTAGACTTCCAATGCTTCCGCCATCCAACTCAAAAAGAATAGTCCGGTTGAGGAGTACACGGCCCTCCGATTATGGAGATAGTATTCCAAGATCATTCGATCCAGCGACCGCAGTTGTTCCTCTCGTCTTTCCAGAAAGCGAATTGTGAGTCCGATCTTCCGAGTAAATTCCAAGAGCCACGTGAAGAATCCTTTTCGTTGTGCAAACACCAACGACGAAATCACGAACAATAGCAGGCTGACACTGACCAGTGCCGCGACGACGGTCTGTCCCAAAGAGCCGTCGTTGTCAACCCTCCAGAATGCGAGCGTGATGCCCAGGAGTATGAACAGCACCTCGGCGATCGTCTTCGTTGTTTTCGCAATGACGACAGAAGCAAGTCCCTCGACCATCGGCACCTGATGCTTTGTGAGTAAATAGGCTTTGAGCGGCTCACCGCCGATGTAGCCTGCCGGTGTCGTCAAGTTCACCACTTCACCGGCGGTCTTGATCGTAAACACCCGCCAGAATGGAATATCCTTGGCCGATGGGCCAAGCGTGACTTTCCAACTGTATGCTTCAACGGCATACATAATGGTGGAGGGAATCAGGATGACGAGGAGTGCGACCAGCCCGAGTTGCGCCGCCGCATCATAGATGCGCTGGGGACCAATATGCCACACGAGCATGAAGAGTGCGAAAAGGCCGGCAAAGAGGAGCGCAATCTTAAGCATGGGTCACGACAGACAGTCTCATTGCCCAGGAACACGACTGATGTCAGGGTGCGTCGGCGCGAAGCCGGAGGAGAGTCGCGAATGCAAGAGTCGCACAAGGTAAGACCTAGCCAGTCGCCTTGGCCTCGAGTGATGCGGTGTGTTGGGCAACCGACCTGTCGAAGCGTTCACAGAGGTACAGCCGGGCTGTGTATGGAGCTCCGAAAACATCCTTCTGCGGTGGCCGACCTTGTCCTGACAAGGGGAAGGCAATAGTCATGTCGAACATCAACGGCGAGTCCGATGTGACCCCCACGGAGTCTAAGACCACAGGCACGGTTGGACACTTTTCTCACGGAAGCCGAGAGACCCCGGTGACATCCGCCTCTTCCATGGAAGCGGATCGGTCGGAGAAGGCGCGAGGCCACAATGCCGACATGTACGTTTCCGGGGAGTCAGACAGCTCCATAGTACCGCAGAAGCAGGCGAACAAAGACAGCGGTTCGCTGTCGGCGGAGTCGGTGGAGGGAAGGGGGCTGACCAAGGAGAACGTCGAGCAGTTGCTACTGGACCGGACACAGCGCCGGGTCTCCAGGTCGCGCGGACGACTGGGCGTACGAGCCGCGGCACGTCTTCGACGTGCGGGGTGGTCGTCATCATCCAAGGTAAGAGCCGTATGCGGTAGTGCCGCACGTACGGATCTGTGCGGGGGGCGGTCAGCAATGACCGTCCCTACCGCGATAGTCATTACCTAAGTCGTCGGCGCGACGTTCTTGAATAACCGCTGCCCTCCCGCCGGAGAGGGCTAAGCACAGCAGTCCCAACCCGATCCACACCAACTCCCGGAACCGCCGAATCAAAGCGAAAGTGATGCCGGTGACATCGGAATAACCAAAGGCCCTCAACACGAGCATATTCCCGCCATCTTGGGCGCCAAGGCTGCCGGGGATGAAGAAGGTGCCACTTTTGATAAAGACGGAGAGGGCGCTGATGGAGATGGCAGAGAGGGCCATGGCAGGGCCGCCCAGATAATAAATGATGACGTAGACTTCCAAGGCCTCCGCCATCCAACCGACAAAGAACAGTCCGATGGAAGAACAAAAGGTCAGGCGGTTGTCGCGGTAAAAATCCAAGATTGTCCGATCCAACGACTGTAGTTTCTTCTCGCGCACTTCGAGATAGTGAATCTTCAGCCCGATCTTTCTCAGAAATTCCAATAGCCGCGTAAAGAGTCCGTGCTGTTGTACAAACACGAGCGCTGCAGTCACGAGCACCAAAAAGCCGACGCTGGTCAGCCCTGCTGCAACCGTCTGTCCGGATGAGCCGTCCGCACCGACCCTCCAGAATGCGAGTGCGATGCCTATTAGGATGAAGACCACTTCAGCGATCGTCATTGTCGTCTTGGCAATAACGACTGAGGCAAGCCCTTCAACTATCGGTACATGATGTTTTGTGAGTAGATAGGCCTTGAGCGGTTCCCCCCCCCACATAGGCGGTTGGGGTGGTCATGTTCACCGTTTCACCGGCAGTCCGGATCGCGAGCACTCGCCAGAATGGAATGTTCTTCGCCGAAGGTCCCAAGGTGATCTTCCAACCATAGGCTTCGACAACGTACATGATGGTGGAGGGAATTAGGAGGACGAACAGCCCGGTCCACCCGAGTTGCGACGCCATCTCGTAGATGCGCTCGGGACCGATATGCCAGACGAGGAGAATGAGAACGATAAGGCCGACGATGAGTAAGAAAAGTCTGAGCACGCTACACTAAGAGTCCACGGTGAGAATAAACAGACAGGTCATAGGGAGCGTATCGTGATCTCTACTCGTTCAGCAAGGGGGTGGCCAGGCATGCAAGTTTCTCTTCTTCGGAAGGGAACACCTGACCGCTCCCCGCCCACCCGTTATGTACTGGTGGTGGCGGACGGTCTAATGACCCAGAGCATCAGGATTGAGAACACGACGGATCCAATTGCGGCCATACCGAGAAACCAGTCGAGTTTGCCGATGAAGGCAAATATCAACACGACGACGGAAAAATCTCGGCTCGAGACGTTCTTGAGCATGAAGTCAGACCAGGCGGCCTGGATTGGTGTCTTCCATCCATTCGATGATTTGATCTTTTGCGCGCGGGTGACGAGCCAAAATGAGAGCCCATTTCCAAGGACCGCAGCCGAACCCAGTGCGAGAGGAATCCAGGCACCATCGCTCCCAGCCATGCGCAGGTAGGAGCCCACGGCAATGCCGGCAAAGATCGCCATATGCACGACATTGTCCATTGTGATATCGAGCCAGGCCCCGAACGGCGATTCGGTGAACGTCAGCCTAGCCACTTCACCATCGCAGCAATCGATGATCGCCGCCAGTTGGAACAAGAGCGCGGCTATGATGCCGGCGCTGTAGGTTCCGATCCCGAACCCAGCAGCTGCAACCAACCCAACCAGGGTCGCCAGGACTGTAATCACATTCGGGGAGAAGCCTGCGGCGAGAAAGAGACGTGTGAACCAGTGGGAAACTTTCCGGTTGAAGAACCGGTCCACGAAACCTTCGAATTCCCCTTTGAGGGAATTAAAGAGTTTTCTTTCAGCGACCTTCACATCGGCGGCGTCACGCACGTCCTGATACCAGTGTGACCGGTTCGTCTCCGTCGACAATACCCGTACATGCCCATCAACCGCGGCCCGTTCGAGCCATCGACGGATCGGCATTGTGCCGGTTTCCACCTCGACGTGACCAGCCGAGCTCATCAAACTGGCAGGAAGCACCACCAAGTCTGTTGCCACCAATGCGGCATCATCCCGTTTTGAGGTAATCGAGAGGAGTCGCCCCGCCTGGACCTTCATGTGCAAGCTCGAACGGCTCGATGGTCGACTCTGAGCGGTATCGGCTCGTGCCACGACGATCGCCTGGCCTTCCTGCACCTCATGTCGCAGGCTCTCGATCAAGGGACTCGCAAACACTCCTTGCACACCGGACAGGAGGCAGAATCCTCGAATTTCAGCAGCCAGCGTGTCCCACGTGCGCGGATCATCCAGTGGAAACTCTCGAATCGGCAACCAGCGCACCGGGATCGTCACCCGTGATCCTTTGCTCAATGCCTGCTTGAGCTGGTCCTCTTCCGGCCCCACCAACACCATGAGTTGTCGAATACCGGCGCGCTGCAGCGTCAATACTGTTCGCTGAAACAGGCCGATGCCTACTACGCTGGTGAGCGGGCCCACCTCGTCGGGATACAATCCGGCCGGCTCGCCGAACAGGCTCACTGACGGCAAGAGAATCGCCGTGCTCAACCCTTGGAGACCTGTCTGTTTCTCAACGATACTCTCGCTCATGATCTACTCCGTCTCTCACCTCTTGAAACACCGGTCAGCAATGTGCAGACGACATCGCTACAGTTTTGGCCATATATCCCGTTCCGCCTTCGTCACATCTTCAATGAAATCGATTTCTGTCCAAGGAAGTCCGCCGATCTTCTCGTGCCCTACTTTGACGTCGCGAAAAAACCCCACGAGCGCGTCCTCGTATTCCATGTGCCAATCTTCGCGATCCACATGGGTCTTGAGCGACGCCACCACGTGTGGTGCATCGGCATGCCGGACCTTGAGGAACCCCACGCCTTCCCCGGCGTAGTCGTAGTGTAACGGCATCGTTTTTGTCAGCGCAATGACGCGCCCGCCTTCGACTACGACCATGCATTCCTCCCCGGTCTGCTTGACGGTGTCGTCCATGAGCAGGGCGTTCTCATAGGGAGATTGTACCAAACGGCGCAAGATTTCTTGATGAAAAAGCACATCTGCATCCATAATGATCGCATCGTCATCCAATGCCGTGCGCGCGATCCAGAGGGAGGACACGCTGCCGCGATGGAACTGTTCATTCACAAGGAAATTCACGCGTATCCCACAATCGTTTGCTGCCACAGCCGCGCGAATCATCTCCTGTTTATAGCCCACGATCATATCCACGCAGTGAATGCCGACGCTTCGAAGCGACGTGAGGTAGCGGTGCATGATGGTTTTCCCGCCGATCTCGATGAGGCACTTCGGGCGATGTTGCGTGACCTGCCATAGCCGTTTCCCGACCCCGGCTGCAAGGATGATGGCTTTCATGCTGTACCGCAGATCCGTTCGAACGCATCGAGGAATCCGCCCAACTGTGCCTCGGTGAGGGCCCCCATGTTCGCGACGCGAAAAATTTTGCTCTGGAGTTGGCCCTGGCCTGCATAGATCACATAGCCCTGCTCTTTCAGCCGATCGTGCAATGACGGATAGGTAACACCCTCAGGAAGGTAATAGGCCGTAATTGTGTTCGATAGTTTGTCAGGAGTCAGGAGCGGCTTTACGCCGAGTTTCGCCATACGTTCTCGGATCAAGGTTGCGACCTTCTTGTACCGTAGAATTCGTTTGGCGACCCCTTCTTCCATTAGTTCATTCAAGGCTTCGTCGAACGCATAATAGACTTGCACCGCCGGCGTGAATGGAATGGTGCCGCGGCCCTGATCATCCACGTATTGAGTGATGTGAAGATAGATCGATCGTCTGGGGTAGCCACGCATCCGCTCCAGAAATCCTTTACGGACGAGCACGAATGACACACCCGGGAATCCCTGAATGCATTTTCCTGCTGTGCCCGCCACCATATAAATATGCGATCCGGCGATATCCAGCGGTTCCCCAGCCAAGGCACTGACCGCATCGAGAATGAACACTCGGTTCTGGCTATCGACGACATCCGCGATCTCCTTGACCGGATTGATGAGGCCGGTGGTCGTTTCATGATGCACCATGGCGACCGCATGCGCTTCCGGATGTTGTCGTAGTGCGAGTCGCAACCGTTCAGGGTCCGGCCTTGTCGTCCAATCATATTTGAGTTCGGATACGCCCAGACGATAGAGGCCGACCATCTGGGAAATGCGCTCGCCATACACGCCGTTGTTGAGCACCAGCATCCGTTTGCCGTGTGGGAGTGCCGACATGACGGCGGACTCTACCGCCGCAGTTCCCGATCCTGTCAAGACCACCGCGGCATAATCCGCTTCCGCTCCCGGCACAAAAAGTTTCAGTAACTTCGCCTGAATCCTGTGTAACAGTTCAGTAAACTCCGACTCGCGATGGCATACATCAGGACGTACTAACGCCTGACGTACCCGCTCCGACACATTCACCGGCCCTGGATTCAACAAAATCATTTTGTCGTTCTTCCTCTTGCTTCTTAGCTCTCACGCGTTATTTGATTGCCTGCATGAACCGTTTCGTAATATCCGGCGGGTCGAGCTTCACACGTCCTGCATCTTCCACCATCTCATTGACTTTTACCAACAACATGCTCGGTCCATCTTTCGTCAGCATGTCCTTGAACTCGTAGACGAGATCTTCACGTTCCCGCACCCGTTCGACGCGCACGTACCCGGCTGCCTTTGCGACTTTTTCAAGCGGAACGACATTGGAAATCGTTGGCTGATTGCCGGTTGTGCCGTAGACTTCGTTGTCGAACACCACATGAACGAAGTTCTTTGGCTTCAGTGCTCCCACTGTTGCGAGTGTCCCCATGCCCATGAGGACGTTCCCGTCACCATCGAAGACAATCACGTGTTTCTTTGGCTTCGACAACGCGACGCCCAGGGCAATCGCTGCTGCCGACCCCATGGATCCGATCATATAGAAATGAGTGGGTCGGTCGGCAATGTGTTGCGCCTCGCGGGACGGAAAGCCATTGCAAATAATCACAGGCTGGTCGGTGAGTAATTCCAACAAGGCAGCCATCGCCTGGGCTCGACTCAGCATTGTGCCTTCTTCAGGCCTCATGGGTGCAATCCCTTGATCACGCCCTTTGTGATATTCAGGGCCACGGGAATTCGTTTCTTCATAAACGTCTCGGCTACCCACTTCAGATCGTCGATGGCCGTCTTTTCCGTCAGCGTCCGATGAGGAATCTTCATTGTATCGAGAAACTGCGGCATGACTTCACCCATGACGAGATGTTCCGGGGCATCCTTCCCACCATGCCCACGCCAGGACACGATGAGAATACAGGGCTGGCAATAGATATAGTTCAGCGAGATGAGCGTATTCAGTGATGTCCCAAGCCCAGAGTTTTGCATGAGGACGGCAGGAATCCTGCCAGCCATGTAGGCCCCGGCGGCCATGGCCACCGCTTCATCTTCCCGAACGGCCGGAGTGTAGAGCCGTCGTTCCATCAATTCGGCAATGATGCCGCCCAGGATCGAATCCGGAACCCCTGTAAAGAAATCTACCCCGATATCTTGGAGTGCTTGGACAAATGCATCACTTTCAATCATCAAGTCGATTCCTTATCTCGATCCACATGGAAAAACGCGCGCATTATAAGCTATGCCTTCGGACATTCTCAACAAAACTGCGGGAGTTGCACCATGCGATCGGCCATGGTAGCGTTCTGCCATGATCGGACTACAGCGGAACCATATGGCTCGATACCCTGCCCTGTTGGGGCTTTTGTTCTATCTGACCTCTTCCCCTATTCTCGCCTATGCTGTGCCGATGCAGAACGACCCGAATGGTTTCCAGAGCTTAGCCTGGGGAGTTGCCTTAACAGCGAGGCCGGACTTAGAAATCGCTAGAGCTGGCCCGCATGTGAATGAATACCGATTGAAAGACCGTCCGCCATCGTATGCCGGAGTTCCAGTCGAGAGTCTTCATTTCTTATCGGTTGACGAGCAATTTGCTCGCGTGACCATTCACTATCAGGGTGGCGATCGGCACAAACAGATACTTGCCTACCTTGAGCAACAGTTCGGTTCCCTCGATCGCGTTCCAGGGCAGATGATGCGAGGACTGAATCAGCAGTATACGTGGCGCGGGGCTGATACCGAAATTAGCGTAACCTACCATGCGGATACGGAACGGGGATTTGTGTTTATCGATAGCCGTAACTTGGCCCCTCGGTTCAACGACCATATTACCGATTCAGCGGAGTAACATGCTTCGCCGCCTCTGCCGCGACCCTCGGATTTGGCGCACTTCTCTCGCCTGCCTGTTCTTCTCACTCCTTCAACAGGGTGCCCCGGCGTTCGCCGTGCCGATGCAGAATGACCCGAATGGGTTTGAGGGGATACCCTGGGGCGCATCCTTTTCAGGCACTGACACCTTCGTAAAAGTTGAGGACACCGGCCGGTCTCAAACCTATGAGCTGCGGACTGGGTCTTCTTCACTTGGCGCAGTAACGGTCGACTCCATGAGATTTGTCACCTCAGAGGGAAAATTCGCTCGTGTTATTGTCCGCTACCAAGGCAGCGTGACCCATGATCGGATTCTCGCCTATCTTCAATCCCTCTATGGTCCACTTGATCGCACACCTGGCCAGATTGCCGGCGGCTCCATCAAGTTCTTTAGCTGGACAGGGTTTGAAACCGATGTGAACCTCCGGTACGAGACGGGCACTGATCGTGGCATCATCTTTTTCGAAAGTCAGGAACTCCGTCGAAAAATGACCGAAAGTAATTCAGCCACCGTGTTCTAGCACTCGCCATCCCGCTCCTGTTAGGCCTTCATCGAGGCTCTTGGCCTGATACCGAGAAGTTTCCCATTCCTTCGAAAGGGTTAGATTAAGGCTGAGCTGGGGGAAATCACATTTCACTCACTCTTGCGGTGTTCCTGATATAAAACACCCACCCACTGCATTCTTCTGCCGAATATCCCCTCTTCGGGAGGGGCCTTTATCCCCTCTCTTTAGGGATTGTCGAAATTCTTGAGTGCGGTATTCTCACACTATCGCGAGAGATAGAGAAACCTCGGCGGAACCATTGTGGAGGCACCGATGAAACTGAACCACCCCGTTCTCAAGATTAACACCCAGAAGGCTCATTCGCTTTTAGATCGGCGCTATGCTGAACGGATTCCCATTCGATACCGAATCACGTACTTCGGTGAAGAAGGCGCACGAATTGTCGCTGGAGAAGGGGCCTTGATGGACCTCTCTCAAACTGGCTGCAAGATCTTAGGTGTAGCCCCGAGCCCGCTAGGCAGCCGTCTTACGCTGCTCCTAGACCTTGAGGACGGGCACACTCCCATGCGCCTCACCGACGTCATCGTTTCCTGGATCTCCAAAGATTCGTTTGCCGTCAAGTTTCCCAAGCTGTCACCAGATGAACGGAAACGGTTGCAAGAAGTTATTTGGAAGCATATCAGTGTGTCGCTCTTAGACGATCGACGAACGGCATTCCGAATCATCTAACATCGCCCCAACGTTACGGAGAAGACCATGTGTGAGTTCGTATAAACTTTCTCAAGCTGTGCCGTCAGTACCTGAGGCCAGCAGGAACTAGGAGTTGGCATCATGAAACGAACATCGATCACATCGAGAAGAGGGCTTCAGCCTATGGTCGAAGCTGTCAATCGGAGACATGATTCTCGGCCCTCGGTAGAGTTCGGGTTGATGTACTCAGCACAAGAGCCTACCGGCGAGGTTCTCATGGGCGATGGCACGGTCACGGATCTCTCGCCTACGGGATTGGGTATTCGAGGCAACACCTTCGTCTCACCGGGGGAAGAACTTACGATTTTTCTCTACCTTCCCGATGGGCAAGATCCGTTGTTCGTGATGGAGGCAAAGGTAGCGTGGGCCTCAGGCCATCGGTTTGGAGTCGAGATTCTCAAGATGAATCTACGGGAACACAACCGCCTCCGTTACTTTTTACGCGCGAATGCCGCGCACATTGATTAGGCTGATTGTTGGCTCGCAGGGATCGCAACGACCTATCGACGAAAGACAGGCAAGTCCTAACGCTACAGTTCAGGTCACTGACAGCAGGGACGCTTAGCTGGTCTCTCTTCGGGTTATGGGCAGTATCGGCTTGGGCTTGTGGAAAATAAACGCATACGGAATCGAACCCCTTCTCATCACGGCACGAGGACAAACCCGTTTACACCATTTCAATCTGAAGGCGCATGACTTCCTCCACACTCCAGGGGAGGCTTTTCTCGTGCATCCTCGTTGACCATTGTCGCCTGCAACGGTCATATCTGAAATCCTTGATATGATGATAGAGGTTGAGCTGCAAGGCAGGGAAGGGTAGAAGCCCGAACCATTCCCGGTCCAACCCCTAGTCATCAGACCATTGTCATGCCATCTCAATACATGAGTGCGATTCTGCTCTCATTCCACCACGTGCGCTGCTTGAAGGCCTTACTCACACCGAGCACGACGCCATTACTGAAGTCCATGCTTCGTGCGGGGATGGGATTGTCCACACGGGCTGATGCCGACCGATAATTAGCTAACTCGACGGCCAGAAACGGATGGCCCGTCAGGAGAGTCGGGCCAGGTAGTTTTCTTCCAATTCCGTGGACACCTAATACGTCTTCCGAAAAACTCGTTTGCAGTTCGTATCAAGGGCTTGCTGCTGTGAAACGGTGCATGTTAGGATTCAGGTGAGTGAATACTTACTAACCATGAAGAAGCAACCCGCACAGGGGAGGGACGAAATCGGGCAGCGGGCTTCTGCTGGCAATCGTCAGGCCAGCCTCATCGCGGCTGCCGCTTCGCTCTTTGCTGCAAAAGGATTCAACGGCACGACCACAAAAGAAATCGCCAAAGCGGTGGGAGTGAGCGAGGCGTTAGTCTTCAAATACTTTCCAACGAAACGGACGCTCTACGCGGCAATCCTGGCAGAAAAAGTGACCGTGAATGAACTGCTTGATGTCGTGGAAGTGGCGGTCACAAAACGAGACGACCACCGTGTGTTTACGATGATAGCGAGCTATCGGATTCGCCCCGGTGCCGACTCAACGTTCTTACGGCTCCTCTTGTTCAGTGCGTTAGAGGGACATGAACTCTCCGAATTGTTCTTCGGTAAGCACCACAAAGTATTCTACGATTACCTTGCCGCGTACATTCGCACTAGGATCGAAGATGGGGCATTTCGCTCTGTCGATCCTCTTCTGGCAGCTCGCGCTTTCATCGGCATGGTCGTCCATCACCGACTGCTTCATGAGATCTTCGGAGTCCCGATGCATCAATCCCATGAAGTCACAGTCGCCACCTATGTCGATCTCTTTCTCGCCGGTCTGATCAAGCTGCCGATTAGCCGCAAGTCGGCGAGTCGGCGTTCGCGATGAATCCCCTAAAACAACATCCGATTATCACGCTTGGAGTAATCATTTTTTTCGCGGTCACAGCGCTCGTTGTGTTTCGCCTCAGCAGCGGCGCCAAGACAGACACTCGTAAACCCCGTGTCATCACTGTTGCCACCGTGGCACCGCTGAAACAGGACCTCGACGTTCGACTCACCTATACTGCCGATATCATCCCCAACCAAGTGGTCAATCTGTTTTCTCGGGTCGACGGCTACATTGCTAAGGTCTATGTCGAGAAAGGAGACTTGGTGAAAGCGAACCAGCTCCTGATCGAAATCGATCACGCGGATTATCGGCATGCTGTTAATCAAGCCAAGGCAAACCTGGCTGCAGCCAGAGCAAGAGTCGCACAGCAGGACGCCAGCGTCCGGAACACGACCCTGACGCTCAATCGGATGCAGGCGCTGATCAAAGACCAGTTTGTTTCGCAGCAAGATCTCGATAACGCACAGGTCGCATACGACACAGCAGCGGCAGCGCTCGATTCGCTCCGCGCACAGGTCCAGCAGATGGACGTTGCCCTGGCACAGGCCGAGACAAACCTGGCCTACTCGTATATCCGTGCGCCTTTTGCTGGCTATGTGGCCGAGCGCAATCTCGATCTCGGCTCCTATGTCAGCGGGACAACCGGCGGAACCTCTACCATGTCCCGAGGGATTCTCACTCTTCATGAGATCCAGACAGTCCGCATTCTGATCGAAGTCGTCGAGAAGGATGTTCCACTCATTCAGGTGGGTCAAAAAGCAGAAGTTCGCGCTGAAGCCTATCCGGATCGCGTCTTCGAAGGCACAGTGACCCGTGTTGTTCAGGCGTTGGACCGAGCGACCCGAACAATGACGATCGAGGTCGATCTTCCCAACAAGAATCATGTCTTGAAAGGCGGCATGTTTGCCCGTGTAGAGGTCCTCGTCGGCACTCATCGAAACGCGATTCAGATCCCCATCGATGCGGTAAGTCGATTGGAAGACTCCCAATATGTCTATATCGTGCGCGAAGGAAAGGCTCAACGGGTACCGGTGAAAATTGGAGTGCGTGACGAGAACCGAGTGGAGATCACCAAGGGCTTGGATGGGTCGGAGCAGGTGATCATTTCTGGGAAAGACCTCGTGCACGAGGGTGTTCCCGTGCAGGTCCACCCGATGAATGCCGTGAAAGGTGAAACGTAAAACGTGAAACGCAATACAACAGTACCCTTCCGTGCTCTATATCCCGAGTCATTCTCTAACGTCTTACCTCTCACCTTTCACCTTTCACGTTTCACGTCATCATCATCATGTGGCTGACCCTCCTTGCGCTTCGCAACCGCATCGGCGTCCTGATGTTGTCGCTTGCCATGGTGATCCTAGGTGGCACCTCCGTCCAGCGGTTACCGGTCGATCTCTTCCCGCAGATTCAAGTGCCCGTCGCCTTCGTCGGTGTCATCTATAAGGGCGCGCCGCCGCTCGATATCGAACAGAGTGTCGTCTATCCCATCGAAAAAGCCGTCAGTTCCGCCTCGAATGTCGATCATGTCGAGTCGTTCGCCAAGCAGGGCATGGGCGCAGTGCAGATCTGGTTCAACTGGGGCGCAGATATTGATGTCGGCCAGATGGAGGTGATGCAACGCGTCACCCAAATTCTCAATAGCCTCCCGCCGGGCATTGGACAACCCTTCATCGTCAAGTTCGATGTCTCCAATATTCCTGTCTCTCTCGTGACGGTTTCCAGCGACGATCTGGACGAACGGGCTTTGTACGACCTAGCTTCGAATACGATTGCACCACAGATTGAACAAATTGCCAACGTCGCCGCTGCCACCGTGGAAGGCGGGAAGATCCGCCAAATCAACATTAACCTCGACCCGGCGCTGTTGAATGCTCGAAGCCTGTCAATCCTGGACGTCGTCAAGTCCGTCAAGGCCGCCAACCTCATCCTTCCATCGGGCGACATCAAGGCCGGCAATCTGGACTACAATGTCTTCACCAATAATCAGTTTCGCACTGTCGACCCGATTCAAGACGTGATCGTGAAAGTCAATCCACAGGGCAGTCCCGTTCGGATACGGGATGTCGGGACCGTGACCGATTCATCGGACATTCAGACCAACATTGTCAGGACGGATGGGGCTCGAGCCGTGTATCTTCGGGTGAACAAGCAGCCTATCGCCAACACCGTGGCGGTGGTGGATGCGCTGCGCAAGGTTCTGCCGAAGCTGATCGGCATTCCGCCTAGCGTGAAAGTCGGGATTTCCTTCGATCAATCAGTCTATATCCGCCAGTCGATCAGCAACCTCATCGAGCAGGCGCTGCACGGATCATTGTTGGCCGCGTTGGTCATTTTGATTTTCCTCCGTAGTGTGACGAGCACGCTGATCATTTCCGTCGCCATTCCTCTCTCGATCATGGTGACCTTCATCGTGCTGTACTTTTCCGGTCAAACGCTCAACGTGTTCACCCTGGGAGGCTTGGCCCTTGGGATCGGCCGGCTCGTTGACGATTCCATCGTAGAACTCGAAAACATTCAACGCCACCTCAACACGTCGCCCCGCCGCTGGAACGCCATCCTGGAAGCGGCCCGTGAAGTGGCGATGCCCATTCTCGCCTCGACGGTCACCACGGTGGTCGTGTTCCTACCCGATTTTTTTCGTCGCCGGGATTGCCCGCTTGCTCCTCATTCCCCTGACGATCACGATTGCGATTTCACTGTTCACCTCCTTCTTCGTCTCCCGCACGGTCACCCCGGCACTCTGCTACAGATTTCTCAAGCCAGAACAAGAGTCTCACCGTTCGATGCCGGCATGGATCGTGCGCCTGATGGATTGGAGCCGTGGACAATACGAGTCGTTAGATAAAGGCTACGAGGAATCGCTCCGCTGGGTCTTGGCTCATCGCTGGCGTTTCATTATTGGTATCCTGCTGCTCTTTGCCGCGTCTCTCGCACTGGCGCCCCAAATCGGCACAGAGTTTTTGCCGGTGTCGGATGAAAGCCAGTTCCGCGTCGTCCTGCGCGCACCGGTTGGTCAGCGAGTGGAAAAAACCGAGCAGCAAGTGGCTGAGATCGAACGTGTTCTGCGGGCACAGATTCCTGCCGAAGAGCTGGAAACGATCGTGTCCAGTACCGGTGTGCTCGCGCAGGGGCGCTCCTCACTGTTCAATCCGAATACCGGCCCTCATACATCGAGTATTTCCGTCCATCTTGTGACACCGGACAAACGAACCAGAACCCAAGTGCAAATCATGAACGAGGTGCGACCCAAAGTTCTCAAGCTTTTCCCGGGCGTCGCGATGTTTTTCGATCCAGGTGGGCTCATCAAGCGAATTACCAGCTTTGGATCGCAAAAATCCGTCGACGTGGAAATCTACGGTTACGATTTCGAGCAGGCGAGGGGAGTGATCCGTCAGGTCGAAAACCTGATGAATCAAATACCGGGTGTGGCCGATATCGAAGTCAGTCGAGAAGAGAATTATCCTGAGGTCAATGTGGTGGTGGATCGAGAGAAGGCGGCTCTCCTGGGCGTGAGCGAAACGGACGTGGCCAACGCCGTGCTGTTCTCTCTCAACGGCAACGGCCCGACCGACCCTATCATTTATACCGACCCACAAAATGGGAATGAGTACTACATTAGCGCCTGGCTCGCGGAAGAACATCGAAAGGATTTCACGGATATTGAGAACATCGTGTTGATCGGGCGAGCTGGAGAACCAGTCCTCCTCAAGAATGTTGCCTCTCTTAAGCTCAACGCTGGCCCGGTCAAGATCGATCGCAAATACTTTCAGCGGGTGGTTCATGTGACGGCTAACCCTGTCGATCGGGACCTTGGTGCAGTCACCTCCGATCTGGAGGCGGGCTTAGCCAAGATCCAGCTTCCCACTGGATTCAGCATCCGGTTGGCCGGCCAGATTCAACAGCAACGAGAAACATTTGAGGGCTTGCTGTTTGCCACGGCTCTGGCGTTGGTCCTCGTCTACATGGTGATGGCGGCGCAGTTCAAATCACTGATCGATCCCTTCATCATCATGTTCTCGGTTCCAATGGGCTTCCCAGGCGTGATTCTGATTCTTTTTCTGACCGACACCACGCTCTCCACGACGTCGATGATGGGCGTCATCATGATGTTGGGCATCGTGGTCTCGAACGGTGTCCTGCTGGTGGATTATACGAACGTGCTACGGAGGCGAGGGCAAGAGTTGCATCACGCGGCAGTCACCGCTGCCCGGACGCGGCTCAGGCCGATATTGATGACGTCACTCGCCACGGTCCTAGGACTGCTCCCCATGGCCATCGGTTGGGGGACTGGTGGTGAAACGAATGCCCCGTTGGCGAGGACGGTTGTCGGAGGACTCAGTTTTTCAACGGTCCTCACGCTCTTTCTCGTGCCCACGATCTATGTGATGTTAGAGGAGCGGTTCCCTCGTTCTGCGGATCAAGCACCAGAGGATGTCGATTGGATGCCGGCAGAACCAGCTGGCCGATAGCAGGATGCTCAAAAAATCTGCCAGCGGCGTTCTCCCCTCGAAAGCATCCTCAACTTAGCCCAATCGGAGAACAAGCTGTCTTGGCAGCTTGGGGTGGACGGGTGAGAAGAGCTACGCCTCCGGTCTTCCCGCGCTGTGGCCTTGCTGGACGGACTGTTTGAGCATCTTGCTGGGACTCCACGTGTCCCCAATCTGCGGACGTCAACTTTGTGCTATGCCGAAATGGTTTCTCCCCGGACTGATAGGAAAGTCGGTTGGTTACTTGATAGTTGGAAAGAGCGCCTTCAGTTGCATCGCCAAGCCGATGTCCCCGCTAACCTTGACCCGGCCCGACATGGCGGCAGCGGGTCCATTCAACTGGCCCTTCATGATCTTGATGCAATCCTCTCCCGCCATCGAGAGCACGATGTGTGGAGCCGCATGTTTCCCCTCTGCAATCTGACAGGCTCCGTCACGAATGGTGAGGATGTACTGCCCGCCTTGCGCTCCGCTCAGATCGAACTGGTAGACCGCGTCGAGATCTTCGGCGGCATCTGAGTCGAGCCGGCTAGGAAGAAGCTGAAAAAACTCTTTGACCGTGGTGGGGTTCATAGCTTGTGGAATGGCAGGGGGTTCTCAGGTCGATACCGGGAGCCGCGGTGCCGCGGCTCCCGGTCTCTTGCTAGTATCTGAGCGTAACTGTTGCAGTGCTGCGACGGGCGCCGAAAAAGTCTTTGGAGAACGTCTCGACAATGGCCGGGTCATAGCCCTTGCAACTGAAAATGTCGAGATAGGCGCTGTTCGTATCGTTTGCGAAATGGCCGCTGATCAACGAGGTTGAGATCAGCTGCACCATGGAGTAACCAGCGACGCGACCTGAGCCGAAATCGACGACCTGACACTCGCCAAAACGCTTCATGTCGATGAGCTCACACAGCTCGACGACATAGCGACGAATATGGTCAGCGTTGCGAATGAGGTCGGGATGACAATCTTGAAGATCGACGGCAGTGCAGAGTCCCCACGCCTTCCCCTCACCCACCATTTCTTGCGGGGCAATGGGAGCGGCTACTGGGGACTCTGATGGAAAGATCGCGGACTCGGACTCAGGCGAGCTACTCATATAGTTTGTACACCTTTCTGTGAAGAGGGTAAAAAAACTCCCACCGTGGACTTGTCAGTTGAACTATACCACGAAACTATTTACATCAGGAGGGATTTAAAAAGTTTTTTTCTCAGCGAAGCCGTGAGTGGCCACTCGATCGATTGACATGGTTCTCACCGGTCGGAGAGAATGTCCACATGGTTGATGTTACGTCATCGATATCGAACACGCCACCCCCAGCTGACCTTCCTGATCGCCTCTGCACCTGGTGCCGGCTTCCCATGAAGAAACGTCTCGTCGGGGGGAAGCAGTTTGTCCACTACACCTGCCCGAAGTGCGTCTTCCAGCACACAACCAGGCTTAGCCAAAAACCATCCAGCCCCGCGCACTAGCTGGCTCAGGCCGGCGGACTTTTTCGCTCCTCCTCTAGGAATCTATCCGCGGCTTCTCTCCCTATAGGCAGCCATCAGCGGCCCTGGCCTCTTTCTTTCCAGCAGAGGAATTCGCTGCAGTACTGCCCCGTGATGCGCCTGGCCTGCCCACCAACCCCATCCCTCATCGCGTCTCTGCCGTCTCCTATTAGCCGGTCTTACGTCCTGTCAGGCTATTCCCACAAGACATATGAGATCCGCCAGCGCGCCGTTATCGATCAACCCGGGGCGCTGGTCCGTGACTATCAAGAGGAGCATGCCTATATCCAAGGATGGCGGGATGCCGTTGTCAGTGGGCAGGTGAACGGTGTATCGGATCGGCCTGCTGCCGCGCGGCTGTCCCGACCAATCTCACTAACCTGGCCTTTCAGGTGGAGACATCGGGTCGGAGACGTTTCACCTGGGAATCCTCCAGGCACTCTACGATATGCAGCCTCAGCAGCTGGGGCTATGTTCTCATGTTTGCCAGCCGGTAGCTGTTGTGTCGCCACGTAATCGTTGGAGATGCCACGCTGGAGGCCACCTAGCGGTACGACTACCTGTGTGATTCACTACCTCAAACCCTATGCCTGCAATGCGGTGCTATTCAAAAGGAACCCGCCGTTGGAGATCACGGGCAAGATCTTCGTCAATGCCGATCCTGAATTGGTCGGCCCCTCTGGACTCGGCACCACTTGCCAGTCCGTCGATCAACCTGACACACCTCGATGCCAACAGTCGCCTGTTGATGATCAGAGACGATCAGGCCGAGAACGTGCGCAGCTCGTCATCAAGAAGGTGGCGAAGCCTGTGGGTCGCCTAAGGGGAAAAAGTTTCCGCAGACCAGCACTACTACAGCTGTCGTTCACTGAGCGAGCGCAGTTGTTCCATGCGCGTACGATTGACTCCTAGGTCGCCGTAGCCGGTGCGGGAAGCGGAGCGGAAGTGGATAGTCTTCGTGTCGTCGTCGAAGAGAAATTCAACATCGTCGACGAAGCGAAATAATAGACTGGTGACCTCGTAATGAAGATAGGTCTCGTCTTCCTCGACAAGCTTCGTGCGGGGTAAGGAACGGATCACCTCCTTCAACGCCTCCTTTGCCTCAGCACGAGACTTACGATAGCGAAACGGCGCAATGGCATGGCTCTCATCAGAAGCCTGGCTTGAAACGCAATTGGGGCTGTTCGGGCAGGGGTCTAACCTTGTTTTGCTCATTTCTCCTCAAGCGGCTGAGGGAGCCACAGCATTTGGTTGACGAATTCGGACTGCTGATGGTGGATTTGAAACGCTCGGAATCGAAGCAGGAGGACGGGTAGCGCCACTTGGTGAACAAGGAGAATTCCGGTGTGGCTCCGTCCCGTTGCAACCCACATTGAAGCCAGGCGTAGGAAGTCTCTCGTATCATGCGTAAGGATGACGCGGCTCTGCTGCGTGGCAAACAAGAGTTGGGATTCATCATCGACGCCCAAGTTGCCCGCATCTCTGGCCGTGAGGCAATCCACCCCATGCTGGCGAAGCACCGCGGCGAGGGCGACTGAAATCGATTCGTCGAGGTAGAGTCTCACCGAGCCGACTTGTCGTTGAAGCCGGGATCGAGCGCCTCGTGCTCGGCGATTTCTCGGTCCATTGTCTCACGATGATCGTAATAGTAGGACAATGCGTCGTAAATCGCAGCCAGCGAAAGGTGAGGATAGTGTTGGAGAAGCTGTTCGGGGCTTTGCCCGTGCAACAACGCTGCGATGACCACCGTTCTGACCGTAATTCGCGTGCCCTCAATCCGCGGGCTACCCCCGCAGACGGTCGGATCGGTCACGATGTGGGGATGTGTTACTGTCGCCATGATGGGAGTCTAACCAACTTGCCGCCTCCTTGCAATCGGCTGCTCAATAACCATCAAGCAGGCGGGCGCGATGGCGTGTCCCTCGTTCTGGGCTCGCGTCGAGACGCAGTTTGGGCTGGGGGGCAGAGGGTAGTTGCTGCATTCGATAAAGAATAACACTATAACGGCCTGGCGAACCGGTTCAATGTAGTAGCCATCTATTCTGGACAACAATAGTGGAGTGCCATTATGGCTTCCACGGCGTCACACGGCCACTCAATCCAACTGCTCCAAGATAAGCTGACAGAATACACCAAAGGGCAAGCTCGAAATACCCAAGCAACGCGGATGCGCCAGGAAAGTAGAATCGATTGAAACCTATGAACACCCAGTAGTGTCCGGTTAAAACGCGAATAGATTCGGTGGGTTGCAGTCGTGGCCCTGGTCGGATGTGTGGTCGCGGCCCGGAAACGCTTGCTGCAAGGGCCTCTTCTCGAACAGGGTGACAGAAAAAATCTGTAGCAACGTGTAGAGCGACACATCCAGGGTGAGGCGTTTCTTGACGATGGCGACGAGGACATAGACCGATACGGCGATCCAGATTTGCGACGTCACTGCATTTTCCGTCGTACCGAAGAACCGCTTGATACGAAGATGCTGCTTGATCCACTTGAAGAACAGTTCCACCTGCCAGCGCGCTTTGTCGAGCGCGCAGATGGTGGCGGCCGGCCAGGTGACGTTGTTGGTCAGGAACACCAGCGCCTTGCCGGTCTCGGGATCCTTGAATCGGATGCGACGCAGATGCTCGGGGTACTCCGTGCGGCTGGTGGTGCCGGTCAGCGCCACGGTCTGAGCGCAGATGAGGCCCGTGCCGCGATCCACCGAGGCCGAATAGACGCGCCGAAGCTGGGTGTTCGACTTGGCGCGGGTCACGAAGAAGGCCTGTGCCTGATGCAACACGTACAGCCGGGCAAAGTCGAGAGAGCCGCGATCCATGACGTAGATCGCCCCAGCTTCCAACACCAGCACGTCGAGCACATTGACATCGCCCAGCTTGCCGTCGGAGATGTGGATGAAGCTGGGGATATTGCCGCGCAGGTCGAGCAGCGTATGCATCTTCACCGCCGACTTGGTGGTACGAAACAGCGCCCAGGGAAAGAGCGCCAGGCACAGGTCGATGGTCGTCGAGTCCAGCGCATACGTCGTGTGCTCCACCTCGAGGCCAAAGCGGTCGCCGCGGTAGAGCGTGCGTGCCGGCACGATCAGGCACGGGGCAAATTCGGCATGGATGCGCCAATCCCGCGTCTCGTTGGCATCGGCGAGCGGCGAGCGTGTGATCTCGTGCCGGAAGCTCAGGTGGGAGAGCGTGGCGGCCGGCGCCGACAGACAGGCCGCGCTGTCGCGCAGACTCTCGCGGTAGGTCAGTTGCGCAACGGCCATCACCCGGAATTGTTCGGTACACGCGAGCCGCTTCACGTCGCGGGCGCCACCCTATCGATCGACGATGCGGGTGAAGGTCGTCCAAGGCAGAAAATCCATCAGTTGCGCAAACAGCGTTTTGCCGATGTTCATGGCCGCCGCCAGGAGAAATACCGGAAGACTGCCAGAACCGCCTTTCGCCGTTCAAATCGACACCCCCCTTCATCGCTTCAAGTCCCGCTCCAGTGCTTGGTTTCCAGATCATGGGGCTCGTGTTAACCGGACACTACTGGTTTAGTATATAAATGTTCTGGGTATGGCCCCTGTCTCACCTTGCTCTGCTACCACAACAGACACTCGCCCGACCACTCGACCGTCTTCGGTTTCAACATCGACGCGCCAGTCCCCCGGATCGAGCCGTTGCTTGAACGTGTACGCACGATACCCGCCTTCGCGACCGCCGGCAATCTTGATCGGAATCCTGTCGGCGTGAGTAAAGGGCTTGTCGCTGTTCGTTCGGAAGTACCAATGGTGGTAGACCGTCGTGTTCAGCGCGACCGGGGCAAAAATGGCAGTGAAACAATAGACAGGCTCATCGGCTGGAAAAGGATTCTGTGAGCGTTTCCACACTTGATACCAGTCGCGATCGAAGCTGAGCACAAACCGGTCGTCCTGCTTCTGTGCCTCGCGATACATGCCGCCGAACTTCATGGAAAGCGGCACGGGTGGAATCCAGTTCAAGAAATAGAATCCGATCAGGAGACCAATGAAGGCAATCGCCGGTCCGCCGACCGATACCACGTTCTTCTGCGATCGGTCCTGATTTCGTCGATAGATCAGCTGCACGACGAGTAGTGTCACTCCCACACTCAGCGCAGCTCCGAGCAGGAACACCCAGGTTCCGATAGCTCCGACCATGACAGGCAGAAAGAAGGTGAAGAAACTGAAGCTGGCCAAAGCGAACAACGCAACGAGGAGGCGTACGTTCAAGATGCGATCGCGCAAGAATTCATTGGCCATCAGCAGGAGAACCAGCAGGCCTAGGAAGACTCCGGTGCCTGTGAGTGTCGCACTGCGCGAGTAGAAGACGGCATAGGCACTGAACAGTCCACCGAAGAGAAACTGCATGGCCTTCGGATAGTAGGGCTTGGCCTTGATCAGGAATCTGGAGATTGATGAGTCGTGAGGTTCGAGTGCGGCCGGCTCCACTGTGGCCAGACTATGACGACCGGTGAGCACGACGAGAAAGCCGAGTGCGACGAGATAGAAGAGCAGAATCAGATTGTCTTGCAGACGATCGATGCGCGTCAGCGTCAAGGTATCGTAGAGAACGCCTGAGACAAAGAAGACCGCTGACGTGAAGGGTCTGGCGAGAACGGATTGGACCTTGGCCAGCGGGCTCATGCCCTCACTGTGCGAAATCTCTCTGGTGTGTTCAATGAAAAGTTGGATTCAGGAACAGAGGCTCGACCACACTACCTTCTGCATTCGTGGCTCGCTAACCCGCATTATTCATGACAGTTCGTTGCGAAATCGTGGAGCCGTGTTGCGAGACAGACACGCGGAGCCGCGAAGGACCGACACGTACTTGAAGCAGTACGTTGAGGGACTGAGCGGCGAGCCTGCCTGCCGAAGGTGCGTCGTCACCGCGCTTGCGAGGTCGAGCGTCGTTGACATGATCTTGGCGCGAAGAAGAAATTCCATAGTGGATGTTGGTTTCTTTCTCCGCGATCGCAACAGAAGCGCTCATGAATAATGTGGGCTAAGGGAGGCCACGCGGCAATCACACAAATGCGGGCAAGGGGGCATAGGTCACTGGGTGACCGATGAGCCGCTCCACCCATGCCGCCATGGCCTCGTCTTTCAGCGGTGCTTTATTCAAGCGGGCCTCAATGCCGAAGCCTGTGTGCGATCCAACCATGCCGATGATCGCTGAGGCGTCATCACATTCAGGGAGCAGTTCCTGTGTTTGAAACTCACAGAGGGTGCTGTAAAGGCGGCCGTCCGGTTCGATGATAGATCGAATCTCCGGCACATCGCTGAGCGGACAATGCACTGAACAGCGATAGGCGGAGCGGACAGTGGGTTCAATCGCTTGAAAGTCAACGAGTGCTACGTCAGAAAAACCTGTCAGGTATGCTCTGATGCCGACTAGTCCCGGTGCAGACGTCGCGGCTAACTTACTGGCCGGCACCAGAAATTCATAGGCGTCTGCCGTGTTGTATTCGAACTGACAGGGCCCGAAAGCATCGGGCCAGGAGCAGAAGAAAGGCACGGAGGGATCGACTGACCGCAACCCCAGCTGCTGTTTCTCAACCAATGTCTCGATGGGAAGCTCCAACAACGTGATCGCTTCGAGAAACGACGTACGACGTTCTTCCAACCACTGTGTCCGTTCGGTATCGCCTCGTGTTTCGCCTGGGGTGATCACCTCTTTTGTTTGGAGTCGAACGC
This sequence comes from uncultured Nitrospiraceae bacterium, assembly GCA_963748375.1. Taxonomy (GTDB): domain Bacteria; phylum Nitrospirota; class Nitrospiria; order Nitrospirales; family Nitrospiraceae; genus Palsa-1315. The sequence goes on from CAVVIR010000006.1 coordinate 254,628, forward strand.
GGATAAAAGAATGGGCGTGGCGAAATCCAAGCCAGAGCATACTGCGGGTGTCGTGCAACCGTAACGGATCGCGAATGCGCCAGGGATGACTGATCGAGCAGTAGGTCCCCACATCCTGATAGCGCTGGTAGATCGTGTGATAGGCCCCGGCCAGAAGAAAAAAATCGCCCTTCCAACCGTCTCGGACATGGATCAGGGTCACATCTTCTGTGGACCACCCCTCCAGTTGTTCGAAATCTTCAGGAGACTTGACCGTCCATTCTTCGACATAACAGATGACATCCTTTGACGGCGCCGCCGGCTTCAACCCTAACGCAGCCAGTCGTTCGCCCACACCAAGGACCTGGTCGAAGGTCAACGGAGCTGTCGTTTCCCAACGACGTTCACGCATGGTGTGTCATCTATTCCCTCGGTCTATCAATGTGTCGACCGTAACATCTTGTTCTCGATCGTCGTTTCCGCGAGGTACCGATCGATATCGTCCTTCAACGTCGCTGCCAGTAACTGCTGGGCATCGTCATCGCTATACCAGAACAGGGTTTCACGTTGTGCTCCTTCGATACTTCGGGTCGTCGAACTCTGGTCGCCGATATTCTTCGCGGTGAATATCAGCCTACTGTTCGTGGTGACGACCGTTGAAAAGAGCCGGCTCTTGGCGTTGGCAGAAAAGTCGAGCAACTGTCCGCTGATCACGATGTCTGCATTGTTCGGATTCGTTGTGAACCCACTGGGCGCGACCTCTACAGCCCAGGCTCGATTCTTCCATCCGCGCGTTTTTAGACGATCGGCGAGAATCTGGGCAATCATGTCTCCTGGTCGCCCTCCCGCCACATTGAAGTAGGTCACCCCGCCCCACAAATGAGTCCGCAGACCGAGCCGATTCTTTTCCTGGCGCCGGTCTTCAAACGATTCGATGATGATTCTGACTGGTTCCGTCTCCATGAATTGCGCCGCTTCATGTTTCTGCTGGAGATCAAGATTGACCGTTTTCCCGGTACCTCCACATCCCGTTCCCATCAGCAGACCTGCTGTGAGCATGATCCCGACGCCCAGTTGCCCCATTGTCTGTTTCACGCCATTGACCTCCTTAGAATGGACGATGCACTGTTGAAGTTGGCTCAGTGTACCCAAGTTACCGATCAGAGACAAATGCCGGCGCGGGCAGGATACTGAAACAGGTCATCAGCGGCGTTCTCGCCTTGAACGCATCCTCAACATAGCCCACTCGGAGAACACGCTGTCCTGGCAGCGTGGGGTGGGTGGGGGGAAAATGCTACGCCTCCGGTGCTTTCATCGGCTGCGGCCTTACTTGGGACAAGGCGTGTCTCGGCGCGCCAGGGTCGGGAGGGTGAGAAGTCCGGCCCGTTTGAGCATCCTGCGAGAATGTGCAGGCCATTGATCATCTAGCGAGGCGGCATAGGTCTTCGCAGCCTATTAGCGAGTGACGATCGGCAGGAGCGCTCGAAAGGTCTCGCGGCTGAATTCCGGCGCTTGGCCCGACTGAATCCTTGGATCGGTGAACGGCAGGAAGCGAACGATCTTCACAAAAGACCGTTCAGCCAACACGGCGGCTATTTGCGCCTTGCGATCGTGAGTGATCGGCAACGTATATCCTTCGCCACGCTTCCATTCCCACAACGTCGGGGCCAACGACAGTTCCAGCCCTTGTCCGGCAAGTTGATGAAACCGGTTCACGATCCGTACCTTGTGCTGTTTGATCCCTTCCCCTTCCAACAGCAAGGCGCACACGATGTGGTGTCCCCACCAAAAGAGTGTCCGAAAGGTAAAGGAGTTCGAGTTATGGAAGTGTTTCGGGAAGTCGAGATATTGATAGGGAAAGAATTCGAGCGCTTCTCCTTTCACGAAGTGGCAGTTGGCGGGATCGAAGTCCGGTGGAGTGACGAGAGCAGCCGACGCGACCTCCTGTTTCAAGGCCTCGTGAGTAAGCCCGAGTAAGTTGCGCACCTTCACCATGATCTGCGCTTTGGCGAGGAAGAACTGTTGGTCGGCCATCAAGGCCGCTTCTTCATGTGTAAACTGTGATGGCATGGTCACCGGTTGGGTTACTGGCTTGAAAGGGACGGGCTATTTCTGATGTGTTTCGAACTGGGAGACCGCCAAGTTGAACTGTGACCGGCATTCTGCACAGCGGACCCACACCGCATCTTGAAACACATCCATCTCTCGAACCGATAGGGCAGGAGCATGGGATCCCAAGCAGTGTTTGAGCGCCATGAGCCCATCCGGCTGAGAAATCTCCTGTGGAGGCAAGGAGGAGTCCCCTGTCGATAGGTGTCTGGTGATCGCGCCGGTGGTCACCCGGTGCACCATCCGGCAGGAGCTACACGTGACCACCACAATCCGATCCGGCTCGATGCGCTTCACGGTCAGACAGAGCGGATGGACCGACCAACATTGTTGGAGAAACGCTCCACTGCGGATAATCTCTGTCATCGATCGTCCTCGCGCCAAAGATTCGAATCGGGCTATCTCGCCCACAGCGTCAACACGACCACTACGCCGATCATGTAAGGGAGTACGCAGGAATAGACCAACGCTGCCCACGCACGGCCTGGCGTTGCATGGCGTGACAGCTGCTCCTTGTAGACAAACTCACGGGAGAGGATAACGACAATAAGCGTGAGCGCAAAGGTTTGACTCGTTCGCGGCCAGGTGTAGGCGCCACTGAGGAAAAACTTCGTCGTGTAAAATCCACTAAAGAAGAGAAGCAGCGGCGCGAGGACGAACCGGACTGAGTCTGGGAAAAAGGCATAACGCCAGCCACGACGGGCTTCTATTGAGCTTGATTGTGTGTGGGGAGTCACGACCCGACGGCCACCGGAATCGCTGGCTTCGGCGGAGAGTACGGAGTGCTCTCTTGAGCCGTACGGCAGACCTTACACACACGGGGGCGGGCTTTCAAGAACGAGACTTTCCCGCTGGCTAGGCAGCTGTAATGGACAAAGTCCTCGCACAGGGCGCAGCGAGACCAGCCGCCGCTGAAAAACGTTTTGTTGCGATAGAGTTCTTCCTTACAGACCTTACACTGGCGGGCTTCAATCCCCAGCAGCATCGGTTCCCAGTCCCCGCCCGCATTTCTAATACTCATAGTACGAAGTATAGCGAAGGCGCGAGGGGTGAGGCAAGGGCCTAAATGCCTGCACGCCTAGAAAGGGCAGGTTCACGATGTCTATCAGGTCGAGTGCCGACTTGGGGATGAATCCATGCCCTGCCTGCTTTTCACAAGGGAGGTAGATCACATTGATGGAATTGGATGGCTCTGCCTGGCGATGAAGGGAAAACAGTGGGATTGAAGAGGAAGGCTAAGACGTTGCGCGTTTTTGTTGAATCGCGTGGAAGCGTTGGACCATTCCGTCCCAGATGAACGCATGCAGCCGGAGGTTTGCGGCACGTTCCACTTGGATGAATTCGATCCCGGCCAGATTGCCATTCACCCACCGCACATAGGCCTCATCGATCGGCAGCGACTCGGGTTGATCGGGGAGCATGAGGCGCAATGCAATACGCTGGTCTGCCAGCAGAGGTTGATCAGCTTCGATCGCGCATCCCATCGCCGAAAGATTCGTAATTGTTCCTTCGCCGACTGTCGCGGTCACACAGTACATGGTCGGGTAGGTGACCGGCAGGCGATAGAGGCTGCGTTGGTAGGGTCTGGTCTGTTCCATCGAGGAGCAGAGTGTACGGAGTTTGGAGGTTGGAAGGAATTCCCCAATAGAGGGGGAGAGGGGGCAGCCTGGTCGTCCTCCTGCTCGCGGAACGCGCACGCTCAGAAGGTGCTCGTTCGACGCGCGCATTTGAGGATCAACCAGGCCGCCCCCTAAGAGGAGTGGAAGGACCTAGAGTCTGGGAAAAGATGTGGCCAGGTGCCCTTCTTGCTCGCAGAACAGAGGAGGGGATGGAGCCTGATAATCTTCTGTGCTCGCGCAACGCGCGGTCGCGGACTCCCCTCGTTGGACGCGCGCAGTGGAAGATCAATCAGCCCCCATCCCTAAAGAGATAACGAGCAAGCTTGGAAGGAGCATTCATATCGTTCGATGCGCACAGTTGAAAGCTTCTCTCCGGGATCTAGGTCAGCGTGGCATCAGCCTGACGGATTCAGCTTTCCAGGGAGGGGTTCGCCATTGCGCGGTGCCAACGCCGAAGGTGCTTGAGGCTCGGGAGCTTCGTTTTGCCGCTGAACAGATAGTTCTCGATCACACCGTAGAGATCGTAGTCGACGAACAACGGTCGATCTGAAATCAAGAACGGCGACTCAGCCAGCATGTTGTCGATCGGCGTCAGTAGCTCAGCGAATTGCGCGCGGAGGTAAGTGCGATGGCTTGTCCATTCCTGGAGACAGCCCTTCCCGAACTTCCGTTCCTTATGCCGGATCAGCATGACGCGTTCGACCATGGGTCGTGATGGAATAATGTAGCTGTCGTTGACCTTGAATCCCACCATCTCCAAGTCATTCTCAATGTAGCGCGAGAGGATGAGCTGAAAGCCCTCGACCTCTTTTGGAAACAGGTTGAGCGTATAGCGCCGATCGATATACCGCGCAACCTCTTGACCAAAGTCAGTCACATCGCAGATGGCCTGCTTCCCATCGACCACGCAAGGCACCGTGTAGCCACGTCCGTTCGTGGCTTTAATAATGGAAGCCCTCTCATGATAGGAGATGTTGCGCAGCCGAAACGGGATGCCGTTCCGTTCAAGGATATGCCGCACCGTCACGCAAAACGGTGACCAGGGAAACTGAATGAGCGTGAGCATGGAGTCTATATGACGGAAGCGGAGAAGAAACTTCAATATCGAGAAAAATCCAGAAATGAATCGGCGATTCCAATCAGAGTGAGTATTCAAGGGTCTTGGGAGTCGGAGGACTGCATGCCGACTTTCGAATTGATCCCGCTCCCTGCTCGATAGGTCAGCCACAATTCAGCCATAGAAATATAGATCGGAATTTGGAAATGTGGCATTGATGTGCGGAATTTAGCCACCTAGGACCAAGGACATTGAACAATAATCGCGATAGGACGACGGGATGACAAAAGATGAATATCGGCCACAGCTCCTAATAAGATATCTGGCAAGGGTGGCGACTGAGATGAAATTACGTGCTAGAATAGCCGGGCGAAATGCGTGACTGAGATGCGAAGCAAGGGTATTAGAAAAAGATTCTTACCGAACTACAGGGGGCTTATTGTCGCAGGCGATGCAATGCATCAGTTCTATATGGATCTACTTCTCTTCTAGTGGTCTGGACGTGGGACATTACATAAGGACACTCCATTGGTAACGTGGTTTTTCCATTGGCATGTCCTCTCAGCGACACGATACTCGCCACGTTTGACCGTTTAAGCGTGGCCAGTTACGTCGAATCATCGGCGCTTGCTAGGCTTTATGGGAGACCGGGTTGTATTTGACTTTCTGCGCAAGCCATAAGCGTCGGTATGTTACATTGTAGGGTGTGATCGGACGGAATTCAGTACTGTCGTGTTAGCAGTGCGGCCACTGCGATTTCGTAAAGAGCTCATGAAAAACCGATTTTATCAAGGAGCCTCTTTCTTAACGTATTCTATGAAATATCCCTACGTAACCAGATGAAAAAATCATAGCTGAGATTAAGATCCGAGACATCTCCCGGTGCATCGCAGAGAAATGCGTTTCGTCTTCACCAACAAGTTCGGATCTATGAAGTCTGCAAGTCAAGCCTGGTAGACTCACAACCATCAAATCTGATGGCCTTGTTATAAAGTCAACTTCCTCAGAGTGGGAAGCCAATGAATCTCAACGATCCCTACTTAGCCATGCCAAGGACGGAAGTTCATGTAAAAGTCTCTTCGGGCACGTCGCCGGAACATAGTGCCCCCAACTGACCGCAATTTTGCCCTTACAGAGAAGCAGGGACTCATGCCCTCAAATGGGAACCCGAGCTATGATTGCGATCCCAGAAGGGGTCTCCTTTCAGTTTCGAAGAGTATTAACAACGGTTCGGTGCCGAACCCCTGCTGCTCACCGAACTTGGAGTCCAACTTCCCAGCATAAAGCCTGTTTCCGATACGAGCAACCATTCGGGTTCAACCATTGAATGTGGCGGGTGAATTCATGCAAGGAGATGCATGAGAAGCAAGTTCGGGCAGAACGATTTCCAACTCCCGTTATCCGATAGACAGCTACTGATTCAAATCAGCAGACAAATGCGCTTTCCAGGCTTGCTTACGTTGTCATTAGGAAGGGTGGCCCATGTCGGTCCGACTGCGCCGTCGAGCGAGCGCATTCTGATCGTGCGCGCTCCGGGAGCACGGAGGGACCCTGGGTCGCTCCCGCCTCCTTTTGTGCTAGGATGCCACGCATGTCCGCATTAAAGCTGGTCCTTTGGGGATTCCTCGCCATTCTCGGTGCCGTTGCGCTCGCCTTTGTTGTCGGTCTCGTCAATCCAAACGAAAAAGTGAATGGTCTGTGGTTGGTCGTGGCGGCGGCTTGCATCTATGTGCTGGCCTTTCGTTTCTATGGCCGCTGGATTTCTCGGCGTGTGGTTGAGCTGAACGATCAGCGAGTGACTCCGGCCGTGCGGTTGAATGACGGCGTCAATTTTCATCCCACGAATAAGTACGTGTTGTTCGGCCATCACTTCGCGGCGATTGCCGGCGCTGGGCCGTTGCTTGGGCCGGTGTTGGCGGCGCAGTTCGGATTCTTGCCCGGCTTTCTCTGGCTGGTGATCGGTGCGGTGTTGGCTGGAGCGGTGCAGGACTTCATTATTCTGGTTGCGTCGATGCGGCGAAATGGCCGCTCACTTCCTGAAATCGCGCGGGATGAACTGGGCCTTGTCACCGGCACGGCCACGGCGGTGGCGGTGCTCTTCATCGTGATTGTGGCGCTGGCTGGGCTGGGCTTTGCCGTGGTGAACGCGCTCTATCGCAATGCCTGGGGCACCTTCACGATTGCGATGACGATTCCTATCGGCTTGTTCATGGGCTTCTATCTACAGAAGTTCCGGCCTGGCCGGGTGGCGGAAGTTTCCTTGCTCGGAGTCGTGCTGTTGATTGCGGCGGTGATCTTCGGGCGGGTGGTCGCGCAGTCATCGATTGCAGGCTGGTTCGAGCTCGAGCGAACGACGTTGGTGTGGGGGCTGGCCGGCTATGGGTTTTTGGCTTCTGTTTTGCCGGGGTGGATGTTGCTGGTGCCGCGCGGATATCTCTCCACCTTTATGAAGCTTGGGGTGGTGGCATTGCTGGGGGTGGGTGTAATACTCATGGCGCCGACGATCGAAATGCCGCGCGTTACTGTATTTGCTAGCGGAGGCGGACCGATTATTCCCGGCACGCTCTTCCCCTTTCTCTTTATCACGATTGCCTGCGGAGCGATCTCCGGTTTTCACTCGCTGGTGTCTTCCGGGACCACGCCGAAGATGATCGAACAGGAATCCCAGGCTACGGTCGGCTATGGGGCGATGTTACTGGAGAGTTTCGTCGGGGTCATGGCCTTGATTGCGGCCTCGGTGTTGATCCCCGGTGACTATCTGGCGATCAACACCATGCTCTCGCCCGACGCGCTGGCTGCGATAGGCTTTCCTGTCTCGCGAATTCAGGAACTCTCGCAACTCGTCGAGGTGGAGGTGGCGGGCCGGCCTGGCGGGGCCGTGTCGCTCGCGGTCGGTATGGCGTCCATTTTTTCCGCGCTCCCAGGGATGACCGGGTTGATGGCCTATTGGTATCAGTTTGCGTTGGTGTTCGAGGCCTTGTTTATTTTGACGACGATCGATACGGGCACGCGCGTGGGGCGCTATCTCATCCAGGAAATGGGTGGGCGTTTTTACGCTCCGTTGCGGCGGATGAATTGGTGGCCTGGCGTGGCGGTGAGCAGCGGGCTGATCGTGGGGGCCTGGGGTTATCTCATCGGCACCGGCAGCATCTCGACCCTCTGGCCGATGTTCGGCGCGGCGAATCAGTTGCTCGGCACCTTGGCCCTCTGTATCGGGACGACGGTGCTGATCAAGATGCGGAAGGCGCAATTTCTGTGGATCACCGCATTACCAATGTTGTTTGTCGGGACCGTTACCTTGATGGGGTCCTATGAGATGTTCGGCATGTTTGTGAGCAAGGCTTCGTCCCTCGCCGATAGTGGGCAGGCCTTTGCCTTGTACCTGGACGCGGGGCTGGTGGCATTGGTGGCCTTGCTCGCGGTGATCGTCTTGGGCGATAGTATTAGGCAGTGGTATGGCTATGTGATCTTGAAGCGGCCGTTTACCAGCAGCGAGGTGGTGGTGATGGCCGGGGGAAGTTCGCCGGGAAGAATGCAGACGACCATTCATCATGATGATGAGGAGCGGCGGTTGCGATTGCCAGGCGGGGGGTGCTGCTAAGGGATGGCGGGAGCGGCCAGGTGCCCTTCTTGCTCGCAGAACGCGCACGCTCAGAAGGTGCTCGTTCGATGCGCGCAGTAAAGGGCAGCCTTGGCCGCTCCCTCCCCTCGTGCGGTCCAGCGCCAGCCCGTCGTGCAACTCCTTGAGCCGATTCTCCATGTCCCCGCGCTGACAATAGATCGCATAGCCCGTGGCCGGGGCCGCGCGGAGATTGGTCACGACAAACCGCGGATTGCATTTGGGATCCCGCCCAGGGAGCCGAACTACTTCGGCTTTGATGATCACGCGCCGGCGATGCGACCAGCTTTGGGCCGCATAGAGCGTCTCTCCGTAGGACATGCTCGGTGCGGCCGCTGTACTTCGACAGGCCGTAGGCCTCGCCCAGCAGGCGACCGGCGCGCTGCTCCAGCCGCGGGTTGCAGGCCAGCCCCACGACATACTCGACCCGCTCCGCTTCCAAGAAGTCCAACTAGTCGTTCCCGGCGAAGCCCCCATCCACGCGCACCCGCAGCGGCGTGCCAGGAAATGCCCGCCGCAGCCGACGGAGCAGGGCCCGCAGGAGTCCGAACGCGCCGTGCTTGGCCGGGCTGTTGCCGGGCCGCAACACCACGGCAACCAGATACTGCTCGGCTTCGTCGTTGAATGTCAGCGTCGCCACCAGGGGCAGATAGCACCACGTATCGTCATGTCCATTGAAGAAGGCCAATGCCTGCTGCCCGTGGGTGGGATCGTCGGTGGGATCCAGATCAATCGTGATCCGGCGGGCACGCCCCTTGAGCCGGTGGCGGTGCTGCGCAATCACCGTCGCGGCCAACGTCCGGCCCATCCGATACGAGGCCCGCGGTCCCATGGCATTCTCAAAGCGAGACAGCGTCGGCTGCGAGGCCAGAGCTGCCCCGGAGAGCGGATCCCGGCCCACTGCCAGCTTGTGCATCGGGTCGTGCGCCAGCCGGGCCGCATCGTTGCCGTCCTCGTACCCACAGGCCAGTCCGAACACCCGCTGGCGCACCAGGTCGCGCAGTTCGTGCTGGACCTTCCGCGGGTCGCGCCGGTCCGGCAGGCAGGCTGCCAAGTCCTCGGTCAGCGCCAGCCGCTCGTCCAGGGCCTTGAGCAGCTAAAGAGAGTGTATAGAGAATTGGAAGGACCTCGTTAGATGTGGGCATGTAAATATCAACCAGATGCACTGCGGTGGAGACGACGATGGCTAGGATGAGAGAGGAGGGGATCGTGGCTGAGCAATTTTCATTCGATGTGGTGTCGGAAGTGGACATGCAAGAGATGAAGAATGTCGTCGATCAGGCGACGAAGGAGATCAAGCAGCGTTTCGACTTCAAGGACTCAAAGACGGAGATCACGTTGAAGGAGAAGGAAAAGGAATTGTCCCTGGTCTCCGATGATGAGTACAAGCTCAATGCGGTGAACGATATTATCAAGAGCAAGTGCGTGAAGCGCGGGGTCTCGTTGAAGGCGTTTACCTATGGGACTGTGGAGCCGGCGCTGAGTGGGACGGTGCGCCAGGTGGCGAAGATTCAAAGCGGCATCGCGGCGGACAAGGCGAAAGAGGTGACGAAGGCCATTAAGGAGTCGAAATTGAAAGTGCAAGCGCAGATTCAAGGTGAGCAAGTGCGTGTGTTGAGCAAGAGCAAGGATGACCTTCAAGCGGCCATGGCGTTTCTCAGGAGCAAAGATTTTGGGATTGATCTTCAGTTTACCAACTACCGGTAACCCAGGATGCTGAAACAGGCCCCCAACTGCGTTCTCGGCATCGAAATAATCCTCAACGTACCCGCGGGGTACGCCTCCGGTTATTTCTCTCCTGCGGCCTTGTTGGATGCCTGTTTGAGCATCCTGTAAGGCGTTGTCTTGTGCATGGCTAGAATTCTTATTCTTGCTCTTCTTCTGGCGATCTCCCTTGCGGGATGCGATCGCGGTGATCCCATCGTTGTCATTCAGCTCAACCCGAAAAATCCTGACATCATCTACGTCGCGACGAACGACTATATCTATAAGACGCGCGATGGCGGGCAGACCTGGACGAATCTGTCGAAAGGAATGAGCCATTCGCGAGTGATTTCAATGGCGGTGGATCCGGCCTATCCCGCGACGGTGTATGCGGGTACGAAGGGTGACGCGGTCTTTAAGAGTCACGATGGAGGGCAGCGTTGGACTTCGATGCGTTCGGGATTAGACGATGCCACGATTACGTCGGTGGTCAATCAATTCGTCTTCGATCCGATGGACAGCAATCATATCTATCTTGCCACGACAATGGGTGTATCCGAGACAAAAGACGGCGGCGAACATTGGGTGAAGAAAATGGAAGGGATGAAGGAAGTGCTGATGGTGGTGACGCTGGGAATGGATCCGACGAGACCGTCGATCTTGTACGCGGGCACGAGTGGCGGAGTGTATAAGACGATCGATGAGGCTGGCCATTGGGAGAAGGTGAACAACGGCCTTGTGTCGCCGGATATCATTAAGTCGTCGAGGGCGCTCAGCGTGACGTCGGTGCTGGTCGATCCGTTTGAGCCGGAGACGGTGTACGCCTCCACACTGACAGGGCTGTATAAGACGATGGATGGTGGGAAGGCCTGGGTGAGGATTGGGCAGTCACTTCACGATCAGATGTTATTTTCGATGATTCTGGACCGTACGAAGAAGGACGCCATTTATCTGGGTGGCCGGGAAGGCATCCATCGGAGCGAAGATGGTGGAGCGACGTGGGTCACGCTGAATACGGGTCTTGCGACACTGAACATTCGATCGCTCGTACAGAGTCCAACCGATCCGGACGTGTTTTACGCAGGTACAAATGGGAGTGGCTTGTATCGAAGTCACAATCGGGGAGAGAATTGGGAATCGGTGCCGACTGCGTTGTCAAGCCAGTAAAGGAGATTATTGCTGAGGGGGGCTGCTGCGTTCTTGAATGGTTGAACCGACGGAAGATGATCCGAACGAAGAGCCAACACCTGACTCTCCGAGGCTTGAGCCCACGCTCGAGCCGCCGAAACTCGATCCCACTGTCGAATCGGACAGGCTGGATTCTATGGTGGAACGCTGCAGCGATGAGCCGACCGACGAGGACTCCTCGCTGTTGAGTCTCGATTCTCCAATCGAAGGTCCGGCGCGACCGGCTCCTCCAATAGCAAAGCCGGTTGGACCGGATGAGCCAATGTCGTGGCTGCTCCGTGAAGAGGCTCCGACATCTTGGCCAGTCACGCCTCGGCCGCCGATCGCATCGCCGGTCTTCGGTGTCTTGCCGATGCTGGGCCCTGCCGCAGGTGCGGTACCGATGCTGGCGCCTGTTTTTGGCCCTGTCGACAGCTTCGGTGCACGGATGTCTCTCTCGATCGATTCTTCCATTTCACGAATCGCGTGGGCTTCCCGGCCTGACGCCTCAAAGTCTTCTGAATCGCGAGTGTTTGTCGAGGTATTGATGCGCTCAAGCGTGGCGCGCAGTTTCTTCAGATCAGCGCGGGCCTTGGAGACAGTCGGGATCATTTCGCGGAGCATGATGCCGCGCGAGGCCATCGAATGATTCGAGATATTAGCCTGTGTAGACTTAAGTAAATCTTCGACCTCGTCTCCCAATTCCTCGACCTGCTGAAGTTCCGTCAGATCGGTCTTGCAGCAATCAAGAAAGTGGCGATACTTGTTCAGGAATGTCGATACATCGCCCTGCAAATTCTCAATCTTGAACTCGCGTGGCGGTTTGTTGCCAGTAGGTGTTTCCCCTTCTTGCTCTGCTGCCAAGGTTTCTTTCTTTTCAACAAGCGGCACGCACCCGGGTCCTTGCTCCGCTGAATACTGCCGATCGGATTTTTGATCAGGACACCAATAGAGAGGCGATGCCGCTGACGCCGTGGTGTCGGTGATCCCGCCGAGTGTGAAGGCGGTTCCCCCCATGAAGGAGATGAGGCAGAGGGCTGTGGTTGTTGTGAGTGAGCGCATAGATTCATTTTCAACCCGACTTGAATCCTTGTCAATGAAACTCGCCAACTTCGTGTGTCCGACGCATCGACTGATCGATCCAGGAGTTAAGCAAGGGCCTGTCTCTTTCTATCTAAAATTAAAGATATCCACATGGCGATCCTTTTTGATGCGACGGCTCGAATATGTTGGTCGAGAAGGGGTGTCGTGTTGCACTCCATGTCTCAGGGAGTGAACCATGAGTGCTGAGTAGTCACTTGGTCTGCTTTTTGACCATCGTGGGGCGATTACCCTCAGTCAATGCTGAATCTGGTCTCTCCGTATGAATTGAAAGAGAGTAAAGTCGAGATATCCTCATCCCCATGTGTCCACTTATTTCCCGCATCGCCCTCTCTTTCTTTTACTTAAGTTTTAGGTAAAACCGAGAGCCCCCACGCTTCATAAGTACATGAATTTTCTATTGACAAGTCTTTGAGTGGGTGTATACTTCGATTTTAGTGGGAAAAAGTGGGGAGGTCTGGTAAAGAATAATTAATGGAGGTATCGCGACATATTCCAGTTATGTCAGAAGAGGTTCTTTTATTGCTTGTTCGTGAGGGTAATCGAACCTATCTTGATTGTACAGTGGGGTATAGTGGGCATGCTGAGAAAATCCTTGAGGCAAGTGGTTTCAATAGCAGGCTTATAGGATTTGACCGTGATGAGGTGGCAATTGCAGCCAGTCGAGAAAAGCTCGCACGGTTTGGTGATCGCGTTCTTCTTTTTCATGGTCATTTCGTGGATCTGAAACAACACCTTACTTTGAGTGGCATTAGCCAGGTTGATGGAATTCTGTTTGATCTTGGGGTCTCGTCCCCGCAGTTGGAGGAACCTGCTCGGGGCTTTAGCTTTCAAGGGGACGGTCCGTTGGACATGCGTATGGATCAGTCAATGAGTGGGACCGCCGCTGAACTGGTCAATCGTTGGCCGGAAGCGCAGTTGGCCGATACAATTTTTCAGTTCGGGGAAGAACGGTTTTCTCGACGAATTGCGAGTGCCATTGTCCGTGCGCGTCAACGTTATCCATTCACGACGACGAAAGAGCTCGTCTCAGTGATTGAAGGGGCGGTTCCAGCGAATTATCGGCATGGTCGCCTCCACTGTGCCACCCGTACGTTTCAAGCCCTTCGCATTGCCGTGAATCAAGAACTCGACTGTCTCGAACCAGCGTTGCGTGACGCAGTGGATGTACTGTCTCCCGGCGGCCGCCTCTGCGTCATTTCATTCCATTCGCTCGAAGATCGAATTGTGAAACACACGCTACGGACACTTTCCAGCACAGACTGCCCTAAGGTGGTGGTTCTCACTAAGAAGCCGCAGGTTCCCAGCAGAGAAGAATCGGGCCGGAATCCTCGATCCCGCAGTGCCAAGTTGCGAGCTGCCCAACGGGTATCCAAGGAGGACTGTTTATGAAGGCGTTAACGATAGTGGCCGGGGTGCTGTTGGTCTTCATATTTGTATGGGAACGTGTGGATGTCGTTCGATTGGGTTATCAGATAGAACGATTGAAGACGCAGAAAATCTTGCTGGAGCGAGAGAGGGATCAATTGCGAGTGAAGGTTTCTGCGTTGGCGGCCCCGGAGCGGATTGCAAAGGTGGCAACCGAAAAACTGGGACTTGTTCCGCCCCAACAGGGCCAAGTGTTGATGGTGCATCTGCCGGGAGAGATTCCGAGCCTGACGCCCCCACCCGTGGAGCTCATCCGTGTGGCGAGACATGATTCGATCGGGAGGATTCGCCAGTGACCACCGGACCTTCGCGCGGTCGTCGTTATGTGGTGCTGCTCCTGCTCCTGTGCGGGTTCTGTATCGTTCTCTTTCGGCTGGTTACGCTCCAAGTGCTCCAAGCCGCAGAGCTCTCGGCCAAGGCTGATCGGCAACATCAAAAGACCGTGTCGTTCGAAGGGGCTAGAGGCATGGTATCGGATCGCCACGGCAAAGTCCTTGCGATGAATGTGGAGGTTCCATCGGTATTCGGCGAACCGACGTCGATTGAGAGCCCTTCGACCGTTGCTCGGCATCTTTCTCCAGTGCTCCACATTCGAAGAGAGGAGCTCGAGAAAAAGCTTCGGCAAGACAAAAACTTTGTGTGGTTGGCGCGAAAGGTTGAGCCCGAGCAAGGCCGCCGGTTGAAACAGTTGTCGTTGGACGGCATCGGCGTGGTGATGGAGGGAAGGCGGTTTTACCCTAAGGGCCCCTTGTTGGCTCATGTCCTAGGGTTTTCAGGGATGGATGGGCAAGGGCTTGAGGGTCTTGAGCGCCTCTACGATTCGCATCTGCATGGAGAAAAGCGTGTCACCGTGCTGCAGCGAGATGCGTTAAACCGTACGGTGTTTCCTAAGGATGTGGCGGAGCAAACGCCGACACCGGGACATGCACTCACACTGACCGTCGACGAGGTGATTCAATACATTGCGGAAAAAGAGCTTGAAGAGGCCGTCACCCAATCTCGTGCCAAGTCCGGGACGATCATTGTCATGGAACCTCAAACCGGTGCGATTCTCGCGATGGCTGTCAGCCCACGATTCGACCCGAACGTTGTGACTGAGTTGACGCCTGACCGGTGGCGCAATCGTGCACTGACGGATACGTACGAGCCAGGGTCAACTATGAAAGCGATGGTCGCGGCCGCGGCGCTTGAAGAACACGTGATGACGCCCGGTTCTATGGTCTTCGGTGAACATGGCCAGATGGTAGTCGCGAATACGACGATTCATGACCATGACAAGCTGGGCTGGATGACATTCTCTGAGGTGATTCAAAAATCGAGCAACATCGGTGCCGCCAAAACCGGGATGGCCCTCGGAGACCAGCGCCTCTATCGGTATCTCCAAGCGTTCGGATTTGGCCACCGGACTGAGATTGATCTGCCGGGAGAAGTGGGTGGGATTTTGAAGGCGCCCAAAGAGTGGGGGCGGCGATCGCTCGCATCGATTTCGATGGGTCAGGAAGTCGGGGTGACGCCACTCCAGATGGTGTCGGCGGTTGCGACTCTCGCCAATGGAGGCGTGATGATGAAGCCGTATGTGGTATCCGAAGTACGCGATCAGACAGGTCGCGTTCTCAAAGAAGTGCTCCCACATGTAAGGCGGCGAGTCGTGTCGCCGGAGACGGCTCGAGCGATGACGACGATGCTGGAAGGTGTCGTGACGAATGGGACCGGGACGAAGGCTGCCATTCCTGGTTTTCGTGTGGCGGGTAAAACCGGGACCGCTCAAAAAATCGACTCACGAACCGGCGCCTATTCCTCGACGCAGTTTGTCGGGTCGTTTGTTGGATATGTTCCGGCAGAATCTCCACGGCTGGCGATGATCGTCGTCCTCGATGAACCTCAAGGTGAGTCATGGGGTGGGGTCGTGGCGGCGCCCGTATTTCGGCGAGTCGGAGAGCAGGTGCTTACGTATCTTGGCGTGTCCAGAGAAGATACCGTGAAAATCGCCTTGGCGATGAAGGATCACTAAAAGGCCATGACGGCTGACTTCGTTCCCTTTTCACAGTTGCTTGCAGCGCTCTGGGGGAACGTCGATATCCTGGAGCAGCGTGGCGATATGAGTCGTCCGATCACTGGGATCACGGATGATTCTCGGGCTGTGACGGGTGGGAGTCTTTTTGTTGCTGTAAAGGGTGAGCGCGTTGACGGGCACGAATTTGTCGAGCGGGCCATCAAGGCCGGAGCAGTTGCGGTAGTCGCTGAGGCGCCACTGTCGTCAGGGTCATTACCGTTTGTGCGGGTGAACGATTCGCGCAAGGCGCTCGGTTTTCTGGGTAGCCGGTTTTATCGTGACCCATCCGTCCGTCTCAAAATGATAGGCGTGACGGGGACAAATGGGAAGACGACGACGACGTATCTCTGCAAGGCCTTACTAGAAGGGATCGGTCGGCGGGTAGGGTTGATCGGCACGGTAGGGTATCAGATCGGACAGGAAACACTTCCTGCTTCCCACACAACGCCCGGGGCGCTTGATCTCCAGGCACTGTTAGCGAAGATGCTCGAGAGGAAACTCACCGCCGCCGTGATGGAAGTATCGTCTCATGCCCTCGCGTTGGACCGGACAGCGGGCTGCGAGTATGACGTGGCCGTCTTCACAAACCTGACGCAAGATCACTTGGATTTTCATCGCACCATGGACGAGTATTTTGAGGCAAAATTGCGACTCTTTACCGGATTGGCAGGAGGGCAAAAGGCCGGGAAGCGCGCCATCGTCAATTTGGACGACCCCCGAGGGAACTCGATTCGGACCGCCTGTCCTGTGCCGGTCTGGGGGTATGCCATTCAGAACCAGGCAGACCTCAAAGCAGAGCGCGTGCGTCTTTCGCTTACTGGAACCACGTTCACGGCGGCCACTCCATCGGGATCGTTTCCCGTCGAGAGCCGGTTAGTCGGAGAGCACAACGTCTATAACTTGCTGGGAGCCATCGGAGTGGCGCTTCACGACGGGGCGACAGCCGATCAGATCCGTGAAGCGACTGCCCATATCGACAATGTTCCCGGCCGCTTCGAGCGGATCTCGTCCGGGCAAGACTTTACTGTTGTTGTCGATTATGCCCATACGGAAGACGCGCTTCTCAGGTTACTCACGGCAGCCCAAGTGTTAAAGACCGATCGGATTATTACCGTGTTTGGCTGTGGCGGTGACCGGGATCGAGGAAAGCGGCCCAAGATGGGCCGTGCTGCTGTTGAATATAGCGACGTGGTGATCTTGACCTCCGATAACCCTCGAACTGAGGACCCGCTGGCGATCCTTCATGAAGTTGAGATCGGCGTGCGCGATGCGCTCATGCGGCGGCAACACGTGCAATATCACTTGATGCCGGATCGCCGAGAGGCGATCGGCGCCGCCATCCGGGAGGCGCACCACGGCGATATGGTGTTGATCGCCGGGAAGGGGCATGAAGATTATCAAATCATCGGCACTCAAAAGTTTCATTTTGACGACCGTGAAGTGGCACGCGAGGCGATTCAGCAATTGCGAGACTGCGCGTGAGTATCCAGGCGATGGCCGGGGCCGTGGAAGGTGAAAAATCAATGGGGTTGTTTACGGTCGATGAGTTACGAGAAGTGATCAGCGTGAAAGTGCTTGCGGGGCAGGCCTTGCTATCGGGGAAGCGCCGGATCAGGCAGATCAGCACGGACTCACGATCGATTCGTCGGGGCGATCTCTTTGTCGCGCTCAGAGGCGATCGATTTGATGGTCATGAGTTTGTCCCGGCTGTGCTGGCACAGGGCGCGGCGGGAGCCATCGTCCATGACGGATACCACCTTCCTTCAAGTCTCCCAGCGGTACGCCGGATCGCGAGGCAATCTGTGCCGTTTCTCTTTGGCGTGCGCGACCCGCTCTTTGCCTACCAGCAGCTCGCGACGCACTATCGCAGTCGATTCACTATTCCGATGGTGGCAGTGACTGGGAGCAACGGCAAGACAACGACGAAGGAGATGGTGGCGGCGGTATTGGCTCAACGGTGGCTGACACTGAAGACCGAAGGAAATTTTAACAATCGCATCGGTGTGCCCGCGACCCTGTTTCGACTCACGGCTCGGCATCAGGCAGCCGTGATTGAGATGGGGGTGGATCAGCAGGGGCAGACGATCAGACTCTGTGAGATTGTCCGGCCCACCATCGGGGTGATTACCAATATTGGACCCGATCACCTCGAGTTCTTTGGAAGCATGGAAGGGTCCGCGCAGGCGAAGGCAGAATTGCTGGATCTGCTTCCTCCAGATGGCATGGCCATGCTGAATGCCGACGATCCATATTTTGACTACCTTGCGTCGCGCGCGCAATGTCGCGTGGTGTCGTTCGGAAATTCAGCGATGGCCGATGTTCGCGCAAGTCAGGTCACGTCCGATGCTCGACAGGGCACGACCTTTCGCTTGCACCTCCCTGGAAAAATCCGTCCCACGATCGTGCGAATGAAGGTGCATGGGACCCACAACGTCACCAATGCACTCGCAGCCGCTGCGGTGGGTATGGCCTTGAATCTTTCCGGTGTGATGATTGCCCAAGGGTTGAGCCGATTCCGTCCTGCCGCAATGCGGTCGCAGGTGGTGACTCTTCATGGTGTCCATTTCATCAACGACTGTTATAACGCCAACCCGGCGTCAATGAACGCGGCGCTTCAACTGCTGGCACAGTGGCGCCCTGCACGTGATCGGATTGCCGTGCTGGGAGACATGCTTGAGCTTGGCGCTGAGACTGGTCGCCTGCACCGGGAGGTTGGGCAGTTTCTTGCCACACAGGGGCTGTCTCGGCTGATCGCCTGCGGGGCGTTGGGTCGAGAGATTGCGGAAGGAGCTCGCCAAGGTGGGATGGCGGGTTTGCAGATCGATGAGGTGAGACGATGCGGCAGCGGCTGCGGATCATCTTAAGAAGATTCTGCGGCAGGGTGACGTCGTGTTGGTCAAGGCTTCTCGCGGTATGAAAATGGAACAGGTCGTGCAAACGTTGGCAGGGATGAGGGCGGTCATCAGGCAGGCATCGTAAAGGGCTGTAGCCATCGGCTCAAGAGTTTGGTGGGACGATCGGCTCATCGTGAAAGTAAAGGCCGCATGCTCTACAACTGGCTGTATCCGTTTCATACAGAATATTCGTTTCTGAACGTCTTTCGGTATCTGAGCTTTCGGATCATCTACGGGGCTGTGACGGCGTTTCTGATCGCCTTTGTGCTGGCTCCCTGGGTGATCAAGAAGTTGCAAGAGATTAAGCTGGGCCAGCAGATTCGGGCTGACGGCCCCCAACGCCACCTGGCGAAGAGTGGTACGCCTACCATGGGCGGGATGCTCATTCTTTTCGCGGTTGTCCTCTCGACGCTCCTTTGGGCCGATATTGCAAGACCGTATGTCTGGCTTGTGCTTCTTGCCATGCTGGGGTTTGGCGCGATTGGATTTATCGACGACTATCTGAAGTTCATCAAGGCCCAATCAAAGGGATTATCGGCGGGGCAGAAGTTTACGGCGCAAGTGGCGGTGGCCTTGGCGATCGCACTGGTTCTCTATTTTCTGCCTGGGTATACGACCAAGCTCAGCATCCCATTCTTTAAGAATTTCGTTCCGGATCTTGGCTGGTTCTATGTCGCCTTTGCGGTGATGGTGATTGTCGGGAGTTCCAATGCCGTCAATCTGACCGATGGCCTCGACGGGCTCGCAATCGGACCCGTCATGATCGCAGCGATGGCCTACACGATCGTGGCGTATGTCACCGGCCATCGACTCATGTCGGACTATCTGATCATCCCGCACATCGAAGGTGCCGGTGAACTTGCGGTGTTCACCGCCGCAATTCTAGGAGCGAGTTTGGGATTTTTGTGGTTCAACACCTATCCGGCTACCGTGTTCATGGGGGACGTGGGCTCACTTCCACTGGGAGCGGCGTTGGGCACAGTCGCGGTGATCAGTAAGCATGAGTTGCTGCTCCTGATGGTCGGCGGAGTATTTGTCATTGAGGCGGTCTCCGTCATTTTTCAAGTGATCTCGTTCAAGTCACGAGGGAAACGCATTTTTCTCATGGCGCCCATCCATCATCATTTTGAGATGAAAGGGTGGGAGGAACCCAAGGTCGTGGTGCGTTTGTGGATCATCGCCATCCTGTTGGCGCTGTTGAGTTTGAGCACATTAAAGTTGCGGTGATGGCATGGTGAGAGAAGCGGCTGTGGAACTCGCGGGGGCACATGTCACCGTCATGGGGCTTGCCAGAAGCGGTGTCGCGGCTTGCCGATTGCTTCAGACTGCGGGAGCGCGTGTCACTGTGGCCGATCGAAAGGAATCGGCGGAGCTCACATCGGCCCTCGCCGGTATCGACCGCGAAGGCGTCGATATCACCGTCGGAGCGCGATATGAATCATCGCTCGAGAGGGCGGATCTTGTGGTGATCAGTCCCGGAGTGCCGTATCGGCTTGCCTCGCTTGAAACAGCGCGTCGGCGTGGCGTGAAAGTGATCAGCGAATTGGAGCTGGCTTCACAGTTTTCCCGAAGCCCGCTCCTCGCCGTCACGGGCACCAACGGCAAGAGCACGACTGTCACACTGATCGGGAAGTTTCTCGCTGAGAGCGGCAAGCGGGCGTTCGTCGGTGGAAATTTAGGGACGGCTTTGAGCGAAGCGGCGGTGGAAGATCTTCGTGCCGGGCAGACAGGGAAACCGAGTCCGTTCGATTATCTTGTCGTCGAGGTCTCCAGTTTTCAGCTGGAAACGATCGATCGGTTCCATCCCTGGATCGCCGCATTGCTGAATGTGACGGTCGATCACCAGGACCGGTATGAGTCACTGGACGAATATGTCTCCGCGAAACAACGGATTTTCGAGAACCAGGTCGCGTCGGATTTTGCGGTATTCAATCTTGACGACGATCGTGTGGCAGCCTTGCGGCATCAGGTTCATGCGACACAATTGGGGTTTACAAACGGGGCAACGATCGGCGCCGAGATGCATGGCGGGACCTATCTCGAAGGCGATCGGATCGTGACGACGGTGACCGGGGTGCGGCAGGAAATTTGTCATCGACGTGAGATCCGTATCATCGGGAACCACAACGTGGAAAACGTGATGGCGGCGACAACCTACGCCCTACTGTGTGGCTGTCCGCTCGACGCGATTCGTCGAGTGCTTGCGACGTTTCCTGGACTCGAACATGCGCTTGAAATCGTCCGCGAGCGTCGAGGGGTCCGATATGTGAACGATTCGAAGGGCACGAATGTCGATGCCACGCTCAAAGCGCTGGAGAGTATTGATCAACCGATTTGGCTCATTGCAGGAGGGCGGGATAAGGGAGGAGATTTTTCTCGACTCGCCCAGGCAGTCAGCCGACGGGTCGCACACGTGATCCTGATTGGAGAAGCAGCGCCGCTACTGCGACAGGCATGGAAGGGTGTCGCGACGATGACGGAGGCCTCCACTCTACGGGAGGCCGTAGAGTGCGCGGCGCAAGGGGCATCGCCGGGCGATGTCGTGTTGCTGTCTCCAGCCTGTGCCAGCTTCGATATGTTTGCGGATTATCAGGACCGTGGTCGTCAATACAAGGCGTTGATTCATGCCTTACCGGCGTGACGTGCAAGGCAAGGGAGGGGCGATTCTGAGCTATGGCGCATCGATCAGCGGGGACTCTGGCGCTTCCATGGTCCCAGCCCACCAGCCAACGGTCTGGCACACAACGGGTCGCGGTGGACCGCACGCTTTTGGCGGTCACGATGATTCTGGCATTGGTGGGACTCGTGATGGTGTTCAGCGCGAGCGCCATTGTGGCAGGCAACCGGTTTCAGGATCCAGGATTTTATCTGAAGCGGCAAGTCGCCTGGCTCGCCCTCGGCGTTCTGTTGATGTATCTCGCGTCGCGTATCGATTACACGTTTTGGAAGAAACTCTCCATGCCAATATTGGCGTGCATCCTGGTGCTGCTCGTCATGGTGCTGGTGCCGTCTTTCGGCCTGTCGGCCAAGGGAGCGCGGCGCTGGTTACCGTTGGGGCCTATCTCGGTACAGCCGGCAGAAATGGTCAAGCTTGTCGCGGTGATGTATCTGGCAGCGTATCTGAGCAAAAAGGCAGACAGGATCACATCGTTTCGCGATGGTCTGCTTCCGGCCCTGATCGTGATTGGGCTGCTGAGCGGATTGGTGTTGCTCGAACCGGATCTTGGAACGGTTGTGGTGCTTGGATTAGTCACAATCGGGATGTGTTTTCTCGGCGGGGCACGTCTGTCTCACCTCATCGGGTTAGGTCTCTGTGCGATTCCAGCCGTATTGGCGCTAGTTCTTGGGTCCAGTTATCGGCGTCAACGGCTCATGACCTTTCTTGCTCCATGGAAGGATCCATCGGATTCTGGGTTCCAAATTACACAGTCTTTCTTGGCCTTCGGCAGCGGCGGTTCGTTTGGAGTGGGATTGGGCGAAGGCAAACAGAAGCTCTATTTCCTCCCGGAGGCGCATACAGATTTTGTCTTGGCGCTGATCGGCGAAGAACTGGGGCTTATCGGTACCGCGACGGTCATTCTGTTATTCGCATTTTTTGTGTGGCGAGGGGTTCAGATCGCTGCGCGTGCGCGAGTCCCGTTTGGCCGCTATCTGGGCATGGGCATTACTTTGTTAGTCGGCGTGCAGGCGTTGGTCAACGCGGCGGTGGTGACGGGGCTGTTGCCGACGAAAGGACTTACCTTACCGTTTGTCAGCTACGGAGGGTCGTCGTTGGTGGTCAGTTTGGTCGGGGTGGGAATCTTGCTCAGTATTTCTCGAGACCGGCATACCGGTGGGTCGCGCGGTGGGTCGGGTCACGGATGACAATCGTGATTGCAGCAGGAGGAACCGGTGGCCATCTCTATCCGGCTGTGGCATTGGCAAGAGAGTTTCTTCGATGCGATCCCACGACCAAGGTTCTTTTTGTGGGGACGGCACGTGGGCTTGAATCGAAGGTGCTTGCCCACGAGGGGTTCGACCTGGCGTTGATCAGTGCCGAGCCTGTGATGGGCAAGGGCCTGTTCGGGGCACTGAAAGGGTTGTGCGCGCTGCCGCTTAGTTTGAGGCAGTGCCTGCGAATCCTACGAACAAGACAGGCTGATCTGGTGATTGGAGTCGGTGGCTATACAAGTCCCATGATGTTGCTGGCGGCCGCGTTAGCCAGGGTGACACGAGTGATTCTGGAGCCGAATGCGCATCCAGGCATGGCGAACAAAGCGGTAGGGCCTTTCGTTCAGCGTGTGTTTCTCGCGTTCGAATCTGCCTCCGACTCGTTTGATCGTTCAAAGGTACGTGTGGTGGGGACGCCGATTCGCAAGGCATTCCTTGAGAGTATTGAGCAGAGCCGGGAGCAGTCAGGATCACCACATCTGCTGATTTTCGGGGGTAGTCAAGGCGCCAAGGCCATGAATACAGCGATGATAGAAGGATTCCCCGATTTGATGACACAGCTGCCGCAGTTCACAGTGACCCATCAGACCGGCGAATCCGACCATGCGCGGGTAGCCGAGGCCTATCGTCGCGTCGGCATCGAGTCGCAGATCGTCCCATTTATTTACGATATGCCTGCGGCATTACGGCAGGCGGACCTTGTAGTGGCGAGAGCCGGTGCTATGACGGTGGCGGAACTCACGGCTTGCGGAAAGCCGGCTATCCTTGTTCCGTTGCCGTCCGCCATCTACGACCACCAGACACACAATGCCAAGGTGATGGAAGCAGCCGGAGCGGCTGTGTTGCTACCCCAATCTAAGCTCACCGGCGCCCTGTTGGCTCGCACCGTAACAGGTATTCTTGGGGATCGTGATCGATTACGGGCAATGGGCGAGGCGAGTCTTTCTCTGCGGCGAATTGATGCAGCTGAAGTGATTGTCCGCGAATGTTACGCGCTCATGGGGGGTCGTCATGACGTTCACCGGTCTGTTGGAGCAGCAGGAAACTAATGGTATTGGGCAACGTGGACAGAGATCACCATCGTATCCACCTGTTGGTGGAGTAAGGCGCACGCCGATGTTTCGTAAGACGCAACAGATTCACTTAGTCGGAATTGGGGGATCGGGAATGAGCGGCATCGCGGAGGTGCTGCTGACACTGGGGTACAAAGTGACGGGCTCGGACCTACACGCTTCCGATACGACGCGAAGATTGGAAGAGCTCGGCGGGCGTATCTTTGTCGGTCATCAGGAATCGAATGTCGGGGAAGCGCAAGTGGTCGTCATTTCCTCTGCGGTGTCGGCACAGAACCCAGAGGTCGTGGCAGCGAAGGTCAAGCAAATTCCTGTGATTCCTCGAGCCGAGATGCTTGCGGAGTTGATGCGGCTGAAATTCGGGGTCGCCATTGCCGGCGCACATGGGAAAACCACGACGACGTCGATGGTGGCCAATGTTCTGGCCCAGGGTGGATTGGATCCGACAATGGTGATCGGGGGAAAAGTGAATGCGTTGGGGAGTCATGCACGTCTGGGTCGAGGCGATCTCCTCGTAGCGGAAGCCGACGAGAGCGACGGATCATTTCTCCGTCTATCACCGACCATTGTCGCGGTGACGAATCTCGACCGGGAGCATCTCGATCATTACGGCAGTATGGAACGCATTAACGAATGTTTTCTCGAGTTCATTAATAAGGTGCCGTTCTATGGGTTAGCGGTGTTGTGTGCTGACGATGATCGGCTCAGGGCGTTGTTCCCGAAGATCGTGAAGCGGTATCAGACCTATGGACTTTCTGAACGCAATGGGATCACACCGGATTTCTATGCGACAGAGGTCAGTTTAAACAAATGGGGCGCTGAGTTTCGGGCGCAGTTCCGTGGGCGCAATTTGGGCCCGTTCCGTCTGGCGGTGCCAGGCCGGCACAACGTTTCCAATGCGCTTGTGGCGATTGCGGTCGGTATCGAGTTGGATGTGCCGGTGGATCTCATCAGAAAAGCGCTGGCGGCCTATGCCGGAGTCGAGCGCCGCTTCCATCTGCGGGGGGAAGCCAATGGGATCATGGTCGTAGACGATTACGGGCATCATCCGACGGAGATCAAAGCCACTCTGGCTGCGGCCAAGCAAGGGTGGGGAGACCGCCGGCTGGTCGTACTGTTCCAGCCGCATCGCTATACCAGGACGAGAGACTTGCTGGAGGATTTTTCGAAGGCGTTTGACCAATCAGACGTCTTGTTCTTGGCGGACATCTATGCGGCGGGGGAGCAGCCGATTCCCGGAGTGTCCGGAGCCAGGTTGGCCGACATTGTTCGTGCGGCGGGCCATCCGTCTGTGACGTTTATAGAACATAAAGATCAGATGGTGGATCAGGTGCTCCCCCATCTGAAATCGGGGGATCTCGTCATGACGTTAGGGGCAGGGGATATTTGGAAGACGGGGGTTGGGTTGTTGGCCAGATTGGCTCCAATCGGATGATGCGATGACGCAAAGGAGCCGAGGTGTTCGGACAGCTGCAAAAACTCATGCGCAGTTCACACAGGCAGATGTGCGTGCTGCGGTGGCCGGTCTCAGGGGATCCACATCCTTCCGGGCTCCGCTGCGAGCGTACACCTCGTTTAAGATCGGAGGGCCGGCGGATGTCGTCTGTGAGCCGGCGGATATCGAAGATGTCTGTCTGGTGGTTCGGCAGGCGCGCGCGCGCAAGGTGCCGTTGTTCGTCCTAGGCGGAACGAACCTCCTTATTCGAGACGGGGGAATTCGCGGCATTGTGGTCAGCTTGGCGCGGCTGCGGGCTATCAAAGAAGAACCGACGGCGGTGTTGTATGCCGAAGGGGGAGTCGGGATGCCGACATTGATTGGGTACGCGATCCGTCATTCCCTCGCGGGACTGGAATGGGCGGCGGGAATTCCCGGGACAGCGGCCGGTTGTGTCGTCATGAATGCGGGGACCAAGCTCGGTGAAATGAAGGATTCGATCAAGGCTGTTCGCATGGTGAATATGAAAGGCCAGATCGTGAACCTGGAGGCAGCTCAGGTGAGGTTCGAATATCGACGGGCCTTGCTGCCACGCGGCATCGTGGTGGGAGTCTGGCTTCAATTGAAGCCAGGGGTCCAATCGGAAATCCAGCGAGTGGTCAAGGACTATCTCCACTATCGACGAGACACACAACCGCTCGCGATGCCCAGCGCCGGTTGTGTGTTCAAGAATCCCCCGAACGATTCTGCCGGGCGATTGATTGAGGCAGTCGGCCTCAAGGGTGCACGTGTCGGCGATGCGGAAGTCTCGATGAAACACGCCAACTTCATGGTCAATCGGGGGCAGGCGAATGCGGCAGATGTGACGGCGTTGATCGGGAAAGTCCGCAGTGCAATTCGCCGTCGGGTGGGGGTGCGGTTAGACCTTGAACTGAAAATCGTAGGAGAGACATAGCGGTATGAGTGAGCGTCATTCGACAGAGCGGCCGCTTCTGACCCGTGCCCGCATCGGGGTGCTGATGGGCGGACAATCGGCTGAGCGCGAGGTGTCGCTCCGGACAGGCGCCGCGGTTCATCGATCGTTGGTCCGCCGTGGGTACGATGCGGTTACCATCGATGTCGGGCCGACGCTTTCTCAGGACCTGCGCGATCGGAAGATCGACCTGGCATTTCTGGCGTTGCATGGACCGGGTGGGGAAGATGGAGCGGTTCAAGGGTTCCTGGAAACGTTGGGAATTCCCTACACCGGATCCGGCATCCAGGCGAGTGCAATCGGTATGCATAAAGTCACCACGAAAACGCTCTTGGCTTCAGCGCGTATTCCTGTGCCGGCCGGCACGGTTGTGAAGCGAGGGGAGAAGGTTTCCAGCGCCACCCTGTTGCGCGCGGAAAAATTGCGCTGGCCCCTTGTGGTGAAGCCTGCTTCGCAAGGCTCCACGATTGGGGTCACGATTGTGCGCAAACCGTCGCAATGGCGTGATGCGTTGGCCTTGGCCCATCGCTACGACGTGGATGCAATGGTCGAAGCCTATATTCCTGGGCATGAGGTGACGGTGTCGATCATCGGAGGACACCATGTTTCTCCATTGGTCCTTCCTGCTGTGGAAATTGTGGCGCCGGGAGGCTTTTACGATTTTGCCGCGAAGTATGAAAAGGGGAAAACCCAATATCTCTGTCCTGCACCCGTAAGCGTCGCAGTGACCAGGCAGATTCGGATGTTGGCGTTGCGCACGTATCAAGTACTGGGCTGTGAGGGTGCGGCCCGAGTCGATTTCCGTATCACCCCGCGTGGCCGCCCGGTCGTATTGGAGATCAATACCGCACCGGGCATGACTGAAACGAGTTTGCTCCCGATGGCGGCGGCACAGGCCCGAATCGACTATGACGAGTTGACCGAACGGATTCTTGAGTCCGCACTCACTCGCGCGGTCGCCTTGACCGTTCGTCAGGGGAAGTGAACGTGCCATGAAGATCCTCATGCGGAAACGAGCGGCGCCTCCCATCGGCCCACGGTCGAACCAATGGAAGGGCGCGCGTGCCAGTCAGATCGCGGATCAACGCCAACAGGCGCGTCGGGAGACATTGCTCTCACGGCGTAGGCGTGCGCTGCGCGTCGGGCGATGGGTTCTCGGTCTGGCGGCATTGGCATGGGGCCTGACTGTCGCCATGCGAGAGATGGGACCCATGGTTCAGGGTTGGCTAGAAATCCGTGACGTAGAGATTGAGGGTATGCACCGAGTGACGAAACCGGAAATATTAGAGCGGCTCGTGTTGAAGCCAGGCATGGGACTTCATCAAATCAGCACATCGTTTCTTGCTGAGCGAGTGCAGGCGCACGCATGGATTAAGGAGGCGACGGTCGAACGTCGGCCGCTGCATCTGTTGCATATCACGGTCGTGGAGCGCACGCCAGCTGCCATTATTCTGGCCGGTGCGGATCATTGGTTGAGTGATGAAGACGGACATCTTCTCGCCAAACTAGGCAGGCAGGATGATCAGGCCCTACCCCTGTTGATTGGCTTGGAGGCTCAGTCTCTTCAGCACGGCGAAATGCAGGTGCGTCACGCGGTTCAGTCCGGGGTCGTGTTGGCCAAGCTCATCGCCAATACGTTCGGGGGGAGGGTTGAAATCGATCTCACGAATGTCTCGAATGTGGTGGCGTCGGCCAACGGGGTGCGATTTCAGTTTGGAGGCGATTCTCTGATCGATCAATGGGAGCGATTTCGGAGGGTGAATCCGTTATTTAAAACCAGTCCATTCAATGATCGGACGGACGCAGTGAACGAGATCGATTTACGGTATGACAACCGCGTCATTGTGCGAGAAAGGGTGTGAGGGCTGTGTCGAAGCGTGATCAGATTCTTGTGGGGTTGGATATCGGGACCACGAAGATCTGCGCCATCGTGTCGGAAATCACCGATGATGGCGTGCTCAATATTATCGGGGTGGGATCCAGTCCGTCGCGAGGGCTTCGCAAGGGTGTCGTGGTCGACATCGAGAGCACCGTGGAATCGATCAAGAAGGCGGTGGAGGAAGCCGAGCTGATGGCGGCGGTTCAGATCAATTCCGTCTATACCGGCATTGCAGGCAGCCACATCGCTGCGGAAAACTGCAAGGGGGTCGTCGCGCTCAAAAAGGCAGAAGTCACGCGGGAAGACATTCAGCGTGCGATCGAAAGCGCGCGAACTCTGGCCGTCGTTCCCCATGAACGGCGGATTCTTCACGTGCTCCCTCGTGAATTCATGGTCGATGGGCAAGAAGGGGTTCGGGAGCCGTTAGGTCTGTCCGGCAATCGTCTCGAAGTCAATGTTCATGTCATTACCGGCGCCGTGACGTCGGCGCAGAATATCATCAAGTGTGTGAATCGCGCGGGGCTCGATGTTATCGACATGGTCTTGCAGCCTTTGGCGTCCAGTGAGGCCGTCCTCAGCCAGGAAGAACGCGATCTGGGCGTCGTCATGATTGATCTTGGCGGTGGGACAACCGACCTCGCGATCTTCCTAGACGGGAGTATCAGGCACTCTGCGGTCTTGCCGATCGGTGGGCAGAACTTGACGAAGGATCTTGCCATCGGATTGCTGACCTCTCAGACGGAAGCCGAGAAAATCAAATTGCAGCATGGGATCGCCAGAACAGGGTTGGTGCAGGGCCATGAAATGGTCGAGGTTCCGTCGGTCGGCGACCGTCCAGCACGGACGTGCTCGCGCCGCGATCTTGCTGAGATTCTTGAGCCGCGGGTCGAAGAAATATTCGAGCTGGTTCGTCGGGAAATCGCACGTGCCGGCTACGAGGGCATGGTGGGAGCCGGAGTGGTGATTACCGGTGGGACATCGTTGTTGGAAGGGATGCCCGATGCGGCAGAGCAGGTCTTGAATCTCCCGGCTCGCCGTGGCGCGCCCGGTGGTCTCGGAGGGCTTCGCGACATCGTCAGCAATCCCATGCATGCCACGGGTGTCGGATTGCTGCTCCATGCCCGCCGCCATATGGAGGAAATGGCCATCGCGGGTCTGCGCAGCGGTCGGCCGTTGGATAAGGTCTTGACTCGTATGAGGGGATGGTTCTTCGAGTTATTTTAACCGGTGCGCGAGGCGAATGTCCGCCTTGCGGATTTTATCAAGGGAGGTGTCCTGATGTTTTCGTTTGAAGAGGATGTTGTGTCTCCCGTTCGGATTAAAGTGATCGGCGTCGGTGGCGCCGGGTGCAACGCATTGAACACCATGATCACGTCCGGATTAGCTCGGGTCGATTTCATCGCGGCGAATACGGATCTGCAGGCGTTGGAACGATCGCGGGCGTCGTATAAAGTTCAGCTGGGCCCTGAACGGACCAGAGGGCTCGGCGCCGGGGCCAAGCCGGAAGTCGGAAAGGATTCGGCACTGGAAAGCAAAGATCAGATTCGGGAGTGTCTTGAGGGCGCCGACATGGTGTTCGTGACCGCCGGAATGGGCGGTGGAACCGGAACGGGTGCCGCGCCGATTGTGGCGAGTATCGCGCGTGAACTCGGTATCTTGACGGTCGGGGTCGTCACAAAGCCTTTTTCGTATGAAGGTCATCGCCGGATGCTCCATGCGGACGAAGGGGTCCGCGATCTCCGTCGGCATGTTGACACCTTACTGATAATCCCGAATCAGCGATTGCTCGGCATCGTCGACAAAGCGACGCCGCTGCTCGAAGCGTTTAAGGTCGCTGATGACGTGCTCCGGCAGGCCATTCAGGGGATTGCGGATGTCATTACGACCACCGGCCATGTCAATGTGGATTTCGCCGATGTCCGAACCGTCATGTCCCATACGGGCCGAGCAGTGATGGGGATGGGCGTAGCGCGGGGAACGAATCGAGCGATCGAGGCCGCACAAAAGGCGATTTGCAGTCCGTTGCTGGAAGAAGGCAGTGTCGAAGGTGCGCGCGGTGTGTTGCTCAATATCACTGGTGGGCCCAACATGACGTTGCATGAAATCGAGGAAGCGGCGACGATTGTTCAGCAGACCGCTGACCCCGAAGCCAACATTATTGTCGGGCAGGTGATCAACCCCGATATGGGCGATGACTTGGTTGTGACCGTGATTGCGACAGGGTTTGAACGGGAGGATCAGCCGGCTCCGATTCCCGTGGCCGCGGTTCGGGCGTCCCGTCCTGTGCCACAGACGGTGACCACCGGCGTTGGCCAGACGGTGGGAGAACGATCGTACGCGGAGCGGCCCTTTAAAGATTTCGATCGCCCAACCTACTTGCGACGGATGGGAGATGGAAGAGACGCGATGGAGCGAGCCACGGCAGTCACGGATGATGAGTGGGATGTGCCGACATTCCTGCGCAAGCAGGTTGACTAATCCGGCAGGTCTGTAGGGTGAGTCAACACATCAGGAGATGGTCATGAGTGTGGCGGTCATCACGGTTCCTGCCTTCGCATCCACGCGCGACGGCGTTCGGCATTTTTTTGGTACGCGCCGTCACGCAAGCTCACTGGAATTCGATGTCGGAGTTCCCGCTCGTCAGTCTGGTGCGCAGGGGCGCGGCTGGCTGCTGTCCGTCAAGCAAGTGCACGGAACTGAGGCGCTGGTGCTGGATCGTCCACTCACTGAGTCGGATCAGTTTCCCGGTGGGTGGGATGCGTTGGTGACGGATCAACCAGGCGTGACGGTAGCCGTACGCACGGCGGATTGTGTCCCCGTGCTCGTGCATGACCCACGCCGGCATGTTGTCGCGGCGATTCACGCGGGTTGGCGGGGCGCGGTTGCCGGGATTGTTTCGAAAACGCTCACACTGATGGCGAGCCGATTCGGGTCGACCCAGTCGGATCTGCGAGTTAGTATCGGACCATCGGCCGGCCCCTGCTGCTATGAAGTGGACAATCCGGTGCTCGACCAGCTTCGAATGGGATTGTCTGATTGGGAGTCGGTTGTGCATGACTATCGAGGGCATAAAGCTCGGCTCGACCTCAAGGCCTTGATCCGCCAGCAAGTGGAGGGAGCGGGTGTGTCCACATCCGCTGTTTCAGCGGTGAATGTCTGCACGATCTGCCACGGTCAGCTGTTTTATTCCTATCGACGGGAAGGCCGGGTGAACGGGACGATGGTCAGTGGGATTACGCTACTCCCTCTAAACTCAAAGTGAGTCCGAGCGTGCGCGCTGACATTTATCTGGGGGGTTCTGTACAATACCTCAGAACTTTCGAAGTCGGTATTCTCTGGAGCCGAGGGGCTGTTGGAATAATCGGCTCAGGTGCATCGGGCGTTGGTAGGCCTCCTTCCGATATCTGTAAGAGTTGGCCCCAAAACCTCTCATGCTAAGGACACAGTCGCATTTCGTTGGGGCCGTGCAGTCGGTACGTCGGATGAGTGTCGTGGTACGGTTGGGGAAGGTGGTACGATAGTGCGGTTCGGCATAGGTATTGGGGGAGCGAGGTGTGTCTAGTGCAACGATCATAAAGAAGATTGCGTTCATCGGAGGCGGCCAGATGGCCGAGGCCATGATCGGTGGTCTCCTTGCAGGGCAGGTATGTTCTGCTGACGTGATTTGGGCAACGGATCCCGTTCCTGAGCGTCGTGATCGCTTACAAGGGCAGTTTGGCATTCGGGTTGGTTCTGCCAACCGTGACGCGGTTGCCTGGGCCGACGTGGTCATTTTGGCAGTAAAGCCTCAGGCGCTCTCTGCTGTGCTCAGGGAGCTAGGCTCAATCCTGGCCCATGCCCTTGTGATTTCTATTGTGGCAGGGGTGAAAATTCCGACGATCGTTGAACAGATTTCCGGGGGGGGGCGGGTTGTACGTGCGATGCCGAACATTCCGGCATTGGTCCGGGAGGGTATGACCGCTCTAACTTTGGGTAGCACGGTCACTGAGGATGATAGTTATGTGGCTCGAATGGTATTCGAAGTGATCGGTCGTGTGGTCCTGGTTGAGGAACGATTGATGGATGCGGTGACTGGCCTGAGTGGGAGTGGCCCGGCTTATGTGTTTCAGGCCATTGAAGCGTTGGCGGATGGGGGAGTAATGATGGGCTTGCCGCGGCAGACCGCCGAACTCCTTGCTGCACAGACAGTGCTTGGCGCGGCTCGCTTGGTGCTTGAAACGGGCGCACACCCTGCTCAGCTGAAAGATCGGGTGGCGTCTCCTGGAGGGACCACCATCGCTGGACTTCATCGGCTTGAACAGGGGGGGTTTCGTGCTACATTAATGGCTGCAGTTGAAGCGGCTACCATGCGATCGAAAGAGTTGGGGCGCTGATGTTTGTCGCGGGGAATGTTCTTTCGGCAATGGCCTCGATTCTTGACTATGTATTATGGCTCTATATGTGGGTGATCATTGCTCGCGCCCTGATCTCGTGGGTCAACCCGGATCCATGGAATCCGATCGTTCAATTTCTCAATCGTGCGACCGAACCGGTCCTCGCTCCAATTCGACGACTGATTGGCACGCGGATTGGCATGGATGTATCGCCCATCGTCGTGATCCTGATTATCAATTTCCTGCAAATCGCGGTTGTGCAGTCACTCAAGGAATTAGCCATGAGGATGAACTGAGATGCGCATGGGGGATGCCATGAGAATGACGCCGCTTGATATCCAGCAAATGGTGTTCACGGTCGCTTTTCGCGGATATGACAAGGAAGAGGTGAATCGCTTCCTCGAAGAAATAGCGCAGACGGTCGAATTGTTGAATCGAGACGATGCGGTTCAGCGAGAAAAGATCGTATTTCTAGAACAGCAACTTGCCGAGTTGAAACGGACGGAAGCCACATTGTCGAGTACGCTGTTGTCTGCTCAATCGCTGGCAGAAGATGTAAAGCGGAATGCTCATCGGGAGGCGGATCTCGTCATCAAGGAGGCTGAACAGAAGGCGGGCGAACTGATCCATCAGGCCAGGGTCGAGCTGACCGATACACAGCGTGACCTCACGTCGCTCCAAAAACAACGCTTGCTGATGGTCGAACGCTTGCGGGCGTCGTTGCGCATGTTCGAACGGATGCTGGAAGTGGAAGAGCATGAGGCGTTTCAAGACGCCGCAACCGCATCGGCAGAGAAGCTCGAAGGAGAATCGAGCCCGAGGCTCTAACTCGTCCGAAGCGACTACTTCTCGCTTGCTCAGGCGTTCTCTAGGCTGGCTCGTGCGGCTCCCAGCAACTGCATTGTTTCCCACCCACAGTAGGGTATTCCGCCCATGGCTACTCATCATGTCATTCAGGCGGCATTGCAATCGGCCGTCGACGAGGGTGTCTTCCCCGGTGCTCAGCTGGCGGTGCGTCTTCGTGGGGAGCTGCAATGTGTGATGGTGGCTGGGCGATTGTCGTCAGAGCCTCCGGGCCTTCCGGTTCAACCCACGAGCCTGTATGACCTCGCGTCTCTCACGAAGCCGTTAGTAACGGGGACATCTCTCTTGCTTCTGGCGCAACAGGCCAAGGTAAGGCTTGAAGATCCTGTAAAGGAAGTCTTGACTGAACTTGACGGGACGCCAATCGGTCAGGCAACGGTGAAAGACCTTTTGGCTCATCGTTCGGGCCTGCCAGGATGGCGGCCCTTCTACGAGCGGCTGGGGACCGGAGGGATTGGCCTTGAACCTTCCGGCGGAAATCATGTTGTCACGCAACTGGTACTGAAGATGATTCGAGATGAGCCGCTGCTCTATGCGCGGGGGGGGCGCTGCGTCTATAGTGACCTTGGATTCATGTTGTTGGGGTTTCTGGTGGAGCGTCTCAGTGGAATGGCGTTGGACCGCTGGTGCGAAGATGCCATCGTCCTACCGCTACGGGCGGGCCCTATGATGTTTCGCCCTACGGCAGGGGGAGCGCAACGCGGTAGCCTTCGCCCAATTGTCGATGTGTCATGCATCGCCCCGACTGAACGGGATGAGTGGCGCAATCGACTCCTATGGGGGGAGGTGCACGACGAGAATGCTGCATCGCTGGGTGGTGTTGCAGGTCATGCAGGATTATTCGGGACTGCTGAATCAGTACTGGCGGTCTCTGGAGCCTGGCTCCGCGGATATCATGGAAGAGAGTCGATTCTGGATGGAGACCTTGTCAGGCAGTTTACGACCTGCCAGGAATCTGTTGCTCGATCGAGTTGGGCGTTGGGA
Organism: uncultured Nitrospiraceae bacterium; assembly: GCA_963748375.1. Lineage (GTDB taxonomy): Bacteria > Nitrospirota > Nitrospiria > Nitrospirales > Nitrospiraceae > Palsa-1315. The sequence continues at coordinate 288,869 of CAVVIR010000006.1, forward strand.
TGGGATACTCCGTCTGCGCCGTCTTCATCGGGGTCTAGTTTTTCTGAGCGGTCGTTCGGTCATCTCGGCTTTACGGGGACGTCGCTATGGATTGATCCACTCCATGAATTGGAGGTGGTGCTGTTATCCAATCGAGTACATCCGAACCGAAGGAACGAGAAGATTAAGGCCTTCCGCCCACAGATTCACGATCTGGTCTATCGGGAGTATGTCTCTGCGTAAGAGTTACAGCTATGCCAGGTCCTGATAATCGACCCAGGTTTCTTTTTCGGCGAGATATTTCGCGCCTTTGAAATTGGCGCGTGTTCTCATTTTACTGAAGCCGAATCGCTGCATCATTTCGATCAGCTCTTGTACCGCAGCCGTAATGGTGGGATGGGGGTGGCCTTCGACGTTCAGGGCTTCATACATGACTTTCGCGGCGTAGCCAGAGGCGGTTCGATTGACAAGAATCATGCGATTGAAATATCGATCGCTCGGGTCAACCCCTTCAATCTGGTGCTTTTCAATCAATCCTTCTTTTTTGAAAAGCAGCGGCAACGAACTCATCATGCCCTCCATCGCACTCACACGAAATAAAATAATAGAGCCCAGGGATTGATTATAGGGTGGGGCCGCGCCGACCGCAAGCCGTTGACAACCGTGTAGCGCCCTCCTATCATCTCCCCCCGCTGTCGTCACCGCGATGTCCTTAAAGATATGAATATCCCCAACAGCTTGACCATCCTCCGTATTCTCCTGATCCCCTGCTACATTGGGTTGCTGATCTACGGCAGATTCGATCAAGCACTCATTGTGCTTCTTGCGGCTGGGCTTACAGATGCGCTTGATGGGCTGATCGCCCGTATGAAAAATCAGCATACTCGGCTGGGCGCTGTGTTAGACCCTTTAGCCGATAAGCTGCTGCTCACCTCCGGGTTCATCACCCTTTCGCTGATTCATTTGATTCCGTTGTGGGTCACCATCCTTGTGGCCAGCCGGGACGTCATATTGCTGATGGGGACGGCGGTGGCGCATTTCACAGATTATCGCGTGGATCTTACTCCCACCTTCTTGGGCAAAGGCACGACGTTTCTTCAGCTAGCTTATGTTGTGATGGTCATCTTTCTCAGCTCCCGTCGCATCGATCTCGCCAATATCTTGCCGCTGTTGTTCGGTATGGTCTCCTTCACGTTATTGTCCGGGTTGCATTATCTCTATCGAGGTATTCGGCAGACAAGTGCAATCAGAAGCTAGGGCTTTCTGTGACGTCAACCTGCATGTCTGCCGACCGCGCAGAGATTGTGCATTTGTTTGACAGGTTTTGAGGTCGCCAGTAGACTCGCCGATAGATATTCCCGTCAATCTACAACTGGCCAAGTACATGGCCACATCGAAGGGTGAGTGTTACGTATGGCTACCTTTGCGTATGTCGGACGAACCAGATCGGGTGCCGTCAAGAAGGGCGAGCTGAGTGCGAAAACCCGAGATGAGGCGGTGGATCAACTGCGTAAGCAAAGTGTCGTCGTCACGAGCCTTGAAGAAAAAAAAGGTGGCGGATTCAATCTCAGTAAAATCAGTCTTGGGTCCGGTCTTACTGATAAGGACCTGGTTGTATTTACGCGGCAATTTGGCACGATGATCAATGCGGGTCTGCCCTTGGTGCAGTGTCTCGAAATCCTCTCGACCCAGTCTGAAAACAAGGTGTTGCGGGAGACTATCGGGGAAGTGAAGACGCAGGTAGAGGCCGGTTCAACTTTTTCGGATGCGTTACGTCGCCACCCTAAAGTATTCGACGATCTGTACGTGAACTTGGTCCATGCGGGTGAGGTGGGTGGCTTGCTCGATACGATCTTGACGCGTCTCGCAAAATACATCGAGAAAGCGATGAAGCTGAAAGGACAGATCAAGTCTGCCATGGTCTATCCTGCTGCGATCATGGGTGTTGCGGTGGTGGTGATCAGCGTCTTAATGATTTGGGTTATTCCGATCTTCGCAAAAATGTTCATTGAATTATCAGGAGGGAAGGTGGCGTTGCCGGGTCCTACGCAGTTGGTTATTGATATCAGCAATGCGTTTACGTCCTATTGGTACGTGATATTCGGGAGCCTTGTGGCAATCATCTTCGGTATCAAGAAATACTATGCGACCGTCCAAGGACGAAAGGCTATCGACAAGCTCCTTCTCAAAACGCCGGTGTTTGGGGACCTTATCAGGAAGGCCTCGGTCGCTAAGTTTACACGGACTCTTGGAACCCTGCTTGCGAGTGGAGTGCCTCTTCTTGACGGGATGACCATCTGTGCAAAGACGGCGGGCAACAAGGTGATTGAAGAGACGTTGATCAATGCGCGGACCAGTATCAGTGGCGGAAAGACCATCGCCGATCCCTTGGCTGCAAGCGGGGTTTTCCCGAAAATGGTCACGCATATGATTGCCGTCGGGGAGTCAACGGGCGCGCTGGACGCGATGTTGGGGAAAATTGCAGATTTTTACGAGGACGAAGTTGATCAGGCGGTTGCCTCGCTCACGTCGCTGCTGGAACCCATCATGATGGTGTTCCTGGGAGTTGTGATCGGATTTATTGTGATCGCAATGTATCTCCCAATCTTCAAAATGTCTGATGCCATCGGGTAGAGGACAACATTCAGTCTGTTCCTCTCACGGAGTTGGGGCCTCGTGTCCAGCATGAGGCTCTGTGCCTTCTTTCCGATCACACCATGCGGCATTCCGTCGCATGGGCAATGACAGGGTCTTAGGCTCCAAATCCGAGGAGAATGAACAAGATACCCTCTCTTCATGCCCCGCCGACTTCCTTCTCACCCAGTGGTCTTCCAATCATGAATGATCTCCGAACAAGACTGTACTGGATCATGGGGCTCCGGATGGCCTTCGTGACCCTGATGCTCGGTCTGTCCCTCGCCTTTCAAGTTGCGAAGGGCGTGTGGATCGAAACATTCTACGTCTTGATTATTGCCACCTACGCTCTCACGATTCCTTCCACTGTTTTACTCCGAGTGTGTACTTCCTCAACGGCTCTCACAATACTTTTCTGGATACAAGTAGGTATCGATTTCCTCCTTGAGACGATGTTGGTTGCCAGGACAGGAGGGATCGAGAGTCCCTTTGCGGTCCTGTATGTCATGACGGTGGCAGTGGCTAGTCTTGTTCCCCGCCGACGAGTGGGGCTCCTTACCGCCTGTTTCTGCATTATTCTGTTCGGGCTTTTAACGAACATTCAGTTGCATGGCCTCATTGGAGGGTGGGGGTGGCTGCCGCCGAGTCGGCTGACGGTGCCTGAAACGTTCCAGACCTTCGGCGTCTATGCGCTGGCCATTCTTGTCGTGGGAATCCTGGGTGGGGCCCTCGCTGAGCAGCTTCAGCAGGCGGATCAATCGCTGCGAGAAAAGGAGCAGGGACTGACCCGTCTCCAAGCCTTCCACGAGAATATTGTTCACAGCATCAGCAGCGGCGTGTTTACGGCCGATGCCACCGGGTGCATTACGTCCTTCAATCCGGCGGCACAGGAAGCAATCGGGTACACGATCGCTCACGTGTCCGGGCGTCAGTGGCGCGAGGTCTTCAACTGGCACCCTCACCGGCAATCAGACGAGCAATTGAATAGCACCCTGTCGGCGACAACCCGATTTGAAGTGGAATGCAAGCGGGCAGACGGGAACCGTTTGATTCTCGGAATGACCCTGTCCCCATTACACGAGCAGGGGAAGCAGACAGGGTTGGTTGGTGTGTTCAAAGACTTGACGGAGATTCGGGAGCTTGAAGAGGAGATGCGGCGCAAGGAATGGTTGGCGAGTCTTGGGGAAATGTCTGCCGGGATGGCCCATGAGATTCGGAATCCATTGGGTGCGTTGGCCGGCGCGATGCAAATGCTGCGAAAAGATGCCGTGGAAGACGAAACCAATCGCCGGTTGATGGACATTGCGATTCGGGAGGCCACCAGGCTCGACAATATTATTACTGAATTCCTTCAGTATGCACGTCCTCCGGCGCTCAATCTTGCAGAGCACGATCTTAACAAAGTACTTGCCGAGACGCTCGATCTCGTTCAACATGAAGCGCGAACACGTTCCAAGATCAAGATTGTCACGTCGTTGGCGTCCGGGGCGCTCCTGGCCTTGGTCGATCAAGATCAGCTCCGGCAGGTCTTCTGGAATATGGCGACGAATGCGTTTGAGGCGATGCCGGATGGTGGACAGTTGACGATCGCGACGAATTGCCGCCATGTCGATGCCGGCGGCCGCAAGGGCGACGTGATCGAAGTGGCATTTCAAGACACAGGGGAAGGTATCCCAACGCAGAATTTAGATAAAATATTTCTTCCGTTTTTCACGACGAAAAAAGAAGGGTCAGGATTGGGTCTCGCCGCCGTGCATCGAATTGTCGACTTGCACGGGGGGTGGATCAAGGTCGAAAGCCGGGAGCATCAAGGCTCACGGTTTGTCGTATGTATGCCGTGTTCCGGGGGCGCCGGGGTACGGTTGTGGCATGAGGGGCGGACACCGTGGAAAAGATCCTAGTTGTCGATGACGAGCGGGGGTTGCGTGAAGTGATGAGCATCATGCTCAAACGCGCGGGCTATGCCGTAACCGAAGCATCAGATGGCCAAGAGGCCATCGGTCATGTCGGTAAAGAAATCTTCGATCTCGTCATCACGGACCTCCGTATGCCCAAAGCCGACGGCATGGCGGTCTTGAAGGCGGTGAAATCTTCTTCTCCTGAAACCGTGGTTCTCGTGGTCACGGCATTTGCGACCGCGGACTCGGCGGTCGATGCCATGAAACAGGGCGCGTACGACTATCTGACCAAGCCGTTCCAGGTCGATGAAGTGCAGTTGATCATCCGCAATGCCTTAGAAAAGCGGCGTCTTTCGGCGGAGAATATTCTCTTAAAGCGTGAAATGGCGAGCCAGTCGTCGTTCGCGCAGCTCGTCGGACAGAGTGAAGGCATGCAGAAGGTGTTCGACGTGGTCCGCAAAGTCGCGGACGCCAAGAGCAATGTGCTGATATGTGGGGAGAGCGGAACGGGGAAAGAGTTGGTGGCACGGGCGATTCACTATAATAGTGCCAGGAGCGCCATGCCGTTTGTAGCGGTGAATTGCAGTGCCGTCCCGGAGACATTGCTTGAAAGTGAACTCTTTGGGCACATGAAGGGGTCCTTTACCGGCGCGATGGCCAATAAAGCAGGGTTATTTGAAGTCGCCAATGGCGGCACGATCTTTTTGGATGAAATCGGCGATACCACTCCAACGATTCAGGTCAAGCTGCTGCGCGTGATTCAGGAACGTGAGTTCCGCCGTGTGGGCGGCAATCAGGATGTCAAGGTCGATGTGCGCATTGTCGCCGCGACCAATAAGGATCTTGAAAAGTCCGTGGCTGACGGCTCATTCCGAGAAGATTTGTACTACCGCTTGGATGTCATTCCGATTCGGCTTCCACCATTGCGGCTTCGGACGGGAGACATCCCGCTTCTCGTGAAGCATTTCCTCGAGAAGTTTTCCCAGGATGGCGGGAAGGCGGTTCCTGTCTTGACATCGCAGGCGATGCATGTCTTATTGGGACATGAGTGGCGAGGCAATGTGCGCGAGCTTGAAAACTTGATGGAACGTGTCGTCACGTTTTCCGCTGGTACCCCCGTCTCGGACGACGACATTCGCGGTTGGCTTCATCGAGTCCTGTCTCCTCAGCAGCAGGGTGTCCCTACCGACTTGCCCGAAGACGGGTTGGATTTGGAGGGGCTTATTAACGGGATTGAAAAGGATTTGCTTTTGAAGGCCCTCGAACGGACGATGTGGGTGAAGAAAAAGGCCGCACGGCTTCTCAAGCTCAATACGCGATCCTTTCGCTATCGACTAGAGAAGTACGCGATCAAGGGAGGCCGTGATTAATCTGCCGCAGAGCCCCTCCGGCATCACTGTTTGTGCACCTGCCAAAGTCAACGTGACCCTGCGCATCCTCGACCGCCGTTCCGACGGCTTCCACAATCTCTGGTCGGTCATGCAGACGGTCGCCCTCGACGACGAAGTCCAGATCAGGTTGCGAGCCGACCGGCAAGATATTCAGCTGCGATGTGATGCAACGGGTCTGGCTACAGACCAGAGCAATCTCGTGTATCGCGCTGCTGCCGCGGTATTGGCGCGGGCCCAGCAATCGGTTGGACTAGACATCGAGTTGCGAAAGCGCATTCCGATGGGAGCAGGGCTCGGGGGCGGAAGCAGTGATGCGGCAGCCACTATCATAGGATTGAACTGTTTGTTGCAGCTCAAATGGTCTCCGGCGCAGATGGCAGAGGTCGGACAATCGTTAGGGAGCGATGTGCCCTTCTTTCTTTTTGCCCCCGCCGCCTGTGTCACGGGCCGGGGAGAAACCGTTCGGCCGGTCGTCGTTGAAGGGGCGCGATGGGTCGTGCTTGTGAACCCGGGGTTTGGGGTCAATACCAAGTGGGCCTATCAAGAATTAGCTGCGACGAGGACCTCTGTCAGGCCGCTATCGCGCGCCCAGCAGGAGCTCGACCGACAATCACGGATGGGTTGGGCTCAATTGATGGCTGCGGCTGAGAATGATTTTGAAGCGCCGGTTTTTGCTGCGCATGGCACGCTGCGAGAGATTAAGCAGAGCTTGCAGGCCCACGGTGCCGAGATCGCGCTACTGTCTGGAAGTGGAGCGACGGTGTTCGGGGTGTTCGCGGACGAAGCGCACGCACGTCGCGCCCATGCCCAGTTCGTGAGTGAAAAGTTCACGAACGTATTCACTATTCCCACCTGTTCAGGTCCGCTCGTTTGGCGATATGAACGATCACACTAAGCTGTGGTTCGGTTGACAACTCCTCGCACATTCCGCTAGAGTCACACCCCTTAGTTGGCTCCCTCAACAGCGCGTAGCGAATAGAGGTAGGCGGGTGACCATCACGCCACCGACGCCCGCCGTCGAGACGAACCCGATACGAAATCAGAACGTGACGCACTCGCATCAAGAGACCCTCTGAGGAATCGATGAGCGGAGAGCTACAGGTATTCTCTGGCAACGCGAATCCGGCACTTGCCCATGAGATTTGCGCCTATCTTGGGACCAAGCTCGGGGAGGCGACGGTCGGATCATTCAGTGACGGCGAGGTCCGTGTCAAGATTGAGGAAAATGTTCGTGGCGGCGACGTATTCGTGGTGCAGTCGAGTTGCCAGCCGGTCAATGACTCTCTCATGGAGTTGTTGATTATTATTGATGCACTGAAACGATCTTCCGCCAAGCGCATCACCGCAGTCATCCCGTATTTTGGCTATGCCCGCCAGGATCGTAAGGATCAGCCACGCGTGCCGATTTCAGCAAAGCTCGTGGCCGATCTCATCAGCACAGCCGGTACTGATCGGGTGCTGACGATGGACCTTCATGCGGGGCAGATTCAGGGATTTTTCAATCTGCCGGTGGACCATCTGTATTCACTCCCCGTCTTGCTGGATTACATTACCAAAAAGAAGGTGAACGATCTGGTCGTTGTCTCGCCGGATGCCGGTGGAGTCGAGCGGGCTCGCGCTTTTGCGAAACGGCTGGAAGCGAGCTTGGCGATTATCGACAAGCGACGTGAAGGGCCCAATCAAACACAAATTATGAACATCATCGGCGACGTGGCGGGCAAGAGCGCGCTCCTGCTTGACGACATGATCGACACGGCCGGCACGATCGTGAAGGGGGCGCAGGCCTGCATGGATCGCGGGGCGCGGGAAGTGTGGACGGCTTGTACCCATGCAGTGCTCACCGGGCCTGCATTGGAGCGGATTCAGCAATCCTGTCTGAAGCAAGTGATCGTGACCAATTCGATTCCGTTACGGGGTAAAGATCTGATTTGCCCGAAACTACATCAATTATCGATCGCGCCACTGTTAGGTGAGGCGATCAGGCGAATCCATGAAGATGAATCGGTGAGTTCATTGTTTGCCTAATGTGAGCCAGAGGCACTTAGCAGTTTGCGGAAAGACTCGGTTTTTGTGCGACACACCGCGGTGATAATTTGGTAGGGCACTAATGCCTGAATAGTCAGCAGGATGCTCAAAAAGGCTGTCCAGCAAGGCCGCAGCGAGTGAAGAAGCGGAGGCGTATGCTTTCAGTACGTTGAGCTTCTGAGCCAAGCGAGAACGAAGCTAGCAGACTTTTTCAGCATGCTGCTAGAGATCAGCGAGAAGGGGACGGAGGCTTATCATGAAGTTCGATCTAGCAGTCACAGTTCGAGAGAAAACGGGAAAGGGTGCGGCGCGCCAACTTCGGCGGGAGGGTAAGGTCCCAGGCGTGTTGTATGGGCAAGGCGAATGCCTGCTGCTAACAATAGAACCAGATCGCCTCGTCAAGATTTTAAAAGCACAGGCTGGTGGCGCTGCGCTCGTGTCGCTCACCCTCACCGGTGCGAAGTCGAAACCGAACCGGACCGCCTTGTTACGCGATTTCCAGGTCGATCCGGTCGAAGGACATGTTCTGCATGCGGATCTATTCGAAATTTCGATGGACAAGCCGATTCGCGTGAAGGTGCCCCTGCATTTGACCGGTGGAGTGCCTGCCGGCGTCAAAGAAGGCGGCATTCTCCATCACAATATGCGTGAGTTACATATTGAGTGTCTGCCGGGAGTGTTGCCGGACTTTATCGAAGTCGATGCCTCGGGGCTCGCCATTGCGCAAGGTCTCCATCTGAAAGACCTGACAGTCCGTGAAGGGATCCGTTATCTCGATGATCCTGAGCAAATGGTTGTGAGCGTGGCCGCGCCGATGACGGAAGCCAAGCTCGAATCGCTTCTTGCGAGCGGTGCAGCTGCACCGGAGGGTGGGAAAGAGCCTGAAGTGGTCGCGAAAGGTAAAGTGGCGGGTGAAGGCGCTGAGGGTGGTGATGCGGCGAAAGCCGGCGCGGCGGCTGCCGCTCCTGATGCGAAGGGCGGCGACAAGAAGGTCGCACCCGCGCCCAAAGGTGAGAAGAAGGAAGCTGAAAAGAAGAAATAACGTTGCGTCTCATCGTTGGGCTGGGCAATCCTGGCGCTGCCTATGCCCAAACCCGCCACAACGTCGGCATGTGGGTCATCGAGCGGGCCGCGGCTCGATGGTCTATCCGTCTCGCCCGGCGCGGCCCGGCTCATCGTGGGTCGGGACGACTTGGGTCTGAACTCCTCGAACTCGCCGGTACTCTAGATTGGATGAACATCACGGGACCTCCGCTCAAAGGCCTCCTGCGCGAGTATTCGCTAACGGCCGCCGATCTGATTCTCGTTCACGACGATCTTGACCTCGACCTAGGGCGTCTCCGGATCAAACAAGCCGGTGGACATGGGGGACATAATGGGATCAAGTCCGTCATCGATGCAGTTGGGACACCTCAGTTTGTGCGGATCAAGATAGGAATCGGTCGGCCTGCGCCGCGTCAGGACTCAGCGGACTATGTGTTGCAAGCATTTACTCGAGAAGACATCGATGTGTTGAGCCCCTGTCTTGACCGTGCGGTCGATGCGTTGGAATGTGTGATCCATCGGGGAGTTGCGGTGGCAATGAACGAGTTTAATGTGCGCGAGCGAGAGGAAAGTGAAGAGTGATGGGTGAAGAGTGATGAGTCTGGCATCCGAGAATGTTCTGACTCGTCACTGATCACACATCACCTATCACGGAGGAATCAATGGGTCTCTGTTGTGGCATGATCGGATTGCCGAACGTGGGGAAGACCACCGTCTTCAACGCGCTCACGGGGAGTGGCGCCTTGGCAGCCAACTATCCCTTCGCGACTGTCGATCCCAATACCGGCATTGCACTGGTGCCGGATCCGCGACTCGGAGTCCTCACAGATCTCTTTAAGTCGAAGAAAACGACCTTTAGCACGCTGGAAGTCCGCGACATCGCCGGATTGGTCGAAGGGGCGAGCAAAGGCGAAGGTCTCGGCAATCAATTTCTTGGACACATCAGAGAAGTCGATGCCCTCCTCCACGTCGTTCGCTGTTTCCAAGGAACGGATGTTGTGCACGTCAGCGGAGGGGTGAACCCTCTTCGTGATATCGGCATCATTGAAACCGAGTTGCTGTTGGCCGATCTCGACACGCTCGATCGGCGGAAGCAAAAGACGGAAAAGAAAGTTCGAGCCGGCGATAAGAAGGCTGCATTCGAGGTGGCCTTTATTGACAAACTGATCGGACTGCTCGACAAGGGTGAATGGCTGGGCAATCTGGCCTACAGTCCTGAAGAGCGTGCGGTGCTCGATGAATGTCAATTGTTAGCAGCGAAGCCGGTACTCTTCGTGGCCAATGTGTCGGAACAGGCCGGCGCTGACGAAGCGATGGTGAAAGCGGTTCATGAGTTCGCCGACAAACGCGGCGCGCGTGTGGTCACGATCTGTGGCCAACTCGAAGCCGAACTCTCTGCGTTGCCCGAATCCGAACGAACCGACTTCTTGAGAGAGATGGGACTTACGGAATCGGGCCTTGTACGGCTGACCCGTGAAGCCTACACATTGCTGAACATCGTGACCTTCTTTACTGCCGGAGAAATCGAGTCGCGCGCCTGGCCGATTCCGAAAAACATGAAGGCGCCGCAAGCTGCCGGCAAGATTCACTCCGACATGGAGCGAGGCTTTATCCGCGCCGAGGTCTATCATTATGACGATCTCATGGCCTGCGGGTCAGAGGCGAAGGTGAAGGAGAAGGGATTATTTCGCCTCGAAGGCAAAGACTACGTCATTAAAGAAGCCGACATCGTGTATTTTAGATTCAATGTGTAGTGTGAGATTGCGGGTCCTGTCGCCAAGCAGCCCAAGCGCGCGCTCACCCCGCCCGGTGTAGGAGGAAGGGTAGCCTGGCCGTCCTCCTGCTCGCGGAACGCGCACGATAAGAATGTGCTCGTTCGACGCGCGCAATCGAGGATCGACCAGGCTGCCCTTGAAAATGAAATAAGAAATTGAAAGACTGCGTGCAGTTGAAGTCCAATCGGACCACCTTTTAACAGAAGATGAAAGCTAAAGGCGGACGGTGCACCCAGCTCGGCGCCACCTGCAATGGAATCAGGATCAGTCACTCCCGCCTTTTAAGTAACACTCTCGTGGGGTTCTGGTTGATGGGAGGTCTGCCCGTTTTCTCCTGCACGTCGCATTCATCACGGCCAATGACTATTATTATGTAACCCTTGGGATTGAATTCATCAAGAATTCTGTCGTTAAAGTTGCAAACCGCCCGGGCCATTAAAAGTTTTCCGGAAATTCGTCCCAACGAAGGGTTTCATAGTTCGCAAGGTGTTCGATATCATTGCTCTCCGCGTCCCTCAATACATCGATGAGACACAATTTTGCATTTCCACGTGCCCGAAGAAAGCTGCGGGCTTGTTCTGCGTTCCCAAAGGGATGTCTCGGCGCATTAACAACTGCTGGATCGAGCAAGGATTCTTTTATGATGGCTTCATTGAAGTATTCCATGATTCGGGAGTGAAGACGGCCCCTATAGTCTGTTTCTCCTGTAATCTTGTGGGTCAAAATATTCCCCGTGCGTCAGTCGATGGCGTAGGGCATCGCCATGGTTATCCTTTGTTCCCCAAAATAGCTCTTTTAGTTCCTTGCCGAGAATTTGTTCCAGTCGTTGGTAATAGACTTCTTTGTTAGCCCCTTTTCGTTCAGCATAGGGGATACCGGTCAGGGCTTCCACGGCGGACAGCATGAGCAAGAGTCTCGATGAATAGCCATGTGTATTGACCGCGTCCCGCCAGTAATAGAAGAATTCATTGGGGATGTCAGGACGGTTGAGGAGTAGGTCCAAAATTTTTTTCTCATCCTCCATAAACACGAGACCTGCCGGTTCTGTTCGATCTAGAATCCACGAAACAAAAGCCACCTTCAAATCAAGGCGCTCAATCAGAATTGGCTGGCCGAACTGCTGTGTATAACACTGACTGACGAGTGCTATTCGGGATACCAACGGCACGAGACTTTTCAAGAAAAATCGCCAGGCTGATACATAGTCAGTAGCGTCCACTTCAAAAGTAGCAAGCCAATATGGATGTGTTCCCCAGTAATCGCTAGGCTCCTGGAGCCACGGCGAAAAACTCACCTGCTCAGAAGTAAATCCCGTTTTGTAGTAAATATCTCTGCCGACGAGATTCTGCGCAAGCGTGTGGATGCGTTGTTCCAATCGATATTGCATGAAGGCCTATCCTAGGTGGGCATAACTGTAACGGTTCCATGGAAGAACCATCAAGTGAGGAGGAGAAATATCGAGAGTCTGAACATGAATATACGCCTGAGGAGAGGCGGGGGAAAGAGGGACATTCTAGTTTTCCAGCGGCCCGCTTGGGCTCAGAGCGGACTTTGCCGGAGGAGCGGGGACCCACCGAGGCTTCGGTGAGAGGGAAAGCTGGAACTGACTGAAGCTCCGCGGTCGTGAGACCGCGGCTGAAGGAATTCCAGAAGCCTTCTACTCGACTAAGCCCGGAAGGGTCGCTCCGAAGGCAAGGGAGCGGTTGAGCCCAGGCAGGCCCTCGCCGCGATGTGCACGTCGATTCGTTGACAGCTAGAGTTTCGCTATGATACCGTCCACCGTTCTTTGAGCCTCATATAGAGGCGCCTACACCTCGCTCCCAATTTTGAATTGGGGGCCTTTGTCCAGGAGGATTGCTGCATGGAGCTCTACGAGTCTCTGTTTATTATTCGTGCGTCTGTCTCCGACCAGGAGACCACTGCTTTGATCGAAAAGATGAAGGCGGTGGCAGAGAAGACCGGCGCGCAGTTCATCAAATCAGAAAACTGGGGCAAGAAGAAGCTTGCGTACGAGGTCAAGCGGGAACGCAAGGGCACGTACGTATACTTTTACTTCAGGGCACCCAACATCACTGTTGGTGAATTAGAGCGATCCTATCGACTTGAAGACACCATTATCAAATTTTTGACCGTCCACCTTAAAAAAGAACTGGTGCCACCACGGCCGATCGAAACATCATCGGAGGAGTTTGCCGGTGGCCGGGTTTAACAAAGTCATTCTCCTTGGGAACCTCACGCGGAACCCTGAACTGCGGTATACGCCGAACGGGACGCCGGTGGCCAGCTTAGGCCTGGCGGTCAGTCGGCGGTACAAGCAGGGCGATGAGTTGAAAGAAGAAGTCTGCTTTGTCGACATTGTCGTGTTCGGCAAGCAGGCGGAACATTGCGGGCAGTATCTTAGCAAGGGGAACGGAATCATCGTCGATGGGCGGCTCCAACAGCGCCGGTGGGAAACGGAAGACGGCCAGAAACGCAGTAAGCATGAGGTGGTGGCCCAAACGGTCACGTTCATGCCGAAACGTCAGGATGGTGGTGGCGGTGGAGCTGAGGCTCCGGCGCACGATGATGGCGGGTATGAACCCGACGAGCATGTCTAATCAGGATGCTGAAAAAGTCCTCCAGCGACGTTCTCGCATCGCGAAGAAGCTCGGAAGCACTGGAGGGTATTTTCCGTTCGCCGAGATCCATTCTACGGGCGAACGGCCACACAAAGTGCGGGTGGTACCTCCTCGCCTTTTCGCTCGCTGCGGCCTTGCTGGACGGCCTTTTTGAGCGTCCTGAGACTATTTTGACATCGGCACCATATGGAAGATTTCATTGGCGTTTTGTGGATAAACTGAGTTTTTCCACCGCCTGCTAACAAATAGGGAGACGGTTTATGGAACGTGAACAACAAGGCGGAGACCGAGACGGCGGCGGTGGTGGACGGTTTTTCCAACGCCGTCGGCCTTGTCGATTTTGTATCGACAAAGGGTCAATTGATTTTAAGGATGTCGGGCTGCTGAGAAACTTTCTCACTGAGCGGGGTCGGATTGTTCCGCGGCGTATCTCCGGCAATTGCATGAGGCACCAGCGTGAATTGACGGCTGCCGTCAAGCGGGCTCGACACATCGCGCTTATCAGCTTCGCAGAAGAACGATAACCCGGTCACATTTGGGGATAGGAATGCAGGTAGGTGCCACGATGGAACTGCTCAGGCCGCTGCTGGCTGACATCACTGCCGATGGCCTCTCGCTGATCGGTGAGGTGACGGCTGAAGAATTGGATCTCACCGGGGAGGACGCGCTGCTCTCAGGTCCCTTGGCTGTGAGTTTGGACCTGACCAATATCGAAGGGCTGGTCGCCGTGACGGGGGTTCTGGAGGGCACGATCGTCCGCGAATGTGTGCGGTGCTTAAAAGAATACGAGGATCCGCTGGCTTTTTCTGTTCGGGCGGCCTTTATCCAGGAGCCCAAGTCGGCGTCTCGTCATCCGAAGCGGATCGATCCCCGAAAAGGGCGTGCGGAAGTCGTAGAGGCTGAATCAGAAGAGGAGTTAGACGATCAATATCACTATCAGGGCAATCAGTTGGAACTGGCTCCCATGTTACGTGAACACGTGATCCTGTCCGCGCCGATGCAGCCGCTCTGCAGCGACGACTGCGCGGGGCTCTGCGCGCAATGTGGAAAAAATTTGAATGAGGGACCTTGTCAGTGTGCCAAGGAACCACCGATCCCGACATTTCGGGTGGTCCAGAGCATGAAACACAAGACTGGCGGATCGTCAGCATCATAGCGTGACCGTCTGCTATCGAGAGTGAGAAGGAGTTACCATGCCGAATCCAAAGCATAAACATTCACGGGAACGACGCGACAAGCGGCGGACACAAAAGTTGCGCATTACACCGCCGGGCATGTCCGTCTGTCCGCAGTGCCATGAGATCAAGCTGCCGCATTACACCTGCTTGCATTGCGGAACCTATAAGGGTAAGGCGGTCATCCAGGTCGAAGAATCCTAGCAGGCTGTCGAAAAAGTCCGCCAGCAGGGGAGGGATGGCTTGGATGAGTCCCCTGTGCTCGCGCAACGCGCGGTCTCAGAAGACCCTCGTTGGACGCGCGCAATGGGGGCTCATCCAAGCCATCCTAAGTGCAACCTACGCGAGCAAGCTTGGAACAACATATGTAGTCGCTCGTTGCGGCCTTGCTGGACGGCCTTTTTGAACAGCCTGCTCGGCTGGCTCATGACGGGATGATGTCCGTGTACCTGTTGCGTCGATCAATCCACTGCTCTACACTCCTGCCGCATATAGCGTGGCAACGGTCGCTCTTCTTTTCCGGCCACGTGATACGTCATCGTTCGATAAGCACTCAGCAGCCCTATGAAGATTGCGCTTGATGTCATGGGCGGTGACCATGGACCAGCCCCGGCTATTGAGGGAGCGCTCCAGGCTGCCCAGGAATGTGATGTCGAAGTACTGTTGGTCGGTGACGAAGCTATTATCACTGCTGAGTGTCGCCGTCTCGGTTACACGGATTCCCGCCTCTCTATTCGACATGCTTCGCAAGTCGTCGAAATGCACGAGTCGCCGGCGACCGTTGCCCGCAAGAAGCGGAATTCCTCCATCTGGATTGCCACTGAGCTGGTCAAGAGGGGCGAGGCGAGCGCCGTGGTCAGTCCTGGAAACACCGGCGCCAGTATGGTCGCGTCGTTCTTTGTTCTCGGGCTGACGAAGGGTGTCGAGCGTCCGGCGATTGCGACAAGCCTGCCTACGTTGACCGGTACGGCGATCATGTTGGATGTGGGGGCCAATGTGGACTGTTCGGCCCAGCATCTGGCCCAATTCGCCATCATGGGGAACGAGTACGGTAAGCATCTTTTTGGGAAGCCTAACCCACGCATTGGACTGTTGAGTATCGGGGAAGAAGACAGCAAAGGAAATGAAGTGACGAAGGAAGCGTTCAAGCTCCTCAAAGCCAGTTCGCTCAACTTCATCGGGAATATCGAGGGCCGCGATGTGTACAGCGGGAGCGCGGATGTGGTGGTGTGTGATGGCTTCATTGGAAACGTCGCGCTGAAAATTTCCGAGGGAGTGGCGGATACGATCAAGAAGTTGTTGATCAAGGAGATCTCGGGGTCCTTCTTGGGCCGCTTGGCCTACCCGCTCATTGCCAAGCCGCTGCTGAACCTCAAGAAGAAAATTGATTACGCGGAATTCGGCGGCGCGCCGCTCCTGGGCGTCAATGGGATTACCATGATCTGCCATGGCCGTTCATCCGCCAAGGCGATCAAGAATGCGATCCGACGGGCAAAGGGATTGGCAGAAAGTCGTGTCGATGAGTTGATCCAACGCGATATTGAAGAGAGTGCTTTACAAGCCAAACCGGCTGAGGATATGCCGTCATGAGAGCCCGCATCTCAGGGACTGGATCGTATGTGCCGACCAAGGTGCTGACCAATGCCGATCTCGAACAGATGGTCTCGACCTCGGACGAGTGGATTGTCGAACGGACCGGAATTCGCGAACGGCATGTTGCCGGCCCCGGGGAAGCCTGTTCCGATCTGGCGATCAAGGCAGCAGAGCAAGCGTTGAAGGCTGCGGGGGTGAGTGCGGTCGATCTCGACCTTATTCTGTTGGCCACCTGCACCGGTGACTATCCGATTCCTGCCACCGCTTGTTTGATTCAGCATCGATTGGGGGCGACGCGCGCAGCGGCCTGTGACTTGTCAGCCGCCTGTTGCGGGTTCGTCTATGCGTTATCGGTGGCGGATGCGTATGTGAAAACCGGCATGCGCCATGTGTTGATCGTCGGGTCGGAAGTCATGTCGGCCATTCTCGACTGGACCGATCGCAATACCTGTATTCTATTTGGTGATGGGGCCGGAGCAGCAGTCATCAGCGCCAGTGAGAACGACCGTGGCATCCTGTCTACGCATCTTCGTTCCGACGGCGCGCTCTGCGACTTGATTGCGGTGCCAGGAGGGGGATCACGTCTACCACCTTCCGAAAAGGTTGTGGCGGAACGGATGCAGTATATCAAGATGAAGGGGAACGAGACGTTCAAGGTAGCGGTTCGGACTTTGGAAGAAGTCGCGCGGGAAACGTTGGCGGCCAATCATTTTCGCGTTGAGGATCTCGACCTGTATGTGCCACATCAAGCGAATGTGCGCATTCTCAGGGCGGTGGCTGAACGTCTTGGGCTCCCGTCAGAGAAAGTGATGCTCAATCTCGATCGATATGGAAATACGTCAGCGGCCTCGATTCCCATTGCCTTGGATGAGGCGGTGCAGCAGGGGCGGATCAAAGAAGGAAGTCTTGTCATGCTAGGTGCGTTTGGTGCGGGGCTTACGTGGGCATCCGCGCTTATCAGGTGGTAGCGGACGAAGCTTTCAGCGATCAGCTGTCAGCTCCAGAATCGGAAATTCTTGCTGATGGCTGAGGGCTGACCGCTGACGGCTTTCCAGAACTTTTTCCCGTTGACATTCAAGGGAAATTCGACGATATCTAACCCCCTGGGACAGCCGGGTGGGTCTATTCCGGCTTGAAGCACCACGACTCATGAGCGTAACTGGCAGCCTCGTATAACCACCTCAGTAGCATGACAACTCTCCAGCCGACACAGTCACGTGGAATTGGATTGATCTTCCCAGGTCAGGGATCTCAGTCAGTTGGGATGGGGAAAGCGCTGGCTGAGGCTTACCCGGGTATTAGGAGTGTGTACGATGAGGCCTCGTTGGTATTGGGATATGACATTGCCGCGCTCTGTTTTGACGGGCCGGCGGAGCAATTGAACCTCACGGAGTATACTCAGCCGGCGTTATTGGTGAGCAGTCTGGCCGCGCTCCATGCACTTCAACCGTTGAAGGTTGCGCCGATCGCAGTGGCCGGTCATAGCTTGGGTGAATACTCGGCTCTTGTTGCTGCTGGGGGAATGACTTATCCTGAAGCGGTGGCGATCGTACAGAAGCGGGGTCGTTATATGGCCGAAGCGGTATTACCAGGAACCGGGCTTGTCGCCGCGCTGCTTGGCCTCACGGCAGACGTGGTGAAAGAGGTGTGTCGTGACGCGTCATCTGTGGGGGTTGTGGCTGCGGCTAATTTCAATTCGCCCGGCCAGATCGTCATTGCCGGGGAAAAGGCTGCCGTGGAGCGGGCGATTGAACTGGCAAAGGCCAAGGGCTGCAAGAAGGCGATCATTCTGCCAGTAAGTGTGCCGGTGCATACGCCGCTGATGCAGAAAGCGGCCGATCGGCTTGCTGGAGATTTGGCGGCGATCACCTGGTCTGATCTCAAGGTACCGTTGATTACCAATGCCGAAGCCAGAGCCCTTACGAAGGCGGGTGACATCCAAGCTTCGCTGGTACGACAACTACCCTCATCGGTGCTCTGGGAAGATTCGGTGAAGGCCATGGCCGCGATGGGTGTGACGACCTTTGTCGAAGTTGGGCCTGGGGCAGTGTTGAGCGGCTTAATCAAACGGATTCTTCCGGACGCAGTGACCATGAATGTCAATGATCCTAAGTCGCTCGAGGCGACCCGCGCTGCGTTCAGCGCGTGAAGGGGTATGGGGAGCAAGCGGATGTCACTTCAAGGTAAGGTCGCGATTGTGACAGGGGCGGCGCAAGGAATCGGCCGGGCGATCGCAGAAGCGTTGGCGCAAGCCGGGGCTGATATTGTGGTCGCCGATCTGGATCCGAGCCGGTCGAAAGACACGGTTGCAGGGGTGGAACAGTTGGGGCGCAAGGCGCTGAACATCAAAGTCAATGTGGCGGACGGCACCGAGACTAAAGCCATGGTCGATCAGGTGGTCAAGGAATGGGGGAAGGTCGACATTCTGGTGAACAATGCCGGGATTACGCGCGATGGGTTGCTGTTGCGGATGAAGGAAGAAGACTGGAACCTGGTGCTGCAAGTCAATTTGACCGGGACGTTCAATTGTATCAAGGCGGTCTTGCTCCCGATGACCAAGCAGCGGTATGGTCGTATTGTCAACATTGCGTCGATCGTCGGCGTGATGGGTAATGTGGGCCAGGCCAATTATGCGGCATCGAAGGCGGCGGTAATTGGACTCACCAAGACGGTGGCGCGGGAATATGCGAGCCGAGCCGTGACCGTGAACGCGGTGGCCCCAGGATTCATCGACACCGCCATGACGCAGGGATTATCGACGGAGGTGAAAGACACACTCCAAAAGCAAATCCCGTTGGGACGATTGGGTACGCCAGCCGATATTGCCGCGGCGGTGCGTTTTCTCGTGTCGGACGAGGCAGCCTATATCACCGGGCACGTGTTGCATGTGAACGGCGGGATGTTGATGCCTTGACGACTCTGTGGAGAGAGTATTGTAAGATGCTGCGACGACAGATTTGCAGCAAGAAGGAGGATCTAAGATGGGGAAGGAGGCAGGGAAATCAATGGGTACTGTAGATGAACGGGTGAAAAAAATTATCGGAGAGCAGCTCGGAGTCGAAGAGGATGAGGTCACGCCCGAAGCCAGTTTCGTGGAAGACCTTGGCGCCGACTCGCTCGATACTGTTGAGCTGGTGATGGCCCTCGAAGAAGAGTTTGGTATCGAGATTCCCGACGAAGACGCAGAAAAAATTCTGACGGTCGGGAAAGCGTTGGACTACATTAAGGAAAAAGCCTAGCGGTTGTAGAACGCGATGAGTACTCGTTCGACCAGACGGATAGTGGTGACCGGTCTGGGGGTGATCACACCTCTGGGGACGGGTGTCGAAAAAACGTGGAAGGCCATCTGCGCCGGTGAATCCGGGATCGGTCGAATCACGAAATTCGACCCGCAGCCTACGATGCCCAAATCGCCGGAGAAGTGAAAGATTTCGACCCGGCTCAATTCATCGAGAAAAAAGAAATCAAAAAAATGGACACGTTCATCCATTACGCGGTGGGCGCTGCCCAGCTGGCAGTGGATGATGCGGGGTTCACCGTGGCGCCGGAAGAGGCCATGCGAGTCGGTGTGTACATCGGATCGGGTATCGGGGGGCTTGGGTCGATCGAGCACTACCATAAGATTCTGCAGGAAAAAGGCCCCGGGCGCGTCTCGCCATTTTTCATTCCGATGACCATCATCAACCTGGCTTCGGGACAGGTGGCGATCAGACTGGGCGCCAAAGGGCCGAACTCCTGCGCGGTAACGGCTTGTGCGACGGGCAATCACTGCATCGGTGACGCCTATCGATTGATTCAGGCAGGCGATGCTGATGTCATGATTGCGGGCGGGGCGGAAGCCGCCATTACCCCGTTGGGGGTTGCAGGATTTGCCGCGTCGAAAGCCTTGTCGTTTCGTAACGACGAGCCGACGAAAGCGAGTCGGCCGTTCGATAAAGACCGCGACGGGTTCGTGCTCGGCGAAGGCGCCGGAGTTGTCGTCTTGGAAGAACTGGACCATGCACGCCGGCGCGGGGCTCGGATCTATGCCGAACTCATCGGCTATGGGATGAACAGCGATGCGTACCATATCACGGCCCCGTCAGAAGAAGGGGAGGGCGCAGTCCGGTGCATGGAGCTGGCGCTCAAGGACGCCGGCATCGGCAAGGGCCAGGTCGGCTACATCAACGCGCATGGCACGTCGACGATGGCGGACGCGATTGAGACCAAGGCTATCAAGCAGGTGTTCGGGGACCACGCCTCCCGTATTCCGGTGAGTTCGACCAAGTCGATGACCGGTCACTTACTCGGGGCAGCTGGTGGGATTGAAGCGGTGTTCAGCGTACTGGCGCTTCACCACGGGATACTTCCCCCGACGATCAACTTGGATCATCCCGATCCTGCCTGCGATCTGGACTATATTCCGCACAGGGCGAGGCCTGCCGCAGTGACAGTCGCACTGTCAAATTCATTTGGGTTTGGTGGAGTCAATGCCTGCTTGCTCTTTAGAAAACCCGAGGCGTAACCCGCATTTTCATGAACGTTTCTGCTGTTAACGCCGATCCACTGCTCTTGCGCGTGAAGCGTCGTTCGTGAAACGTGAAGCGCAGGACGGAAAGAGTGTGTCTATACCATCGCTTGCGAGATACGAGATACGCTTCACGAGGAACGCGCGTTCGGGCTCGCCACTATGACTTCGGCTTCCTCCGTCGACTTGCTCCAATCCTCGTTGGGCTATCGGTTTCATACGCTGGCCCTGCTCGATGAAGCCTTGACTCACTCCTCTCTCGTCAACGAGCAGAAAGCGGCTTCGCCTCAACATAACGAGCGGCTCGAATTTCTTGGCGATGCCGTGTTGTCGCTTGTGATGAGTGAGTACCTGGCCTCCGCGTTACCGCAGTCTTCAGAGGGGACCCTCTCGAAGCTGAAAGCACAATTGGTGAGTGAGGCATCGTTAGCGCAGGTTGCTCGTCGGCTCGGACTAGGAGAGCATCTCAAGCTCGGACGTGGAGAGGAACGTTCGAAGGGGCGTGAGAAAGATTCCCTACTGGCCGATGCTTTGGAGGCTGTGCTGGCGGCCGTTCATCTTGATGGAGGCTTCGACGCGAGTCGTGCGGTGACGCGCCGTATTTTCTCAGAGGAACTTGCGAATATTGCCACCCAGCAGGAACTGCCTGGAGCAGGCGACTACAAGACCCAGTTTCAGGAGTGGTGTCAAAAGCGACATGAGATGTTGCCTCGCTATGAAACTATTCGAGAAACAGGGCCCGACCATCAGAAAATATTTGACGTGGAACTGTCCATTCAGGGAACAGTTGTGGGCATAGGGTCAGGGAGAAGCAAAAAGGAAGCAGAACAGCAGGCCGCGAAGCAGGCGCTCCGACAGCGAGGGACCTGATCTCGCAGGATGCTGAAAAAGACCGCCAGCAGGGGGGGATAGCCCGGTGAGTCCCCTGTGCTCGCGCAACGCGCGGTCTCGGAAGACCCTCGTTGGACGCGCGCAGTGGGGGACACATCCGGGCCATCCTAGAGACACTGAACACGAGCAAGCTTGAAAGAGTCATCTTTGATCGTTCGCTGCGGCCTTGCTTGGGAAAAGGCGCGTCTTGGCGCGCCTGGGTTGGGCGGGTGAGATGTCTGGCCTTTTTGAGCATCCTGAGGGCATATGATGTTGAGACTATACTGTAAGATTCCAGCGTATATTGTGTGCAAACTAATTGTTTCCGCAGCCTACTAGGCGGCAGGAAAGAATGACGTTACAACGGGTGCAGTCATTAATTCAGGGAGGGTGATGATGCAGAGACGAATGATAGTGAGAATGGCGGCCGTCATGTTCGTGCTCGGTGGAAGCCTATTGCTGGGTATGGGTGCCCTATCTGCGGCTGACAAGGCCCCGACGGGAAAAGAGGAAGGGGCGAAAGGCCCCAAAGCCACGATCAAGACGAAGTTCGGTGATATGGACATCGTCTTTTTCCCTGAGAAAGCTCCCAAGCACGTGCAGAACTTTCTTGCATTGGCAAAATCGGGCTTCTATAACGGCACGATCTTTCATCGAGTGATTCCCGGGTTCATGATTCAGGGCGGTGACCCCAACACCAAAGACCTGAATAAACCGGAAACGTACGGTCAGGGGGGGCCAAGTCAGAAGCTCAAGGCCGAGTTCAACGATATTCCCCATCGACGAGGGATTCTTTCCATGGCACGGACAAACGATCCGAATAGTGCCGGCTCCCAGTTCTTCATCGTTGTCAAAGATTCGAATTTTCTCGACGGGCAATATACGGTCTTTGGCGAGGTGGTGAAGGGGATGGAGGTTGCGGATAAAATTGTCAGCTTGCCGAAAAATAGTCGTGATCTTCCGAATGAACGGGCAGAGGTGACGATCGCGGTGGTTGAGTAACCAGTGCAAGGTTGGTGGGATATGACGCGTGACTCTGGCTTTGGGAGAAGCCTCATATTGTGTGGAGTGCTGTTGGGGATCGGTCTCCTCACTGGTTGTGGAGGGAAGGCTGATGTCAAGCCGATTGCGCCGGAACCAGTCACTGGCCCGAAAGCCATTATCAAGACGAAGTTCGGAGACATCCATATCAAGTTCTATCCGGATATGGCTCCGAAGCATGTTGAAAACTTTATCAAGTTGGCCAAATCCGGTTTTTACAACGGAACGATTTTCCACCGTGTAATTCCTGGATTTATGATCCAGGGAGGCGATCCTAACACGAGGAACTCGTTGCGCAAGGACACCTATGGACAGGGAGGGCCTAAGGACGAGAAGGGCAATCCCGTTTTGCTCAAGGCGGAGTTCAGCGACACTCCTCACAAGCGCGGCATTGTGTCGATGGCGCGAGCGAACGAACCCGACACCGCGGGGTCGCAGTTTTTCATTGTCGTCGAACCGTCCCATTTCCTCGATGGAAAGTATACGGCGTTTGGTGAGGTGATCAAAGGCCTCGGCGTGGCCGATAAGATCGTGATGTTGCCAAGAAACGATCGCGATTTGCCGAACGATCGGGTCGAGATGACGGTGACCATCGTCGAATAGCACCGCGGTCTCTCGGACTCCCGTGAGGTAATATGAATGTGCTCGCTCGATGTGCGCAGTTGGAGTCCATGAGACCGCGCTGCTTGTGGAGTGTAAAAAGTAGAAGAGCGGGTGCTATTTGATGTGTTCGATGAAGGTGTGGATGCGGGCTCGCTCGGAGGGAAAGAACAGCATGAAACTCAGGCCAAAGGCATTGTCTGAGACCCATCGTACTGAAGCTCGTTCGACTTTCACCGGTGGCGACTGGTCGGGAAGATGAATGAGAATCTGAACGTCGAGTCCTTCTGCCATATTGATGTCGGATTCGGCCCGACAGCCGGATGTCGAGATGTTGGTGATCGTGCCATCGCCTTCGATCTCACCGGAATAAAATCTTACGGTGCAGCGTAACTCTACCCGGCGTGCTTTTCTGATCTTGCGTTCGCTCTCTGCACTCACAGTGTGTGGTCTCTCGCCATTGGAAGTGGCCCGCTATCAGTGATGGTGACAGCCCGGTCCATGGGTATGGGGTTCAGGAGCCGGGGGCGGCATGAATTGCTGTCCGGGCAAGATGATATGGCCTGGTTCACGTTGCTTGGCCAAGTGTTCTGCAATCTCAGGATGGTAGGCTCGCACATAGCCCATGAGCCCGCCGAGGAACCGTTGCGACTGAAAGTCTGTGCCGGAGAAGCGTGAGACGAAGGCGATGGCGCGGTCCAGTATCTCCGGTGCGGAAGACGCATCGGCGATCTCCTGGGGGTTCTGCTTCTTGAACGATTCGTACTCCTTCTTCATGTGTTCCGCGAAGACCGGCATTGGGCCGGCAGGTACGTGGAGGGGACTGAGCGTTCGCCGCAAGGCTTGCAGCGCTGCCACAATCTCCGCATCTTGCCCGTCACGACGGCTGTGGAAGTAACCGAAAATCACCACTTCAACGAGATTGAAGAGGGCCACAGCCTTCTTGCTGCCCAGCTCTTCCAGCTCACGATAGAAATCCCGACGTACCGGCATGAACTGCACGGCCAGCCGCTTTTGCTGATAGTCGCTCCCAGATTCGAGATAGATGCAGTCAGCCGGGCATGAGACTCGCACGATTCGATGTTCGCCGCAACACTGGCTGCAGATCGGCCCTGCTAAGGCTGGGCAAGGCCGCTTGCCTTTTCGTTGCGTGCAATAGGCGCACTGGCTCATTTGTTCACGGGCCCTTCTACTGCCGGTTTCGGTGGAGGCGGGATAAAGCCGTAGTCGGCCAGCGTCCGTTTTTCTTGTTTCGTCTTTCCAATGGTGGGTGTTTCGAGGCCATTCATCTCTGCCGCATGTGCCTGTTCATAGGGTACAAGGATGAGGTTGTTGGCACGATCGATGCCGAGGTCTCCCGGCGAGGGCAAGAACTCGGCGATGACTTGAAATCGCTTGTCCCAGCTCATGCGCCAGACTTTCCCCGTTGTGAAATCGGACACGTACATGTTGCCCCAGCGGTCAAAGTCTACTCCACGAAGATTCTGGAAACGGTTGGAAAAGAATCCGTTGGAGAAGAGCTCCGTCACCACGCCGTCAGGAGACACTTCTGAAATCTTACCTTTTTCCCAACTGACCGCGATGATCTGACCCGATTTAGGGTGGACGGCGAGGCCGGAAGGGCCCGCAAGGGAGCGGTCGGTGATGAGCACGGACACCGTCTGGGTGGCGAGATTGACGCGATAGATGGTATTCGCTTTCTGGTCGGAGCAATAGAGGTATTCCTTGCCGTCGAAGGTCACGTCGATCAACGAGGGCTGTAGCGACTCAGATCGTGAGGCCGCAGGCGGTCGGACGGTGAGCGCCATGACCGGCTTACCGGTCGTCGTGTCAAAGCCCCGCAGGGTATCGAGATCGGCGACATAGAGCACGTGATCGACCAAGGTCATGCCTTTGGGGGCATGGAGCGTGACGTCGTCCTTTCCCCCTTGAATGAATTTCAGATTCAGGAGTTTGCCGTTGTGATCGAGCTTGGTGATGAATCCGTTGTTGTCGGCAGTCTCCGCCTCGCCGTTCACGCTCGAAATGAAATAGTTCTTCTCGACGGGATCGTTGACGAAGCTATAGGGGGATTGCAGTTCCGTCACGGTGATCTGAGCATTGAGAGGGCCAGCGATGACAAGAGGGATCATCCAGATAAGCCACGCCGCTGGATGTGTGATGGCGCGTGTCAGAAGGGATATCACGGAGGAGGTTCTGCTCCCAAGGTAGATGGCTGTTGATTCAGGGTGATCAAAACATCGTAGCTGCCAGGCGAACAGCCTGTCAAGAAAAGGGCGGAAGACGTGAAACGTGAGGGGGAAGGCGTAAGCATACCAGCGATCGATCGTACGATTTTCCCATCTCTCGTTTCACGCCGGGGAAGTCGTTGACTTGCTCAAAAATGCCCTGCTATGGTGCCATAATTTTGAGCAGTCTCTCAAAGGAGGAGGAATCCGTGGCAGCACGATTGATCGACGGCAAAGCCTTGGCATTACAAGTGCGCGAACGATTGGCAGCTGAATCTGCAGCCGTGCTGGCGAAGACCGGTATGAAACCGGGCCTCGCCACAATTCTGGTGGGCGACGATCCTGCCTCGCATCTGTATGTGAAGAGCAAGCAGAAAGCGTGTGATGCGGCGGGTATCTATATCGATGACCACAAATTGCCGGCGAGCACCACGCAGACAGAGTTGTTGGCCTTGATCGAAAAGGAAAATGTTGACCCCAGAATCCATGGCATATTGGTTCAATTGCCGCTTCCGAAGCATATCGACAGCAAAGTGGTGCTGGAAGCGGTCTCGCCCGATAAGGATGCAGACGGATTTCATCCATACAATTTCGGCCGGCTTGTCGAGGGGCATCCGGTGTTTGAAGCCTGCACGCCGAAGGGCGTCATTAAGATGATCGAATCCACCGGCGTGAGTATAGAAGGAAAGCGCGCTGTCGTTCTGGGGCGGAGCAACATCGTCGGCAAGCCGTTGGCGCTTATGCTGCTTCAGCGCCACGCCACTGTGACGATTTGTCACTCCAAGACGAAGGATCTGCCGGCGGTCTGCCGCGATGCGGAGCTGTTGCTGGTCGCAATTGGAAAGGCCAAGTTTGTCACAGCCGACATGGTACGCGAGGGGGCCATCGTCATCGATGTGGGCACAAACAAAACTCCTGAGGGTAAATTGTGCGGCGATGTCGATTTTGAACCAGTCAGCCAGAAAGCAAGCTGGATCAGTCCTGTGCCGGGCGGCGTCGGGCCTATGACGATTGCGATGTTGCTGGACAACACGGTGGAGTCTGCAAAGAGAGCGGCGGGGATGCAGTAGGAAAGATGGGCGCTCCCTTGCTCGCAGAACGCGCACGATAAAACTGTGCTCGCGTGGGACAAGGGCGCGTCTCGGCGCGCCCAGGGTGGGGGGGTGAGAAAGTGCGCGCACGATGGAGCAACCCAGCCGCCTTACAGCGTGAGAGTGAAGGGGTGAGAAAGCAATGAGTCGAGAGCCGCGGCGATTACGAGAGGTGCTCGATCAGGGACAGTTTGCTGTCACCGTTGAGTACAATCCTCCTAAGGGTACCAACATCTCCGGTGTCCTAGAGAATGCCAAGCAGTTGGTGGGACGTGTGCACGGGGTCAACGTGACGGACAACACAGCTGCCGTCGTGCGGGCCGGGTCTCTTTCCGTCTGCCGGCTCCTCTACGAACTCGGCCATGATCCGGTCATGCAGATGACCTGCCGCGATCGGAATCGGATCGGGATACAGTCGGATCTCATGGGCGCGTCCATGCTCGGCATCCGCAATATTCTCTGCCTCACCGGGGACTATCCGACCGTTGGAGATCATAAAGAGGCCAAGCCGGTCTATGACCTGGATTCCGTTCAAGTCATGCAACTCGTGCAAGGGCTCAACAACGGGAAGGATATGGCCGGTAATAAGCTGGATGGCTCAACGGCGTTTACGATTGGCGCTGCTGTGACGCCGGAGGCCGATCCGCTCGGCCCCATGCTCGCCAAGTTTGAAGTCAAGGTGAAGGCAGGCGCCCAGTTTTTTCAGACCCAGGCGATTTATCATCCGGAGCAATTCGCGTCCTTCATGAAAGCCGTTCGGCCATTCAAGGCTAAGGTGCTGGCGGGTATTCTCGTCCTTCGTAACGCCAAGATGGCGGAGTTCATGAATGCCAATATTCCCGGTGTGTCGGTTCCTCAGGACATGATCGACGAACTCAGGGCAGCCGGCCCCGAGCGGGCTGAGGATGTGGGCGTGGACATTGCCGTGCGGACGATCAAGGCCGTGAGGTCTCATTGCGACGGGGTCCACATTATGGCGATCAAGGCGACACATCGGCTGGCCGAGATCATCACCAAAGCGGAAGTGGGATGATGACGGTTCTCGAGTTTCAGCGCCACAAGCGCGACAAGAAGAAACTGATCGTCGTCACGGCCTATGATGCGCTGTTTGCACGCATTGTGGAGCAGGCTGGCATCGAGGCCATCTTAGTCGGCGATTCGCTCGGCGTCGTCGTGCAGGGAAAAGCCAATACGCTTTCGGTGACGATGGAGGACATGCTCTACCACACGAAGCTGGTGGCTGGGGCTGCGCAACAGGCGCTCGTGATCGGCGATATGCCGTTCATGTCTTATCAAGCCAGCCTGGAAGATGCGCTCCGCAACGCCGGACGGTTTCTACAGGCAGGGGCTCAGGCCATCAAACTGGAAGGTGGTGCAGTGATGGCTGATCGGGTGGCTGCGATGACCAGTATCGGTATTCCGGTGATGGGGCATCTCGGCATGACTCCTCAATCCGTTCACCAATTTGGCGGCTACAAAGTGCAGGGCAAAGAGTCAGATCATGCGCAGGCCTTGCTGAATGATGCCAAGGCCCTCGAAGCAGCCGGCGCCTTTGCGATTGTGCTCGAGGCGATTCCCACCGAGCTAGCCAGGACCATCACCGAACAGGTGGCGATTCCCACCATCGGGATCGGAGCCGGTCCGCACTGTGATGGCCAAGTTTTGGTCCTCTATGACCTCCTGGGACTATTCGATGACTTCGTGCCGAAGTTTGTCAAACCCTATGCCCATCTCAAGGCTGGATGCGCTCCAAGCTCTTCGCCGTTACAAGGAAGAAGTAGAGCGAGGGAAGTTCCCGAGCGAGAACGGAAAGCTACCACTAGCCCCTTCGGCGTCTCCGATCCCGGCGTCGATCATCGCACCGTCCATCTCGCATCACCTGTTCAGACTATCTCATCCGACAAATAATGACAGATCTCTTGCCGCTGTGGTATCGTACAACGATAAGCGAGGCTGCGCATGGAATGGATTGAATGGCTGCTCAGCAGCGAGTTCCGCAAATTTCTGCTCGATCACGATCTGTTTTTCCCGCTGCTGTTTGTCGTGAGGCTTCTCGGTGTGACCACGCTCGAGAGCTTTGTCCCCGCACGAAAGGTTCCCTATCGCTCCGTGCTCTTTTTCGACATCATTGGAGCCGCAGTTCTTGTGTACCTCACGGTTCCAGCTGCGGGCTATTTGAGGAGTTTTATCGCGGTCCAAGCCATGGTTCCGGAGTCGATCCTCACCCTACCGACGGTGGCGGTCTTTCTCTTGTATTACGTCATCGGTGACTTCGGCGCCTATTGGATGCATCGGTTCTGGCATCTCAGCCCGATTTGGCGTGTCCACAAGTGGCACCATTCTCCTACCTCCATGTATTGGTTGGCCGGCTACCGAGCATCGCTCCTCCAGCTTGTGCTCCAAGGTCTGCCCTGGGCCTTTGCCTACTCAGTGTTTGGCATGGCCCCTTGGTGGATCTTCCTGGCCGTGACGACCTCCCATATTCTGTTGAACGACTGGATGCACATGAACGTGACCTGGCGATCGAATTGGTTGGAGTGGGTGTTCGTCACACCGAGGTTCCATCATGTGCATCACAGTGACAACCTTACTCTGTCCAACGTCAACTTTGGTGTCACCTTCAGTATCTGGGATCGCCTATTCGGGACCTATGTCAATCCGGAAGAGGTCAAAGAACCGTTATCGTTCGGGATTGGTGAGAAAGTGCCACTCGTCCGCCTGGTGTTGGGTGTCTGAGGGCTGCCGGCGCGGCGAAGTCCTACGCCGGTTCTCGCTCATACAGGCGAATGAGTGGTGTACGAAATTCTGAATCGATTATGTGCTGCCGAAAGTCTTGTGTGAGTCTCGCCACGTCGATCCCCATGTAGAGCATCGGTATCTTTTGCAATCGGACTATGCCGTTGGTGACCAGATTCCCCGCTGCCCGGTGGTGACCGGTAAATCGTTTGAGATTGGCGGCGGCGAACTGGATGAGGGCTTGGAAGAAGTTCCCTTGTTCAGTGTGGTGGCCAACGGCATGCCAAAGTCCTTCGAAGATTTCGTGGCATTCCCACCAGTAGGCGTAGTTGTAGAGGTCGATCCCATACAGATATTCCTCCGAGGTCTGCCATTGGGCCGTAAAGAATGCCATTGGTTTCGGCTCTGGTTGACCATAGGAATGGCCGAGGGGATTGCGCCGCGGGTGGGGATTGTTCCCCGGAAGGAATCGATAGGATGGAAACGGCCTCGTTGAGTAACGAGGCCAAGTCGGATCAGGCGGCTGAGGTTCAATCACGTGTATGCTCGTTGGATGCCCGTGACCTGGAAGATGTGACGATCGTGCAGCCGCACCGCAGTCAGTTCTTTTCCCCATATGCAGCCACTGTCGATGGCCAATAGGTTGGGCTCGATGTGCAATCCCAACGCAGCCCAATGTCCGCAGATGATTGTGGCTTCGGTCTGTTTTCGATTTGGAATTCTGAAACCAAGGGAAATAACCAGCGGGCGCCTGATCCGGAGGGCCGGAGAACCCGGACATCTCACCGGTGGGGGTGCAGGTGCGTAGCCTGGTGAACACTCGCGCAATACTCACTAGCCTCTCCGAGCCTGTGAGCGATGGATTCCATTGTGGAGAGGGTCCATGAAACAGGCTCTGGAGGAACAGACGATAGTTCGGGCCTGCCAGCACGGTCTCGACTTCACGCGCCAAGCCGATAGCCTCATCGATGGTCCATTGCGGGAGGAGTCCCGCGTGAACCATCAGGAACGATCCCTCGCGATGATGGAGCGGTTGGCGGCGTAGCCAGGCGATCAGTTCATCGCGATCGTTGGCGTCCAAGATGTCGTGAATCGTATCCTTGTGTCGTAGCGCGGCGATGTGTTCGGCTACTGCGAGCAAGAAGAGATCGTGGTTGCCTAGTACAATCCGCGCGGCATCGCCGAGCCCACGCACGAATCGGAGGAGGGTGAGAGAGTCGGGGCCTCGATTGACGAGATCGCCGGCTAGCCACAATCGATCCGTCCGGGGATCGAACGAAATCCGATCGAGGAGCCGTCTGAATGGATCGAGGCAACCTTGAATGTCGCCGATTGCGTAAATAGCCATGAGAGGAGTCTCTCAGGTCTGGAGGAAGGAATGGCGAGGGATGCTCACGGGTACTTCGCCTCGATGACACTTCGCAACCCCCCACGCGCTGCAAACTCGCCTGTCACTTTAGCCCACACAGGTCGGCAGGCCCTCACGATGTCGTGCAGAATGCGGTTGACCGCATTCTCGTAGAAGATTCCTAGATTTCTGTAGGCATGGAGATACATCTTCAAGGACTTCAGCTCCAGACATTCTTTATCCGGCATGTAATGCAAAGTGATGATCCCGAAGTCCGGCAAATTAGTTTTTGGGCAGATGGCGGTATATTCTGGAATTTCGATGGTGATTTCGTAGCCCTTGTATTGGTTCGGGAATGTCTCGATGTCGGGCAGTGGAGTGGTAATTCCGCTCTTTGCGTGCCGCTCATTGTAGCCAAGTTTTGTGGTCTTCGATTTTCTTTCTGCCGTTTCACGTTTCACGCCTCACCCCTCACGTCTTCTCAGACTTGTTTCATCCACTCTACTTGGCCGATTTTTTCCAATTGAATGTAGAGGGTCACCCAAGGGCACGCCATCTCGGGGTATACCTCACACAATCCCCCTTTTCGCACACCTCCGCAGGGACCGTGGCTCATAAATTTCGGGCACTCGGCTTTGAGCGAATCGTCCGGAATCGGGGGCCGCTTATGGACTCCACCGGCCTGCTGAGCGCCTTCGCTTTCACCTGGAATGATGACTCGTGTTGACATATGGGCCTAGTGTAGACAGGTTTCATGAAATCGGCAATCTCTCTTTCCTCTCTCTCGAAGTCAGTTGCACGCTCAGTTCTTGTGGGAATACGGTAAATCACAAGTTGTTGGGGCGAATGGCCTACAGCCTTGGAGTGTGCTAGGCCTTCTTTCTTGCATGGTGGGCCTTCTGAGAAGTTGCTTTGATTATCAGGAAGTTATAATATTTTTCCTGGCGCATGATTTGAGGAAATACACGGACGTTTCTCGTTGACAGTCTTTTTTAGGCTTTGTTACCATGCAACATCTTGTGGGCGGAATTTAGTCCAGCTCATTTAATCTCAAACTCCTGCGGGCTTGTTGTATATAATAATATCTTTCCGACAGGCAATGGATTGTTGTTGCCGCGATAGAGGGAGGTGTTCCGATGAGTCTTGATTATGTAAAATTTTCCGGTGGATTCGAGAAGTTCATGCCCAAAGAATATCGAGACATGGTCGAGCACGGTCCATTTGGAAAGAAAATTTCGGTTTCTCAAATGGGAAGCTTCAAGGAAATTCTTGAAGAGCATCCCATGTGCGCCGGCTGCGCGATGACACTGTTCATCCGACTAGCAATCATTGCCTTCCCTAATCCTGAAGACACCATTACGGTTGGGACCGCAGGCTGCGGTCGGTTAGCGATTTCACAGGCTGCCATCCCGTTTGTGTATGGCAACTACGGCGATCAGAACGGTGTCGCGAGTGGGTTGTCCCGTGGGTTGCGGCTGCGGTTCGGTGACAAGCCCAAAGATGTGGTCGTTATGGCGGGAGACGGCGGAACGGCGGATATCGGCTTCCAGCAAGTGCTCCATTCCTGGTTCCGAAAGGAACGATTCACCACGATTATGTTGGACAACGAAGTGTACGGCAACACCGGCGGGCAGGAGAGCGGGATGACCAACCGTGGCGCCGTCTTGAAGATGGCTCCATTAGGGAAGAAGTTCGAGAAGATGGACATGTTGCAAATGGCGAAGGTAGCCGGATGCGCCTACGTGGCCACTGTGGTTCCGAACAATCCACGCCGCGTCGAGAGCGTCATCAAGAAAGCCGTGTTGATTGCCCGTGAAGTCGGTTCGACCTACATTCAAGCCTACACTTCCTGCAACATCGAGTACGCGATTCCCACCGACAAAGTGATGGAAGACGCGAAGACTGTTGAGAACGATCGGTATCAGTTTACGGAATATGTGAGCGATGAAGCCAAGCAGTACCTGACCGAGCGGTATGGCTACAAAGACTATCTTCCGAAGGCGGCTGCTCCTGCCGCTGCAATTCCAAACAAGGCATAAGCGACTCGGAGGGAGGCTCAGATATGGCAAAGCGCTTCAACATTCGGATGGCAGGGGTCGGCGGTCAGGGTGTCGTGACGGGGTCACACATTCTGAGTACTGCAGTAATTCATGCCGGCGGTGAAAGCACGATCGTCCCATTTTACGGGTCGGAAAAACGGATGGCGCCGGTCGAAAGCTACGTCCGGGTGTCGGACGAACCGATTTATGAAATCGGAGAAATTACCTTTCCGCACATCATCATTATCTTCCATCCACAAGTGATTACCCACGGCAAGTCCTACACGATGCCGTTCTATTTCGGATTGAAGGAAGACGGGATTGCACTGATCAACAACGATGGTCCAATGAGCCTTCACCGAGATCAGCAACGTGAGTTGGAGGAGCGCCGCGCAAAGCTCTATTATTTCCCTGCCACAAAATTGTCCCTCGAAGTTGCGGGGATGGATCTCGCGACGAATATGGCATTGATGGGCTGTATCGGAGCCATCACGGGGCTGACCTCGGTTGACGCGCTGGAGCAGTCGGTGAAGGATCGGTTCCTAGGTAAGGGGTTCGTCGTCTCAGGTGGAACTGCGGCGTTAGACAGTGTCGTCGAGCGGAAGTTCAAGAAAAAGCAGGAGTTGATCGATAAAAATGTGGCGGTGATTCAGGCTGGCTGGAACTACGCAGTCGATCACGGTTGGGCTGCAACATCGGTCAAACGGTCGGAAGCCCGTGCGACCGTCAGCGCCTAACGATAGGATGTAGCACGAAGGAGCACCATGTATCTGGTAGCCAATATCAGTGTCGAGATCTGTGCCTCGAAGAGCTGTAAGCTCTGTACGCAATATTGCCCTGAAGCGAATACCATTCAGTATAGCGAAACCATGGGGACGGATAAGGGCTTCAAGTATGGCACTGCCTACATCGCGGTGGATCGGTGCAAGGGTTGTGCGCTTTGTGTATGGGTGTGCGACACGCTGGCAAAAAACAATGCCATTAAAATGACGATGATCGATCAATTACCGATGGCTGCCGTTACCGATAACATTCGGTATGAGGAGAAAACCACCGTTGCAGTCCTGTCAAATCCAATGATTGTAATAGGTAATTAGGGAGGTACGGGAGTGGCAACGACGACCGATACAAGAGAACGCATCATTGTTCCCGGTCCCGCCGGGTTCCATCCTCCGTCCGCGGCTCAGTTGGGGGTCGCGCTGCCTGACCCAGGGCAGGGACTGTACTATGGATTGTTGGAGGAGAATGAAGACAAGGTCATTGAAGAGATGGCCCGTAAAATGTTGACCAGTCCCAACGCCACGATCTTCCCAGGGCCGTTGGTACTCTGGGCCTGGAACGATCATGCCGTTGAAAAGGCCAAGGCCGTCCTGGAAATTGCCGCCCAGATTCCTGACGTCATGATCATCCCCATGCCGGACTATCGCCCGAAGTATCCGAAGATCGATCCGGAAGAGGTCATCAATCCGAATCATCCGAACTTGACGATTTGGGGCAACAAGATCGAGGCCTGTGTCTTCATCGGCGTGCATTGCCATTATGCCAACTTAACCTTGAAAATGATTCGTGCCGGAACGAACTGTCTCACGATGGCAATCTGCGCGGAGCAGGGGCACGAAGATGCGATGCTGACGATTCGGGATTCGGACACGATTAAGTTGAGGAAGACCGCGCAGGTCTTCAAGCGGGTGCGTGAAGAAATGGGCATTAAGTTACCGGAAAACGGCGAAAACGTGCGATTTACTGGCACGCAATCGAGAGTTCACGGTGGGAAAACTCACACCAATCCCCTCACCTTTGCGCCCGTTGCCGCGGGTGTTGCCGGCGCGGCTGCATTTGGCCATTCGGCCGAGCAGATGAAGCGTGAAGGCTGAGCAGGGCCGCACAGCACGGGCGATATAGCTAAGAGGTGTCACAATGAGCGAAGCACTCGAAGCAGAACAGAAGACCAATCCGCAGGGCGACCCCATCACGAGTGTCGCGGCCCCTAAACCGGTCGAGGCGGCGGGCGCAAGGAAAGATCCCCATGCCGAAGCGAAACGGCAGAAGGTGGTTACGCCGGAATACTTGTTTCTCGAAGCCCCGAGAACGAAAGAGTTTATTACGGGCAGCGAAGCGGCGAAAGAGGCCGTTCGGCGCTCCAATGTGGACCTGGCCATTGCCTATCCCATTACCCCGCAGAGCGAAACGATGCAGCTCATCGGCGTGCTCTACGGCGAAGGGTATGTGAAAGAGTATTATCGTGGCGAAGAAGAAGTCGGCGTCATGGCGGCGATGGCGGGCGGATCTCGAGCCGGTGTCCGTTGTTTTACGGCGACCGCCGGTCCCGGTACGCTGAGGGGTCTTGAAGGCATCGCCTCTTGGCCTGGGCATCGGTTGCCCATTGTCGCGATGTTCACCTGCCGCGTCGTCAATGCCCCGTTGGCCATTCAGCCTGACAATATCGAAGTCGCCTACCTGATTAACAGCGGCATGATCGTCTTTCATGCCGAGAATCAGCAGGACATGTACGACTTCATCATGGCAGGGTTTACGATTAGCGAGAAAAACGATGTGACGCTTCCAGTCGGTGTCTGTTGCGATGGGTTCTTCGTGACCCATGCCCGTGGATATGTCCGGATGCAGGACCGCAGCATGAAGCTTCCTCCTCGTGAAGCATGGCGTGGCGCGGTGCCAGTCCTCGATGCGGAGAATCCTCCCGCTCGTTTGTCACGCGACGCCCCAGTTCAGAAGTCGAACTTCATGGCCTACAACATTCATGCGGTTTGGCAACAGGAAGTGTGGGCGGCGGTCGAGCGGTCACGCAAGTACATTAATCAGTATATGGGCGGGTTGCTCACGGCCGAGAATGTGGACGATGCCGAGGCGGTGATTATTGCCTCAGGTAGCGCTGCGGCTCAGTCGAGGGAAGCCGTTCGTATTTGCGCAGAAAAGGGCATTAAGATCGGTTTGATTAAGGTTCGATCGATCCGTCCGTTTCCGACGCAGGAGTTACGGCAGCTCTGTGGCAAGACGAAACTCATTGTGGTGCCTGAGTTCAACTATGTCGGATGGTTGGCAAAAGAAGTGGCCACCGCGATTTATGGGTACTCAAAAGCCAAGATCATCGGCGGGCCGCGCGTGTATGGTGGTCAATCGATGCCGGTGGAGCTGATCGTGGACGAAGTTGAATCCGGTCTGACTGGGAAGAAATCGAGTAATGTCGCCCAGTCTTCGATTATGGGTGGTGCGGTCAATCAGGATGACGTCGCTCATTTTATGCGCAGCATCTGACGAGGCCGCGAGTCTAAAACAAAGAGCCCGATCCTTTTCAGGATCGGGCTCTTTTGTTTTGTCCGGCTGTCAGCTATCAGCATTCAGCAGTGAAGAGCTGAAACCTGATCGCTGACAGCTGAAGGCTATCCTTGCAGTTCGTCTTGCACCATTTCTTCAGTCTCCGGCATGCCATAGGCAACGTACTTGGCATAGGAGAGATAGATCATTGCGCTATCCCTCATCGCTTTGGTGCCTTGTGATAAGCGAAAAACTTGATCGGGATTGTGGGATGGGACGGCCCCCATCGTGTCCACATGGCTTTGAAGAAGTTGGGTGAATCGCTCCATCGAACGTTCCACGTCCTTGTAAGACAATAAAATTTCGTCTGTCATGGTTGTCCTCCTAATCGTCATCAGCTTACACTATGCCCATGCAACCCTTCAACGAGAAGAAACCGGCTAGTCTGTCGTCGGAAATTCTAAAGGTTTTGGCAAAGATATCGCCAGAAAGGAATCTTCGTGGGGAAGCGCTGGCGCAGGCGGTCGTGAACCTCTCACGTTTATTTACAACCGCACGCCCATCGCTGCCGCCTCGTTACCTGGATGATCCGGCACATGCTGCCGCGTATCTGTCGTATTTTCTCCCGGTGAACCTTTCGAAAATCCAAGTTGTACTGAATGAATTGTCGAGCGACAACAGCCAGGAAAAGCTAGACCGTCCGATGGCTGTGCTCGATCTCGGTTGTGGCCCAGGGACTGGATCGTTAGCCCTGCTGGATTGGCTGTGGCATCGCAGCCCTGAGCGGGCGAAATCCGTATCGGTCTTGGCCGCCGATATTTCAGAAACATCATTGCGTGATACGGAAAGGCTGTGGAAGGCCTACTGCCAGGAGGTCGGAATATCCGGCGCAAATCTCCGCTGTGTCGAGGGCAATCTAGAACATCCACTCAAAGGCGATCTTGGCAAGCAGATTGTGCGGACCGGACCCTATGACCTCATCATTCTGGCGAACTGCCTCAATGAATTGTTTTCTACGGCGGCCAACCCTCCGGCAGAGCGAGCTGCGGTGGTTGGGCAACTTCTGCCGTTTCTCTCGACGCACGGCACCATCATGATCGTTGAACCGGCGTTACGGCAGACCGCCCGCGCATTGCATCAGATGCGTAATCATTTACTTACGCAGGGTCTGTGTACGGTCTACAGCCCCTGTTTGCACGAGGGAGCCTGTCCGGCCTTAGACCATCCAGATGATTGGTGTCATGAGGAGCGACCCTGGCAGACACCTCAAGCAATTGCCTCGGTTGACCGCGAAGTCGGGTTCATTAAAGACGCATTGAAGTTTTCCTATCTGCTGTTGCGCACAGATGGTCGCACCATTGTGACGCGTAGCCCGCAGACATTCCGGGTTGTGAGCGAACTGCGTGAATTGAAGGGAGAGAAGCGGGCTTGGCTGTGTAATGAGACAGGGCGCCCTGAAGTCGGTCGGTTGGATCGGAAGGCCTCTCCTCACAATGCCGCTCTCGATAGCTGGCATCGCGGTGCCATCGTGCAGATCGAGCGGATTGTACGCAAGGAGCGAGAAGGGAAAGTATCATCAGTTGGAAGAATTGAGAGCGATGCAGCAGTGCAGATTGTCCGCCCGGTATGAGTCAAGGATAGAAAGACAGATAGCAAACAGCGAATATTTCGGTCGCGGTATCGTGCAGGAAGAGGACCTCGACTGACGAAGGGCGAGCGAACGTCGTGACGGAATTCGATGCAGTTGGATCAGAAGGAAGCATACACCCTCTCACTTCAGCGCCTCCCGCGGCACCCCTTCCTCGGCGCTCTGAAGCGAAGCGGAGGCGGCCTGGTCGTCCTCCTGCTCGCGGAACGCGCGCCCTCGGAAGGGCCTCGTTCGACGCGCGCAATAGAGGATCAACCAGGCCACCTCCTGGAAAAACAAACGAGCAAGCTTGGAGGGACCATTGTCCGTTAACGCGTGCGCGTACGGAATCAGCTCCGCCCCTCCGGCGCAAGTCGCTCGATGCCACATGTTCCCTGAGAGTGTGGAATCAGGAACGGTCGCTCCTAAATCGGTCTCGGTGCTCGGCCGGGTGTGTTGACACGTGTCACGTGACTGATTACACTTGAAGCGTGATTAAACATAGCGTCTTAAATTATGCCGCATAATCTCCGTAGCACCGCATTGGGTGTTCTCCAGCGGTCGAAGCATGTGGAGATGGCGGTCAGCACGTCGTCCAGGGTGGCGAAGAACCGGTTGTGCGTCGCCATGCGGCGGGCCAGCTTCCAGACTCGCTCGATGGGGGCCAGTTGCGGGCTGTACGGCGGCAGAAACAGCAGGGTGAGTACGGCGCGATATTTTCGAAGCAAGGGCTTGAGCAGGATCGCGTGGTGGTACCGAGCATTGTCCAGCACCAGCACCATGCGCGTGTCGTGGGCGCGATGCCGCAGCAGCGTCTTCAGAAAGGTCTCGAACGTGACCGCGTTGAACGTAGCGCACAGGGAACGGACGAACGTGCCGGTGCGCAAACTGACAGCCCCGAAGCACGCGACCGACTTGCGGGTGGGCGCATGGCGCAGGATCGGATCCTTGATCTCGGGCGGCACCCACATGCGGCATCGGGTGCCATGCTGTTGGAAGTGGCATTCATCCACGCTCCAGAGTTCAACGCCACGGCACCGTGCCAGGCGGTGCAGTTTTTTTAAACGCCGCGACCTTGACCGGATCGGACTGGGCGACTTGGGGTCTGGGCTTGCGCAGTCGGAATCCCATGTGGCCGAAGAGGCGTTGGCACTGGCGCACCCCCAACGTCACCCCATAGCGCAGACGGAGATGCGCCGCAAGCAGCTTGCCGTCCCACAGATGACCCGCATGACCGAACTTCTGCGGCTCGCGTCGCAAGTCACGCCCAAGCGCCGCCCATTGCTTGGGATTCAGCGTAGCTGGCCGACCCGAACGCACCCCGTCGCGCAGGCCGGTCAATCCATGAGTTTCAAAGCGCGTCACCCAGCGCTGCACCGTCCGTCGATCTTCCCCAAACAAGTCGGCGACCTGCTGGCAGCTGTGGCCGCCAGTGACCAGCAGCAACCCGTGCAAGCGATGGTCGTACCGCGACTCATCGGATCGAGCGATTTCCTGTTGGATAGCCAGACGCATGACGTCGGCATCAGCAATGACCAATTTTCTCATGACCGTACCTCCACATTGGGGGCCGGTCATCAGTATAACTCAGTTATGCGGCAATATATATGTCGCTGTGTTTAGAACGTTTGCGGATCGGCACACCGCTGAACTGTATGAAACGGGCTGGGCAAAACGATTTCCTTCCGAGATCCGCAGTGGGGCCTTGCGAAGGTTGCAGTATCTCGAGTCGGCTGTCAGCGTGGATGATTTGAAGATTCCGCTGAGCAATCGGTTGCATAAATTGGAGCGGGATCGGGCGGGCCAGTATTCTATTTCAGTGAACAAGCAGTGGCGGATTTGCTTTCGGTTTCTGGACGGAGATGCGTATGACGTCGAATTGACCGATTATCATTGAGGTGAGGTGATGTATGAGTATTCCCAATAAGGGAGTTCGAAAGGTGCGCCCCACTCATCCTGGTGAAATGCTGCGAGAGGATTTCTTGCCGGATTATGGACTGACCGTGTCAGGCTTTGCCAAGGCCATCGGGGTGTCCCGCCAGACTGTGAATGAAATCCTTCGTGAACGGCGCGCCGTCAGCCCTGAAATGGCACTGCGGCTCTCTCGATTGTTCGGCAACACTCCCGAGTTTTGGTTGAATGCCCAGCGCGCGCTTGATCTGTGGGAGGCGGCCAAGCAGGCCAAGGGCAGAATCAATCGCATTGCTCCGCTGGATGCTGCCTGACAGGGTTGTACGATGCGCATGCACAATCCTCCTCATCCGGGAGAAATCATCAAGCGGCTGTGCCTCCAGCCGCTGGGAGTCAGTGTGACGGAAGCGGCTCAGGCCCTCGGTATCAGTCGGAAGACCTTGTCGGCCATTCTGAATGGCCGAGCCGGGATCAGCCGGGAAATGGCGGTTCGTTTATCCATCGCGTTCGGCACTTCGGCCGAGAGCTGGCTCAATCAGCAAACCCAGTACGATTTGTGGCACGCCGAGCAACGCCGCAAACAGCTTCGTGTTTCCAAACTCGCGGTATAACTAGATGCCATGAAACAAAAGCGAAGAAAGCCGAGTGACGACATGCGTATGGAAGCCCGCGGCCTCTCGATCCTGCGCCTCCCGCAGCACCCCTTCCTCGGCGCTCTGAAGCTGGAAACCTTCTGGAATTCCTTCAGCTGCGATCATTCGATCGCAGTGCTTCAGTCAGTTCCAGCTTTCCTTCTTCAGACGCCGGGCGGGGACCCTGCCGCTCCGGCGCAAGTCGCTCAATGCCGCTACGCTTCCTTGTAGGGTATAGAAACGGGACCGGTCGATCATAGACCGGTCACGGTTCTTGGACAGGTGGCGGTACGTTCTTGCTCTGCGCTGGAAAAGCGCAGAGGATTTGCCGATACTATTTAACATATGGACCGAGACGGACTCATTATTGGCTTCGGCGGCCTTGTGCTGTTGATCCTAACGTATTTTGCTGGGGTTCTCCGGACCGAACGTCGCTATGCTCGCAGCGACAGTGAGGGCCGAATTACAAAAGTGTTAGATGTGTATTTGGCTGCGGCTCGTGTAGGGCGTATAAACGGTTTTCCCGGACTCCTTCAGGCGGGAGTAACTACGCTAAAGAATGATGCCGAGATTAGAGAATTACTGAATCGAATTGCTCAACATGAGCAGCGTTGGGATCTACGTCCAACGCACTCGACACGCATGAATTCTTCATGACAGCAGTTGAACGCCATTACAACTTTGAAAACAGCGAGAGCGCTGAGGCCTTAGTTGCAGAGCTTAGGAGTAAACGGAACTAGCCAGCTGCTTCAGCCGATCGTACAGAACGATGGTTGAGTTTGGTCGTTAGGCCGCTCCTAGAGAGGCCAAGATGAACGTACCCTCCGAAGGTTCAATGCGAACTGGCCCACTCGTGGTAGGTCTGCTTCTGCTGCTCACCACGTCAGCTCTGGCCATTGAAGATGACGTCAAGGTTCCTTTTCTCTTCAGCGAGGATGAGAAACTCGATCAGACTGAGCTAAAGGGAGCCATTCCGAGATCCAGCGTCTTACAAGGTGACTTGTACCTGAATGCTCCCATGACGCGTCTGGAATATATACTCACGAGGCTGGAAACCGAACTCAATCGTGAATCGTGGATGAGTGTTATGCGCGATCAATTGGCCGCAGCCTTCGAGCCCAATCGGATGAAGCCCCATGCGGCTTCTATCTCCATCATTGGCTTTGCTCGATACTATCGAGAGATCGGGCGCATTTTCGTCGGATACGAGATCAGGGACCTGGGCCGACCAAGAAAACCCATGCGAACAACTTGCGACGAACTCTTGTCTAAATTGGAGTTAATCGCACCGCAACAGCTGCAGAGCTTCCTGTATCACAACACGGTGCTGGGCGTTCTCGCACAGGAGGATTTCTCTAAGTACACCCCCGCATTGGAAACTCTGGCAAAAAGTGTTGTGCATAAGGTGACTCTTGAGTCTAAGACAGAGGACCTACGCGTCGTCCACGGATTAGTTTGTCAACGGGCTGGTGAAGGTGCCCCTGTCCTTTACCACCGGTTCAGTTTCAAGCTCCATTGAGATAAAGCCCTGGAGTCTGCGTAGATGGGCCTAACACGGGCTACAGTGTCAGCTGCAGTCCGACGTGTGCAACGGCTTGAGTGAAAGAAATGGTGCAAGGGACATTTGCTTGTTTACACGCTGATAAATAAGCTCAGCCAGCAAGGCCGCATTCCTCGATAAGGCGACGGGTCTGCGAGCGACTCGTCGCCGTTTTATTTTTTAGAGCACCAGCACGACATCAGGCTGACCGCTTCTGCATCGCGAATCGCGTAGGCGAGGGGTCCGCGACGCGAGGAATAACGAGCGTCATGTCTGCGGACGCCGCCGAGATGGTGAGGCGGCTGGGTGATTTCGCACTTGCCGAACAGATGCAGTCCGCCGTAGGCGGACGGCGAGGACTGTTTGAAGTTCCTTTCAGGCGAAGCCTGGAAAGGAACGAGTTCCACAGCCGAGCAGATGAGAGGCTTAGTGCGGTCGAGCCGAAGCGTCTGAGCAGGGCAGAAGCGGGCACCTGCTATAGGGTCAAAAGGCTAATGGCTGAGGATGGTTAGAGGAGGTGAGGATTAATCCGCTTCGGGTTCTGCGCTGCCGTGCTGGTGACTGACCCGATCTTCGTCGAACATCTCCGCCATTTCCTCGGCGATCATGTCACCATCGTCTTGAATCGCCATGAGCGGAATCTCTTTTCTCACCTTGGCCACGGGCTCTGGAGCGGGAGCTTCGGGTACTGTAGCGGGAGCTTTTGGCGTCTCACTCATGGGAAGAGTATACACTACGAAGAGAGTAAAAAGGGGAGTTATTCAAACGCTTCCAGGGAGGACTGCTCCGGGTATGTGTTCTGGCACGAGGTACAGGTCAGGAAATAGATGGACTCCCTGACGGACATTGTGGCGCGAAAGTTGAGGCTCACGCCTTTGTGATTGCAGGTCGGACAGGACATCTCCTTGAGCCGATAGGGAATGTCGGGCTGTGTGCGAAGGTAAAACTCCATGTCAGTGTAGATCGGGAAGGTGTAG
Source organism: uncultured Nitrospiraceae bacterium (assembly GCA_963748375.1). Lineage (GTDB taxonomy): Bacteria > Nitrospirota > Nitrospiria > Nitrospirales > Nitrospiraceae > Palsa-1315. The sequence continues at coordinate 331,421 of CAVVIR010000006.1, forward strand.
TAGCATTTTCTGCAAATACCGCGCCATTCACCATCTGCTTGCATCGAGCGTTCATCGATTCCAAAACTTGATCCCTTGCATATCGCGCATTGAACGGTTCCAAGTCTGGTTTCCACTTCTTTCATGGTCGGATTTGGCATCTTGGCGGCTCCTTGTACAGCGGGCAACGGTATCCTTGGCTAGTATAACGGTCGCGTGAAAGCAACTGCAACGGGATGGGATTGAGATTTCTCCTTGACCCGATGGACACGCTCCCTATTATACTGAGGGCGCAATGCATTGGATAACTGAGACCCTCTTGGTCGGAAATATCAATGACGCGAGCGAACCGCCGTCACAGGTGAGTGCAGTGCTCTTAGTCGCTGCAGAATTCACCGTACAACCGCCCAGTTGGTTGCGATATGGCAGGATCCCATTTTCGGAATATGCCGAAGCTGAGCCGCGCTTGTTGGACCAAGCCGTGAGTTGGGTCGAGGAGCATATTGCTGGCAACCGGATCATGGTCTGTTGCCGTGCCGGCATGGGGAGATCTGTGTCGGTTGTGATGGCCTACCTCTGCTGTGTCCAAGGGATGACGTATGATGAGGTCTTTAAGTTGGTCATGACGCGCCGCCCCGGTGCCACGCCCCTTCCCAAGCTCGAAGACGCCATCACCCAGGTTCGCGTTCTTCGCGAGGCTCGGGCGAAGAACAAGAAAGACCTCGCTTCACGCCCACCTGTTGGTAAGTAACACAGACTCAAACGGTGCTCTCTCCGCAGTATCCACACATTGCCTTTCAGGTGCCGCCCGTGGCCTAATCCAGCTTTGTATGGCAGAGCTTCGACCGCTTCATTGAGGACCTCTCTCGATGCCGGAACTACCAGAAGCCGAAGTCGTTGCCCAACAGCTACGGGTTCATCTCCTTGGCGCGCAGCTCAACGACTGTTGGGTCGGACGAGCGGATATTGTTCGGGAAGGATTTCCTACGCTCTCATGGTATTGCGGCGCACGGCTGGAAAAGGTGGAGCGGTACGGCAAGAGTGTCGCGCTAGGGTTTCAAAAAGAGGGCGAACTCAGATATGTCGTCGCGGAGCTGGGCATGACAGGTCTTCTGCTCTTCCGCGCGGCGCAAACCAAGCACCCGCAACACGTGCATGTCCGCATGTCGTTCACAGGGGGGCGTGAAGCAGAGCTGCGGTATTGGAATCCTCGCCGTTTTGGAAGACTGTCCTTGCTCGATCGCGCTGGCCTCGACCGCTATCGCGCTCGTCGCTTCGGGGTCGATCCCCTCGCGGTGCCGCGTGATGAATTTGTCCGTCTCATGCAAGCCAGACGCGGACGGTTAAAGCCGCTGTTGATGCATCAGCAAGTGATTGCTGGGATTGGGAATATTTACGCAAACGAAATCCTTTTCCGGGCCAGGCTCCATCCAAACCATGAGATAAGCCGGCTGCGCAGGGCGACGATAGATACGCTGTACGACACGATGCAGGCGGTGTTGCGGGATGCGATTTCCTGCGGCGGCTCAAGCGTCAAGGATTTCTTTGCACCGGACGGCACAGAAGGCCACTATAAGCAGCACCACCTCGTGTACGGCAAAGAAGGTCAACCCTGTCCCAACCGCTGCGGGCGAATCATCCGCCGTCTCCAAAGTGAACGCAGTTCGTTTGTGTGCCTCACTTGCCAAAGGAAGTCTAAGGTGTAATTGATGCCAAAGACTCAGGAAGGACTATCCGTAGAACTTCCGCAATAAACATGATGGCGAACGTCTCATGACAGATATCGCGTTCGAGACACTATGTATCAAAAAGCATTCAGCAGAACCGGGTTATATGCTGTCATCGATCACCTCTATCCTCTTCCTCTTACGCCGGACTCGTATATCGTATCTGCGCACACAGCGCGTGTTCAGAACATCTTGGTATAACTCATGCTTGTTTGGCTGATATCTCACATCGAGGATTGCTATTTATGCCGCAGTTGATTCACTATTGAAATAGGTAGTTGCACATACTGAAGCGCCGGACAGGTGTCGTCTGTCATGTTCTTCGCATCGACAGAGAACAGTCTTATGGGGCGGGCCTCGCACCTGAGGTGATGCGACCGTCGGCGTTGATATTTTCCTGAGGGAGGATGATATGGTGCATCAAGATATCCGCATGGTTATTTTGCATGCCAATCGACTGTTCCGTGAAACACTTGCCATGTCTCTCGCCCAGCAGGAACGAATCGTTGTTGTCGGCACGGCGGCCAGCCTTGACCAGATATCGATGGACTGGACAGTCTCTGGGCCGAACGTGTTACTTGTCGAGGCGAATGTGCTGACTCGAAGGGCACTGGAGGATGCGACTCGAATCCGAACGGTGGCGCCGGGCTGCAAGGTTGTCATGCTGGAGGTCCCAGATGCCGATGCCGACGTGTTGGCCTGTATCGAGATCGGAGGGGCTTCCGGTTATGTGCTTCGCGGCGCATCGTTTGATGACCTACTCCGTAGTATTCAGGCTGTGGCTGCAGGGGAAACGTTGTGTCAGCCACGAATCACCAGCCTTGCGTTTTCACGCCTCTCTGCATTGGCACGAGAAGTGTCCAACTCGTGTGCCGAACACGCGAAGCCTCTTACACGCCGGGAGCAAGACATTATCGAGTCGATTGAACAAGGCTTGAGCAACAAAGAAATCGCGGTCCGACTGGGAATCGAATTATCCACAGTCAAGAACCACGTCCATAACATTCTCGACAAGCTCAAATTGCAGGATCGACGATCGGCCGCGCGATTTGTGAAAGAGCACGGCCTCATCTCGAATCTTCACTGAACCCACACCGCTGACCTCACCCAGCGTGTTCTTTTCGGGGGGCATCCTTTCCTGCTCGCCGCCAGGCGTTTCTCGGTGGGGACTGTCTCCTCCCCCCAAGGATCGGTCGGGCTAAACCTTTTTTCGTCGTATCTAGATCCTCTTTAGATCTTGAGATCTATTGGCCTGTCCTCTCGGTTGGTCTAGTGTTCGCTCTATCATTTTGTTGTGAGGCGCACCGGTGAATAAAATTCGGGTGCTCTTAGCGAATCATCCGATGATGATCCCGGACGACATACGAGAATTGGTGGCCATGCAAGCGGACATGGAACTTGTCGGCGATTTTCGTGGGCCGATGAAGATTTTGCAGGAAACGGGAAGAACCAAGGCCGATGCCGTGATTCTCGCTCAGGAAGGAGAAGATGATGTGGGTCTGTGTAGCCAGCTATTAGCTGTCTATCCGGACCTGACCATCATGAGTGTCGCCCCGGACCTTGCCACGGCCTTCACGCAGCAACTCTGTTCACATCGACACAACGTCACGAGTGGAGAGCATCGAGAGATCGTTCAGACACTCAGAATGGCGGTGAGAAATCCCTGTGGAGCGAAGCGAGTATGAGGGCCGGTACAGAGTAGAAACAAGACCTCGCTCGCATGACTCATGACCGTTCGTCGCGACATCGCCTGAGCGTGCGTTCCTCGCGAAGCGGATCTGGATTGGAGATAAGAGCGTATGGCTGATAGCGTATCGCTCGAACAAAGAAAATTCTGTATTTCCTGCACATGCTATCGGCCATATGCTTTTTTCTTCGAACGAACGACGCGTCACGCGCAAGAGCCGCGTGATTGGCGATGGCAGCAGGCGTGTTCATGAATCATGCGGGTGAGGATTCGCCCACGAGCATGAGCGGTTGGAACAGAATTCTGTGGACGAAAGTGAAGTCAACGGAAATTCGGCGTCTAAAAAGGGAGGGTGAATTATGCCAGTGGCCGTAAGTTACCCAGGGGTGTATATCCAGGAAATTCCAAGCGGTGTCAGGACCATCACGGGTGTATCCACGTCGATCGCCGCGTTTTTCGGGCGCACGCAGAAGGGTCCGATCAATAAAGCGGTTCGATGTTTAAGCTTCTCTGATTTTTTACGCGAGTTCGGGGGCGGCCATTCGTCAAGTGAGCTAGGGGCAAGCGTCAATCAGTTCTTTGGAAACGGGGGGACGGATTGCTACCTCGTCAGGCTCGCGCACAACGCGCAAAAAGCCAATGTGACATTGAGAAATCTCGCTGGTGTCGCGGCCCTGACCGTCATCGCAAAGGATGCCGGTACCTGGGGCAACAATGTCCGTCTGGCGGTCGATTACAACACCTCAAATCCTGAAGAGACCTTCAACCTTTCTCTTACCCAGGAAGAAGGCGGAGCGGTTGTCAGAGGCGAAACGTTTCTCAACCTTTCCATGAATCCGGTCTCGCCTCGCTATGCCGTCAATTTTGTCACGCAAAGCTCGAAGTTGGTGGACGTCCAGTTAGCCGCCGGCTTCGATATCAATTCTACCGCACAGACCGGCTATAGCGAGGGTCGCCGCGTCATGGGAACCTCACTGACCGTCATCCGGGACGACTTAAATGCGTTAATTTATGCCCCTCCCGCAGCCTCTGCCAGTAGTAAGTTCGACATCAGTGTGAATGACGGCCCCACGTCGACAATCGACCTGCGCGCCAATAATCCTGCTGCGCTGACTGCGATTACGAAGGGTCCGCTTGAGGCTGAGATACTCGCGCGCATCGCTCCGGGGCTCCCGGGCGGAGTGTCGGTGACGTGCAGTTTGGACGAAATAGATGCCGGCACGGGCCTGAGAGTGCTTCGCATTACATCCGCAACGGGCAATAACCTCAGCGTCAAGATACGCCGGGCGAGCAGCAACGACTTGGCTGCGGCGCTCATGCTGGGTATCGATCAGGGCGGGGTTGAATCGACGCGATTTGCCAATCATCGGCCTGTTCCGACTGCCACGTATTTTTCGGGTAATGCGAACCTGTTGGCAAAACTGTTTCAGACAGATGTCGCGCATGACATTACGAAGGTGACATTGGTCGGCGCGCCCACGCCCAACGCGGTTGATTTCACGGTTGTGCCGCCGAACGTGCTGCAAACCACAGCTGGGGGCGACCGTTGGTTTAAGGACGCCTTTTCGTCAGCGGTGAACAACCACTCCGATGGTGTGCGTGAAAAGCTCCAGATCATGGCGAAGACCATAAATGATAAACCCGATGCCCCGGTGACAGCCGAGGTGTGGGGCTATCACATTGCGTTGAAGCCGAAGAGCGGATTGCTCAACACGACGTACACGGTCACGACGTCAACGGAAAATCTTTCCGCATCGTTCACCGCCAACGTCAGGCAATATGCCTTGGGCAACATCGGAACCGGCGCGTTTCAGAATGGCGTAGGGCTGATTGGGCGAGACGACGACGGGACCCCGCTGACGGTTGCCGATTATACGGGGAGCGCGCTGGATCATACGGGCTTGTATGCGCTAGACCGTGTTGATCTGTTCAACCTGATGGTCCTTCCGAATGATGAAGATATAGACGAAGGCGAGTATCAGCAACTATTTGGGCCAGCGACGACCTATTGCGAAAGCCGCCGCGCATTTCTTCTTCTCGATGCGCCGGCAAGCTGGACAAACGGAGCAAAAATGGAAGCCGATGCGGCGAAAGTCAATACGCTGCGCGCTGGAATTGTGAAGCAAAACTCGGCCATATTCTACCCGCGCGTCAAATATAGTGATGCCGGGATTATCAAGCCGATGGGTCCATCGGGCATGATCGCCGGATTGATGGCGCGGACAGATTCTCAGCGCGGAGTATGGAAAGCTCCCGCGGGAATCGAAGCCGATCTTCGCGGTGTGCTCGATGTCGAACTGAACATGACGGATAACGAAAACGGCGTGCTCAATAAACTGGGAGTCAACTGCATACGGAAATTTCCCAATGGCATCGTCAACTGGGGCGCACGGACGCTCGATGGCAGCGACGATTTCGGTTCGGAATGGAAATATATCCCGATCCGGCGCCTGGCGCTGTTCCTTGAGGAATCGCTCTTTCGCGGCACGAAATGGGTGGTGTTCGAGCCGAACGACGAACCGCTCTGGGCCAAGATTCGAATGAACCTTACCGCATTTATGATGAGCCTCTTCAGGCAGGGCGCATTTCAGGGCAGCACTCCGGACAAGGCGTTCTTCGTGAAGTGCGACGGGGAAACGACGACGGCGAATGATCGGAATCTGGGCATTGTGAATATTCAGGTCGGTTTTGCGCCGCTCAAACCTGCCGAGTTTGTCATCATCAGCATTCAGCAGATTCCCGATGTCTAAAACGTAAAAGGAGAAGGAAATGGGAAAAGGATTTGAGAAGAACGCGAAACGGTTTGATCCGTATAAAAATTTCAAATTCCGTATTCTCTGGGACAACAAGCCTGTGTTAGGCGTCAGTAAAGTGAGCGCGCTCAAGCGCACAACCGAAGTCGTCAAACACCGCGATGGGGGAGACAACAGCACCGATCATAAGTCTCCCGGCCGCACCAGCTATGACGCCATCACACTCGAACGCGGCTTAACGCACGATCCGGAGTTCGAAAAATGGGCGAACAAGGTTCATCCCTACTCGGGCGACACCGCGATGGATCTTGCCGAATACAAGAAAGATCTGACGCTCGAAATGATGAACGAAAAAGGCCATGTCGTCTATCGGTATTTTCTCTATCACTGCTGGGTCAGTGAATATACCGCCATGCCGGAATTGAACGCCAACGCCAATGCCGTGTCGATCGAATCGCTCAAGATCGAACTCGAAGGCTGGGATCGAGATCTGGATACCAAGGAGCCAAAAGAGAGCGACGCGGTTCCACAGGGCTGATGGATAGAGGTCGTGGATGAATCCAGATCCTCGCGCACAGGCGACTATTTCGTTTCCGAGCCTGCCTCCCTCGCGGTTCCGGCCTGCCCCTATCGGCATGCGTTCGTTCGGAATATGTGAGAGCGATCTGGCCATAGATTTCTCGGAGTGCAGCCCTGCCGCGCTCATCACCCGAATACTCGAACAATGTACGATCGACCCTGAACACAGCCTGCCGGAGGATTTCTTTCTGACGCTTTCGGTGGGGAAGCGACTCGAATGCTTGCTCACACTGGCCGCGGGTGAGGAGAGAAGGCCGTTCAACTTTCCATTTCACTGCGCTGGCTGTGGGCAGAAACTTGAAATGGAGTTGACGCTTGACGAGATCGCGGAGATGCAGCGTGACGCCGATCTGATTGAAACCGTAGCCGTACGAGTCGGCGGCCGATGCATCGCATGTCGCAAACCGTCCGGCCAGGATCTGGGAAGATGGGAGGGGAGGGTGTTCAGTGATGAGGCGGAGGCGGCGAGGGCCATGATCGACCTACTTGCTGCCACTCCGGTCGAATGGAGCAATTCGGACGTGGACGATCTCGACCGTATCGATGACGCCATGGATGAGGCCGACCCGCTCGTCAATTTTCGCTGTCATGCGGCCTGTGGAGAATGCGGTGAGCCGAATGAGTGTCTCATCGATCTCTGTGATACCGCGCTTGGGATGCTGAGTCGGCTTCAAAAACTGTTGATCGTAATGGTTCACAAACTTGCTTCCCATTATCACTGGAGCGAGAAAGAGGTCTTCGCCATCCCCCACTGGAGACGGACCGAATATCTCGACCTCATTGCAGCCGGAAGATAAATATGAACGGCTATTTTTCTCGCATTGCCAAGCACAGCGGTCTTCGGTTTTTGGAGCAAGGCGGGGGGCCGCGCGCCCTAAGGACCATGCGGGCTTCTCATCTTCCGGTGCCGATTGGTATCGAAAAAATTGTACCTGCTCCGCCACTGGATGTGGCTGAGACCATATTGGTTTCGTCCGAGCGCGAGCCGGAAGGGAAGGCTCAAACGGCGGAGCCACGGATGCCGAACGCGCGTGAACGGCAACAGTCAGATCCGACGATTCGTGAAAATGCTCAAGCCCGCGAGAGGCAGGAATCTCACCTCGAACGGGCAGGGGAAGAAGCGCGAGTGGACCCACGTATGCCGAGCGAGCGTGAGAACATCACTCCGCCCGCTCGGGTAGAAAAACAATCGGCAGAGAGTCCATCCTCAGGGGAGACTCGCATCGTGGGGCAGACGGTTTTTGCAGGCGCAGGCTCGCCGGACGCTCACGCAGAGGATGAGTCTACAACAGCTGGAGACTCTCACCTTCACACAGATGAATCCGAACGAGTCGAACAGGCGGCCACGACACGCTATTTCACGAGAACCGCGGAGGCGCTTGAACGCGGTGGTCTTGGCGTGGCGGAGATCCAAGACATTGTGCTTCATGAGGCCCAGGAATGGGTCGCGGCCTCGCCTGCGAGAGCGGACATACAGGACGTCGGCGCGTCGGACAGGTCAGGAAATATTGTGACACACAAGATTGTGCAGACAGCGTCGGAACGTGGAGTTGTGACTCTCAATGATGAACGGCCTAGGGAGACCGCGGAGCGCGCTGGAACTCCAGGGCTTGAAGAAGCGAGTTTTCATCTTTCGATCGGGACAATCAGCGTCGTCATTGAAGATGCGGTCCCCCCTGCGACAGGCCGAGTCGGGGCGGCAGGATCAGGGTAATCGGCGCGCGCGGCAGGTCTCGGAGCGCCAAGCGCCTCGCCTCAGCCGACATTACCTATAGAGAGACATGGCACTCGCACAGACAGACAATGCGATTGGGGCAGTCACTGAGCTTCTCAAAACCCGCCTGACGAATTTTAGCGGTATTGCGGATCTGACGGTCGGTCGTCCGGAGAAGTCCACAGGGGCGACGAAGCACCTTAACCTTTTCCTGTACGAGATCGATTTCGATCCGTTTCTTAAAAATATTCCGCTCAATGAAGGCGAGAAGCCTCCGATCTGGATGGTGCTCAAATATATGCTCACGGCGTTTCACGGCACTGACGATAGCGACTCCGCTGACGCGCATAAACATCTTGGCGCGGCAATCCGGGCGTTATATCAGGACGATCTGCTGTCGCTGGCGGGGGCATCGGCGGATACGCTGAAAGCCCTCAGTCCTAATCCCGAAGCCTTGCATGTCACTTTCGATGAAGCGCCCGCCGACCTGCTTGCCAAGCTGATGCAAGGCAGCGATGAAAAGCTCAGGCTTTCCATCTGTTTTCAAGTACGTCCGGTAATGATCGCCTCTCTCGATCCCGGCAGTTTCTCGCTGCTGGTCGGCATCGATTACACCAAACCTCCTATGGCGCTGGCCCCTCAACCCATTGGGATGGACGTGATTCCCTCAATGGGTTCCTTTATTTCGGAGATGTCGCCGATGGGATTTGAGGTGGGTGAGGAGGTCACGATTCGCGGCACAGATCTGCATCTGGACCATCTTTCGGTGATGCTCGGTCCTGTCGAGCTTCCGGTGACAATGCAGAGACCGGATGAGCTGAAGTTTAAAGTCGATCCGGCGCGCATAGCCGCCAGCGCGATCTCAGCAGGTAGCCATCCGGTCACCGTTGTGCTGACGTTGGCAGGATCCGGCAAAAAACACAGCAGCAATGCCGTGATCGGCAATCTCGTTCCCACGCTGAATGCAGCAGCGATTGCCGGACCTGTTTCGGTTATTGCCGGGCCCCCGCGCAGGGCCTTTGCCACCATCGATCTCAGCGGGGCGCTGTTAGGCAGCGATACGGATGATGCGATCCTGGCATTCTATCGTGACGGAACGGTCTACAAAATGTTCGATGTCTTTACGATTCAGCCGGCGCCGCCTCCGGCCGGGCAACCGTCGAGGCAACTGGTCATGGTGTCGGGCGATGCCATTGAGGAAGGCGACTATTTGATGATCTTCCGGATCAACGGACAGCAGGCTCCGCAGAGCCCGATTGTCCATTTGGTTGGGCCATGAGTATCAACAGCGCGCAATCCGAACAGGTTGTGTTCTCGCCTAATTTATGGGCCGATGACGAATTGGCCAATTATTGGATGCGCCAGGCCACGCTGCGTTCCCGCCGCGAGATAGCCTGGATGTGGCACGAGCGGGGCCTGAGCGCACCTCCACAGTCCGGCGAACTGCCGCCTCTTGTGGACAAGGCGTCGGAATCGCTCGACCTCTCGCGTCACTGGATAGAAAAACAGCAATTCTTTGCCCGAAATGTGGCGGCAAAATTCTTGAGCGAACAACTGGCCGCTCCGCCGCCCATGCCCACATACATGAGGCGTGGCTCATTTGGCTGGGTCATCACTGAGCTTGGGCTTGATGATGTGTCGGCATTTGCGCTTGCGCTCGGGCTTGCCTCGGCCTGTGACGCGAGTTTTGGAGCCGTCATTGCCGCTTGTCTCAACGACCATGCCCGCATCTACCCCAATCTGATGCTCATCCAGCGGTTGTGGCAGCGCCCCGAAGACGTGTTGACGCTTGCCGATCCGATGCATTCACTTTTTCGTTACGGCCTGCTGCGCCGAAGCATGCCCTCCGCGCGTCCATACGCCGATACGTTCTGGGAACAGCCGCTTGCCGTGCCGTCGCTGGTGGCGCGTGTCCTGTTGTTCGATGGTGAGATGAGCCCTTCCGGGCTCACATTGCTCGATCCCGCGCAATCCGAACAGGGCGACCTTGCCGAAACCGACAAACTGATTGCCTACCGCCTCAAGACCGAGCGGCCTGAAAATCTACGTATCGTGCCACTGCAGGGCAACCGGCGTTCGCCATACCGCCAGACGGCGCTCGATCTCGCGCGGTTTTCAACGCGCGCGCTGTGGGAATATCGCGGCGATCCCGCGTTGCTGGGAGACAGGGAATATCTGAACATGCTCGTGACGCTCTGCTGGCTCGGAGACCGCGATCTCTTGATCCATCATGAGCTGTTCGACGGAATGGAAAAACACCGAGAGCGCAACGAAGGGCTGCCGCTCCTGTCTGTTCCCGTCACACTCTTTATCCCGATTTCCGAACGTCGGCAGATACAGCATATCGAGCCTGAACTGTTACTGCCGGTCGTCAAGATCCCATCCCTCAGTTTCGAACAGCGCTTGAGCGTGTGGAGGGCGGAATTCGGCAGAGATGCGGATCAGTTTGACCATGTTTTGAAGGAGATGGCGCGCCGGTTCCGTTATGAAAAAGAGACCATCTGGCAGATCTGCGGTGAACTCAAGGCGTTGCCTGGCAAACCGGATGTCGATGATTTTATCGCCGCCTGCCGCATCGAGATGAGTGTCGATATCGGTGAATTGGCCGCCTACGTCGAGCCTCGATTCGCGAATGAGCGCCTGATCTTGCCCCATAAGCAGGCGCTCCAGTTTGAAGAGCAGCTCGTGGCGATGCTCTCATTGACCGAGGTGCACTACGGGTGGGGAACGGCGCGCGCCTGGAATGAAGGCGGCATCACCGTGCTCTTTGCCGGTCCACCGGGAACCGGAAAGACGATGGCCGCTGAGATTATGGCGTACAGGCTCAAGCTTCCGATGTACCGCATTGATCTGTCGCAGGTCGTCAATAAATATATTGGAGAAACGGAGAAGAATCTGAAGCGGATTTTTGATGCCGCCGATATTTCAGACATGGTGCTGTTCTTTGATGAAGCCGACGCCCTCTTCGGCAAACGGACGGATGTCAGCGATTCGCGAGATCGCTATGCCAATCTCGAGATCAGCTACTTGCTCGAACGGATGGAGCGGTTTAAGGGGCTGGCAATTCTTGCGACAAACCGCAAACGGGATCTCGACGAGGCGTTTCTGCGCCGCCTGCGATACGTCATTGATTTTCCCGAGCCGGACGAAGCGCAACGCGCTGAGATTTGGCAGCAAGTCATCCCGCTCGCGGTTGCGGAACAGTCCCGGATCGATATTCCATTTCTGGCGCGGCAGTTTCCCCTTTCGGGCGGTCATATCCGCTCGATCGTCTTTAATGCCTGTCTGCAATCGGCGCATCGGCAGAACGGCACAACACAGCTGTACATGAAAGATGTGCTGGTCGCGGTCAAACGCGAATACGACAAGATGAATCGCTCTCTCAGCCACGATCATCTTGGGGCCTATGCTAAGGAAGTCGAACAGTTGGATTAGCAGGATGCTGAAAAAGTCTGCCAGCGGCGTTCTCGCATCGCTCAGAGGCTCAACGTACCGAAGCGTACGCCTCGCCTCTTCGCTCGCTGCGGCCTTGCTGGACAGCCCTTTTGAGCATCCTGACGTTCTTCTGGCGTTCGCGCCGTACGGAAAATTGCAGCCATATTGTTGGCATCAACCGAGTTTTTCCGCAGTCTGTTAGATCAATGCGCACGCACGACATCCATATCAGGAATGTGACGATACGACTTCCGCGGAGCGCTGCGGGTTTTGCGCGTCAGATCGCGGGCGGGATCGGCAATGACATACTCCGGAGTGTCGTTGAGGTGACGCAAGGGCGTCGCGGCGCGATGCGGGTGGAGGAGCTGTCCGCTGGAAAGATTGCGGCGTCAAGCGGCGCAAGTCCGGAGTGTCTGCAACAACAGATAGCCGGTCGCGTGGCGGCAGAGCTGAGGAAACGATTTGGGTAGCCCGCATTATTTATGAAGGTTCGTTGCGAAAGCGCGCAGACGCGAAGCGAGACGGGTACTCGGAGCCGAGAAGCCCTGAGGCATACTCGTGCAGTATGTCGAAGGGCTGAACGGCGAGACTGCCCGTCACAGCCGCGTATCTGCGCTTGCAGCAGAATCTTCGTGAATAATGCGGGCTAGGGAGGAGCGCCGAAGATGGGTTTTCTGATGCGAGGGGCCTTGATCGAATACGGCTCGAGTTTTATGGGGCCGATCCCGAATGTTGTCATCTTCCAGTTCAATCCAGAAACGCTGACGCGGACGGTGCAGATCCCTTCGCGTCCGACCTCCGGCACTGCCCGAGAAACCACACAAGCCGGCGAACCGTCGATCGAAAAAATTACGCTGACCGCAAAATTCAGCGCCGCCGATGAAATGGGAGAGAACAAGGCATTGGCGAGGATTTTTGGCATCGGAACGCGTCTGGCCGCGCTTGAAAAAATGGTGCATCCGTCCAACGATCTGCTGGCGGCCATCGGCGCCGCGCTCGGGATCGATGGAGGCGGCGACGGGGATCCCCGGCAGGTGATGCCCAGGCAAAAATTTCCACGCATACTCTTTATCTGGGGACCCTTTCGGATTCTGCCCGTTGTGCTCGAATCGATGAGCATTACCGAGCAACAGTATGATTTTTTGCTCAACCCTGTTCAGGCGGAGGTCTCGATCTCGATGTCGGTGAACGCAATCGATATCTGTTCGGACGATGCGGTCGGCAAGGGCGCGCTGAAATATTCGAACATGGCAAAGGATGCGCAGGCGATGGCCAATCTTGCGAATACGGCCGAACAGATTGTGGAACTGATCCCGTTTTAAAAAGGAGAAGAAATGTTTAGCGCTAATTCTCGTTACGCAAAATCCCCGGTGGCCGAGGTTGAAACGGCCAAGGGCCAAAAAGTCAATGCCGTCAAGCTGCGGAGACTGCCCTATGCTCCAGGGAATTTGACGGAGGTGAAGGGAACCGACCGGCTCGACATCATGGCTCACAGCAAATATAAGGACGGCACGACATTCTGGCACGTTGCCGACGCCAATACCGAACTCGAGGCCAACCATCTGGTGGAACGTCAGCGGCCTGAAAATCCGTTGGCAGCAGAAAACACGCGCTTCATCCTGGTTCCGGGAAGTTAGTCGATGATCAAGGAATACAGAGTCTATTACAACGGGATCCCTGCGACGAAGGCGCAGCTGGACGAGATCGAAGAGATCATCGTCGAGCAAGAAGTGGGGCGCGTGTGGGAAGCCAAGATCAAGATCCCGGTGTGCGTCACTGAAGACGGCGTATGGCATGGCGAGGACGATCCGGCGCGCCAGGAGTTTTCACGCGTTCGCGTCGAAGCGCGCATCGATGCGGGTGAATGGGCTCCGCTCATCGACGGGCGCATTGTTGGAAAGGATGATGCGCGCAGTCCAGCGCCCGGGCAGAGTTCTGTCACGCTCGTCGTACACGATGACAGCGCCTTGCTCCATCGCGAGGCCGGGGCGGAGTCCTTTGTTGGCCAGACCGATAGCGAGATTGCCCAATCGATATTCGAATCGGCTGAGCTCGGCGGAGCAACCGATATCGACGAGACTCCGGCGCATCCCGACAGCAATGCGGTCATTAATCAGCATGGGACCAAGATGCAGATCCTCAGGTCGATCGCGTCACGCTACGGAAATTATTTTGCCTACGTGCTTCCTGGTGAAACGGCTGGGGCGAGCATCGGCTGTTTTAAAAAACTTCCCGTCACCCCCGACCCGACACTCCCGGCGCTTACGCTACTGGGCGATCGCCGCAATCTCGCCGAGTTTAACGTGCGCGAAAACGCAAACAGCGCCTCAACGATTGAGGGCGCGACGCTCAGTTTTAGCGACAAGAGCGTTGCGACCGGGTCGTCAAGTTATCGCGATGCGACGCTGATTGAGGCGGAATCTGCCACGGGTGCGCCCGAAACTGAAACGCGCAGAAGACGGCTTCCGCCAGGGCACAATGATCTGACGGATCCGCAGACGGCAGCCGAGGGCGCGGCGGGGATGTCCGGCTTTACGCTGACCGCTGATGGCAGCGTGCTTCCACTCCGCTACACCGGAATCTTGCGGCCATACCTGATGGTTCCGGTCAGGCTGTCGGATACGCGGTATAGCGCAAACTACGTGATTTTCAAAGTGGTGCATACGCTGGGGCTGTCTGACTATACGCAGAGCTTCACGATGCGCGGGAATGCGGTGTCGGCCGCAACATCAGCCAGTGCTGGGCTGCCGGCCCCGTCTGCTGCGGTTGCCGGCGCGGCGGCAGTGAGTTTTAACATACAGGTGGATATTTTTTGATGCAGGATTCTGAGTTCGAAGATCATCTGGTCGAGCTTTCCGAATGGCGGCACAACAGCTATTTCGGAAAATATCGCGGCATCGTCGAATCGGTCGAAGAGGGCGACGAGCTTGGCATTATTTCGGTCAAGATTCCCGATGTGTTCGGCCCCGATTTCGTGCTGGAACGGGCTCGTCCATGCAGCCCATTTGCCGGAAGTAAACACGGGTTTGTGGCAATCCCCGAAGTTGGCGACGGGGTCTGGGTGGAATTCGAAGCGGGCCGTACATCGCTCCCGATCTGGACCGGGTTTTGGTGGGCGGATGGCGAAATGCCCGAACCGAAAGGCAAACTCGTCCGCAGCTTTATTACCACCAAGGGACACAAACTTCTGCTCGATGACGATGCGAATGAGGTCACGCTGATTCACGCGGGAGGCGCCGAACTGAAGATGACGGATAGTGATATCACGATCAAGATCGGCGATTCGAGCGTCACATTGACATCGAGCGATATTACGCTCCAGGTGGGCGCGTCGGCGACGTCTCCGCAGATCAGGATCGACGCGACGCAAATTACGGTGCAGGCCAGCACGGTAGGCGCCGTCAAATTGACCTCGGGAGGGGTGGATATCGGAAACGGAGCCATGAAGATAGGGGCCTGACAGAGTATGCCGGGATATATTGTCACGACAGCGAGCCAGGTCATGTGTATGCACGGGGGAACGGCGATGCTGACCACGGCCAATACGCAATTGAAGATTGACGGCGCCCCGGCGTTGCTCGAGTCCGATGTGCACTCCGTTTCGGGGTGCCCGTTCACGATTCCGCCCAGTAAGCCGTCGCCCTGCATCAAAATCGAATGGGCGATGGGCGCGGTGATGTGCAAGAGCCATGGCACAGGGGTGCTGATTCAATCGAGTATCGGCAAATGCATCAGCGCCGAGGGGGCGACTCAGGGCCTGGCGATCATTGCGCAGACGCAAACGAAAATACAGGCGATGTAAACGATGAAACTCATCAACGGCAAACATCTTTCGTTTCCGTTTCGTGTCGGCTCTGACGGATGGATGACGACCGTCAAGACGCTCGATGAACATGTCCACGATGAGATCATCCAGCTGATCCTTACCAATCAGGGAGAGCGACCGTTTCTGGTCGATTTCGGCGGCGGCGTCCGGCGGCTGGTGTTCGAAGCGGCGGATGAAGCGACGGGAGCGATCGCCAAGGCGAATATCACGGAGGCGATCAACCGTTGGCTGGGGCACCGTGTCACCCTGGATTACATCGATGTCAAGGTAGTGGATTCCACGATCACAGTGGATATTCGCTACCGTTTGGCGGGGACTGAGGATGTGCGCGTGCTGCGTTTCCAGCGCGCGGGAGGCTAATCAATTCATGTATGAAGCAACAGAAACGCCTCTGAGGGAATTGGCAAGAAAAGAACCGCTGCTCGAACGGGCGCGCCTGATGACCGATTCGCCCGGGCCGACCGCGCCGAATGGAATCAGGCTTCTGCGCGTCGTCCAGGTAGACCATGCCGCCGATGTCGCCCTGCTTGAAGCGCATTTCTACAATCTCAATTATCTTGCCGCCATCGTCGCCAAGTACACTGGCAGCAACAGCTTCGCAAAAACGCTATTTCCGATTTCCGGAGGCACACGGCTTCGCGCTGGTCAAGCGCTGGGGCAGGTGCAGGTGGATTCGACGGGAACTCCGCCAAACGTCGCGATCACGCAGCCCGATCTGACTAAACCCGTGCTGCGCCTCACCGTCAAACCGATCGGCGATTATTCCACCTACACGCTTGGCCTGAACAATGCCGGAATTCCGGCTACCCTCATCGATCCGATGTTTGCCGAGATACGGTTCAAGTTTCGCCCAGGTTGCTTTAATAACAATTGCGCTCCTGAGTGGGAGTCGGCGCTTCCGCCTTTTGAAGAGCCCGTCATTGATTACCTCGCAAAGGATTACGGCTCGTTCCGACAGACGATGATCACTGCGATGTCGCGCCGCGTTCCAGGATGGGAGCCGACGAGCGAAGCCGATCTGGATATGGTGTTGGCGGAGCTCTTCAGCGTTGCCGCCGATGAGCTCAGCGATTACCAGGATCGCGTGATGAACGAGGCGTATCTTGCCTCAGCCAGAAAGCGCGTCTCGCTCGCCAGGCATGCGCGCCTGATGGACTATCATATTCACCAAGGAAGCCAGGCCTCTACATGGCTTGCGCTCGAGATCGAACACGACACGGGGTCGAAATCTTTCGAGCTCGAACCCGGGCTGCACGTGTGGGCTGGTGCGAAAAACACGGCTCTTTTTGAAACGGCGAGCGATACCTCCATCGATTTCATTTCACAATACGAAGGTACGCAGAACATTCATCAATACCTGAATAATATCGGGCTCTATACCTGGAGCGATACGATCACGGCGCTCAAAGCGGGCAGCACCCGTGCCGATCTCAAGCTCTATCGCAAATTGTATCTGGGCGATCCTGCTCCGCCAATCGAGGTTACGACTCAGGCCGCAGCCGATGAAGTGCGAGATCTGATCCGCAACAAGCGTATCCGTCATCTGCTCATTCAGGAGCATCTCAATCCTCACACCGGTCTCCTCCCTGGGCGAAACCCGGGCAAGCGCCAACTGCTGACGCTGATACCAGAGGGGGCAGAGGCGATACAGGATCCCGTTACAAACGAATGGTGTGTCCGCGTGCGCTGGGAAAAATCCGATGCCCTCCGATTTGACTACTGCTTTACCGTCGATTGCCCGGTGGGTAATCCAGGAACCGCAATCGGCGCCGTAAGAAATGTTTCGCTCTTTCACGGCAATCTGGTCGAGGTGTTTTATGGGCGGAAGCAGACGACCCTATTCAAGGATGAAGGCACAGCGCTGAATGTCACGAATCCGTCACAACCGCTGGAGTTTCACTATGAACGCACCCGCTGGGGCGCGATCTGCCGCCTGCCTGAGGTTGCACTGGCCTATAGGCAAACGCCGGCTGGCGGCGATATCCCTCCGGTTTCGACGCTTGACGTGACCGTCGGCAACCTCGCAGACCCTTGGAATGAAGTGCCGAGCCTGATCCACAGCGATGACTCCGCGGAAAATGGCGATCACTTTGTGGTCGAAACCGATGAACAGCGCCACAGCGTGATCCGTTTCGGCAACGGCAAAAATGGCCGTGAACTACCCGAAGGCGCGACCGTGACCTGTACCTATCAATACGGCTTGCCGCTCGATGGCAATGTCGGCGCGGACACACTCGTCACGTTCGATGCGGCGACGGTGATCGGCAACCCGGCTCTGCCTGCCATCGATCTGCGCGCCTGCTGGAATCCGTTTGATGTCACAAATGGAATCGACCGCGAGCCCACGGCCGAGATCATCCGCCGAGTTCCCGAAGCCTATCGCGCCCGCCAACTCCGTGCGGTCACACTCTCGGACTATGTCGCGCGCGCAGAGGAGATTGAGGGAGTGTCGCGCGCCGCCGCTCACTATGCCTGGACGGGAAGCTGGCGCACGGTTCGCGTGACGATCGACCCAGTCGGCACAACCGAGCTGTCGTACCAGCTCAGAAAAACCGTGATGGATTATCTGAACGCCGTTCGCTTCATTGGCGAGGATCTTGAGATACGCGCGCCTGCCTTTGTCCCGCTTGAGATTCGTGTGGCGCTCTGCGCCGAACCCGATGTGTGGCCGGAGGATATACAGTTTGTGCTCGAACAGGAATTTTCCGCTGGATGGACGCCGGACGGGCGCAAAGGATTTTTCCATCCCGATGAATGGACATTCGGGCAGAAGCTCTATGCCAGCCAGATCATCGGTCGCGCATTGCAGGTCAAGGGCGTTGAACATGCCGTCGGGCAAAAGGTTGTGTCCGGCGGGGTTGAAACAACGATCAGTGTTTTAATCAAGCGTTGGAATTCGCCCTATGCGCCGACAGAATCACTGACGCAGTTGGCGCCACATGAGATCATTTTGGTCCAGAGCGATCCCGATCATCTTGAGCTGGGCTCGATTACATTTACGGTACAAGGAGGAAGGCAGTGAGCGAGCAGGATTGCAGAAACGATTGCGCCACTCCCCTGCGCTTTCCGCGCCGCCCTGGCGCTGAGTTGCCGCCGACTGCACATGGCGAGGGATGCCCGTGCTGTCGCACGACGGTGGTCGGTATCAGCCAGGACAATCGTCCGTCGCTTTCCCGGTTTAATTATCGCATCGGGAGCTACGGGTCGATCCGCGAATTCCTGTTTCACCAGATAGAGAAGACGCCGAATCTCCAAAACTGGACGCATCGCGCGCCGGACGATCCGGCCGTCGCATTGCTTGAAGGGGCCTCGATACTCGGCGATATCCTGACGTGCTACCAGGAAATCTATGCGAATGAGGCCTTCTTGCGAACCGCGCAGTGGCGCGAAAGTATTGCCGACCTCGTTCGGCTGTCGGGGTATCGCCTCTCGTCTGCAGTCGGCGGAAACGCCGTCTTTGCCTTCGAGCTGAAAAAAGACGAGCCGGTTGTGATTCCCGTCGGGTTCCCCCTCAAGGCGACGCTCGAAGCGATCGCAAAACCAGCTGAATTCGAAACGACGGAAGAAGTGACCGCCTATCCCTGGCTCAGCCGGTTTCATCTCTACCGCCCCCTCGAAGACGGCGATATCACGCCGGCAACAACCGAATTTTATATTTCTTATCCCGAGCAGCTGTTGGAGCCAATCGATCTCAAGGTCGGCGATCGGCTGATGGTCGGCGATCCGGATCTTTTCGCCCTGTTCGGGACGAATACCTTCGTGAATTCGGAGATCATGATTGTCGATTCCATCAGCGAGCTCCATGGACGCAAGACATACAAGATCAAAGGAAACCTCAAGCGGACATCCAATATTGGCGGCCTGTTCGCATTCCGTCTGGGCCGGACGTTTCATCATTTCGGCTACAACAGCCCGGCACAGATCGTCAATACATCAGCGGCGATCACTTCGGAAGCCACCGTCGTCGCCGCGTCCGGTACGACGCCTGCCAAAACGACGACATCTTCAACCATCCCGCATCTGACGGTGCCGCTGTATCGTCGGGCAACGGCGTACGGAGGTTCGCTGAGCGATCCGACCATTAGCATAACGTTGAGTGATACGGATTTCCCTCTTGATACGGAGGTGACCGATCTGCCCAATAGAGCGACGATTCTCCTACAGGCCAGGTTCGAGGATGGCCTGCAGGTTTATCCCCCGGGAGAACCTGCGCGCCAAACTCTTCTCCGGACGATCAACGATGTGAGGCCGACAACGCTCACATGGGGAGGGATTAGCGGATCCGTCAGCATGTTGAACCTGTCCGACTCACTCGCCCGTTCTGTGGGTGACGATTTCTGGATGAATATCACCGACGCGCTTTTTCACGAGGTCAAGAGCCCGTTGTTTACCATCAAACGGGCGAAAAAAGAGACTGCCGTATCGACAGGCCACAGGCTCAACTTCTACAGCACGGCGGAGCAGGTGAAGACGCTCAAAGACCGGCGCATCATGCTCGAATACCCCGATGCCGAGCCGGCAATACTCACGGTGACAGAGGTGAGCACGGCTTCTGCCGCCGGCGCCGAGGCGATCCCTCAGCTGTATGAGATCACGCTGTCGGGGGATGTCACGTACCTCGATTTCCCAAACACCAACCCGGTGGTCACGGTTTTTGGAAACCTTGTGGATGCCGACGAAGGGAAAACGCTTCCTGAAACGTCCATCGGCAGCGGTAACGACACGCAAATCTTCCAGAATTTCAAGCTGCCCAAAGCGCCGTTGACCTATCATCTCGTGCCCGATAATACGCCGTCCGAAACGCCCGAGATTGTCATCTCTGTTGATGGGCGTGAGTGGAGCCAGGCGGATAGTTTCTTCGGGCGCGGCGAGAATGAGCGTATCTACATCGTCCGGGAAGATGCGGCCGGCAATAGCTGGGTGCAGTTCGGCGATGGCAAAACAGGCGCGCGGCTGACCACCGGTGTCAACAACGTGACCGCGGTCTACCGCATCGGCGACGGCGCATATGGCCCGCTGAAGCCGGATACAAAGGTGCAGGCATCAGCCAAGCTCAAAAATCTCGACAAGATCGGGATGCCTTCGGATGTCACCGGCGGCGCCGCGCCCGAAGACGGCGAACAGGCCCGCAATGCCGCGCCAGGAAAGGTTCAGAGCCTTGGGCGCATCGTGAGCCTACAGGATTTCGAATACGAAGCCGCCGCAATTCCCGGCGTGGCGTCCGCTTCGGCCGCGTGGCAGTTGGTCGATCATGTCCCGTCCGTCGTCGTGACCGTCTTGATGGAAACCGGGCGCAGCACGGAACTTGCCGCTGTCCGCGATACGCTGAATGCGTACAACAGTCAGCGCGGCGCCGCCCGTCATACGGTTGACGTCGTGTTAGGCAAGCGGCTGTATGTCACCGTCACGGTTCAATATGCGCTGAAGCCGACGTACCGGACCGATCTGGTCGAACCCGTGATTCGCCGGGCGCTGGGCGTCAATTTTGCCAAAGCGACTCGTGACGAAGACCAAACAGGGCTGTTCAGTCTCAGGCGACGGCGATTTGGAGGGCGTGAATATGCTTCCTCTATTGAAGGGGCCGTTCAGAATGTGGACGGTGTGTTGTGGGCGAGGACGGTCGCATTTTCAGGGCTTGCGGATGCCGACGATCCCGCGCACATCGTCCTTCCCACATCATCCGTGCGTGATTCGATTGTGGCGTGCGACAGCGGCCATATCTTGAGCCTCTACGATGCGCATTTGGCCGTGACCGTCGTTGTCGAGGGAGGAAGCTGAGATGGCCACGAAGAAACGCGTCGCACTCTATCGTCGGCTCCCGGAAATTTATCGCATCAAGGACGAGGATCTTTCGAAGCTCTACCTCGTGGAAGGCAAGCCGATGCCCGCCTATCAGCTTCGCAGCTTTCTCGAACCCGTCGAGGACATGTTTTCCGCCATCCATGAAAACATCGAATCGCTCTACCACGATCTGTTTATTGAAACCTGCGACGAATGGGTGATCCCCTATATCGGCGATCTGTTGGGCACGTCCCATCTGTCAGGCGATGAATGGACGCTCCGCGCGGATGTCGCGGATACGATCGCGCTTCGTCGCCGTAAAGGGACGCTCAGCGCGATCGAACTGCTTGCGTTTATTCTGACCAAATGGGGGGCGCACTCTGTCGAATTGCTGGAGAACATGGTATGGAATCAGCCTCTCAATCATCAGCGTCCCGATGAAGGCGGCGCTCCACCCTATTCGCTTTCAACCATTCGTCCCGCAACGCCTATTCGCGGAGGAACCATATCGTTGCGCGATCCTTCTTTACTCGCACAGCTCAATACGCCGTTCGATCCGTTTGCGCATGTCGCTGATGTCACACCGCCGGAGCTTGGGCAGGTTGGCTACAATCTGCCTAATCTCGCGATCTATCTCTGGCGGCTCAAGGATTACCGTCTGAACGTCACAAAACCTCATACAAAAAAGGTGTCCCAGGTTCTGGGGGCGCCACGTGTGGTGCGTGTCAACGTTGATGATGTACCGATTAACGTGCTCTCTACGCCCTATGTCAAGCCAGTGAATGTCCCTGCCGGCCGGCCCGTCACGCTGTTTAATACACATCGCCTCGCGTTGTTCACCCAAAACCGCGAAGGGACGGACGCGCTGAATCTTTCAGCGGTCGCGCCTCGCATTTCGAGCGCCGATCATGTCCCAGGACCCATTCCCAGGGAGCGCGTGTCCGATTACGACATTGCAAAGCTGTATGACGATTCACTCGCGTCGGCTGTTCCAGAAC
The DNA here is from genome assembly GCA_963748375.1 of uncultured Nitrospiraceae bacterium. Classification (GTDB taxonomy): domain Bacteria; phylum Nitrospirota; class Nitrospiria; order Nitrospirales; family Nitrospiraceae; genus Palsa-1315. The sequence goes on from CAVVIR010000006.1 coordinate 353,900, forward strand.
CGCTGAGCTTCTTCACCGAGGCGTCGTTTACTGCGCCGCAGGAATACGTATCCGTCGAATCGTATGATCCGGCCTTTCCGACGGCGACACCCGAAGATGATTTGAAATCGCTCAATCTTTCCGATGTCGGACTGCAGCTGCATCTGCCCGACCCTGTATTCCCAGGTGAAGTATGGCCGCATACGGCGACGCCCCGCTTTTGGACCATACGAGGCGAAAATCTCTGCGCCTGGGAGCGCGGACTCAACCCGCCCCTTGCCGATCACGAGATCGCCATCGATCCCGTCAATGGGCGAATCTGTATCGGTGTGTCAACCGATGCGCGCGCCGACGCGCTCGAACAGGATATGTTGCTGACCTATACCTACGGCGCCGTCGGCCCGGTCGGGGCGCATCCCGTTTCCTATTCCTCGCTGCCGAAGGAATTCGACCCGGCCATTCCGTCCGTCTATTTTAAAGACGTGGTGTACCGCGACCCGGCAAAGCAACTGCAAGCCGTGCTCAAGAAAGCGCTCGAAGATGCGCGCGCAGCGGCGGGCGCTGGCAACCCCAAGACGGCGATCGTGATTGAGATTACAGATAGCCGCACGCACCCGCTTGATATCGGGGCGCTCAACGCGGCGGATGTGAATAGCGAACTGGGAAAGAGCATTCTGCTCACCTGCCCGCTCATCATCCGCGCAGCCGATGGCGAGCGCCCGATGATCGAGCTGGCCAAGCCGCTTGCGTTCCGCCCGGTCAAAGTCCTCGGCGCCAATCCTGCAAAGCAGACACAACTTGATGCGCAGATCGAGGCGCTCTTCGTGCGGCTCGAAGGGCTGTATCTTGCGCGAGGGCTTAATTTCGGGGCGGGACTTCCGCTTATTTCACGAGCCGCCTTGAACAAACTGGAGATACTCAGCTGCACGCTCGATCCCGGAGGGTTTCGGTATTGCAATGGAACCCGAGCTCCGCGGCTTCCCGGCATGAACCTGAAAGAGCCGTATGGATTTACTGCCGCCGCAGATGAACTCGCATTTAAACAGACACCCGAAATCATTATTCAGCGCTCTGTCTGCGGGGCCGTATTCACCGACGAGGGCTACAGGCTTTGCCTGTCCGATTCGATTATTGAATCCATCCCGGTCACGGTCGGCCTCACAACGTTTCCCTTTGCAATCGCCAACGCCACAAACTCGGCTATGGGATATGCCGGTGCGACGACGATCCGGAATGTCACCGTTCTTGGCCGTGTCCGCGTGGTCAGTATCGAGGGCGCCGGGGGTATTGTGACCGGCGTGGTCGAAGCCTTTGACCAACAGCTCGGGTGTGTGAAGTACTGCTATTTTGCCGACGATTCGAAGAGCCCGCCGCCGCCCAATGAAATCAAAAACCGCTTGCCGCCGCATTTCGCCTGCGTCTTCGGCCATGACACGCGGCTGCTCTTTACCAGCGAGTATTTCGGCGACCCGGCCTATTGCCAGCTCTCGCTCGAGTGCGATCCGTGCATTCTTGAAGCCGGCGTCGGCAACGATCAAATGGGGGCGTTCAATTTTCTGTTAGAGGCGCACAAATGGCGCAACTTGACGATACGATTTCGTGAGTGTATGCCGGTGGGGATCAGGCCGCTGTTGATCCCCGTCAGCTAAGGGAGGATGTGATGAGAGGCGATTTTTCAGCATGGAACAAAGACAGATCTCACAACTTTCGAGGCACGCTTCACCAGCAGGGGCGCGTGTTGCTCGATCGCGACTGGAACGCGCAAACCGAAATATTCGGTGAATGGCAAGAGACGGCCGCGCGCGACGCGTTCGGAGCAGGCGTAGCGGCCGTTCCAGCGGAAGAACCGCAGAGCTTTAAGGTCACACAAGCTGAAGTAACGGGCGGCAAGGTCAAGGTCTCGCTGAACAAGGGGCGCGTCTGGGCCGATGGGTTGTTGGTCGAATTGGATGCGGATGTTGTCCGCACGGCAACGTATCTTGAACCGCCGGTTCAATCGCCTGCAGGACTGGTCACCGACCTCCCCAATAATCTTCGCGATGCCGTGATTCTCGAAACCTGGCTGGAGGAACTGAGCCCCTTTCAAAGTCCGAATCTGCTGATCGAACCGGCGCTCGGCGGAGTCGATACCACCGAGCGAGTCCAGACCGCATGTCGATTTCGCCTCTACCGGATGGCTGCGGGCGACAGTTGCGCGTCGATAATCGATACACTAAAAGACGACTTTTCGGCCAAAGGAAAACTGAAGGTCGAGCTCATACCGACAACGGTGATCGACGGCGATTGTCCGGTGGTTCAGAGCGGTGGGTTTACGGGCTTTGAACACCGCCTCTACCGTGTTGAGATTGCCGATACCGACAAACCTGCGCCTCAAGCCTATTTCAAATGGTCGCATGATAACGGCGGGCTCGTTGGAACGGGGGATTTTGACTCGATTAACAAAACGGTCAATATGTTCGGTAACAAAAATGCCATCCTCTATTCAGGCCTCAAAAATTTTTACCTCGAAGCGCTTGATTACGATCAGGCGCTTGGCTGCTGGAGGGTTGTGTATGGCGCGAAGGCGTCGCTTGCGAATGACCACACACTCACCCTGCCAGATCCTGTGATAACGCCCGGTGACATCTTTAAAGGGGTGATTCCTCCCGCGCCGGCAACAGGTAAACGCTTTTTCCGTCTGTGGAACGGGATCGAGCGGGTCGACGATTTCAAAACGAAGAAGGATCTACCGGACAATCTCGGTATCCAGATCACGTTCGGGCCAGAAGGCGTTGGCCAGTTCACGCCGTCAGATTTCTGGACGTTCGAGGCGCGCGCCGGCGAGATCGGCAACCCGCTGGTCTTGATCCCGAACCTCCCGCCGCAGGGCATCGTGTACCACCGTGTTCCGCTGGCCGAGGTGCATTGGACAGGCAATCTTGTCACCGGCGACGACATCGAAGATTGCCGCTACCCCTTCCAGCCCCTCACCAAGCTCAGTACCTGTTGCACCTATCGCGTCGGCGACGGCATCCATTCTCATGGCGATTTTACCAGCGTCCAAGCAGCGGTCAATGCGCTACCCGCAAAAGGCGGCGTCGTCTGTGTGCTCAACGGGATCTATGACGAAAGCATTGTCATCGAGAAGCGGGTCGGAATTCGCATCCATGGGTGTGGCCCGAGTACGCGCATTCGCGCAATCTCTACGAACCAAATTCCACAGCCCGCATTCATGATTCGAAACTCGGACGCCGTTGCGCTTGAAGACATGGCGATTGAAGCCGGTCCGCGCAGCGCCGTGCAAATCGATAACGCACGCCATGTCGCTGTTCGTTGTTGTGTGGCGCAAATGCGAGACCTGCCGACGATTTGGCAGGCCATCTATTCGCGTGGCGATGATGTGGTGATTGAAAACAATATCATCGAAGTGTTGCCGCGTGAAGGCGGGCCGCCGATGCCGTCCATTCCTCCAGAACTAGGCAGTAGTGCAGCGCCGGCGGGCGTGAATACGGCGCCCGATTTCGTCAATGTCGGCTTTGCCACTCGTGGTGGCATTCAACTTGCCGGCGGTTCAGATCGTGTTCGCATCAGTGATAATGTGATTCAAGGCGGCATCTGGAATGGCATTACGTTGGGGAGCTTGGTCAAAGTGGGCGCCGAAGGCGAGGATGTGCCTGACAACCCGGACCGCACCGATCCGTGCGATCCATGCAAACCTGTCGATACCACCGATGACGAAGATCCACAAGGCGGTCCGCCGAAATTTTTCTCGACGGGCGATTTATACGATATCGAAATCTCCCGTAATCGCATTACCGATATGGGCATCAACGGTATCGGCGTAGTTCGTTTTTTTGACCTCTTGAACCGCGGTGATTTAATCGGCGTCCATAACTTGCACATCTATGACAATTTCATCAGCCGCTGCATGCGTCGTGATATTGCAAAGGTCCGTAAATCGATGGAATGGCTGGTCGCCTATGGCGGCATCGCGCTCGCAAAAGTCAGCGACCTGCGCATTCTTCGCAATGAAATTATCAATAATGGCCCGAGTCATCGGGTTCCGATTTGCGGGGTGTACGCCATCATCGTGCAAGGTTTGCAGTTGGACGATAACCGCATCATCAATAATGGCCATCGCAGCAAGGAGCCAACCGACAGCCTGCAAGTGGGCATCCGTGGCGGTGTGCATGTCTGGATCGTCTTGCCCACCACCACAATTTCGACACAACCAACACCGTCCTTGGCCGCGTCGAATGCCGCGGCGGCCGGCAGTTCCCAACTGGCGCTGCGCGATGGCGTCACGACCGTCGCGATGCGAGACAATATCGTCGTTGCTCCCGTGGGGCGCGCCCTGACGTGTTTTGCGCTTGGACCTGTCGTGGTGGCGCGCAATCGTTTGGTGACGCAAGGCACCACGAGCAAAGGCTTGGATCTGTTGGCAACAACAACATTACTAGGCAATCTTGGCATCAGCAATGAATGGACGCTGGGTCTGCTGTTGATATTGATTCTGAAGCTGGCGGGAAAACTGCCCGACACATTGAAAGACAAAGAATGCGAGCTGGCCAAGACCTTTGGATTGCTTAATGTCTTCACGAAGCCGCCTTCGATCTGGCCGCCTCTGATGCGGAAATGGAACACGGGAAAGACATTGTTCACGGACAATCAGGTGACGTTGGATGTGGTTGAAGAACCCGTTGCGTTTGCCCTCAGCTCGATCGCCGTCTGTTCGCTTGACGATCTGGGCTTCACCGACAACCAATGTGAGATCAACTCGACGAATTTCTTTGTATGGACGGATGTGGCGCTCGGCGCCGGCAGCGTGCGGGTTGCCGATAATCGCTTTTCTGAAACCTGGCTGCGCGCATTGTTCTCCGGCCTGTCAATCGGCGGCATGAACACGACGACGGACAATCAGGCGACACATTGCTTGAGGGCCGAGGCGTTATTGCCCAACAATATGCTCGTATTCAAAGACAATCTGTCTCTCGTTGAAGCCTTCTGCCCGGGCCTATGCAGCAGGAGGCAGGGGACGGCGCAACCGGCCGATCCCGCGACACCTGCAACAGGAGTTCCATCATGAACAGTCAATCACGCAGCAATCAACGTCCGGAATTTCTCGCCGGCGACATGTCGGCTGAAGCGATACAGAAGCAATTCATCGACGCGCCCATGGCGGCGGCGCAACAACCGGCTATCAGTATCGGATTAGAATTACTCACGCTCATGAGCGCGCTTCCAGACGCCTTTGTGGCATCTGAGCAACGTGAGCTCAATCGATTATCCCGCGCTGCTGGAGGGAAAGCCGATCCGCGTATTGAACGCCTCAACGCCTCAATCGAACGAGCCAGCGAAATGCGCGCCACCGCCATGCAAGGGAAAGCGCGTATCGACCGGGCCTTGGCTTCTCTATCGAGCGAAGGCCATGTGTTTCATGGTTTTATTTCAGACGGCGAGGCAAAGCCTTTGTCAAAATTAACAGTGCGTATTTTCACAGATCAAGCCACTGACGGAAGTGGCAAGGCCGGAAGTTCACTGTCCGGCACGACGGATAGCGACGGCTATTTCAGTATTCCTCTTGGCGCCACAACGAATCAGCGGAAAAACCCGAGCGCGGAACCTGCGCCGGGTACCAGTTCACCGCGCGCTGCCGGTGTGCGCGACAAAATCAATCGACCGAAGGCAAGTGCAAGCGCTGTGGCGGGCGCGCAAGGTCAAGCCCAGGCAACAGCGAATGTGGAAATTCTGGATGCCGGCGGCAGGCAGTTGTACCTCGATCCGTTCGAACTCACGGTGGATAATGGCAGCGCCTACCGTGAGTATGTCATCGAGAATAGAGAGGTGGGTAACGACAGGCAACGCTTTGCAGGAAATCCAGCGACCCGCGAATTCCACGATACGCAGAAGCTTGCCAAGCGTTGTAATTTTGAAGCCATCGATCCTAACGTCCGGATCTATTTCGACAGCGCGGCGGCTGCGGAAAAGGCCGGCTACGACTATTGCGCGTACTGCTTCGGTAAGGCGAAGTCCAAGCGTTGAACCGTGAAGATGCCTACGAAGCTGAGGTGAAAGCGAGATGAGAGCGTTGGCTTCGACGAAAACAGTAGATGCCAAGGTGGCACATCGCTTCACCTGCAGCCGTGGCGCAGAAGGAAGTGCCCCAATTTTCAGCCCAGTCGCATCTTCCCCGCTCTTCCTCCAGCGCAAAGCCTCCTGCGCCTGCGGCGGCGGGTGCCCGGCGTGTCAGGCTAAGTCGAGTGAACTCAAAGTTTCCCAGCCCAACGACCCCGCCGAGATCGAAGCCGACCGCATTGCCGATCGAGTGATGCGGATGGCAGACAGTGATACTGCATCGGCGGCAAGGACATCACATCCACTCAATGCCATTCACCGCCAATGCGATGCCTGCGAGGATGAAGAGCAAACCATTCAAAGAAAATCCCTGCCGTCCGGCGGCGGAATCCCTGCTCAAAGTCCGGCGCATGTGCAGGGTGTGATGAGCTCAGGCGGGCAGCCGCTAGATCATGCAATCCGCAGCTTTTTCGAACCCAAATTCGGGTATGACCTCCGCGCGGTCCGCATCCATACCGGCGAAAGAGCCGAAGCGTCTGCCCGCGAAATCGATGCAAAAGCCTACACCCTTGGCAGCCATATCGTCTTCGGCAGCGGCGAATACCAACCGGAGTCAGAACGCGGTCGGCGCCTCCTCGCGCACGAACTCGCGCACACCGTGCAGCAAGGTGGCGCGCCACGGCAACTGCAACGCGCGTGCTTGCCGGTGGCAGATTGCGCGGCCCCGCGGGCCACGCTCACTACGTTCGTTGAAGACACAGAAAAGAAGCCGGAGAACATCTCCAAGGCTGACAAGCGTCAGAAGGCGTGCACTCCGGTGCGAACTGCGGCCTGTACCTCCGACGGTCACGGCGCTAAGGCGACCGCACTGACATCCTTACTGAACACGCACTACAAGTCTCGGCTCGGTCACGTGACCGGGGTGTTCGTCCATAAGGACATGCCTGCCGATTGGGGTGCGGTGACGCAGGAGTGCTCGACGTTCATGCCGCCTCTGCCCGGAGGAAAATGTACCTTCGTGCCCGACGTGCTGGAGGCGCAGACTAAGCTGTTTCAGGGTGGCTCCAAGTCGGTGGGCGGCAAGCCGAGGGACACATGGCTCACCGACACGCTGGGCACGCTTACGCACGAGACGGAACATGCGCGTTTTGATACCGCCGCGCCGATCGCCCAGCCTAATGCCGCCGCTTGCAAGTTCGAGGACCACGAGTCGAACTTGTCCGAGATGGCGGCTCATCTGAGCGAGATGCATGTCTATTACCGAGAGGCATTAACCAAGACCGGGCCAAGTCGCTTCAAACGGTTTGAGGACATGTTCGCGTTCTGGGTGACCAACGGATCCGAAGACATTGCCGGCATCGTGAAGGATTTGCGCTGCCACTGCGAGTGCGCCGATGCCGACTACTACATCACCAAGACCGCCGAGTCGGTGTCGACCAGCCAGAAGTGGGACACGAATGAGGCCTTCACGATTCATAGTGAGCTATCTGCTCCGAAGTGGAAGCTCAACTGGCCGGTCAAGCCTGCTGGAATTGGCGTGGTCATCACCGACCTTCCCGGCCCTGCGGCCGTGCCGTTCACGCTCGAATGAGACGGCGCACGACAGGAGAATCTACGGGGTCGAACATCGTTATGTGATCGTCAAGAAAAAACCTAAGAGGATGATGGGAGCGCAGGGGCATGCCCCTTGATTCGTCGGTTTGAAGCGGCATTCAATGGACCGGCAACAACCCGAGGCGACTCAGTCCTCAACGTGCGCTGAACAGAAATGAGAGCAGTCACGTCTGCAATCAAAACAAGGACTGATGGCGAGGCGCGTCATGCTGCCCGCAAGGGCGTCCCTCACGATATTCAGTTTCAGGACCGGAACATTCCCTCCGCCGATTTTGCGGTCTTTCGCAAAGCCTCTTGCGCCTGCGGCGGCGGTTGCCCGGACTGTCAGGCAAAGAGCAGCGATCTCAAAGTTTCTCAACCAAACGACCCAGCCGAGATCGAAGCCGATCAGATCGCCGATAAGGTAATGCGGATGCCGATGGTTGAAACTGAACCAATCGGAAATACGTGCAGTCCCCCAAGCACCATCCATCGTACATGCAGCGCGTGCGAGGATGAGGAAAAAATGGTTCAACGAACAGCCATGCCATCGGACAGGGGAGTGTCTGCGCAGGGTCCGGACCATGTGCAAAACGCCATCAGCGCTGGCGGACAGCCTTTAGATCATCAAACTCGCAGCTTTTTCGAGCCTCGGCTCGGTTACGATCTGAGCAACGTCCGCATCCATACAGATTCAACCGCCGGCCAATCTGCCCGCGCCATACATGCGAAAGCCTACACGCTCGGCAGCGACATCATTTTCAATAGCGGTGAATACCGCCCGGATACTGACAACGGCAGGCATCTCTTGGCCCACGAGCTTGCGCATGTTGCCCAGCAGGGCAGCAAAGGAACTAGACTGAAAATAAAGCGTCAAGCTGCCCCGGCTCCATCCTATGGAGCCAGCTGTTCGGGCGGGGCGACCGATCCCTGTCAGCAAAGCCGATGCACCGCGCCCATCGCGGATGTGAATGCCGATCTTGGGCGAGCGATCGGCTTTGTTGATAGCGCGATCACTGCCCTGGGTGTGTCTCCACTTTCATCACGCGCTGTCCGCGCTCTCGACTGGTATTTTAACAGCCATACGGATGAAACCGCGGCAACCGTTCTCGCACGGCTTACCTGCACGAGAAATGAGCTTCAGGATACTCTGACGAATAGCCGGTTCGGTTGCCATCCTGATGACCCCCTTTTGGCATACGTTTGTGTCTCACAGATGAGCCCATGTCAGTCGAGCCATACCAACGTATGTCTCACCAGTAAGTATTTTGGGAAATCAGACCGCGTGCGGGCAGAGGTGTTGATCCATGAATGCGGGCATCGCGCAGGGTTGTCGGCCGGTACGCCCGATATCTATGACCATACATGGCAGTTTATGTTTATGGATACGGCGGATTCATTGATCAATTCAGATTCCTATGCGCTATTTGCGCCGGCCGTAACCGAAGGGGTGCGACCACGGTGTATGGTTCTCCGTACCTTGTCGGGCTATCGGGCGGGGCTGCGATGCCGAGTACCGGCGAGGCGACCTGGCAAGCCAGACTATATCTGGGAACGGAGTTTCAAAACCCGGTTCTCGGGATCTTTAATCCGACCATCGGTATTGGGCTTTCGCTTATCGGTGAAACGACAACCGGCGGCAGGTCGCCTGTCACATCGTCGGCGTCATTCCTTGCCTCGCTGGTTGCAGGCTTCCGGCTCATGGATGCGCGTCCCGGATCGGCCGGCGGTGGATATGCATCATTCTTCGGCGGTCCGGCGCTCGCCATTGGTGGCAGCAGCGCATCAGGAAATAGTGGCGTTGAACTCGGCGCTGAAGCTGGAGTCGGGATAGGGTATCGGTGGCGATGGCTCGACGTGTCGGCAGGTGTCAGTTATGCCTATGACCCGACGCGCGAGGCTGGGATGGAGCACTTGTTGATGCCGAATCTGTCGATTACATTTGCGCCGTTTGGATTTGGCCAATTCCCTTCCAGTCATTGAGGCCGGCCGAACTGGCGTAAGGATCAGACTATGTTTGCTAGGGTGGGCACAACAAGCCGCACGCGCGGCGCAGTCAGGAACCCCATGCTGTCGACTGACTACCGGGATGCCTCGTCAAGGGACTCATCATTCTCTGCGCCCATGATCTACCGCAAAGCTTCCTGCGCCTGCGGCGGCGGGTGTCCTGGTTGTCTCGGTAAGAGTGTCGTGCAGCGATCCACGGGAAACCGTACTGGCCTGCCGTTGTCGCTGAAGCAGAACCTGGAAGCGGCATCCGGTTTGGACTTGTCGGACGTGCAGGTGCATCGAAACTCGCCGCAGCCGGCGTCGCTCGATGCCGAGGCGACCACGCAAGGGCGGCAGATTCATCTCGGTCCAGGCGCGGAGCCGCATCTCGCGCACGAGGCGTGGCACGTGTTACAGCAGATGCAAGGTCGGGTCGCGTCGCGCGGAGAACTGAAGGGGATCAACATCAACGACGATGTTGGCTTGGAGGCGGAAGCGGACCGCATGGGCGACCGGCTTTCGCGGCCATTGCTTCACGCCGCAGCGCCACAGACGCAGACGAGTGGCGCGGTATCCAACGGTGCCCAGCAACCAGTGCAGCGCAAGGTCCGGACCGGCAGCGGCACGACCAAGGTGCAGGAATCCGACTACCTGAAGGGAGGATCTAAGAGCAGTGTGGGTGCCAAGTATTCGGTTGCCTCGCTCATCGGCGATAGCGTGAGGCGCGTGTTCACGTCCACGACCGAGCTCGAGGACTACGCCAATGGCAAGGCCGACTACATGGGTGACGTGAAGACGACCTCCGCCGGGACCTTCTGGTATCGATTGCCGCCGACCAAGCTGACCGTGCTCGGCGAAAGCCACGAGAATCCCAAAGGCAATGTGGAAGACGTAATCCTGGGCTTGCAGACGTCGCGTTTCATGTACGAGCCGTTCAACGAGCTGGCCGACGTGTCGCCGTTCACGCAGAAAGACATCGGCACCAGCACCAAGACCCGGCTCGCACAGGTGCATAAAGGGAAGGATATCCGGGTGTCGGGCCTTGTAGATCGGAGCAAATTCAATCCGGACCTGGAGAATATCGTCATCAAGGCGCTCACCGGTGCGGCGATCACCCGCAACGAATACATTCCCGCGAATCCCGCCGGTATGAGCGCGGCCGACAAGAAGAAATGGGGCAAGCGCGCCAAGACGACCGACTATTCCTACGGCGAGCGCGTCGCGCTGTATCTCTCGTTTGCTATTCACATCGCGCGTGATATCGCCCAATATGCCTTCCCCCCTGAAGTGATGATCGAGTCTGACTATTTCCAGGGCGCACGCCGGCTGATGGAGTACTACAACAAGCACAAGACAATACTCGATGCGTTCAGCACCGCCAAGGACGGTGACGATTTGATCGGCATCTACGAGCTGACCTCGCCCGGCAAGTTCGCCAACCTGACGGTGATCGAGGATTTCACCAAGGTGTTCCACGAGTTCGGCTCGCGCTACATCGAGGGGCTCGGGAGTCAGCTCGGCAACAAGAAGCTCGAAGCGGAAGGCACCGCGCTCGCCGGCAACCTCAAAGCCGGCATCAACGATCTGAGTCCTGCGCGTGAGGAGATCATGTGGCAGAAAATCCAGGTGGCGCTCGCTAACAAATACCTGATTGTTGGCATGGGCGATGCACACCGGAGAAGCCTGAGCAGCCGCTTGACCACGGCGAAGATCGATCATCAGGAAGTGGAGCAATCCCTGGTGCGGCAGAAAACCGACATCGACAAGAACTGGGTGCCGTGATGAGCGGCGAACAGGACCGCTGCAAGGCCGTCGAGTTGTACGCGCAGGCGCGGATGCTGGAAGCGCAGGGCGACTATTTTCTGGCGAAAGGACGCTACGAGGAATCGCTCGCGCTGCGCGAAGACGAAGCGGTGCGTAGCGACTACCTCAAGCTGTTGGCCACGGTCGGGCCGAAGTGATGAGCGCGGGTGTAAAAAAGAATGGGGGTCGAGCCTTGCAGTAACACATGGGATGTGGTTTACCTGAGTAGGTTAGGGGAGATCCTGTGAGCACATTTGTTGTTGCAGCAAGACAATCAAAACGGGATGATACAACGTACCGCTTCGCTCACAGCCGGAGCTCGAAAATAAATGCAACGGCATCAGACTTCGCTCTCTGTTCCGCACCAATAATCTACCGCAAAGCCTCTTGCGCCTGCGGCGGCGGGTGTCCCGATTGCCGGAGTAAACCGGCGATCCAGACCAAACTTTCCATCAGCCAGCCCGGCGACATTTACGAGCAAGAAGCCGACCGCATGGCCGATCAGGTCATGCGGATGCCTGATCCGGCTTCGGCAAGGTCGAGCATCGATTCCACCCCGATCCGCGCATTGTCAATCCAGCGGCAGTGCGCGGCGTGCGAAGACGAAGACGAAGACGGAGAGAAAGGGTTACAACGTAAACCCAACAGCTTCCTAACTGAGACCCCAAGCTCAGGCCGTGACCCTGTTACCGCCACCTTGCGCCAGGGCGGCCAGCCTCTTGATGCAAACACCCGCAGCTTCTTCGAGCCACGCTTCGGCACGGACTTTAGCGCTGTGCGCATCCACACCGACACCCAGGCCGCTGAATCAGCCCGGTCCGTAAATGCTCTAGCTTATACTGTCGGCCACAACGTGGTGTTCAGCAGTGGTCAATATGCTCCACAAAGCGACAGCGGCAAACGTCTGCTGGCGCATGAATTGACACATGTGGTACAGCAGGGAGGGTCTTCCGACGATTCCATGATAGCAAAGGTGCTGCAACGCACACCGAATCCGATCGATAGCCAAGCACAGGCACTTATCACGCTTGCCCAAGACACCACAATCCCGATTGACCAGCGTGCACAACGCTTAGTCACCCAGATACTGACGACCTATTATTTGGCGGACGCAAGCAAGTTTACCCAAGTAAACTGGGTAGAGACTGACCCCGGGGTCACCGCAGTCTGCGCACAGTCTGGGCCACCAACGATGACCTGCACCATCAATGTAGGCCGCTATTTCGTTGAGAACACGACCAGCGCCGGGATTTCTCGCCGTGTGCTGCAAATCGGACATGAAATTCAGCATGTCAATCAACATCGCCAAGGTATGGGCGGTGCAGTACGCCGACACGAACGCGAGTTTCTTGCATTTCACTGGGAAGCTACCGCGACGGAGGCGGCAGGAACTGGACGTATGGCTCATGCCACACGTGTAGCCGTAATCGATGCGGCGATCAAAAACTACAACTGCTTAACTGCGACAGAAAAGACCACATATAACACCCAGTACCAACAGCTTGTGACGCTCCGTCAGACCGAACAAGCTGCGAGCGGAAACCCGGCGACACCTGCTCCGACGCAATGCGGCGGGTAATCGGTGTTCCAGGGGGAATCAAGAGAGTCGTTTCTTGATTTTGTAGAGTCTCTTATGGCGCTACTGCATGATATAGGCTGCCTCAAACACTCGGTGCCGCCGCCACTCGTGAACGCTGCGCCTCCGAACAATGCGGCCTGGCGGACCAATGTCGCGTGCGTCTGCGGCTGTCTAATAGGAGGTCTCGCCCGTCAGCCAGATTTTGGCGAATCTGGCTGTTGATTCAAGCCCACGATTCTGTTTAAGAGGACGGACGATTGCGCCACAGATGCAGTGCGTTCGAGAACGAAGATTTTTGCGATCTGAGGGGAGAAACTCCGACATCTCTGACGAGGGTGTGGATTAGTCTTCGCATGTCGAAAGGATCAATCAGGTACGAAATTGGTCGCGTCGACATCATGAATATCGAGATTGAGAAACGAGGCGAGGGGTGAAAGCGGTCGCCGTACAATCCATGTCGGATAGCAAGCCTGCCAGGAAACAACAGAAGGCCGAGGGCTGCCGTGACTCTCTCGCGCCCTGGTTCGTTCAGCCTGTTGCACTGTCTGGTGGTACTGTGATCCAACGCAAATCCGCCTGCCCCTGCGGCGGCGGGTGCCCGGATTGCCAGGCAAAATCCAATGACCTCAACGTGTCTCAGCCCAACGACCTCGCCGAGATCGAAGCCGATCAGATCGCCGATCAAGTGATGCGAATGCCGGCGGGAGAAGGAAAGCCGATCGCGCAACCGGAGGAAGATACGATTCAGAGAGAACCTTTGTCCGTGGGCGGCGGGAGCCTTCCATTGCAAACCCCAGGTCATGTCCGAAGCGCCATTGGATCCAGCGGGCAGCCTTTAGATCATCAGGCTCGCGACTTTTTCGAGCCTCGTTTGGGATATGATTTGAGCTCTGTCCGCATCCACACCGATTCAGCTGCGCGCCAATCCGCGAAAGCGATTGACGCCCTCGCCTATACACTCGGCAGCCATATTGTCTTCGGCAGCGGAGCATACCAGCCGGAGTCGGAACGCGGCAAACACCTATTGGCGCATGAACTCACGCATGTTGCCCAACAGTCTGAACAGGGCAAACACAACACACTGCACAGAAAGCTTAAAGTTGATGCTGCGGCATCAGACGATCCTGCGACTGCTATTTCGATGATCGATCCGTTGATTACGTCGCTTTGCCCGGATTTCGAAACCGACAGCACAAGCGGCGAGATTACTCCCACAAGCGGCACGCCTTGCAGCATTCCACGGTTCCGCGCGGTCGCCAGCGGCAGCCATCGGCTTGGGTGCTGCTGCCTGTGCACCATGACGCGGCCGTGGGGCGCGGACTGGAGCATTATCGTTTCCTCGACCGATGCCCCGACGACCAGTGAGGGTTCGCATACGGTGAGGATGACACCCACCTCCGGGCCAAACACCCCCGAGCTCAGGCATTGGACGTCGGGACCGCTCCAAGCCACAACGATCATCCCGCCAGCCGAAGGTTTAGGCCATGAACTCTGTGGCCACGCGGCGTTGATGAAGATTAAGGCGCATCCCGGCAATAGTGGTGACCGCGCCTTTACCGACGAACACGATCCGACGGTTCGTGTGCAGAACGCGTTGGCAAGGGAAATGGGATTTGGCGGTTCTCGTCGCGGACTGGCTGCGGGCGGCACACACCGCGGCGAATCGCTGCGAGTCTTTACCATCGGCCCTTTTGCGGCGAATGCCGATGACCCTACTCCGTTTGCTGCGCAGATCGCCGCAGCGGCTGCGTTTATGAATGGCAAACCCAATCTTCTGGTCGATACGGTCGGGTTCAGAGATGGGGCCGATACCGTGGCTGGAGTGAGCGCGAGCCGTGCCAGCAAGGTGCGGGCTGCAATTGCAGGTGGGATTGCAGCGGCAGACGCCCATATTGAAACGACGCCTGGAGTGATGGAAACTCTGCCGCGCGTTCAGCCGCCCACGGATGGTAGCGTGGGCGTATCGGCGATCGTTGAATTACGTATGGCTGTTCGTCCGGCTGGGCTGGGTACGCCGATCGGCGCGCCTCCGCCCGCGGTACCCGTTCATGTTGATCCCACGGATTTAGGGCGCGTCACGGCGCTGAAAGGAGGCAGTGTCAACGAGTGTCACCAGCTGTTGGCAATCACGGCGTGGCCGTAGCCTGTTGTATTGTGTGGAGTGATGAGGGTGATCATTGAGAATGAGCGGATCTTTCGCCAGACAACGCGTTCTTGCAGGGCAAAAAGAGCCGGGCCGGAAAGCGGAAGCTGTACCAGCGCCCATCTCTAGTTATTCGTCTGCGCCGATGGGTGATGCCGCTATGTCCCGCAAAGTCACCTGTCCCTGCGGCGGCGGGTGCCCTGATTGCCAGGCAAAGAGCCGTATAACTATTTCTCAGCCCCACGACCCCGCCGAAATCGAAGCCGATCAGATTGCCGATCGAGTCATGCGGATGCCGGAGGGTGGCATACAGCCGGTCGCGAGCCATCTCAGTGCTCCCGATATCGTCCACCGCACATGCGATGCTTGCGAGGATGAAGAGGACGTACCCGAAACGCTCCAGCGAAAGGAAGGTGTTGTCGCTGCCGCTCCGGATCCTCCACCGGGTGAGCCCCCGCCATCGATACAACAAGCTATACGTTCCGGCGGACACCTGCTCGATGCCGAGACGCGCAGCTTTTTCGAGCCTCGGCTTGGCTATGATCTGTCCGGTGTCCGCATCCATACCGATTCCGCCGCTGGGGAATCGGCCCGTGCGATACAGGCTCACGCCTATACGCTCGGACACCACATCGTCTTCGGTGAACACCAGTTCGCGCCGTCGACGGCAGCGGGTCGGCGCCTGCTCGCCCACGAGCTGGCGCATGTGGCGCAACAGCGCGGGGCGACCGAAATCATACAGCGGCAAACCGAAGGGTTGCCCGCGTCTTCCTTGGTTCCGTCGCTTTCCGAGGCGCCGCATGGCAATCAGCAATGTCTCTTGGAGCATTCCTGCAGTGTGTCCGCCGCGACACCGGTGTCGGGCGCGCCGTTGTCTCCGGCGGACGTGACGACTCGTCGCCAGCAGGTGCAACTGGCGATCGATCGTTCGCGGGCCACATATCCGATCGCGGCGGGTAACCTGCAACATTGGCTGGATGGAACGGGGAGTACCCGAATCTTGCCCGGTTCTATTTTCCAGGCAACCGACAGCGGTGTGCCAGGATTTCTTGAAAGCGGTCAGCTCTCCCAGTATGGTCACCTGGAAAAATTTCAAGAGGGCGTTTCACGCCGCTTAAATGCGTCCGATCCGGAGTCGTTACTTCCTGTGGGAACGGCGCGTGTGCTGCGTTATTGCAATTCGATGCGCGCATTCCCGACAGCCGGCGCCATCGGGGCGGATTTGTCGATCGCGCTCGGCGGGTTCACCGTAAAATCCTGGGCCACGCTCCGCGCGCGGCAGGTCACGTCGTCGTTGCCGCTTGTCACGCAGTATCAGGTGACGGTGGAGAGCTGGCGCGTGCAAGTCTGCGATCGATATGACTGGATTGCCAATGCCGTTGCCGAGATGCCGATGCCGGTCGCGGATGCGGAACTGGGGGAGATGCCGTTTCCGGCGGAGGCGGTGCAAGTCACGTCGATTCCTGGGACGGGCCACAGTACTGTGCGGCTTCGCGACGATTGGTTCCGGCAACTCGAAGCATCCGGTGGCGGGCGGCAGTATGCGGTATATTCGGAAATCTTCGATGCGCCGGCCAATCTGCGCGCGACGTTGGAAGGGTACACGTTCAATGTGCTATAGCAGGATGCTGAATAAGTCCGCCAGCGGCGTTCTCGCATCGCTCAGAGGCTCAACGTACCGAAGCGTACGCCTCGCCTCTTCGCTCGCTGCGGCCTTGCTGGACGGCCTTTTTGAGCATCCTGACGTGATGCTGGCATGTGCGCCGCACGAACAATTTCCGCCATCTTGTTGGCATCAACCGAGTTTTTCCGCATCCTGTTGGCGGTATCGTGAAGCCCTGACCATTATGGAGCTGTGGTTTGCAGAGGTTCCGTGGGGCGAGGCAAAAAAAGATTGGAAGCGATGAGTGCGCATAGCTCTAACATTTTCAAAAGGAGGATCAGACATGGACAATCGACCTAAAGTATGTATCGATCGGATTTTGCCGCGAGATCTCATGCGTTTTCAGCCGACCAGGCGGATGCGCGATGGTGCGACACGTGCCGTTGCTCCTATCGGGAAGACCTGGATGAATGGCTCGACGCTCAGAGTCCGATTTGTGGGTGGCACTCCGACCGAGCAAACCGTCGCCAGGCAACAGGCTGAGTGGTGGGCACAAGTGGCAAATCTGAAATTCGATTTCAACGATGCGTTGAATGCCGAGATTCGTATCGCATTCGATCGCAACGACGGAGCTTGGTCCTACGTGGGCACCGATTGCCGTGGTATCCCGTTGAACGAACCGACGATGAACCTGGGGTTTCTCGATGGAGGGACCGCGGGACATGAGTTCGGCCACGCCATTGGATTGGCCCATGAACATCAAAACCCTGCAGGAGGAATTCAATGGAATGAGGACGTGGTGATTCGTGAAGCCGCGAAGTCGCCGAATTTCTGGGATGAGGCGACCACTCGCCATAACATTCTTCGAAAGTATAGCGCCGCTCAGGTCAATGGGACTGCGTTCGATCCGGACTCCATCATGCTGTACTTCTTTCCTGCCTCTTGGACCCTCAACGGGATCGGCACCAAAGCGAATGAGGTCCTGTCTGCGATGGACAGGGCCTTCGTCGCCGGGGCCAAAATGTATCCGAAGGCAGGGGGTACGACGTCTACCGCCGTCGAGCTATTCGTGAATGCCAAGCGCCGTACGCAGGCGTCGATTGGGAAGGCGGGAGAAGAGGACCTGTATCGGTTTACGGCTGCGGCGGACGGGCGATATGCGATCGACACCTTAGGCCAGACGGATGTGGTGATGAAGCTCTTCGGGCCGAATAGCGAGACCGCATTAATTGCGGAAGATGATGATTCCGGACTCGATACCAATGCCAGGATCGCAAGTGACTTGATTGCCGGGGAGTATTTTGTGCAGGTCCGTCATTATAGTCGCCAGAGTGGGACAGGAAAGTACTCGATCAAGGCTCGAAAACTGTGAGAATGGAATGCCTGGAGCACGCGGTGAGTGGGGAGGCAGTCGATGTTGTGATGGGGCTCTTTGCCCTGGCATCTATTATGTATCCATGGCTCCGTCACGTTAGGTGAGAGGACGGACTGCGAACATGGTTTTGTCGGTTAGGCGTAACGACTGTAAGCCTTTCTAGCGTCATGGAGGGAGTGCCTGATGGTGCGTAGAAGATCTTCTAGGACACGTCGCACGCCGAAGAAGAAAAAGACAGCGGTGAGGATAGCCAAAGCACGTGGTGCCGCCATCGCGCGAAGTGTGAGCCTTTCCATCGAAGACGATCGGCTTGTCGGGGCAGACGTGTCCTTCGTTGAGACTCCGAACAAAGGAGGCGACCTTGCCCCACGCTACCTCGCGTTTCATTATACGGCAGGAAAAAACGCCACGAGTTCGATCAACTGGCTGACGAATCCTGAGTCGAAAGCCTCGGCACATCTGGTATTGGCCAGGGACGGAACGATCACTCAACTTGCGCCGTTCAATGTGAAAACCTGGCACGCGGGCCTCAGCCACTGGGATGGGTTGAGCGGACTGAACAGCTATTCCATTGGGATCGAGATGGACAATGCGGGCCCGTTGAAAAAGGTGGGCGACAAATATCAGGCCTGGTTCGGGACACTGTATACGGAAGACGAAGTTGTCTTGGCCAAGCACAAGTTGGACGACGAGCCCCGCTGGTGGCATGCTTATACGGAAGTCCAAATCCAGAAGGCCTTGGAACTCGCACAACTCCTTGTTCGACATTACGACCTCAAGGATGTGGTAGGGCATGAGGATATCGCTCCTGATCGGAAGCGGGATCCAGGCCCGGCATTTCCATTGGAGAACGTGCGCGCCTTGGTACTCGGTCGCGAGGAAGAAGAACGGGAGCACTATGAAGTGACGGCTTCCACGTTGAATATTCGAAGCGGCCCTGGCGTAGAATTTCCACCCGTTGCCGAGCCTCTGAAGAGGGGAACCGAGGTGGTGCTCCTGGAAAAGCGCGACCGATGGAACAAGGTGGAATTGGTGAAGAATGGAGATATTGAAGGGTGGGTGCACAACCAGTTTTTGGCAAAGGTCTGATACGTGAATGTGCCCGGGGTTCGGTGACCTAGCCCGCATTATTCATGAAGCTTCTGCTGCAAGCGCGAATACGCGGCTGCGACGGGCAGTCTCACCGTTCAGCTCTTCGACATACTGCACGAGTATGCCTCAGAACTTCACGCCTCCGAGTGCCCATCTCGCTTCGCGTCTGCACGCTTTCGCAACGAACCTTCATGAATAATGCGGGCTAGGCCCTTGAGTTCTTCAGAAAAGAGAATCACTCCACGTTCTGCCGAAGAATCACTATCGGCGGCATGATTGCCGCTGCTTGGTGCGGCAAGATATCTTCAACATAATCTGGCCTATAATTTTTGGCGCTGTCGATGAGAATTGATCGTCATCGCAACACATTTTGCCGGATCAGTCTGGAACTTTTTCTGACATTTCGCTCAGTTAGAGACATGTGCACTCACTCGGGGTCTTTGCTAGGTCTTTTGGACTTTCTTCGATTAGTTCCTCTGACGTCTTGAGTCCCCCAGCCGATTTGGTTAGAATCCTCCTCCTTTCTATATTGTTTCTCACCATTTCTATGGAGTGATGTCATGGCGAAGGTGCTCGAAGGTCCTGGAATGGGGTTGATGAAGAAGTGGGGCATCACCGTCCCTCACTATGTCGTCGTCACCTCGGTCGACGAATTGACGAAGCTCGGTCAAGCCAATGAATGGCTGAAGAAATCTAAGCTGGTGGTCAAGGCTCATGAGGCGCTTGGCTCGCGGTTCAAGCTCGGGCTGGTTAAGGTCGGACTGGATCTGAAAGAAGCTGAAGCGGCGACGAAGGAGATGATCGGTCGTCAAGTAGGCAGCATCACCGTCTCGCAAGTGATTGTGTCTGAAATGATCCCGCACAAGGAAGAATATTATTGCGCCGTGAAGTCGACCCGAGAAGGGACGGACCTTCTGGTTGCGAACTGCGGCGGCATTGAAGTCGAATCGAATTGGGATCGTGTGAAGCGCCTGGCAGTGGAAGTTGGCCAGCAGCCCTCGGTGGAAGCCATCGAGCGATTAGCCAAGGATGCGGGTTTTACTGGTACGCTCCTGAAGAAGATGGCCGAATTTGCGGGCAAGATGTTCACCTGTTTCGACAGCGAAGATGCACAGTATTTGGAAGTAAATCCTGTGGTCCTGCGAGAACACGACAGTGAATTGATTGCCTTGGATGCGGTGACGTTGCTCGATGGCGATGCCAAGTTCCGGCATCCCGATTGGAATTTTGCCTTTGCCGCAGAATTCGGCCGCGCCTATTCCAAGCACGAAATGGAAGTCATGGCGGTCGATTCCAAGATCAAGGGCTCGGTCAAATTTATCGAGATCCCAGGTGGGGATACGGCCATGCTTCCGGCGGGTGGCGGGGCTAGCGTCTATTACTCCGATGCGGTCGTTGCGCGCGGCGGCAAGCTGGCCAACTATGCCGAATATTCCGGCGATCCACCCGACTGGGCTGTGGAAGTGCTGACCGACAAGGTCTGCTCGTTGCCCGGGATCAAGAACATCATCGTCGGCGGGGCGATTGCCAATTTTACCGACGTGAAGAAGACGTTCGGCGGCATCATCAATGGATTCCGCAAGGCGAAGTCCGAGGGCAAGCTCAAGAACGTGAAAATTTGGGTACGCCGTGGCGGCCCGCGTGAGAAGGAAGGGCTCGATGCGATGCGCGCGCTCAAGGACGAAGGGTTCGACATCAATGTCTTCGACCGCAACACGCCGCTGACCGATATCGTCGATAAAGCGTTGCAGAAGTAAATTTAGTGCTGGGTGCTGAGTGCTGAGCAGGTGGACACTCTATTTCAGCATCCAAGACTCAGCACTTAGGACTCAGCACTCAGCACTGAAAGAAGAGGGAGATCCCGATGAGTATCCTGGCCAATAAAGATACCTATGTGGTCATTCAGGGGGGTGTCGCGGGTGTAAACGCCGCGCGCCGGATGGCCGAGTTCTGCTACCTGATTAAACGCTCATTGAATGTCCTGGCTTTCGT
The DNA here is from genome assembly GCA_963748375.1 of uncultured Nitrospiraceae bacterium. Taxonomy (GTDB): domain Bacteria; phylum Nitrospirota; class Nitrospiria; order Nitrospirales; family Nitrospiraceae; genus Palsa-1315. The sequence goes on from CAVVIR010000006.1 coordinate 375,102, forward strand.
CTATCCGCCCGATGCAGGCAAGACACACGAAATTCCCTATGGTAGCGGCTTAGTAGCTGTTCCTATCTATAAGAGCGTTGCAGAAGCGACGAAGAGTCATCCCCAGATCAATACGAGTCTCGTCTACATCGGCGCGGATCGGGCCATGAAGGGCGGGATGGAAGCCTTGGACGACTCGCACATCAAGGTGGTCTCGATGATTACCGAGGGTGTGCCGGAAAAAGATGCCAAAATCCTGGGCCGTCATGCGACCAAGCTCGGGAAGGTCTTCAATGGCCCTTCGTCGATCGGGATTGTCTCAGCCGGCTCCTGTCGCTTGGGTGTCATTGGCGGCGCATTCGACAACCTGGTGCTCTCGAAGCTCTATCGTGAAGGCTCGTTCGGTGTCATCACCAAGTCAGGCGGCCTCTCCAACGAAATTATTTGGATCTGCTCTCAGTTTGCCGACGGCATCACCACGGCTATCGGGATCGGCGGCGATACCTATCCAGGAACCGATTATGTCAGCTATCTCGACATGTTCGAGAACGATCCGCAAACGAAGGCGGTTGTCATTGTCGGCGAAATGGGCGGTGATCTCGAAGAGCGGGCAGCCGAGTGGTATGGAGCGAAGAAGCGGCGTGTGAAGCTGCTGGCCGTCGTTTCAGGCTTCTGCCAGGAAAGTTTGCCGAAGGGCATGAAGTTCGGCCATGCAGGCGCGAAGGAAGGGTTGAAGGGGGAAGGGTCGGCCCGTTCCAAGTCCGATGCGCTCAAGAAGTCCGGCGCCGTCGTACCGGCGACATTCGGCGCGTTGGGCCCGGCGATCAAGGAGACCTATCAGGAACTGTTGAAGTCCGGCCAGGTCAAAGAACCGGTTGAGCCGGTTATGCTGCCGAAGTTGCCGAAGACGATTGAAGAGGCCATGAAGGCGGACGAAGTGATGGTCGCCCCCTTGATCCGCACCACGATCAGCGACGACCGTGGCGATGAACCCTGTTACGACGGATATCCTGCTTCCGAACTTATCAACAAAGGCTACCAGATTCCCCATGTCGTAGGGCTGCTGTGGGATAAGCGCCTGATCTCCCAACAAGAGGCTGAAATCATCAAGCGCATTATGATGCTCTCTGCCGACCATGGCCCCTGCGTCAGCGGGGCTCTTGGGACGATCATCGCGGCCTGTGCCGGGATCGGCATGTCCCAATCGGTCGCAGCAGGACTTATTATGATCGGCCCTCGTTTCGGCGGCGCCGTGACCGACGCAGGCCGGTTCTTCAAGTATGCTGTCGATAATAAAATGACCGTGGATGATTTCTTGGCCTATATGAAGAAGAACCACGGGCCTGTGCCGGGGATCGGACATCGGGTCAAGAGCTTGCGTAATCCGGACAAACGGGTGAAGGAGTTGGTCGGGTATGTCAAGAGCTTGAACATCAAGACCCCCTGCCTGGACTTTGCGCTCGAAGTGGAAAAAATCACCTCAGTGAAGAAGGACAACCTGATTCTGAATGTGGACGGCACGATGGCGGCGGTGCTCGTTGATATTGGATTCCCGGTCGACAGTTTGAACGGTTTCTTCATCCTCTCGCGTACAATCGGATTGATCGGGCATTGGGTCGATCAGAAGCGCCAAGATAGCCGCTTGATTCGACTGTTCGATTATCTGGTAAATTATGCGGCGCCCAAACGGCGGGAAGTCCCGCCGTTAAAGTAAGCTAGTATCAGTGCTAGTTCTGATTGCGGGAATTGTCTCATGCTTAGAATTTTAAGGAGGACGATCATGTCGATCGATCTTGCGAAAAATCTCTATGCGAAAATGCCGGACGTGTTTGCCAAGGCCAGGAAGAAGTTCGGCCGTGGTTTGACCCTATCGGAAAAGGTGTTGGTCTCACATGCGGACGATTTCGATACCCAGATGTGGGAACGCGGCAAAGCCATGTTGGCCCTGCGGCCAGATCGTGTGGCCATGCAGGACGCGACGGCCCAGATGGCCATGTTGCAGTTCATGCAGGCGAACAAGGCACAAGCGGCTGTGCCGAGCACTATCCATTGCGACCACTTGATCCGTGCCGAGATGGGTTCCGAGAAGGACTTGCTTCGCGCGGTGGATGAAAACGCGGAAGTGTACAATTTTCTTGCCTCTGCGGCGAAGAAGTACGGGATTGGTTTCTGGAAGCCTGGCGCCGGGATCATTCACCAAGTGGTGTTGGAGAACTATGCGTTTCCGGGCAGCTTGATCATCGGCACCGACTCGCATACGCCGAACGGCGGTGGGCTCGGCGGGTTGGCCATCGGTGTCGGCGGCGCAGACGCAGGCGAAGTGATGGCCGGTCTGCCATGGGAAGTCCTCCATCCGAAACTCATCGGCATCCACCTGACCGGCAAGTTGAGCGGCTGGGCCTCGCCGAAGGACGTGATTCTGTACCTCTGTGGATTGCTCACGGTAAAGGGCGGGACGAATAAGATCGTCGAATACTTTGGCCCCGGCGCCGAAACCATCAGCGCGACTGGGAAGGGGACGATCTGTAACATGGGCGCGGAACTGGGCGCCACGACATCGGTGTTCCCCTTCGACCAGAAGATGGTGGCCTATTTGAACATCACGGATCGGGCCGACCTCGCCAACCTGGCGATTGCCAACAAGTCATTGCTTGTCCCAGACCCCGAGGTTGCTCAGTCACCTGAGAAGTACTACGACCAGATCGTCGAGGTCAATTTGTCGACGCTCGAACCCCATGTCGTCGGACCCCATACGCCGGATCTCGCCAGGCCGATTTCTAAGATGGCGGCGGAAGCCAAAGAGAAAGGCTATCCAGTCCAACTCAAGGCGGCGCTCATCGGCAGCTGCACCAATTCATCTTATGAAGACATCAGTCGTTCGGCCCACATCGCCCAGCAAGGGTTGAAGGCCGGGCTCAAAGCGAAAGCTTCGTTTCTCGTGTCTCCTGGCTCCGAGCGCATTTACAACACGATGAAGCGCGACGGGTTCTTGGAGACATTTGAACAGTTGGGCGGCACGGTGTTGTCTAACTCTTGTGGCCCCTGTATCGGGCAGTGGAAGCGGGCCGATGGCGTGAAGGGAAAAGCTGATTCGATCGTCAGTTCCTTCAACCGCAATTTCCCTGGCCGCAACGATGGCATCAATGAAACCTTGTCGTTCCTCGCGAGCCCGGAAGTCGTGACGGCCTACGCCATCACAGGCGACCTTGGATTCGATCCAGTGAATCAGACGCTCAAGGGAGCAGATGGGAAGGAATTCAAGTTCCTGCCGCCGGTGGGTGAAGAGCTTCCAGCCAAGGGGTTTGCGAAGGGTGAGGAGGGATTCGTTGCGCCGGCAGCCAGCGGTGAGGGCTTGACCGTCGAAGTTCCGCCGACCAGCGAGCGGTTACAATTACTGCAACCTTTCCCGCGTTGGGACGGCAAAGATTTCGAGAAACTTCCGCTCTTGATCAAGACCAAGGGCAAGACGACGACCGATCACATTTCGCCGGCTGGCCCCTGGCTCAAGTTCCGTGGCCATTTAGATAGGATCAGCGACAACATGTTCCTGGGTGCGAACAATGCGTTCTTCCCCGAGCCCGGCAAGGGCACGGATGTGTTGACGGGTGAAACGGGGCTGACCATGGCCCAGATCGCCCGCCGGTACAAAGCGAAGGGCATCGGTTCGATCGTGGTCGGCGATGAGAATTACGGTGAGGGCAGCAGCCGCGAGCATGCGGCGATGTCGCCTCGATTCCTGAACGTTCGCGTCGTGATCACAAAGAGCTTTGCCCGTATTCATGAGACCAATTTGAAGAAACAGGGAATCTTGGCGTTGACCTTTGCTGACCCGAAGGATTACGAGAAGATCGAGCAACAGGACCGCATCAGCGTGGCAGGGCTAAGCAGTCTGGCTCCTGGCAAACCGGTGCAAGTGACCATCCATAAGCCGGATGGTAAGTCACTCACCATTCAGGCGAACCACAGCATTACCGAACAGCAGATTGCGTGGTTCAAGGCCGGTTCAGCGTTGAATGCGCTGAACTAACAAGGAGTTAGGAGAGGAATTACCATGGCAACCAAAGCGGACAAAATTATCTATACGAAGACCGACGAAGCCCCCATGCTGGCGACCTATTCGTTTCTTCCGATTATCAACGCCTTCAGCAAGGCGGCCGGCGTTGCCGTTGAATTGCGCGATATCTCATTGGCCGGACGCATCCTCGCGGTATTTCCCGATTACCTGACGCCGCAGCAGAAGCAGGCGGACGCCTTGTCAGAATTGGGCGAGCTGGCCAAGACGCCGGAAGCCAATATCATCAAGCTTCCGAACATCAGCGCGTCGCTTCCTCAGATCCAAGAGGCGGTCAAAGAATTGCAAAGCCAGGGCTATAAGCTTCCCGATTATCCTGAGAGTCCGAAAGATGATAAAGAGAAGGACATCAAGACCCGCTACGACAAAGTCAAGGGCAGCGCCGTCAATCCGGTTCTGCGCGAAGGCAACTCCGATCGCCGTGCGCCGCTCTCAGTGAAGGCCCACACCAGAAAGCATCCGCATAAGATGGGAGCCTGGAGTCCCGACTCCAAGACACATGTCAGCCATATGAAGGGCGGAGATTTCCGGTCCAACGAAAAGTCCATGACCACGACTGCGGCAACCGATGCGAAGATCGAGTTCGTCGGTCAGGACGGCAAGACGACCGTGCTCAAGCCGAAAGTAGCGTTGCAGGCCAATGAAATCATCGATGCCACGTTCATGAGCAAGCGGGCTCTGCGCCAGTTCCTCGAAGAGCAGATCGAAGATGCCAAGAAGCAAGGCGTGTTGTTCTCGATTCATATGAAAGCCACGATGATGAAGATCTCGGATCCCAAGATCTTCGGTCATGCCGTGACGGTCTATTACAAAGACGTATTCGAGAAGCATGGCGAGACGCTCAAGAAGCTGGGCGTGGATCCGGACAACGGGATCGGCGACCTCTACACGAAAATCAAAGCCTTGCCTGACGATCAACGCAAGGCGATCGAGGCAGACGTCCAGGCTGTGTACCAGAAGCGGCCTCCCATGGCGATGGTGAACTCCGATAAGGGGATCACCAACCTGCATGTGCCTAGCGACATCATCATCGATGCCTCCATGCCCCCGGTCATTCGCGACTCGGGAAAGATGTGGGGCCCTGACGGCAAGGCCTATGACGCGAAGTGTGTGATTCCGGATTCCAGTTACGCGCCGGTCTATCACGAGGTGGTCGAGTTCTGTAAGAAGCATGGCGCATTTGATCCGAAGACGATGGGTAGCGTGCCCAACGTCGGTCTCATGGCGCAGGCGGCAGAGGAATACGGTTCGCACGACAAGACCTTCAAGGTTCCGGGCAACGGCACGATCCGTGTGGTAGATGCCTCAGGAAAGACGTTGCTGGAGCATCAAGTCGAAGAAGGCGATATCTGGCGCATGTGCCAGGTGAAGGATGCGCCAATCAAGGACTGGGTGAAGCTGGCGGTGAATCGTGCGAAGGCCACCGGAGCTCCGGCAGTCTTTTGGTTGAACAAGGATCGGGCGCACGATGCCCAATTGCTCGTGAAGGTCGAACGTTACTTGAAAGATCACGATACCAAAGGCCTCGACATCCGGATCATGACGCCGGCCGATGCGACGCGCCTCTCGTTGGAGAGGATCAAGGAAGGGAAGGATACGATCTCCGTGACAGGGAACGTGTTGCGCGACTATCTCACGGACCTGTTCCCGATTCTCGAAATCGGGACCAGCGCCAAAATGCTCTCGATCGTTCCTCTGCTGAACGGCGGCGGCCTCTTCGAGACCGGCGCAGGTGGTTCCGCGCCCAAACATGTGCAGCAGTTCCAGGAGGAAGGGTATTTGCGGTGGGATTCGCTGGGTGAATTTCTGGCCCTCGCCGCTTCATTGGAACATCTCGCCAAGGTGGGGAACAACCAAGCGGCAAAGATTTTGGCCGACGCGCTCGATCAAGCCAATGCGAAGTTCCTGGAGAGCAATAAGTCGCCGGCCCGTAAAGTGGGAGAGATCGATAATCGCGGAAGCCATTTCTATCTGGCCCTGTACTGGGCGCAGGCCCTGGCGCAACAGACTCAGGATAAAGGCCTGGCAGCGCGATTTGTCAAGATTGCCAAGGATCTGGCGGATAATGAAGCCAAGATCTCAGGCGAATTACTCGCGGCTCAGGGCAAGCCGGTCGATGTCGGCGGGTACTATCATCCTGATGATGCGAAGGCGTCAAAAGCGATGCGTCCCAGCGCGACGTTGAATGCAATCGTGGATGCGATCGCGTAGGAGAGCCATCAGCGGTCAGCTGTCAGCGATCAGCCCGATGGGAAGTCCGAAGGCTGAAAGCTGATGGCTGAGCGCTGATAGCGGATTTAGGAAACAATGGCACAAGAAGATAGCAACGTCATCGATCAGCCGGAAGTGATCCGGCACAAGATGGTCACCGTCGAGATTGCCGGTAAGAAGTACGACGTGCCGGAGGGGATCACGATCATTAAGGCTCTGTGGTACTCGGGCCAGGAAGTCGTCCGTGGGGCCGGCTGTCTTGGCGGGTTTTGCGGGGCCTGCGCGGCCTACTATCGGACCAAGGACGATCCGAAAGTCAGAACCTGTCTGGCCTGCCAAATGGCGGTACAAGACGGCATGTCGATCACCATGATGCCGCCGTTCCCGGCCCGGAAGGCCACCTACGACATACAGACGCTCAAAGATCCGAAGCAGGATCTCTTCAATCTCTATCCTGAAGCCCCGCTCTGTAGAAATTGTAATGCCTGCACCGAAGCCTGCCCGCAGAAGATCGATGTGCGGGAAGGGGTCTGGAAGGCCGTCTTCGGAGATTTCAAGAGCGTGTCCGAGATGTTCATGGATTGTGTCATGTGCGGGATGTGCACGCCGGTCTGCATCGCGGACATCGCTCCCAATCTCGTGGCGCTCTATGTGAGCCGGGCTCAGGGGGCTCATTTCACCGAAAAGCCGCTGGGCTTGGACACGCGTATCAAGGAAATCCAAGACGGCCGTTTCAACGACGAGTGGGCCGCAATCCTCAAGATGACTGAGAAGGAACTGGCCGATCACTGCGCAACCGTGAAATGAGGCGTCAGCGGTCAATGGTCAGCCGTCAATGGTGAGAGAGTCGTCGAATGCTCCCACGATTGACCTTTGACGAATGACGATTGAAAGATTGAAGCATGGACATCCACGCCCTTCAACAGATCGTGCACCACACGCGGGATGCTCGACGCAAGCAGACGCTTCCCAAGTTCTCTCCAGCGGATCGCGACCAACTGATCCATAAATATCATCCGGATTATCGTGAACGAGCCTATCGCCCGATCCGCTTCGGTCTCAACGAGGGGGATAAGACGGTTGTCGAATTGGCGGCATTGCTGGAGGGCGATAGTCCCATTGCGGACGAGTTCGATCTGACGGCCGATTACACGACCGATGTCCTGGTGGTGGGCGGCGGCGGGGCCGGTTGTGCGGCGGCACTCCATGCGCATGCGGCGGGCGCCAAGGTCATTCTGGCGACGAAGCTTCGTCTCGGCGACTCCAACAGTGTGATGGCCCAAGGAGGCATGCAGATTTCGGTCGCGCCGGAAGACTCGCCCGTCACGCATTTCGTGGATACGCTCAAGGGCGGTCACATGCAGAATGATCATCAGCTGCTCAAGGTGATGGTCGAGGAAGGTCCCTCGATTGCGAAATGGTTGTTGAGCTTGGGTGTCCTGTTCGATCGCGATGGGGACGGCAATCTCCATGTGAAAAAAGGCGGCGGGAGCTCGAAGCCCCGCCTCTTGACGTGCTCGGACTACACCGGCCTTGAAATCATGCGGGTGCTCAAGGACGAGGTGCTGAATCAGAACATCCAGTTACTCGAGTTTTGCGCCGCGATTGAGTTAACAAGCGACGAGAAGGGGGCCTGCACCGGCGCGATATTCAAAGACCTCGACAACCAGCGCCATGTGGTTGTGGCCGCCAAGTCCGTCATTCTAGCGACCGGCGGAATCGGCCGGCTCCATATTCAGGGATTCCCGACCAGCAATCACTACGGTGCGACCGGCGACGGGCTGTGCTTGGCCTATCGGATGGGCGCCAAACTCATGCACATCGATACGTTCCAATATCATCCATCCGGAGCGGTCTACCCTGAACAGCTTATCGGGGCGTTGGTGACGGAGGGTATTCGATCCGAGGGCGGACATTTGGTCAATGCGAAGGGTGAACGGTTCGTCAACGAATTAGACACTCGCGACGTCGTATCCTCTTCGATTATCCGGGAGTGTGAAGAGGGGCGCGGCATCCGCACGATGTCCGGGCGCATCGGCGTCTGGCTCGATACACCGCTTCTCGATGCCGAACATGGTCCCGGCACCGTGGAGAAGCATTTTCCCGCGATGATGCTGCAGTTTGAACGGTTCGGCATCGATATCAGCAAAGATCCGGTGTTGATCTACCCGACGCTGCATTACCAGAACGGCGGCGTGAAGATCGATACCAATTCAGAAACCAACGTGCCCAATCTTTTCGTTGCGGGCGAGGCGTCAGGCGGATTGCACGGCCGGAACCGATTGATGGGGAATTCGCTTCTTGACCTGATGGTCTTTGGAAAGCGATCCGGGATGACAGCCGCGGTTCGCGCCGCCGCTATGCCGCAAGGGAAGTTGACGGTCGGTCATCTAAGGGGATTTCGTGCCGAGGCCAAGAAGCACGGCAGTGCGAACGGGATCGTGTCACCGATGATCCTGCCGCCATATACGCGCAAAGAATGAGGAAGTAGCGAGTGCTGAGTGCTGAGAGCAAAGCAGAGATTCTCCGTCCGTTAACTCAGCACTCACGGCTCAGCACTCGGTACTGAAGCGACAAGAAGGAGCGACATGAACGTTCATGAGTTTCAGGCGAAAAAGTTGTTCGGGGAGTTTGGCGTTCCGGTTCCGCGCGGGAGGGAGATTACCTCGCCCGAAGCAGGAGCGGCATGGGCGCAAGAACTCAACACCCCCGTGTTTGTCGTCAAGGCTCAGATTCATGCAGGTGGCCGTGGCAAGGCCGGTGGTGTCAAAATTACGAAGGACAAGGTGGCCGTTCCCGGCTTGGTTAAGGAGTTGATCGGTAAGACTCTCGTGACCCACCAAACTGGTCCAAAGGGGCGGGAAGTGCGCCGGTTGCTGATCGAAGAAGGGGCCGCGATTGCCAAGGAACTGTACGTGAGCCTTCTCGTCGATCGGGATAGCGGATGGCCTGTGTTTATTGCAAGCACCGAAGGTGGGATGGAGATCGAAGAAGTTGCCGCTCACAAGCCGGAGAAGATCATCCGGGAAGCGATCGACCCGGCTGTTGGGTTTCAATCGTACAACGGGCGAAATGTCGCCTTCGCGCTCGGGCTTCCCGCCATGGAGCCTGCCATCGTGAATCCCTTCATTCAGATGCTGGGGAATCTCTATCGCCTATTTATGGAGAAGAATGCGGCGATGGTGGAGATCAATCCATTGGTCATCACCGGCGACAAGAAACTGATCGCGTTGGACGGCAAGGTGTCGTTCGACGATAACGCGCTGTTCCGGCACGCCGATGTGCAGCAGATGCGTGATCTCAATGAAGAAGACCCGCTTGAGATCGAAGCGGGAGAAAATAATCTGAACTACATCAAGCTCGATGGTAACATCGGCTGCATGGTGAACGGCGCAGGTCTTGCGATGGCGACGATGGATGTCATCAAGCTGGCCGGCAGCGAGCCGGCGAACTTTCTTGACGTCGGCGGCGGCGCGACCAAAGAAACGGTGGCGGCCGGATTCAGGATCTTGCTGAAAGATCCGAACGTCAAAGGCATCTTCATCAACATTTTCGGCGGGATTGTTCGCTGCGAACGGATCGCCCATGGCGTCATCGAAGCGGCCAAAGAAGTGAAGATCAACGTCCCGTTGGTCGTTCGGCTGCAGGGGACGAATGCAGATGAAGGCCGTAAGCTGTTAGCGGAATCAGGCCTCAAGCTGGAAGTGGCAAACGATCTGTGGGAGGCGGCGCAAAAAATTGTAAAGTTGACGGGTAAGGCTGCGTGAGGAGATGAGGGAGGCACGGGGCCAAGTCCCTGTGCTCGCGCAACGCGCGGCCTCAGAAGGCCCTCGTTGGACGCGCGCAGTGGGGACCTAACCCCGTACCTCCCATGATTGGCTAGAAGCTTTCCCGTGGTGAGGGGAGACGAGAAAGAAAAGAGGGACCAGTGAGCATTCTCGTTAATAAGAATACGCGGGTGGTGATGCAGGGGATTAAGAGGAAGGCGGCGTAACACAATATGCGTTCAGCAATGCTCGCTCTGGTTTTGTTGCTGGTCAGTTCTGCCGGATGCGTGATGGCCCGGGATGGAAACGTCAAGCCGCCTGCTCAATGGCCGCCACAATCGACCCAACAAGCGAAGAAATCTATCGGACTTCACGTGATTGAAGGGGGGCGTCAAGGGGGTTCAAGTGAGGGAATAAGTCCGGAAGCCTTCGAAGATTTTCGTGCGCAAGCCGTCAAGGCCTATACTGAATCGAAGTTGTTCTCTTCGGTTGCGACTGCCGGCGAAGTGACGGATCTCAAGGCCGATATCACAATCTTTGATGAGGGAAGCGATGGGTTGCCCTGGTCCGGTATCATTTCTGCCCTCACGCTTACCATGATTCCCGGCGTCGTGTCTCAAGATATGACAACGAGTACGACGTACAAAGATCGTCAACAGAAAGTCATTGGTACCATTGGAAAGAGCGAGGGGCATGGGTTCTGGATTCAGTTCTTCCTCCTCTTTGCCATGCCGTTTGTGAATGGTCCCAATACCATCATGAGCCAAACGCAATACGATATCCATCGAGCCACCATTGAGGAAGCGTACCGTAAGGGCTTCTTTTAGCACGATACCGAGTTTCTCGGCGGCCTGTGAGAAATATGAATCGATAAAGGGATTACGTTATGTCAATTCTCGTAAACAAGAACACTCGGGTGGTGGTGCAGGGGATTACGGGCAAAGAAGGTTCATTTCATGCGACACAGTGTAAGGCCTACGGGACGCAGGTCGTTGCGGGTGTGACTCCCGGCAAGGCAGGTCAAGAGGTCGAGGGTATTCCGGTCTTTAACACCGTGCGTGATGCTGTGAGGAAAACTCAGTGCGACACGTCGCTGATCTTTGTGCCTCCGCCGTTTTGTGCCGATGCCATTTTGGAAGCGGCCGATGCCGGCATCACGCTCGTGATCTGCATCACCGAAGGCATTCCTGTGAACGACATGGTGAAAGTCAAGCGCGCGCTCCGAGGCAAGGATGTCCGCTTGATCGGCCCGAACTGCCCCGGTGTCATCACCGTCGATGAAGCGAAGATCGGCATTATGCCGGGTTTCATCCACAAGAAAGGGGTTGTGGGTGTTGTGTCCCGCAGTGGGACCCTCACATACGAAGCCGTGCATCAGCTTTCAACCATGGGATTGGGTGAAACGACGTGCGTCGGCATCGGCGGCGATCCAGTCAATGGGACTGGCTTTGTCGATGTGCTGGCGTTATTCGAGAAAGATCCAGAGACTCAGGCGATCGTGATGATCGGCGAGATCGGTGGTGATGCAGAAGAGAAAGCCGCTGAGTTCATCAAGAAGAATGTGAAGAAACCGGTTGTCAGTTTCATCGCCGGAATTACGGCTCCTCCTGGCCGGCGTATGGGCCATGCCGGTGCCATCATTTCTGGCGGCAAAGGCACTGCGACGGAGAAGATGAAGAGCTTGGAGGCAGCGGGTGTCCGAGTGGTGAGGAATCCAGCTGAGATCGGCAACGCGGTCAAAGTTGTGCTCGGGCGCTAAGTAAGTGTCGAGTTTCATTCTTGTCGGGCAATGACGAAGTGGGGATGTGGAGATCGATCGATCACTCATTCCCACTTCGTGTTTTAGCAGGTTGCTGAATCAGGCCGAGCGTGTGTTGGGCAGTTGGAACACCAAAACGCTCGCGTGCGAAAATAGTTTTTCCGCATTGTGTTCGGCTCAGCTCTGTTTAGTTTCCCCTCCAGAGGTGACAAGTAATTTGCCTTCTCCTGCCAGGGTATTCGTGTTACGGTGACTCCATGCGGGTTTTTCTCATCCACGTTCGTGACCCACAGTTCTACGCCCTTCCGGCTAAGACACGTGCAAAGAATGGCCGTGTAAGGGTCATGGGCTTCCCGCCTATCGGCATCATGTCCCTCTCGTCGGTCCTCAAGCAGGCCGGCCACGAGTGTGTGATGTTCGATCAGGCGAACCCCGACACGCCGAACGAGGTGATCCTCAAGGAAATCAATCGGCAACAACCGGCCCTGGTCGGCCTCAGTTTCCTCAGTACCACCAGCTATCCCTACGCGAAGATCCTGGCCCGTCAGATTCGTGCCGCCAACTCGAAGGTCAAACTGGCTTTCGGAGGCGTCTTTGCAAGTTTGAACGCTGCATTGGTCAAACTGCAGTGTCCTGAAGTGGATTTCATCTGCAAGGGAGACGGCGAACAGTTGCTTCTCGACCTGCTCGAACGGTTCGACGATCCATCCGCGGTGGCCGGGCTGACCTGGTCTAAGGATGGTCATGTCGTCCAGAACTCCGGCCGGCCGATGGAGCGTCATCTCGATCAATGGCCGTTCCCCGATCGCGAAGGCCTTCCGCTCGATTTTATCGAGTCGATGCCGCTCGATGTGCCCGCTGTGCTCTCGATGGAGCGGTTCACAACGATGCAAACATCACGCGGCTGCCCATGGCCCTGCGTGTTCTGTGACATTCCAATCTTCAATGAAGGCAAATGGCGCGCGCGGAGTGCTCAGCATGTGGTGAGCGAACTCAAGTACCTCGAAGAATGCGGCTACGGGTCCGTCTATTTTGTCGACGACCATTTTCTGCTCCAACCTAAGAGAATTGAGGCGATTTGCCAAGGTGTCATGGACGAGAAGCTCTCGATCCAGTGGGGCATCGAAGGGCGCGTAGACTCGGTGGCCCAGCATTTATTTCCTGCCATGGCCAAGGCCCATTGCCGGACGGTCATGTTCGGAATTGAAAGCGGGAGTCAGAAGATTCTGGATCGCCTCAAAAAAGAACAGACGTTGGAGGAAGTGGCCACCGCCGTCAAGAACGCCAAGAGGGCCGGCATCGAGATCGTGCACGGCTTCTTCACCGTGGGCAACCCTGATGAAACAGTCGAAGATATGAACGCCACGTTCGACCTGGCCTCCAAGCTGCCGCTCGACACCTTCGGCTTCAATCGCCTCTGTGTGTATCGAGGGACTCCCCTCTGGCAAGAATATGTAAAGCGCGGGCTAGTCAGCGAAACCGCCGATTGGTACAAGTATTTCAAATGTTCCACGATTGATCCGACCTGCTTGCCCGGAGAAGTGATCAACGAGGTCCGCCGTCAAGGGCTCAAGCGCCTGTTCATGTACAAGCTTCTGCACTATCCCATCCAGACATTCCGGCTGCTCCGGCGGTTTCTCCGCTTCATGCCTGCGCGGGATGTGGCCTACATTATTATCAAGCCGTTTCTGGGGAAAAATACAGGCGCGACGAAGGCTGAAGTGCTGTCCAGGGCTGTCGAGCATGCAGATATAAAAGATGCAGCGGCAGAGCTGACCCAGATGACGGATGACATGCTCCACAGCGTGATGGAGGAGTCCCGACTGGAACGGTTACGCATTCAACAGGAAGCGGAAGGGTCGCGCGAGTTGCCGATGGTCCACAGTCGCTAGCGCAGGATGCTGAAAGTGACTTCGTTCTCACCCACCCAGCCCCGGCGCGCCGAGACGCGCTTTCTCCTCAAGCGTCGTTCTCAGTCGCCCGTCTCCCTGCAACATACCCCCCCCGGTGAATGAGCTGTCTTGGCAGCTCGGGGTGGGCGGGTGGAAAAGGAGTACGCTTCAGTCGCCGAGCTCCCTGCGGCCTAGCTGGGATGCCACTTTGAGCATCCTGCGAGGCTGGGCCCCGCTTAAACCGCAATCTCCCGGTCAGTTGATTAGGAAGTAGGCTCCAAGGCCGATTACCGCAAGCGCGGCTACGCTGAGCATCACCTTCTCATGCCCGCACATCCCTTGCTGTGCTTTGCAGACCGCCAGAGAACACATGATCGCCATCGTGGCCTCCTTTTGTGCAGATGATGAAGCGCGGTGTGTGAAACGATACGCCGCTCAGAATAGGTAGTCAACGCCGTTCCGGTGATCCCTCCCAGCCTTCTTCTGCAGAGGGTGGATAAGGCCGCTGTTCTCCAGAGCCCATCGCTCCGAACCCATAGTTCGTATGCAGTGAGTCGGTGGGAAGGACCTACTGAAGGATTGCCTGCTTCGTTTCATCCAAGTGTTTTTGGAGGTACTGCATGAAAGGCGTCCCGCCTGTCCCCACGGCCGTGGGGTTGCTGGCGTGGGCTTGATGCTGGCGGTGAATGTAGCTGTCGGCATAGCCGATGTGGATCTCGCGAAACTGTGCGAGGAGATCGACGCAGGCGCCATAGGCAGTCCAGAGATCGGGGGTGCGAAGTTTCCGATCGCGAACATAGCCGGCGAGCAACGGACGCCCCAGATTATCGGTGGCTTTCTCCAGGGTCTCTAGAAATGCACGGTGGCGCGGAGGCATGTAGTCGCGCATCTCTTGTAGATACAGGGTCAAGGGGTCAGGGGCATGAGTGATTCCGAGTCCTGCGTCGAGACAGGGCACAATCGTACTTTGCGCGCCGGTTTCGCCTCGGAATTGCTGTGGTTGTCTGCCATAGGATTCTACGCCCTGATAGTCGAGTCCATTCGGTAAGGCAGGGCTATTCTTCCAGCCGTGGATGTAGGGCCGTACGCGGTTATAGTACACATAGGGGTCGCAGCGCTCTTTCATTCTCAGCAGCGAGCCACGCATCGCCGTCTGGGCCAATGCCAAAGAGTTGAGCCCAAGCAAGACGTCGTCCTCCTTATCCTCAGCCGCGCCATTCATCGCGCGCAGGAGCCCGGCCAGCCCTGATCCCGCTTCTCGCTCGATCTGGATGTGGACCACGACAAACCATTCTTCATCCAAACCGCCAAGAAAATTTTGAAGCAGTACAATGTTATCGAGCTGAATCGGCTTCGTGTTGTCGAGTCGCCGCCAGTTGTCGAGCGCATAGGATGCGTAGGAAAGAACTGGAGGTCGCCCAAGCCGTGTGGCGATTTGGTGCCAGGGTTGTGCCAATTGCGGGGGCAGTGTCGCGGCCGGCTGGTCCGGCACTTCCCACACATAGGCATGCCCACAGAAGGAAAGAATCCGCATCGCCGCCCGATAGTCTTCTGTGCGCCATGTTGGAGGAATAGGTTGAAGCAGCTGGCGTGCCTCGTCGATGAACCTCCGGACTGTCCGAGCGCTCAGTAATTTCGGGAGTTCGTGCCCAAGATCGTTGAGCGTGGGGGAATCGGGCAAGTGGACGAGGGGATCTTGTGGGAGAAAACCCTGTTCAGGGGAGATCTCGTAATCGGAGAGATCAAGGGAAGCGAAGTTCGTTGATCTCATAAGAAACCTCTGATCCACGCGATATCAGCATCCACCCCACTCTACCACACCGTGAGCAAATCACAATCGGCGTATGGATTGGAAAATCAGCATGCCTCTGTTTGCAATCTTGCTCAGCGGACTGTACGTCACTGTTGCCGGCGAGCATGTTTCCGTTGATGGTACGCTGATTGAGGCAAGTCCCGGCCACAAAGGCTTCGAGTCGACGGACGACGCAGATGGTGAGGGGGAGACCGGTCTGATTTTCCCATCGTTTCTGTGAACTGGAGGAGCGGGATTCGAATGGAAGGGTAGTATGGTGAATAGCCTATAACTCTGGGCGAAGCGGAGCGTGGGGAAGCAAGGAGAGGATCGCTTCCCCTTATCGGGAAATCAGGTTTCAGTGGAAACGACGTGGCCGATACCTGTCGTTTACCTAAAGATGCTCAAAATGGCATCCCAGCAAGGCCGCAGCCCAATTACCGTTTACCAAGGGGTGGCTGGGATGATCCCAACTGCGCGCGTCCAACGAGGGTCTTCTGAGACCGCGCGTTGCGCGAGCAAGGAGATCATCCTAGCTACCCCGTTCCATTTTTCTGCATCCTGTCAGAGGGGGTGCGTGGATCGTTCAACAAGATGACGTTGCTCGGCAGAGCGCAGGCGAATCTTGAAGATCACCCGGCGGCTTTTTTCACGGTTCACGGTGGCAATGGGGACATAGATCAGGTCTTGTTTGCCGCGTCCGGACGCTGAGGCGATTTCCTGAAAGCATTGGTACGCTGTCGGCTCTGTGGCTTGAATGATCTCCAACCCCTTCACCATCACTGCGAGCGACCGTTCCTGACTTAGTTTCAAATTAAACGCATCGCTGCCTTGATCATCGGTGTGTCCCTCGATGGCCAGCGAGTCGATCTTATTACGCAGCGGTCCGCACAATGCCCCGACATAGAAGGGCAATGCTTCCTCAAGAAAACGATCTGCAGTAGGCGACAGGCTGCTTTTCCCAAACTCAAAGGTCAACCGGTCTTCCGGGACCACGATCACCAGCGCGAGAGGGTCTCGGGGGTCTGCATCGAGCGAGAGGCCTAATCGTTGAATGTGGTCGCGTAGAGTGCTCTGCACGTCCTCTTTATTTTCTTGCAGTTCAGACTGGGAGGAGGAGGTTTTGGTGATCTGCGCCGCGAAGAGCAGAATGAATACGATGGCGAGCGAGGTCATGAGATCGGTGATGCCGATTGTCGTGTGCGAGGCGCCGAAGGTCTGGGGTGTCGCGTGTCTCATGCGGTCGGCCGTTGAGTGGACCGTAACGATCGTTTTGGCCAAAAGCGAAACCCTTCAGGGCCTGTGATGGAGGCCAATAGCCGCTGCTCAGCAAGCTTGCCCGTCAGGCGGCTCATGAGGTTTGTGAGCGCCGTCGTGTCCTGTGCCTGATGGAGGTGCGAATCTTTTAGAAGCGTGGTGAGTTCATGAATCGAGTCATTGAGCGCCTTCATCGGAGCGGCGAATTCTTCACGGATGGTTCGGGGCAGTTCAGCCGTCATATGGCGCCCTGCTGCTTGCTCGTCTTCCTTCCATTTCGTCAAAGACTGAACAGCTGTGGTCAGTTCAGCAATGGGCCCTGTCAGGCTCTCCGTACCCATACGCCCGGCATATTCCCTGAGGTCCCCGCCGGAGGCCTGTCGACCTCCCCTGGGCTCGCTTTGGGTCTGTGTGAGCTGCTCCAACATCTGCTCCATGGTTTTTCGGGGAAAGAGTTTGTCCATGAGGCTAAGAAATGTGTGGTGCGCCTTCATGAGACGAGAGACCATCGGCTTCTCGATGAGGGTAAACACATTGGCGGCAATCAGTCCGACGATGGACGTGAGGAATTTTCCTGCAAGCCCGTTAATGAGTCCTTGAATTCCGGCGATCTCTTGCCCGTCGACATGGAGCTTACTGAGTCCGATGAATAGGGCGAGGAATGTGAGTAGCAATCCGATTCCGGTCACCAGGGACGGGAATTGGCCGTAGGAGGCCAGGTTGACTCGATGGCTCAGTAGCGCGTCCTGAGTAAAGATATCTTCCGCTCTGCGTGTACAGAAAATGCGCGGCTCCACGAACCACGGGACCTGTTCCAGGATCAGCGTCTTGCGAAATTGCGCCCAGAGCGGCAGGAACATCGGTTCCTTCTGCATGGCCTTGTCGAGTGTGCTCAGGTCGTCACAGTCGATACGGGTGGAGGCGGCTGTCGGCTGACTAGTCCGTGGCGTGAACCCTACGAGCGCACGACTTGTGAATCGCTCGTGATCGACATCGCCGCGCTCGCGAGCGAGCGTGGTCAACATTGGCCATACTCGATTGAACGGCCGTTGTGCGCGGGATACGTCCCACGTCAACCGTATCACGTGCCAAAGAAAGAAGAGCACGATTCCAATAGAGCCGAGCCAGCTCAGCATCGGGCTTGGGGGGCCTCCAAAAAATGCCGCATCACGGCTCAAGAATTCCCACAGACTGGACATGCCGGTCATTGTGTCCTCAGTTTCTACAAGACAAACTCATGTGCGCTCCAACGCTAGGGATCGCCTTCTCAACTTCCGTGCCGCGCGAGACAGAGGCGGAAGTGCTCAAAAATCCAATAATCCCTGTGTGTGTTGGAGTCTACGCATCAGTTACCCGGCAAAGAATGCCGACTCCATCGGCACATTCAGCCACGGTCAACACGTTGCATTCTGCCGGGGAGCGTATAGCGAATGGCTTGGAGTGAAACGAAGACGGAGCGTACCACATTCCTATGGTGGATCGCATAGGGGCTCTGGCTAGGGGGCGGAGAACGATCTCTCGCTAATGATGAGCCCACCTTAGAAAACCAAGATTCATTTTCCTGCAATCCTCACGTGTGCGGTCTACTGTGAGTGCTGTCGAGTGGAGTCGTGTGAGGTCCTGTCCTTGGCGTCGTCGATGTGTTTAAACACAATGAACCCTACGGGGATGATTCCCGTTGCGGCGCCGATCAGCGCGACCCAAATACCCCAGGGCTTCTTGGAATCGGGAACGATATCTTCCGCGAGAAAGTAGGTGATGCTGAGAAATGCGCCAATAAACAAAAACTTTGCGAACCAACGTGGCGCTCGAATCAGATCACACAACTTGTGCGCGCCGAAGACGACACCGATGGCCACCGCCAGCGCGAGAAAGCCGCTCATCACGAGCCTCGATTCTTGCTTAGATGTGCAACTCCGGAATAATTTTCACGAAGAGATCAAAAAGAACACCATCTCCATCGGAACGCTCTTCGCATTTTGAGACAAACTCAACAGGGATGTCGAGTAGGGATGACGCTCCTTCCCTTGGGTGAGGGAACGTGAGGATATGAAAGTTTTTATGACGAGCCAGATAGTGGTCTATGTCTTGGTCGGAGACGTATCCTACATAGAACAGGATCCCATCATGTTTCTGAATTTCTAACGAGTATATGTTGCCACGCGTCGCGCGTAACTCGACGACACTACATCTTGAGAAACCGTATATGCCGTTTGGCAAATCCTGTATGCGTGTTCCCTCTTCCCGTTCGGTCAGTGGCCTCAGCTGATGCTTCTGCCGTAGCCGCAGTACCTCGTCAGGAACGGCATTCCCTTCCGGGATCTTTCCGACACCGGGTCGCATGGGCGGTGGCTGTTGGTCCTTGCTCACCATGTCGGCGAAATGCATGGGAACGTTCAATCCGACGAGGTACACCAAGTCCTCCCAGCCCAAGGGGTACAACAATCAGATACAGAGCCCACCGTTTCATGACCGGCAGGATACGCCCAAGTCGTCCCTGAAGTAAAAAGTACCTGCATGTGAGGGATAGAGGAAAGACGTTAGACTCTATCTTATTGAGCGAGGTAAATACAGAAGTACACAAATGGGCTGCAAGAGCTGAGGATGGAAGATTGCGATCTGTGATATCCCTGAGCTGATCAACCCTCTGGAACCATTCGTCCCGCCCGATTCCTCACCGCAGCGCCATACGGCTTTTCTTCAATTCTGGTCCTGGCCAGCCTCGACGAGTGTCAGGTTCCAATGGAACTGAGTGCCTGACACATTTTTCTTCCCAAGCATGGCTTGCCGAAGGGGACACAATTCTGTACACTCTCAATATACAAGGAGAACGCCATGACCAAGACACTTTCGCTGAAAGAAGCGCGAAACCAATTTTCCGATATCGTCGACCGAGCGGGACGGCTCTCGGAACGGGTCGTCGTGACGAAGAATGGACGGCCGGAGGCAGTGGTGATGGGAGCCGATGAATTCGAAAGTTGGGTGGAGACATTGGAGCTGTTGTCGAACCCGAAGGCGGTCAAATCCCTCAAGCAGGGATTGAAAGAGGCCAAAGCCGGAAAATTTCACTCCTTCAAGGCCGTGTTCGGTGAGGAGCAGTGAGGCAAGTCCGTCTCACACCGCAAGCGCTCAAAGACCTCAAGGATTGTGACGACCCCACACGAGAACGAGTCAAAGAAGCGCTCCGTCACCTCGCCGAGCATCCCCTCGATGGCAAACCGCTGAAAGGCCACTTTCAAAAGGACAAGGTCTGGTCCTACCGGGTCTGGCCCTATCGCATTCTCTACCGCCGTGTCGGTTCCGAGTGGCTGGACGTGCTCTCCATCGAACACCGCAAAGACGTCTATCGATAGGCGAGAGTAGCCGCTCCCGCACCGTCTTGCGCGACCTTCAATGTCTCGGCTAATCCCCGGCAAATCCCCGCGCCTCCGGTGACCTCCGCTCCCGCCCGCCTCCTGAGATATCAGGAAATTCAGAATATCCCTGTTTTCTTGCTGGTCTCTGGTGACACCCGCACTCGCCAGCCCCACTACCTGTGGAAAAAGAAAACTCAGAACGTCCTGTTTTTTCGCGTACATGAAATGATGCCAATTATGCGGAAAGCACTTCTGTTAAGGGCTTATCAAGAATGCTATCTGGTAGGTCGTCGAATAAAAATCGAATACCGGGGAGGTTCGCGAAATTCCAGCAAAACCGTCAGGCCCAGGGAAAAGAGTCTCAGTATCTATGTTCATACGGTGAAGTTCAGTTAACAATTACTAAGCAAGTCCTTGCTGAACGGTATGACGATCTTCAAGAGGTGCCCCGAGCTAGCGTTGCCTGATGCGACAGCTTGCAAGTTCTTCATGAAGGGGCTTGTTACGTCTAGCGGAAGAAGGAAAACACCTTGTTGTATATAGAGTCTTTCATTGAGTCTAAAAGGGTTAACAGGCCAGATCCCTGTCTTGTTCTTTGAATCCAAAATGAAGTCGAACTCTTTAGGTGTGTTGGAACCTTCATCCAATATGTCTTTGAGTTCAGGTATGCTCTCCTGAACGCGTTTCTTGAACCATCTAATGTCAAGAGCCCATAACGCACATGTGTTGTTATGGTCTGCTTTCTCAAGAGCGAAATATAACGCAATCCAGAATGAGTACGTCCAGTCAAGGAGTTCGTGGGGCCGCCGTAATGCCGCATTACGGCGAGCCATTCCATAGGACTTTCAGGCCTGCTAGAGAAGAATCGAGCCCCAGCTCGTGCGAATTGCCGAAGAAGAAGCCTTTCCCATCTCCAAGCTTGTTGCAAGGGATTGTCAAAGCGTTTGAGGAGCAGTCTCTCAAGCGATGTGGTAAGACACCAAGTGGAATTTTCCTGCCCTCGAAAGACCCAACGTTTTTCTCCGTCTTGGATTTTGTTGTAGAGTTCAACTAGGTCTTTCCAAGAGCTGACTCGTTCCTCATGATACAGTTCTTCGCTGCAACACTTGCCTCTGACGCACTCTGGTAAAGTTGTAAGCACAGAGCACCTTTCCCTTTCGCGAGCAAGCCTAGATAGCCTTCAAGTGTCTGTCAAGTTTTGCTGTTAGGGTCGGGCTACTTTTGGCACATTTCGAGGGTTGAACGTGTAACTGCGAGGGCGGAACAAAGAGAAAGGCCGCCTTCGTAGGCGGCCTTTCTTCTTTCCAGCTTCTATCACGGCGGAGTGGGTGCAGGTGCTCCCTACTGCGCGCATCGACCGAGCACATTCTGATCGTGCGCGGTCTGCGAGCAAGGGGAGCATCTGCCCCGCTCCATCTTCCTAAGTGGGAGAAGGCGTCAGGAAACTGTTTCCTTGAGCACAAACAAAAAGGCCACCGTTTCCGGTGGCCTTCTTTCTTCACTCCCTACGAGCAGACTGGGTTATGGGTTTAATCGCGGGTGACGCTGACCTGGGCGCCCGTCCGCCCGCAGCGGGGTCCCTACACCGGGCGGGGTGCGAGGACGGACGGGCTGGTCAGCGCCAGGACACGCGATTAGGTTCCCATTTCCCATGATGCGAGGTATTTCACTTGCTCCTTCGTCAGCGTATCGATCTTCATCCCCATCCCTGCGAGTTTGAGCCGGGCGATTTCTTTATCGATCACCGGTGGGACCGGGTAGACCTTCTTCTCCAGCTTCTTGTAATTTTTTACCAGGTA
This sequence comes from uncultured Nitrospiraceae bacterium, assembly GCA_963748375.1. Classification (GTDB taxonomy): domain Bacteria; phylum Nitrospirota; class Nitrospiria; order Nitrospirales; family Nitrospiraceae; genus Palsa-1315. The sequence continues at coordinate 396,986 of CAVVIR010000006.1, forward strand.
TTCTGCACCGAGCGCCTGGTTGGCGAAGCTCATGTCCATAACGCTGGAGGGATGGCCTTCCGCAGTAGCGAGATTGACCAACCGTCCTTCGCCGAGAAGGCTGACCCGACGGCCGGTCTTCAGCGTGAATTGCTCGACGCCTGGTCTGATGAGGCGTTTCTTGCGGCTCAGCTTCTCCAACGCAGGAATATCCAGCTCGACGTTGAAGTGGCCTGAGTTGCAGACGATGGCTCCTTCTTTCATCTTGGCGAAGTGCTCACCGCGGATCACTTTGAGGTTGCCGGTGACCGTGACGAAGAAGTCTCCGATCAACGAGGCCTGTTCCATCGGCATGACGCGGAATCCATCCATCACCGCTTCAATCGCCTTGACGGGATCGATCTCGGTGACGATGACGTCAGCGCCCATGCCCTTCGCGCGCATCGCGATGCCGCGCCCGCACCAGCCATATCCGGCAACTACGAAGCTGGTGCCGCAGATCAATCGGTTGGTTGCGCGGATGATGCCGTCGATGGTGCTCTGGCCGGTCCCGTAGCGGTTGTCGAACAGGTGCTTGGTGTCGGCGTCGTTCACCGAGATCACGGGGAACTTCAGTACTTTCTTCTCGGCCATGCTGCGGAGTCGAATCACACCAGTGGTGGTTTCTTCCGTGCCGCCGATCACGTACTTGAGTAAATCTTTCCGCTTCGAATGGATCAGCGAGACGACATCGGCCCCGTCGTCCATCGTAATTTGCGGCTTGTGGGCGATCGCCGATTGGATGTGCTGATAGTAGGTCTTGTTGTCTTCGCCCTTAATGGCGAAGGTTGGAATGCCGTCGTGTTTGACGAGCGCCGCGGCGATCTCATCCTGTGTGCTGAGCGGATTGGAGGCACAGAGCCGGACTTCGGCTCCTCCGGCCTGAAGGGTTTTCATCAGATTGGCGGTTTCGGTTGTCACGTGGAGGCAGGCAGTCATGCGAAGTCCTGCGAATGGTTTCTCTCGCAGAAACCGTTTCTTGATCAGGCGTAACACCGGCATGGTGGCCTCGGCCCATTCAATCTTGAGTTTGCCCTGATCTGCTAACTTCATATCTTTCACATCGTATTCCACAGAAACCTCCAGTACTGGTAATGAGTGATGGTGGTCAGTAAAAGGGGGGCGGATTTTTCAATCCGTCCCCCTCTGTCATCGGTCCGGTCTAAACTACAGCCCTGCGTCTTTGCGCAAGAGTTTGGCCTTATCGGTTTTTTCCAGGTGAACTCCGGTTCGTTCCTGCCGAAGTGTCCATAGGATGCGGTCTTTCTGAAGATCGGTCGGCGGAGTTTAAGGTAATCGATGATGCCGCGCGGGGTTAGAGGGAAGTGTGTCCGTACCAGCTTGTCCAGGTTCTCGACCGCCACTTTTTCCGTACCCTTTGTGTCGACCAGCACTGAGACGGGGTCGGCTACGCCGATCGCATAGGCCAGCTGAACTTCGCACTTTTGAGCTAACCCGGCTGCGACGATATTCTTGGCGATGTAACGGGCCATGTAGGAGGCCGATCGATCCACCTTCGTCGGATCCTTACCGGAAAAGGCGCCACCTCCATGGCTGCCGTGGCCGCCATAGGTATCGACAATGATTTTGCGGCCTGTGAGTCCGGTATCACCCATCGGACCGCCGACCACGAAGCGGCCGGTGGGATTGATGTGGTGCTTCACGCTTGTCGGATCGTAGAGTCCTTTCGGCATCATGGGTCTGATGACCTTCTCCATGATGTCGCGCTCGATCTGCTTGTTCGTCACGTCGGGACTATGCTGCGTCGAGACGACGATGGTGTCGATTCTCACCGGTTTTCCGTTCCGGTATTCCACGGTCACTTGGGATTTTCCATCGGGACGGACCCAGGGCAGGATGTTCTTTTTTCGGACTTCTGCCAGCCGCTTGGTGAGCCGGTGGGCGAGGACGATCGGCATCGGCATCAGTTCGGTCGTTTCGTTGGTGGCGTAGCCGAACATCAATCCCTGGTCGCCGGCGCCCCCGGAATCCACACCCATAGAGATATCGCCTGATTGCTGGTGAATGGCGGTGAGCACGGAACAGGTATGGTAATCGAACCCCCAGGAGGCGTCGCAATAGCCGACATCCTTGATGACCTCTCGAATAATATCGGGAATCTCAACGTAGGCCTTGGTGGAGATTTCTCCGGCCACAAAGGCGATTCCGGTGGTCAGAATCGTTTCGCAGGCCACTCGGGCATATTTGTCTTGAGCAATGATTGCATCGAGGATTCCGTCGGAGATCTGATCGGCGATCTTGTCCGGATGTCCTTCCGTCACGGACTCTGACGTGAACAGGTAGTTATGTCTCATTAGCCCCTCTGGGTTGAGGTGATCGGTAAGTAGGACGAAATATTAAATCCGCGTGATAGTATCTGAATGCGTCATCGATTGTCTATTCCTTCGAAGGTAGGGGACCGCCGGGAGGCTGAAGTCTCGGCTTGCTTGACACCCATTTTCCGGCACTTGTAAGATGACTCCATTCTCTTCGGCTCTCGCCTCGTTTGATGCGTTACATCATGGTCGGGCTTCCCTTATTCTGGTCCTCAGTACCCTACTCGGGGCGGTGGGGGCCAACTTTGCGTTGGGTGGCTTCGGAGAAAACTTTATGACTCAAGGCAGTGGATGTTTAGCGGGGTGAAAAGCGGACGATGAGGCACTGGATTGCTGCAATGATGCTCTGCGTGATGACCTCGTTTGTCGCCTTCGGTGGCGCGTCAGCGCAGGACATGTTCCCTGTCGCCGGGCGCCATGCGGTGAAGCTGGGTGAGCCGGCGCCGGACTTCCAGCTCCTAGATATGCAGGGACGCCTCGTGGCACTCTCGGACTTGCGCGGCAAAGTGGTGATGGTGAATTTTTGGGCCACCTGGTGTGGCCCCTGCCGGGTAGAAATGCCGGCGATGGAAGCGCTCTACCAGATATTTTCGCGGAAGGACTTTGAAATTCTCGCGGTATCCACCGATGCACAGGGTATGACGGTGACGAGGCCGTTTCAACAAGAGAATCGTTTGACCTTCCCTATCCTTCATGATGCCGACTATCGCGTGGGATTGATCTATGGCGCTCGGAGTCTGCCGATGACCTTCATGGTGGACCGGCAAGGGGTTATCCGCCATCAGATCTTTGGCGCGCGTGACTGGGGAGCGGTTGAGGCGCAACAGCTGGTGCAGATGTTGATGAAGTCCTAGCAGGATGCTGAAAAAGTTCGCCAGCTTCGGTCTCAAGAACCGTGAAAGGTAAGACGTGAAAGGTGAAACGTAGGGTTGCCGAGCGGTCTCTCCCCAAAACCTTTCACGATTCACCGGCAGTGGACGGATATTTTGAGCATCCTGCGTGGTATTCGCCTGTTATCATCTTAGACATGCGGGTCAGTGAAGTTCCGGCCTGTCTACTGAATTTTTCCGAAGCCTGATAGGAGCCTGTCCGACATTGTCGCAATCGATTACGAATATCTCGCTCGTGGCGGCTTTTTCGGCTGGACTGCTGTCGTTCGTCTCGCCCTGCGTGCTCCCGCTGGTCCCTTCCTACATTTCATATGTCACAGGGCTGTCCATCGAACAACTCACCGATTCAACGGTGCGCTCGAAGTTGAAGAAAACCATTGTCGTCAACGCGTTGTTGTTCATCGGAGGGTTTTCGGCGGTATTTATCTCGTTTGGCGCGTCGGCCAGCTTCATAGGTCAGGCGCTGGTGACCTATCAAGATGTCGTTCGACGAATCGGCGGGATTGTGATCGTCGTCTTCGGCTTGTATTTGCTTGGAATACTAAATATCAGTTTTCTGAAAATGGAGCATCGGTTTCAATTCAGAAGTCGGCCGGCTGGGTACGTGGGATCGTTCTTGATCGGGGTAGCGTTTGCCGCTGGATGGACACCCTGCGTCGGGCCTGTGCTGGGGACCATTTTGCTCTATGCCAGTACGACCGAGTCGATGCTGAACGGGGTGCTGTTACTGACGAGCTATTCCCTGGGGCTGGGTGTGCCGTTGTTTCTCACGGCCCTGGGGGTGGATCGATTCCTTGCGTATTTCAAACAGGCGCGCATGTATTTGTGGGGTGTGTCGACTGTGAGTGGAGTGATGCTCATCGTCGTGGGTGTGATGATCTACGCCAATAGCCTCACGATGATTACCGGTTTTCTAGAACGCGCGGGTATTGGCTGGTATCTTGGGCAGTGACCAAAATGTCAGACGGCCAGAGTGAGAAGTGCTGAGTGCTGAGACGAAGAAACATCCTTCTCAAGATCCGTGCATCAGCGATATTAACCCAAGTCTCAGCACGCAGCACTAGGACTGCTTCTCTCCATGCCCACGCTGCCTGACGTCAAAGTCTACGATGCTGTGGTTGTCGGCATGGGGCCGGCCGGGGCCGTCGCTGCCTATGAGCTGAGCCGTGCCGGCCTGTCGGTTCTCGCCCTTGAGAAAGACGTCCATCCTCGCTACAAAGTCTGCGGCGGCGGGTTGTCGGTCCGGATCGAGCAACTTCTTGATCCAGGGTTCAAGTCCGTCGTCGAAGACACCATCTTTGGATTTCAGTTTTTGTATCGGGGTGAGGAATCCGTCACGATCGAATCGCCCAGCCCAATCGCGTATATGGTCATGCGCGATCGGTTCGATCATTACCTGGTTGAACAGGCCCGACGCGTCGGTACGGAAATTCACGAAGGGGAGCACCCGCAGTCGCTTCGTCATGTGCCGGAGGGTGTCGAGGTGACCACCGATCGCGGGTGCTATCATGCAAAGGTCTTGATCGGCGCCGACGGCGCGAATAGCCAGGTCGCGCGGGAACTCTTCCCCGACCGACGGAAACGCTGCATACCGACGTTAGAGAGCGAGATCGAACTTAAATCGGGGCCGCAGTATCCGGCCATGGGCAAAGCTGTGATCGATATCGGCGTCTGCTCGAAGGGATATGCCTGGATCTTTCCCAAGCAGGGGCGGTTGTCAGTCGGTGTGGGGGAGTTTCAGAGCAAACCGGCGAGCCTCAAAAAAACCTTCGATCGATTCGTATGGGGAGAAAAAGGCCTGGCGGGTTTGGATGTGCCCAAGCCGATGGGCCATCCGTTACCCCTTTTTAGCCGGACCGAACTCAGTCCGGAGCCGGGACCGGACGACCTTGTGAATGGCCAAGCCATGTTGGTAGGCGATGCCGGGCACCTTGTCGATCCATTGTTTGGCGAGGGGATCTACTACGCCGTCCGTTCCGGCAAGCTGTCCGCAATGGCTGTCCTCGATCAGCGGCACGATCGGACCAAGAGTTTATGGGCCTATGAGTTGGCAGTCAGAGAGCAGTTGTATGCTGAGTTTCGAATTGCTTCGCGTCTCGCCGACATCGTCTATACGTTTCCGCGCCTCTGTCACCGGTTGTTGAGTCCCTACCGAGAGGTCGTTCAGCTCTACTGCGAAGTGCTACAGGGGAAAGAAACGTATCAGTCCTTCATTCCGCGGGCCAAGAGAATTCTGAAGTCCTCCACCAGTGAGCTTCTGCTCGAAGCCCTGCAGCTGCGTTGAGTCCACCAATAACTTTCAGTGATCAGCTTTCAGTCTGAAGATATAACAAAGAAGTTGTTTCGGGGCGCGAGTGCGTGCTGGCAGCTGAATGCCGAAGAACCATCGTGACACAGTGGAAATTAATGGCCCACAGTAGATTTTGTAGGATGCTCAAAAAGCCCGTCCGGCAAGGCCTCAGGCGAGTCGAAACCGGAGGCGTACCCTCTGGGGTACGTTGAGGATTTCGATAAGCCGAGAACGAAGCTGGCGGGCTTTTTCAGCATCCTACTGATTAGCACCAGGCGCCAAGTCGGCAGCTCACAAAAGACTGGCTTAATGCCGTGGCGGACGGGAGGCGGAACGAAGTCACCGGGGCAGAGGGAATCAGCCCAGCGGCAAGACTCGGTTGATTCTCCGCTGGTGGGGCAGCCGGCGAAGTAGCGGCAGGCGTGGGTTCGGCCTTTAGTGCCAGCAAGGTTGCGGGTTTTTCTCTTTCAATTTTCGCGAGCAGGCTTGCTCCTTCGGCTGAATGTGCTCTACCTGGATATTTTTCTGCCAGCAATATCAGCTTTTCGCTAGCCCAATCGTCTGCCCCGAGGTCATGGTAGCTGAGCGCCAGAAAGTACAGGGCATCAGGCGCGACCGATTTGTCGGGGTAGAGATTCATGATTTGTTCGAAGCGATGTGAGGCGGCCAGATATGAGCCCCGCCGATAATAGAATTGGCCGACGAAGAGATGTGTTTGCGCCAAGAGGTCGTGACAGTCGTGGATTCTCTGGAGCGCTGCGGCGTCGTACCGGCTTCCTGGAAATTCTTTCCGGACCCGTTCGAAGGCTTCGAGCGCTTTCTGAATAGGGGTCGGATCACGCTGGATTCCCTTGGCCAGCTTCAGCTGGCTTTCTCCGATGCGAAATATGGCGTAAGAGACCAGGACATGGGTGCGATGGAGATCGAGAAAATGGTTATACTCGACGATGGCCTCTGCATATTCCTCTTTCTCGAAAAAGGCCTCTCCGCGCTTCATAATGACATTGGGATCGTAGTTCTTTTTGATTCCATCACCCAGGAAAATTTGCTCATCGGTGCCGCTCAGGGCTTTCGTTGATGTGGCGGGGGGCTTGGGCGTGTTGGAGCAAGCGGTGGTGACAGAGAAGACCGCGACACAGAGGCCGAGGGCCAGAGTCATCCGTCGCGCAGGAATCTGGAGTGGGAAGTCGCGTATCATCACTGCCGGAAAATGTAACAGGCGCCATGGCTGAATGCAAGGTTTTGACACGATTTATCCGGATGGATCACCACACGTCATCGCAAAATCGCTGAGCCGTCCTGTGAGGCGATCAGCAGAAGCATTCATGAAGATTGTGGGCCAAGTTGACCCCCTGTAGCACCGAGACCTATAATCCGGCCGGAATTGCAGCGGACCTCAGACTAGATGATACGGACGAGAATTATTGGAACGGGTTCATACCTCCCTGAACGGGTCGTGTCGAATCATGAGGTCGGGGCCTTGCTGGGCATTGACCCGGCTGTTGTCTCTCGTCTCACAGGCATTCAGGAGCGACGCAGGGCTGCGGCATCCCAAGCATCGTCTGATCTTGGGGTGGAAGCTGCGCGATCAGCGCTTGAGGCTGCCGGATGTTCGTCTTCTGAGCTGGGGGCGATCGTACTATCGACCACCTCTCCTGATACGGTCTTTCCCTCGACTGCTTGCCATGTGCAACGAATGCTCGGCTGTTCCTCGATCCCGGCGTTCGACGTGGCGGCGTCCTGTTCGGGCTTTCTCTACGGACTCTCGATGGCCGATGCCATGATCCGGAGCGGGCAGATACAGACCTGTTTAGTGGTCGCCGCGGAAGTGAAGTCTCGCACCATCGACCCTGCTGATGGCGATACGGCGCTCTTATTCGGCGATGGGGCCGGTGCGGTCGTATTACGGGGCGAGCCGGAGGCCGGCGAGCTGAGCCAAGGACTCTTGGGGCTCCGTCTCCGTGCGGACGGCGCCCAGCATGGTTTGATTACAATCCCCGCAGGGGGATCGCATCGGCCGACGACGTCGGACACCATCGAGGCGAAGGCCCATACGTTGCGGATGCAAGGGGCCCCGCTCTTTCGTTTGGCGATCAAGCGATTGGAGCAAGTGATCCGCGAGATTGTCAAAGAGTTCGGTGTCGAGCTGCAAGATGTTGCTCAGCTGGTCTTGCACCAAGCCAACGGACGGATTCTTGACCAGCTCACGAAGCGGCTTGGAGTCTCGCCGGAACGAGTGTGTTCCGTGATCGGTCGCTACGGCAACACGTCGTCGGCATCCTTGCCTATCGCGCTCGACCATGCCGTTCGTTCGGGCAACATCCATCCCCACGACATCGTCTTGCTAGGAAGCTTTGGCGGTGGTGTGACCTGGGCCGCAGGGTTGGTTCGGTGGTAATGGTTGCATGTCCAGGGCAAGAGGGGAAATATCCCCGCAGGCTGCTCAAAAAGGCTGTCCAGCAAGGCCGTAGCGAGTGAAGGTCCGTAGGCGTACCCTCAGGGGTACGTTGAGGATCTGAACGATGCGAGAACGATGCTGGCGGGCTTTTTCAGCTGCCTGTCAACCGACCGGATGACCGATTTGTTGGGCCGGTAGCCGCACGACAAACCGGCTGCCGGTCGGGGCATTTGCCTCGACCCACACCCGCCCGCCAAGACCTTCGACGATGTGCTTGACGATTGCCAAACCGAGCCCCGTGCCCCCTAACTCGCGTGATCGGGCTTTATCGACTCGATAGAATCGCTCGAAAACACGCGGGCGCTCCATTTCGGGAATGCCTATGCCGGTATCGGTCACGCTCAGCTCCACTGCGGTGACCGTCGCGGGCTGTTCAGTATCGTCCGAAACCGGGTGGGCCGCCACCGTGATGGTGCCTTTCTCGGGAGTGTATTTGACCGCGTTATCGAGCAAGTTGGACAGGATTTGTATCAACCGGTCTTCATCGCCGAGTACCGCGGGCAGATGCTCCTCTACGAAGGAGACAAGGCGGTGCCCCTTCTTGTCTGCTAAGGGCTTGAGGATGGCCAGCGTCCGTTCGATGATGTTCTGGATATGCAGCGGTTCTCGTTTGAACTGGACCTGCCCGGATTCGATCTTTGCCAGTTGGAGAAGATCTTCGAGAATCAAGTTCAGTCGATCGCTTTGTTTGAGAATGATATTGAGGAATTGTGTGCTGGTCTTAGGATCGTCTTTGGCGCCATCGAGCAAGGCTTCGATATATCCCTTGATCGACGTGAGTGGGGTCCGCAGCTCGTGGGACACATTGGCGACGAAATCTTTTCGGATAATTTCCAGGCGGCGTAATTCCGTCATGTCGTGAAAGACCAGAATTGCACATGCGTCGTTTTCTCGATCGGATTCAGTAGCCGAGGCCTCGATATGGAGACGGCGACCGCTCGGGTGGAGAAGAATCTCATCTTCTTGGTTCGTACGCTTTGTCAGAACGGTAGAAACCAGCGTATCCAACTGAGGGTGTCGGAAGACATCGGAGCAGGGGTGCCCCCGTGCTTCCATCCTGGTGACGTCGAACATTCGTTCCAGTGCGGGATTGATTTGCAGTACTCTGCCTCGACGGTCGAGGACCATCACGCCTTCAACCATCGAGGTCAGCATGGCCAAGAGCTGGGATCGGTCTTCGGAGAGTTCATCGATCTTGGTTCTGAGTTGGTCTGTCATCTGGTTGAGCGTGTCGGCTAAGAGGCCGACTTCATCTCGCGATCCAGTTCTAATACGAACCGCATGGTCGCCTTTCGCCAGCCGCTGCGCTGCAATGGCAATTTCAGACAGGGGCTTCGTCAAGCTGTGAGCGAGCCACACACTCAGCGCGACGGCGATCAGGAATGCAATCCCGAAGGCGAGAGCCAAGTCCTGGTGCAGCTTGGCCACGTCGCGGTCGAATGTCGTCATCGGTAATCCCAGTCTCAAGAAGACAGCGGGCGTGGCCTGATTCGAACCTGTAAGACGAACCGCAAAATACAACGTACGCTCACCGGTGGTGCGACTCGTTCGCAGGTCCGTTCCACGCCCCGAAGTAACGGCTTGCTGAATCTCCGGACGTGTCAGGTGGTTCTCAAGCGTGGCGAGGAGGTGATCCGAAACAGCGCTGTCGGCCAACACCCGTCCATCCGTGCTTATGACGGTCACGTGTGCGAGGGCTCGCGCGCTGAGCTCTCGTACAGTCGTTTGTAATTGAGGAGTCGAAGGCAGCGCATCCGATTGCGTCAGAAACGGCTGAAGCCCGTATGCGACTAGACTGGTGCGAGCCTCCAGTATCAGGCCGGACTGGACGATCTTCTCTTGATCGAGGGAGCGAACCACCAATTCCCGGGCGATGAGAAGCCCACAGGCGAGGACTAGCAGAGCTCCAATCGTGACCTTCCATCTGATGGAGAGGGTCATGTTGAACCATCCAATTCTTTGAGCGTATATCCTAGCAGGCTGTTGATAAAGTCCGTCAGCATCGTTCTCGCGTCGCTCAGAGACTTGGAAGTACTGGAGGGTATTTTCCGTTCGCCAAGAGTCATTCTATGGGCGAACGGCCACACAAAGTGAGGTGGGTACCTCCTCGCCTCTTTGCTCGCTGCGGCCTTGCCTGCGGAACGGCGTGTCTTGGCACGCCGGGGTTGGGCGGGTGAGAAGTGCAGCCTTTCTGAACAGTTTGCAGGCCATTCACCTTCCGTCAGTGATTTCAGACGTGGTGTCGTTTCCGGTGTCGTCATCTCGTATGTCAACAAACTGTTAGCGATTTGACCGAAATAATCGCGACCAGTTGGAGGATGTCGTGCTCATTCTCAATGATGAGGATTTTCTTGGTTGCAGGGCTTGGCATGGTCGGTGTCGTGAGCCTACGAGGGCGCACGAACTCTGTCAAGCGAGGGGTGGAACGAACGCGCGGGCCAATTCAGTTGACGAGGCCCGCCGCTCTGACGTAAGGTGGATTGTGGCAATTCATGAGTCTGCGGTAGGAACGGAGCGCTCTACTGAGTTCAGGGAGAAGGAGACGGCTATGAAGATCTATCTCGCCAATCCACGAGGGTTTTGTGCCGGGGTCGACCGGGCGATCGATATCGTTGATCTCTCACTGAAAAAGTATGGGGCGCCCATCTTTGTCCGGCATGAAATCGTCCATAGCCGTCATGTTGTGAACTCGCTTCGCACCAAGGGCGCCGTGTTTGTGGAGGAGCTGGGAGAAGTGCCGGAAGGTTCGGTCGTGATCTTCAGCGCCCATGGGGTCGCCAAGTCGGTGTGGGACGAAGCGAATCGGCGGCGGTTGCATGTGATCGATGCCACCTGCCCATTAGTCATCAAAGTGCATAACGAGGTCAACCGCGACTATACGCAGGGGTATGATCTCATTCTGATCGGCCACGCCGGCCACCCTGAAGTGATCGGGACACTGGGACAGATCCCGGACAAGTTCCACCTCGTATCCTCTGTCGCCGATGTCGAGAAGCTACATGTCGATAACGTCCACGACCTCTCCTATGTCACGCAAACGACCCTGAGTGTCGATGAGTGCCGGGATATCGTCGGCGCCCTTCATCAACGGTTTCCGCATATCAAAGGGCCACATCAAGAAGATATTTGTTACGCGACGCAGAACCGCCAGAATGCGGTGAAAGAGCTCTCCAAGCTCGTGGACGTCATTCTCGTCATCGGTTCTCCAAATAGTTCTAACTCCAACCGCCTACGTGAGCTGGGAGAGCAGTGTGGAATCGCGTCTTATTTGATCGATGCCGCGTCCGACATCAATCCAGCCTGGCTTGCGAACGTGCAAGCGGTCGGGATCACAGCCGGCGCCTCAGCGCCTGAGGTGTTGGTCGAAGAAGTGGTGACATACCTCAAGACCTTTGGGAATGCAGAGGTCCGTGATTTGACAGTGATCGAAGAAGACGTGGAGTTTCTTCTCCCGAAGGAATTAATCAGTATTGAGTCTTCCAATAAATCTGCCGGGGCCCAGGTAGGATAGCCACACTCTTCGTTACCCTCCTACTCCCAAAATGTAGTGGGCTCATCTCTTAACTTCTACCACGGGCAGTGTTTTTCTTTGATTTCGCGCACAAGTCTGTGTTAGAAATCCGAGCGATTTATTCATTCGCCCTCATACGCATGGCCGCTGTTGTGATTGAGCAGACATCGCATCCTGCCCCCTGTCCCACGCCACTGCTTGAATGGGGTCGTGGCAGGAGAAACGTTCATGAATCAGGCGGGCGAAGCCCTCATGAGACAGATGCGCTACCAAAGGAGTGATCGATGTATTTAAAGTCCCTTGAAATGACGGGATTTAAGTCGTTCGCAGAAGCCCGGCTCGAATTTCCCGACGGCGTCACGGCCATTGTCGGGCCAAACGGGAGTGGGAAGAGTAACGTCGTCGACGCGATTCTTTGGGTGCTTGGTGAGCAGAGCACAAAGTCTCTGCGCAGCGAGAAGATGGAAGATGTGATTTTTAACGGGACCGAAATGCGGAAGCCTCTTGGTTTGGCTGAAGTGTCGCTTGTGATCAGCGGGCTGGATCAGATCACGGTCGATCCGCTGTCCGGTCTCTCGAGCCAGCTGGCGGAGTATCAGGAACTCATGATCACGCGCCGCCTCTATCGAAATGGCGACAGTGAATATCTCATCAATAAGACGGTCTGCCGGTTGAAGGACGTCCGGAGCATTCTGTTGGACACCAGGGCTGGGACTAAAGGGCACACGGTTATCGCACAGGGACAAATTGATCAGATTCTGAACGCGTCACCTCAAAACAGGCGGGAGTTGATCGAGGAGACCGCCGGCATTGTTCGTTACAAGAAGCAGAAAGGCGAAGCGTTGCGGAAGTTGGAGGCGACCCAACAAAACCTTTCGCGGGTGCGGGATATCATTGCTGAAGTGAAAAAGCAGTTGAACGCTCTCGAGCGCCAAGCGCGGCAAGCGCGGTCGTATCAGACATTGCACCAAGAAGCGAAGTCGCTGGAGATTCAGTTGCTGGCGAACGAATATCGTGTCCTCCGAACCACGATCCAGGATGTGGAGTCGGAATTACAGACATTGGAAGAGCAGGAGTTTGAGCAGTCCGCCGAGCTGGCGCGTCTGAATGCCGAACTTGAACGAATCAAGCTCGCGATGACCATTGCGAATGAGGCGATCGGGCAGCGACGTGAGGAATTGTCAAAGGTGGAACAGCAACAGGCTCGGGCGCTGACGGCCGCAGAGATTGAACGGAATCGCGGTGAACTCTATGTGCAGCAACGTGGTCAGGGCAGAGAAGAGCTTGAGCGTCTCACCTTGGAACAGCAACAGGGTGCGGCGGAGGCGGCGGCCCTTGAAGAGACACTGGCCACGCTCGATCGCGAGTGTGTGGAGCGAGAGCAGGTGTTTACGGAACTCGATCGGGAGATGAAGGAGCTGGTTCAGCAAAGAGTTGCGGCGTTAGCTGAGGAAGAACGAGGGCGCCGGGATGTTCTGAATCTGGCGGTACTGGTCGGGAATACTGAACAGACGTTGGTGCAATTGGCTGCTCGGATCCAAGAGGCGGCGGCTCGTGAAGATCGGCTTGTTCGTGAGCGAGAGGACGTTCGCCTGCAACATCTCGCGGCAACGGACAAACGTCAGGGACTCCAGCAGGCCTGTCATGAGGCAGAGCAATTGGTCATAGATCTGCGTCGGCAACAGCAGGGCGTGGAGGAAGAGAGCGGGCGTGTGTCGGCTGAGCTAGCCGAAGTCGATCGATCGGTATTTCGCCAGTCGGAAGAGCTGGCCGCAGTGGACTCTCATCTTCGAGCGCTGCAGGGTGTGCTGCAGGAAGACATGGGTTATGGGCGGCGCGGTGACGAAGAATCGACAGCGCTCAAAGCCTGTGCCGGGGTTCGCGAGGCCATCGCCGAGTGGTTGGTTGTGCCTCCAGGATGGGACCGTGCTGTCGAAGCGATCTTGGGTGAGCGGGTCAGGGGATGGTTCGTCGATGATCCCACTGCGGCGTGCGAGGCGGTTGAATTTCTCAAAGTGAAAGATCTCGGTCGCGGCATGTTCATCCCGCAGAAACCTCGCTGGACCTCTTGTCCCACGGCCTCTCGTTCCTGGTGGTCTGCGATGGAGGGCCAGCCTGGCGTGGTTGGATGTGCAGTCGACTTGATCTCTGTAGACGGCGCGCGTGAAGCGGCCCGCGATTATCTCTTCGACCGAATGGTGTTTGTCGAGACCCTCAAGGACGCGACCGTATTGTGGGAGCAACAGGCTTGCGCGACGTCCGATGGGCCTCTCTTCGTGACACGTGCGGGAGAAATTTTGGATGCAGCCGGGGTGATCATCGGTGGTCAGGCGAGTGCAACGGGAGGGCTGTTGCAGCGGCGTCGAGAGGTCTTTCAACTGGACTCCCAGCGTATCTCTTTGACGGCCGCGATTGAAGAACGCAAGCAGAGACAGGAACAGTTGCAGGCGCAAGGACAGGAACTGCGTGAACAGAGCCGGCAACTCGGGGAGTCGTTGCGTGAGGCTGAAATGCAGGGGCTCTCACTGCGGAAAGACGAAGCCGGACTTCAGCATGTGCAGGGAGAGCTGACCTTGCGGATTGAGACATTGATGAGCGATACGCAACGGGGTTCAGCGGATGGGCAGCGTCTTGAGCAAGAAGCGCGCTCTGTTGACGCGCAACTTGCACAGTGGAGGGCGGAGAAGTTCGGTCAGGAAGCCGGGCTTAGCCGAGTACGCGAGCGAGTCGCGCAAATCGATCACGGGATGCAGGGGCTGCAGCAGCGATTCACAGAAGCGCAATTGGTGGCGCAGGACACACGGACAACCCGCGAGCATCGCCATCGTGATCTTCAGCGGATTCAGCAGCAGCAGCACGATGGGACCACGCGCATTGACACGTTGACGCAGCATGTCGAAGGGCTCACGGCCTCAATCGAACAGAGCCGGGTCGAACGTGAGGATCAAGAGGCCCGTTGTCGGGAGTTCGGTGAATCGGCAGTCCGGATAAAAGCTCAACTGGTCGAACTGCAAGAGGAACAGGCGCGGGACATGGCGGCAGCGCACCAAGTTGATATCCGGCTGGAAGAGGTACGTCGCACGGTGTCTTCTCTTCGTGAATCCCGCATGACGTTAGAGGTCAAGAAGGCGGAACTTCGTGTGCAATTGGGAACGGTCGAATCGACGCTCGTGGGAACGTACCAGGTGGATCTTGCGACGCTGTCTGATGTACCGGTTGTGGAGGAGGCCTCCGCCCTTGGGCAGGAGTCAATCGCAGCATTGCCACCGGCGGTCGATGAGGTGGCGTTACGGGCACAGCTCCAGAAAGTTCGGGAGAAACTCGATCGCTTGGGGCCGATCAATTTGGCCGCTATTCACGAACACCAAGAGTTGGATGAACGGTATCGATTCTTGACGACGCAGGAACTAGACCTGTCCACATCTATCGGCTCGCTCAAAGAAATTATTCAGCGTATCAACCGCACCACGAAAGACATGTTTACCGATACCTTTGCCGAACTCCAGCAGAAGTTCAGTGAGGTATTTGTGAAGTTCTTCCCGGGTGGCCGGGCCGAACTTCAACTGGTCGAGGCGCAAGTGGATGAAACGGTAGAAGGCAGTGGACCGCAGGAACCAGGAGTCGATATCGTGGTGCAGCCACCGGGTAAGCGCTTGAAGAGTATCACCATGCTTTCGGGCGGTGAGAAGACGTTGACGGCGATGGCGTTGCTCTTTGCGAGCTTTTTAATCAGACCGACGCCGTTTTGTATTCTCGACGAAATCGACGCGCCGCTGGACGAAGAGAACATCGGACGTTTCACCAGCGTGTTGCGTGAACTGTCCGAGGGTGCGCAGTTTATGGTGATTACTCACAGTAAGAAGACCATGGCCATTGCAGATTCGTTGTTTGGTGTCACCATGGAAGAGCCCGGCATCTCAAAAATCCTCTCAGTAAGACTGGGAAATTTACAGCCGGCCTAAGGAGGCTGGACTGGTTAAAACATCCGTACTTCAGAGGACTTCCGCGTTTCGATTTCTTGACCTTCGAGTCACGTGTCTGTTATATAGCCGAAGATGGGCTGATCTACGAGTGTGCCATTTGTAGGTCGAGCTATATTATGTTAAATGGGGGCAAGGCGAGTCATCCGCATTGTCCTAATTCCACCACAGTATTCGACAGACCGATATAATGAAGCTGATTCGAGCGCTTCTGGATCGTCTCTCAGAGAACTTCGTCGTCTCCGTTTCGGAGAAGCTAGAGCTTGCGACGGAACCGTCCAACAATCCGCCGTTGCGTCTAGTGTTGGACAAGCCTCTGCTTTCCGCGCCAGTGGACACCATACCCCGTCGCTCTGCCGGCCATTCGGTGAGCCACGTGGATGCGCTTGACGACGCAGTCAGGCGCAGTCAGGCCTGGTTTCTCTCCAGACAGGATGCCTCAGAGGGGTACTGGGTTGCAGAGCTTGAGGCGGATCCCACGCTGACCTCTGAGTACCTCATGCTCCGCCGATTTCTCAATCGGGTCGATCCTGAGCGAGAACGTAAGGCGGTGAGCTATCTCCGTGCCATGCAATTGCCCGATGGTGGTTGGTCGATTTTCTATGGTGGACCGTCGGAGATTAGTGCCTCCGTCAAAGCCTATTTTGCGCTGAAATTGAGCGGCGTGTCTGCCGATGAGCCCTGTATGCTTCGCGCTCGTGATCGTATCTTGGCGATGGGCGGTGTCGTGTGCGCCAATGTGTTCACCAAGATCTCCTTGGCATTGTTTGATCAGTACGACTGGAAGGGTGTGCCGAGCATGCCGCCCGAGATCATGCTCCTGCCGAAGCGGTTTTATTTCAGCATCTATGCCATTTCCTATTGGTCTCGTGCCGTCCTGATCCCCATGCTCGTGGTGTTTGCCAAGCAGCCGGTCTGCCGTATCCCACGGGAGCAGGGTATTGATGAGCTCTATCTCTCGCCCCGAGCGCAGATTCATTATCGCGACGTGCCACCGTTCAACAAGGAACAACGGTGGTTCACGCCGCATAATTTCTTTGTTCAACTGGACAGAGTCTTGAAACTGTACGACCAGATGCCTCTCAGTTGGTTGCGCGAAAAAGCGTTGCATGAGGCAGCCACGTGGATATTGGAACACCTCAAGGGGAGCGGTGGGTTGGGGGCGATTTATCCGGCCATGGGGAACTCGATCGTGGCACTTCGTTGCCTCGGCTATGAGGTCGATGACCCATTGGTGCAGAAAGCGCTGCGTGAGATTGAATCGCTTGAAGTCTACGACACGGCGTCGATTGACGATCAACAAGTCGAGACGCTGCATCTTCAGCCCTGCCACTCTCCCATCTGGGACACGGCGTTGCTGATGAATGCCCTGATTGAAACCGGGATGCCGCAGGACCATCCCTCGCTCCAGAAAGCAGGCGCGTACTTGCTCTCTCGTCAGACGACAACGGTTGGAGATTGGAAGTTTTCATCCCCCAATGCGAAGCCGGGAGGCTGGTATTTCCAGTTTGAGAATGAGTTTTACCCGGATGTAGATGATTCGGCCGTGGTATTGATGGCATTGTCAAAAGTTCGGATAGGACAGACTCCCGAATCGCAAGCATCTATCCGGAGAGGGATGGACTGGGTGCTCGCGATGCAAGGCTCCGATGGTGGATGGGGAGCCTACGACAAGGACAATAACCGTATCGTCTTCAACTATATTCCATTCGCTGATCACCATGCCTTACTCGATCCGAGTACGTCCGACCTGACCGGGCGGTGTCTCGAGATGCTGGCGGCGTTGGGCTATGATCAGTCTCACCCAGCCGTGGGCCCGGCCCTCCGATTCCTCAGGCGAGAGCAGGAAGCCGATGGGAGCTGGTATGGCCGTTGGGGCGTCAATTATATTTATGGCACTTGGTCTGTTCTCGCCGGTCTTCGCGCGATTGGAGTAGATCTCTCAGATCCCGCTATTAGCCGTGCAGTCGCGTGGCTTGAGTCGAAACAGAATCCCGATGGCGGGTGGGGTGAGTCGTGCCACTCGTACGGCGATCCGGCGTCGAGCGGAAAAGGGGACAGTACGCCCTCTCAGACAGCCTGGGCTATCATGGGACTCATGTCGGCAGGGATGGAAGACGCCTTCAGTGTCGCTCGTGGCATCCAATATCTTCTCCGCCACCAAACCAAAGAGGGATCGTGGGAAGAGGTTCGCCATACCGGCACCGGATTTCCTCGAGTGTTTTATCTCCGCTACCATTGGTATTGCCAATATTTTCCCTTGTGGGCCTTGGCCATGTATCGGAATCTACGGACACGCGGCACAATGCGGGCTGACGAAGTACGTCAACAAGTATCCGCGTCCGGGTGTCATCGAGCCGATCATTGAACCGTCTGCCGCCGTCGCCCATTGACGCGTGGCAACTTCCCTCAGGATCTTCGGTGAATCCCATCGCCATCTTTGCCGCAACGCACTGGGAACTCCAGGCTGTGCGGCGTGGCCTTGCCATGGATCGTGTCGAGACAATAGCCGGAGTTCGTTGTCATATCGGACAGCGAGAGGATCGCACCTATTGGCTCATTCAAACCGGCGTCGGCCCAACGGCGGCCCGCTCGGTTGCAGAACGGGTGTTGACGGCACAGCCCATGTCGCTGATCATGTCCACAGGCTTTGCCTGTGCGCTTGTTCCGGCTCAGGTGGGAGACCTCATTGTCGGCACATCGGTGTCTTCCGTGCATGGTGAGAGAGGCTGGATGATGGGAAGCGATTGTGTGCTCTGCGATGAGACTGTACGCGCACGCGTTCTCATCGTTGCGCAGGATGCTGGGCTGGTCACGCGGATTGGAACAGTCGTATCATCGGAAACCGTGATATGGCGGGCTGAAGAGAAGCACAGACTGCAGCGTGTGACCGACGCGACCGGGCTCGATATGGAAAGTGCGGCACTGGCGGAGATGGCGCAGGAACGAGGCCTGCCGATGGCGATTGTGCGGACGGTGTCCGACCTGGCGGATGAAGACCTTCCTCTTGACTTCAATCTGTTTCTCAGGCCCACTGGCTGGATGAAAGGTATGCAAGCGCTTATCGGCCACCCGTCTAGCCTCGTGGGGTTGAATCGGCTTCGAAAGCAGAGCCGGGTGGCAGCGGATCGATTGACAGAATGGTTTCAGTGCTATGCGGAGACAGGCCGTGCATCTCATCGATCACCCAGGTAGTCGATATGCATATGATTGAGCGGCTGGGTGCGTGGGCTGTGATGCGTGTGCGCGAGATGGGCCGCATGTTGCTGTTTCTCCTGTCGTCATTTACCTGGCTGGTGCGGCCCCCGTTTCGATTCCATCAAATCATGAAACAGCTCCACTTTATCGGGTATCGATCGACATTCGTCGTCGTGCTTACGGCGGGGTTTACGGGAATGGTGCTGGCGCTGCAAGGCTATTACAGTTTGCGCAAATTCGGTTCCGAGGGGTTGCTGGGATCCGCGGTGGCGTTGAGCATGATTCGGGAGCTGGGGCCGGTGTTGGCGGCGTTGATGGTGACTGCGCGGGCAGGGTCAGCGATGACCGCCGAGATCGGCATCATGCGGATTACAGAACAGATCGATGCGCTCGATACCATGGCGATCAATCCGCGGCAATATCTGATCGCACCGAAATTGGTGGCCGGCGTGCTCGGGGTTCCGTTGCTCGTGGCCATCTTCGACGTGGTCGGTATCTATGGTGGCTCTCTCGTCGGAGTAGACTTGTTGGGAATCAGCGAAGGGGCCTACTGGAACTCGGTCGAATCAGCTGTGGAATGGAAAGACGTGTACGGCGGCATTCTCAAGTCGATCACCTTTGGACTGATCGTCAGTTGGATCTGTTGTTATAAAGGGTTTTACACAAGACAAAGCGCCGAGGGACTTGGGAGTGCGACGACGGAGGCGGTGGTCTTATCGTCGGTGCTCATCCTTGTGGGGGACTATATCTTGACGTCGCTGCTGCTTTGAAGACGTAAGGGGTGAGGCGTGAAACGTGCGGCGAGTGTAAAGACGCCCCGTTCCACGCTCTTTATCCCCTTCACGGGGCATATATGATTAGACTCGTCGGTGTCGAAAAAAAATTTTCTGATCAGCCGGTTTTGCAGGGCGTCGATCTCACGATCCCTGTCGGCAAGATGACGACCATCATCGGCGGCAGCGGATCGGGCAAGAGTGTGCTCCTCAAGCATATGATCGGACTCCTGCAGCCGGATCGTGGTGAGGTGTGGGTTGACGATGTGGAAATCTCTCGGTTGTCCGGCACGCGCTTGAACGATGTGCGGAAACGGTTTGCGATGCTCTTTCAGGGCGCCGCGCTGTTCGACTCGCTGTCGGTCTTCGAGAATGTGGCGTTCCCCCTACGAGAAAAGTTGCGTATGAAGGGCCCGGGGGTGGTGCAACGGGTCGAGGAGAAGCTGAAGGAAGTCGGGTTGGCTGGGATGGGGCATAAATTTCCTGCTGAATTGAGCGGCGGCATGCGAAAGCGGGTGGGATTGGCGCGCGCATTGGTTATGGAGCCGGAGATTATCCTTTTCGATGAGCCGACGACGGGGTTGGACCCGTTGCTGGCGAAGTCGATTCACGATTTAATCGTGGCCATGCAGCGGCGGTTCGGTTTTACGGCGATCATGGTCAGCCACGAAATTCCGGAGATCTTCGGGATTTCCGATTGGGTGGCAATGCTTCGAAAAGGCAAGATTGTCTTGATGGCCACGGCTGCTGAGTTTCAGCGGACGACCGATCCGGAGATTCTAGAATTCATTTCCGTCGGTGGGACTGTGGCGTTGCCTGGATCGCGCATGGACTGAGAGGGGAGTACCAAGGATGGAAAAAACCAAGTTGGAGATGGTGGTCGGCATATTTGTGTTGGTCGGTCTGTTGTGCCTCGCGTATCTGTCGGTCAAGCTCGGGAAGCTCGAGTTGGTCAGCGGCGACGTCTATGAAGTCGAAGCGCAATTCAATAGCGCCTCAGGGATCAAGCCGGGTTCGACGATCGAGATAGCCGGGGTCGAAGTCGGCAGGGTCCGAGGGATTACGCTCATTGAAGATCGTGCCAAGGTCACACTGGCAGTCAACAACACCGTCAAACTCTATACGGACACCATTGCGTCCATTAAGACGCGGGGCATCATTGGAGAGAAATTTCTGGCCCTGACTCCGGGAGGGGGTGGCGATCGGCTCAAGCCTGGAGGGACGATACGCGATACCGAGTCGGGCCTCGATTTGGAGGAGCTGGTGAGTCAGTATGTTCATGGTAAAGTGAACTGACAGTCAAAGCGGGGCGGTGTCGCTCAAGAAATTGGGAGAAGAAATGGCCATGTTGATTCGAAGAAGCACCATGATGGGAACGTGTACGCAATTCCTGTGTGTGCTGGGTTTGGTGGCGTGGTGTTCATGGGGCTTCGTTGTGAAGGATGCTTGCGCAGGAGAAGCCACTGATGCGATGAAGGGCACCATCGACGAAGTGCTAAGAATCATACAGGATCAGGATTTGAAACAACCGGGGAAGTCCGAACAGCGTCGGAAGTTGCTGGAAAAGGTGGTCGGCGAACGATTCGACTACCAGGAGATGTCACTTCGTGCACTGAGTATATCGGAGGGCGCACCCTGGAAAAATTTGTCGGAGAAGGAACGGGAAGAGTTCGTCGGATTGTTCCAAACGTTACTCGTGAATTTGTATGCGGACAAGGTCGAGGCCTATACGGGCGAAGGTGTGAAATATATCAATGAACGAACAGAAAAAGACTATGCCGAAGTGCGAACGAAAGTACTGACCGGGAAAACTGAAATTCCGCTCGACTATCGCTTGCTCAACAAAGGCTCGGCTTGGCGGGTCTACGATGTCGTGGTCGATGGTACCAGCCTCGTTCGTAATTACAGGGATCAGTTTAAGAGTATTCTTCGTTCCTCAAGCTACGCCGACATGGTGGACCAGCTTCGCAAGAAATCCAACAAGATTAAAGCCCAGTAAGTCCCTCCAGGAATTTCATGACAAGCCTACACGGCCGTATCGTCGCTGTCCTCGTGTTCCTTGCGGCAAACGCCGCCATGCTGCTGGACTGTGCGCGGGCAGATGTTCAGTACTTCCCGATTCCAGCCGTGTCCACCAGCAAGAATGATGGGAGCGATGGTGGGTTGATCGTCCCGATTCTGTTCACCGACCCTGATGGAGATCTCAGATACCTTGTCGCTCCGATGCTCATTCACAATTCCTATCTTGGGGCACGCGGCACGCTCAATATATTTCGATACGATCCGGGAGGGCGTGAAATTCGATTTACTGGATCCTATACGGAGCAGATCGAGCGCAAATTGGCGTTCAGTTACGCTGATCCAGCCTTCAGTCAGGGGCGCTACTCGTTGAACTTCGGCGCCTCATATTTCAAAAACGCCACCGCTCGTTTCTTCGGTTTAGGGCAAGCGACATCAGAGTCAGCAGAAACGAATTACACCGGGCGTGAAGCCCGGGTAAACTGGCGATTCGGGGTTCATGTAAATGAGGTGACGCAGATTGCCGTTGGCCAGCGCTTCCGCGACGTGCGTCTGCAGAGAGGCGGGGTCGATCTGCCCTTTACGGGCGACCAGTTCTCCTCCGTCGACGGCGTTCAGGGAGAGACGCTCATCCTCGGCCACCGCGCCACGTTTTACTACGATACGCGGAATAACTTGGTTTCACCGACCGACGGGATGGCCGTGACGGCGTATGCGGAATTGAACCAGAATATCCGCAACGGCGATCATCCCGTCTACTCTCGCTATGAACTTGAGATCAAGAAGCTCCTTCCGAGTGAATCGAAACGCGCGATTCTCATCATGCGTGCGGATCTTCAAGCCACCATCGGGGATCAGGTGCCGTTTTTCGAGCAAAGCTCATTGGGAGGACAGAACAACCTGCGAGGCTATGGCGTCGATCGGTACATCGATAAAAATCTCATCGCGTTGAGTATCGAAGAGCGTATTCACATAATGCGAATGAAGATTGCGGGGGTGATGGCGGATTTCGAGATTGCGCCGTTTTTGGACACCGGGCAGGTCTTCAATGATTACACAGACGTCACCTTTAAGGACTACCGCATGACTCCTGGCATGGGATTCCGTGGGATTGTTCGACCCAACGTCGTGGGGCGTGTCGACTATGGTTATAGCCGGGAAGGGGGTGCGGTCTTTGCGGGGCTCGATTTCCCATATTGATAGGTAATCGTGTCAGGGTTAGAGAAACAAGGCGTTGTATCCAGCAGCTCGTACCGCACCGGGACTTTCGATCACCACTATTTTCGTTCCCCATCTCATGAGGGGTAGCCAAGCACCCCGTGTTCACATTACCCTGTGCAAAAATTTTGATTCATGGGACACGGCAGACCCGGTGAAAATAGTCCGGAGGTTCCTGTCGATGCATGCGAATGTCATCTGCCGGATTGAAGCGATGTGTGTGCCAGCGGGTATTTAGAGTCGCACCGCGCATGCCGCTTTGATCACCCGGGGCATAGATATTGTGAAGGCTCGATCATGGTTGTTGGTCTATCGAGTTGTCTTTGCCGCGTTTCTCTTCTCTCTTTTTCTCCAGCCTTCACTGGCTAGGGCAGAGGGGTTTGGCCCATTCCCTGTCAGAAACTTCCAGCCTTTTCAGCAGTTGGTGTTGAGCCTTCCTGGCGATCGCGCAGCTGTTGTGAAACCGGGTACGGTCGACGTTCGGTTAGAACTTGCCGAGACTGCCAGTATCTACAATGATAATACGCCGCCGATCAACGTGACCGTAAAATTTGAAACCCTCAGATCCGGTCTCTTCCTTCGATATGGCGCTACTGATAAGTTGGAGCTTGGGCTCGAAATACCGGTGCTCTACCGGTATCAGGGATTTATGAATGGAGCCATCACAGCGGTCGAACGGGCGACAACTGGCCTGAATCCGGCACAGGCGGCATTTAGCAATACCAATTTTTTATTTAATGTCACTCGAAACAGACAAACCATCATGAGCGGAGGTCCTGGAGCCATGGGGTTGGGAGATACGACCCTGATGAGTAAGTATCAGATTTTGACCGAAGGGACAGCGATGCCGACTGTTTCGCTCCGTGGCGCAGTGAAGTTGCCGACTGGGGATCAATCGGCCTTCTTTGGAAGCGGGAGTCCGGATTTCGGATTGGGTCTCGCGGCTGAAAAACTTGTGGCCGGCCGATGGTTGCTGTTTGCGAACATGACCGGAGTTGTCCCGACCGGCACCATAGCAGGCTTTGGCCTCCGGCCTACGTTTTCCGGGCTTGCCGCTATCGAATACCTCTGGTCGGAGAACCTGTCGATCACCACCCATTTTAACTACTATTCGTCGCCGTTTTCCGGGACCGGCTCACCTGTGTTCGACCAAAGTGTGACAGAAACAGTCCTGGGATTCAGCTATCGTGTGGCTCCGCATTTCTTGTGGCAAGTGTATGCGGTGGAGAATCTCGATTTTATTACCGGGAGTGCCGCAGACTTCACCCTTTCAACAGTGTTCACCTATCGGTTCGAATCAGACTCACGTCGCCAGTGAGCGGCATTGCACTGGCTAACCTCTTGACATCATGGGGCTCCCGTGTAAGACTGATTGCTATTGAGTATTTACACTGCCACAGGGCTTCGCCAGTGCTTATCTTCGCCCAGTTCATTCTCGTTATTTAGGCGTACGCATTGACGCAAAGGAGCAAGCGCCATGTCAATTTTGAAGACTATTAAAGATCCGGCCGATTTGAAACGGCTGTCACCGGCCCAGTTTCCTGCCTTATGCCAGGAGTTGCGGGAACAGATCATCGGCGTGGTATCCAACGTTGGTGGGCATCTCGCTTCGAACCTGGGAGTGATTGAACTCACGGTGGCTTTGCACTACCTGCTCAATTCTCCCAAGGACAAGATCGTGTGGGACACGAGCAATCAAGCCTACGCGCATAAACTGCTCACCGGACGGCGGGAGCAGTTTCATACGCTTCGACAGTACGGGGGGTTGAGCGGATTCACCAAACGCGAAGAGAGTGTCTACGATACATTCAATGCAGGCCATGCGGGAACCGGTGTTTCTGCGGCCTACGGTATGGTCGAGGCGCGCGAGCAGTTGAAACAGCGGCACAAGGTCGTCTGTATCGTCGGCGACGGCGCTATGACGGCCGGCATGACGCTGGAAGGCCTGCACCATGCTGGGGGGTTGGGAAAAGACTTCCTGGTTATTCTGAATGACAATCAAATGTCCATTTCAAAGAACGTCGGAGCCATCTCCTCCTATTTGAACCGAACCTTCACCGGTGAGTTTTACGCCAAGATGCGGGAAGAGACAGGGCAGCTGTTGGGGAAGATTCCCCATATTGGATCGGACGTGCAAAAGTGGGCTCGCCGGGCTGAAGAGTTGGCCAAGGGCGCGATCCTTCCAGGGCTGCTTTTTGAAGAGCTTGGGTTCAGGTATGCGGGGCCGATCGACGGTCATAATTTCGAGCACCTGCTGCCGACCTTAGACAATGCACTGAAGATGAAGGGGCCGGTGTTGCTCCATGTCATTACGAAAAAAGGGCTGGGCTATGAGCCGGCGGTGAAGAATCCTGTGTGGTTCCATGCCTGTCCGCCGTTCGTCAGAGAAACCGGGGCGCCGGCGAAGAAAGCGGCGCGGCCGTCCTATACGCAAATCGCCATCGAATCGTTGGTGAAACTGGCCCGAGCGGACAAGCGGATCGTTGCGATTACGGCTGCGATGTGCGAGGGGACCGGCCTCAATATTTTCGAAAAAGAATTTCCGGACCGGATCTACGACGTGGGAATTGCCGAACAACATGCGGTGACATTCGCGGCTGGGCTGGCAACGCAGGGGCTTCGTCCGGTGGTGGCGATGTACGCGACATTTTTGCAGCGCGCATACGACCAGGTTGTGCATGATGTCGCGACGCAAAACCTGCCGGTCACTTTCTGTATCGATCGCGGCGGGCTGGTTGCGGAAGATGGGACGACGCACCATGGCGCATTCGACTATGCCTATCTGCGCCACATGCCGAACATGGTCGTCATGGCGCCCAAGGATGAAAACGAGTTGCAGCATATGCTGAAGACCTGCGTTCAGTTTGATGGACCCGCCTCGGTGCGGTACCCGCGCGGGTTGAGCTTGGGCGTGACGATGGATCAGGAGGCGAAGGCTTTACCAATCGGCAAGGGTGAATTGTTGCGCGATGGGACCGACGTCGCGATCGTTGCCATCGGTGTGCCGGTCTCCCATGCGGTGACAGTGGCAAAACGACTCGATGAAGAGGGCATTTCCACGGCAGTGGTGAACGCACGCTTCGTGAAGCCGTTGGACCAGGAGTTGATCGTCGAGGTGGCCAAGCGCGTTCGTTATGTGGTGACAGTCGAAGAAGGTTGTAAGATGGGTGGGTTCGGCTCAGCTGTGCTCGAAGCCCTGTCCGATGGTGGGGTGACGCATGTGACGACGAAGGTCTTGGGGCTGCCGGATTGGTATATCGAGCAGGGACCGCAGGATTTCCTGCGTGAGCGATATGGGCTGACGGCCGAAGGTATTTATCAGAGTGTGAAGGAGCTTATCGGCACGACACCGGCTTCTTCTCGGGAAGAATTCACGTTGGCGGCATCGATCGATCATCTGCCTCATGGGGATGAGCAGGGGAGTTGATCGAGGACGTGAGGGGCAAAGGGTTAGGGGTGAGGCGAGAAAAATCGCATGCACATTACTAGACGGAAAACGCGGCAGATTCAAGTCGGCAAGCTTAAGATTGGCGGAGACGCCCCGGTGTCTGTGCAATCGATGTGCTCCACCGACACGCGCGATGTTAAGGCCACGGTCGAGCAGATCCGCCAGCTGGAGGTCGCAGGGTGCGAAGTGATCCGTGTGGCGGTGCCGGACGACGAAGCGGCGGCGGTGCTACCAAAAATCAAAGCGGCGATGACCGTGCCCCTGATCGCGGATATTCATTTCGACCATCGGCTGGCGTTGAAAGCGGCGGCGGTCGTGGACTGTGTCCGGATCAATCCGGGCAACATCGGTGCCTGGTGGAAAGTCGAAGAAGTCATCAAGGCCGTCAATGACCACGGCATTCCGATCCGTGTCGGCGTCAATGGCGGATCGCTGGAACGGGATCTGTTGGACAAGTACGGGTGGCCCTCGCCGGAAGCCTTGGCAGAATCAGCGCTCAACGCCGTCCACGCGTTGGAAGACGTGGGATTCACGAACATAAAGGTGTCGCTCAAAGCGTCGGATGTGCATCATGCGATCGATGCCTATTGGCTGTTTGCACACCAGTCGGACTATCCCTTGCACATCGGCATTACCGAGGCTGGAACGGCGATGACCGGGGCCGTCAAATCCACGATGGGGCTCGGATACTTGCTCTCGCAGGGCATAGGCGACACCTTGCGCGTGTCGCTCGCTGCTGATCCGGTTGAAGAAGTGAAGGTGGGGTTCGAAATCTTGAAATCGCTCGAACTGCGCCACCGAGGGATCAATGTCATCGCCTGTCCAACATGTGGCCGTGTCGAAATCGATGTTGTGAAGTTGGCCAACGAATTGGAAAAGAAGCTGGGCCATATCAAGACTCCGCTCAACGTATCGGTCCTCGGCTGTGTCGTGAACGGGATCGGCGAAGGGAAGGAAGCAGACATTGGGATCGCCGGCGGCGAAGGCAAAGGCATCCTGTTTAAGAAGGGCAAACTTGTCCGGAAGGTGCCGATCGAAGAGCTGATGGATACGTTGATTCACGAGGTCGAGCTGATGGCGAAGGAAAAAGACGCAGAAGGAAATGGAGAAGCCATCGCTCCGTCACACGAAGGATGGGAATCACTCAGTCCTGAAACCGATCGGTCATCGACACTCGGAAAAGAAATTCCTGTTTTTTCCGGTAAGCGGTAGATCGTTTCTTTTCCCTCTAGCCTCTTACGCCATCCCCAGACTATAATGCGCGCGCGGCGCCGTACCCAAGTGGTTAAGGGAGCAGTCTGCAAAACTGCGATGCAGCGGTTCGACCCCGCTCGGCGCCTCCAATCATTCCCATTGATATCTTAGGCACTTCCGCTATTCCTCGCCGCTCATCACGAATCACCTCATTTGCGTTACTCCCGGTTTTACTCCCGGTTGCACTCCCGGTTTTGATCGCAATGACGCCAAGACTGGCCTTGTTGACTGCGGTTCGCAAGTGCGCAGGGGAAAGATGCGCGTAACGCATGGTCATGATGATCGTGGAGTGACCCATAAGCTCCTGAACGCTTCGAATATCGACCCCAGCCATGACTGCTCGTGAGGCGAAGGTATGCCTGAGGGTGTGCCATGTTGCTCCCTCAATTCCGGCTTGTTTCAGGGCAGGCTCGTAGATCTTTACGACAAAGTTTCTTCCTTGCATCGCTTGTCCTGGAATCAAGGGGCTCAGAAAAAGAAAAGGGCTATGGGCCCATGAGGATAACCCTGCAACAATTGCGAGGGCCGATTCACTCAGTATGACATGCCGGGTCTTGCCGGATTTGCTCAGAGGAATTGTGAGAATGCCTTGCTCAGTATTCAAGCAGTCCCAGCGGGCATGAAACTGCTCACTCAATCGCAATCCTGTTTCTAGAGAAAAGGCCACCATTGCCCAGTGTTCAGGTGAGAGATATTCGCGAAGCCTCGCAATTTCACCTTCTGCCAAGAACTTGAGGCGGCCTGTCGGCTCAGGAAAGAATCGAACCCCTTTGACGGGATTGGTCACCAAGTAACTCTCCGCAATAGCAAGGTTCAGGATATGTCTCAGAGCCGCAAAATATCGGTTGATGGTGTGGGGACCTCTATTGGCCTTTGCTTTCATCTTCGCTTGAATATGCCGCAATTCATCAGCGGAGATCTCGGCTAGGAGCTTTCTCCCCAAGAGCTTCTTCCAGAAACGGCCATACTGGTGCACGTTGCGAAGGCCACGAGATGTCACGCCCTCTAAATAGCGTGTGATCCAAGCACGAAGCGTCAGGGCTTTTGAAGCGTCGTACTTTTCCGGGAAGTAGCGGCCTTCCCGAACCTCGGCCTTGAGTCGTCCATACAAAGTCTTAGCTTGTGTCTTAGAATCTGCCCGATACCACTTCTCTCTGCCGTTGACGTACAAGCGGACCCACCACAGTCCATTTTTAAATACGATGCCTCGATCCTTACCGTGTCTTCTTGACATGTGATGCTCCTCGACGCGCTTGGGATTGGGTCTTCGCTTCCCTCAAGACAGGTTTGCCATCCGCAGGGTGATCCATCTTTCGTGATGGACGCCCTTTTCTCCATTTCCGTGAGGCGACCCGCATTTGGCAGCGCGGATCACAAAACAGTTGATCGCGTCGCGCCGCGAGAAAGATACGTTGGCATTCCTGACAGCGCCGAATGCGCCCTGCATGGTACGCCAGTGACACGGCGACGCGGTATTCAAACTCTTTCGTCTTGGGTGTGGTCGACACCAGGATGCTCCCGCGGCGAGGGTGGAATGCGCCGGGCATGATGACCATTAAGGTGAGATCCGAAAAGGTGATGGGCGCGATCCCGTGCTGCCACATCTGTTCCAAATGGCCTCGAATGGTGACTTGAAGGTGCATCGCCTCCTTGCGACTCGGCAGCGTGTATTCCAGCGTCTCGCCCGGGATCGCCTGCACCGTCCACCCACTCGCTATGGCGATGGGCAGCGCGTGTCGGTCTGGACCGTCTGCTTCGGCGAAACTCGCCACCTCATAGGCAAGGACCATCCATTCACTGGGTGTCAGCGCGTCGAGGTCGCGTTGGATGAATTGTACGAGCCAACCGATCTCCCCATTCGGCGGTGGTCGTGATGCGCTCTCGCGCTTTTTTCATCTCCCGGTCAAATTGTTGCCGGATGGCCTGGCGATTCAGTGTCATGGCGTGCGGTCCCTCCTTCATCATGCCGAAGCTTCTCTCAAATACTCATCCCATACTCGCTAAATAAATTCTCACAAAGATACCTGCTCTGTTCGACAAATCTCTTGGTACGTCTCTCTCCACTGTGATAATGGCTTAGTTGTAAGTAATGTCTATATCACTACAGACATGATGCGGTCAATCACATCATAAGGAGGTGCCTGTATGCGACCCAGTGCCAAGCTACTCACCGTGCGAGAAGTTGCCGATCGACTCGGGCTGAAGGAAAGCACAATTCGGAAACGCATCCTGCAACGGCAGATTGCCTATGTAAAGCCCAGTCTCCGGGCCGTGCGGATTCCCATTGAGGAACTCGAACGCATCCTTACCGCTGGCTTTCGTCCCGTGGTGACGCCCCATGCGAGCACCTAACCCAAACGAGCCGCAGGGCGTAGTCACGGAGGGCATGGCGGACGACAGGAAGAGAAGCGAAGAGGACGAGGGATGGACCGCGACGCCGAGTGTGGACACCACACCGGCGGCGCAGCCGCCAAGCCCCCGACCTAGTATAACGGGGGCAGAAACTGCACACACCCAGAACAAACCTCCTGTCGACGGGTTCCTGTTCAGCGTCGATTGGCTGGCCTTTACGGTGCCTTCGTCAACAGTAGAAGAGGTGCAACAGCAGGTAGGTGGTGAATGGATGGAACTGAAGAAAGGATTTAACGGCTATCCCCGTGCCTGGCTCAATGTCAGCACGGGAGGAGGAAGTGGTCGCATAGGAACAGGGATGCGCCATCGAACACGAGAGGTACACGTCTCCCTCTCCGGTGAGATTGTCTCGGCCTGGGAGCCGGACAAGGTACAAGCCATCTGCCGCTGGATCAATGAACTGAAAGGACATGGGACCCGCGTCGATGTCGCCTTGGATGATCGAACCGGGCATGCCACGGTCAGTCAGGTGATTGCCGCTGCCGATGCAGGACAAGCGGTCATGCGGTGGAGAACCTATGATGCCAAGCGACGATGCTCCTACAAGGGCCAAGATGACATTCAGGGAGAGATGGTGACGTTTGGGAGCCGACAGAGCGAAACCTATCTGCGCGTCTATGACAAGCGGATGGAGGCAGCAGGGAAGGGAGAAACAGTCGAAGGGCCGTGGGTGCGCTGGGAGTTGGAGTTTAAGAAAGACCGGGCACAGCTGTGTGTGGATCTGTTTGCGCATCTGCCCGTTGACGAGTGGCGTGAGTTCACGGTGGGACTCCTGAAATCGTGTATCTCATTTCGGGATACGACGGCAGATGCTCCAGCCTGGGAACGGTGCCGCTCGCCTGAACTGCCTTGGTGGAAGGCGCTGACCGAAGGCTTCACGCGGTGTAGGTTTCATGTGGAAACGACAGATCGCACGCTGGAGGAAGTGCAGACCTGGTTCTCACAAGCCATGGGGCCGACGCTCGCGGCTCTCTATTGCGCGGTGGGACCCGAATGGATCAACAACGTGATTCAGGCTGGATCAATCCGCTGGAAGCCACAGCATTATCAGTGGATGAAAAAACAGAAGCCCAAACGCCCGTATCTCTTGAAGGCAACATGAACCGGACTGGACCAGGAGTTGATTTTCGATTCGATATCCGCCGGCGGGCACGCGGGCGCACTGATAAGGGGGGATGGGGGGGGTGTCGTACGACTCCCCCCCCCTCCTAATTTCAAAGACCGAAGTGCTTCACAGGCTGTGTCAACAAAACCTGCAAGAATTTCAACCCTCAAACCTTCGAAATTCCAGCCTGCCAGAATTAGCCTTCTTGTGTCCGAAAATCAGATGATTGATGGACTCTTGCTTATGTACCCGTAGGCACCCGTGCTTACTGAGAGGTAGACATTTTCGAGTGCAACATTGTGCCGGATCGCACTCGCGGATGAAGAGGACGCTTAATCCTGTTCGAGCACCTGAATGATCGGGCATCCCTTCGCAGGTTGTTTCCTATCGCACTGCTGAACCAGACCGGCTAACGCTTTCCGCATTGCCGAGAGGCCCGTCAGTTTCCGGTCAATCAGCTCCATCTTGTGGGCGGCCAGGGCGCGAGTCTCCGCACAGGCACGCGCTTCCTCCAGCCGTAGTAGTTCGGCGATTTCCTCCAACGTGAACCCAAGAGCCTGCGCCCGCTTAATGAAGCGGATGTGTTTCACCATGTCCGCCGGATACCGCCGATAGCCCATGTGCGGCTTGTCCGGCTCGGCCAGCAGTCCCCGTCTCTGGTAATACCGGATCGTCTCAACATTCACCCCGGCCAGCTTCGCCACCCGGCCTATCGTTAATTCTGACACCATGAAAATTTCCCTTGATTCCGTACCGTAGTACGGAGTTTAGACTTGAATCAATGAGAAAGTCCGTAGAAACAGGTATGACCGCTTGTACTGCGGACGCTCGGAAAATAGGTGGTGCATGGAGAGGTTGTCCAGGTCGGAGAAAGAAAACCCGTGGGTTAAACCCCCAAACGGTCGTGGCGCCTTGGGTATCGGCGGTCTCGCGGCGTTCCTCGCCTCGATCTGCTGTCTCGGCCCGCTCGTATTGGTAGCGATTGGCGTCAGCGGCGCGTGGATCGGCAATTTGACAGTGCTCGAACCGTATCGTCCGATCTTTATCGGCGCAGCCCTCGTGGCGCTCTTCTTCGCCTACCGGCGCATCTTCCGGCTCGCCGAAGCCTGCAAGCCGGGGGAGGCCTGTGCCGGGCCGCAAGTCAAGACGGCGCAGAAGATCATCTTTGTAATCGTGGCAGCACTGACGGGGCTCGCGCTCGCATTCCCCTACATTCTGCCGCTGTTGTACTGAAAGGAACACGTCATGAAACAACTCATCATTGCAATCGCCCTCTGGGCCGCCTTGAGTGCACCCGCCTGGGCCGCTACTCAAACGGCCACCCTGTCGGTGCCCGGCATGACCTGCGCGACCTGCCCGATCACGCTGAAGAAAGCGTTGAACAAGGTCGAAGGCGTCGAGAAGATCGAGGTCAACTTGGAGAAGAAGGAGGCCTTGGTCACCTTCGATGACGCCAAGACCACGGTCGAGGCGCTGTTGGAGGCCACCAAGAACGCGGGCTATCCCTCCACCGTTCATCCGTAGGAGACGCAATGGACGGGAAAACCAATAGTCACGAAGCGCCATCATGGTTGGGCCGAACGCTCATGGCGGTCGGCATCAGCGGCGCCGCGTTTGCCGCACTCTGTTGCGTGGCGCCGTTTCTTGTGGCTGGTCTGGTCACCGCTCTTGGCCTTGGATTCATTCTCGATGATTCCATATTGATAGGTCTTCTTGTGGTGTTCATCGGAGTGGCCGCGCTGGGCTACTACTTCGTGCGGCGCCAGACGTGCGCGTGACCTGAAGAAAATTCCCGGACAACCAAACCAGAAGGGAAAATGATGGCGAAGGAATTTGACCTGGTGATTCTCGGTTCCGGTTCGACGGCGTTTGCTGCGGCGCTTCGCGCGGCAGAAAGCGGACACACGGCAGCCATGACCGAGATGCGCACGCTCGGTGGCACGTGTGCTAATCGTGGCTGCTTGCCCTCAAAGAACCTCATCGAAGCCGCAAAAATCCTCTACGATGCGAAGCATCCGCGCTACCCAGGGCTCTCGCCTACCTCGATGCACTTTGACTTCCGCGCTCTGATCGAGCAGAAGGATGCCGTGATTGAAGACTACCGGGGAAAGAAGTATCAGAGTATTATCTCCGACTCTGAAAGTATCCGCGTTTTTGAAGGGAGTAGCCCGCTTCAGCGGCCCCAACGAGGTGACAGTGAACGGGCAAGTGCTTTCAGCGCCTCGGTTCCTTGTCGCGACTGGAAGCTCGCCCACCGTACCAGACGTTCCAGGGCTTCGTGAAACGCCGTATCTCACAAGCGACCTGCTCACCAGTCACGAAGACATCGAGCTCATAGAGCTTCCGGCGTCGCTCATCATCCTCGGTAGCGGCTACATCGCGCTTGAGCTGGGCCAGATGTTTGCGCGCTTTGGCACCAGCGTCACGATTCTGGCACGCGGAGAGCAAATTCTTTCGGCCTACGAGCCGGAGATTGCGCAATCAGTGGCAGACGTATTTCGTGAGGAGGGCATTGCCATCCATACGAAAGCCACGGTGAGCCGGGTGTATGGCGATGAACGCCAAGTCGTCGTTACGCTTCAGGTGGACGGGAGGCAGAAGGAACTGAAGGCGGCGAAGCTGCTTGTTGCTACGGGGCGCAACACCGAATACGGAACACCTGGGGCTTGAACTTCCAGGAGTCGATCTGGATGCACATGGTTTCGTGAAGGTGAACGACGAGCTGCGCACTTCTGCCGGGCACGTGTATGCCGCCGGAGACGTCATTGGTTCCTACACGGGAAGCCAGATGGCAACTCCTGTGGGGGCGCAGGACGGCGGGATTGCCGCCGAGAATGCGCTCAACGGCAAAGGGGGCCATAAGGTAAACCACGCCGTGATTCCGCGAGCGATTTTTACCGACCCGCAGGTGGGCGTAGTCGGACTGTCGGACGAGGAGGCCAATGCGCGCGGGTACGCGTGCGATTGTCGCATGATTCCGATGTCCCTCGTTCCCAGAGCTGGGGCGGTCCGGGAGACCAGAGGGGTCCTGAAGATGGTTGCGGACCGGAAAACGAAGAAGGTGCTGGGGGTGTCAATGCACGGAATGAATGCGGCGGAGGTGATTCACGAAGCGGCCATGGGGCTTCGTTTTGGTGCGATGATCGACGACTTCGCCCGCATGCTGCACGTCTATCCAACCATGTCCGAGGCCCTCAAAATAGCCGCGCTGTCTTACACAAAAGACGTGTCAAAAATGAGCTGCTGTGCGGACTAGAGTCACACCGATATAAACTGAGAAGCCCAGACCGCCAGTCTTTCGAACTGGGTATCGTAACCCTCCAAACTCAAAGTCTAGATTTCTCTCGGCTGGGGACCCAATCAAGACTCAAGCCATTTGCAGTTTACAGAGAAACCCTAATCCCGGTTTTACTCCCGGTTGCACTCCCGGTTTTGGTCCCGATTCAGAATCTAAGTCGGTCGCAGTTTGTCTCAATCGAAATGATTGAACCTCTTGATTTCACTCCTCTGGCGTCGTAGTCTGTCGCTCTGAATCGTCAGTGGTCGTCGAGTCGTCTGACGCGCTGCAAAACTGCGATGCAGCGGTTCGACCCCGCTCGGCGCCTCCACACCCTCGTTTGTGCATGGTCTGTTTGGTTCATGTGATTGGTTCGTTCAAGCGAACAAACCAAATAACCATCATCTCACGTTGGCAGAAATCCTTCGGGGATTCCTTCAGACGTCACTGTTCGCTGCTGTAGAAATGGTCAATGTCGGGCAAACTCCTAACATGAAGGGTGGAGGAAATTGACGAGCAGCGAGACTGAGTGCTAGAATCTCCAGT
>CAVVIR010000007.1:0-36838 GCA_963748375.1 uncultured Nitrospiraceae bacterium
ACTTAAAATCCCTCGGGCCCAAAAGGCCCTTGCCGGTTCAATCCCGGCCTCCGGCACCAGAAACAGGCGGTTGTGTTCGCCACCTGTCTTCTCAGAGCCATCCGGCAACACCACCGTCGTAGCAGGGTGATCAAAAAGGTCGTCCAGCAAGGCCGCAGCGAGGGAAGAGGCGAGGCGTACGCTTCGGTACGTTGAGCTTCTGAACGATGCGAGAACGATGCTGGCGGACTTTTTCAGCGTCCTGCTAAGCTCGGATGAGAAGATGATCGAGTAGTGCAGGCTCTTCGGTGTGCTTGTCTGCAGGGGGATCGATAAATTGCTTCAATCTCATCCGATCATTGGGGCTCACCTGGATCATCTCCACAGCGACCCAGTGTTCGTGAACTCTTCTGACCTCCGCGAGTCGGATGTCGATAAATGTGTCCTCACCTTCCAACCATAATTGGACTTTGACAAAATCGCCTGTTCTCAGGTGATCGGGGGTGGAGAGCTTACAGCCACCTTCTATGCGTTCAAGGACGCAGCCGTCGGCTTCAAGCTGCCTCGTTGCATTCGCGAGCACACAGTCAATCGTAAACTTGGGACTATCCCACCAAGCCCACCACGTCTGTTGTTTCGCTTGATCCATCATCTTGTGTGGATGGTAAAGCGGCGGGGACGGCGTGGCTATACCTCAAGAGGTGGGGGCTTCTCCAGAAGATCGTCCGTGGGCCACTGTCTAGGCTTCCTGTAGTACTTCAGCGTGTAGTGAACCTGTGTGTTCCGTAGGTTCGATCGTGCGCCCTCGATGAACTGCGCCCTGTAGCCGTACCTGAAATGATAGGGTTTCCCGCCGCAAGCTACCAAGTGTACGATCGAGGAGGAGGCTAACAGGAGAAGTCGAGAGATCTATTGAGACATAGCCCACAATATCCTTGAGCGCTTCTGCTACAATTGCCGCCCTGGCGTATCCGCATTCAGATACGCGTACCTGCTGATACGATGAGTCTTAGGCAGGGGAATTAGCGGTGTCCACCAGCCATGTCGCAATGAATCGTCTTGAATAAGATGGGTGAGCGTTCTCTCACATCAATGCGCAATAGGGCGGACTGGTTTTCCCTGTTCGGTCGAATGAGACTATCCGGATGGAGATAGCTCGCTCCAACAATAGGATGAATCAGAAAGCTACGAAAGACAACGAATGAGGAGGATACGTCTATGATAGGTCGGTCATCCGCCAAGCGATTTCTGGTGCTTGGGAGCGTTCTTGCAGGACTCGGCGTCGCCGCCGGCGCCTTTGGCGCCCACGCACTGAAGGAAATTTTGGACGCCCCTATGCTTCAAGTATTCGAGACCGCCACACGGTATGTGATGTACCACGCGTTTGGACTGTGCATTGTGTCGTGGGCAATCGATCGCTACCCCGAACAACGCCTTGAAAAATCAGGATGGCTTTTTCTCCTCGGAATTCTTCTCTTCTCAGGCAGTCTGTACGTGGTGTCCCTTGCAGGTATCCGGTGGGTGGGGGCCATCACTCCGATCGGTGGGCTGGCTTTTATGACGGGCTGGGCACTCTTAGGCTGGGGAGTCTGGCGCGATTCGCTCCCTCGCTCAACAAGCCGCACTTCTTAGCGGTGAAGGTGGCAAAAATGGAACCGGTTAGGGCGCACAGCCGGCCGTTCTTTTTCCGCTGATCGCCCCCCAGCCTCCTTGGGAGTTCACAAAGCTCCCTTCAAGCCGTTGTCCTTCTTTGCTGAACTGCAGACTGTCCTCTTGGACTTGACCATTCGCCTCCCAGCGTAAGTAAACGTTTTCGCCCAAGACGATCATTTCCACGAGACCTGGCGGAGTGGACTGCGTCTGTCCTGATGCTGGAAAAAGCAGCGAGAGTTTTTGCTCTTGATGATTATGCTGATGATTATGAATGATCCATTGCCATGTCCCACAGAGCCGGGCCTGACCACGAAGCCCACGCACCCGATCCTTCCAGCTCCGTATTCGATCCCATTCTTGGTAGCTAGCCTGCATGGCATCCACTTCCAGGCGAGCGGCTCGCTCCAAAGTGGTGACCACTATAGGCTCGTCCTGATCTGCCTTGGCCCATTCCGGGGAGGCCAGTGCGTCTGACAGTTGATTCAGTGTGTCATGCCAGGGTGTGTTCCCTTGTTGATCGAGCCAGGCTCTGGCTTGTGGAGAGCCAATGAGTCTCTCGGTCACAGGCGCGAGTTGGCGATCTCTCACAGCCTGGCTGATGGTCGAGGCGAGGCGCCAAACGGTCAGACTGCTCATCAATCGATGAACCGCTGCCGTCAGGTCCGGCAGCAGGAGTTCATTGGCAAGTTTGATCGGCAAGGAGTTCGTCCCCAACGTCCTGGCCGCATCGCTCAGCTGGAGCGCGGGGCCTATTGCTGACACAAATAAGGTGCTGGCTCCCTTGTCAGACTCTATCTTGGCTAGCTGATCGGAATGGGCGCGAATGATCGATGGGAAATCGGGGATAGAGCTCGGAAGGGATTCGTCCGCTTCGGCCATAGACCAGGTTCCGAATAGAGAGACAGCGGCTATGGCAAAAGTGAGACTGATTCGTGATAGGGCAGATCGAACTAAGCGGATGTGATTGTACATTCCATTACTCTACCGTGCTTCCGTCCGCACCCTCAAGCAGGCGCGGCTGACACAATGTGAGGGCCTCAATTAGGTGCCCTGGAAGCAGGTCTTCAGAAACGCGGCAGTTGATTCCCACGCCTCGGCTGTTGCATCGGCGCGATAGCTCTCCAGGCGTTGTTCATTGCAAAACGCATGGGGCGCGTCGGAGTAGGTTTTGATGTCAACGCGCTTGTGATGCTCAGACGCGGCCGTACGCAACCAGTCCACATCCTGACTGGGTACTGACTGGTCCTGGCCGGCCTGGTGATAGAGTACCGGGCAGAACAGATTGGTGATCGCGATGTCAGACTGCATCACTCGGCCGTAATAGACGACTGCTGCGCGGAGCCGTTTCCGTTGACAGGCGAACCGGAGTGCGTACGATCCACCCATGCCGTAGCCGACCACACCGTGGATATTTTGTTTAATGTGGTCGCGGGTATTTAAAAACTCACAGCAGGAGTTGATGTCTTGCAGGACGAGCGATTCGTTCAGCTTACTCATGAGCGCGTCCGCAACCTCTGCGTTGGCTGTCACCATGCCACCCAGTCGTCCGTACAAGTTGGGGATGATGACGCCATAGCCTTCGCACGCCAGCCTGGC
Organism: uncultured Nitrospiraceae bacterium; assembly: GCA_963748375.1. GTDB lineage: Bacteria > Nitrospirota > Nitrospiria > Nitrospirales > Nitrospiraceae > Palsa-1315. The sequence goes on from CAVVIR010000007.1 coordinate 3,229, forward strand.
GCCGAGATCCTTGATTTGCGCTGTCAGCCCCCATTCTTCATGCAAGAGGACGAGACCGGGGTAGCGCCCGCTTGGCTGGGGCCAAAACTGAACACATTCCACCTGCACGTGTTTCGAGATGCGTGTCTGGATGTAGGGGTCGACGGCAGCATCCGTGAGTGTGGGAATGGCGACGCCACTCGGGAAGCGGGCTGTGCCGGTGCCGATTTGATTCAAGGTAAAAGGAGCGGTGGTTGATATCACTGCGGCAATCTCTTTTCCATCAAGGCCTAACCGGGCGTGCTCAACTCAAACAGGATTCATCCGACGCGGGCGTACTATAGGGACCATCTCGTCAGGCTGTCAATCTGGTTCGAGGGGTGAGTTATAGTTGACCGAGCGCTCGGTGATGAGTACAGTTCCATTACCGTCACGGATATATGACGACTATGCCGCTTAGAATCGGTCTCATCGGTGCCGGCCGGCATGGTAGCCGGTATATCCACCATCTTCTGCATGATCTGTCAGAGGTGAGTCTTGCCGCTCTCTGCCGGAAACGGATCGGGGAGGGACCGCCTTGGCTCTCGACGAGGGATATCCCTGTCTATGGGGACTATCGCGCCTTGATCGCAGATCCGGCGGTGGAGGCTGTTGTGGTGGTGACCCCTCCGTCACTGTGTCCTGAGATCTGTTTTGAGGCCGTGAAGGCGAAGAAGCCGATCCTCATTGAAAAGCCGTTGGCGTCGACAGGCCGTGAAGCTCGAGCGATGGTCATGGCGGCGGAAGAGGCGGGCGTGCTGCTGATGACCGCACAAACCTTGCGTTTTGACTCGACGATTCTTCTTTTGAAAGAGCACTTGCCGGAGATCGGCCCGCTCCGGTACGCGACTTTCACCAGCCGGATTGAAGCGAAAACCGGCGACGAGGTTCGGTCATCGGTACCGGGGCAGCGCGGTGCACTATTGGAGTTTGGGGTTCACCTCTTGGATCTCGTGCCGTTTCTTATCGGCGAGGAGGTGGTTGCGGTTCGTTGCGAGTTGGACCGGCTACCAACCATGGCGCCGGAGATGATGGCGATCGTGCAGGCTCATACCGTGAGCGGTCTGCACTGTGTGATGGACATTGCACGTGTTGGGGCGGGGAGGGTTGCGAGAGCGGAGTGGGTGGGATCTCAGGGGCAAATAACCGCTGATTGGTTTCACCACCGGATCACCGGAGTGATCGGTGATAGCGCTCCTTTTGAATGGGCGGTTCAACCGCAGCAGACGATTCTTGCGACACTCCGCGCTTTCGTCCATGCCATCGAAACGAAGACCCCGCCGCCTATTACAGGGCGCGACGGATGGCGTGCTGTCGAGGTGATTGATGCCTGCTATCGCTCGGCAGAACGTGGCGGAGCAAGCGTCAGCGTCTCGTCTTTCCGCTAGAGAGCTGAATACCTGAGATACGGTTGAGGTCGAGTCAAGGCTTGATTAATTTCTATGAGTCGGCGACGATGTGCGTATCTGTTTCCTCCACCCCTTCAACTTGATGGATTTTTGTGATAACCACATCCGAGAGGGCTCGTTCGTCTGCAACAGCGATAAACAGAATAATATCCGGACGTCCAAAGCACGAGTGGGCTTGTTCGACGCCGGGAAGGCGCTTGACTACCTGCAGCACGTCTTTCGTCCGTCCGGCTTTGACTTTGATTAAGATATAGGCTTTCGTGGCCATTGCATCCTCCCTGTTGTAGTTATGGTGTTCCGCCTGGCATCTCCCGCCTTCGTTGCGCAAACACCTGGTGTAGGGTTTGTTCCCGTTGTATGAACGTGGTTCGTGCCTTCAAGACCAGTTCCATAAACCGATCGAAATCTGCCGGACTCATGTTGAATTGCCGAAAGCCTGGCGTCAAACGATCTCGCTGATCAATCGCGGTGGTGATCCACTGAGCACTGAGTGCCTCAAGCACATCCGATGTCCAGCCTGTTGAATGGAATCGCAACAGGGTTTCTTCTCCGTTGCCTCCTCCCTGTGCGGCCAACGCGCGAGTCAACAGTAACTGCACGGCTGGATCGCTACTTTTCAGAAAGACCGATTGAAATTGGATGACGGCCTTGATGACGCGGTTCGCTTCGGGAGTGTCTTCAGGCGGAAGCACATCAGCGTCTTGAAGTGTGGCCAGGACGGCCATCGATGCCCCAACGAGTTCAGATGGGCTGGCTCTATGGTCAGGCACTTGGGCCAGGACAGGATTGATGGTTCCTATGAGCAAGCTACTAAGGAGAACACATACCGGTAGAGGGTCTGGCAGCCTGCTGAACGATGTACGTTTTTGAAACTCAGCATGGAAGTAGGTGGAAGAGGTAGACATAGAGCGAGATTATACAGAAGGGGAGAAGGGCGTGCTAGTGCTTAATTGCGTAAGTTCACGATAGTGTTTCTGAGTTGAGAGCCTTTGACTTCTCTCTTGCGCCACACGAAAGGTTTGGCTGTGGGTCCATAGGCGGCCACAAACGCTTCGATGGCCTGACGCAATTCCTCGATGTTTCGAAAGCTGGCACCCTTGAGTGCCTTTCGCGCAAAGATCCCAAACCAGATTTCAACCTGGTTGAGCCAACTGGCCGACGTCGGCGTGAAATGGAACACGACATTCGGGTGTGCCGCTAACCAAGGATCGTTCCGTTTGTGAATGCAGTAATTGTCGAGGATCACATGAATGTCTTTGCCCTCGGGCATCTCCGCCATCAGATGATCCATGAAGTCCAGAAACTCCAGTCGGCGCTTTTGCCGGGTGATTTGCGTGTGGATCGCTCCGGTAGCGACTTCCAGGGCGGCAAACAGATTCAACGTCCCATGGCGCTTGTAGGTGCTCTTGAACCCGCGGACGATTGTGCCATTGTCGGTCTCCACGTACCCAGTCGCCCGCTCCAACGCTTGGATGCTGGGTTTCTCGTCTACGGATAGACCAGCGCCGTTTCCGGCGGATTCAAGTATAGCCCCACGATATCGGCGGCCTTGGTAGAAAATTCCGGATCGGTGCTCACGCACCAACTCCGCTGCCTGCCCAGGCAGACGCCTTCCTTGCGCAGCACACGCCAGACCGCATGCACGGATGTCTTGAGATGCCGGGCCACTGCTGGACCGTCCCAAACGGCTTGTCCCTTCGGTGGTGGTGCTTCCAACACAGCCAGCACCTTCTTGCGAAAGTCCGCGCCATACTGCCGCGGCTTGCCCGGGCGCGGACGATCCGCCAGACCAGTCAATCCTTCGCGGTCGAACCGCCGCCGCCAATCGATCACGGTATTCGGACGCACGCGCAACCTCCGCGCAATGTCGCTGACCGAGTGCCCCTGCACGCATTGCAGGATAATCTTGGCGCGCTCCACCAGGCGCGCTTCCTGGGTGCGGCTCCGCGCCCACTCCTCAGCGTTTTCCTCCTCGGAACAAGCAACGGGGGACTTGGGCATGGTCGGCCTCCGCGCAAGACAGCGCTTTATCGCTTACTTATGAACTGAGCCTAGCGTTCTGGTTGGTGTGATGACAATAAGGGAAATACCAGCAAATCCCTGCATGCTTCTACTGTTTCTGTTGAAACAATTGGATGCGGTTCCTATAATCCACCAGCCTTGTGCCTCGCACTGGAGATCTACATGCTTGCAAAAGTTCTGAGCGCTGCACTCGTCGGTATCGATGCGCATCTGATCGATGTGGAAGTCGATATTGCTGGGGGGCTCCCGCAATTTTCAGTCGTCGGTCTTCCCGATGCCACGGTGCGGGAGAGTCGTGACCGAGTTCGCTCCGCCCTCAAAAATACGGGGTTCCATTTCCCGGCAAAGAAAATCACGGTGAATCTTGCTCCTGCAGGAATCAAAAAGGAGGGATCGGGCCTTGACTTGGCGATTGCCCTTGGGATTCTTGTGGCGGAAGAAGTGATTACGCCTCAGAGCATACTGGGCCGTGTCTGTGTCGGTGAATTATCCTTGGATGGGCAAATCAAAGCGATTACCGGCGCGTTATCCATCGGGATTGCCTGCCGGCCCAATTATAGTTTGCTTCTGCCGGCTGAGAATAGCCAAGAAGCGGCCGTGGTGGAGGGCGTGACAGCGTATCCGCTCCACACGCTCCCCGAGGCCGTGGGATTTCTTAACGGCACGATTTCGCTGGCCCCGGCTCACACAGACCGGGAAAGGTTTTTTACCACTCGTCCAGTGGAGGATGACGACTATGGAGATGTCAAAGGGCAGGATCATGCGAAGCGTGCTCTAGAGGTTGCAGCAGCCGGCGGGCACAATCTTTTGATGGTGGGACCGCCCGGATCAGGCAAGACCATGTTAGCAAAACGTCTCCCGACGATTCTTCCACTTATGGAACCTGACGAAGCGATCGAAACGACCCGCGTTCATAGTGTTTCTGGACAATTACCGGCCAATCACCCATTACTGACCGTTCGTCCTTTTCGCGCTCCGCATCACAGTATTTCCGATGCCGGGCTCATTGGAGGTGGAACAGTTCCTAGGCCTGGGGAAGTATCCTTGGCGCACAATGGCGTGTTGTTCCTGGATGAATCTCCGGAGTTTCGCCGTCCTGTTTTAGACGGACTGCGTCAACCCCTGGAAGATGGGCATGTGACCCTCACCAGGGCCAGCGGCTCGCTCCGTTATCCTGCGCGATTCATGTTGATCGCCGCGATGAATCCTTGTCCCTGCGGGTACTATGGAGATCGCACACGTGAATGCGTCTGCACTCCTCATCAAATTCGTCGATATCGAGCCAAACTGTCGGGGCCACTTCAAGATAGACTCGACATTCACATTGAGGTCCCGCCGGTTTCTGTGCGAGATTTGCACGATCATGGCCCGACGCCGGAAAGTTCTGCCACAATCCGATCGCGTGTCCTGGCGGCGCGCGATCGACAACGCCACCGATATCGTCAAGACGGGATTCATTCGAATGCGCAGTTGAAGCCTCGGCTCTTGAAGAGGTACTGTGCGTTGGATGCTCCGACGCAAGAACTCTTGGAACGCGCGCTGACGAAACTCGGGTTGTCGGCTCGAGCCCATGGACGGATTGTCCGTGTTGCGAGAACCATTGCCGATCTCGCGGGCTCTGATAAAATCGAGCCGGTACATGTGGCGGAAGCCATTCAATACCGTAGCCTTGACCGTCGGATGGAGTTCTAAGGATTTCCTATGTTGTCGACCGTGAAAGTTTTTCTCTGGTGGTTCATCGTCGGCGCCACCATGGCGTTGGCCGTGATCATGCTGCAAGGCGGCATTCGAGAAGCCATGCAAACATCAGGATCGGTGTGGGGACTCAAGTTGTTCGAGTTGCTCACAACCATACTGGGAGGGGGGCTCCTAGGGGGCTGTATCGCATTGATTCTGGATCGCATCAAGAAGTCATAAGAGTGTGTTCACATCGTAGGGACATGAGGCTATAGATGGACGTGGAAGTGGGCTCGAATGTGTACCGCAACACCGACGGCATGATCGAAATCGAGGGGGTTCCCCAGATTGAAGTGGCACTGAAACCTATCACGGGCGCGCTACTGGTGAACTTTGCCCTCTTCAACGAGGAAGGCAAAGTGACGGCGAAGCTCAACGATAGTACCCTGATGATCAACGAGCAACGCGCGTACGACGTGACGAGGACTCCCAAGAGTCTCCTGCTCACACATCCGGCTTCCGGAACCGTCATCTTACAGATAGATGTGTCGGCACCTGGTGTGGTAACCCTCACGAAAGGGGAGTTTCATACGATGAAGGGCCACGTCATTCGGATTTCTCCCACCGAATGGAACATCGATAAGCTTCGTGCTAGCGGGACCATCCAAGATCTGAAAGGTAAGTCGGTCGTCCTTGGATGAAGGAGGGAGATCACGCTATCCTGTGACTGTCGGCACGATAACGATCTGCCCGTCAGTCAAGTCCACGGTCGCCGTATCTCCATCGCGTAATTCACCCTTGACCAACTGACGAGCCATCGGCGTTTCAATTTGCTGCTGGATCAATCGCTTCAAGGGCCTCGCCCCATAGACTGGATCATAGCCGCGTTGACCCAGATGCCTCAGAGCTGCAGGCGTCACCGACAGAGAGATTCGCCGCTCTGTCAACCGTGCCCGCAACCGTTCGAGTTGGATCTCCACGATTTTTGTGAGCTGTTCCGTTTCCAACGGGTGGAATACCACCGTTTCGTCGACGCGGTTCAAGAATTCCGGGCGGAAGTGCTCGCGTAGTTCCGTCATCACGACGGAGCGGACCTCGTCGTAGGAGGCATGCCGTTGCTGCGCGTCAAGAATCTGCGGGCTGCCGATGTTTGACGTCATGATCAAGACGGTATTTTTGAAATCAACGGTTCGGCCTTGAGAGTCCGTCAGCCGTCCGTCGTCCAACACTTGGAGGAAGATGTTGAAGACGTCGTGATGGGCTTTCTCGATCTCGTCAAACAAAATAACCGAGAAAGGGCGACGACGGACGGCTTCGGTCAATTGTCCGCCTTCCTCATACCCGACATAGCCTGGTGGGGCTCCAATAAGACGGGCGACCGTATGTTTCTCCATGTACTCGGACATGTCGATTCGAATGAGATTGGCCTCATCATCGAAGAGGGTCGCGGCGAGCGCCCGTGCCAGCTCGGTCTTTCCGACACCGGTCGGACCAAGAAAGAGAAATGAGCCGATGGGCCGGTTCGGGTCTTTAATGCCGGAACGTGCGCGAAGGACCGCGTCGGCGACGGCTTGCACGGCCTCCTCCTGGCCGACCACGCGCTGATGGAGTAACTCATCCAGCTTTAATAACTTTTCCATTTCACCTTCGACCAACCTGGAAACGGGAATGCCGGTCCAGCGGCTTACGATAGCCGCAATGTCGTCTTCATCGACCTCTTCTTTCAGGAGCCGGCTTTCGCCTTGTTTTTTGCCGAGCTGCTCCTGTTCCAAGCCCAGTTCTCGCTCAAGGCGAGGCAATTCACCGTATCGGAGCTCCGCCACACGATTGAGATCGTAGGCCCGTTCCGCACGTTCAATCCCCTGCTTCACCTCTTCCATCGCCTCCCGAGTCTTGCGTAAACGCGACACAGAGGCTTTCTCAGAGTTCCATCGCGTCTTGAGCGCGTCCATATCTCGTTGCTTCTCGCCTAACTCTAGCTCAAGGGTCGCCAGCCGTGCCCGACTGGCCTGATCCTGCTCTTTCCGCAAGGCTTCTCGCTCGATTTCCAATTGCATGACCTTCCTCGAAACTTCGTCGAGCTCCGCCGGTAAACTATCGATTTCAGTGCGCAGGCGGGCTGCCGATTCATCGATGAGGTCGATCGCTTTATCTGGCAGAAACCGGTCGGCGATATACCGGTTCGAAAGTTTTGCGGCGGCGACCAGCGCCGCGTCTTTGATGCGTACGCCGTGGTGTACTTCATAGCGCTCCTTGAGCCCTCGCAGAATCGAGATAGTATCTTCCACGGTCGGCTGATCGACCAGCACCGTTTGAAACCGTCGTTCCAACGCAGCATCTTTTTCGATATGTTTTCGATATTCATCGAGCGTGGTCGCGCCGATCAAATGCAGTTCACCACGGGCCAGCATGGGCTTGAGCAGATTGGCGGCGTCCATCGCCCCTTCCGCCGCGCCGGCTCCCACGACCGTGTGTAGCTCATCGATGAACAATAAGACTTGTCCTTCTGCCGCTTGCACTTCTTTGAGGACGGCTTTCAATCGTTCCTCGAATTCGCCTCGGAATTTTGCGCCAGCCACCAATGACCCCATGTCGAGCGTGATGACGCGCTTCTTCTTCAGTCCTTCCGGCACGTCTCCCTTGATAATGCGGGAGGCAAGCCCTTCGACAATGGCGGTTTTGCCGACGCCGGGTTCTCCAATGAGCACAGGATTGTTCTTGGTTCGCCGTGAAAGAATTTGCACGACACGGCGAATTTCTTCATCGCGTCCAATGACGGGATCCAGTTTTCCTTGCCCAGCCAGGCGGGTGAGATCGCGGCCATATTTTTCCAATGCTTGGTAGGTGCCTTCCGGGTCTTGGTTTGTGACACGCTGAGATCCTCGTATGTGTTGGAGTGCGCCCAACAGTCGTTCCTTCGTCAGACCAAGCTTCTTGAAAATTCCCCCTTCTTGCACCATGGCGAGGACAACATGTTCGACACTGAGATAGTCATCTTTCAACCCGCGTTGTTCATCTTCGGCGTTGGTCAAGACCTGATTCAACCTGGAGGCGACGTGGAGTTGTCCGGGGCTCGCCCCAGCGCCTTGCACTTGAGGCAGTTTTGCCAGCGCCTGCTCCACTGCCTGGCGAACCGAAGGGACTGACAACCCTGCCTGTTCGAGGAGCGAAGTGGCGAGACCGCCATCCTGTTCCACGAACGCAAGCAGAAGATGCTCCACGTCAATTCCCTGATGACTCCGCCTTGCGGCATGAGACGACGCGGTCTGGAGCGCTTCTTGTAGTTTGATCGTCATACGGTTCATGTCCATGCTATCTCTCCTCTCCAGATATCCGGGTGTGCCTGTACCCTTCACATAATCATAGGATAGAGGAAGTCAATGTTTCTATAGTGGGACGTGATCGGCTTGACCAGAGAAGCCCTAGCAGACTATTGTTTCTCATGTCACGCATTCTTACTGAAACCGTCGCACTCTATCGGAACGCCTTTCGCAAAACTGGAGAATCACTCGTCCGCGGCTGGATGACCATTGTGGCCGTGGTGGGATTTGGATTCCTGCTGCTGTTCGCTACGCAGATCGCCTCGCCCCTCGGCATGATCGGAGGGTTTGTGCTTGGCGCGGTGAATGCGCTTCTGGTCGGCGCGACCCTCAGTCTCATCGAACAATCGATCAGCCACACTCGGGCACTGACCGTTCGCGATGTGCTTGGCAGTGTCGGTCACTATTTTTGGGATGTCATCGGCATCGGATTCATTCTCTGGCTGCCGCTCATGGCACTCGACCTGAGCATCCAGGCAAACCCGTTTGGGCAACTCTTATCGTACGCAGCGCTCCTGCTCATCTTTCTCTTGCTGAACCCCGCGCCTGAAATTATCTATCAAGTTCGGCATGATTCACCGCTTGAAGTATTGAAGACTTCCTATGCGTTCATCCTTGAGAATTGGATTGAATGGTTTCTTCCATTTGCGTTGATCCTGATCCCGATCGTCCTCTCACCCTCAGGACCGCAATCGTTTTTTTCTCTCTCCAGTCGAGTCGGGCGAGGCGCCGGTTTGGATTTTTCCCAAGTCCTTGTACTGCCGTTCACGATTCTCGGAGGTTGGCTGGACTATGCGGGTATCCCTTCTTCGATCAGCTGGTATATCGGGCTACTACTTACCCCACCGCTTGCCGTCGCTATGCTGTTGTTTCGTGGCCACCTCTTTGCCTCTTTACATGGTGGGTCACGCCGGCAACGTCGATTTGTCTCGCCATTCAAGTAGAGAAGATTCGGGCGAAAGAAATGGCGTTGTTGCCTTTTCCTATTGGCATTGCGGGACCTTTCTTGGGGCCATCGGGCTCCAGAAGCGCGAATGACACAAGAACGGGTTTATGGACTAGACACTTGAGTAGCCAGGTGAAATAGTGTATGGAATTGCATACAGCTGCTAGATAAAGGCGAGAAAGAGTCTCCTTCGTGCGATTGTCTGTCTTTTGGCGGATTATTCTGACGTCCCTCGTCATCATCGTGGTGATGGCAGGGGTGAATTTATATGCCCTATTTCAATTGCGTCAGCTGACCGCCTTGAGTGCCAATATGGTCACGCTCCATTACCCGGCGATCGAATCGGCTAAGCACTTGCTCACAGTACTCTATGCTCAGCTGAATAGTGAAAAAAAGTATCTCGTCGTGCGCGATGCGACGTTCTTACGACATTTCGATGAAGAAGTTGAAGAATTTCATCGTGGCCTCCAGTCCCTGGAAGCGCAGGAGCTGACACCTAAAGGCAGTAAATTACTCAATGATGTCAAGCACATGCATCAAGAACGACTCGCGATGCTCCATGAAAAATTGGAGAGGAAGGCCTCGTCTCCAGCGCCTCTGTCTGGGGACTATGAAGGTCGGCGAGACGCCTTGATGGAGCGCATCAGCGCCACGCTCCAAGAGTTGATTAGTCTTCATGAGTCGGGCATCAGCGTCGGAGTGAGCCGGTCACGGGAAAGTTCTGCCCAAGCGGAAGCAGTGACCGAACAGCTGGTTCTGCTTGCGCTTGTATTCGGGATTACGCTCGCCGGCTTTGCGAGCTATTCGATCCTACGGCCGCTTCGACAATTGCAGAGCCATATCAAACAGATCGGGCAGGGTAATTTCCGCACCCCACTGAATATTCGAGCTCCTAGCGAGTTACGAGACCTCATTGATGCGGTCAATCGAATGGGTACGAAACTCCAAGAGTTGGATGATATGAAGGAGGAGTTTCTCGCCCATGTTTCCCATGAGCTACGCACGCCCATGGCCTCAATCCAAGAGGGCACCCATTTATTGTTGGATGAAATTCCTGGCCCTTTGGTACAAGAACAGCGCACGACCTTGCGCATTATGGCAGACAGCAGCCGCCGACTCATCACGCTCATTTCCACCATTCTGGATCTGTCCAAGATGAATGCCGGGATGATGGAGTATCGAATCGTTCCTATGGATATCAAGCGGGTCGCAGATATATCGGTCAACAAAGTTCAACTCCTTGCCGATGCCAAGCATGTGCAGCTTTTGCTGGAAACGCCTGGGCGACACGTGTGGGTCAATGCCGATATGTTTCGAGTTGAGCAAGTGCTCGACAATTTACTCTCAAATGCCCTGAAGTTCAGCTCAGAGGGGGGCATCGTCAAGGTTGTGATGAAGCCGGATCCGAGTGTGGGAACTCTCGAGGTGAGTGTGACTGATGGAGGGCCCGGCATTCTGGCTGAAGACCTGCCCTATATTTTTGAGCGCTTCTATCAAGGGCGTACTAAGGCCAAGCAGGCCGCACCTGGGAGCGGCCTTGGGTTGGCACTGGCAAAAAATGTGGTCGAAGCGCATGGAGGACGCATTTGGATCGAGAGCGAAGCCAAGAAAGGAACGACTGTACGATTTACCTTACTCCTCATGAAACCAGGAGAAGCGGTATGAACGTTGTTCGCAGAGCCCTAACTCTGGGAGTCTTGCCCTCTTTGTTCTTCCTCGCAGGATGCGCTGCATGGTCACCAGCCCCAGAATTTTCCAAGCCCTATTTCACGGTGGAAGCGGGAGGGGAAAAATCGCTTCTTAAGGTCATAAAAAAACAGGAGGCGCTTGTCCAGAACTGTGCCGAGCAGAATTCTTGCGACTATGTCTATTTTATGCGCGCCTTGCTAGGGCTTTACGAAAGTCGCGATAGCGCCTCGAAGTACTTTGAGAAAGTGATCGCTGTCGCGCCTCAGACTCAACTGGCATCCGCCAGTAAGCTCTGGATTGATCTGCTAGAGCACCACGCGGCACCCGTTCAACAGTCCTGGCTCCAATCGGTCATAGCGGCCCCGGCCATTTCGGAAAGTCAGGCTATCCTGGCACAAGCTTCAGATCAACTGGTGCGAGACTTGCTTGTAGGGTTGATGCAAGACGTCTTGTATAAAGAGGGGATGATCCAGCAGTTGAGAGTTATGAAGGAAGCCGAGTCGCAATCCCTGGAAAACCTTCAGCGCGATCTCGCTGAGCGTGAACGAAAGATGGAGGCGGGCAGCAGTAAAAAAGATACTATGAAAAGCTCGACCGATACGAGCGCTGTCACGTCCCTGCATAAGCAACTGATGGATCGAGATAAGAAAATAGAGGAATTGACGAGTCAATTGGAGGCATTGAAGCGCATTGACCAGGAAACAAGGGATAAGGTTCGTCCTATCCGTCCTTCAGTGACGGTTATCCCGCCTCCGACCGCGCAGGAACCAACAGCACCGTAGAAGGGACTTCATGGAAAAAGAACATATTCTTGTAGTCGACGATGAGGAGGGATTGTTACATCTTGTAAAAATGCGATTGACCGCGATGGGTTTTGCCGTCACAGGCTGCACGACAGGCCGCGAAGCTCTTGCGGTGGCGAAGAATACCCAGTTCGATCTTGCCATTACCGATCTTCGCCTTGGGAATGAAGATGGATTGGATGTGACAGAAGAACTGTTGCGGATGTACCCAGGCCTCCCGATTATCATCCTGACCGCTCACGGGAGTATTCCCAATGCCGTGGAAGCGATGCAGCGTGGAGCGTTCGGATATCTCACGAAGCCCTTCGATGACAAGGAACTCAAGGCCAAGATTGAAGAAGGGCTTTCTCCTCAACGGATGAGAGGCGAGATTCAGCGACTCAAGTCTCTCGTCAACGAGTTGTACGGCATGGATAACATCGTTGCGCGAAGTCCTGCGATGCAGCGCTTACTCCAGCAAGTGGTGCAGGTGGCAGACTCCGACGCGACCATTCTTCTCTTCGGAGAAACCGGGACCGGTAAGGAAGTGTTCGCGCGCGTGATCCATTCGAACAGCCGACGGAGTAAAGGACCGTTTGTCGCTCTCAATTGCGCAGCCATTCCCGAAACACTTTTCGAATCAGAACTCTTTGGGCATGTGCGTGGGGCCTTTACCAACGCCCATGCCTCGAAGCGAGGCCTGTTCCAAAGCGCCAATGGCGGCACGCTTTTTCTCGACGAGATCGGCGAAATGCCCCTCTCGATGCAGGTCAAGCTGTTGCGGGCCGTGCAGGAACGGGAAGTCCGAGAAGTGGGCTCTGACCTCTCAACGAAGATTGATGTGCGAATTATTACGGCGACCAATAAAGACCTTGGTGAAGCGGTCAAGAGCGGGGCCTTCCGGAACGATCTGTACTATCGCATCTCCGTCGTCCCGCTGTTTATCCCCCCGCTTCGTGAACGCCCTGATGATATTCCCTTGCTGGCGCAGCATTTCCTGACTGCGAGTGCGAAGCGGGCCAATAAAGAGTTGCGAGGTTTTACGCCGGCCGCGCTGAATCGATTAGTGGCGCATCCCTGGCCTGGAAACGTTCGTGAGTTAGAAAATGTCATTGAGAAGGCCACTGTGATGACGCGACAAGACATGATTACCCCGGATCTCCTGCCTGCTATGGCGGCATCTCCGGACTCGCCAATGAAACCGCTCACTGAAGCGAAGGAAGAGTTTGAGAAAACCTATCTGAAGAACGTCCTACAGCTCACCGGCGGCAATATCTCTCGCGCGGCCCAATTTGCCGGACGCTATCGGGCGGACTTCTATAAAATGCTCAAAAAATATGGCCTGCATCCCTCAACGTTAAAGGCTAAAGCAGAAGCTGAGTTTGAAGAGCTGGAAGAGGAGGGTGACCTTACGGAAGCCGAACGCTAGAGCGCATCTTTCCCACGATGTGAACGATCGATTCTATACATATTCAGACTTTCCTGGCCTGTGTCACCGTGCATCTCATGCAATTTCCTTATCCTGCCATGAGGTGATGGTCACATAGGATCCTCGCGAGGATTGCGCACGAATAACTGTCATGTTGTCAGTTCTTACGAGGGGGCGTAGGGTCTCTTCAATGAAGCTCCCCGCAGCAAGCTGTGGGGTATCTTGCGAAATTCTCAGAAGCCGTTACCCTCCTTCGCCAAGGCTACGGAGGGTTCTCCGCGCCTTCATCCCCGAAGCGAGCCACGGGGTATTCGGCGAAGGAGAATAACTCCACGCTGGAGATTCAAAAGGCAAGATGTTCTGACTGTGTGTTTCTGGGGGCGTGATACGATCATCGATGGGTAGACGCGAGTGGCGTCAGTCATGCAGAACAGGTATGGAGCTGGCGAGAGGAATTGAACCTCCAACCTGCGGTTTACAAATCGAAAAGGACCCGTTTTCTCACCCTTCTTCCCCCTCACCAGAACCAACAGAATCACCAATGGAATGGCCAGGTTAGGCTGAATCAGCCGAGTTGCGTACGATTGCGTGCGGAGAGGGCAGTTAGCAGGAGTATGGTTACATTTTCGGTTACACTGCGCGCCTCGCATTTTCGGGGGCGCGCCTGTTATGTCGGTCGTAACCTGACGCGAATGCGGGAGGGACCAACAATGACTAATGCGCCGTTCAGCTCGTCATCGGATACTTCACGAAACAGGCGGTCAAGAGCCTGTTGGGTCTCTTCCGTTGTTGTGGGCCACACGCGAAGTCTGACAATCCCGTGGTGCTGCCTGGCTGGAAACGACCGACCATCGGCGAAGTCCTCATCAAAAGTGATGATGAGCGCGTTGTGCTGGACAGCCCAAGAGAAGACGGTTTCATCGCTATGGCCGGACAGTCCGACGTCGCTAGTGTGGTGGACCATCCAGGCAGGTCTCACGCTGCGAAGCCAAGAAGCAACCGCGCGCGGAACGTTCTGGTCAAGCAGGACGATCAGACGGTCACGCACGCGGAATGACTTTCTCCTCATCAACCACATGACTCGCGTATTCAAGGGCGCCAGTCACGTCGTCAGGAGTCATCTCGGGGTAGGCATCCAAAATCTGCGCTCGGGTGTAGCCGCCTGCGACCATGCCAAGGATGTTCTTCACCATGATCCGAGTGCCTCGAATGGTCGGCTTTCCGCTGCAGATGTTGGGATCGACTACGATACGTTCGTCCATCGTGTTAGTTCCTTCAACAGGGTGGTGACTCAGACGCAAGTGTAAATCGACGAGGTATGGAGTGTCCAGTCAAAGCCTTGATTATCAAGCGGCGAAGGAACACGGGCAGCGGCCAACCGATGCGCCGGATGGCGAGAGCCACCGGCGCACGGCTGCCGGTCCCCCGGCAGCCCCTAAACTTGTCAGAAAGACATTTCTCGTCGATCACACGGAATCCCACTCAGACACACAGTCATCGGGCGGGTCGACATGGTCCGTCAAGATTCACGACTTTGGGAAGCAGTGGATTGAGAGTTCGTGGGGAAAGGTGAATCCGCATCCGGGCAAGCGAGGATTCAAAGGAAAGTCACCTAACAAAGAACAGAATGAAAAGAGAGCACGAGCGCGGGCGACCGGCGAGATCAGAAGGAAATGCCTTTCCATCGGAGCAGACCATCTCGTTACGCTGACCTATCGCGACAATGTCGAAGATCGGGAGCGAGTGCTGACGGACC
Source organism: uncultured Nitrospiraceae bacterium (assembly GCA_963748375.1). Classification (GTDB taxonomy): domain Bacteria; phylum Nitrospirota; class Nitrospiria; order Nitrospirales; family Nitrospiraceae; genus Palsa-1315. The sequence goes on from CAVVIR010000007.1 coordinate 18,277, forward strand.
TAGAACGCTTACGACGCATGCTCTCGCGTGGTGGCTACTCCATGCCCTATGTGGCGGTGTTGGAATGCCAGAAGCGCGGGGCAATCCATCCACATTTGGCGGTTCGTGGATTTCAGGATATTCGTCTTCTGCGCCGCTGTTGGTACAAGATTGTCGGAAAAGCACAGGGCCAAGTAAATGTGAAGGGGCCACGGCCTGGAACCTCCCCGGTCAAACTGGCCCGGTATCTCTCCAAGTACATCAGCAAAGATATCGACAGTCAGCCACGGGACTTTGAGGAGCACCGGTACTTCTGCTCGTTAGGGATCACAGTACCAACCGAGCGCTTTCAGATGGTCCTGACGCGCAATGCGAGAGAAGCGGAATCGAAACTCTTCTTCCTCATGTTCAACGACACGCTACGTCGGGTTGGAGACTACTGCACGGTCAAGCACTGGATCGGAGGGGCAGGAACGTTTGGATGGATATCGGGTTTCGAAGATCCGACATGTCACTGGAGCAGAAACACGGCAAGCTCATGATTTTCAACGATAGACGGGGAAACCTTCGCAACATCGAGCGGTTCGAATCATTGCCCTGTTGCCACTCTTAATCAGCGGATTTCACAGTCTGATCCGTGGCTCTTCTCCTTTCTCCGCCTATAGCTCCCCGTCAGAATTGCCCAAAGAGATCACGTCGGGAGCCATGTGGTAGCAGAACTCTTTAACCTCTTGCTTTCTTAAGTGATTATGAGATAGAGCAAGCAAACAAACCGCAGATCAGTCGTTCATTTCATGGAGATGTAGATCTTTCAAGTTTGTCAGTATACTTCATCCTTCAATCCATATACGATGACGCCGCCGGTCATAGGGCAAATCAATCCGCTGAACCAGAAGACTCCTGTGGATGATTCCTACCGTACTTTATTAGGGAGGTGCGCTGTGAAATTTTCCAGTCCTATCGTCTCATGTCTGTTCGCTTTGCTCGTCGTTACTGGATGCGCCTCAACCGAGATCACCGAGCGTCAGGAATATAAGGGGGGAAAGCTCCCGCGTCCCGGCCACATCTGGGTGTACGACTTCGCCGCTACGCCCGCCGAGATACCGGCCGAATCCGCACTTGCCGGTCAGCCTACCGAGCATGCCACGCCCCAAACACCCGAGCAGATCGAGCTCGGCCGGAAATTGGGCGAGGCAATTGCGACACAGATGGTCGAGGAGATCGCGTGGCATGGGCCTGCCGGCGAAGCGAGCTTCGAGTCACACGACGCCGGAGATCAACGACCTTGTATTCCGGGGTTATCTCCTCTCAGTCGATGAGGGAAGTGCTACCAAGCGCGTCGCAATCGGTTTCGGCTCCGGGGCATCCCAGTTGACGACGGCGGTCGAAGGCTTCCAGATGACGGCTCAGGGCCTGCGAAAACTTGGATCCGGCAAGGTCGGTGCTAGCGCAGGTAAAACTCCGGGGGGTGCGTTGGGGGTTGCCACCTTGATTGTCACCGGTAACCCAGTGGGTCTCATCGTCGGTGGCGGAGTGAAAGCATACGGGGAATATACAGGCAGCAGTAAGGTTGAAGGCCGGGCCAAAGCCATTGCTAACGAAATCACGGACCAGCTTAGGCTCAAGTTCCAGGAACAGGGCTGGATCCAGTAAGAAGGTTCCTTTCGCGCAGGGTGGTCAGCTGATTTTCCTGCCAAGCAGGCTATGAGGTTGCATCTCCACCTGCAGGGTATTGAAAAACAATTCCGGACGAGGGAAACATAAGGGCAGTTGTTTATTCGTGGCATCTCTTCCTAGGCTGTGGGATTTGGCAGCTGGGCCAACGAGCACTGCTGCTGTGAGGCAGTAGGAAAGCAGGACGCTGCCGGGTTACAAAAAGAGCCTGTTCGAGTAATCGAGCAGGCTCTTCTCTTTTTCTGGGTAAGGGTGACACATGATGAGCGCATTTTTTTGGGGAGTGGTCGCAACCTGCTCACTGATTTTGGGGGGAATAATCGCCCTGCGCTACACGCTGAGCCATCGGGCACTCGGCCTGATCATGGCCTTCGGTGCCGGGGCACTCATCTCGGCCGTAGCCTATGAGTTGATCGGGGACGCCATCAGCATCGCACGAGGAACCGGATTCCCGATGATGGGGCTCTTTGCCGGCGCGCTCACCTACTACTTCTGCGACAAGTTGGTAGCGACGGTCGGGCCGAGCAATCCCCACGAGATCGCGCCCTCGGGTCAATCCAGCTTGCTCATCCCGATGGTGCTGGCCATCATCCTCGATGGCGTCCCTGAATCAATCGTCATCGGCCTCGGGATATCCAAAGGGGGAGCGGTGAGCCTGCCGATGCTGGTGGCGGTCTTTCTTTCGAACCTGCCCGAGGCGATCGCTGGAACCATAGGCATGAAGGCCAGCGGCTGGAGCAAGCTCAAGGTCATCACTCTCTGGGTAGTCATCGTGCTCGTTTGCGCCCTCGCCACCGTCGCCGGCAGCACCCTCTTCAGCGGCGTATCGGTACGCTGGCTCGCCTTCATTCAGGCGTTCGCCGGAGGCGCCATCCTCCTGATGCTCGCCGACTCCATGATGCCGGAAGCGTATGAGCACGGCGGCAAACTTGCCGGTATCTTCACCGTGCTCGGCTTCTTTGTCGCGGTCGCGATCACCGTTCTGGAGAGCATGCACAAATAAACGACAGCAACCTCCATCCTGAAGACTGCTGGAATCGCCGTACTGCCAACGGCCTATTGGAAGGCCCGACCGCCGTCAATTTGCGAGAGAGGCGGTCGATAATGCCGGACCATCCACCTTCTGACTACCGCAAAGAGGTTCAGGATTACCTCCTCTCCTGTGAGTGCCCTGTTAAGTAAAATCGATGAACTCACTGACGCGCAGTTACAACCCCTGCAGGAAATGTTGGATCGTCTTTCCAAGAAACTGCTCGACTCAGGGAACGATGATCCAGCGGCCAAGTAAATGTGAAGGGGCCACGGCCTGGAACCTCCCCGGTCAAACTGGCCCGGTATCTCTCCAAGTACATCAGCAAAGACATCGACAGCCAGCCACGGGAGTTTGAGGAGCACCGGTACTTCTGCTCGTTAGGGATCACCGTACCAACAGAACGCTTTCAGATTGTCCTGACCCGCAACGCGAGAGAAGCGGAATCGAAACTCTTCTTCCTCATGTTCAACGACACGCTCCGTCGGGTTGGAGACTACTGCACGGTCAAGCACTGGATCGGAGGGGCAGGAACGTTCGGATGGATATCGGGTTTCGAGGATCCGACATGTCACTGGAGCAGAAACACAGCAAGCCCTCCGCAAGCTCCGGGGCAGGAGTTAAATTCGTTGATGTAAAGGAAGTGGGATGCCAACCATCTCCTACTGTACAAACAATTTCTTGACGTGTACGGCTATACCGTACATGGTGGAATGATGAAGGGAATCATATGCGCCTTCACTGAAAGGAGACTGTACAATGGCCATGAAGAACCCGCCCCATCCGGGGGACCTGATCAGAACCGAGATCATCGACGCTCTGGGCTTAAGCGTATCCAAAGCAGCAGACATTCTCAAAGTTCGCCGCGCGACCCTGTCGGATCTTCTCGCCGGCAAGGCTTCTCTGTCCCCTGAAATGGCCCTCCGCATTGAGAAAGCGTTCGGCCCTGACATGGACCACCTTCTTCGGATGCAGCTTGCGTACGATGTGGCACAGACCCGCAGCCATGCCAAAAACCTCAGCATCAAGCGTTATGTCGCCGCATAGGATCATTCGCGAAGTTTCGCTCCATGAGCGCCGGTCCATCCGTAGATGGGCGTTTTTCATCTTTACTCTTGTCAACGATCCCCGTGAAATTTCCCCTGTCCCGATTACCGACTCGCAGCGCCCGTAACCGGGTTAGAGGATCACTAAGCGCCGGCGGTAACGCGGGCGCATCATTGTCGGGGGGGGGTAGGGGGGTGTCGAAGACTCCCCCCTTCAAATTCATAGACCTCCATGCTCACCCAGCCGAGGGAAATGCAACCATTGCCCGTCCGCTTAAGACGGCAGCTGAGTTCAGGTATCAATTGACCCGATTGTGGCGAGAGGCATACACTCGGGGCGCGGAGAATCCATAAGCTGCCAATTTGCAGGCTGCCTTGGCGTACTATGCCGGTCGTCATACTGAATGGTTGGCGTACCGGTGGCACATAGCAAACGGCGGAGAAATCGATGGCAACTTTACCTACTCACGAAGAGATCGCTGGGGAAATTCTCTCTCTGTTCGTCGGCCACTTTAATTGTCAGCCAGGAGAGGTATTGAGAATCGATAAATTTCTCGCTGTATGGCACAACAGAGGTCTTAGGGTAGAAAATTTTAAACTTGGAGTGGAACTCGCCGCACAAAGGGGATGTGGTCGAGAGGTACTTCGAGGTGGAACCTCGTTTCGTCTTATAAGGATGGCTTCGCCGCCGCAGAATCAAATCTAAAAATGACTGATTGTGGTTCAGCCACACCGTACCTGTCAGCGGAAAATGGTGATAGGGATCTCAGTGCTAGGCCATCGATCTTCGCGAAAGTGTAGAAGTGAAGCCGGCGAGATTGCATCGACCGAAGGTCGGAGCAGTCATAGCGCGTGAAGGACTAGTTATTGGTGAGGCTTTCCGCGGGGAAATGCGTCTGGGGAACATGCGGAGTTTACACTCTTAGAACGAAAACTTGCAGACGAAACCTGGCAGGGCTACGCTCTATGTCACGCTAGAACCCTCACTTCTCGGAATGATCTAAGATCGCGTGTGCGGGAGAGAATAATTGAAAGGCGGATTGCAAAAGTATTTATCGGCGTTCTGGACCCAAACCAAACGATACGTGGTACTGTAAATTGCGTCTGCGGCGACGCAGGAATTCAAATTGCTCGCTTGGACTCAGATCTAATGTCGGTCATCGAAGAGTTAAATCGTGACACCCTCGACAACATAGTTCTTCGCGTAGACGACAGCGACATGCGAGGGCTGAGATTGCCGACCGGGTCGAGCCTGGACAAGTCGGAGACCAAATGGCCACCGAAATAGGGTACACAAGAAATGGTGATAAGGTGGAGTGGTTACCTGATAAGAGAGTCGGGAAAAGAATGGCCGTTACTTCTACGACGAAAGATAAGGCCTATCTGGAAATTTATAACGAGTTCTGGGACAAGATTCGGTGGAACAATTAACACCAAGTCTGGCTTCAAAAAATTGAGAGCGGTGAGGAGCTATTGACCGACAACGGAAACCGGTGCTGGAGGCTAAGAAGGCTGCCAAACGGATCTGTGCGTGCTGACGGTGTGTGTGTGTGTGTGTGTGTGTGTGTGTGTGTGTGTGCAGAGAAGAAATACGGGAAAAAGAATCGGGTGGAACGACTTTAGACTGGGGCCTCCTCAGCGGTCGAATGCGGCACTCGCGTGGCCATGGGGTCGGAGTGGGACGAATCTCTAGACACATAGTTCAAATATAACGCCCACCTATTCATTCGACTCCGACGGGCACGCAAGCGCCCGCAGGTTAACGACACGTTAGACATTCAAAGGCGCTGATGGATTGGGCGACGACACAGCAAGAGATTCAGACCTGCCGCCGCTGTGAAATTCACCATGTCGCGAACCTCCGTGTGCCCTGCGCTGGAAAGCGCAAACCAGCCTGGGAACCGCTGCGACCGGTTCCGCCTGTACTTCGTGTCCGTCGCACCGCCGTGGGGTGGCGACTACTTCTGGGACGAGACCAATAGGGACGCCGTCCGCGAGGGCTTGTTCAAGGCACTGCGGTCACTGCCGAAGCCTCTCAACGGCGTCATCAATGGCTGTCGGCAATTTCGTGACGCGGGTCTCTTCTTGACGCCACGTGAAGTGCCCATCATCCAAATCCAAAGGACTCGAAACCATCACCGCCCGCCGTCCGCAAACTGCGCTGATTTCCTCACTCCGAACTGATCACGCGGAAGCTGAGCGAATCCTCGCCCTGGGGCAGGTACCATCCGGGCCCTGTGCCAACTCTTTAAGCTCGACGCACCGAGTGAGGTCGCAGAGATCCGGAAGAACGTGGCATGGGTGCACCTCGGGCGAGAGGGCAGGTCCCGTTGATGGGTACGTACTTCCCCTGGCGATACCGCCATGTGGATTCACATCGATCGTAGAGGACATTGGGAGCCTCCTCGACTTGGCGCCGAAATGAAATGATGTCTAACGATAATCTGCAGTGGTCCGCAGCTCGCGTTGCTCGCTCCCGCCGTGAGCGTGAGCCTTCGAGTTGCTCAAACAGCCTGAGAATATTTCGGCAATAACAAGTAATCCTCACACACCGACCTCTGGGACTAATGAAGGACCAGTACTTTTCTGATTGCCGGATTTCGTCGAGTACGAGTTGCTACTCGATCTTGTCGAGCTCGACCGGCTCGACCGAAGCTGACATTCATTTAGCTCACCAAAGCGGACGGTACGAGGGAGGGCAGTGTTACAGTTACGAACTGGCCAACGTCGTCCTCAGCTCTTTCACTTCCTGCAGGGTGCGCTGAACGGCGATAAGCGTGAGCTCCATCGACTTTCGCGCCTTTATGCGAGACCTAGTGTGGCGTTCTATCTCCACTCTAGTGGAGGATGCTTTCAGCATGACCAGAGGGCCCGAATACTTTGCTTGCATACCGGAGAGGAACTCGCGTCGGCTGTAGTGTTTTTCGATCCGAAGGCGGCTTGAGACCGTTGGTATCACATATGCGACGAAAAGGCTTCGAGAAGTACTTAAGTTCTACAGAACAATCCTCCTATCTGTAGTTGAGCGTGCCTCCGAGGATGCTATCATCGTACTCTACCAGCACCTCCAGAATGATAAGACAAAAGTGCTCGGACTAGGAAAAAGGTGCGGCGGGTCGTTGCCATTCTAGGTCTGAGTAGCGTCGGGTCACGAAGGATGGTGATGTCGCGTTCCTAGCATTCAGCAAGTGCAAGAGTCTCCATTCTCAAGTGCTGGCCCTGATGGAAAGACATTCTCGCATGCACAGGCTGGAATTCGGCGTCCTCCCCGCCTGATCAGCAAAGACAGGGAGTACTGACCACTTCAGCTGCAATCAGCAGGTCTCTTTCTTGCTATCGAAGCCCTGCACGCGCCAGTGCTCATCGCTAGCTCGATAGTTCCCGCACCATCGACTTCTCGCGAAATTCCCTCTTGACAGCTAATACTTCACGTATTATTATCCCGCGCGCTAATACCACACGTATTCCAATGGAGGGCACAATGGGACCATCTCGCACGGAGCTCATGCAGTTTAAAGTCACACCTAAAGAGAGAGAGCTGATTGAGACATGCGCCAAGAAACAGGGCGATTCAGTCTCCGAGTATGTGCGAGCCGCCGTCCTCATGGACATGATCTTGGAAGGTAACGTTGGCGCCATGAAGATTGCCGTCGACACCATTGGACGTAAAGCGGTTCAATTGCTCAGGAAGCGCGCGGATCGATTGTCAGATTTGGGAGCAGATGCAGTAGATTCACAATAAAGGGAAGGAGGGGAGAGATGATGAGCGAGGCAGTGAGTAAGCGGCTGTACAACGTGAAGGAGGCAGGCCGGTATCTCGGGAGAAGTCCCTGGACGATTCGTCGCTTGATTCGTGACGGGGTTCTTCGGGAAGTCCGGCAGGGGCGGCGCGTGATGCTCGACATAGTTGACTTGGAACAGTTTGTTGAGAAATACAAACGGGAGGCGACCGATGGGCATGATCTACCGCAGGAAGAAGAGAGACCCGGCAACGGGACTCTTGGTTGAGACCGGTCCGCACTGGATGAAGTACTACAGTGAAGGGAGGCCGATACAGGAAAGCACAGGGACGGTCGATCGGGTTGAGGCCAAGAGGCTCCTGAAAGAGAAAGAAGGAGAGATTGCCACGGGACTCTATCGAGGACCAAAGATTGAGCGTATCCGGTTCGAGGATCTCGCCGCACTCGTGAAACAAGACTACCAAATCAACAAACGAAAGACGGCACGGCGCATTGATGAGTACATGAATCATTTGAAGACGTTTTTCAGGAAGATGCGTGCGACCAGTATCACGACAGAGCGAATCAAGACGTACATCGTGAAACGTCAACAGCAGGGAGCGGCGAACGGCACCATTAATCGAGAACTTGCGTGTATCAAGCGCATGTTTCGGTTGGGGTTTCAACAGACGCCCCAATTGGTGGTGCGTGTCCCACATATTCCGCAATTGAAAGAGCACAACATTCGGTCAGGCTTCTTCGAGCATGAAGACTTTCTCGCACTCCGAGGCGTCTTGCCCGATTACGGTCAGGTCACTGCAAGCCTGGCCTACTACAGCGGCATGAGAATGGGCGAAATCTGTTCGCTGCAATGGCGGCAGGTCGATTGGACGGAAGGTAAGCTGTATCTCCAGGCCCAAGACACCAAAACCAATACGCCGCGCGTGCTCTATCTCACCGGGGATCTCTATCGGGTCTTGCGCACATGGAAAATGCGTTGTGATCTGAAGTGGCCAGCGTGCCTATGGATCTGTCACCGAGGCGGGATCAGGCTCCAGAGCTTGAAGCATTCCTGGAGAAAAGCCTGTCAGGCGGTCGGCCTTGGCGACATGGTGAAGGATGTCACGAAAGGTCGCAAGGTCTGGCAGGGAAAAATTCCGCACGATTTTCGACGCACCGCCGTGCGGAATATGGTGCGGGCTGGAGTCCCAGAGAAAGTCGCGATGGCGATTTCCGGCCACAAGACCCGGAGCGTCTTCGACCGCTATAACATTGTGAACGAGAATGATCTCGAGCAGGCCGCGCGGTCGCTCTCGGCTTACTTCGAGCAAAAAAAGGTTACACTTGCGGTTACACTGGCTGAATTGCGAGGGGAGAGCAGGGGTGCTGTAAGTCGCAAAGTGGTTGAATTGTCAGCGGAATCTATGGAGCTGGCGAGAGGAATTGAACCTCCAACCTGCGGTTTACAAAACCGCTGCTCTGCCATTGAGCTACGCCAGCTACAGGAGCGATTTATCAGGAGAATTCAGACACGCTGAGAGTCCGCAATCCACCAAAGTGTCCACCACGTGCCCACCGAAATCCCACAACGGAATCGTGATCGAGTCGTTCTGTCGTCCGTGCTGTCGCGATGTACCGCATCGATCACTCCGCCTGTCCAGACATGGTCAGACAAATAGCCACGAAACTATAGCACGACGGAGGAACGTCCTACAAATTGCAGCCGGGATTGAGCGAGCAGGCGCGCAGGTGTTTACGTCTCGGGGTCTGAACGCTTCAGGAGTGCTTGATGGCGAGCGACAACGAGGGCGCCGGCTTCCTCTAATCTGGCGGCGGACACAATGTTGTATCGATCGAACACCGAGCGGGTCTTGTGACCAGAAATCGACATGGCGAATTTTTCTGGCACACCCGCGTCACTGAAATTCTTGACGGCCGTTCGACGGAAGTCGTGAATCAGCGCTCCGGTGTACCCCCGTTGGCCAGCGATCTCCGCCTTCGGATTCGTCCATGCTCCAAGTCCCAGCTTCACGCAGGCTGTCTGCCAGGCGGTGCGAATGGATTTGAGCCGTTTCCCCTGGTAGTGACAGACCCACGGGCAATCGGGGTAGCTGTTCTGTGTGGCGAGATGCCACTCCCGTAACACCTCAAACAACTCGCCACCCATGATCAGCATTCGGGGTTCCGAAGTCTTGGTATCCCCTCCGGCAAGCGTGATGGTGACGGTCTTTCGCCGATGGTCTAAATGCACCTGCTTCCACTGGAGGGACGTAATCTCTCCCCACCGCATCCCGCTCCAAATAATCAATGGTGACAGGGGGCCGTGCATGCGGAGGGAGTTCCGCGCACAGTTGCCTGAACTGATCCCAGGTGAAATAGCCTGACCGGGGAGGGGCTTCCTTCAGCCTGGTCCATTTAGGGCGTTGCGTGCCGCGTCTCTTTGTGTGCGGTGGTCCACCTTCCCTAAGTGGAATAATGAGAAACTTAAGCGGGAATTGCATTTCCTTTTCTTTTGGATCCTCGTTGTCCTTTTTGTATAAGCCGAGGCTTGGTTGCACCCAAGGCACGAAGTTGTATGGAATGGGAAAAACGTCGGGCGCACGTAATGCAGCGCATGGGCATAGGTTCATCATCGGCTGGGACAAGAAGGCCGCCGCAGTGTTCGCGCGGACAGTACATGGGGATTCTCCACTGTGAGGGGGATGAACGGGACAATATTGATGACCAACGAAGTGGCGCGGCCGAATTGGCCTTGTTGGAATCGTTCACACTGCTGGCCGGGGGAGTCTCTATCGAGATAGGAGTGAGTCTCTGTCCCACATTGGATGCAGACAGGTCCTCCTCGATGGTGAGAGGAGGAGTCTAGCTGTAGGTTGGATAGGGGATGCCAGGTCCGGATCGTACGCGTGCGAAGTTCGAGATGACTTTGCTCATCATGTCGGTTGCAATACCCTCACCATCATGGAAGAGGCAGATTTGAGTGAGCGTGCTGTAATCGCCGGCTGTGACCACGTCTGCGCATCGTTGGCAGGTTCGCCATCCGACGGGGTCGGGAAACTCTTGGATGGATTCTGGATTCGTATGGGTTGTCGCCTCGGCAAGGGAACAAGGTGGTGACCAATTGATTTCCGCAGAAGTCGCAAGGCCAGTCTTCGTCATTCCATCCATCCCGATCTGCATCGATGCGCTTCCCGGTAGGCTTTTCCTCATTCGGGCAAAAACTCGTCTAGAGATTGAGGATGACGATTTTCTGCTTCTAGCCACCAGCTGGTTCGTTGTTGACGATCGTGAGAATGCTGGAAGAAGGCCTTTGTTGGATCAGCGGCGTCATTGTCGTAAAGCTCTTGTGTTTCTTGTCTTTGGTCAATCATCCCCTGGGGATTGCAGTCGAAGCAGTCGATCCCCAATTGAGATGAACACCAGAATGGAGGGAAGGTACTGAGTAGGGAGAGGCGATACCAACTTGGACCGAGGAACATGGGGGCCTCCTTCCTTCAGGTGGCTCCTACATGAAGAAAGGATACCTCGTTGCTCTGGAGCCTGCAACGGGTGGGGGCACTATTCCAACTTGGACTGAATAGGGCTAGCGTTTATTGGCGAGCAGGCGTCGTTTCGCTGCGTGAAAGGCTTTTCCCGTTAACAGTGTAATCTTCTTAGCTCCACATCGTGGACAGCAATCCATCCCCTTTATTCTTGAAGCGAATGCTTCCAAATCCAAAGGGAGTTGCAGTATTTAGGAAAATGCCTGACCGCCAGGGCATCGGGAAAACCGTCCCTTCTACGACCGCAAGGTCCGGCGGGTCCGCATCTGTTTTGTGGGGGCTGGCGCATTTACCTGGACGTGCAGATCCACGGCGTCTGCTGCCAACGCTGTGGGATGTCAATCCGGAGCGCCTGGCGTGGCTGACCGAAAGAGCCCTGGTGAGATTACCCCTCCCGTTTCGCTCCATCCATTACGCTTTGATGAGGCTATGAAAGCGCTCATGCGTGTTGAGCCTCAGTGGGTGGGACTTGGAAATAAACAGGATAAACATAAACCAAAGTCTAAAGGTAAAAAGTCCCATTACAGTGGACCCCTCCGTCAAGACACTCATGCATCGAGTTTAAGAGGGTAACCGTTTACATGCAGCGGAACGGCGCTGCCCCGGTGTTCTCTTCCTTGTTGTGTTTCTGGGCGAGCGTGTTCGGTCTTGCCGAATTGATCCACAATCCTGGCTCCGCCGCCACTCGCTGTCCGGTAGACCTCGTCCGGCGTCATGTAATTCAACGACTGGTGTATTCTTTCCGTGTTGTAAAACACGAAGTATTCCGTCAATCCCAGCAGTAATTCAGACAGCGTGGTGTACCTTTCAGATAGATGTCTTCGTACTTGACGCTCCGCCAGAGCCGTTCCACAAAGATGTTATCCAAGGCCCGTCCGCGCCCGTCCATGCTGATGGCAATGCCGTGCGCCTTGAGCACGCCGGTGAAGGCGTCCGCGGTGAACTGGCAGCCCTGATCGGTGTTGAAGATCTCGGGGATGCCGTAGGCTCTGTACGGCGTGCTCCAGCCATTCCACACAGAACCCGCTTTCTAGTGTATTCGATAACCGCCATGCCAGCACTTTGCGCGAGTACCAGTCGATCACGGCCACCAGGTACACAAATCCACGCGCCAAGCGGATATATGTAATGTCCGTACTCCACACCTGGTTGGGATGGGTCACCCTCACGCCTCGAAGCAGATACGGATACACCTTGTGCTGCGGGTGGGAGCGGCTCGTGTTCGGTCCCGGCGCCATGCCCGCGAGTCCCAGGATGCCCATCAAGCGCTGGACCCGCTTGCGGTTGATCCGGTGCCCCCTGCCGCGCAGGTACACCGTGATCTTGCGGCTGCCGTAGAACGGGTGCCGGGTGTATTCGGCGTCAATCAGTCCCAGCAGTGTCAATTCTTGCTCGTCCGGTGTGGCGGCTGGGTGTGGCGCATAGAGCGTGGAACGCGTCACCCCGGTTAGTACACATTGCCGGGTCAGCGCCAGTGGTTCATGGGGGCTACCCAGCCTGTCCGCGCGGCTACAGGCATAGCCCAGACTTTTTTTTGAGCCAGTCCAGTTCCATCTTCAGCCGCCCGATCTCGGAGTAGAGCCGCTCCGGACTTGCCGACGGGTCAGCTGGTTTCGGACCACGCTTGGCATCGAAGATGTCTGCGGCCTGTTCTTGCAGCTCCTTCTTCCACTGCCCCACTTGGGTCGGATGGACCCCATATTCCTGGGCAATTTCGTTCACCGTCTTGACTGCTCGGATCGCCTCCAGTGCCACCTTGGCCTTGAACGGCCCACTGAAATGCTTGCGCGTACGTTTACTCATGACCTGCTCCTTTTTACAGCAGGCTACCACCTTAAACTACTGTCTGGAAATTGGGGTCCACTATACATTCCAATTAAACGCCTGGCATCGGTGGAAGTGGAGCCGGTGGTTGAGGTTTGACATGGTCAACACTTCGTTACTCCTCTCTCCAAGCTCGTTGGGCGGTTGCGAGTAGCTGATACATCGTCATGGGCTGGATGGGTGACTCAATGAAGCCACGGGAACGATAAAAACGCTTGGCTGGTTCGGTCAGCGCATGCACCAGCAGTGCCGTAATCCCAGCGATCTCAGCGGCTTGGATAGTTCGCAGGATGGCGTCACGCAGCAGTGCCGTGCCAATGCCTTTTTGCTGGTCGTCTTTGTGGATTGCTAGACGACCGAGAACCATCACTGGAATCGGATCGGGCCGGTTCCGGCGCATGGCACTGGGAGCTTCGGCGTGACCAATCGCTCCGGCTGACAGACAATAATAGCCGATGACCGCCTGTCTTTCACAGACCACGTACGTTCGCGATGAGTCATTCGCCTGATTTTTGACGGCACGGCGCTTGAGCCAGTCATCGAGTGACGGCACGCCGCTGTCAAAATCGGTCAGTTGATGCTGTGCGGTGAGCGGCGTGGGCGCCGAAATCATTGGCCCGGTTCCCAAGGAACGGACGCCTTCATTGTGCGAAGGAGCCGGTCAGTGGGAGCAGGGGGCGCATCGAGCAACGCCTGAAACGCAGCAAAGCCCTTCGCGTCGAGCGCAAAATAGGTTTGATCGAGCAATACATCTTCCGCCTGTCTGCAGGCAGCTTCGAGCATGAAGTCTGAACGACTACGACCAAGTCGGTCGGCAGCCTGATCAATCAGATCACGTTGGCCAGCCTTGGCGCGAATGCTGATCGTGACGGGTTCCTTGTGTTGCAACACGCTAACCTCCATGTATTTCCAATATGTTACATATTAGTGCGTCAAAGTCAATACTGCCACGTTTGGACGCCGTCGGGATGAGTGTGGCGTCTTCTTGAGACGCCTCACGATGCGTATAAACCGTTTCTTTCGTTCAGGCTCAGCTACCGCTATGATTGCCACCTGAACGAGATAAGTGACAATTAACACATATCAGACTATCGGCTACCGTAGATCATGATTCAGAGTTTCTGGCACAAGGGGTTGAAAAGGCTGTTCGAAAAGAGTGAGGCCAAAGGCATCTGCGCCGACCAGCTGGAAAAATCGAAAACATCCTGTTCGTGCTTTCTCGCGCCCGCAAGCCCGAAGACGCGGATCTTCCTGACCTTCACCTGCACCCCCCTCAAAGGCGCTATGAAAGGCCTGTGGGCGGTGACCGTCAGGGCAAACTGGCGTGTGATCGTCCGCTTGCGTATTTCGGTGAAATCGGCACGGGTTCCGGAGGAATCCGGACACCGTTTCGGGGAATTCGGACAGGTCGGCGCGGAGCTCTGTCCTATGAGTTCGAGCGGTCGGGCTCACGCACGGTACTCACGCGCTCGTCTTGTACGACTCCCTGGCATCACTTTCCTCCTTCCTGTCTCGACGACAGCGGCTGTGCCTATACATGGTTGGTGAATCCTTCCGGTGGTTTGGTTGGCGGCGATCAAGGCCGGCGCCGTGCATCTTGTGCCGCGATCTGTTTCTCCTTAGGCCGAGCTTGAGTCATCAGGAGGACAGATCGGGAGAGATTGACTCACCCAAGAAGTAGTACTAATATTACGATGTACTACCAAATAGATGGAGGTAGGAATGCTTGAATCTACCATGACCCGGAAGGGGCAGGTCACAATTCCCAAGGCGATTCGTGACCGTCTGGGAGTGAAAGAAGGGGAGAAAGTCCTCTTCGTGATGAGAGACGACGAGGTGGTTTTGAGGGTCGTCAAAGGAACCATTCTTGACCTCAGAGGCTCGGTTCGGCCGTCTGCGCATCCGGAGGATTTTGAAAAGATTCGTCAATCGGTGAGGCGGACTGTGGCAAGGAAGGTGGCCGGGCATGGGTAGTGTCTTCGTGGATACCAATGTGTTCCTTCGTTTTCTGACCAACGATGATCCGGCGAAAGCCAAGCGAGCCGAGATATTGTTTCGCGATGCTGTGCGAGGCAAGATCAGATTGGCGACAAGTCTGCTGGTTATCGCCGAGATCATCTGGACACTAGAATCCTTTTACAAACTGGAGAAGCCGGATATCGCTGCGAAAGTAGAGAAGATTCTGAATACGCCCAATCTGGACTGTCCCGAAGCGTCGCTGCTCTTCATGGTTCTAGATCTCTATGTCCATGCGAACATCGATTTCGTGGATGCGTACAACGCCTTCTACATGAAAGAGCATGGACTCACACAGATTCTCACCTATGATCGCAAACACTTTGCCCGAGTTGCGTGGGTTGAAATCGGGGATTTGTGATTACGTGGCACTGGTGCTTTTGAAGTGGAGCAGCACCTGCCAGCCATACGCCAACAATGACATCGACAGTCAGCCTGTCTTGTTCATTTGGTCTGTTCATTCTGTTTGGTCTGTCTCGTTTATTTAGTTTGTCTGGTTTTTTGGTTGAACGAAACTAACCAGATAAACGAAATAAACCAGATCAACGAGAGAAACCAGATAGACCAGACCAACCGGATAGACCAGCCTGATCAGAATCTCGCCGAGAGGCCGATGCCGACGTTGGTGTTCTTGATGGAACTCGACTCGAAACTTTCCTTGCGGCTGGAGCGCTGGACCCCGCCGAATCCCTGAATGGACTCTGTCAGGCGATAGGCCAGAATCACTTCGCCCTGGTAGATGTTTTCATAGGCGCCGTTCCGCTCATCACCCGCCAAACCGCTGGTCCAGATGTTGTGTTCAAAGTGAAAGGCCGTGAGGAGCGAGAGCCGCTCGGTCAGTTCCACGTCCACATCCGCGGATAGGTAATGGTTGACATAGGACGTATCGTCCTCGAACTGCGGTTGTTTGCGTCCTTCTGCAAGCCCGCGCTCATAATGGTAGCTGAAACCGAGTTTAACCTTTGGCGCGACGCGCCAATCCACATGGGGGCCGATGGTCCAGAAGTTGATATCGCGTTCTGAAAAGGCTTCGTTATAGCGGCGCATGCCGTACCGGTTAAGCAATCGGACCGAAAGATCCGGCGTCACATCGTGAATGAGGCGGGTGGACCAGATGTAGCTGGTCAATTTTTCTGCCGACAGCTGTTGCTGGCCTGACTGACGTTCTTCGTTGTCGCCGAGAAACTGATCGGAGCATAGGAGAAGCGAGCCTGTATGCGGGTGCTGGAGGAAAGGTCCTGGGTGGCCTGGAGTCGCAGCGTGCCGTGGTTGAACTGGGGATTATCCGTGAAGATAAATCCCTGGCCTTGCACGTTCAGGTCGAGCCGTCCAAGGCTGTTCGTCAAGGATCGCGTCACGCTCATCAACGGCTCGAAGACAACATCCGATCCCTGATCCGTCAGTTTCGAATCGATGGCCGGCTGAGTCGGGTCGCCATCACGGCTGAGACGGCGGGTGGCGGAAAACAGGCCGACGTCATCGGTATAGTAGAGACTCCCCGGCCTTCGAGAGACCAGCCCTCTTCTGCGGACGACGGCTGGGGCAAGAACCACAAATTTGCGAGAACCGCCAGGCAGGCGATCACCAGTACTCGGTTGGAGATGTGAGAGCCGGTGGTTGGAAGGCACATCATGCGGGTATGCTTGTAGAATAAGCCAAATTCATCGCGAAATCGACAATCCAGCCGTGTATTCATGAGCGTCGCCAGATGTTTCTCCTGCAACGCGCCAATTCCTCAGCTTCTGTCCGAATCGGATTTCTGGTTTTGGATCCCCTTCCTTTTCCTGAAAGAGTCAGCTAGGATCGACAGCCCATACTCGATACCAGCGACACGAAGCGCGCCTGGTGTTGTATCGTGCCCTCGAACGCCAAGCACTCGCGCCTCAGCGGCATTTCTTACTGCTGAGATGGATTCCCTGCAAGATGCTGCCTCGTGACAGGGTGAAACTGTCCACACGATCGAACAAGGCGTAGTTCGATAACCGGACAACCTTGAAGGACCGATGCTTTTTCTGTAAGAACTCACGATTCCTGGAGCCAGTGAAATGTCTGAGAGCCCGACGACAGTGGGGAACAACCGCGATGCGCTGATTGGCCGTTTTGCGCCGGGTCTTCGGCAACTTCTGGACTACCGGCGGGAATGGCTGCGCATCGATCTAGTGGCTGGCGTTTCGGTCGCCGCCGTGGCGGTGCCCACCGCGATCGCCTACGCGCAACTCATTGGCTTCGAGCCGATCGTGGGGCTCTATGCGGCCATTCTTCCGCTCGTGGCCTACGCGCTGTTCGGTACCTCGCGTCAGCTTATCGTGAATCCCGACGCGGCCACGTGCGCCATCTTTGCCGCCACAGTGCTGCCGCTCGCCGCCGGCGACTCCGACGCCCTCCGGTCACTGTCCATGGCGCTGGCGGTATTGACCGGGCTGGTGTGCATCGCTGCGGGGATCTTCCGATTCGGCTTCCTTGCCGACTTTCTCTCAAAACCGATTCTGGTCGGTTATCTCAACGGCGTGGCCATCAGCATCTTTCTCGGTCAGATTGGAAAAGTGTTCGGCTTCGCCATGCAATCTCGCGGCATCATCCCGATGCTCATCGAGTTTGCCGGTAAGCTGCCTCAAACGCATCTGCCGACACTTATCGTGGGATTGACGACCCTCGCCGTCATCATGGGAAGCAAACGCTTGTCGCCTCGCGCACCGGCGCCGTTGCTGGCCACGGTGGCGGCCGTGGCGCTGGTCTATGGTCTCGGTCTGGAAGACAGAGGTGTGGCGGTTGTAGGCGAGTTGCCGGCGGGACTGCCGGGCCTGAGCTGGCCCCAACTCGATGCGGAAAATCTGAAACTCCTTCTCGGCGGCGCTTTGGGGGTGGCCCTTGTGAGTTTCAGCAGCGGTATGGTGACGGCGCGGAGCTTTGCCGCGCGGAATCGCTATGACATCGACGTCGACCAGGAGTTCATCGCGCTGGGTGCCTGTCAGATCGCCTCCGGCTTGTCGCAGGGGTTTGCCGTAACCGGGGCCGATTCGCGAACTGCAGTCAACGATACAATGGGCGGCAAGACTCAGATGGTTGGGCTGGTCGCGGCCGCGACGATGGCGGCGGTGCTGTTCTTCCTGACCGAGCCCCTGCGATATTTGCCTGTGGCGGCATTGGGCGCGGTGCTGATCGTTGCTGCCATCGGCCTGTTTGATGTTGCTGCCCTGAGCAAGATGTGGCGTGTGAACCGAGCGGAGTGCGTCTTGTCCCTGTTCACAACGCTCGGGGTTATTTGGCTGGATTTGCTGCAGGGCATTCTCCTGGCGGTGGGGAGCGCGTTGCTCCTGCTGATCAAGCGCGCCTCGCGACCGCCGGATGCCATGTTGGGGCGTGTGCCAGGAATGAGAGGATGGCACGACGTGGCTGACCACCAAGAGGCCGCCACTCATCCAGGCCTTATGGTCTACCGATTCGGTGCCGGAATCATGTTTTTCAATGCGGCCTACTTCAAGAAACGGGTAATGGAGCTTGTCGCAAGCCACGCCGACATCGAATGGATTATTGTGGATGGAAGCACCATCAACCTGGTGGACATCACCGGGGCGGAAATGCTCGAATCCCTTGCCGGAGAACTGGCCGCAAAGGGCGTCCGCTTCGGCTTGGCGAACGCGCGCCGTGAGGTGCGCACCGTACTCGAAAGCGCCGGGGCACTTGAACGCATCGGTTCCGATTCCATCTTCTCGACACTCAATACGGCGAGCG
>CAVVIR010000008.1:0-259387 GCA_963748375.1 uncultured Nitrospiraceae bacterium
GCCAACCAAGGCCACAACTTCGCCGGGAAACAACTCGATATCAACATCGTTCAAAATGCTGCGGCCCCCAAGGGTCAGGTTCAGTCCACGTGCATGGATGATCGGGGTGCGGGTCATGACCAACCACCTGCCCCGCGGCGGGTACGGCGAATCAGCCAGAAGAAGAAGGGGCCGCCCACCAAGGCCGTGAGCATGCCGATGGGCAGATCCGCGTGCGGGACGATGGTTCGGGCAGCGGTGTCGGCGGCGAGCAGCAGCACGGCACCGCCCATGGCGCTGGCAGGCAACAGCACCCGGTGCCCGGGGCCCACTGCCATCCGCAGGATGTGCGGGACCACCAGACCAACGAACCCGATGATTCCTGCGAAGGCAACTGCCGCGGCGGTCAGGATCGCCACCAAGACGATCACCTGGCGGCGGAGCCGTTCGACGTCCACGCCCAGATGGCGTGCCGGGCGTTCGCCCAGTGCCAGCAGGTCCAAGCTTGCGGGTCAGGAACATGGCCAACCCGATGCCCAACAGCGCTGTGGGTCCGGCTATCAGCACGTTGTCCCAGCGGGTGCCGTTGAGCGAGCCGAGCTGCCAGAAAATGATCTCCTCGCGTGAGGAGCTGTCTCCCATGAAGGTCATGAGTGCGATGATCGCGCCGCCCACGGCGTTCACAGCCACACCCGTCAGGACCAGGGTCACCACTTCGGTGCGTCCGCCCTGCCGTGCCGTGACGTAGACAAGTGCGGTGGCGGCCAGCCCGCCAACAAATGCTGCGACGGCCAAGGTCCAGCTGCCCAGGAAATCCAGTCCGAAGACGATGACCACGCAGGCCAGGGCCGCGGCGCCGGAGGAGACCCCGACGATGCCGGGTTCGGCCAGCGGGTTGCCGAATACTCCCTGCATGAGCACGCCGGCGGAAGCCAGAGCGGCACCGATCACGATGGCCATGACCACGCGTGGGAAGCGGATGGCCCAGAGCGCCGATTCCGCATGCGGGTGCTCGGGCAGCGTGCCCCAGGGGATCCCGATCTTGTGCAGCACGCTGGCCAGGACTTCGCTTGCTCCAAGGTGCATCTGGCCGATGCCCGCGGATGCCAGAGCCAGCAGCCAGCAGGCAGCAGCCCAGGACCGCGAAAAGAACGGTCACGCGCAGGCTGCGCCGGCGTTCGGCGGCACGCAGCTCGGGGACGCACTTCGTGGGTCACTGGAGGATTCGTCCGGATCCGTCTGCGGGCTGCGCCGTCAACGCTAGGGGTTCCGGGGTGGAAATGATCATTACTTGGCTGCCGTGGTGCTCGGATCAGGGGCATAGATGGCAACGGCCAGTGCCTCGAGGATGGCGGCGGAATTGGGTCCGAAGCTCAATACGTCCGAGTCGGCCATGTCCACGATGCGCTTGTTTTCCCCGGCCGGGGTGAAGGCAAGCGCCGGGCACGGAGTCAAGATCCCTTCGATGCCTCCGGTGGATTCAAGCCCGCCGCTCATCATGATGACCAAGATCCGGTTTTGCCTCCACCAGTGCCTCGTCGGTCATTGGGCGCATGCCCTTCCATCCGATTTCGGTGGCGACGTCGATGCCGCCGAGTCCGGTGATCAGGGAGTCGGCACCTGATCCTTCGCCGAAGAGGTTGTAGACCCCCGATTGCCCGCGGGCGTAGAGGAAGACCATGCGCAGTCGGTCGTTGCCCTTGGGCGCGATGGTCGCGATGGCGTCCTGCATGGTGTTGATTTCGGAGCTCGGTGCGCTTCGGCAAGTTTCTTGCCCTCTTCAGGAACACCCCGAGCGCGCTGGCAATCTGGGTGATCATTTCTGGGGCTGTTTCGATGCTGCGGTGGGAATCGACAACGAACACGGGGATGCCGGCCTCGCGCATCTGCAGCACCACATCCCAGGGTCCAAGCGAGGAATCGGTGATAATCACGGAGGGAGCGAGTTCGAGGATTGCCTCGGCATTGAGCTCATGGCCGTTATGGGTGACCAGCGGCAGGTCCTTGATTTCGGCGAAGTCCGAGGACACGTCCCGACCGACCACGTTCTTGCCCAGGCCGAGGTCGAAGACGATCCGCGACGAGGTGCCGTACAGGTCGATGGGCAGGATGCGCGACGTATCGCTGATCGTGACCTTGGTGCCCTGCGCATCCGTGACGGTGACGGGAAGGACGACGTTCGGGTTCTTCGCGACGGGATCCAGTGTCGGCTTGGACAGGAATGCGGTGGACGGCCCTGCATGGCTTTTGGGGTCGCTCGAGGACCTGTGCGCTGCTCAAGAGCCAGGCCCTGGCCGTCGGCTTTCGATTCCGTCGGGGCGGCGCACCCTGCCAGAATCATTGCCATCGGGGCCACGAGCGCCGCGGCTTTGGGTCGGCCGGCGGCTGAACAGCGTAGTACGCAATTTATTTCCTTCGGGGTGTCAACGAATCGAGCACGTGCTTTGGGGTCCGTTCGAATGGTGTTCGTGACAATTCCCCAAGTTGAACCATGGTTATGGTTACCTAACTTGAGGAGTCTAACTTAAAGTATGTCGGCATGAGCAAATTGATTGGTTTTGGCATGGTGCGAATGCTAGTCGACTGAAGGTATTGTGCGAGCTTTCGCAAGGGCGTACTTTTTCACTGCACTTTGCGACGCAGGGCGTCACGAGGGCAGTGTTCGTCGAAACCTTGAATCTAACAACCCAGTTGACTAGGAGTGTTGAGTGGCGTTAGGTCGATCGTACTTGGCGATATCCGGCAAATATGGTCGACGCACGTTCTTTGATGGTCATTTAGGGCAACTCTCGCTATCGTTATTGCTGTGGTTATAGTTAGGATAGCTTTAACTTAACTAACAATCTTAGGGGGATGCTGATGTCGCACGGCGACGAGGTGTTGTTTTCTGCAAGGCTCAAGGACGTTACGAAGGCCGATCATGATGAGGCGGAAGGCAGCGAGTTCATCACCACGTTGATGAACGGGACGCGTAGCTCGCGTGACTACGTCCTGTTGCTCTCGCAGTACACCTACATCTATGCGGCGTTGGAGACCGGGGTGCGCGCCTTGGCGGGCGATCCCGACCTGGCTGCCATCTTTGACCTCCGCTTGGAGCGTTCACCGCAAATCAAGGCGGATCTCGACGGGCTTCTGCCAGCGCACGGCCTCGCGGACATCCCAGCACCCCTCCCGGCGACTCGCGACTACGTGCAGCACATCCGTGCGGCGGCCCAAGACCCTGCAAGGATTGTCGCCCACCACTACCTGCGCTACCTGGGCGACCTATCCGGTGGGCAGATTATCGGTCGACTTGTCGAGCGTCATTACGGCATCGCCCAGGACGACCTCAGCATGTGGCGCTTTGAGGGGATTGACAAGTACAAGCCATACAAGGACGAGTACCGCGCAAAGCTTGACGCTTACGCGGTGACACCCGAGCGGGCTTCGTCCCTGCTCGACGAAGCGGCGAAGGGATTCACGCTTAACAAGGCGCTGTTCGGGGAATTGCTCGCCCAGTCGCAGCAGTCGGCATTGATGTCGGCATAGCAAAAATCGGCGAATTCCCAGTTCAGCTGATGAAAAGGGCGGAACCGCGAGGCTTGGTAACACCTCGGGGAGCCGCCCTTTTGCATGCCACTCAGCTTGCGTCGGACGCCCACAGATGCACCATGGCATAGGACCTGTAGGGTGCCCAAGCAAGAGACATTTTGGCGGCATCCCGCTCGTTCATCCGGTCCAGGGCACGGCGCACCACCAGGTCACCTGGCACAAAGGCGTCCGGGTCGCTTCTTCCGCGCATCTGTAAATAATCGGCAGTCCATGGACCGACTCCTCGCAGGGCCAGCAGTTCCTCGCGAGTCAACGGAAACGCTCCTGCCGCAATGAATCCCTGGTCGGCAAAGGCCTGGGCCATGGCAAAGAGTGTTGCTGCACGGGCGTTGGTGAGTCCAATTCTTTCCCGTAGCTTTTCAACACCCTCGGCGAGGATCGACTGGGGTGCAGGGAAGAACCTTAGTTCCCCAGGACCCGGGGCCCCGTAGTTCTCGACGAATCTCCCGCCGAAGGTCCTGCCCGCAGCGAGCGAGACCTGTTGGCCCAGGATGGTTGTTGCGGCCGCCTCGAAGGCATTGAGATATCCCACCGAGCGCAACCACGGCCTGGCCTCCGCCAGCGGGGCAAGCACATGGTCGTGCGAAAATGCTTCTCTGGATCGGTGCCAGGTCGGTATCCAGGTCCAGCCAAGCCCGGATCTTCCGGGTCAGCTCGGAGGCATCCGTCGGTGCCACGTCCGCACTGAGCCCGACTCCTTCTTCGGAGAATTCCACGGTGGCCAGAGAAGGCCCCGAGTCGAGCGTGACAAGCCGGGTGTGCCTGCGGAGTTCCGGCTCATGGATGTCCAGGCCGGGGAGTGAGTGGATGCCCAGCACGTGCAGCATGTGCCCGGGGTCCAGCCTCCCGTTGGCTTCGAGGAATTCGTGGATCATCAGGGCCAGATTCCCGAGGTGCCGCGGCGGTGGCTCTGTACCAGATGGGTGTCGACGATTCCCAGCGCTTCCATGAGCGCGAACATCGTGGTCGGGCCAACAAAGGCGAATCCCTGCTTCTTCAGTGCCTTGGAAAGGGCCAGCGATTCGGGGCTGGTGGTCGGGACCTCGGCCATGGTGTGCGGGGTCGGGGTTTGTTCCGGTTTGAATGACCAGACGAATTCCGCCAGGCCGCCGTTTTCGCGCAGGGCGATGGTGGCCTTGGCGTTTTTGATGGTGGCCAGGATCTTTGCGCGGTTGCGGATGATCCCGGCGTTGCCGAGCAGTTCCTCGACCTTGTGTTCATCGAAGCCCTGGATGAGGTCGGGGTCGAAGCCGGAAAATGCCTCGCGGAAGTTCTCCCGCTTGCGCAGGATCGTTGCCCAGGACAGGCCGGACTGAAATGCTTCGAGGCTCAGGCGTTCAAAGACCCCTGTTCGTCGCGACCGGCATGCCCCATTCGGAATCGTAGTAGTTCGCGCATCATGGGATCGGTAGCCGCCCATGCCGGGCGCGCAAGTTTGTCCTCGCCAATAATGATTCCTGAATCCATGCTCCAATCCTGCCATCTCCCTGCCACCATTCGGGCGGGGTGCGGGGGCTTCCCTTATCGCTCAAAGCGCTATCATCGTAATATGACGATGATAGTTCGTGGAAGACCATCAACACGACCGGAGCCCCGGAGGACCACGCACCCGCAGCGGCGCTGTTCCACGGTCTGGCCGACCCCACGCGCCTGATGATCCTGGCACACCTGCGCACCGGGGAACACAAGGTCAAGGAGCTCACCGAGCACCTGGGCCTGGCCCAAAGCACCGTCAGCGCGCATCTATCCTGCCTGCGCGATTGCGGACTTGTGACTTCACGTGCCTAGGACGCTCAAGCATGTATTCGCTGGCCAACGCCCAGCTGCTGGAGGTGCTGCTGGGTGACGCGGGAACCTATATTGGCCGGAATGCCGCGCCTCATCCTTGACACCCACGACTTCAGCGAAATTCACGGCCGGAATGACCGCCGGGGACGGGCAACTAAATGGGACACGACCACGATCACGGAACGGCGACGACCAATCGCAGCAAACTTGCCTGGGCCTTCGGGATCACCTTCACCATCCTGATCGCCGAGGTCATCGGCGCGATCCGACCAACTCGTCTGGCCCTGCTCATCGACGCCGCCCACATGCTCACCGATTCCACCGGCCTGTTGCTGGCACTGACCGCTGCAACGCTGGTCATGCGCAAGCCGACCGCCAAACGAACCTGGGGTTTCCGACGGGCCGAGGTCTTTCCGCAACACTGCAGTCGGCATTGTTGCTCGGCGTGGGCGTGTACGCCTTTATCGATGGAATCCGCAGGCTCTTTGAACCGGCCGAGGTCGCCGCCGGCGGCCTGCTGGTCTTCGGCATCATCGGGCTTGGTGGGCAATATTGCCTCCATGGCAATCCTTGTCCTCGGGCAAGAACGACAACCTCAATATGCGCGCGGCCTTCCTTGAGGTGTTCAACGACGCGCTGGGTTCGGTCGCCGTGATCATCTCAGCCATCGTCATCGCCACCACCGGCTGGATGCAGGCCGACTCCATCGCCGCCATGCTGATCTCTGCGCTGATCATTCCCCGCGCCCTGAAGCTGCTGGGGGAAACAACGCATATCCTGCTCGAGTCAACTCCCAAGGGTCTGGATCTGGAGGACGTACGCGCACACCTGATTGCCCACCCGCTGGTGCTGGCGGTGCACGACCTGCATGCAAGCCAGATCGCCTCCAACCTGCCGATCCTCTCGGCGCACGTCGTGGTGGAAGATGACGCCTTCCATAACGGTGCCGCGGCAACGTTATTGGGGGAATTGCAATCCTGCGTCGCGGAACACTTCGAGGTAAGCATCGAACATTCAACGTTCCAGATCGAGGCCTACAGCCACCAAACCCCCGAACACGAGGGGCACGACTAAGGTGCGTGCCCGCGCGTGCACCTGATCGCTACGACGAGGGAAGCGGCGAGACCCCTGCTTGCTGGGGGATCGGCCGCCGAGCCGGTGGAAACACGCGACACAGGATCCAGCCAAGGCATGCTGCCAGGAACGCACCGGTGGTATTGGTAATGACATCGGTGATATCTGAGGCCCGATTGTTGGCCAGCAGCAGCTGCACCAGTTCGATCGAGCACGACATTCCAAGGGCCAGCAACGTCGTCTTGGCCACGGCAAACGTGCGCCAATAAAACGCAAGCAGCAAACCCAGCGGGACAAATAGCCCGATATTGGCGGCCAACTCGATGCTCAGATCACGCTCCCGGTGGGCAAGAAACGGAACCCAATTAAGGTGCCACTGGGGATCGAGGGATCGGGCTGCGGGGAACCGGGCAGCACCGCCAGGGCAAGTCCCAGTGCCCACAACGGGATAAAGACTGCAAGTATCCTGCGGATAGCCTTGTGGTTGCCCTTCCTACGCAGTACCACCAGGCATGCCAAGATCGCCATGCTTGCCAATAATCCGATGGTGACAAGGACTGCAACGGTGGAAACGGGGAAATAAAACATAGGACAACGAGCCTATCCGCGGTTTCTGGGAGCTTCCTGTCTCATACCCGGGTATGAGCCGGTGATCGGGAAGTAGGACCCTGCGGATGATCCCCGTGCATACATCGGCAACATATCGTTGAAATATGACCATTACTGCACCTCATACCAGCACCGATATCGCTGTCCACGCCACAAACCTGAGCAAGATCTACGGCGAGGGATCCACCCGAGTCGAGGCCCTGCGCGGCGTCGACGTTTCCTTCGCCCGCGGACGCTTCACGGCCATCATGGGGCCCTCCGGCTCCGGCAAATCCACCCTCATGCACTGCCTGGCCGGGCTGGATTCGGTCAACGCGGGCACCATCCACCTGGGCGGGACCGAACTGACGGCGCTGAACGACAAAGCCCTGACGCAACTGCGCCGCGACAGGATCGGCTTCGTCTTCCAGGCCTTCAACCTGGTCCCCACCCTGACCGCCGAGGCCAACATCACCCTGCCCGTGGCCCTGGCCGGCGGCAGGTCGATGCCCAATGGTTCACCTTCATCACCACCACCCTGGGCCTGACGGACCGGCTCAAGCACAAGCCGCACGAGCTCTCCGGCGGCCAGCAGCAGCGCGTGGCCGTGGCCCGGGCCCTGCTGACCCGCCCCGACGTCATCTTTGGCGACGAGCCCACCGGCAACCTGGATTCGCGCTCCGGTGCCGAGGTGCTGGGCATGCTGCGCCGCTCCTCCCGCGAGATGGGCCAGAGCATCATCATGGTCACCCACGACCCCGTGGCCGCCTCCTATGCCGACCGCGTGGTGTTGATGAACGACGGCGAACTGGTGGGCCAGCTGGAAAACCCCACCGCCGAGTCGGCTGGCTCCTGGCCTCCCTGGGGGCGTAAGCCATGCTGCAGGTAGCCCTGAGCCAGCTCAGGACGTATTCCCGGCGCTTCATT
Source organism: uncultured Nitrospiraceae bacterium (assembly GCA_963748375.1). GTDB lineage: Bacteria > Nitrospirota > Nitrospiria > Nitrospirales > Nitrospiraceae > Palsa-1315. Next base: position 7,948 of record CAVVIR010000008.1, read on the forward strand.
GCCATCACCTCGCGGTCCTGCTCGGCGCCGCGTTCCTCTCCGCCACGCTGATGGTCAACGCCTCCGCCAAAGACTCCCTGAAAGCCAGCATCGGATCGACCTACGCGACCGCCGACCTCGTGGTCAAGGGGGACGCCGAGGCCGCCTACGCGCAAAACGACGATCCGAAACAGGAAACTTATCTCGCCGGTGAGAAGGCCCTTGACGCGCTCTCCAAGACCCCGGGCGTTGCCGCGGTCCACGGACTGAGCAACACCGGCGTCAGCGTCAACGCCGGCGGCCGCGAATACGGTGCGATGGCGACCCCCGTCATCAAGGACAAGAAGCTGAGCACCACCACGCTCGAATCAGGTTCCCTGCCCGTGAATAGCGAGCAGGTGGCCATCGATGCCACCTATGCCGGTGAATACAACATCTCCGTGGGAGATGTCCTGCAGCTCAAGACCAGCTCGGCCGAGGGCAAACAGATCAGCCGACAGGTCAAGGTTTCCGGCATCACCACTGCCTCAGGATGCCCTGGGTCAGCTGGTCCGGGATCATTTCGCAATCCTCAAGGTGGGTCCGGCGGTCACGTTCGCGTTGCGCGAAGCGCTCTGGGCCCTCGATGCCATCGAGCGCGAGTGGATCGCACCCGAGCGGGCAGCTCGCCTTCGCCAGGTCACGCTCGAGTGCATGCGCAGCGATCCCCGCCATTGGGTGCGCCACTATCCTGGCGACGTGGCGCAGCGCGACTTCCACCTCGACTACAGCCTGAGCGACCGCATTCGCTATTACTGGACCCGTCCCGAGGTCATCGCTGCACAGCAAAAGCTGTTCGCGAACCTGGTCGAGAATCCGCCGCCTGCCGCCTTGTTGAGCCAGTATTTTCCCGAGTCGTATCCAGCAATTCGCAGCGGCCACCTCGAGGCCGGGCCCGAGGCGTTGGTCATCGATCGCATCGGGCGGGTGCTCGACGGCTATCGGGCTGCCTGTCATGCGACAGAGGGCACGAATCATGCTTGAGTCAGGCTTGAGCACCTCCGAACTCGAGGCCCGCGGCGCACTCTGGACGGCGCGCGAAATCCTGCAGCAGCCACACACGTTGCGCATGACGCACGACCTGCTCGCAACGCGATCGACCGAGATCCGGGGCTTCCTGCAGCCCCTGCTCGCGCAGCAAGACCTGCGAATCATGCTGTCCGGCGCCGGCACTTCGGCCTTCATCGGCGATTGCCTCGCGCCGTACCTCGACGGCCGGCTCGGCCTGCGCTGCGATGCGGTGGCGACCACGGACATCGTTGCGAATCCGGCGGCCTGCCTTTCGCGGCGCTCGCCCTCGCTGCTCGTGTCCTTCGCCCGCTCGGGCAGCAGTCCCGAAAGCCTCGCCGCCTTCGAACTGGCGGAGCGGCTTGCCGCCGTGCATCACCTGGTGGTCACGTGCAATCCAGCGGGGGCCCTGGCGCAGCGGGCCCGCGCCTCGCGCAATGCCTTGCTGTTGCTGCTGCCCGAAGAGACCCACGACCGCAGTTTTGCAATGACCTCCAGCTTCACGTGCATGACATATGCGGCGCTCCAGGCGTTGCGCGGCCTCGAGGCGGGAGGTCGAGCCTCGACGCGATGGCGTCGGCGACCGAGCACGTGCTCGAACGCGAGGCCGCGCGGAGCGCGCCCTGGCAGATGCCGAGTCGAGCGCGTCGTCTACCTCGGCAGCCACGTGCTGCGCGGGCTCGCGCGCGAATCGGCCTTGAAGCTGCTCGAACTGACGGACGGTGGGGTGCGTCGCGATCGACGACACGCCGCTCGGATTCCGGCACGGACCAAGACCATCGTCAACGATCGCACCCTGGTCGTGGTGTTCGTGTCCAACGATCCGTGCACGCGGCGCTACGACCTGGACCTGGTCGCGGAACTGGGGCGCGACAGCGTCGCAGCCCGCACCATCGCCGTGACTGCGCAGAAGATGGACGATCTTCCCGGTGTCGAGATCGTCCGGATTCCGCACCTTGCCGGAGCGGAGGATATCGAACTCGTGTTTCCGTTCGTCACACTCGCGCAGATGCTCGCTTTCCACGCCTCGCTCGCGCGCGGCCTGGCACCGGACAATCCCAATCGGGCCGGCACAGTGAGCCGCGTCGTGCAGGGTGTCCGAATTCACGCGTTCGGTTAGGTCCGTGACCCGGAGGCTCCTGCTGGGTGTGGACGGCGGCGGAACCAAGACCGGCTTCGTGCTGCTCGACGCCGATGGCCGTGTCGTCGCCACCCACCGTGAAGGCGGTGCCTACCACCTCCAGATCGGGCTCGACGGCTTGCGTGCAGTGCTGCAACGCGGATTGTCGAACCTGTTCGCACAGGCAGGCGTCGAAGCGGATGCGATCGAGCGCGCGTTCTTTGGCCTGCCGGCCCACGGCGAGGACAGCGAACTGCAGCCGCAACTGGATGCGTTGCCGGAAGCGCTGCTTGGGCATCGTCGATATCGCTGCGGCAACGACGTCGTCTGCACCTGGGCGGGAGCGCTCGCGGGGCAGGATGGCATTGGGCTGGTCGCCGGCACGGGCGCGATCGGTTACGGCGAGCGCCGTGGAGCAAGCGCGCGCGCCAGCGGCTGGGGGGAGTTGTTCGGCGACGAGGGTTCGGCGTACTGGGTTGCACTGCGGGGCTTCAATGCGTTCAGCCGCATGTGCGATGGACGGCTGCCCAGGGGGCCGCTTTACACGGTCGTCAACGAAGCGTTCGGACTCCGGTCCGCGCTGGATCTGTGTGGACGCCTCATGGGACCGCCCGCACTCGAGCGCGACCAGATCGCCGCCTGCAGTTCGCTCGTCTCGCAGGCCGCCGCGGCAGGCGATGCCGTTGCACTCGGCATCTTCAATGCGGCCGCGGAAGAATTGGCACAGGTTGCTGCCGCATTGCGCGTGCAACTGGCCTGCCCGCGAGGCGAAGTGGTTGCCGTGTCTTACTCGGGTGGACTGTTCAACGCCGGCGACCTCCTCCTGGCGCCTTTGCGGGCGCAGCTGGCATCGAAGTGCCCGGACTTCGAATTGCGGCCACCGCTGCTGTCTCCCGGCGTCGGCGCCGCGCTGTACGCAGCTCGAGATTGCGGCCGACCCCTGACGGCGGCAGCAATCGGCAGGTTGCGCGAGACGAGCCTGCCGCCGACTGCCTGAACCGGCACGACCCTTCGCAGCAGGCACGACGCTGGTCAATCGCTTGCCGCCAGGTGTTTTGCACTTTGGAACCCACGTGCTAGGTTGTCACCCGGTGGAACCGGAGGAACATCGATGAGCACGAACAGGGAAATTCTGCAGGCGCTGATGGCGGCCTCGAAGAAAAAGGACCACGAGGCGTTCCTCGCCCTGTGGGTCGACGACGACCTGGAGTATTGCTGGTCGATGCATGCCAGGCCGATCACGTCCAAGGAGAAGCTGCGCAAGTTCCTGCGCAACTACGAGGGGATGTTCGACCAGCAGGACTGGACGATCACGCACTGCGTGGAGCAGGGCGACCTCATGCTGTGCGAGGGCGTCGAGATGCTCTACGACCGTGCGAACCAGAAGGTGATCCGCAATCCCTTCATGCAGGCCGTCGAGTTCCGCGGCGGCAAGGTCGCGAAGATGCGCGACTATTACGACGGCTCCGTGGTCGCTGCGCCCGAGCGCAAGCCGGCGGCGGGGTAGCTCGCTCCAGGCAGGTAGGGTTGCGCGCAAGGGGAAGGCGCAAGGCCTTTCAATCAGCGAGGGGGTCGTCATGAATCATTCCTGGTTGCTGCGACAGCGCCCGTTGGCCGGCGTTCTCTTCGCCGCGTCCGCCGTTTGCGGCCTGTGTGTCCCCGCGGGTGCAGGAGGCCCGCCGGCAGGCGCTCCCACCGGGGTGGTCGCTCCCCCGATCGCGAACGTCAAGCCGTTCACGGTCGAGTCGCCGCACGGCAACCGGGTCGACGACTACTACTGGTTGCGCGACGACACGCGCCAGAATCCCGAGGTGCTGGCGTACCTGGACGCCGAGAATGCCTACGCCGACGCGATGCTGGCGCACGTGGCGCCCCTGAAGCAGCGGCTCTATGACGAGATCGTCGGCCGCATCGAGCAGGACGACGACTTCGGTGCCCTTCGGGACAATGGCTGCTGGTACTACCGCCGCTTCGAGGCCGGCCAGGAGTACCCGGTCTACGCGCGACGCAAGGGCGTCGATGACGGCACCCGAGCAGGTCCTGCTCGACGTCAACGAGCTGGCCGCAGGCCACGAGTACTACCAGGTGCTCGGGCGCGAGGTCTGCGCCGGACGACGCCACGCTCGCCTGGACCGAGGACACGACGGCCGGCGGCAGCACACGCTCCGGTTCAAGAGACCTCGTCGACGGCAGGCCGCTCGCGGACAGCATCGCCAACGTCGAAGCGGACATCGCATGGGCGGCCGACAGCCGGACCGTGCTTCTACATCGAGAAGGACCCCGTGACGCTGCTCGGGCTCAGGGTCCGCAGGCACGTCCTCGGCACGGACCCGGCGCTGGATCCCGTCGTGTACGAGGAGGACGATCACAGCTTCTACACCAGTGTCTGCAAGACCAAGCGACGACCGCTTCGTCGTCATCTACGCCGAGAGCACGGTGTCGTCGCGAGATGCGCATTCGCCGACGCCGCCGATCCGCGAGTTGCGCTTCCGGGTGTTCCTGCCGCGCGAGCGCGACCACGAGTACCAGGCCGACCACCTGGGCGGACGCTGCGTCGTGCGCACCAACTGGCAGGCCAAGAACTTCCGGCTGATGGCGGCGAGCCGGCGGCGCCGACGAGCGACCGGTCGAACGTGGCGCGAGGTCGTGCCGCACCGGGACGACGTGTTCGTCGAGAACTTCGAGGTGTTCACGGACTTCCTCGCCGATCGGCGAGCGCTCGGGCGGCCTGCGCAAGCATGCGCGTCCGGCCGTCGGACGGGCGGCCAGGACTCGTTCATCGACCGCCGACGAGCCGGCCTACACGCCTGGCTCTGGGCGACAACCCCGAGCAGTCGACACGCGACGCTGCGTCCGCTACACCTACGTCCCTGCGCACGCCGCTGTCGACCTTCGACTTCAACGTGCGCACGGGTGAGCGAACGCTGCTCAAGCAGCCAGCCGGTGCTGGGCGGCTTCGACGCGGCGCAGCTACGCCACCGAGTTCGTCTGCGGCCACGGCGCGCGACGGCAAGCAGGTGCCGGTCTCGCTCGTCTATCGCAAGGGCACGCGGCGCGACGGCACGGCGCCGCTGCTGCAGTACGCCTACGGCTCCTACGGCTCCTCGACGGACCCATGGTTCCAGGTCGACGCCCTGTCGCTGCTCGACCGCGGCTTCGTCTTTGCCATCGCCCACGTGCGCGGCGGGCAGGAGATGGGCCGCGCACTGGTACGAGGACGGCAAGCTGCTGCAAGAAGAAGAACACCTTCACCGACTTCATCGATGTCACGCGCTATCTCGTGGCGCGAACGCTACGTCGACCCGCGACCGGGTGTTCGCGAACGGCGGCAGCGCCGGCGGCCTGCTCATGGGCGCGATCGCCAACCATGGCGCCGCGAGATCTACCGCGGGTATCGTCGCCGCACGTGCCGTTCGTCGACGTGGTCACCACGATGCTCGACGAGACCATCCCGCTGACCACCAACGAGTTCGACGAGTGGGGCAATCCGAAGCAGAAGACCGTACTACGACTACATGCTCGGCGTACTCGCCTTACGACAACGTCGCGCGCGCAGGACTACCCGGCGATGCTGGTGACGACCGGCCTGTGGGACAGCCAGGTGCAGTACTACGAGCCCGCCAAGTGGGTCGCGCGGCTGCGGGCGCACGAAGACGGACGACCAACCGCTGCTGTTCCGGACGACGATGGCGGCCGGCCACGGCGGCAAGTCAGGTCGCTACCAGCAGTACGCCGACATCGCCGAGGTCTATGCATTCATTCTCGACCAGGCCGGCATTCGCAACTGACGCAGCCGCCCTGCGAGAAGCAACGGTGCGGCGACAGACACTTCGTGGTACCAAGGCACCCATGACGAAAGCCCTGGCTCTGATCGTGTCGCTGCTCGCGTTTCCCTGCCGTCGTGCTCGCCGACGCTGTCGACGAGTTCCTGGTGAGCCAGATGCAGCGCCACCAGATTCCGGGGATCTCCCTGGCGATCTGCCGCGATGGCCAGGTCGTGCGCGCGACGGGCTACGGCCTCGCCAACGTCGAACTCGACGTGCCCGCGAAGCCCGAGACCGTCTTCCAGACGGGGTCCGTAGGCAAGCAGTTCACCGCGATGGCGGTAATGATGCTCGTGGACGAAGGCAAACTCGGACTCGACGATCCCATCAGCAAGTACTTTCCCGACGCCCCGGCGACGTGGAAGGGCATCACCGTGCGGCATCTGCTGACCCACACTTCCGGGATCAAGGACTGGGAGGGCAAGACCGACATCGACTACCGCAAGGACTACACGGAGGACGAACTCGTCCAGGTGGCGATGACGCTGCCTCCGGACTTCGCGCCGGGTACGCAATGGAGTTACAGCAACACGGGCTACGTGCTGCTGGGCATCCTCGTGCACAAGGTCAGCGGCAAGTTCTACGGTGATTTCCTGACGGAGCGGGTGTTCGCTCCGCTGGGCATGGAGTCGACGCGCGTCATCAGCGAGTCGGACATCGTGAAGAACCGGGCGGCCGGGTACACGATCGAGAAGGGCAAGCTGCAGAACCAGGAGTGGGTCTCGCCGTCGCTCAACACCACCGCCGACGGCTCGCTTTACACCACGACCCTCGACCTGGCGAAGTGGGACGCCGCCCTCTGGTCGCGGCGCTTCCTCAAGCCGGAGAGCTACGAGGCGATGTGGTCACCCGTGCAGCTGCAGGACGGCACAAGCTATCCTTACGGGTTCGCGTGGTTCCTCGACGTGCAGCGGCGCGAGCCGGCGATCCAGCACAGCGGCTCCTGGCAGGGTTTCAAGACGGCGATCGTTCGTTACCCTGGGCGGAAGCTTACGCGTGATCGTGCTGGCCAACCTCGCCGAAGCCGAGCCGATGCGCCTGGCCACCACGGTGGCGGGCCTCGTGGAATCCGACCTGGCCTGGCCCGACACACATGCCAACGTCGTCGATCCCGATCCGGTGCGTACCGCGCGATTACGCGAGGTGCTGCAGGCGTGGGCGAAGGGGGAGCCTTCACCGGGCATGGCGAAGGGTCTCCGGAGCACGAACGCGGGCACAGCCCGCGAGAAGGCGGGTCGCGAGGACTTGCAGAAGCAGCTCGCGACGGCGAAGGGATTCACGTTCCTCGCCGAGGACGACGTAAGGGGCCGTGGCATCGAGCGCCGCGGCGAGACGATCAGTCGTGTGGTCTTCTACTTCATGCCCGGCGAGCGTGACCGTCGCTATCGCTTCTTCCTCAACGACAAGGGTGAGGTCGCCGACTTCTCGTCCGAGCTGGTCGACGCCATCTAGGACCGGAGCGGGCTGCGGCTGACCCGCTTCCTTGCCTGACCGAGATGCCTCCATTCAGGTGGCATCTCCGCCGCATGCCACTTGACGCGCAGCGCGCGTAAATAACCCGAAAGAACACCGGATTTGGGCGATTCGCTTCGCTCCATTCCGGTTCCGATTGCGCGGCGATTTGTGTGAGCCAATTCCCCTCCAGTGGTGGGTTTGCAGTGCCCGCGCGCCAACACTGTCCTCACTGATTCAACAACGGCAAACCCGTCGCCAACGTGTTTCACTTATCCTCTTGAAGGACTATGCCAACTGTCAGGAGGACAATTTGGAGCAATTGCTCCATGCTGCCCTTCGCAATGGGGACCAACAAGAGCTCTTGTCATATGCGCACCACATCCTCACCCACCATTCCCCGTTAGCCGATGAAAACAGGGCGTTGTGGTATGCCGTTGCATTCGCCCTCGATCACGACAGCGTAAAGAGTGGGGGGCTAGCAGAACACATACGAGGCATGGACGAGCAAGCGGCTATAAGTCTTAAATTTCCTCTGTCCATCTCGTGGAATCAAATCTGACACTCTGTATCCGTTGCCCGTGGCCGCATTGGCATCACTCATTGCCATGATGGGTTCCATTTTTCATCCTAGAAACCTGAGCAGGAGCGGTTACCTGGCAATCCGTGGTCGCAGAAGGAGCGGCCTCTTCGATTCGATCGCTAATCCACCGTTTGGCGAAGGAGCTCACCCATGATGCTTCCCACGCACTTGCGGCGTTGCAGGATGATCCTAGCCTAACGGCATGGCGTCCTGAAATTGCGTACGTTCTAGCAGACCAGGCCCGCCAGCGCCGTGAACTCGTTTTCAAATATCCAACGGTCACTCAGGTCATTGAGACGCTGAACCAGGGACGACCTGCAAATCCAGCTGACCTTCAGGCTCTAGTCAGCTCATATTTACATGCAATCAGTGAAGAATTACGAAACGGCCCAACTGATGGATGGAAAGGGATGTGGAACGTAGACGGCTACGGCAAGCCAACTCAGCCACGCCCTGAAAACATCTGTCGCGACTATCTTTTGGAACTGCTCCGCCCACGATTATCACCTGTCGGTGTTGCGCCAGAACCGGAAGGCCAATATGCCGAAGATAAACGGGCTGACATTAAAGCTATCCCATCGGGGCCATAAATTTGCCCGTTGAAATCAAGCGCCATTTTCATCGGGACATCTGGACAGCTCCTCGCGACCAACTCAAAAAGCTATATACTCGCGACCCATGGACAGCTGGCCGTGGGATCTACTTGGTCTTTTGGTTTGGAATTGGCGCGGGGTCCGTTCCCACGCGTACGACGGGAGGGGCTGAGATACAGACGCCTGTTCAACTTGAAGCGGCACTCCTGGACACATTGCAACCTTCTGAAAGGGAATTGCTAGAAATCATTGTTATTGATTGTGCCCCCGGTCTCGCTCCGGCACGACCAGCAGTTAGGAAGTTGAGGAAAGGGAAACGAAAGGGGGAAAGGGGGAAACGCTGAGTTATTGAAAGAAACCGCTTACATCGCGGCCACCCCATGACTGATGATTACAATCTACAACGCTTTCTTGACGCGCAAGGTCCCGTCTATGGCGCAGTCCTTGAGGAGCTACGAGCTGGGAGAAAGTCCAGTCACTGGATGTGGTTTATCTTTCCCCAGATCACAGGTCTTGGTCACAGTGGAATGGCACAGACATTCGCTATCACCTCTCTCGAAGAGGCCAAAGCCTACCTCGAACACCCTATCTTGGGCCCACGGCTCAGAGAATGTACGCAACTTGTCCTCAACGTGGACGGGCGCAGCGCTGAACAGATCTTCGGCTATCCGGACCATCTGAAATTCCGATCCTGCCTGACCTTGTTCATGACCGCGACCACCGACAACAAGATCTTCACCGACGCCCTGCTCAAGTATTTCGACGGTACGCCCGACACCTTCACGCTCGATATTCTGGCACATCAAAAGCTTTAGCCACACCGAACCTTTTTCTCAACGCGCGGCAGTCTTCAGTTCGTTGTTCGTGAACAGTCGCGCGTGCGGTTGTTCGATGCGCAACAAACGATCGGCCTACCACCTTACCCAGTAGAATGCCCGGGCTTTTTGGTCCACGTTATCTCGTTGGGTAAGCAAGAACCCCCGAAAGATCGAATGATGAAGGTTGCGGGTCAGGCAGAACAATCCCTGCGCCATATTCCTGCAGGGATCTGGGTGTTGGGTTTTGTCAGCTTGCTGATGGACATCTCGTCGGAAATGATCCACAGCCTGCTGCCGTTGTTTATGGTCACGATCCTGGGAACCAGCACGATGACGGTCGGCATCGTCGAAGGGCTCGCCGAGTCCTTGGCGCTGGTCGTTAAAGTGTTTTCTGGAACGCTGAGCGACTATTGGGGCAAGCGGAAGGGGCTGGCTGTCTTCGGCTACGCCTTGGGCGCGTTCACCAAGCCGCTCTTTGCCCTCGCCTCCAGCGTCGATCTCCTCCTGACCGCGCGGCTGCTGGACAGGGTCGGCAAAGGCGTGCGTGGCGCACCACGGGACGCGCTGGTCGCGGACATCGCCCCACTCCACCTTCGTGGTGCTGCGTTCGGCTTGCGGCAGTCGCTCGATACCGTCGGCGCGTTTCTCGGCCCCTTGCTCGCAGTCGGACTGATGCTGCACTGGGCCGACGATTTCCGGGCCGTCTTCTGGGTGGCAGTTGTGCCGGGATTGATGGCTGTGGGGCTCTTGCTCTTCGGCGTCCAAGAGCCGGAATCTCGCCGAACATCCACGGGCCACAATCCCATTCAATGGAAGACGCTTGCCCGCTTCCGGCCAGCCTACTGGTGGGTGGTGGGGTTCGGAGCCATGTTCACACTGGCTCGATTCAGTGAGGCCTTTTTGGTTCTTCGCGCTCAGCACGGTGGCATTCCCGTCGCCCTCGTTCCCCTGGTCATGGTGGCGATGAATGCGATCTACGCCTGCTCGGCCTATCCGTTCGGCAAGCTCTCCGATCGGATGCGTCACACGCGGCTGCTCACACTCGGTCTTCTGGTGCTGATTGCCGCCGATATAGTCTTGGCGACGAACGATCACTGGGGAGTTGTCGTATTGGGCGTGGGGCTGTGGGGTCTTCATCTCGGCATGACGCAAGGCTTGCTCGCCACCATGGTCGCCGACACCGTGCCAGCCGATCTGCGCGGAACGGCATATGGATTCTTCAATCTCGCCAGCGGCGCCGCCATGCTGATTGCGAGCGTCCTCGCCGGATTCCTGTGGGATCAACTTGGCCCCGCATTCACATTCTACGCGGGTGCCGTATTTTGCGTGGTTGCTCTCATGGGGTTGATTCTGTACCAGCTGAAATATGAAGACTGAGGAATCGGATCTTGCCCCTCAACATATTACGGCGCGTGGCGGTCTCTCATTTTCCAGGCGAGCGCGGAGACGATTGCCCTCCCTGCGACTTGCGCGAGCGCAATCCGTCCCGCCACCATCTCCCAGTGCGGGGCTGGGGTTCAGCGCGAACATCACCGGAGGAGCGGGGCCCCATCGAGGCTCCGCCTGTGCATGGTATCTCCCCTACTCGTCCAGTGAAGATGGTGGGTCTGTCTGTGACTTGCGAGGGGGTGCCCGGCTCTCTTCTTCCACTTTTCCAGGTACGGCGGAGACGGGTGCTCCATCTGCGACTTGCACGAAGGCGCGGGCACCACACTTGTTGATCAGATGCGACCAGCTTCCGGCTGGCGATGCCGATGTTCGAAGTTCCGTTCAGGCGAAGCACGGAACGGAACGAGTTTCGGCATCGAGCAGATGAGAAACTTAGCCCGCATTATTCATGACGGTTCGCAGCGAAATCGCTGAGCCGCGTCGCGAGAGCGGCGCGCGGAGCCCGGAGGTCCTGAGGCGTACTCGTGCAGTACGTTGAGGGTCCGATGGGCGAGCCCGCCGACCGAAGGCTCGTCGCAGCAGCGGATCGGCGATTGCAGCAGAAGTGTTCATGAATAATGCGGGCTAGTGTGGTCGCGCCGAGGTGCCGGAGCAGGTGGAGCAACCGTCTCCGCCCCCCCGCCCACCTTGCCCTTGCGTAAGAGGCTATGTAAGGATATCCATCGTGATTCGACTTAGAAGCTATATACCCCTGCAACAAAGGGAGACCACCTATGCCACCGAAAATTGAAATCGGCCCGATTGTCAAAGTCGTGAAGACCGACGAGGAATGGAGGAAACTTCTTGCGCCGGAGGCCTACAAGGTCCTGCGGCACGAAAGTACCGAGCGCCCCTTTACCGACAACATGCACGATAACAAGAAAGCAGGTATCTACTATTGCGCAGGCTGTGACCTCCCTGCCTATTCGTCGGAGCACAAGTTCGACAGCGGCACAGGCTGGCCCAGTTTTTGGCAACCGATCGATCCTAAAGTGGTCGAATCCACGACCGATTACAAATTGATCTTCCCACGAACCGAAGTCCATTGCGCCCGCTGCGAGGGGCATCAAGGACATATCTTTAAGGATGGACCCAAGCCGACGGGATTACGGTACTGCATCAACGGCGTGGCGTTGAAGTTTGTTCCGGCTTAGAAGGAGAGGTGCGTGAGCGAGTTCGGTCGCCGCATCCGTCCGTACGTAGAGAAGGAGATCCTTGCTGCCTATCAAGCCGAGGCACGAGGCCAACCGGACGTCGCCTTCTCACACCTGGAACGTGCCCACATACTTGGGCAAACATCCACGGTTGAGCATGTTCGTGTGCACTGCCACATGTTCCTCTGGGGTATTCGTCAACGTAATGTTCGGGAGAGTCTCGGTCAACTGCTGCGCATTGTCGGCGCTTCCATAGGCACGGCTTTCGGTCTGGTTCCTCAGGGAAATACAGGCGGGACAAACGTCACGTCATTCAAGAGCATGCCGATTCCTCCTGAGCTCGCAGCACTGATTGAACAGGCGCGTGTTTCTAGAAGATGACATCCTTCCAGTCCGCTAGACGAATTCTATAAGGTCTCCCCCTTGATTTATAGTTTGAATATATTACGTATTTATGTTAATATTTAGATAAATACGCTATATATCTCGTGTAAAACATGATATCTATGTTCTCCGGCTATTTATGATGGAATGGCATCATACTCCGGCGCACCCAACCTGACTTCTGACACAAAAGCCCTCACAGAAGAAGCACCATCGGCAGTGGTCACCCGGGTCAGGCCCAGGAGCCCATCCCTGCTTGGCGCCGGCTGCCTCGCAGGGAACCTGGTTAAAAATTCGGGATAGCGGTAAAATACAACTTGAAAAGAAAGAGCATGACCGCTAGGATTCGCGCCATGAATCATCACACCTCAGGTGAACGGCTCAAATCCTTTGGTCCGTTGCAGCTAACCACCAGAAGCGACTCAAAGAACGGCAAAGATCAGACGTTATGACAACCCACACAAAAGGAGCCACAATGAAGCCAGCCGTACCGAATACCGAACTCCGACAGCCAGTGCTCGGAGGTTCATCTCTATTGCGCAAGAGCGTTCTCAGCGCTTTGGCAATCAGCTCAGTAGCGATACTGTCGCCTTGGGTTGCGACAGCAACCGAATACAAGCTCAAGATTCCTTTCGGTCTAGAAGCGAGCGCCGTCGTCATTCCTGCCGACAATCCGATGACGGTAGAGAAGGTCGAATTGGGCCGAGCGCTATTTTTTGACAAGCGGCTGTCGGCGGACAACACGATCGCATGTGCGAATTGCCACATGGCAAAATTCGCGTTTACGGACGGCATGCCGGTCTCCACAGGCATCCGAGGCCAAAAGGGTGGTCGCAGCGCTCCAGCATCATTCAACCGGGTGTTCAGCAGCGCGCAATTTTGGGACGGCCGGGCCGATACGCTAGAAGCCCAATCGATCGGACCCTTTACAAACCCGATCGAGCATGGATTTTCCAGCCACGCTAACATGGTTGGGAAGATGAAGAAAATCCCCGGCTACAATAAACTCTTCATGGACGTCTTCGGCGAGGAGATCACGATCGGCAACGTGGGTAAGGCCATTGCCACCTTCCAGCGGACCGTCCTTTCCGGTAACAGCCCGGCAGACCGGTTCGATCAGGGAGGCGAAGCGGGAGCTATTCCGGAAAGCGCTCAACGAGGCCTCACTCTGTTCCGGGATAAGGCTCGCTGCACAAAGTGCCACTCCGGGTTCAACTTCACTGACGAAAAATTTCATAATCTCGGCATCGGCTGGGACGACAACAAAGTCGATCTAGGCCGTTACATGGTGATCTAAGAATACCGATGAACTCGGCGCATTTAAAACTCCGACCTTGCGCGAGATCTCACGTAGCGCACCCTATATGCATGACGGCCGTTTCAAAACGCTTGAAGAAGTGGTGAATTTCTACAACAAAGGTGGCGTCAAGAATCCTCACCAGGATCCCTTGATCCTCCCACTTGAACTGACGGAGCAAGAAAAGACTGACCTCCTGGCGTTTCTTCGCACCCTGAACGGCGAAGGGTGGCAGCAGGCTACAGAGCCAAAATCCTTTCCTCAGTAAAAGAGACCGATACCGGTGATCCGCTCATAGCGGATCACCGGCGCTATTAAGTACACCGATCGCTCGAAATACGAGTAGTACGTGAACAAGATCAGGGCCGGTTTCAACCACGACGGTTGAGACCGGCCCTGGTTGCATTGGGGAACAATCGTCCACGACTACGTTGAGCAGTCTCGTGAGTGGCTTTTGGTGGCGGGGTCTAGAAGGTCATGCTTCTTAGCTCAGCGAAGAAGCGATTTGAAAAGCCTTCTAGCAGGATGCTGAAAAAGTCCGCCAGCGGCGTTCTCGCATCGTTCAAATCCTCAACGTACCGATTGAGATTCTCGAGGCTGAAGTGCTGGAGGGGTTTATCCGTTCGCCAGACTCCATTGTACGGGCGAACGGCCCCACGAAGTGCGGTGGGTACCTCCTCCGGTCCTTCACTCGCTGCGGCCTTGCTGGACAGCCTTTTTGAGCATCCTGCCGGTGACCCGGCATGATCAACCTACCTATGACCAGTGGACCTTGCCGCGCAAAAAGTGAGTTTTTCAGCAAACTGCTAGAAACTAAAGGGGGGACCAGCATCAGCTGCTCCCCCCAACTGCTTCGAAGAAAAGACTCTACCCCTAGGATGATTCACTCCTGGCAGGGTCGAATCGTCACATCAATCGGTTGCCAGAACTACTCCGTGACTTTTACCAACCATCCGTCGGTGACTTCGCATTGAGCGATGCCTCTCGCTTCAATATTAATTTTTGCGAAGGCGCCTCTGAGGCCGTCAGGAAGTTTTCCAGACACCTTATATCCACTTTGCTTTTCAACCACGGTGAGCGGTATGGACTGACCTTTTATCGTCACCTTGATGCTTTTGGGAAAGGTTGATTCTGACGCATAAAATGAAAATGCAGATTGTGGCGCCACCTCTGCATTGCTGATTGGTGAGAACTCAGAAAAACCCACCTTTTTACACATCCCCGTACCACTACCGCTCCCGACACCTTCGCCGTAGGCCCAGACGTTGGCAGGGATTATCAATATAGCTGCTAGCCACAACATATGTTTTAATTTCATCGTTCCGCCTCTTTGTGTTGTTATTGAATAGGTTGACCGCTGTATGTATCGAGCAATGACCGGATCGCATTGTCGGCTATTCTTCGATAAAAAACAACCCCCTCCCGCGTGAGATGATCAGCTTCGTTCGTCTCGCATCTTCACCACGACCTGCTCCTCCGTCAGTATGTCGTTCATTGAAAAATCGTATGCACACCAGTGTGAAGGACACGCGAGAGACTCATGGAATGGCTCCCGGCCGACATCTCTACCCTTGCGTCTCACCTAAAAACCCTCTCAATTCCCGCAAAAGCATTCTTGACTCATGTGGCTGACTCCGCTTGTCCCCACCGCATAAGGATCTTGACAAGGACCGGAGAAAGAGCTTATCACAGGCACCTGGCAGGGCCTCTTGAGGGTGCTCAGACCGTCCCTCAAACGCAAGTCCTATCACCCGGAAGAAGAAGATCATGCGAAAAACATTCGAGCAACTCTTCGATGCGCTGAGCGATCATGCGCAGGACGTGTCGTTTCAGGTGCAGTTTTGGGATGGGGTCAAAAAATCGTACGGCATCGGTGAACCCCAGTTCATTCTCACCATGACCACAAAGCAGGCGGCAGAACATGTGCTCGAAAGCGGGTCCTTGGGCTTCGGCGAAGAGTATATGGCAGGAGGTATTCAGGTCGAGGGCGATTTCACACAACTGCTCCGCTTCGGAGCGGACGCCGCATTCCTCAATCTGCCTATCGGGTTGAAAGCCAAGCTCGCCATTAAACACCTGCGTCAGGCATCGCTCAACACGCTCTCACGTTCGACGAAGCACGTCGCCCATCACTACGATCGCGGGAACGACTTCTATAAGCTGTGGCTCGATGAGAGCATGGCCTATTCCTGTGCCTACTTCCGCTATGAGAACGACACGCTCGAGCAAGCGCAACAGCAGAAATACGAACACATTTGCCGGAAGCTTCATCTGAAGGCCGGCGAAACATTGATCGACATCGGCTGCGGCTGGGGCGGCATGCTGATCTATGCCGCGAAACATTACGGTGTGCGCGGCGTCGGCTGCACTTTGTCCAAAGAGCAAGTCGAATATGCGGTCGATCTCGTGAAGCGTCAGGGCCTGTCGAAAGAGATTTCGATCGTGTTTGAGGATTACCGGAAGATTGAAGGCACGTTCGACAAATTCGTTTCAGTCGGCATGTTTGAACATGTGGGGAAACAGTTCATTCCGACATTTATGGAGAAGGTGAAGTCGATCTTGAATCCCGGCGGCATCGGGTTGCTCCACACCATCGGACAAGAGCTACCGGTACCTGGCGATCCCTGGACATTGAAATATATCTTCCCTGGTGGATACATTCCTACGCTCGACGAAATCGTGCGGACCATGTGCGAAGCGAAACTCATTCCGACGGACATCGAAAATCTCCGCCTGCACTACGCACGAACGGTTGAGGAGTGGAGCGCACGGTTCGAGGTTCAGGCCAAAAAGGTCGAGGCGATGTACGATGCCTCCTTCGTTCGTATGTGGCGAATGTTCCTCAATGGCTGTGTGGCCAACTTTCGCTATGGGGACATGCGGCTCTATCACGTCCTCTTCACGAAGGGATTGAACAACACGATGCCCCTCACACGCGAGCACCTATACCGCTAATGGAACAGACCACAACCGTCGCATCACGCCTGCAAGCGGTCAAAGACCGCATTGCCAAAGCCGCACAATCCGCCGGCCGATCACCGGATGAAATCACGCTATTAGTCGCGAGTAAGACCCAGCCGCCGGAGCGAGTGAGGGAAGCCTGGCACGCAGGGCAAAAGATTTTCGGGGAGAACTATCTGCAGGAAGCCCTGGCCAAAATGCCGGCCCTGACCGATTTGCCGATCGAGTGGCATTTCATCGGCCCGATTCAAAGCAATAAGACCAAACGCATCACGGAGAATTTTGTCTGGGTGCACAGTGTGGACCGGATTAAAATTGCCGATCGGTTGGCGAAAGACCGGCCTGAATCATTGCCGCCCTTGCAAATCTGCCTGCAAGTGAACGTGAGCGGAGAAGCGAGTAAAAGTGGTGTCGCGCCTGAAGAGCTAGCCCAGCTGGCAGCCCATGTCGTGCGCCTCCCCCGCTTGAAACTGCGCGGGTTGATGGCCGTCCCTGAACTCACGACTGCCACGGCTTTACAGCGCAGCCAGTTCCACATGCTCTGGGAACTATATGATCGACTCAAGAAAGATGGGTACGAACTCGACACGCTCTCCATGGGCATGTCGGAAGACATGGATATCGCCATCGCCGAAGGCGCGACCATTGTGCGCATCGGTACGGCGATTTTGGGACCGAGACGTTATCTCATACCGGAGGAGCTTGCCATCCTCGAAGCGCAAAAATCTGTGGCAAAATAACCTATTATTTTCAATTACTTAAAGTATATACATCAAGAAAATAATCAATGCACTTACTCGCTCCCACACCGCCCCGTACCAGCTACGCCAATCTCCAAGTCTCAGCAGAAGGCCGGACCGTTCCCTCACGATAGTCAGGCGCATTGAAGAACCTCCCCGACACGTTGCGCAGTCCCCTGACAATCTCCGTCCATGCTTTCCATCCCCAAGCGAACATCGAACACCCCGCGGCTCCCCTCAAATCTTTCATCTTCAAAGGACCATACGGTTAGGATATGTTACCGGCAGCCGCATAGCGCGCCCGCGAGACCAATGACTGAGAGCTTGTCTTGAACACAACAATACGTACATCGCAAAGAGCTTCCCTACCGACTAGTCTCGCAACTGGAGTCGCAGGATTATTGCTTGGTGAGATACTCTTGGAGGCGTCGACCAGCAACGCGCAGACCACCGATGCCGATGCGCCTGCTCCTGAAACCAACAACAGCACCCAAGACCTCAGCTCCGCCGGAATCCTACTGATCCTCCTGCTCGTAGCAGCTCTGACAGTTTTTTATTTCCTGAAAATACAACGACCATCCCTCCCTGATTTTTCCGGAATCACAGGCCGCGACCCATCCAACGACAATCTGCCGACAAAGCCGTCCGCCGCGACCAGACAGAAATTATCGGAGGATAGTGTGACCTCCGCCGACAAGGCAGACTTTCAACAACTCCTGATCGATGTTCAAAAAGCCTGGAGCAACCAGGATCTGACCGAGTTGCGGCAGCTCGTCACGCCGGAGATGCTGAATTATTTCAGCGCCGCCCTGGCCGACAACCGCAGTCAGGACATCTGGAACCATGTCGAGGATGTGGTGCTCCTCCGTGCGGAGATCCTGGAGGTCTGGACCGAACAGGCAAGGCAGTACGTGACGGCAGGGCTTCGCTGGAGCGCCCGTGACTACAACCTGTCTCTGACGAAGCAGCATGGAGAACCAGGCTATCTCGTCGAAGGCAGCGAAGAGATACCGACTGAATCCGGCGAAGCCTGGACCTTCATGCGAATCCAAGAAGGGAAGTGGCGGCTCTCGGCGATTCAGCAATAGGAAAAGGAGGAGCGGCCAGGTGCCCTTCTTGCTCGCAGAACGCGCACGATAAGAATGTGCTCGTCCGATGCGCGCAGTCAAGGGCAACCTGGCCACTCCTCCTGAGAGAGACGAGAAGAATGAGGAGATGCTCGTTCGGCGAGTGCCGCGGAGAAAAAAATGACACCCACGTTGGTCCTGTGCTCCCGGAACGCGCGCCCTCAGAAGGGCCTCGTCCGACGGGCGCACTTAGACCAACATGGGTGCCCTTCCAAGAGAGAGAAACGAGCAAGCTTGGAGGGAGCATTGATAGAAATGTGCTCGTTCGGCGAGTGCAGCTGGGAGAGGTGTAAGGCTCGGAAAGCCTCCTGTGCTCGCGCAACGCGCGGCCGCAGAAGGCCCTCGTTGGACGTGCGCAGTGAAGATCAACGGCCTACTCCCTCTGGAAAGTTGTGGAGTCTGAAGCCCCTCGCACGAGCTACTGACACGTTTCCGGGAAATCGATTATGAAACAATCGGAGGGGTAGACGGGTGAAGAAAGCTGCGCGCACGTTGAGAACCCGCCAGACCGCTCTGCCCAACAGAGAATGCACAAATATTGAAAACTCACATACGAGTAAGCACACCTCCGATCTATCCGCCCATACTTGAAAAGAGCGAGTAAAGCGAGCAAGCTCGCAAAGGATAAGACAACGAAGGAGTTCATTGCGATGGTCGATTTCAAAAAACGGCTTACCAAAAAGGCTACTGAGAAGCAACTCAACCCTGTGGAGATATAGGAGACTCTTGATCGAGCTAGCGATAAAGGTGAGCTGCGAAAAGCTGAGGAGTTCGTATTAAAGACCTGGCATGCGAAACTCCGAAACAATCGCGACTTGATTGTAAAACTACATACAGGCCAGGGTAAAACATTGATCGGCCTTCTAATGCTTCAATCTAAGATTAATGAGAATGGTGAACCTGCTCTTTTTCTATGTGCGAATAAATTCCTGGTGAATCAGACTTGCGCTCAAGCCCAACAGTTCGGTGTACCTTATTGCACTGCGGAGAAGGATCTCCCTGAAGAATTCCTGGACGGTGAATCAATCTTGATAACTTCAGTGGGCGGTTTCAAGTTCCAAGTGCAACGGGTGAATGATGGCGCAGTTGTGCATAGACTTCCAGGGGCGTGGCAAAGTTCAGGCATTTTCGTGGGCGCGTATTCAAGCGATGGGCGATGGCGTTCAACTCGTGTTGCGTGTACCCCGACAAGTCAGTGCCCTTCGGCAAGTACTGGCGCAGCAACCCGTTGGTGTTCTTGTTGGTGCCGCGCTGCCAGGGGCTGTACGGATCGGCAAAGAACACTCGGATGTTGAGCCGCTCCGCCAAGCGCGCGTGCTCGGCCATCTCTTTTCCGCGATCGTAGGTCAAGGTTTTGCGCAGCAGCGCGGGCACGTGCCGGAGTTTTTTGGCGAAGCCCTCGCGGGCACTCCTCGCATCCGTCCCGTCCATCCGTGCCAAGATGACCAGGCGCGTCGTCCGCTCCACCAGGGTGCCGACGGCCGACCCATTGCGAGCCCCTTCGATGAGGTCGCCTTCCCAGTGGCCCGGCACGGTGCGGGGGGCCACCTCGGTGGGGCGCTCGGCAATCGGCGTCATGTTGGGGATCTGGCCGCGTCGGTCGGTGCCTCGCGACCGAGGTCGGCGCGCCTTGCGCGCCTGACGCAACGCGGCCAGCAGTGCGCTCCGCAGCGTGCCACGGGGCAGCACATAGAGCCCCACATAGATGGTTTCTGCCGAGAGGTGTTTTTCCATGTCGTCAGGATACGCGCGTCGGAGACGTCCGGCAATCTGCTTGGGCGAGCAGCCCTCGGCCAGATGCGTCCGCACATACTGCCACAGCCAGGGATCCAGGAGTTTGCGGGGTCGCCGTGGCTGACAGGCTCGGGCCGCCGCGAGGGTGTGCGCCGTGCAGGCACGATAGGGTCCCCCCACTGTATTGCGGATGTGCTCGCGGCTCACGGTGCTGGGGGCCCGCCCCAAGACCCTCGCCATCATCCGCAACGAATGGCCGTGGCCCAGGCCCAGGCTCAAGGTCTCACGGTCTTCAGCACTCATGTGTCGATAGGATCTTGTGGACATGGCAACACCTTAGCCCATCAGGGCCGGAAGTGTTGCACTTGGAGTTAGAACTCGAGGTGCATAAACTTTTTAATGGCATAACAAAATTCAAGATGGGGCCTCATTCAATCCCTGTATCGACCGTGCTCATGGACGATTGCCATGCCTGCATCGACTCAATTCGTGATTGCTTCTCGTATTAGGCTCCCCCAATCACATCCGGCATACACATCTATGCTTAGTCTATTTCAAACGAAGAAGTCAAGCTTACCAAGGCGCTGGCACATACGCCGATATCTGCAGTGGTAGTCACAGTGCCATATTGCCTATCCCATATTGGGAATGGCAGGACAAGCAAACAGAAAAGTCGTGAAAACACTTTCGAAACAATGTAACAGAAAACGAGATCAAATTCGTTTGGCCGCTAATCAAAGAACACCCTGAGCAATTGCCAATGCGTGGTTTCAGGAGAGTCACTGGAAATTGCTCCCTACCTCCCTCCCCTGGAGATCTTCGGATCATACTACAACGCTAGAAGCTCGCATATTCATGTCGGCTACGGTAACAGATGATTCGTTTTTAGTAAGGGGGCTCAGGTTATCGCCCGACACGATCATTAGAATCCGCTCATTTATGAAAAAGAGCGTCTGGTCTGGCGAAAAAATGATACTGATTCCAGCATTGATCAACTCGGCATTAGATCGTCCTTCAATCGTGAGCCTATTCGGAAAGCCTCACAAAGACCGTCGATTCGGTACCGTCGCGCTCTGTTCGAAGCTTCAAAAACACAAAGGATTGGTCAGCTTATGGAGCTAGGGTCGCAACAAAGGAGACAATCGATCAGGAGATAGACAAACTTCGGACTGGTGACGTCGAGCAAACACTGACCATTGCTAACCGCTATGACGGCATAAAATTGCGAGACGAGGTATGCAGAATCCTTATAATTGATGGAAAACCATATATGGATAGGCTTAATTGATCGATACGCGGAAAACTGCAGATCATGCAGCGAGGTGACAGCTATTCGCACTGCTCGCACTATTGAGCAAGGGCTGGCTGGAGCGTACGAGGGGAAAAGGACTACGCTCTAATTGTACTGACAGGCCCTGAGCTTGTTCGGACTGTTAAAAGCAAGACATCGCGCTAGAATCTGTCTTCTCAAACTCAAATGTAGATGACAATTGGATTTCAAATTGCAGAAATGGCCAAAGAGGAAGCAATCAGCACTAAAGCCGTGGCGACCTTGATCGGCTTGGTCAACCAATGCCTTAAACGTGATCCCGATCGGGAAAGCATTCTATCTGGAGAAAATGGAGAATATAAAACCTGGAAGCCATGAAGGAAAAGTGCTGGAGATATTCGAATTGGAACTCGCGGCGGAGAGCAAGTTTCAGGAGAGCAAAGCACCTGCGGCCATAGGCATTCTCCAACAGTTGATCGACCAATATATAACCGACAACTCAGAAAAAGGTTGGTATCTTCAGGAAATGGCTCGCTACAGACACTATATTAGCCACACAGAATCTAACAAACTGCAACTAGCGGCCTATAGTAAAAACTGATTCCTTATGAGACCACGTGAAGGCATGCAGATTGACCAAATCATTGTTAGTCAAAAGCGTATTGCGAATATCATTAAATGGATATCTTCTTTTGATAACTACGAAGAGCTTATCATCGCAGTTGACGACCTCACAGGGCGCTTGAAATTTGGAGTCAGTGCTGATCGATTCGAGCAAGCGTTCGATGAGCTTGGAAAGGCGTTAGGGTTTACCTGTCAACGACCCGACAAAGAGTGGAAGGAAGGCCCAGATAACTTGTGGGTCTTACGGGAGGGTGAGTTTCTCTTAGTTGAGTGCAAAAGCGAAATGGACCGGAACAGAGCAGAAATTTACAAATCTGAGACGGGACAGATGAGTAACCTGTGCTTGGTTTGCAAAGAATTACTCAGGGTCGAAAGCGAAGAAGATCATTATCATTCCTACTAACAAAACTGGAAAGGGTGCAGGATTTTCAGACTCTGACATTGAAGTCATGCGAGAGAAAACGAGCTTGCGAAATTTACTAAGAGCGCTCGTGCATTCTTCGGCGAATTTTCGGGCATGAACTTTAAGGATCTGTCGGAACAACAGGTTCAAGCCTTCTTGGAGAACCATCAACTTTCCGTCGATGCTCTCCTCAAAAACTACTCTAAAGCGATTGTCCCGTAACCCTCTATTAATATAGGAAAAAACAAAGGGGTCGGGGTGCGTCGGCGCGAAGCCGGAGGAGAGTCGCGAATGCAAGAGTCGCACAAGGTAAGACCTAGCCAGTCGCCTTGGCCTCGAGTGATGCGGTGTGTTGGGCAACCGACCTGTCGAAGCGTTCACAGAGGTACAGCCGGGCTGTGTATGGAGCTCCGAAAACATCCTTCTGCGGTGGCCGACCTTGTCCTGACAAGGGGAAGGCAATAGTCATGTCGAGCATCAAAGGCGAGTCCGGCGTGACCCCCACGGAGTCTAAGACCACAGGCACGGTTGGACACTTTTCTCACGGAAGCCGAGAGACCCCGGTGACATCCGCCTCTTCCATGGAAGCGGATCGGTCGGAGAAGGCGCGAGGCCACAATGCCGACATGTACGTTTCCGGGGAGTCAGACAGCTCCATAGTACCGCAGAAGCAGGCGAACAAAGACAGCGGTTCGCTGTCGGCGGAGTCGGTGGAGGGAAGGGGGCTGACCAAGGAGAACGTCGAGCAGTTGCTACTGGACCGGACACAGCGCCGGGTCTCCAGGTCGCGCGGACGACTGGGCGTACGAGCAGCGGCACGTCTTCGACGTGCGGGGTGGTCGTCATCATCCAAGGTAAGAGCCGTATGCGGTAGTGCCGCACGTACGGATCTGTGCGGGGGGCGGTCAGCAATGACCGTCCCTACCGCGATAGTCTTTTCAAGTGCACTATGTGAAGACTTGTCCGAGAACCTCCCTTGCTCGATGGTTTCGTGCTTTCCTCGCCATCGTGCGATCGCCGTTGATCCCAACCATTCAACATTGATCACTCAACATTAAACATTCTCCAAGCACCAATTGGATTCAAGTCTTGTAATAACACATTTAATGAGAATGAGAAGGCTGAGGTTCAGGTCTTGCGTCCAACATTTTGCAACGCGTGGCAGGCCAGCTCTTTCCCCAGCTTTCCCTCACACAAAGCTTCCTCAAGACAGCTGAGAAACAATAAAAAGATAGGCTATTTTTCCGGAATGTTTCGAGATCGGCCGCGTGGGCGCAAGGTGGGCATGATATCGGGACACCAATGTAACCTGGGCCTGCGACTCTGGTGAGGCAACCGCACGCGAGGAGCGGCACACACTGGCTATCGTCCGCTCGCTGACGACCAATTCTTACTGCTCATAATTCTCGACGACCTGCGGCGGGCGAACTTCCGCTTCGTCCGGATCAAGCCCGACGTCGCGAAGGGCACGTCGCTGGCGCAAAAGGTCCCAGCACTGATCCAGTTCGACCTGGACTTGCACGAGCCGCTTACGATCAGCTTTGGGGTGCGCCCTTTGCTCGTGTAATCGGTGTTCCTCTGCGACAAGACGCTGAATATGGTTGAGGACCGGCTGATCTTCGGCTTGGTTCTCCAAGGAAATCTCCCTCGCTGCGGATGTGATTGGAACGGTCACTATCTGAGGCTACGCCCACCTGATACTGCATCCACCGACATTCTCACCAATAAGAAGGAAACAGCGCGGGCGACCCTGCACGTATGTGGGAGGTCGCCCGTGTGTGGCGCTTAGGACGCCGACATATATCTCATATGTGCTGACCCTGAAGATCCGTGTGAGGATTGGGCTCAAAGGCGACTCGTCAGGGAAGATGCGATACGATCCCAGACGCTTGTCTTTCTCTCGCCGATCATGGTTCTTCACAATGGCTCATCGGTTTGTATTTCCCTTACGCGGGAAGGCGACAGCCGATGAAGAACCGACTAGAATATGACTAACGAGGAGCCTCGCCCTTAACTCGACGGGCCGTTGTAATCCGGTGAACTAAACTCTACCATCTACACCTCCTCCTTGGTTCAGAAGTGATTAGATGGGATGATGCGGAACTGCACACCTGCATCACACTACACATCAACCAGTGTGCAGACGGTTTCATCATTACTCCTCTTCAACAGAATATGTAAACGGACATCATCGTATTTTTTCAGGGTTGTCTAAAGCATAACACGAGCCATCCCGACAACAGACTCGCAGGGAATCGCCGTTGAAGGCGAACGCTTTCAGCAACAGCAGTAACAATGAACCAACGCGATGGGGTCAGGCCTCATTGCACAGCCTGTGGCAATTCGGCATTCTTTGTAGTCTCCCACCCTCACCCCTTATTCTGCGTCTCTACCACCCGACCCGGAGTGCGGCCGGCCAAGGCCGCCGCACTCCGGTCACAACCCTCTTCGTTGTGGCCGTGGTCAATTGACCTTGAATGCCGAAAAAATGATGCTCGGCACCACGGGTTCACCTTCCGGCTTTTTCACGATCAAACCGAGGCCAGGCGCCGACCCGGAGTAGACCACTTCGACCGTGTCGCCATCCTTCAACATCTGCACGCCTTGGGATACCAGAACGGCGGTGAAGGACGCGTCGGGAATCACCTGCTCGGTGTTGGAATTGACTACATTCTTGCCGTTAACCCTGATCCAGAGTCGTACCGAACCCGCAGCTTTTCCGCCGACCTGGGCTGCCGCCATCAAGAAGTACACCCCGTCGATATGGATTGTAGCGACACCGGTCCTATTGGTGATGCCTGCGCCTGTGTCCATCATCATCCTGACGACGTTCGGTTTGGTGTCCGTCGCGAGCTGCTCCTCGTTGCTCGAGGCTTGCAGGAACGATGCCCGCAAAGGAACCGCTAGCCGAGGCCAGAAGCGTGGCCGTGATCAACATTGCCCTCAAAGTAGTTTTCATCTTCAGTTTCCTTTCCCTTGGTTGGAAGTTAGACCATTTGCACGGGAGCCGCGCACGTGACATGCCATCGTCGATGGAAGTCGGCTCACTATTGGATGCGCTGCTCGAGCCCAGACCTCCCTGGCAAATACCGAAGTCTCCTCACCGTTGCTCGTGTTTGCCCCGCATCTCTGCCTCCAGGCGAATCTCAGCTTCACCTCTTTCATGAGTGATCTTTGGCGTTTCAAGTGGAAAACGACCTGTGAAATGTCCTCTTATGAAGGGGAAGATCGAGGTGCTCTGTTCGACATGACTCCACTCCTCCTTTACCGAGGAACGTGTCCTGCTCTGTAATAGCTCGCTCAGTACCTAAATTCGTTGGATCGCCCCTATTTCATCCTGGGTGGCGACGCTTAGTCATGACTGGCTAACGATGTTTAGGCCGATCCGCATAAGAGCAGGATCTGCCAATTTCTATCCGTATAACACGCCACTACGGT
This sequence comes from uncultured Nitrospiraceae bacterium, assembly GCA_963748375.1. GTDB lineage: Bacteria > Nitrospirota > Nitrospiria > Nitrospirales > Nitrospiraceae > Palsa-1315. Next base: position 33,924 of record CAVVIR010000008.1, read on the forward strand.
TCGTGAACACATAAGCCATCAATACGCAATTCACGTTCCTAGTGAGTGACAGGTCTCATGACGGACAATTCTCAGAAAAATCGCGTGATTCTTCATTAGAGCAAAACAAAGGGGTCGGGGTGCGCGGCACAAGCCGGAGGAAAGTAGCGAATGAAAGAGTCGCACGAGGTAAGACTTAGCCAGTCGCCTCGGCCTCGAGTGATGCGTTTTGTCGGGCAACCGCCAAGGCGAAGCGTTCACAGAGGTACAACCGGGCTGTGTATTGAGCTCCGAAAACATTCTTTTGTGGTGGCCGACCTTGTCCTGACAAGGGGAAGGCAAAAGTGATGTCGAACGTCAATGGCGAGTCCGATGTCACCCCCACGGAGTCTAAGACCACGAGCACGGTTGGAAACTTTCCTCGCGGAAGCCGGGAGACCCCGGAAACATCCGGCTTCATGGAAGCGGATCGGTCGGAGAAGGCGCGATGCCGTAATGCCGACATGCACGTTTCCGGGGAGTCAGACAGCTCCATAGTACCGGAGAAGCGGGCGAACAAAGATAGCGGTACCGCCGACTGCGGAGTCGTGGAGGGAAGGGGACTGACCAAGGAGAACGTCAAGCAGTTGCTACTGGACCGGACACAGAGCCGAGACTCCAGTCGCACGGACGACTGGGCGTACGAGACGACGGCACGTCTAAGACATGTGGGATGGTCGTCATCATCCAAGGTAAGAGCCGTATGCGGTAGTTCCGCACGTACGGATCTGTGCGAGGGGTGACCAGCAAGGGCCATCCCTACCGCGATAATCTTTTTTTGAGGGCTCAGTCGGAAAACCTGCTCTAATACCCCACCTCACTCCGATTTGTTTCTTGCACCTCACACCTATCACGACCACATTTTCATGCATGAGCATGAGTGCCGCTGGCAACTGCGCCGCCCGCTTCGATGGTTGCTTTCCAAATAAATAAAGAATACTGTTCCCGAAATTCGCCTTCAATGCTCGGGAATAGATCATGGCAGTTCACACACTCATGCCCATGCCTATCTTGGAGTGGTGTAAGAAGCCCAACATTATCGCAGCGATTATTTTTGCAGGATTTGTATCAGGGACGTTCGTTCCCTATCTCGTGTTCGGTTCTGGCCCTGATGATCCTACTTGTGGACGATTTGACTACAACAGACAGTGCGATCTCTCGCCGACTCTTTTCCTGATTGTAGATATAGTTATAGGAGTTCTCTTGGCGCTACTCTTTCACTATTTGTCAAAACGTAACCAGAAACGATTAGACCAAATAATCGCATCTCAGGAAACACTGAGGAATAAACGAATGGATTATGCGGCCAAGCAGCTGAAGCAACTCTTTCAACTCACGCTTTTCACGATGAGCGTCACGAAACGATCGATCGCGCACTATAACTTAACCGTGGGATAAAAAGATGATGAGAAACCACTGTGGATGCAGTCTGTGAAGCTTCTGAGCTCAGGAGAGATGAAGCAAAGTTGGGCAGTGTGTTGCAATCGGTGAGAAGCCTCCTCACTGCCGCGAATGATGTGCTCGACCCTGACATGGTGAATAGATTGGATGGGGTATGTAACTATCTTGGCGAAATATCTGTAGAGCAACAAGCGGACGGCACGATGGAATTCCCAAAATATGATGTGTGCAAAATGAAGGTGAATTATTTGATCGAGCTGCTTCAAACCTATTCCCGTGAGACTCGCACGTTCAAAGATATCATTGAAGAACCATATGGAACTTCTATCGATTGATGCTGAACCTGATCTGGAAGAGGAGGTGAAACGCTAAATGGCACAACGTGATGATAACGAGCGAAATCAAAGCGGTCGTGATTACAGAAAGGCATTCGGTCAATTTTCATCCAATAAGACTCAAAGAATTACGACCTTGAAACCTGTTGAGGTATATATTCGACGCGCAAGCAGATGCTGGTGGAAAAGTCCATACGATAGATTTCAACAAAGGCGATATCATCATTAAACAGTCAGGCATGTACCTTATCATCGCAGGTCCGCAAGTTGGTAAGGTAAGAGGCGCCACTCCTCGGTGGATCGATCTTTGGCTAAGGGTGAATAACATCGACGTACCGAATTCGAATATACGGGCTGTATTAATCGACGCGCGGGGGCAAAAGACTGTTGCGATCGGGATGACTAGTGCTATCCTTTTTTTTTCTCAATTAGAGGCGATAATTTTTTTTTTTTTTTTTTTTTTTTTCTGGAATATTTTGTGATGGCAGCGGATTTGACAATTTTCTTTGAGGTACAGGCAGGGACTGTATATAGAGTGCGATCACATTTTTTGCGATAGGTAAACATGTGCAATAGGGAGTATTTTTATTGTCAGGTAGTACGTTTTTTTGTAGTTGGATTGATTTCCATGGGGACTTAGAGCAAAGATATTTTTGAATCTTTTCTTAATCAGCCGAGAGAAACTGTCCTATACCCTACTTATATGCACAGATCTGTCTTTTTGCGCATCCACCGCTGCGCTGTTCTATTATAGTGAGCTAGACAGTTTTTTTTTTTTTTTGAATATGGCTTTTTTAGACATGGGTTTCGCTCTCGCTTATGTAGAAGAATGTAACAGAACTGTTCTAAGAACACGATGGTTCAGTTCTTTCTGCAACTGATTTGGTGCCTTGTATACAGGGCACGCAGTCGACTTTTATTAATAGCAGAGTTGGACCTCTTGGACAGTTTGACAGGGATGGTCGTGCTCAGAGAGAGTAGTGTCCGATGCATTGCTATGTTACGACGTAAGGATCTGTACGGGGAGGCAAAGCAAATAAAGGGGTACTAACGCGTAGTCTTTTCTAAATGTCTTGTAACCGTCCGCAATCATCCCTCATAAGGCGATCGCGTCTCTCAGGACTTCTTTCCGAAGCGGCTGGCGGAGTCCGCGTTCTGAGGCCACATCGACCGGGCGTTTGAGCAAGCGTTCCAAATCGCGAACCAAGGCGGCATGGTCGAGAAGACTCGGCCTTCCTCCATCTCGACTAAGAAATCTATGTCGCTTCCTCGCCGTGCCGTGCCTCTCGCCACCGATCCAAATACGCGCACCTTGTGCGCACCGTGACGTGCAGCGATCTGAAGGATTTTCTTCCGCTTGGACTGGAGCAGCTCGTGGATACTCATCACTCGCCTCCTGCCCTTAGTCTAGCCATTTTAGGCCTGGAACGCCAGCAACGTCCTCATCTCCGGCCTGCTGGTTGCTCCGCTGAGGCACTCGGAATCGATGAGGGCGGGAACGGTCGGAAAAATACAGGGCTCGGGAATCTTTTCAAGCTCAAGATTTCCCAGCGGATGACGGGGAACCGCGGATGGGCTGTCTTGAGGGGTCGCATCTTCATGCGTCAAACTCCTGGTGAATGGGTGTGGTGCTCGGGCAGGCGTTCTGATAAACGCCGCGCGCAGACCGGCATAAGAGGACGGCGGGATGGCATTGTTATGAGTTCCGGTGTCATTGCGCAAGAAGCCTGAAAAAAGAAGAGGCCCGCCGGAGCGGGCCCCTGTGTAGAACGGAAGGTTGATGAACTAACCGACTTTCACTTCAATCGCTTTCGGTTTTGCCTTCTCGGACTTAGGCAGTTGGAGATTCAGCACACCATCCTTGAACTCCGCCTTCACCTTCTCTTCATCGACAAGGTCGGGCAATGTGAAGCTCCGAGCAAAGCTGCCATAGGAGCGTTCTACCCGATGGTACTTCTTGCCCTTCTCTTCCTTCTCATGCTTACGCTCGCCCTGAATCGTCAGGACACCGTCTTCCAACGTGACCTTGACATCTTCTTTCTTCACATCGGGAATCTCTGCCTTGATCTGGTACTCCCCGTCCGTTTCGCTGACGTCCACGGATGGCACCCAGTCGGCGACGACCATCGTCTCCTTCGCGTTTGCCTGAGGCAGAGCTTGACGGTTAAACATCCGATTTAACCGATCCGACATCTCTTCGAGTTCACGAGATGGATTCCACCGTACGAGTGTCATTGCAGACCTCCTTCTTGGCCTTATTCACTGTTTAGAATACCTATTCGCAGCGCGCGCTGTATTGTCCGTCTAAAGAGAGAGATAATTCTAGCAAGCGCATAGTCAAGGGGGCCTGGCGATTATAGAGGCGGCCCAGGGAAATTTTGCAGGTTACAGTCTAGGCACAACAATCATGATGCTGGATTTGGCATGCGAAGAGTACCGGTGCAGGATGCTCAAAAAGGCCGTCCAGCAAGGCCGCAGCGAGTGAAGACCGGAAGCGTACCCTCTGGGGTACGTTGAGGATCTGAACGATGCGAGAACGAAGCTGGCGGAATTTTTCAGCATCCTGCTAACGTTGCTCGATAGGCACATACGCTCGCCCATGCTCACCGGAATAAATCTGGTCCGGACGGAACAATTTATTCTCGCGAAGCTGTTCAAGCCAGTGAGCCAACCATCCCGATACCCGAGCCATTGCGAATAATGGTGTGAACAAATCGGTCTCGATGCCCATCTTGTCGTAGACGATCCCGGAGTAGAAATCGACGTTGGGATAAATCCCCTTTCCCATCAATAATTCGGCTGCGATTCGCTCGACCTCTACAGCCACTTCATACAACGGCGAACTGCCACTTTGCTTGAAGAGCTGCTCACACAGACCTTGTAAAATCGTCGCACGAGGATCTTTGACCTTGTACACCCGGTGACCGAAGCCCATCAGCCTCTTTTTCGCACCGACCTGACCTTCAAGATACGATCGAACCCGCCCTGGCTCACCGATCTCCTTCAGCATCTGCACCACTTCTTCATTGGCTCCGCCATGCAGTGGACCTTTTAGCGCCCCGATTGAGGAGGCGACGACTGTATAGGGATCGGCCAATGTCGAAGCGGTAACCATACCGGTGAATGTCGAGGCATTCATCGTATGCTCGGCATGGAGAATCAGACAGTCGTCGAAAATACTGGCCCACAAGGGAAGCGGCTCCGTATCAGTCAACATGTAGAGAAAGTTTTCAGAAAACCCAAGATCGTCGCGCGGTGGGATACACTCATTCCCATGCCGCAGGCGAGCCCAGGCCGCGACGATTGTCGGCAGTTTTGCCACGAGACGGACGGCAGACCAATAGTTATTGTCGACATCCTGAACATTCCGGCCTGGATAAAACATCCCTAACGCGGCGACCGCAGCCTGCAAGGCGTCCATGGGGTGCCCTTGCTCCGGAAGGCATTTCAATAAATCGACAATCCTGAACTTGATCCGTCGGTGATGGACGATATCCTCATTCCACCGCGCGAATTGCGGTTGAGTGGGAAGATGTCCGAACAGCAATAAATAGGCGGTCTCAAGATAGGAAGACCTCTGACAGAGGTCTTCGACGCGGATACCGCGGTATTCCAGCACGCCACGCTGTCCATCCACATCGCTGATTGCAGATTTGGCTGCGGGAACCCCAGCGAGCCCCGGCATAAAATCATGTGGCATAATCCTGCCCCCTCAGATGGAAAAATATATGACGCGTGAAGACAGTCTATCATGAACGGTGTGACAGGATCTTGAATTGACCCCGTATCGGTTGGCATACTGACCTTGTGGGAAAGTGTGGAGGGAGAACACTCGACACCAGTGCTGTCGCTGGCCTTCATTGGATGTCTCGTTCCAGGCTTCACAGTGAGGACTTGAACAGACCGTGGAGATCTGCGTTGACATTTTGCTTGTCCTTCCTGTTCAGCCTGATCCCGTTGTGGACGGCCTCCTTCGTCCAAGCGGACGGCGAGACCCCAGTATTTGCCGTCGTGAGCGAGGCACCCAAAGATAAAGCGCGGGTGTCGGCGAAGGTCTCGGTGAATGACGTCGTGTCAGATATGAAGCTGCTGGCGTCAGAGACGATTCTGAACAATCTTATTTGGAAAAAGCTTGAAATTTGCCATGCCATGAAAATGGAAGGGTACAAAGTCGCTGAAGGATTTCAGATTGTCACGGTACATGTGATCGATGCCGGCATGTTGCCGATGTCCTTGCAATCTTATGCTGGAGATTGTTTGATTAAGAAAGCCATGGAGATCGCACCGTTGGTCGACTAGCAGGGGGTGAAAAAGTCTGAGTTCTGGGTGCTAGGGTTCTCAGTTAAGTAAGCGAGAGGTTCGCAAGTATCGCGCAGGATGCTCAAACAGGTCGTTCAGCAAGGCTCACCGGCGCATGGAACCGAGGCGTACCCTTGGGGTACGTTGGTTTCGATGAGCCGAGCACCGCTGACGGGCTGTTTCAGCATCCTGTTAGGCAGAGCGGCATTCAGGACAGATGGTCGGTTCTTTTGGAGCTTCACACTCTTCGGCAGTTAAGGGAAAGAGTTGTTCGCACTGCCTGCAAGGGCGAATTTCGAAGTAGGCGACTCCCTTGTCGTCGATGTCGGTAGGTAAGAGCAATTCGAGTGGATCATATCCGATCGCGGCGCCGTCGGAAAATTTGACGATGGCCAAACGCTCGTTAAAGACCTCGAAGGTGCCTTCTTGCCCTTTTCGAGCCAAGACATGCCCGAGGACACACACCGGTTGTCCCTTACGCTTTGTGCGGAGGTCTCGCAGGGTGTGCTGGGTATCCGTGGCGCAAGAAAATTGACCGGTGGAGCTGGTTCCGAAGATAGGCGTTGGCATCATGGGCATTTATACCAGTCGAATGAGACCCATGTATCACAGGGAGAAAAATGGCGTCAAGGAGCGAGACGCTTGCCAGCCTGTTGAAAAACTCGTTTAATACACCATTATCCCTGAGGAATCTTCCACACGGTGTTGAGACTGGAATAACCTCAGGATGCTCAAAATGGCCGTCCAGCAAGGCCGCAAGCGAGTCGAAACCGGAGGCGTACCGTTTCTCACCCGCCCACCCCAAGCTGCCAGGACAGCTTGTTCTCCGAGTGGGGTACGTTGAGGATTTCGATGAGCCGAGAACGATGCTGGCGGACCTTTTCAGCATCCTGCCCACACAAGGAGTTCGACCATGGCCGAGGTAATAATTTATCAGAAACCAACTTGTAGCACCTGCCGTCAGGCAGTTCAGTTGCTACAAGAGAGCGGCAAACCATTCAAGGCGGTCAATTACTATGAGAAGCCCTTCACCAAGGCGCAGCTCAAAGGCCTTTTGAAGAAAGCAGGGCTATCGCCGAAGGATATCGTCAGAGCGAAAGAAGACATCTATAAGGAGCTCGGTTTGGCGAAAAAGACTCTTTCCGACGACCAATGGCTCGACCTGCTCGTAGCCAATCCTGATCTCATCCAGCGTCCAATTGTCGAGAAGGGCGAGAAGGCGATGTTGGCGAGACCGGCGGAGTCCATAAAAGAACTGCTGTAGCAGGCTGTTGAAAAAAGCCACCAGCAAGGGGGGCGGCCAGGTGCCCTTCTTGCTCGCAGAACGCGCACGATGAAACTGTGCTCGTTCGATGCGCGCAGTAAAGGGCAGCCTCGGACACTCCCCTATAGAGAGGTAGAGAGAATTGGAGAGGCCTTGCTGGATGGCCTTTTTAAACAGTCTGCTAGCCAGCTCTACATCCCGGATTGAGCAGGCCTGGCCTGCAGGAGCTGGCTCGTTAGCTTTGAAAAATCTAAGAACTTCCTGCGTTCATCCGCAGAGCACCGGACGTCTTGTCTACGCTGACGGTGACTGCCCCATCTAATACTTGTAACAGTACATCACCAGCCAATTGTCGCCGCCAGCCATGAAGGATGGGTACATTCAGGGTTGTTCGGTTCTGCTTCGCATCCACGAGCGTTTGTAGATCGGCGCTGGTGGCGAGCATAGTCGGGGCAATCCCCTCCTCTGCTGCACGGGCCTTCAACACAGCTTGCAGAAGCTCAACGATACCGGTCGACTCAGGGTCCGGCTTTCGTTCGGAAGGAACGTCCGGCCATGCCGACGGCGGGAGCGCCAGTGCCGATGTGATGGCGGCCAAGAGCTGTCCGCCCTGTCGATCGACCTCGGAAGAATGGACGCCGCGGAGACCACGGAGGTCGTTGACCGATTTGGGAGGGTGGCGTGCGAGTTGAAGCAACACCTCATCTCGCATCACACGTCCACGCGGCACGTTCCGCCGACGAGCTTCCGTTTCTCGCCAGACAGCCAATTCTCGAAGTACCGCAGCCCCTTTGGGCTTGAGCGTATCCCACCCCCGAATTCGTTGATACCGTTCCTGCGGCTCTCGACTTTTTTCTCCCACCACCGATTCGAGTCGTGCAAATTCCTCGTTCACCCACTCCGAACGGCCAAGTGTCTTCAGGCGATCCTGTAAATGCGTATGGATCGATAGAAGAAACTCGACATCTTCCAAGGCGTATGCAATTTGGTCATCCGAGAGTGGCCGCGCACTCCAATTGGTAAAGGTATGGGCTTTCGCCAGCTTCGTGCCGTGAAGTCGCTGGACCAAGTTCGCGTAGGCAACCTGGGCGCCATACCCGACCATAGCAGCGGCAATCTGCGTATCGAAAAATGGTTTCGGGATCTGCCCGGCATGGAGGGCAAACAGATCGAGATCTTGCCGCCCGGCATGGAAGACTTTCTCAATCTTGGTGTCGCAAATGAGTTCCCAGAAGACATCGAGCGATCCGTTGGCTTGCACGGCAGGAAAGTCGATGACCGCTGCCGTGGTAGCAGTGGCAACCTGGATCAGTTCGAGCCGTGGAATGAAGGTGTCTTCCCCGACGAATTCTGTATCCAACGCCAGACGCGGACTCTGGCGCAATGTGTGGCAGAGTGATTCAAGCGCAGATTGGTCCGTCACATACGGCGGAGGTGCATGAAGTGTCATGTGTGTTTCACTCTGTCGGGCGATAGGTGGCGTCTGGTGACCGTGGAGGTTCGACATTGCTGAGGCTCAAATATTCCTTCAAAAACTGATAGGCTTCCAACATGCGGCGCAATTCCGGCTCGGCGCTGCGATCGCCATTATTCGAATCGGGATGGAGTTGCTTGGCCTTGTGACGAAATGACGCGGTGACGTCGGCGAGCGAGCTGCCGAATTCCATGCCCATGGCTGCGTAGGCATCCATCGCATTATTGATGCCGCTCGACCCTTGTGACAGGTCGCCGCCTCCCCCACCAGCAGCTTTCAACATATCGGCCAGACTGATTTTCTTGCGCCGGCGGCGGGGGCGCTCTCGTATCTCGCTGTCGAAATCGTCCCAGCGGTCCTCGACAAATTCAAGCCGAGACTCCAAGCGCATCGCACCGGAAAGATCGCGAATCTCCCGAATTTCTTCTTCAATCTGGGCCAGCGACTTGATGACTTCCTCCAGCCCCTCTTCAACCCGAAAGAAACTGTCGACCCGCTCCTGCATCATGGTGTCGACGGCGAGATCCAGGCTCTCCTCAGCTTTTGGGCGCAACGAATCGATGCGCCGCTTCATCCCATTCTGAAATCTGATAAATTTGCTCTGTGAAAATGCCATCTGAACCAGACTCTCTCCTCTAGCCCGGACCTTTTAGAGATAATCCAGGTTCGGGCGCGCATTGTAGCACAGGCTGGTTGTATGCCAGAAGGGGAGTAGAAATAGCCAGGATTTTAATGGGTTGGATAGTCAGCGTGACGCAAAGTCGTCACTGAGCTTGGTGCGTCGTCGGGCCACGCCTGTTTCACGCGCGGCTGCCGCGACAGCTTTTGCTACTCGCGGGACCACTTGCTTGTCGAACACGCTCGGGATGATGTAGTCCTCACTGAGCGCCGCAGGAGGAATGGTCTCAGCGAGAGCCTTGGCCGCTGCCAGTTTCATCGCTTCGTTGATGTCGCTCGCCTGCACGTCCAGCGCGCCTCGGAAAATACCGGGGAAGGCCAGCGCGTTGTTGATTTGGTTCGGATAGTCTGAACGGCCGGTCGCGAAAATACGACAGTGGGAGGCTGCCAATTCACGAGGAACTTCAGGGTCTGGATTCGCCATGGCAAACACAATGCGATCCGTCGCCATCAGATCCAGATCTTCAGCCGTGAGGATATTCCCGATGGATAATCCGATAAAGACATCGGCGCCCTTGAGCGCGTCTCGAAGCGTCCCTTGAGGATGATCTGGTGTCATGCAGGAAGTAAGATCCGTCCGGCAGGCCCACAACTGCTGACCATCTCCCCGTAAGACAATACCTTTCGCCTCACATCCGACGAGATGCGAGAGGCCTGCGGCCAGCAATATCCTGCAGCAAGCGGTTCCAGCGGCGCCGAGTCCATTGACGACCACACGAATCTCCTCCATCCGTTTCCCGGTCACAGTCAGCGCATTCGTTAAGGCAGCAAGAATGACCACAGCCGTACCATGCTGATCGTCATGCATGACCGGGATATCCAGAGCGGTCTTTAAGCGGCGTTCAATTTCGAAACAGCGCGGTGAGCCGATATCCTCCAAGTTGATGGCGCCGAAGCCCGGAGCAATAGCCTGAACCGTGCGAACAATTTCGTCAGGGTCTTGCGTATTGAGGCAGATCGGCCATGCATCAATCCCTGCTAGCTCTTTGAACAGCATGGCTTTGCCTTCCATCACAGGTAAGGCGGCTTCTGGACCAAGATTGCCGAGGCCCAGCACCGCAGACCCGTCGGTCACCACGGCAACCGTGTTGCCTTTTCCCGTAAAGGCATAGGCGTTGGTCTTATCCTTCGCGATCGCTTGGGATACCCGACCGACTCCCGGCGTATAGACCATCGACAGCACGTTTCGTGTTGTAATGGGGAACTTGCTTTGGACTTGAATCTTTCCACCGAGATGCAAAAGGAAAATCCGGTCGGACGCCGAGAGAACCTTCACATCCGGCAGCGCCCTGACCCGGGCAAGCACCTTCTCTCCATGCGCTTCACTCTGGACGTCAATCGTCACGTCTGGCACCATTCGCTCGCCCGTTGCAGAGACGATATCGACCGCGCCTAAGTTGGCGCCTTCCTCAGCCAAGACGGCGGCCACCTTGGCAAACATGCCCGGTCTGTTGGCCAGTTCAAGCCGAACGGTCAAGCGGTAATTGGAGTAGGGTTCACTGTCGATCATGTGCGGATCCTTTATCTGGTCTAAGACTATCATACCGCTGGCCTAAGAACAGATCTGAAACTGCGTTTCAATACGATTCGAGGAAGGACGAAGAATGAACGGTTGACAGCCAGGCGCTATTTTCGCTAGCGTATCGCGTTGTCTGTTTGTGTTCCGGCAATGGGCTAATGCCAACCAACACTACAATTTAAAGGGGGTTATATATTATGAAGAGTATGTTGATGGCAATGATGGCCGTAGCAGTAGCCGTGACGTTCAGCGCTCCCGCCTTCGCCGGTGACGGCAAGGAGAAAAAGGACGAGAAGAAGGGCGGCTACGTCGTCGTATACGGTGAGGAAAAAAAGAAGGATGAGAAGAAGGGCGGCTATATCGATACGTTTGGCGATGAGAAAAAGGACGAGAAGAAGGGCGGTAAGTAAGCGCAGCGGAACCCGCTTATCTGGTCAGATACACCGCACGTACCGATTCTGAAGAGGCCTGTGATTTGACGATCACAGGCCTCTTCCTGTCTTCGCTCATTGACCCCTCTCCGGCCTCGATGTTACCGTGAGTCATGCATACTCCAGCAGGCACAGCAAAACCTAATCGGCTCATCCACGAAACCAGCCCCTATCTCCTCCAGCATGCCGCGAATCCGGTTGACTGGTATCCCTGGGGGCCGGAAGCGTTGCAGGCGGCAAAAGCACAGAACCGCCCCATCCTCCTCTCAATCGGTTACTCCGCATGCCACTGGTGTCATGTCATGGAGCGAGAGTCGTTTGAGAACGAAGCCATTGCGTCACTCATGAACCGGGATTTTATCTGTATCAAAGTCGATCGGGAAGAACGGCCAGATCTTGACGAGATCTATATGCAGGCCACCGTGACCCTCAATCATGGTCAAGGTGGATGGCCGATGACGGTGTTTCTGACTCCTGACCAGGAGCCGTTCTTTGCCGGCACATACTTTCCCCCTGACGATCGGTGGGGACGTCCCGGATTCCCCAGCCTGCTCAAGAAAATTTCCGAAGCCTGGGGAACAGATTCCGCCGGGCTCACAAGCCAAGCGCGTCAATTGACTGAACGGTTACAACACGAACTCACGCGCGGTGTCTCCCGTTTCAGTCAGCGCCTCTGTGCTCGATGAGGCCGTCATCCAGTTCCGCGAGAATTTCGATGACCGCCACGGCGGGTTCGGCAGTGCGCCGAAATTTCCCCCGTCCGCCGGACTCTCGTTGCTCCTCCGTTGTTACCGTCGCACTGGAGAGAGCCGAACCTTGCAGATGGTCACCCGCACGCTCGATGCGATGGCGGCCGGGGGGATCTACGATCATATCGGTGGCGGGTTCGCGCGATACTCCACCGACGAGCGCTGGCTGGTTCCTCATTTCGAAAAGATGCTCTACGATAACGCGCTCCTAGGCATGACCTACTTAGAGGCCTATCAGGTCACGAAGCAGACTTCCTATCGTCAGATCACCATGGACGTGCTCGATTATATTCTCCGTGAAATGACGGACCCGGCCGGAGGATTTTATTCCGCGACGGATGCAGACTCAGAAGGGGTCGAAGGAAAATTCTTCGTCTGGACGCCGGCAGAAGTTCAGGCCGTGCTGCAGAACACCGAAGATACCCGCCGATTCTGCCTGTGCTACGATATTACCGACCAGGGAAATTGGGAGCATCGGAGTATTCCGAATCGGCTGCGCCCTATCGAAGCCGTGGTAAAGGAATTAAACCTCACCGTCGATGAACTGGACGAGACGATTCAACGTGTCCGTCCGCTCCTCTATCGAGCCCGACAACAACGAGTTCCGCCGGGACTCGACGACAAAATCATCACAGCCTGGAACGGCATGATGATTTCGACAATGGCCGAAGCGGGCCGTGTGTTAGGAATCGGCCGCTATATTGACGGAGCGATGAAGGCCGCTGACTTTCTTCTATCCGTACACCGGACTGCCGAAGGGACACTGCTCCGTACCTCTCGGCAGGGACGGGCCCATCTTGATGGGGTCTTGGAGGATTATGCCTATCTCGCAGAAGGATTGATCGACCTGTATGAAGCCTGTGGGCAAGAACGATATCTCACAACCGCACTTCAATTGGGAGAGCGGATGGTTCAGTCGTTCCGAGATGAGGGTCACGGGGGCTTCTACACCACCGCGAAGACGCACGAAACCCTGATCATCCGAGCGCGGGAGGGAGCCGACGGCGCCACGCCCAGTGGGAACGCCGTAGCAGTCTCGGCCCTTGCCAGACTCTCCTTCCATTACGATCGACAAGACCTACGTGAAGCAGCGATCGGCGGAATTCGCGCCTATGGCCGCCAGATCGCTCGCTATCCGAGGGCCTTTGCCAAGAGCCTTGCCGTAGTCGATCTGTTAGCCGAGGGGCCCGTTGAACTGGCTTTTGTCGGAATGCCTCACGATCCTGCGCTCGAAGCGCTTCACCTCGCTGCGCGCAAGGTGTTCTTGCCCAATCGTGTGATAGCCTCCAGCGATGGAATGGGCAGAGCCCACTAGTCATCCTCTGCTTGCCGGCAAAGACTTGGTACAGGGGAAAGCGGCTCTCTACATCTGTCGAAATTTTTCCTGCCAGACGTCCTCTCACTGATCCACAGGAAGTCATGGAGGCACTGTCGCCGACGTCACAACGATCGAAGCAGGCGAGCCAACAGACGCTCTTACAAGGAACCGCACTCCCTGGATCCGCGAGCCCCGAAGGGACGGCCAGGTATGCGGCGCGCATGGTGAGTCAATCACGCCATAGCAGCCACATGGAGCATGGGTATGGGCAGTTCGGCAACAGCGGGCTCACAACATCGCGACTGGGATTCGGGACCTATCGGGTTGATACAAGAGAGCCGGAACATCGAGAGGCACTCAAGAAGGCCCTACGCGAAGGCGTAAACCTGATCGACACCTCGACAAATTATATGGACGGCGACAGTGAACGACTCGTCGGCTCCGTCTTCTGCGAGTTGATCAAGAGCGGTGAATTGACTCGTGAAGAGGTGATCGTCGTGTCGAAGATCGGCTATGTGCAAGGCGACAACTTCAAACAGGCGGAGGCCCGGGAACGGGCTGGGCGCCCCTACCCTGACATGGTCAAGTATGGCGAGGGCATCTGGCATTGTATGCATCCGGATTTTCTGAACGACCAGCTCACACTGTCACTCGATCGGCTAGGACTGGCCACCCTTGATGTCTGCTTGCTGCACAATCCGGAATACTATCTCTCTGAAGCTGCGCACCACGATGGCGGAGACCTCACGATGGTACGCGAGAGCTTCTATCGACGAATTGAGCAGGCCTTCGCGTTTCTCGAATCGCAAGTAGCGGCTGGACGAATTCGCTACTACGGCGTGTCGTCGAATACGGTCACCGCACATGCATCGGATGCCGAGGCCACGTCTCTCTCTCGCTTGTGCGACGCCGCGCGAGCTGCCGCCGCGGCACAAGGCAAAGGCCGCCATCACTTTGCCGTGCTGCAATGCCCCATGAATCTCTATGAGGCAGGCGCGTTGGTGACGCCCAATGCCGGAATCGATCAGCAGGAAACTGTATTGGAAGTGGCGCAACGAGAAGGGGTCGCCATGCTTGTGAATCGCCCTCTGAATGCCATGCCGACGAAAAAGAGCGGCGTCCTTCGATTAGCAGATTTTCCAATCGACGGCGACCCGGTAGATTTCGATCAACAATGCCGGACAGTCTCGGCCCTTGAAGACGAGTATCGCATCGCCATCGCCCCTGCCTTGCAACATAGCGGCCAAGGGATGGCCCCGGCCGACTTCTTCACCTGGGCCGTAGAGTTGACACGAGTGCGGCCTCAAATCCATGGACTGGAACATTGGGAACAGATCGAGCACCAAATGATTGCGCCGCATGTGAATCAAGTGATGCAGGCGCTGTCCAGAAATCTGACTGGAGCGGCCGCCGAGCAGTGGGAAGCCTGGCGCGATCGCTACCTGCCGCAACTGCTCACCCTGCTGAGAGGGCTTCGGAGAGAGGCCACAGAACAGAGTCGTGCCAGGACTGCATCGGTGTCGGCAATCCTCAATCCACTATTGCCGGAATCCAGGCGCAAAGAATCGCTATCACGCAAGGCCTTGTGGGTGCTGACCAGCACACCAGGCGTTACTTGTGTGTTGAACGGAATGAGGTCTCCAGCCTATGTTAACGATTCTCTCGCCATCATGGGATGGGAGCCACTGACAGGAGTGATGCGGGCATTCAACGCTCTAGAGCAACGGGCGTCGTCTCTTTCCTAACTGTGCAGGAAGGATAAGGCTTCGGGGAATAGACAGGGACCGCGAGTTCGCTACTTGCGACTGCCAATAAGCTGGTTGAAACTCTCGATGACGTGACCGAACCAGGACCGATCACACGTAGTTTCCCGTGTGCCATTTGACCAGCCGGGAGTTTTTGTCCCACCTACCATGTTAGCCTTCAGCTCGCAAGCCGGAAGGTTTCGGGAGCGGGTGGCTGTCCCCCGAGGCTGCTATGTGGCCTGACCGTGTTGTCGTGAATCCGCCAGCGTTCGATGATGGGTTGGGCCTCTTTCAGCGTGGCGAACAGTTCCCCATTGAGCCGCTGATCACGCATCGTCCCGTTGAACGATTCGCCGTAGCCATTCTCCCAGGGTGACCCCGGCTCGATGTACAGGGGCCGGTTCCCATCCGCGTCAACCAGGACCGTAGTTGTTGTGCGATGAACTCGGCCCATTATCCGATCGAATATGGGTCGGGATCCCACGACTGAGGAACAGATCCGTCAGGATCAACCGCACGTCGTGCGAGCGGATCCGTCGGGCCACGACGGAAGCCAGACACTCGCGGGTGTACTCCTGAGAATATTGAGAATCCGAACGGGCCGGCCATCCTGCGTCCAAGCCGCCACAAAGTCATAGGACCACACATGATTGGGCCGCTCAGGCCTGAGCCGGAGGCACGACCCATCGGTGCGCCACAGTTGAGCACGCTTCGGCTGCTTCTGCGGCACCGTCAGGCCTTCGTGCCGCCAGATGGGATACACGCGATCTTTCCCCACCTCCCAGCCTTCGCGCTGGAGCATCCCTGTCACCGTGCGGTACCCATAGCGCCCATACTCCTTCGCGAGGGCAAGAATCCGCTCGCGCAGCCGCTTCTGACTCGGGTCTCGCTGGGGCCGGTACCGATAGGAGGCCCGGACTTGGCCGATCGCCCGACACGCCCGGCGTTCCGAGACGTGGAGCACGGGCACGGCATGCCCCACCGCCTCGCGCCGGCGGGCCGGGCTCAGAAGTTTCCCGAAGCGACCTCCTTCAGGATCAGAGATCCCGCGCTTGGTCGGCGACAATCCGCTTGAGACGCAGATTTTCCTGCTCGACCCCCTTCAGCCGCTTGGCTTGATCGACCCGTAGCCCGCCGTATTCCTTCTTCCAGCGGTCGGTGGGTGTGCTCGGTGATGCCGAGCTTCCGACAGGCGTCGAGTACGGCAAGACCTTTGCCGGTTTCCAGCTCCACGGTTCGCAGCTGTTGAATGATCTCTTCGGGGGTGTACCGTTTCTTCGGCATGATGCGACCTCCCTGGTTGCGGTCCAGTCTCACATTCATCCTGGACCAGTTTTACCCGGGCCGGTCAGGGACTTCTCGAAGATTGTGGCGATTGGCAAGAAACCACTGCATCGTCTTCTTGAGTCCGTCCCGGAGTGCATGTTTCGCTTGAAAGCCAAATAGTTCTTTGGCTCGACTGACATCCAGGCACCGTCTCGGCTGCCCGTTGGGCTTGGCGGTATCCCAATCAATCTGTCCAGTAAAACCAGCCTCCGCGGCGATCATGGTAGCAAGATTGCGAATCGTGACCTCTTCCCCTGTCCCCAGATTGACGGGTAAATTTCCGTCATACTGTTCAGCTGCACGGAGAATACCTTCCGCTGCGTCCTCCACATACAAGAACTCTCTGGTCGGAGATCCATCTCCCCATAATGTGAGTGCGGCGTGGCCTGCTTCTTTGGCTGCCACACATTTGCGTATTAAAGCGGGAATGACGTGAGACGTTGCCAGGTCGAAGTTATCGCGAGGGCCGTAGAGGTTCACCGGGAATAACACAATTGAATTGAACCCATATTGCTCACGATAGGCTTGCGACTGAACCAGCATCATCTTTTTGGCAAGACCATAGGGTGCATTCGTCTCTTCGGGATAACCATCCCAGATGTCGTCTTCTTTAAATGGAATTGCCGTAAACTTGGGGTAGGCGCAGATGGTACCCAATGCCACAAATTTCTTCAGCCCCCGTTGGCGTCCAACTTCTATAAGCTGTGTACCCATCATGAGATTGTCATAGAAAAACTTTCCTGGGTTGGCTTGGTTCGCGCCAATCCCTCCAACCCGAGCCGCAAGATGGATGACCATATCGGGTGCATGATCGCTATAGAGTTGCTCCACCGCATCCATGCGCACAAGATCGTAATCTTGACTGCGAGGCACGACGATATCGCGGCAGCCTTTGGCGCGAAGCTGTTCGACCACAAACGATCCCAAAAATCCTGCTCCGCCCGTGACGACGACGCGTTTATTGGACCAGAAGGATGACATAATGAAGGCCAAGGTTGAGATTAAGGTTGAGTAGTCTTGCGAAGTGAACGAATCAATGCGTTGAGTTCTTTCCAGATTTCGTCGGTCAGTTTCATGGCAAGAAGGCATTCATTCTGTTTGAAATATTCCACCTTCTGTCCATAGATGAGGTGATTCTTCGTTTCAGCCAGTGATCCGCGAGAAGCGTAATAGAAATTTAACTTGTCCTTTGTATGCTGACGACCAAATCCTTCGGCAAGATTCCCGGGAACCGAGAGGGCAGATCTTCTCACCTGCGAAGTCAACCCGTAATCTTCCTTTCTCGGCAAATCCTCGGTTAATGAAAACACCTTCTGTGCCAACTCCATTGCTTTTTGCCAAACGGGCATATCCTCAAAAGAGCTAAACACCCTTATAACCTCAACCACAGCGGTAGGGTCAGGTCGAGGGGAAGGTTGAGGTCGAGGTTAAGGCCAAGCTCGGAAGCAATATGTCGCATTTTCTTATCCTTCACGTTCTCAACCTGGCCTTTAGCCTCCAACCTTAGCCTTAGCCTCGCTTCCGAGTCCCATCTAATTTTTCTGTTTCTGCAGCCAGATCAGCATCCACCATCATCGCGATCAACTCATGGAAACCTACTTTTGGCATCCAGCCAAGCTCTTTCTTCGCCTTGCTTGCATCGCCGATAAGAAGGTCCACCTCGGTCGGACGAAAGTACGTTTGATCGATCTTGACATGTTTCTTCCAATCTAATTGCAGACGGTCAAACGCCAGCTCGAGCATTTCCTTGACGGTGTGTGTTTCGCCAGTCGCGATAACATAATCGTCAGCGGTCTTCACCTGCAACATCATCCACATGGCTTCGATGTAGTCGCCGGCGAAACCCCAATCGCGCTTGGCATCAAGATTTCCCAGAAATAGATCTTGCTGAATACCCAACTTGATGCGGGCTGCGGCTTTCGTGATCTTGCGCGTCACAAACGTCTCGCCGCGCCGAGGCGATTCATGGTTGAATAAAATGCCGTTACAGGCAAAGAGGCCGTAGGCCTCCCGATAATTCACCGTCACCCAGTAGGAATAGACCTTGGCTGCCCCATAGGGACTGCGAGGATAGAATGGTGTTGTTTCGCGCTGAGGGACGTCCTGCACCTTGCCGAACATTTCGCTGGACGATGCTTGGTAAAACTTCGGCTTCAACCCTGACTCGCGAATGGCTTCCAGAAGGCGGATCGTTCCAAGCCCGGTAATTTCGCCGGTATACTCAGGGATATCAAAACTCACACGCACATGACTTTGTGCGCCCAGGTTGTAAATCTCATCCGGCTGGATCGTTCGGATAATGCGGTTCAGCGAGCTTGCGTCGTTGAGGTCTCCATAGACCAAATGGAGCCGTCGATGCGGAACATGCGGGTCTTCATAAATGGGATCGATCCGTGCCGTATTGAACGAGCTCGATCGTCGAATAATGCCGTAGACCTCATAGCCCTTCCCGAGAAGAAATTCAGCCAAGTACGATCCATCCTGCCCTGTAATACCACTGATCAATGCTTTTTTCACAAGCATACTCCTCGGTTGTAGCGGGATAACATGGACGAATTATGCCTTGCTCACACAATGTTGTCTACAAGCTGCACTCTTCCGATCGAATCATGGATCACGGCTTATTCTTGCACAGAACCTTCTCCGCGCATTAGAATGCCCTAGTCCATGTGACGGGTGATCGGCGGTTGGTCTTGAAGGCTATGACGATACGTCGGGGCATCATATTCGCCTATATCCTGTGCGGCGCCTTTCTGGTGGCCCACATCATCAACGCCGTGATAGCAGAGGCCTTGTCTGTTCCGAGCGGATCGGTGCGCCCCTCACCAGTGTCGGATCGGGAAGGTGAGGCAAAGACTTCTGCATCTGCAATGATTGAATCTATTCAAAAGAGTGGACTCTTTCCCCTTCCTCCTGATCCTGTTAGTGCGAGCGCAACTGGGTCCGCTGCGCCGCCGCCTCGCGTGCCGCTCAATCTGGCGTCAAAGCTCAAGCTGCTAGGGGTGGTGATGGGAGATCATGAAGGCGTCTCGGCCATTGTTGAAGAACTGTCGAGCAAGCGTCAACTATTCTTTCGGTTGCACGACCACATACCTGATATCGGTGAGATCAGTGAAATCCGTCGAGACGGGATGGTCGTTCGGCAGGGCGATCAACAAGAGCTCCTTGAACTCGCCGCTTCGCAGATCGAGAAGCCTCCGGCTACTCCAGCACCCGGCGCATCAGCCGTAACTCAAGCACCGGCGAGTCCGACGCGGACGGTCCTCGATCGAAGAATCGTTGAGCAAGCCATGGACGATCTGCCCAAACTATTGTCACAGGCGAGAGCCGTGCCAAACCTCGTGAACGGATCGATGAACGGGTTCCGCCTCGACTACATTGCACCGTCCAGTTTTTATGAGAAAATCGGTTTGAAATACGGGGATATCCTCCAGCAGGTCAATGGCGTGGATATTCGCGACCCGAGCACGATACTCACACTCTTCCAACAGCTTCGCAACGAACGCGCCGTGAAGCTCGACGTCTTGCGCAACAATCAGCGCACAACCATGAACTTTGAAATTCGCTAAGCGTCTTACCGCCCCCCAATATCTTCTCCCCGACCATCTCGGCAATGCCCTCGGGGCTCTGATCGAGATCATCTCCTAGGGAGCCTGTCCGACATTGCCTTCGTGACGAGGCGAAAGAGATGCTGTCAGATGCGAGGCCGCAGGCCTAGAAAAACCGGAGGCGTATTCGCTGGAATACGTTGAGGATTTTTTCGGGCTGAGTACGACGCAGATGGTCGCAGATCTTTCGCCGCAGTAGAATGGTCAATGTCGGACCGGCTCCCAGGCTCAGGCAAGGGACAACCCTCCTGTCAGCAGAAAGTATCCTGCATTGAAAATGATGTGGAGTGCGAGTGGAGGAAGGACAGACCCGAATCGATCACGCAGAACCCCAAACAGCAGCGAGGGAAACAAGGTCGACAAAGCCCACGGAAGCGAATGCGTCGCCATGTGCGCACCAGAAAATACTACCGACGTCAGAAGATTCGCGAGGCTGATTCCGACGAACGATTGCCGCCCCCATCCATGAGTGAGTAACCATCCTTGCACACATCCTCGAAACAAGAGCTCTTCAACCGCCGGCTGCCACAGCACCGCCACAAAGAACGGTCGTGAGAATATATGCAGCCACGGCAAGGGTTGGACAACCACCAGGAAGGGCAACACAAACCAGACGACTGCACCCATGGCCAGCGCGGAAAGAAAAATCGGAGAGCGATAAAAGGCCGGCGCCGCTTTGAGGCCACACCTCTCGCACAGGACCGACAGGATATGGGAGGTCGTGGTACTCACATCTCAGCGAGGTTCCCCGGGGTATCCCAGGGAACCTCAGCAGATGAGTGATGTGGTGAAGTATCCGTCACGTGACTATAATCGACGCCGACTTCTCCAGACCAGTGCCCCAATGGTCATCAACAACATGATCGGCATCAGTGCGTCGTTCGTGCCGGCCTGAGCGATCGTGCAGCCGCCTCCTCCAGCTGAAGAGGTGCCTGAGTTGTCAGCTCCGGCAGGGGCGTCGAAGGTCGCCGTCACTGAAGCGGAAGTATTGACGACACAGCTGCCTGTACCTGTGCACCCACCACCGCTCCAGCCTGTGAAGGTCGCCCCACCATCCGCTGTCGCGGTCAACGTCACGGTAATAATTTTGGAGAAATCCGCAATGCAGATTGCGCCGCAATCGATGCCTGTCGGGGCTGAGACGACTTTCCCGGTGCCAGTCCCTCCTTTAAGGATCGTCACCGTAAAGGATCCCGGAGGCGGCAACACGTTAAACGTCGCTGTCACGGTCACCGTGCTGGTTACTTGACAGCTACCGGTTCCTGTACAACCACCGCTCCAGCCTGCAAAGAGCGACCCAGCAGTCGATCGAGGCGTCAAGGTCACGGTCGTCCCGCCAGGATACGTCCCGGTACAGTCCCCACCGCAATTGATGCCAGCAGGAGTCGACGTGACCGTGCCGGCCCCTGTCCCGTTCTTATTGACCGTCACCGTGATTGGCTGCGGCGGTATCACGGTAAAAGTCGCCGTCACAGTAGCACTCGCCGATACCACACAGGCACCTGCGCCCGCGCAACTACCGCCGTTCCACCCGGTAAACACAGAGCCGGCATCAGCAGTGGCAGTCAATGTCACTGTTGTCCCGCCAGGGTATGTCCCAGTACAGTCCCCACCGCAAGTAATTCCAGCTGGGTTCGAGGTGACCGCACCCGCTCCCGTCTTATTGACGGTGACCGTGAAGGGAGCAGGCGCCGGAAGATTAAAGGTTGCCGTGACGGTGGCGGTGGTCGACACGGCACAGCTACCGGTCCCGCTACAGCCACCGCCGCTCCACCCTGTGAACACAGACCCTGCGCTCGGTGTGGCCGTCAAAATCACGGTCGTGCCACCAGGGAATTGTTCGTTACAGTCACCCCCGCAATTGATCCCAGGCAGGTTGACGTGACTGTTCCAGTTCCCGTGCCATTCTTGGCGACCATCACAGTAAATTTCGGGGCGATGGAGTTCAGCGCATTGAACGCATTCAGCCGGCGGCCACTCGACACTTTGTCCTTCAGAAGCGGAAAAGCCTCGCCGGTGTTCAGAATCGCATTTCTAATCTGCGAGACCGTCAAGTTCGGGTTAACGGAAAGGAGAAGGCCGACGACTCCCGTGACGTGCGGCGTCGCCATCGATGTGCCGGATAAGAACTGATAGTCGTTCGCGGCGCTCGGCGTGCCGGACACACAATAGGCTCGCACATCGTCCAGATACACTCCGTCATCGACAACGCTGGAGTTAGAAACAAATGCAAAACGATACTGGACAGTGGGTTTCCGATCCGGTAGCTCTGCCATGGTATACCCAACGAAGGCGCCTTCTGTTGAACCGGTCCAGCCACTGCCGTTCACGAGAACCAGTTAACACCGCCATCACGCGGAGACGTCGGTCTGAATTCCATCACCATCATTTTTTGGTGTGTTCTTGTGTTGCCAGTCGCAACAGACTTTCGAGCCGACAGCCTCGCTGCCCCACCGTGCTGAAGATCGGGCCAGTCGCCTCTGAGAATGTGTTGTCCAGATACTTTCCCGCTGGGCTATCGGTCATGCTCGTGGAGGGGCTGGAGGAGAAGGTATTGGTGAATCCCCACGTGCCGCTAAATGTATAGCCTAACCCACCAG
The DNA here is from genome assembly GCA_963748375.1 of uncultured Nitrospiraceae bacterium. Classification (GTDB taxonomy): domain Bacteria; phylum Nitrospirota; class Nitrospiria; order Nitrospirales; family Nitrospiraceae; genus Palsa-1315. The sequence goes on from CAVVIR010000008.1 coordinate 56,689, forward strand.
GATTCGAGTCGAAGTTATGGAGCAAGAGATCGGTCGTATTACTGGTGGGTTTGGTGCTGTTGATGCTCACTCCCGGAGCCGCGATCTGCACCGAGCTGGCACCGAAGTTCGAGAAACCAGCTAAGACGCCTGTTTGATCAATGGCGGCCACAGCAATCACATTCGGCAACGCCGGAAGCACCGGTCCGCATCCGTTGGTCTCGACACTATAGCCGGCGGGAAAAACAGGTTTGTCATCGTTGCTCAAGCCGTCATTGCCTGCTGCTGCGAGCACCATCACACCCTTTGAATTTGCCTCGCTGAGTGCATCATATTCCAACCGACTGCAATCCCCTTGACGGGCAAAACTGGCATTGATCACAAGAGCACCATTACGAACCGCATACTTGATCGCGTCAGCGATGTCGACGCTCGTCAACTCACTATCCACGCCACTTGCTTTCAGCGCCATCAATTTGACCTTTTGCATCACTCCGGTGACACCGGAACTATTGTTGCCGACTGCCCCGATCGTGCCCGCGACATGGGTGCCATGGCCGCGATTGCCTCCGGTGGTGTCGGCCGTCAGGTCGATCGGATCCATCGGATCGCTGTCGCCGGAGCGAAAATCATAACCGTGGTAATCATCCACCAATCCATTACCATCGTTATCGATCCCGTCATTGGGGATCTCCCCCGGATTTGTCCACATGTTGGCAGCCAGATCAGGATGATCATAGGCAATGCCGCTATCGATCACCGCGATGATCACGTTGGAGCTGCCTGTGGTGATGTCCCAGGCTTCCGGCGCATCGATATCAACGTCTGCCGTGCCACCGGTCTGCCCGGTATTGTGAAGACCCCACAGCGTGCTGAACTTCGTGTCCTTAGGAATAGCGGTGAGATGATGAATATAGTTCGGCTCGGCATATTCAATGGCGGGACTATGGCGATAGCGCTCCAGCGCCTCCTCCACGCTCTCGCCTTTGTTCAATCTCAAACGTTGTACCCGCTCCTCGCCTCCGGCAAAGGACTTGATCATCTGCCCCCCTGCCGCCGCAACCGTGGCCTTCGAGGCGCTATCTAGAAACTTGACGATCACTTCTCCCGGTACATATTGTGCCCGCTCCACCGAGCTGCCGGTCACTCGATTGAACCCTCTATTCTCCCGTAGAGCATCAGCGGTGCTGGTGTCATTCCACAACAACAACGAGCCGAACGCACACACCAGGGCAAATGCACCCATGCGCATCCAGCGGGATCGCTTGGTGAATCTACTGCTCGGTGTGTGAGAGCAGGTTTGGTTCGGCATATTCAACTTCCTGGAATGCAGATAATCGTGTCACCACTCTCTCAACCGCTTCTTTGTTCACAATTCGAACATGGTGAACGCCCATGCCTTTGATCACGGCAATCCGTTCAGTTCCACATTCTTTCAGAATGGCATCCATACGTTCCTGTGAGACCGACGGTTTGAACTTCACCAAGGCTTCACCCGAAACAAATCCCCGTTTCATCTTGGTGACTGTGGATCTGTCCGTCTTGTCTGCTGTTTGAAGACCGTTGGTCTCGCAAGCCGTGACGATCAGGCTCGTGCCTGCGGCAAGCACACTCAGCAGGAGAAAGGCACGAGTACCGCCTGACAGCAGCGATGGGGTTTTCATTGATCGCGGTAACGGCATCGACGCCATTACCTCAAAGTTTTACGCCACAGTTATATACCAGCCTAAACAAGGAATTCATACCTCTTTTTTTGAGGGACGGTCATACAGTCACGAGATATTTCGCGGTAACCGGACAGTCAGCCTGATCAGTTCATCCGGCAACGACAATTCCAGAAATGGAACCATTAAGATTGTTTAGCGATTGGCTCGATCTCAGTTGTTTTGGACTACACAGGGCCCGCTGTCTGAGACTGAGACTCCAACTCCGACCCGCGACTGGAAGGAAAGCGGTATGGATGGCCCATCAGTGGAATCGCTCCGTCCTTGTCATCTATGGATTGGAGGAGTATTCTTTCAACTTCCACCGGTTAGGGTCTTACTCCGAACCGACTGGCGTTCTCAGAAGTGAACCATCTCATTGGTGTTCAGTGGCACAGGACGAACAGAATGGTCGACCGCTGTTAGGCGGAATACTCGAAGACAAATTCGGCTTGTCCGAAGCCAAACTGCTTGAGGCCATGAACCTCCAATCGACCAAAGGCGGACGCATCGGAGAAATCTTGGTCCGGGCCAGAGCGATCACCGAAGAGCAACTCCTCCAGGCGCTTGCCATTCAATTTGATCTTCCCTGGCTCTTGCATCTCGATGTGAGCCAGGTGGACCATGAATGGGTCAGGAAAGTTCCGATTCACTTTGCCCGCCGGTATCACGTGCTCCCTCTCAAGACAGAGAATGGGTCGGTACTTGTGGCGACCACCGATCCCATGGAGACGGCCGCGTTCAGACGACCTCCGGCTCTTGCTCGGCCTTCCAATCAAACCGGTGCTGACCGGTAGTCTCTCGCTTCTGGCCTGCTTAAATCGGGTCTATGACGAAGCGGCCAGCCCAGCAGGCGCGGAGCAAGTGATGGAAGATATCGCGGCGAGTGAGAGCTTGGACCAGATCGCTCATGAATTGGATGAGCCACAGGATCTCCTCGATGCCACCGATGAAGCGCCCATTATTCGGTTAGTTAACTCTGTGCTCTTCCAGGCGGTCAGGCAGCGCGCAAGCGATATTCATTTCGAGTCGTTCGAACGTGGTCTCGTCGTTCGGTACCGCATCGACGGAGTACTCTATCCGGTCCTGACACCACCCAAACATCTGCAGGCGAGTATTATCGCACGGTTGAAGATCATGTCGGGTCTGAATATCGCAGAGAAACGATTGCCTCAGGATGGGCGATTTCGGATTAGGACGGCGGGGAAGGATGTCGATCTGCGTGTCTCAGTGCTACCAACCTCACATGGAGAACGGGTCGTTCTACGGTTATTGGAGAAAGAGAACCGTCTGCTGAATCTATCGGAGATGGGATTTACGGAGGACCGGTTGGGGATCATCCAACAATTGATCCATTTGTCGCACGGCATCATTCTCGTGACCGGACCGACAGGGAGCGGGAAGACGACGACACTCTATGCGGCATTGACGCAGATTAATGCCCCGGACAAGAATATTATTACGGTCGAAGATCCCGTGGAATACCAACTGCTCGGCGTGGGCCAGATGCAGGTGAATCCGAAAATCAACCTGACGTTCGCCGCAGGGCTGCGGTCTATTCTCAGACAAGATCCTGATGTCATCATGATCGGCGAAATCCGCGACCGTGAAACTGCTGAAATTGCCATTCATGCCTCGCTCACAGGGCACCTCGTCTTCTCGACACTCCATACCAACGATGCCGCAAGCGCCGCCACCAGATTGATCGACATGGGCATCGAGCCATTTCTCGTCGCCTCCTCGGTGGTCGCCGTCTTAGCCCAACGACTGTTACGACAGGTCTGTTCGGACTGCAAGCAGCCCTATCATCCTGACGATGAAGAACTGATTCGCCTCGGGATCGTTCCCCCGAGGGTACGTCCCACCTTCTATCGTGGCGCCGGATGTCCTGCCTGTTCCCAAACCGGCTATCGAGGCCGAACAGGTATTTTTGAACTCCTTGTGCTGGACGATGAGATCCGCCGCCTCATCGGCAACAAGGCAGACTCGGGGTTGATCCGTCAAGCCGCGACGGCGAAGGGGATGGTGACGTTGAAGGACGAAGGGGCGGACAAGGTGTTTCACGGGATCACCACGACCGAAGAATTAATGCGGATTACCCAGCAGGAAGTTGAGATTTAGTCGATGCCCGTTTATCAATATAAAGGTTATCGAAACGACGGTGGGGCTGCGACCGGCATCATCGATGCCGAGAGTCCGAAAGTTGCTCGCGTAAAATTGCGGAAGGTCGGCGTGTTTCCCACCGATATGGTGGAACAAGGCCTGGCCACCACAACCACCTCATCCACCAACACATCCGGCCGAACCACGCCTGGGATCGGACGCTCCCCTGCTCTCAGTACGACAGACGTAGCGATGATGACCAGGCAACTAGCGACGTTACTGGTCGCAGGACTGCCGTTGGTCGAGGCGCTCGGAGTGATGGTGGATCAAACCGAGAAGAAGTCCGTGAAAAGCCTCATGGCCGATATCCGCGAAGAGATTCGTGGAGGGGCATCTTATAGCGCCGTCCTTGAGCGCTATCCACGAGAGTTTTCTCAGATTTATGTGCACATGGTGCGCGCCGGTGAGGCCAGCGGAGCGTTGGATCAGATTTTATTCCGCCTTGCGGAATTCCTGGAAAAACAGCTGGCGCTGAAGCATAAAGTCACGAATGCCGTGCTCTATCCGGCCCTGATGTTGATCGTCGGCGTCACGGTGCTGTTTTTCCTCATGACCTTTGTGGTGCCGAAAATCACCGCCGTTTTTACGAGCTTGAAGCAGGCCCTCCCCTGGCCGACCGTCGTACTGATGAGCATCAGCCATTTTCTTGCCGACTATTGGGCGTGGATACTTGGTGGGGTGGGTGTGATGGTATGGGCGACACGCCGGGCAATGAAAACGGAAGCGGGGCAGCTCACGGCCGACCGATGGCTCTTAAAAATGCCGCTGATGGGCGAGGTGGCACGCATGGTCTCCATCTCCAGACTCACCAGCACATTGGCCACCATGCTGGCAAGCGGTGTGCAATTGTTGGATGCCATGGATGTCGCGAAGCGTGTGATGAACAATCGCGTCCTGGAGCATGCCGTCGAAGGAGCGAGACAGAATATACGGGAAGGAGAAACGATTGCCGAACCATTGAAGCGGAGCGGTGAATTTCCTGCGCTGGTCACGCACATGATTGCGGTCGGTGAACGCAGCGGTGAAATGGAAGAGATGCTCCGTCGCATTGGCAATATTTATGATGGAGAAGTCGATCGGGTTATTACACGGTTTACCTCACTTCTGGAACCCATTATGATCCTGGTCATGGGGGTCTTGGTGTTCTGTATCGTGGTAGCAATCTTGCTCCCCATCTTTGAGATGGGGCAGATGGTGCGCTAGCAGGAGGCTGAAAAATCACGCCAGCTTCGTTCTCGCATCGTGTAGACCCTCAACGTACCCTGACTGGTACGCCTCGGGCCTTCACTCGCTGCGGCCTTGCTGACGAACTTTTTGAGCCTCCTCAGGAATATTCCGTTGTGGTATCACGCGAGGGAGCTTTTGAAGTGTTATCCCTTGAAGTGGTCTTTCCGCAGCCTACTAGAGTAACGAATACTGGAAGATGACGGGTACCGAGTCTAACGGGAGGTGTTCGATGAGTGGACGAGCCTGGACTGAGAACATATGGACCTTGTGGAACAGCACACGCAGACGCCGAGGCTCCCTTGCCCTGCGCCTCACTCCCCGTGCCTGCAGGGGCGATGCCGGTTTCACGTTCATCGAAATCATGGTCGTGGTGGCCATTCTCGCGATCCTCGCGGCTTTGGTCGTCCCTCGCATCATGGGGCGGACCGATGATGCGAAGCGCACTGCGGCAAAAGTCCAAATTCGAAATCTCGAAGGCGCTTTGCAGCTCTATAAGCTCGACAACGGTATCTATCCCACGACTGAACAAGGGCTAAAAGCCCTGGTCGAAAAACCTTCGGTGGGAATCGTCCCCAAGAAGTGGAAACTCGGTGGATATATTCAAAAACTCCCGGAAGATCCCTGGGGAAACCCCTACAAGTATTTTAGCCCCAGTCAGACTCCCATTCAGAATCCCGGTCAGACCTCTAGTCTGAGAGGTGAGTACGATGTTATCTCCCTCGGCACCGATGGCGAAACGGGCGGCGAAGGCATCAATGCCGATATCACCAATTGGAATCTGGACAAGGAATAGATGATGCGGCACGGGGCGAGGGGCGAAAGGCCAAGAACCCGTGAGGCCTATCTCAGCGTCTCCGGCGTCTTATACCTTTCGTCTCACATCGTACGCTCCACGCGTGGGTTTACCATTCTGGAAATCATCATCGTCTTATTTCTATTCGTCGGGTTACTCGGCATCGTGCTGCCTCGCATTTCGCTGGAAGAAAACCTGGGATCTGTCGGGCGGCAGATGGTCCGAACGGTACGATCCATCCAAGACCTGTCCATGGTGACCCAGAAGCCACTCCGACTGTACGTCGATATTGACCGAGGAGTCTATTGGCTGATGATCCTGGATGGGGACCAGGAAAAAGTGCCGATCGAACACCCCACATGGGCCACACCGTTACACCTCCCGACCCCCTTTCGTATCTCCGATATGGTGGTCGGTCAGACGATAAAAAGCTCCGGTCGGGTCGATCTGTCCTTCTACCCCTCAGGAAGGATCGATCCAATGACGATGCATTTGGTGGATACACGCAACAATCTTCTGGCCATCGCCATTGAGCCGGTGACAGGAGCCATTCGCATGAGCGATGAGCGGATCGACCCTCCCCCCCCCACGCCGCTTCTCATTCTCGATCGAGTGAAACCATTACTCAAAATGACCGAAGTCGTGAAGGATTCGCGCCAACCTTGACTGTGTCACCACCGAGTGTGCGTCTATGAGGAGTGAACGAGGGTTCACATTACTGGAGGTACTGATCGCGCTCGGCATTCTCGCGCTGGCGCTGCCGATCTTATTAGGGCTTCGCAATTGGGATCTCGACCTGCATGCGAGAGCCCGTGAACTTACGACCGCTACGATCCTCGCGCAGGAAAAATTGGTCGAGACGGAGTTGGGCGCCCTCTTACCCCTTGGCGAAACAGGCGGAGAATTTCTGCCGACCCCGCTGGGGTCTCTCGCCACTCCCGAGATGACGAATCGCCCGGCGAATTATCGATGGAAACGGATCGTCTCGCCCACACCATTACCAGTCGTGCGGGAGATTAAGATTCAGGTTCTCTGGCCGAGAGGGGAAACAGAAGAAAGGGTCGAGGTCAGCACCTATGTCTTTTCGACAAGCGCCACAGGGTTCTGAAGAGGGATTTACCCTGATCGAGATCCTGCTGGCGGTCTCTCTGATCGCCATGATGGCCACGTTAGTCTTCGGGTCGCTCTATGTGACGACAAGCGCGATGGACACAGCACGAGCGAAATCATCTGATGAGCAAATCGTTCGCCGTACGTTAAGCCTTATGATTGATGAGCTGGCAGTCAGCGAGAGTCGTGCAACCGGCCCTTGGATGGGGATCAACGACCAGAGGGACGGTCAACCGGCAGATTCGGTTGCCTTTCTCACGATGGGCCAGTTTCGAGGGGCGGATTCGGCGAAAGATACCGAGCTGGTCCGTATCGTCTACACCAGAGAAGGCGATCGTCTCCTTCGATTTTCCCGAAGAAATCTCTATAGTCTGACAGACGAATCCATTGAAAAAGTCGAGCTTGCCACCAAAGTAAAAGGGTTCAATGTGCGTTATTACGACGGGAAGAGCCGGCTCTGGCTGGATGAGTGGGATAGTCGCGGGAAGCCCGGCACTCCTAAAGCGATCTTACTTGAGCTGACGCTGCTCCAAGGGAAAGAGGAGCCCGTGACGGTTCGCCAATGGGTCGCGATAGGGGCGTCATAATGACGTGGCCTTTTGCCTGGCTTGCGACAGTGGCACGTAAAGGCCCCCTGGGGTGGGGACTGGCCTCGTTGGCCTGCTTCATCCTATTCCTGCTCCTGACCTTTCCTTTTGGCCCACTCCAGCATCGTCTGTTGACCGAATTCAATCGAACGAGTGGGTTGGAGGTTCGCGCGGCAGATTGGTCAGTGGGACTACCCGCGGCCATCGAGTGGCACGATCTGGTCCTCACTGGACCGACAATCGGAACGATTTCCGTTGGAACCGCACGCGCGGCAATTGGAGTCTTTCGGGCAATTTTAGGCCAACTAGTGGTAGAGTACACCATCCAGCTGCCGGGAGTCGCGCAGTCAGAAGTGGGGCGAGCCTCTGGATCCCTGACCTCAACCGCATGGTCGTTACAGGGTCCTCTGGCCGTCAAAGGCCACCTCCAGCAGATGGATCTGGCAACAATACTGAAACCCTATGTGAGCCGAGGAACAATACAGGGAGACTTCGAACATCGCTGGGATACCACACAAGGCGCACAAGCTGCCCTTAATGGGGAAGGAACCGTGAAGGCTGAGATTAAGGATCTCGCCGTCGAACGGATCGCGCCCAACACCCCCGCGAATTCTTCGCTCACATTTAACCAGATTCATGCTGTGTTCGCCTGCCGCGACGGCACCTGCGACGTCACGGACTTGAAAGGAGACGGCGTGGACGGATCGTTTTCGGCCCGGGGACATGTGACGTTGCGGCAACCGCTGCAACACAGTCTTCTCGATCTCACAGTCACGGTGATTCCAGGCGCCGGGTTTGCCCAAAAAGCGGCGAGCCTCTCGTTGCCACCGTTCCAGCCAGGAGCCCCCTTGACGTTCAAACTTGTAGGACCGATTATACAGGCGCGGGTCGCCCTCTAGCAGGAGAAAACTGTTATTGGGTTCATTTGGTTTGTCTCGTTTGTTTGGTTTCACGAAACTAACCAGATCAACCAAATAAACAAAACAAACCAGATGAACCGGACAAACCGGGCTCGTGTGAAGATGAGGAGCGAACAGAGTTGTCGATGATTGCTGAATGTGTTGGGCTCGATATCGGGCAAACGGCCTTGAAGGCCGTGCGGTTTCGCCGCCGCCTGACCGGACGTGAATCGGTAGAATACTTTCACCAGCCCATCCCGTATGGGCGTCAGGAACATACGGAACCGGCGTATCGCACCGCCATGCTGAGAAACTTTCTCTGGCAGCATGGTTTGTACGGGAGCGGGGAAATTGTGACCGCACTCCCCTGCCAAGATGTGTTTGTCAGAACCCTCTCCTTCCCCTTTCGAGATGCGTCCAAGCTGGCGCAAATCGTCCCGTTTGAAATGGAAAATCTGATTCCCATGCCCTTGGAGGACGTCACCGTCGGTAGTCTGTTGTTGCCGGCGCGAGAATCCCTGGAAGGAAACGTAAAAGCCAAAGGGTCCGACGTACTCGTCACCGCCGCACCCAAAGCCAAAATTGCTGAACATTTGCGGTTTATGGCCTCTGCCGATCTGAACCCCTCTGTCATCACGGTTGACGGGATGGCCTTGTTTTCCGTCAGCCAATTTTTGAAAGAAGAAGGCGCCCAAGTCCCCGGCGACATGGCGATCATCGACGTCGGAGCCTCGAAGACGACCCTCTGTCTCGTGCATGAAGGCCGGCCCGTGCTGTTGCGGACCTTGTTGTGGGGGGGCAATCATCTCACCCATGCGCTCGCCGTGCGCTACGCCTGCAGCTTCGCCGAAGCCGAGCGAAGAAAGCGGGCCATGGCCGCACAGGAAATTGAAATCTGGCTTGAACCGATCATGAAAGAGTTACGCGTCTCCCTCCATACCTACGAGAACGCGGCCCATCAACGGCTGACTCATTGTTGGGTATCGGGCGGCGGGTCTAAATTGAAAGAACTCAGCGGGCATATGGCACAGCAACTCGGCTTACTCCCGGTCGGCCCACGGCAAGGGTTTGGATCGAGCTGCCCACGCGCGTTTTCCATCGCGTTTGGATTATCGATCCATCCAAATATTGTCCGCCCCCGCTGGAAATCCAGGCTGGCAGGATCGAATCTCGCGCTGGATTTCAAAGCCAGCAGCGATGCCGCATCGGACACAACGGAGGTGTCCAAGCGCGATCGTCGGTTGGCTCTATGGGGAGGACTCATCCTGGCGCTTCTGCTATTCGCAGATCTCGCCGTACGCGTCGCGCTGAAAGATTCTACGGTCAAAGACCTCACGCGCGGACTCCAGATGCAATATGAGCACACGTTTGGTCCCGGCGTAAACCCGGGTGATGAATTGGACCAGGCGCGTTATCGAGTGTCGCAGCTGGAAAAAGGTCTCGCGATCGTCGACGGTGCGCGCTATAACGTTCTGGCCGGCCTGGCAGAACTCGTGAAACATGTGCCCCAGGGTGTCCCGTTGAAGATACGGGAACTGACCATCGACGGGACGAGCATCCATCTGGAAGCAGAAACCACGACGTTTGATGCGGTTGAGAAGATTAAGCAGTCCTTCATGGCGAACGAGACCCTCCAAGACGTATCCATCAGCGATACCCGCGTTGGAGCTGGGCCGAACCAAGTCGTGTTTCGCCTAACCTATACGGTGCAGCAACCATGATGCAGATGCTGAAAGAACGGTGGCAGCAGTTCTCACAGCGCGAACGCATCATCGTGGCGGCCGGCGGAGCCATGGTTGTGGCCGCGCTCGTCTTTCTCCTGATCGTCGATCCGCTCATGGCCTCGATCGACAAGCTCGATCGGCACGCGAAGCGGAAAATGAAAGACAGCCAGGAACTAGCGCTCGTCGCGCAGGAGTACGTGGTCAAGCAGGCGCGTATCACCAAAGTTGAGCAACGCATGCCGAGCCCCCCGGCCCAGTTTTCGCTGCTGGCGTTCATGGAAGAAGCGGCGACGACGGCACAGATTCGCGATCGCATCGTCGGCCTGCAGCCGCAGGCCGCTACTGTCGTCGAGGGCTATCAGGAAACCGCAGTCGATCTTCGGATCGACGGCGTGTCGCTTCCTCAGCTCCTCGCGCTGCTGGCGGCCATTAAACGGGCGCCCTATGACGTTCAAGTGCATCATCTGCAAATCAAACCGAAATACGATAATCCCGTCAATCTTGACGCGACGCTGAGAATCGTGACCTATGCGAAGGTCTGATGAACGTGGTATCGCCCTTCTTCTCACCCTCCTGGTTCTCGCCCTCCTCGTTGCGCTGATTCTTGAGTTCGACGCCGAGGCGAGGCGAGAATACCGCGACGCCGCGGCCTTTCGTGACAACTTCAAGGCCACTGTGCTCGCGCGTGCCGCGGTACAGGCAGCCCGTGGCACCTTACAGCAAGACCTTGCCAAGGACAGGAAAGCGGGCCAGTTCTTCGATGCCCCCACCGATTTGTGGGCTCTTCCCATCAAAAATTATGTCATCGGTGACGGACTGCTGAACGCCCAGATCGAGGATGAACGGGGTAAGCTGAACCTGAACGACCTGGCAGCGGGCGGTGACCCCATTGCTAAAAAAGCTAGGGTCCAGAGAGTCAAGCGGCTCTTCGAGCTGTTGCAGATCAAGCCGGATCTGGTTGATGCCATCGTCGATTGGGTGGATCAGGACGAGACGCCTGAGCCTGCCGGAGCAGAAAGCCTCTACTACCAAACGCTGCGCCCCCCTTACCGGGCAGCCAATGCTCCTCTACAGACGCTCTTAGAATTGCGACTGATTAAAGGGATGACTCCGGACATCATGGCAAAGCTCTCAAAGCTGGTGACCGTCTATCCTCAAGAAGGACAAAGTAAGCTGAATCTGAACACCGCAGACCCCTTTGTCCTTCAGGCGCTCGATCCAAGCATTACGCAAGGCGTGGCTGCGGACATTGCCGTATCGCGCCCCTTCAAGACCATTCAAGACTTGGATCGCGTGAGTAGTTTTGCAGATATCGGGAAGGAGCTCCGCGCCCAAAATCTGTACGACGTCAAGAGCGATCTCTTCTTGGCCCGCATGTCGGTGCGCGTGAACGAAGTGACCAGAAACGCGACCGCAGTGCTCCAGCGCGACCAGAACACAGGAGCAAGTTCCCTGCTGTACTACCGCGTCCTCTAGCCTGTGTTACTCCAACAGGCTCGAACATTGCCAGCCCTCCCCAGTTTCAAGCTCGACCGTTCGCAGATGCCCGAATGATCTATTCATGTCTAGCAACTGGGGGACAAGGACCAGAATGAGATTCCCGATGCCTTCGCCCTTTCGGTTATGCTAGGCTGCCGATGGGCCTACACTGAACATCGGCTATGTCTTATCATCCACAACGTGTCCTTGTCCTGCTGATCGGAATCACATTGGCCTTGTCTGCCTGCGCGACGGGGCCTGAATTGGATTTAACGATCCATGAATCAGACCGAGGCGCGGTGTATGTGGAACGGATTCCCGATCGATCGTTCCGAGCCGCTCACCCCATCACGTTATCGGCAGATACGATGGCCCGGGTCCTTCGCGGCGTGGCCGTCAAGGAGGATCGAGGACTATTCGGAAATTTTATCATGGGCAGGCCAGAGGCCGTTCGAGCGTTTAGGGACGAGGATATTCAGTTCCTGGCTCCGCTCCTGGCTGAGGGACTCACCAGAGCTGCGTCGGACCAGCAGGTGGGATTTCGCGTCATCCAACCGGGGATGTCTGAGTTGACGAAAGGCTCGCTCTACGCCAACGGACGATCACTGTATCTGACTGTGCCCTGGCTGATCCCCCTGTCCCGGAACGGAGCTGGCGGGCCGACACTACCACCCACGATCCTCTTTATCCCGGAGTCGGCAAAACGGCCAGATACGTATCGCGACACGCGCTCGACCAAAATGACGCTGGTCATCGACTATGGCCTACTCGATTCACTCCCCACCGATTCAGGAGCGCCACCGCACAGTCAGGTCCCCACCGGTGCACCTCCCATCGCGACCGGACAGACCACCGCTCCGGTGCCGGCGACACAGACAATTCAATCGCCTACTCAGCCGAGTGAACGGTAGTAGGATGACATGAGAAAAGAGCTGCAAGATCTCAACCGGCAGCTAGCCTAGCAGGAAGCTGAACGAAATACACAGAAACACAATGGGCCTTCCAAACAGAAAACCCCGGTGATTCCTTAACACCTGTACCAGTGACAGGCTACACTCTTCTTTTGTTACCCTCGATGTTTCTCAACCCGTTGGTCGAGTTCTCCCGCTAAGAACACAGTCCTTCCTTCTTGGCCATATCCGAATACATATCCTTGTAAGTGTGCTCCTGTCATCCAAGACATCTGGACCGGTGAAGTTCTGGCATTCCTCATAATAGTTTTTTGCAGTCTGCTGATCACCTGCTCGAAATTCTTCGAGTCTCCATTCTAAATTAACAATTCTTTAACACCGCTGTTATCTCGCCATCATCTCGTAGGGCTACTTTTCCACGCATCCAAGCGGCAAGACCATCGGTAGTCCATAACAGAAGAATTGGAGGTATTCGAATGAGACGACTGTGGCTCGCGACCGTCGCCTGCGTGATCAGCCTTGGATTGATCGCCCAAGCCAATAATGCTCACGCCAACCTTGAGGACATTCTCTATGAGAAAGGCACGATCACGAAAGAAGAATGGCTCAAAACCAAAGCTGACTCTGAAAAAGAAGAGGCCATTATTCAACAACGCGCCACCACCAAAAAATGGTATGACAAACTCAGCATCCGCGGCTATACCCAGCTCCGCTATAACTACATTACCGACGATAAAAAACTGACCAGCCCGTACGATAGAGGCATCGGCAATGATAAAGGCTTCGAGTTCCGCCGTGTCCGCCTCGTCCTCTCCGGCGATGTCACCGATTGGCTGTCCATTTATATTCAGCCTGATTTCGGGTCCAGCGCCGGAACCGGCAATAATAACTTTGCGCAACTCCGAGACGCCTATACCGATATCTTCCTGCCGTTCCTGTCGCAGGATAAGGAATTTCGTATTCGAGCGGGCCAATCGAAGGTCCCGTTTGGGTTTGAAAATCTTCAGTCCAGCCAACAACGTCTCGCGCTTGACCGGTCCGACGGCGATCAATACCGCGGCGCCCAATGAGCGTGACATCGGTCTTTTCCTCTATTACACTCCGACTGAAACTAAAAAACTCTTCCGCTGCCTGCTCGACAAGGGCCTCAGGGGGAGCGGAGACTACGGCATGTTGGGTGTCGGGGTGTATAACGGTCAGACGATGAATATCTCGGAAGCCAATGACAATAAGCATGTCGTGCTGCATGCCACCTACCCCTTCGAATTGCCCTTTGGGCAAATCGTGCAAGTCGGAGTGGATGCGTACCGGGGGGTCATCAACGTCACTCGCGGTAACGTCACGCCGTTAGCAGGCGGACCCGCCGTGACTCCGTCAGCGGAAAACAACGGGAATATCACCGACGAGCGAATCGGCACACATTTCGTGCTGTACCCGCAACCCTTCGGTTTCCAGGCGGAATGGAACTGGGGCCGAGGCCCGGAACTGAATGCAGCCAGGACACGCGTTGAGGAAGGCTCGGTCCAAGGCGGATACGTGCAAGCCATGTATAAGTGGGACAATATGATGCCCTACGTCCGCTGGCAAGAATACTACGGCGGAAGGAAGAACGTGACCAATTCACCGTTCCAGGTCGTCCATGAAACGGAACTCGGGCTGGAATATCAATTCAGCCCGGCGCTTGAGCTGACCGTCGCCTATGCCTGGATGAAACGCTCGGGTGTTGCCGCGCCCTATAACATCGAGGATGGGCAGCTTGCCCGTTTTCAATTGCAGTGGAATTATTAAGGACGGCCTCTGCAGAGGGGCGGAAGACGGCACGCCCTCCCAGCGCAATCAGTCGTAATGTGCGGCATTATTATGGGTGTTAACACCGATGTAACACTCGTGTAATGCCCTGGTAACAGAATACGACCATCCTTTTATGGATGATGAATAATGAAAGGAGCTTCAATGACTACATTCTCTGTCAGGTCCAGTCTATGCTGCGTCGCCCTCCTTGGGGTTCTTGTTTCCGCTGCCCCTCTGGCCTATGCCGATGATGCGATCAAGCTCGATCCCGCTTTGAAAGGTTACGTCAAAGTCAGCGGAGTGTCGGGCAATGTCAACAGCATCGGCTCGGATACGCTCAACAATCTCATGACGCTCTGGGCTGAAGGATTTCGCAAACAATATCCTAACGTCAAAATTCAGATCGAAGGCAAAGGGTCGAGCACGGCTCCTCCGGCTTTAATCGAAGGCACCGCCCAACTTGGACCAATGTCCCGCTCAATGAAAAATACTGAGATGGATGCCTTTGAAAGAAAATTCAGATATAAACCCACCGCTTTTCCGGTCGCCATCGACGCCCTCGCCGTCTACGTCAATAAGGACAACTCAGTCAAAGGACTGACCATGGCGCAAGTCGATGCGATTTTTTCAAAGAGCCGACGCGGTGGCCACAATGAGAACATTCAGTTGTGGAAACAGGCCGGCGTAGAAGACGGCCTGGGCGATAGTCCCATCAGTATTTATGGACGGAACTCAGCCTCCGGTACCTATGGATTTTTCAAGGAGCATGCGCTGAAGAATGGAGATTACAAGGACGAAGTCAAGGAACAGCCTGGGTCAGCCTCTGTCGTCCAAAGTATCAGTGAAGATCAAGGCGGCATCGGCTACAGCGGCATCGGGTACCTCACATCGAACGTGCGCGCCGTTCCACTGGCGGAGAAGGAAGGCATGCCGTTCAATGAGGCCAACCAGCAAAACGCAGACAATGGATCCTATCCGCTGTGGCGCCACCTCTATCTCTATGTCAACAAGGAGCCCAATAAACCATTGGATCCGATCGTCGGAGAGTTCATCAAATTCATCTATAGCAAAGAAGGACAGCAAGTCGTGGTCAAAGACGGATTTTTCCCGCTGAAGGCCGACGCGACCGAGAAGGAACTCAAGAAACTTGAGTAGCGAACCCGATCCTGCTCTGGTTCCCTCCCCCTGCGGCAGGGGCGTATGGCTATACGCCCCTGCCGGCAGATATCACGACACTCAGCCACTGTGATGTGGCGTCGCATTTTCGACCGGCTGGCTCAAGTCGTCATCACCATTGGTGGGATTGCCGTCATCCTGAGCATTATCGGTATCTTTATTTTCTTGGTGAAAGAAGTCGCCCCCGTATTTTTTCCTCCACACGCGACTCAGAACGGTCACGTAACCGGCGCCCCTCCACCGAGCGCGCTCCCTCAATCCAGCTTGGTCGGCATGGATGAATATCAAGAGATTATCTATCAACTTACGGCAGGATCCGATCACCAAATCCGCTTCTTCAATGCACAATCCGGGGCACCCATCGCCTTTGACCCTCCTCCAGCGTTAGCGAAGGCCTCCATCACCTCCATCGCTCGAGCAGTAGGGGCCGGCAATCGATTCGCCTTCGGCACGGACGATGGCCGCCTCATTCCTGTCACGATCGAGTTCACAGCCGGATTCGAAGCAGGGGTTCGCCACATCGTCCCAACGGTCATCCTTGGCCCCCCGGCACAATTGACTCCCGCTAAAGAGCAGATTATTCGTTTGGCCTACCAGCCAACGGATCAGGGCATCCTCGCCACAGCCCTGACAAATCAAGGGCGCCTGTGGTACAGCGCTCCATCGTCCTCGCCCGCCCCTGTTGCACTGACCGGTCACGGCGCTGAGCCCGTGACGGCTTTGATCTTTGACAGCCGCGGCGACACCCTTTCGATTGGAACGGGCGGTGGGAACCTCTATCGCTACGATGTGAGAGAAGGAACCCAGCCGAGTCTGGCCGAAACCATTCCGGTGGCTCCGGCCGGCACTTCAGTCACCGCCCTCACCTACTTAATCGGAGATCGTTCGCTTGCCATCGGCAACAGCAGCGGCGATGTCTCAGTCTGGATGCCGGTGCGGCAATCTCAAGAAAGTTCGCTCACTCGCTTTCAACAGATTCACCGGTTCGAGGCGCATCCCTCTCCCGTCACCGTGATCTCTCCATCGCTTCGCGATAAAGGATTTATCACCGGCGATACGCAGGGCAATCTGTTTGTCCACTACTCCACCTCGGCACAGACGGTGCTGAAGCTTCCGGGAAACCAGCAGGCGATTCGCACCCTGACATTTTCCCCCAAAGCCGATGGAGCCGTGGCCCTCACCGACCAGGGAGAATTGCTCACCTATGCGATTCACAACCCTCATCCAGAGACGACCTTCGCAACCCTGTTCAAGCCCGTCTGGTATGAAGGCTATGAGGAACCGGGACATGTGTGGCAATCTTCCAGTGGCGCCGATGATTTTGAGGCGAAGTTTGGCCTCCTCCCGCTGATCTTCGGCACGCTGAAAGGGACGCTGTATGCCATGTTGGTCGCAGTGCCTCTGGCCCTGTTAGGCGCCATCTATACGTCGATGTTCATGCAGCCCGATCTTCGAGCCAAGATCAAACCGACTATCGAGATCATGGCGGCGCTCCCGACCGTCATCCTGGGATTCTTGGCCGCCTTGTGGCTGGCCCCTGTGCTTGAACGAATTTTCCCTGCGATGCTCGCCATGACTGTGGTTGTGCCTGTGAGCGTCGCAGTCGCGTCGATTCTTTGGCAATATCTCCCAACCATGCTCATTCGCCGTCTTCGTCCTGGGATGGAATCGTTTATCCTGATTCCCGTTATCATCGGCGCCGTCTGGTCTGTCTGGGCTTGAACCAGTCGATCGAGTCGTTCCTGTTCGGAACCGACTATAAAGCCTGGTTCGCCACCCATTGGGGGCTCCGGTACGACCAACGGAATGCCCTCGTGGTGGGTTTTGCGATGGGCTTTGCCATCGTTCCGATCATCTTCAGTATTTCTGAGGAAGCCTTGTCCAACGTCCCACGGCATTTGATCGCCGGATCTCTTGCGCTTGGAGCCACCCGCTGGCAAACCCTGGTCAAGCTCATGCTGGTCTCGGCAAGTCCAGGAATCTTTTCTGCGATCATGATCGGCTTTGGCCGGGCCATTGGAGAAACGATGATCGTCCTCATGGCCACGGGAAACACCCCCATTATGGATTGGAGCCTCTTCAATGGCTTCCGCACGTTGTCGGCCAATATTGCCGTAGAAATTCCGGAGGCCCCTTACGGAGGCACACTCTATCGCATCTTATTCTTGGCGGCCGTGCTCTTATTTATCTTTACGTTTCTGATCAACACCGTGGCGGAAATCATCAGGCAACGGTTGCGAACGAAATATAGCCAGTATTAATGCGAACCTCTTTCAAAAACATCCTCGCCTCCGGCAATATCTTCATCTGGGGATGCGCCGCCGGCGTCTCGGTATCCCTGCTGATGGTATTCGGGCTGTTGCTGTTGATCGCCATCAATGGCTTGGGATACTTTTGGACCTCGGACATCGTCGAACTCACCTTGAAGGATCGACAGCGCGTGATGGGGCAACTGGCTGGACGCGAGGTCATCCCTCGCTCTGTCACATCGGATCGTCCCGAAGGGAAAAGCCGGCTTCGGGTCAAGATCGGGAATCGTGACATCTATGGGCTCGATTTCAAATGGGTCAATGACGATCAGGTGGTATCGCAAGCCTATCCGACAGACGTCGTGCTCCTGGAACGCCGAGAATGGGGCAACATGTATGCCAGGATCAAGGCGATCTACAAGGGAGAGACGCTACAGGCAGAAGGGAATGACAGCTGGATGGATCGCCTTGGCTCCACTGATCGACAGCACTAATGCTCTTCATCAACAGATCACTCGGATCGAGCGAGTCGAGATCGGCGCGATGAACGGGGACATCGAGCAGGCGCGACTGAAGATTCGCGCGCTTGAAATGGACGCCTCCGCCCCCGAGACAAGGGATAGAGGGAAAATCGAGAGCCTCAAAGCCCAGGTCGCTGAGGCTGAATCCCGTTACCAGGCAAAAACTCTGGAATTGGACAACCTGCGCACACAATTTAATGAATACTCTGCCCTAATGGTGGATGCCAACGGACGAGAAAAACAGATTCCAGTCGGGCAGATCATTCGCGCCCTCCGCCCGAACGAGATGGGCCCGATGCACAAGAGCTGGATCTATCTCACGAATGTCTGGGATGTCCTCAGCACCGAGCCGAGAGAGGCCAATACGGAAGGCGGGATTTTCCCGGCTATTTTCGGTACGGTCATGATGGTCATCATCATGAGCCTCGCCGTCGTCCCCTTCGGCGTGCTTGCTGCGCTCTATCTGCGAGAATATGCCAGGCAAGGCGTCATGGTTCGGCTTGTAAGAATTGCCGTCAACAATCTTGCAGGCGTGCCCTCGATTGTCTTCGGTGTGTTCGGACTCGGCTTTTTCGTGTATGCCGTGGGCGGAACCCTCGACCAGCTTTTCTTTCCCGAACGACTTCCGACCCCGACATTCGGCACCGGCGGTATTCTCTGGGCGTCCCTGACGCTGGCCTTACTCACAGTGCCGGTGGTCATTGTCTCCACAGAAGAAGGGCTGGCCGCCGTGCCCAGGGAATTTCGTGAAGGATCATTGGCGCTTGGCGCAACCAAGTTGGAAACGATGCTCAAAGTCGTGATACCCTCAGCCTTGCCGGGCATTCTGACTGGATTGATTTTGGCGATGGCCCGGGCGGCTGGGGAAGTGGCGCCGCTTATGCTCACAGGGGTTGTGAAACTTGCGCCGTCGCTCCCCATAGACGGTTCGTGGCCATTTCTCCACTTCGATCGAAAGTTCATGCACCTGGGATTTCATATTTACGACGTGGGCTTCCAGTCGCCCAATGTGGAAGCCGCGAAGCCAATGGTCTATATCACGACTCTCGTATTGATTACTGTCGTCGTGCTGTTGAATTTGACGGCCATTGTCCTCCGTAACCACTTGCGCAAGAAATATGCGGGATCAGTACTATAAGTATAAGGAGGATCGTCATGTCTCCTACTCCAGTTTTGCCACAGCAGTCGTTACCCTCACACGGGCTCGACTCACAGAGGCTTAATGTGCAGAACAGTCCTCACCAGTCTTCTGACCACAATTCCAAGGCTCAAGCCGTCAAGCTGACCTTGAATCAGGTCAACTTTTTTTATGGGGACCGCAAGTCTCTCTTTAATATCGATCTGGAAATTCTCAAAAATCAGGTCACGTCGTTCATTGGGCCGTCCGGCTGTGGGAAGTCTACCTTGCTGCGCTGCATCAATCGGCTCAACGACTTGATTGAAGGTACTCGACTAGAAGGTACCATGCTGCTTGACGGCATGAATATCTACAGCCCCGATGTGGATATCACCGACTTGAGGAAACGGGTCGGGATGGTCTTTCAGAAATCGAACCCCTTTCCGAAATCGATCTATGAAAACGTGGCCTATGGACCGCGGCTCCATGGAGTCAAGAACCGTGGCCAGTTGGATCAGATCGTAGAAGAGGGGCTCAAGGGCGCAGGGCTGTGGGACGAAGTGAAAGATCGGCTCCACGTCAGCGCCTTCGGTCTCTCTGGAGGACAGCAACAACGACTCTGCATTGCCCGCGCTCTCGCGGTCAAACCGGATGTTTTGCTGATGGACGAACCCTGCTCAGCGTTAGATCCCGTCGCCACTGCCAAAATAGAAGAGCTGCTCTTTTCCTTGAAGCAGGACTTGACGGTCGTGATTGTCACGCACAATATGCAACAGGCAGCACGGGTGTCCGATTGGACAACGTTCATGTACCTCGGCGAAGTCGTGGAGTTCGGACTCACGAAACAGCTCTTTACCACGCCTTCAAAGAAGCAGACTGAAGACTATATCACCGGACGATTTGGATAAATACTATGACACAGCGCCACTTTGACGAAGAACTTGCCGACTTGAAGACTAAGCTCCTGCGAATGGCTGCGCAGACGGAAGATCAGATCGACCAAGCCCTCAACGCGCTGGTGACGCGCGACTCAGCCCTCGCTCGCGAGGTTATCGAGCGGGACCATCAGATCAATGCCTTGGATGTGGAAATCGACGAAGAGAGTATTCGGTTACTCGCCCTCCATCAGCCTGCCGCGCGAGACTTACGGTTGGTCACGACCGCGATGAAAATCGCCACCGAACTCGAGCGCATCAGCGACTTGTCGGAAAATGTCTCCGAGCGGGTAATCGAGCTGAACGAAGAGCCGCAGCTCAAGCCCTACATCGATATTCCTATGATGGGCAATATGGCGCGGATGATGGTCAAACAATGCATTGATGCGTTCGTGAAGGAGGATGCACTGCTCGCTCGAAAGGTACTCGCAGACGACGACTATGTCGATGATCTGATGGAACAGTTGTTCCGAGAATTACTGTCATTTATGCTGGAGGACACCCGCACAATTTCACGCGCCATTCGTTTGAGCTTCATCGCCAAATACCTCGAGCGGATGGCCGATCATGCCACCAACATCGCTGAGCTGGTGGTCTATCTCGTGGAGGGCAAGATCATCCGTCATACCACTCCGCCAGGACCTTCCAAAGAAAGCCTTACAAAAGGCTGAACCCTCCTGATCCTTCAGACGAATTGTTCATTGAGAAGAAGAGTCAGCACGACGCCCTGCCCTGTGATGCAGCAGGCTCATCGCAAATACGGCATGCTCAGGCGGATTGTCAGAATGTGGTTATGCCACAAAATTGGTCGAGAAGAGCATGTAGTCGAATCGGTGTCGCCGAAGCACGATCTTATTGGATCGGGCGAGTTGATCGACGGCCTGAAAAATTTGATTCCACGTGTATTGAGGCATGAGGCAGACGAGCGAATCCAGACTGATAACTGTCTGTTCATCGAGGTGGTCAAGAATGGTCGCCATAATGGTATCGGTATAATCCTGTTCGCCTCGTATAGGATGAGCCTCAGGAACTGATTCAAGAAGTGCATTGATAGACATCGTAACCTCCTGGTGAAATTATGAAAATGAGAGTCCCAGCTGATTGGCCTGTTGCGAGAGCGTCGTTGGAGCAGGGCTATATCGGACAGCCACGATGCGCAGGAGACCCAACGTAAGTAAGATGCTGCCCAGTATCGCAAATTGAGGCCACTCTCCCCCCGTGAACCAGCGCGAGATGACCTCCGTCAACATCACGACAAGGACTGTATCGATGATAAAGGTGACTCTGACACGCCCCTCAGAGCAGTAGGCGAGGGTGGTCTTCAACACTTCGACAACGGCCAATAGTGTCAAGGTGTCGACCAATACCTGACGTAGGGCCACTTCGACGTTGGCAGAGAGGAGAAGCCGTAGGTCGAGAAATGTCTTCACCACCCCGCCTGCCAAACCAAGGAGAATCGTCAAGGTCAGCAGACTCAGGATCAATCGCGTACCTGCTTCCCAAACTCGGGTGATGTCAGAGGCCGTCGACAAAGCCCGGAATCGCCTGGACCAATTGTTCGAAAGAGCCTGTTCCATTGTGGTGTGTGTTATTGGTGCGATCACGTGTCTCCAGCCTACCTGGAGGACATTCCAATCCTGTCAATTCCGTGTAAATATTCTGTAAACTATGTGCCGCACGGAGTCATGCGAGTCTTCTGGAAGTCCTACGAATCGGAGGGTCTAGATGGAAAAGAGAATAAGAAATGGAGGAACTGTGGCGTTCGAGTGAGCAGTCATCAGGCCTTCATTTTTGACGTCGCGTTCAGTGACGCTACCCCATAGGTTTTATGGTACTTCTTGAAACATCACATAAGGGGCCAGCCTAGAGGCACAACACGAGAGGGAACGCAGCAATCGCTACTGAGGGATCTCACTTCCCGGATGAGGATCGCGTCGCTCACTGACCCACCCATTCGTATCATTGCGGTTGAAAGACAAGATTTGTTATCGTGCCGCCTCGACTATACGAAAGGGAGGCGTTATGACAGCTGTCGATAGCCTTATGTTGGATGCGAAGCAAGCGATCGTAGAGGAACATCATCGCCGTTTTCAATCGTTATACCAGGAAGAGCGATGGGAAGAAGCGCTCCAACAAATTCACGTGACGCTATACTGCGCAGCAGACCTCCTCAATGAGTCTCTTCGAATCCTCGATGAAACCCTTGACGGAACCGTACCCCACCCATCCGATGGCTCTACTTCCCCTTCCACAGCCACATCATAAGTCAACCACCTCGCCCTCAGGAGGCAAGATCGGTGAAACAAGGGTCTGCGTTCGACACTATGGTCTTGTTGTTGAACAATCTTAATTGTTGAAGGTGGGACGCGCGTCTCCCTTGCTGGACTTACTGGCCTAGGCCATCAAAATTTTAGGATGACGACAGCGCTTCTAGGTGCCGACTCGCATCAGTCAAGGCTATATGGCAACCCGGCCTACTCGATTCAACGTTTCACATCGCACAAGATGTTTCCCCCTCCTAACCCGCATAATTCATGACGCTTCTGCTGCAAGCACGGATATGCACCTGTGCCGAGCAGTCTCGGCGTTCAGCCCATCGACTTACTACAGGCGTCGCCTCATGGCTTCACGTCTCCGGGTGCCCGTCTCGCACTGCTTCTGCACGCTTTTGTGACAAACTTTCATACATCATGCAGGCTGAACAGTTTCCAATAGCTCGTGAATCTTTGTGACGAGAACATTGAGCCCAAAGGGCTTTAATAGGAATTCACTCTTGACACAGACTGTCCGGTCTAAGTCGAAGAAGTTCTGCTCATAGCCGGAAACAAACAGCATGGCAGGAAACGACCGAATGTCTAACAATATGCGAGCCAGTTCATAGCCATTGACTCCTGGCAGCGTGACGTCCATCAGGACGAGATGGATTGGATCGATGTAGTGCCGGACAAGCGATTCCGCCTCGACCGGATGCGATGCCTCAAGCAGTTGGTAGCCCTGCGATCGGAGCAACATAACCACCATGGTCCGAAGGCCTGGATCGTCCTCTACAACCAAAATCGTTTCCCCATGACTCACAGATAACTTGCCATTCGTCCCCTGTGAGTGTGGCAAGGCATCCAGGGGCGAGACCTCCGTTGCACCGAGTGGCCCATCATGAGATTTACCTTCCATGAGTCTCATCTCAGATCTGCAGCATTGCATCTCGAATGGTGTATCTTGCCTAAAAGACGGAGGACAGCCTGTACTATACTAAAAGTGAGCTGTGCGCACTATCAGACAATCACTTACACTGCCACGAGATGCTTCCATGGCAAATGTAGGTGAATACCTGATGGTGAATAGGCCTATCTCTATATTGCTCAAGGCACGATACGGCTTATTCGTTTTCACTGTTCACATCTACACACTTGCGTCACGTGCATACGCTCCCTCGTCGAGGAGACACATCCGAGGAACGTCTGAATACATCTTCTTTCTGCCTGTGAGCTGTAGCAGGAAACGGCTCTCCCTCCAGCAAGGAGGCGTCCAGATGACCTTCGCCACCGCCACAGAATTTGAACACTTTGGCAAGTCGACGCGGTGAGCAGGCAAGGGTTGCCCATCTCGAAGGGCTATGATGCGGACGAACTGGTCAAATGGATTCAACAGACCGGGGCCTTGGTGATGATCCCACCGAGGTCGAACCGCACGGTCCTCCGCGACTACGACAACGCACTGTACAAGGAGTCCAATCTAGTAGAACGGATGTGGAGTGTGTCATCTCGTTGAGGTGAAACATGTTCACAAGATAGGGAGATGCTCTATCCCCTCATCGAGATAGGTCAAGCCACACGCTTGACCTATCCCTCTGAGGACGGCATGAGGAGCTGCTCGAAACGAGCCCTAGGGGGTTTTGGTCACTTCGGTAGAATATCCACTGAGATTCCCGCTCGTGTCCACCGCCTTTAAGGCGATGTAATACTTTGTCCCGATCGTAAGACCACTAATGGTCGCGGACGTCACTTTCCCTACACTGATCGAATTGGGGTAGTTGTAGCTTGAACTCGTGCGTGGACTCGTGCCGTAATAAACCCGGTATCCCGCGAGATCTGCTTCTGTGTTGGCGTTCCATGTTACGATCGCAGAGCCCCCTCCTGATGGTGGGGGCGGCGGCGCGGTCCCACCATCGTAAGGGTGATCGTGGGATCAAAGCCGGTCGAGTCGCAGGAATTCGTTGCCGTCGGCCCCACGGTTGATATGGAAATCGATGGCTTGACCGGTCGTGACGGTTGTCGTCACGTTGTAGTTGAATCCCGTCGTGTTACCGTTAGCGATGGCTTGCTGCCAGAGAACAGTGGTGCCTTTCCGAATTGAGACCGTGACCCCTCCACCGCAAGTAGTGTGAGTATCCTTGGCATTTCCGGTGATTTGGATGGTGCCGGCAGAGGGCGCCACCCAGCGTCGTACGGCATCCGCACCGTTTCCAGGATGACCACCATTATTCCACAGCCTCAGATAGGTCTCTGCCCCCTGCCAGCGTGCGTAGGTGGAGTTATAGGTCATGTTCCGGCCTGCCGAATCACGGTAGTACCAGCCTCGATATCCCTGCACATTCCTAAAATCGGTTGAGGCCTTATAGGTCGTGACGGCTGCGAGAGAAAACGTCTGCGATGGATCTGAGGACAATGGAGAAACCGCAGCCAGAGATGAAGCCCCTGCCAGTGACGAAAACCCGGTCAATGGCGACACCCCAGCCACCGGTAGCGAGGAAGATGGCGCTGCGGACGGCGAGGGAGGAGGCGAGGTCCCAATAAGCCCAGTAATGTCCGCAGCACTCAATGCCTGACTATAGAGCTGAACGTCGTCGAGCATGCCTTTATAATAGTGCGCGGCATCGCCTCCCCGCCCAAACACCAGCGGCGCAGGACTCGTGGTTCGCACACGGTTGATCGACAGGTGACCGGCGGCGACCCCATCGACGTAGAGCTTCAATGTCGCGTTATCATAGGTCATGGCCAGATGGCTCCACTGCCCCACGGTGAGCGCTGAGCCCTTGAGAGAGAAGGTATTCCCTTCACCCTCGCCGATACTTAACATCGCCACGGGCCGACCGGCCGTATCGATCGCCAACCCATAGGACCCATCGCTTCCGTCGCGGAGCCCCACATTGGCAAGCATGGAGGATCCGCTGGCATTGGCAAAGCTGGAGGGATTGACCCAGAGAGACAGGGTCAGTTTTTGTGGGGAAAGCGGGCCTGGATTTGGAATTTGAACATAGTCATTCGTGCCATTCAGGCTGAGGCCACCGCCGAGCCAGCCACTGGTCCATACAGGCCTGTTCACCAAGGCTCCTGCTAGACCATTGCCCGACGCATCGGCAACGATTAATCCATTTGCATCGTCCAGCTTCCAGTGACCGACTGGAGACGCGACAGGTGGTGTCGCCGGAGGCGTGGCGCCGCTGGCCTTGAGATAGAGCGCCGCTGGTCCACTAAAGGGCGGTGTAAAAGATTGATCCCCGCCTACGGCCCCAACAGTCCCAGTCCCTGCAACAGTCCCTGTTACCGGATTAAACCATTCATAGGCGTAAGCCCCACCGGCAACATTGACGGTAAACGGTCCGTTTCCTGGTTGATAGACAAGATACTCTTGCCCTGCATTCGCCAAGCAATAGCTTGTGGAGGAAAGGTTGTTCAGAGGAGTCATGCCGGCCAGGTTCATCCGTGACGCATAGGATTGGGTGTGGCCCATAGCCGATCGTCCGGCTGCCCAGCCAGGAAAACCAGTACTGTCTTCCATTAAAATGGGATGGTGTCCACGCGTGAAGCTTTTCCAGACCCAGCCGCGTGTCAGCGCGGCATCGTTCTGAAAGAGCGAGTACCCTATGTGATCGGTATCCAGGATGCTGATTCTCGAACCATCGGTCGCCGGAGGGTTGCTGGTGTAATGATCGGTCGAACTGTTGTAGGTCGTTGCGGCGAAGGAGGTCCAGTCGCCGGGGTTGGTCATGAGCAGGCTATTGCTGAGTTTCTCAGCTCCGGTCATGCCCACAAGGTGCTGCTTCGGTTTTCCTGCCTCGTAAGTCTTGATGATATTGATGATGTGAAATTGCCAGGCGGGATCGCCAGCGGTATCTCCGTTCGACACCTCATACATCACGTTGTCGAGATCGTTGACGGTGTCGATCACTTTCTTGACGTACGCTTCTTGCGCTTGAGTGACAGCCGCCACTTGGAGCGTATGGGTCTCTTCTCCGTTGCCGTTTCCGTTCGGGTCGCCGTTGACCCCGCTGACGTTGTTGGTGGTGTTATAGGGATGATAGCGCCAGACGTTTCGATTGGGGAGGGTCTCGTTGGCATTCCAGGCCGTCTGAAAGTTGAACAACATGATGCCGACATAGATCCCCTGATCGCGGGCAGCCATCACTCGTGACCGCAAGCGATCGAAATAGGCTTGATCGAACTGATTGAGGCTAAACTTGGGCAAACCGTCAGCGGCATTCCCAGGTCCCGTCCTGGCATACGGCAACGGCGACACCCGTTTATACCAAGGAGCACCGGCGGCAAATCCTGGGGCGGGCATCAGTCCGGCGTCGGCTTGAGGGGATTCAGAATTCCAGAGACGAATAAAATTATGATGGTTGGCCTGGAGAAGCCCGAGGTAACTCGTGTAATTGAAAGCGCTCGTTTCACCATCCTGCAGGTTGGACCACGTATGGGAGCCGGTGAGATACACCGCGCGCCCCGTCGGATCGGCAAAGTACCGTGGGTTTGTCGGATGGACGGTCAACGGCCCAATGGCTGGACTGGGTTCAGCGAGGAGAGGCGATGTGCCAAATACCATCGTGAGACACAGCACCGCGACTGATGTCAGAACTGTTCTTGTTCTAGGTTGCACAATATGCTCCATTCTTTTGGGACAACTGAGTCCACTCACTATCAGGCGTTTGATCTGTCCGTGGTGATGGAGGGCGTCGCAGGTACGGGGCGATTAGTCTGTATCCAGCAACCTTCATCACATGAGTGCGGCACTTACACATTCGTGAAGCATGACATTCGTTTCATCCATTCGATGGACCATCTGCACTATCACACGGCTTAGGTCGTTCCGCCGATCAACTGACCTGATCTGCAAAAGCTGTCGGGATGGCGTGCCGCTGAAGTTTGTCGGATCTACGTACTAGCAACTCATGTGCCACAGGAAAATCGTCATTGAACAATATGATTTCCTACTACTTGGGGATGGGAAATAGTGATGATTAATCTTCACAACGACATGACTTATATAATCAATTCAGTTTAAATCGTGATCAATAGTTTCCACTCATCACACAAGCAGGGAAAGTCTTCCGGCATATTTATGCCTGGCGTGCCCCGGTGTATGTGTATGCCTGTAGGCCTCTCCATACAGCGCGTAATTTGGTGTTTACCCAATCCGAATGATTCGCTCAGGTGCGGTTGTATCCGTTCAAGGACGCATCGCTCAATATCAGCATTGACATCGCGCGCTACGGCACTCTCATCTCGATCAGATCGTTTTTTAAGCGCTTGAGTAATTGAGTGCGTAGAAGATTGCGTGTGCCTCCGGCCAACCATAGAAAATATTGATGGCCCACAGGCGTGTCTCCATGACAATTCTTATCGTGCTTCCAAGATTCGTCAGAGACCTGCTATAGTGAGGTACCATCTGTACTGAGGTTGCCCATGGACATGCTGATGATCGCGTTTCGCACCTCGCTGAAAGAACGCGTACATGAGATATTGCAAACCTGCTCGGTCACAGCCTATACCGAATTCCCAGGCGCACATGGGACAGGACAGTCGGGATCGACGGAAGGGATCTCGTTCTACGCAGGGGGAAATAGTGTGATTTTGCTTTCGCTCGAGTCCGCTCAACGCGACAAGGTCGCCGATGCGGTCAAAGCCTGGTGTACAGAGGCCCAACGTTCCGGATGGGTCAAACCAGCCGTCCGGGTTTTCTGTTGGCCCTGCACGCAACTCATATAGCAACCGACCTGCTGCCAGGCGACCGATCGAATCTCGGGCTTCTGGGGTTGCAGGGACAACGCATGAGTCTGCACCGTTCTGAAAAACCTCTCCGGAACGTGCAATCTTCCACGTCGAGGCTTACATGGCACACCGAGACCAAACTCAGCTGCAACAGTCCTATCGAGAGCAGGCGCTCAAAATGTTTCCGTGGATCTGCGGGAACTGCGGACGAGAATTCGACGGTAAGAAGCTGAGCCAGCTCACGGTTCATCACAAAGACCACAACCACGATAACAATCCGCCGGACGGAAGCAACTGGGAATTACTCTGTCTCTATTGTCACGACAATGAGCACCAGCGGAACCAGGTGACATCCCCACCCAGAGAGATATCTCCCAGTCGAGAGCAAGATCGACCGTCGACTTTCACACCGTTCTCCCATCTCACAGATATGCTCAAACGGAAAACATAGACGACTTCCCATTGGCTGGTCGGAGTGTGTCCATCTAATCTGGTGGCCTGGTCTGTTTTTATCACTCAGACAAGCCAGATAAACATGACTGGACGGACAAACACGATGCGCTTGCACATTCCTCCCTTCTCCAGCCACCAGCCATACAGTCGCAGTAATACTCCCGTCGCCTAATCTGCCTATTCAATCGGAGACGTCATGATCTTCAACGAAGACGCTGGCACAAACAATGATGACGGGTCCGTAACCGGAGTCGCCTCACCTCGAAACTAATTCTCCACCTCCCAAAACCGCTTGTAGAACTCCCCGCCAAAGTGTAGCCTTGCCCCCAGGAGTGGACCGCTCATGACCCAACCACCATCGACCTCCCATCCACGCGATCCATTGCACGGAATTACCCTGGAGACCATCGTCAAGAAACTCGTCGAGCGGTATGGGTGGGCCGAGATGGGGCGTCGGGTCCCGATCCGCTGTTTTCTCCACGACCCCAGCGTAAAATCTAGCCTCACATTCCTCCGGAAAACACCCTGGGCACGGGAGCGAGTTGAAGGGTGGTACATCGCGTATAAAGAGTAAAGGAGCGCTGGATTGCTCCTTTCACGTGAACATTTCCGAATCAAGGAACCCCAAACCCATGGCCTCGAACGCGACAATTTTTAAAGCGACATTACAAATCTCCGACATGAATCGCCAGTACTATCAAGATCATGCCGTCATGCTGGCCCGCCACCCCTCCGAGACTGACGAGCGCATGATGGTGCGACTATTGGCTTTTGCACTGCACGCGCATGAGGCCTTGTCATTCGGTCGGGGGGTAAGCGCTGAAGAGGAGCCTGCGCTCTGGATCAAGGATTTGACGAGCGCCATCGACTGCTGGATAGAAGTGGGCCAGCCACATGAGAAATCTATTCGCCAAGCTTGCGGCCGAGCAAAACAGGTCTATGTCTATACCTACGGCGGGCGCGGCGCCGATCAATGGTGGGAGAAGAATCTGGCCACACTCGAACTGTTGGATAATTTGACCGTGATGAATCTTCCGCTGGAGGGAAGTCGAGCGTTAGCTCAACTGACGCATCCCAGCATGGAGTTGCAATGTACCATTCAAGAAAGACACATTTGGATGACGGAGGGAAAGACCACGGCCCACATTGAATTGACGATCGTGAAAGATGCCGCGAGCCCATTTGGGTAACACAGCGGGACCGCCGGAGCAATATGTGGCAAGAGGATATAGCGATGAAAGAAAAGAAGCGCATTCCGACAAGTGGTGAGCCGGCCCCTTGGGCCAGTCCTTTTGCTTCCCTGCAGAATATCGCGCTACCACCCACTCCACGCGAACGGCACGATATCAGCAACCTCGCTCAGACTGATTTGAAGCCAGCCGCATCAAAGAAACCTCGCGGACGAGTGAATATCGTTCGCCAGACCGCACACCGAGGCGGCAAAACTGTGACGGTCATCTCAGGCTTCCTCGGCATCAGTCTGGCTGAAAAAGAGGCTCTCGCCAAAGAAATGCAGCAATCGTGCGGCGCCGGGGGCACGGTAAAGAAAGGACGGATTGAGGTTCAGGGCGACCAACGCGAGACCGTTGCCCGTATCCTGACCAGCGCCGGTTTTCACCCTGTGCTTGCTGGAGGGTAACGGATGAAAGCCGCTTCCTGCCTGGCCCATACCAGCAAGAATGGCTGACCCCTGGTATGGATGAAGCACTCCAGTCGATTGACTTCCTCCGCTGATCGAGATAGAGGTTGCACCAGCATTTTCCTCATAGCATGTTCACACACTCTGTCCATCACTGAGAGGCTACCATCATGAAAAACGTGGAAATGACGGTCGAAGGGACGACATTGACCATTAAGGTCGATCTCTCTAAAGCGTTCGGCCCCTCGGCTTCAGGGAAAACAATTATTATTGCCTCAACGGAGGGGAATGTGACCATTCCAAACCGTGAGGAGAAAGTTGGACTGAACGTCTACCGGAAGAAGTAATCGGGGCACGGGTCTATGGGCCAAATGGGCCGGGCGGTGTGACGGCCATGGCTCACGCCCATCGACGTGGCTTGCTGCTTGACCCACGTCGACGGGCAGAGTGGATGTGGATTCGGCCGGAATGACTGAACGACGGCTACGTTAGCCTCGCTTCTTGGCAGCCTTGTCTGCGCGCTTTTCCATCATGCTCTTGGCTGGTTTCTTCTTGGTCGTTTTTTTCTGCGTCATACCCTTAGCCATTGAGTGTCTCCTCTACTGCTACTGTACGGATGAATAATATCGGACTGCGACATGATTGCCGCCTCCCACTTCATATCCCAATTGCGCAAGAATTGGAATGGGTATCTGAAAATTTTCGTCGATTGACTTCGTCTCCTGTCCACTGTACAGCTTGCTTCAGTCCATTAATCTGTTTTTCTGACCGAATGCTGTATCTGGAGGTGCGCCATGGGAAATCCTTCGGGCAACAAGGAGCGAGAGGAGTTTGCCGATGCGATCAACCGTGCGGCGTTCGGCAACGAACGTGTGCTGTTACGCAGACGTGGCCGAGCGGTCGCCGCAGTAGTCCCCATCAATGATCTCCGGCTCCTGGAGGCGCTGGAAAACCGTATCGATCTCGTCGATGCCCGCGACGCTCTCGCTCAAGCGAACAAAAAGGGTGCTCGAGCCCTTGATGCCATATTGAAAGAATTGGGGGTGTGATTGCACCGGACCGTCTCCACAGTTTTCGTGGCCCCTCCAGCCGAACAACAACTCAGGGCATTAGTTAAACCTCTTCGAACACTTCTCGTTAAACGGCTCCTTGCACTCCGCTCCACCCCCAATCCCACCGGCGCCACGAAGATCGAGGGCCTGGAGCATCTCTTTCGGATTCGCGAGGACCGCTATCGGGTGATCTATGTCATTCGAGGGCAAGAACTCCTCGTGCTGTCTATCACATGCAGTACGCAGAGAGAACATCGTATCGGCTCCTAGCCGGGTGCACTATTCACAATCTGCTGATAGTACGACTCCAGCATGAGTGCGCGAGCTGGTTCGACAATAACCAGCTGACGTTGATCAAAGGTATTCGCACAATACAGATAGATTCCCTCCTCTGCCTGCCCAAGTTCGACATACAGTTGACGGCCATCCGGCTCCTGACGCGTCGTGTCTTTGAGCAGACGCTTCTCGTGAAGCTGTTCCCAAACACCCTGTGCGGAAGGCCAATGGTTCTCATAGAGCGGTGCGTCCTGGTCGGTGGCATGGGTCGTAAACTGCATAGGATCGCACGGGGGGCCTTCGTCTGGCTCCGGCGATTCATCCCAGTGAAGCGTACTCCCCGCTTCAGTCCTCAACAGATAGAACGGGCCGTCGTCAGCCACTTCCTCGACGAGCCGGTATCGAACTAATTCCGGCTGTTCGATCAGCCCCAGCCCTCGTGCGGCCAGGGCCCGCTGCAATGGAACTCGTCTTGCTAACTGACGGGTTTTCTCAAACACAATCATGCGGCCCTTCTGGGCTAGCAACGCGCTGAGCCGATCCAGTCGAATGTCGAGACCAGTTCGTTGCTCAAACAGGGCCTGCTGCTTCGAATCATACGTACGTTCGAACGTCTGCCAATTCTGACTTGGAATCCCCGGATCCTGCTCAGCCTGCACCAGCGAATGGGTGGCAACAATCAGATCATGCGGTCCCGCAATGGTGTGCAACTCGACATCGACACACTCGAACCGGAGATTGCCCAGGCCAAGACCTTGGGCTCTCTCCCGTGCGACCGCAATCGATGCCGGTGAACGATCGACGCCGAGAAACTGTTTCTCAGGGTATTGTGCCGCATAGAAGGTTGTCAGAATTCCGACTCCACAGCCGAAGTCAAGGATGTGGGCGGCATCTCCGAGACGTGCCGCCACACGTGAACCAACCTCGATATAGTACTCGTAGCGCTGACTGTAGAGGACCGGAAGAATCTGCGGCTGAGCACTCAGGTCATAGAAAGCAACTTCATCGTGACGCTCCCCTCCATGCTTCTGTTCAACCACTCGTCTGAGTTGGATCAGCTCCGCAGAAGACAGCCGATTCCGCTGCCACGCAAAATAGGCCGCATCGGATGTGAACCGCTTAAGGCCCCACCAAGCTAAGTGCGAACGGAGCGATTGCAACAGTAAGTCGTTGATCATTGATAGCGCCTCGACACGCCTGCTCAAAACGTTTTCCAGCGAGGCCGCAAGGAGTGCGAACGACGAGGCGTACACGGTGAGGGTACGTTGAGTGGTTCGAACGACTGAGAACGAAGCTGGAGAGCGTTTTCAGCAGGCGCTTACGGCCTCTTCAGCATGATCGCGTCAAAATATGCCTCCGGCACCGGATGCGGATAGCGTAGTTGGCCCGAGCCAAAGGCCACATACTTTTCACAGGTCAACTGCTCAAGACCGATCGGCCCCTTGGCATGAAGACGTGAGCCACTGAGCCCGACATCGGCGCCCATGCCATAGCTGTCACCGGCATTTAGCCGAGACGACGCATTGACGAACACCGCGCTGGCATCGACCTCCCGCGTAAACCGTAAAGCCGATTCATAACTCGTGGTGGCGATGACGGCGGTGAGACATGGGCCATGCGCTACAATGTGCGCCAACGCCTCATCCAGACCCGCAACCATTTTGACAGCTAACACAGGCGACTGAAACTGGGTATCCCAGTCCTCCTCTTTCGCCGGGATGATCGAGGCATGTCCAGTCATCGCCATTTGTCCCATGAGGGCCATGGTTTTCGGACAGGCCCGAACCTCGACCTTAAATTCTTCGAGCATACGGTTCACCAGCGGCGGCAAAAACTGCCGCCCAATCACCTGTTGCACCAGTAGCGTATCGAGCGAGTTCGATGCCATAACTTTCTGTACTTTGGAGTTGATTGCCACGTTCTGAGCCATCGGCAGATCCGTGTCGACATCCACATACATGAGGGTGAGCCCCCCGTCGTGGCACAGCACCGGCATCTTTGCCTGTTCCGCAACGGATCTTCTGAGGCCTACCCCGCCTCGCGGGATAATCGCATCAAGACTTTTTCCCGCCCGAATCAGCTCGACTGCCACCTCTTTTTCAGGACGCTCGATGATAATCCATGCGCTGGCCGACACCCCACTTTGCTCCGCGGCTTCGCGGAGCCCAACTCCAATAGCCTGCTGTGTCAGACCCCACTCCGGAGCGCCACGAAAGACACAGAGGTTACCAGACTTAAAGCAGAGCGCGATCGACTCCACGGTAATAAGCGGACTCAGTTCCGATACCACCCCGATTACCCCAATCGGAACGCGGACACGACTTACTTGTAGTCCGTCCGGTCGTTCGCCTCGCGAGGTGACAGCACCAACCGGATCCGGCAGATCTGCGATCAGGCGAAGACGATCCACCATCTCCTTAATATCGCTCGCCGTCATACGCAAGCGGGCCACGGCAGCCTTCATCCGATCCTTGATGACATCAGCCTCGAAGGATTTCCCAACCGCATCCACATCTTTTTCGTTCGCCGCAAGGATCTTTTCTTCGTCGGCCGCTAATCGATCAGCCATCGCACGTAGGGCTTTCTCTTTGACCGGGCCGGAGAGAAGCGCGAGTGACCTCGCGGTATTTTTACAGTCTTTCAATAGTCTCTCGAGATAAATCTTCACTGGAACTTCATGCATGT
The DNA here is from genome assembly GCA_963748375.1 of uncultured Nitrospiraceae bacterium. Classification (GTDB taxonomy): domain Bacteria; phylum Nitrospirota; class Nitrospiria; order Nitrospirales; family Nitrospiraceae; genus Palsa-1315. The sequence continues at coordinate 91,146 of CAVVIR010000008.1, forward strand.
GAACCCTCGTAAACGTGAGCCTGCACCGTCATCACCGCACAATCGACGTTGGACTATAGCATGCGGTTTTTTTTCACGTAAAGCAGGGGATGGGCGATCAGATACGTCCAACTGCGCGCGCCGAAATCGCAAGGCCTGCATCAACACCGTCTACACATTGACCGCAAGATCGACGAGAGCGCCGGTCTATTCGTCGTCCAGATATTGCCGCCGATGAAAACACGTCACGACACCACGCCCTACACACCGCATCCTGCCGCGACCACTTCTCCCTCCACAGAGAAAATTTTCAAGTATGCCCCATACACACAATCTTGTGATATGCTCACGAACGCCTAATGATCGACCTGCGCAGCGATACGGTTACGAAACCCACTGACGCCATGCGACAAGCCATGGCACGTGCGGACGTGGGGGACGATGTCTACGGTGAAGATCCCACCGTCAATCGTCTTCAAGAGATGGCGGCCGCGATGTTTGGGAAAAAGGCCGCGCTCTTCGTGCCGTCCGGCACGATGGGCAATCAACTTGCCATTCGCCTCCACACACAACCAGGCCAAGAAGTCATCGTCGAACACACCGCGCATATCGTCCGATATGAACAGGGTGCGGCCGGAGCACTGGCAGGGGTACAGCTTCATTGGGTCCAAGGGAACCGCGGTCTCATTTCATCCGAACAGGTTGAGGCAGCCATACGCCCCAAAGAACCACACACGGTTCAAACGGGGCTGATCTGTCTGGAGAACACCCACAACAGCGGCGGCGGGACAATTTATCCCCTCGCGACAATTGAACGGATTCGAACAGTGGCGTCCACCCATGGCATCCCCATGCATTTGGACGGCGCACGGCTGTTCAATGCCATCGCGGCCACCACCCTACCGCCGGCCTCGTATGCCCAGCATTTTGATACCCTGTCGGTCTGTCTCTCGAAAGGACTGGGGGCGCCGGCCGGCTCACTCTTATTAATGAATGATCTGACTCTGCTCGATAGAGCCAAACGTTTTCGGCGTATGTACGGCGGTGCCATGCGGCAGGCCGGCGTCCTCGCAGCGGCCGGCATCTATGCGATCGAGCATAATCTTGGGAGACTGAAAGAGGATCATGACCATGCCAAGCGGCTGGCGCGACAGCTACAGCACATTCCCTCGGTCAAGATTACTCCTCAAGATGTCGATACGAACATCGTCATATTTGGAGTGATCGGCCACCGCCTGAGCCCCTCAGCCATCGTGGCCGCATTAAAACAGGAGGGGCTCTTAATCAATGCTATCGGCGGGAACAGCTTTCGTGCCGTCACCCATTTAGATATCTCCAGTGCCATGGTCGAGGAAGCCTGCACAATCTTTACCCGTGTGTTGGGAGGCTAGCCTCTGACCCCGCGCTTCCTTCCCCTGGCCATCGGCCGTGGCAAGAAAACCGCGTATCATCACAAAGGGCCTGGCATCCTCTCATTGACACTGATCGCACTGAAATCTAGAATGCCGCGCAGTGGAGACTCAATGCCGATCGACGTGGTATCGTTCGCACATATCAGCCGAATCCTTGGGGTCACCGACTCGCTTGGGCTGAGCCGCGAGTGGGTCGAAATCCCGTTGTCTCCGGAAAGTCCAGGTGTCGTCAGGCGATTGACCAATGGCAAGTTGGAAATCACCGTTGATGCGGACCAACCGTTCGAGGACTGGCTGGAATCGCTCCCACAACACATTCAGCGTATACAGGGAACCTAAACATGGATAGCCCCGCCACCCACCCTACCCCGACATCAGAAGAATTACAGGCAGAACTCCTGGCAATACCAGAACCGCCTGAACAGCCGGACCCGATAGAAGAGCCAGGGTTCGAAGAACTTGTCACGGTGGCCTTGCGCCACGTTCGGGGCCGCCGTGGGGGAGATCTCGTCACTGTCATTCTGGTGGGGTCCAGCGTTCGGCGCGCGATTACAGCGCACAGCGACATCGACCTCATTGCGCTCGTGAAGGGACAAGCCGACGGCCACGAAATCGTTCGTGTTGCCGACCGCCTCGCCGACATCCGCTATCGCGGACACCAGGAATTTGAGGAGGATCTTCCCTACTCGCCGCGCCTCCCGTCTCTCTTGCGGAAAGCCCGCATCCTCTTCGATCACGACAACATCGGGGCCAGGGTGATCGACCGCGCCAACCAACGATTCCGACAAGGGCCGCCTCCTGTCAGCATTAATGAACAGATTCGGATGAAAGCGGAATGTTTCCATGTATTGGGAAAAGCAAGAGATCTTGCAGATAAGCCGGCGACTGCCCAGTATCTCCTCTCGATCTTCTTCGATGACATTATCACCGCATTCTTCCGGCTACGGGGCTTCTGGCTGACCGCGCCGAGCGACGCGCCAAAATTCATCGCCTCCCGCGATGCGGGGTTGGGTGACTTAGCCGGGCGGTTCTTGACTGCCGCTACTTTACCGGAACGACTCAACTATGGCCGCGATCTTGCCGATACTCTTTTTAAGGACGTACCGAATCCTGCCAGGATCGACTGACAGGACTCCCGGATCGGTTGCCTGACTGCGGTTGTATGCGGCTTGTCGGCCATTCATCCTTCTGGTGTGAAGAGAGGGCAAGGCCTCGGGTGAATCGTGCTTCCTGCGATAGCCTCAGGCAAGGCCACCACTTCTGGTGTAGGCGTAAATCGAGGTCACGGGAACGCGAAGATCGGACTCATTGACTCACTAACCTGAGCCTTGCCGGACACAGCCAGATTTTTTCAGTATCTTAAAAGAAGGAGTCACTATGGAAATCGGGTTTATCGGACTTGGGAAAATGGGTATGAACATGGTCACTCGATTACAACGTGACCGGCATCGGGTGGTGGTCTATGATCGATCCGCAGATCTGATCAAACAGGCCGAGAGCGCTGGCTGCATCGGCGCCTCTTCGTTAGCCGATCTCGTCGGCCGACTCAAAGGCCCACGCGCAGTCTGGATTATGGTCCCATCCGGCGCGCCGACGGAGGAAACGGTTCAGGCCGTTGCGGCGCTGCTCCACCCTGGCGACACGGTCATCGATGGCGGCAACACCAGATTTCACGACGATGTTCGACGGGCCGGGGACCTCAAGAAAAAACAGCTTCATTATGTCGATGCGGGAACCAGCGGAGGCATCTGGGGGTTGAAAATCGGTTACTGCCTGATGGTCGGCGGCGACGAGGCGCCCGTGAAACAACTCGCACCGATTTTCACGACACTGGCGCCCGAACAAGGGTGGGCTCACGTTGGCGGAGTCGGCGCGGGACATTACGTGAAAATGGTGCATAACGGAATCGAATATAGCATGATGCAGGGATATGCGGAGGGCTTTGAGCTGATGGCGAAAAGCGACTACAAGCTCAATCTCGCCAAGATCGCAGACCTTTGGATGCACGGCAGCGTCGTCCGCTCCTGGCTCTTGGAACTGGCGGCCGGTGCCTTGAAAGAGGATCCGCGACTGGAACAGTTGAAGGGCTATGTGCAGGATTCCGGCGAGGGCCGCTGGATGATCGCCGATGCGATCGAGAAGGATGTACCAGTTCCGACGCTCACCACGGCATTGTTCACTCGATTCCGATCGAGGCAGAGCGAATCCTTTGCGGAAAAGATGCTGGCCGCGTTGCGAAATGCCTTCGGCGGCCATGCGGTTCGCCGATAACCCCGGAGCCTTATGCCACCGAATAGCTCACGTATCGATATCAGCCCCTCGCAGGAAACGATCCCCCCGGTCGAGCCCTGCACGCTCGTCATCTTCGGTGGCTCCGGTGATCTGGCACGTCGGCGTCTGATTCCTGCCCTTTACAATTTGCTCCTCGATGGGCTCCTTCCGCCGAAATATGCCGTGATTGGGTTGGGCCGCACAGCGATGACCGACGAGGAGTTCCGCGCAACAGTTCGAGACGGCGTCATCTCACACTCTCGGCAAGCCTTGGCAGAGGACAAGTGGAAAGACTTTGCGCCACATCTCTTTTATGTGTCGGGAGGAAATGATGACCCGAACACTTACGCCAGGCTGAAGACCCGCGCAGAAGACATAGAACGTAATCTACAGTTACCCGGCAACCGAATCTTCTATTTGAGCATCCCTCCCAGTTCATTTGCATCCGTGTGTGAGGGGCTTGAGCAAGCAGGATTGGCCACGAAGCCGGAAGCGCATACGCCTTATGCCCGCATCATCGTCGAAAAACCGGTCGGCCGAGATTTGGCCTCTGCCCAGGCCATCAACCGCGTGACAGGACGCGTGTTCGACGAATCGCAGATTTTCCGCATCGATCATTATCTCGGGAAGGAAACGGTTCAAAATCTGATGGTCGTCCGGTTCGCCAACAGCATCTTCGAACCGATTTGGAACCACAAGTATATCGATCATGTGCAGATCACGGTGAGCGAAGCGGAAGGCGTCGGGACCAGAGCGAGTTATTACGAAGAGGCTGGCGCATTGCGCGACATGGTACAGAATCACATGCTGCAGCTGCTCTGCTTGGTGGCGATGGAGCCCCCCTACTCGCTCGATCCGGATGTCGTGCGCAACGCGAAGATGGAAGTCCTCCGTTGCCTCAGACCCATCACCGACCACGATGTCGAGCACGTGACCGTCCGTGCCCAATACAGTGAAGGCACCGCCCATGGCGCGCCTACTCCGGGATATCGTCGCGAAAAGGGGATCCCCCCTGATTCCACAACGGAAACCTATGTCGCACTGAAATGTTTCGTGGAAAACTGGCGTTGGGCCGGAGTGCCCTTCTATCTGCGCACCGGGAAAGCACTGCCCCATCGCGCCAGCGAAGTCGCAGTGCAATTCAAGGACATTCCGCAAATCTTATTCAACGCCAATACGCAGCAGCCTCAATCGCCGAACGTATTGGCGTTGCGCATCCAGCCGGAGGAAGGGCTGTCTCTCCGCATCGTCTCACGTGTACCAGGCACACGCGCACAAACACATCCGGTAGAAATGGATTTTCAATACAGCGACGTGTTTGGCCGACCGTCGCCGGAAGCCTATGAGCGGTTGCTTCTAGACGTCATGGCCGGCGATGCCTCCCGGTTCATGCGGCGTGATGCCGTTGAAGCCTCCTGGGCCTGGATTACCAAGATTCTGGAAGGGTGGCAGCAGCAAAAGTTGCGATGGCTGCCTGAATACCAAGCAGGATCCTCTGGACCGGTCGAGGCTGATCGGCTCATTGAAAAGGATGGACGAACCTGGCGGACCTTGTGAGCATTCAGGTCAAATCAGTCGCAACTGCTTGAGAATTTCCTCACTGGTTCCCATCCCGCCGATAAACCGCTCGAACGCTCCCTGGCAATAGAGAGCCAGCGCCGGCAATGAGCGGACTTCCAGCTCCGCGGGAATCTGGAAGTTTTCCTCGACATTCATTTTCAGGATCAGCACCTTGCCGGTCGCGTCCACCTCAAGCTTTTCGAGTTCACGCAACAGCGCTCGACAATTCCCGCATCCTGGCTTCCAAAACTCGACCAACACCGGAACCATTGACTGTTCAACGACAGAATCAAAATCCCGATCCGTCACATCAACAATCATTGACCTATTCCTGCACTCGTGGAAACGCCTTCGCAAACACCTGGTCATAGAGTAACTGGGCTAACAGGCGGTACCCCCCCGTCGTCAAGTGCAGTCCATCGTTGGAATATTGAGCCGCGAGTTGGCCCGTCTCCGATTCTATCGTCGCAGTAAACAAATCAATCCAGGGAAGGCCTTTGACGAGAGCATATTCTTGGATAAGGCTATTCAGTTGAGTACGACGGGACAGATGCTGCCCGATCCAGGCCTCTGCATCAGGCCCTCCAGCGGCAACATCCACTCGAATGGAGGGTATCGTAACTGGGATCGGCGCGACCTGTGCGGCTCGAGCCGATTCATACATCTTCACCAGATTCCTCATGATCTCCGCCGGCTGTGCGTTCCAGCCCAAATCATTGGTTCCCCCTAGCAAAACCACATGACTTGGTTGTTGCTGCAAGACGTCGCGCCGAAACCGCATTGCCATTTCACCGGTCAGCTCCCCACAGATCCCGCTTACCGACACCCGCACGGACGGCCCTGTCAAGTCTTGCAGAAACTGCCCATAGGGAGTCTCAGCACCCTGAGGCGTATCTGCCGTGGGCGATTGAAACCCAGCCGTGAGGCTATCCCCAAAACACACAATGCGGTGCAAGGCAATCATGTCGATGAAACAGATTCTACCGAGCTGACGATGAAGGCACAATGCCCACCGATCGGTAACCCGACCCAGAAGGAATCCCTGGGTAATTCCTCAGTAGTCATCGGGTTAAGAGCAGTAATTTTCTTGACGATTCGGCACCTCCAGGGTACGAGTAAAGGCTATGGATGAACTCACGACAGAGAGCAGCGCTCTGCCGCTCTCTCCCATAAAAACGCCACCTGATCCGGAATTGGCCTCCGTCAAACGACTTCTCACACTGTTGGACAGAACCGCGAAGTCCAGCCGAACATACGGAGCCACGAACCCCGTCGCGCAGACGTTTTTCCAGCAGTTATTCGAGGGACTCACGGCTCACCTCGCCACCTATTCTAAATTGGCTTTTCTTGTTCAACGCTCCGAGCTGTACTTCGGCGGGGAAGTTGTCTATCGATCCGAGCAGGAGTCGAGCAATGAAAGCGTGGCATTTAAGCTCTACTCGGATGGTATTCGAGAACTTACCTTCCTCGAAGGGCTCCCAGCTGAAGATCTCTCCTACTTGCTTGACTCGCTATGGGACAGCCTCGATCCTGAGGAAGAAGATGACGACATCGTCACTCGTTTATGGTCAAAGAACCTTTCGACCATCACCCTGGTCACCGCCGAAGAAATTGCGAAAGTTTCGACCGGCGGAGATGTGTTTGCCCTCCCTGTTACCGGAGCGATGGATGCATCAGAATCGAGCCTACGAGACCTTCTGGATCGGGAACAGGCCAAGGTCAAGAAAGAGAGGGAACGTGGCTCCGAAGGCACCAGTCCTAGAGGCCACAACGCTTCTGGCGGAGGAGCTGGAAGATTTCAATCTGGTCACGTGGGCTACGACATTACCGAAGAAGAACTCGCCGCGCTGGCGAAAGAGATCGAGACTGAGCGCACCAGAGACAACACGACCTACCTATTGGACTTGCTCACCGCTATCCTGGCCTCAGAAAAATCTCCGGCGATCCTCACCAAGCTGCTCGACCTCTGGGGAAACGTCATCGACTCACTCACAGCCCAAGGCAAATGGCCCTTGCTCGACAGCGTCCTTGGACTTTTACGCACGGCCACTGAGATCAGACCGGATCTCAGCGACGGGCACAAGACACAGCTCGCAGCCCTGCTCGACAACCTCGCTCGGCCTGAACGCATGAGGATGATGGAGACCTATTTGAATAGGACTCCCGGCGCAAGCACGGATGGATTGCAGGCCGTGCTGCTGACCCTACCACCAGCGGCTGTTCCTGCCCTCTGCGCGCTCTTAGCGACTCTAGAGACGCCAACCCATCAGGCAATCGTGGCAGGAGCCCTCGAAGTACTGGCGAAAGATCACCCGGATCATCTGTTACGCGGTCTGTCCGACCGCCGTCCCCAGTATGTCAAAAACCTGCTAGCGATCCTACTCAAATGGAATAATCCGCGATTTATAGAGTCTGTCGAGAAACTGGTGCGCTACCCTGACGTCCAGGTCCGGAAAGAGGTCGTGCGAGCGATCGGCAGACTCCGTCCCAACGGCAATGGAGCAAAGCTGGTTTCATTCTTGACCGATGCCGAGGAGTCTGTGCGGCTGGCGGTCCTCAAGCTGCTCATGAGCGGACAATATAAGGCGGCCTACTCCACCTGGTCGCCCTTCGTATCAACGGACACCTTTATGGATCGAACCCTGAGTGAAAAACGCGCCATGTTTCTCGCGATGCGCGCGACCGGTGGCGACGACGTGATTCCATATTTCGAAAGTGTGCTCACGGAACGGTCATGGACCAACCGGAAAAAGAAAGAAGAACTGGCCATGCTTGCTGCCGAAGTATTGGGGAAATTGGCCACCCCTGCAGGCCTTGCCGTCCTTGAGTTAGGTCAGAAAAAATGTGGTAACGCAGTCCGCCAAGCCTGCTCAGCTGCGCTTGCCCAAGCCCAGCGACAACAGCTCAAACAGGCAGCGTCATGAGTAAGGAGTTGTTCCTGTGAGTAACTTCAAGATTAAAGAGGCCTCGGTTGTGAACGAGCAGGCTCAACCGATCCTCACACACGAAAAATCTCTCTCCCACAAGATCGCTCGAGGATCGGAAGCCGGGGATATTCTGGACCAGCAGATGATCATGCTGGGCATTCAGCTGGTCACACAGCTAAACGTCCTAATCAAGACATCTCGCATCTACGACCGAACCAACGCAGCACTGGATAAACCTGTTGATACGATGCTGACTTTGATTAAGACCATGGCACACGACCGCCCGGTTACCCTTCGGTTACAGAATGATTTCCTATTTCTCGGGGAGAGCCACCTGAAAGTCACTGCCCAGCAGATGGCCGTAGTCACGAGCATCATTGATGCCTTAAACGTCTGGAAAATCGGCGGGGTGACATTCGAGTCGACCGCGGGATCGAAGGATCTTCGTGAATTCGCAGCACTCTTTGTCACCCTTGACCCTGAGAACAAATCGATTGACGACTTTCAGAAGGAAATCACGGCACGAGGAATCAACGGCATTACGCTGGAAGAACAACGGCAGCCGCAAATCAAAGAAGGTGCCGAAACAGGAGAAGACAAGGGATCCAGAACAGCGGAGGGCGAGAGCCCAGACGGCACAGGAAGCGCCGATCTACGCGCACAACGGAAAATGAGCGCGAAGAACGGCTATGCCAAAGTGGCAGGATCAGTCGGGACCCTCACACAATCAGTCCGCGAGGGAGGAACAGTCAGCTTCAAGCAGGCGAAACGCGCAATCCAAAACATCGTGGACCTCATGATGGACGATGAGCCCACGGTCCTCGGGCTCACCACGCTTCGTTGCCACGATCAGTATACACATAATCACTCTGTCAATGTCTCGCTACTATCTATTGCGCTGGCCAATCGCGCCGGCTATCCCAAAGGGGAGTTGGCCGACCTAGGCCTTGCCGCGCTGTTCCATGACATGGGTAAATCAACCATTCCCATCGATGTACTGAACAAGCCAGGGGAATTTACCGATGAGGACTGGGTAGCCATGCGCAATCACCCTACAGAGGGAGTGCTGACTCTTTCAAAGCTGAGAGGCATCACGAATCTTCCCGGTCGCATGGCGGCAGCCTCCTTCGAACATCACATGAACCTGGACTTCTCTGGTTACCCGAAGCTGAGTGTTCCATGGACAGCCTCGCTCACCGGGCGCATCCTCACAATCGCAGACTGTTACGACGCCATGACCTCCTCCCGTGTCTATCGCCGTGAACCCATGTCGCCATCAAAAGTATTGAATATGATGTTTTCCAAGTCAGGGAAAGCCTTCGATGCAGTCCTACTCAAACTGTTCGTGAACTGCGTCGGGATCATTCCGATCGGCAGCCTGGTGATGCTGGAAACAAGCGAGCTGGCAGTCGTAGTCAAACCGTCGCTCGACAAGGTCAACGCCGAACGACCGTTCGTCAAAGTCATCACCGACCCACAAGGCAACCCGGTCGACCAGGGGCGCGAGATAGACTTGACCGAACAAGATGAAGCTGGGAGTTTCCGCGATAGTATTGTTCGTTTGATCGATAATACCGAATATAAGTTCGATACCAGCCGATACTTTGTCTAACCCCCTCACGACCCAATCTCTTGACAGGATCTAGGCCCCCAGCTATTCTCGCACCAGTCACGCTGGTGCATCGTTAATCCAAAAAAGGAGCATGTGGTATGCATACGACGGGAACCCTCTTCAGGCGGATCACCCTCGCCTTCGTCACGGCAGGCATCATCTGTCTCGGATCTCTTCCTGCTGCACAAGCCGCCGAGGCCTTCAAAATGGGCGTGGTTGATCCTCAGGCAGTATTAGAGAAATCCAAAGCGGGCAAAAAAGCCTTGGATGGGCTCAAAGAATATGTGACCACCAGGCAGAAGTTGTTGTCTGGGGATGAGGAGGATTTGCGCAATGCAGAAAAGACACTCAAGGAGCAACTTGCGAAGTTAAGCGATACAGAAAAAAAAGAAAAAGAAACCCAGTTCCGCACCAAGGTCCAGGAGTACCAGAAACGCGCGCAGGAGTTTAATCAGGAACTACAGGGGAAGCAGAAGGAATTGGTCGACGAGTATATGAAGAAAATTTCTTCGGCCACGAAGACCGTGGCGGAAAAAAGCGGGTTTGCCCTTGTCGTCGATAAAGGTAGCGAACAAACGGTGAAAATCGTCATCTACAACAAGGATGCCGTCGATTTAACCGATCAAGTAATCAAAGAATTCGATCGAGTCAACAGCAAATAACCACCCCGACCTTGATGGGACTTCAGCCTCTCTGAGGTTCCATCAAGACTCTATCGGATAGCCTGCATCCCTCCAGCCTTTGATTCCCCCATCCATCGATACCACATTCGTATAGCCCATCTGCTGAAGCACATCCGCGGCTAAGACCGACCGGTAACCGCCCCCGCAGTACAGCACAATCGCCTCTTCTTTATGAGGGATACGCGTTTCCACGTCGCGCTCAATAATCCCTTTTCCAAGATGGCGGGCGCCTTTCGCATGATCCTCCGCAAATTCGTGATCCTCACGTACATCGAGAAAATGCAGCGCCTCACCACTATCGAGCCGAGCCTTCGCCTGCGCCACCGTACATTCCTTGACTCGCACTCGTGTCTCATTGACCAACTTGAGGAATCCAGGGTTATGTTTCATTCTGACTCCCTTCCGTGCCCTCTTGCTTCAAAATAGGACAGTTTGCCCAATCCCCGGCCTACGAAACGTATCAGGGATCGCCTCGTCGCACATTGACGATAATCCGGCCTTGCGCCTGGAGACTTCGAACAATTGTTCGATGATGCTCCAATACGGGCCGGCACCACGATGGCGTTCGAAGAAGGCGCTCTCGCTGACCGCCCCACCACGCACATCTCGAATCCGATTCATGATTCTGGCGATTCGATCTGGAAACGCCGCAGTCATCCGCTCCACGAATACCGGCTCCACTGGGCCAGACAGACGCAAGAGCGTCGCCACCGCTTCCACTGCCCCGGCTTGTTTCGCTCGGGCCAATAGGTTCGGCACATCCTCATCATTGAGACCTGGAATGATTGGAGACAGTGAGATGCCGGTGGGAATCCCAGCGTTCGCCAATGTCGCCATCGCTTCAAAGCGTTTCCGGCTTGATGGCGCATGGGGCTCAACCTTGCGCGCGACCTCATCATCTGAAAACGGTATGCTGAAGTAGACACGAACCGACGCCTCCTCCTGCAACCGACACAGGGTATCTACATCACGCAGCACCAATACCCCTTTGGTGATAATTCCGACTGGATTCCGGTATTCAGCACAGACGTCTAGACAGCTCCGCGTCAACGCTAGTGAGGCTTCCAGGGGTTGATAACAATCGGTATTCCCTGAGAATAGGATCAATTCGCCTTTCCATGCAGGCTTCTCGAACATCCGGCGGAGCAAGGCTGGGGCCTCTCGCTTCACCATGATCTTGGACTCAAAATCTGTCCCGGCGCCAAATCCCCAGTACTCATGCGTCGGCCTGGCATAACAATAGACGCACGCGTGGAAACAGCCCCGATAGGGGTTAAGGCTCCATCGAAACGGCAGATCAGGACTGTCATTCCGGCTCAGAATGTCACGGGTCGCATCTTCAAACATCTGCAGCTGCGCACGGGGAGCAGGCTCTAAGAGATCTCGATGCTGTGACTCAAATGGATTAGGGGGATTCATCACCGTGCGCATCGCGGTATCGTCCTCGATCCTCCCGCTCCTGTCAACGGGAAACCCCGCATTTCGGTGGGGGATATCACAGCGCGATTGATTGACTAACCCCTACCTCGATGTTAAATTTCAGCCGCTTTCGGGAATATTTATCATGTACGACCTCCGCACGCTTCGCGATAATTTAGACGCTATCAGGGAACAGCTTGGCCGCCGCGGCAACGATGTCCCCTGGGACAAACTGCGCACGCTGATCGAACAACGTCGCACCTTGACAGGCCAAACCGAGCAACTTCGCCATGAGCTAAAAATGGGATCAGACGAGGTTGCCAAGCTGAAGCGAGAAAAGCAATCAGCAGATGCCTGCATGGCTGCCATGAAGACCGTCGGCGAACGGATTAAGACGATCGAAGATGAACTACGGAATGTTGAAGAAGCCCTTACCGATCTGAATCTCCGTATCCCGAATCTTCCGCATTCGTCGGTCCCGATAGGGAAAGACGCGGGCGACAACCAGGAGGCGCGCAGGTGGGGCTCCCCACCCGTGTTGACTACACCGGCCAAGAGCCATTGGGAATTAGGTGAAGACCTCGGCATTCTTGATTTCGACCGAGCAGCGAAAATCTCCGGCGCACGGTTTGCTGTTCTAACCGGTGCCGGTGCACGACTCGAACGAGCACTCATTAACTATATGCTCGACCTTCACACGACACGACACGGCTATCGGGAAGTCCTGCCGCCATTCCTAGTCAATCGGTCAAGCATGACTGCAACCGGTCAGTTACCAAAATTCGAGGAAGATCTCTTTCGCCTGAGGGACGAAGATTATTTCTTGATTCCGACTGCCGAAGTTCCGGTGACCAATCTCCACCGCGACGAAATGCTCAGCGAGAGCGCACTGCCGATCAGATATGCAGCCTATACTCCCTGTTTTCGCCGCGAAGCAGGTTCCTATGGAAAAGATACCAGAGGGCTCATTCGCCTTCACCAATTCAACAAAGTGGAGTTGGTCGCGTTTACATTGCCTGAACAGTCGTATGAGGAACTGGAGCGATTGACTAGCCATGCCGAAGCAATCTTGCAAGGGTTAGGACTTCATTACCGAGTGGTCACCCTCTGCACCGGCGATATGGGATTCTCCGCGGCGAAGACCTACGATATCGAAGTCTGGCTTCCTTCACAGAACCACTATCGAGAAATCTCCTCCTGCAGCAACTTTGAAGCATTTCAGGCCAGGCGGGCTAATATCCGATACAAGTGCGCCGTCGAAAAAAAAGATGCGAAAACAGAGTGTGTCCATACAATCAATGGATCTGGGCTGGCGGTCGGGCGCACGCTTGTAGCTATACTCGAAAACTATCAACAACCGGATGGAAGCATCACGGTACCGGAGGTGTTACGCCAATACATGGGCGGAGTGGAGCGGATCAAAAAAGAATGAGATACTCGAGAGTATTTTCCAGCCTCCAAGGATATTCATACTGACTTCGAGGCGGGTGACGGGTGATATGGAGGGGTGACGGAGCGGCCGAACGTGCCAGTCTTGAAAACTGGAGACCTCGCAAGGGGTCCGCGAGTTCAAATCTCGCCCCCTCCGCCATGTTTTCCCGAGTAATGTGCACATTTGTCTTAGGAATTGTGGCCAAACTGTGGCTAAAGTCCGTCACCGTCCCACAGGGCTGCATCTTTTCTCTCAACGTCTCCTCTAGCTTAGCCAGCTTCTTCAGCCCCTCGCTTAGATCCGCCTCACAAACAATCGCATAGCGGCGATAGACGGCTTCCGTCTTGTGACCCGTCAACTTCATCGCCACTGATCGCGGCACCCCTGCCCGTTCAAGGTTCCGAACAGCGGTACGGCGGAAGTCATGGGGAATGCGTGTCGGTACCCCTGCCCGTTTGCACGCTTCCTTCCATCGATGGTAGAGAGCCTTCGGATGTATCGGCTTGATTGTGCCTTTATCGTTCCAGTGGAACACTGTGGGAATTGTCCGGCCTGTCTCTATCTCCAAAGAAAGAGTTTTCTCCCATACTGAACGTATCCGCCTCAGTGGGATCGACTGCCCTGAGAAAGGCCAGGCTTTCGGTAAGCGAGCGAAGCAAGCCGCGTCTGCTCTCGCCTTTGGAAAGGAAGTCACCGTCCAGACGCACGGCTACGACAGGTACAAGCGCACCCTTGCCGATGTGTTGCTACCGGATGGTACCAATGTCAATCACACGCTGGTCACAGAAGGCTGGTGCTGGAAAAAAAAGCCAGAGAGGCGAAGAAAGGAGTGTGGGCCAATCCCTCGTTTCCCAACGGATTAGGGTAGACGCAAGCAGCCCAAAGCAAGAAGGGAACTACTGGAATGTCTAATATTCTGACTGCGCTCACGTCACTTGCGGTTTCTGTCTTCCGTGAAAAATCTAAGACGAGGTGCACTGTTCCTGACTGGTTCGGTAGTTTCCTACGTTCAGCCGCCTGTGCTTCAGGAGGCGCAGCACCGTGAACACGTCGGTAAGCCCTCGCATCCGTGTGTGTAGTTCCGCGAGGGAGGGCGTTGCAGTCCCATGGCGAAGTTCAGTGGATCTGTTGCAGAGCTGCCTAAGGTTCGGGCAGAACCTCACTCAGCGACACCCGGGTTGTTGCCGGGGGATCGTAGCCTTGGTAGGAAAGTTGAATGCCGCCGATCCCGATGGTCACCGCAAAGAGGGCCAACAGGAGAGAAAAGGTAAACTGGAATGCTCTCCGATTGGTGAACGCGCCGAACACATAGAGGTACAGGGTCACGAACACCGGCGGTAGCAAAAACAGGGTGATGACAATGATATTCATTCTGGGGGGACTTCCCACGGCATCGCAGAAACCGAGATACGAGCTAACCAAATATCTAGCAAGCCACATGCCTAATCTAAACTGCACTTGTCCTTGGTCGCAGTCTGCGGGTTTTCCCACATTTGCGCCTGTCCGGAGGCTGCTCTAGAAGTATGGAAGCGGTCTACGTGAACAAAAATGATTCAGTGCTGAATCAAATTTGATTCACCGGAACGAATCGAATAGACCGGCTAAGGGTGTGCACACCGGAGGGTTCCTGTTCATAGTAGGATACTGAGAAATCCGCCAGCATAAGAAGACCGTTATTGGGTTTATTGGGTTGTCTCGTTTGTTTGTGTAAATAAGACCAACGAGATGAACGAAACAAACCAGGCGAACTAATCAACTCGCCCCGCCTGTCTCGCGCCTCCTCCCTCACCCTACCCCAGGAGGCAGGACCGATGGAGTCGCACGTAAAGAAAATCACGCTTCAGACATACGGTAAGGACAAGTACGGGCGCTCCATTGCCGATGTGATCCTGCCCGATGGGATGAATCTGAATCAGGAACTCGCCAAGCCGGGCTGGTGGTGGTATCGGAAGTATGCGCCAGGGGATACGGTGCTGGAAGGGTTGGAGAAGGAAGCACGGGAAGCGAGAAAGGATTGTGGTTTGATCCGCAGCCCGTGCCGCCGTGGGAGTAGCCGGTCACGAGTGCTCGCCCGTTCATGAAATCAATCCATTTCCCCGCGCCCCGCCTTGCGGTTTATTTCGCATCCCTCCTATAATAGGCCTCCCCTGCGAGGCCCCTATGCCCTTCTCGATTCGTCCCACACCAGCCCACCACGGAGGACACATGACTAGAAACATAATTGCGCTGATAGGATTGGCCTTGTTAGTAGGCTGTGGTGGAGGCGGTGGGGATTCTGCCACGACTAGCTCAGCACCCGCACCTACAGCGCAACCCGATATGCTCACCGCCACCATGAGGGCTATTGCGTGGCAAGGCCAACGGGCAAGGCAGCAGTCATTTTGCGCGGCCCAATTTACATGCAGCAATTCAACCTGTTGGTGAGCAGGTGGGAATGTCGTCTATACCCGCACGAAGTCCAACTCGATGATAGGATATTTGGACTGTGCGCACCGATGGGACCGGAGATCGCGCGCTGGTCAATACACAGCATGATGAAAACCTCCGGGCCGTGAGCGGACCGTGGATGCTCTATTCCAAGCACATTGCACTGTTGTCGACCAAGAGGTGTGGAGCCACCACCTCGATACCGGCGCACAGCATCTCTTGTATGAGGAAGAATGGAGTATCGATGTGTATCCCGTAGGGCACTGACCGCGTGATGTTCTAGACAGATCATGGGTTATTCCTCGAAGACAGTGACCGGATCGGATCGTATCCTCTCATATCGATCCATGGACGGTGGCACTACGTTCATCGGCGCAAACGCGCATCATGCGGAACGCTTGATCTATGGCCAATGATATCAGTGGGGATGGGGTCCAGCGCCTCTCGCAGCTCTTTGCTGTTCCATTAGCGGTGGGACTCCCGTGCTGCTCGAAAGCGAACAGTTCTACAGTTATTTCGCCGCCGCCGTCGGCAATCGCGTGGTCTATCATCGCTGCCTATGTACGCCTCTGGGCATGCTGACGTGGTGAGCATCAGAGGCTGATGGAACAGACCGTGTGGTGCTGGCTTCTCACCCAGCGAATGAAGCCGTGCAAGGCGTGACAACGAATCAGGTGATTATCCGGCGCAACCTCAGCCGGGAATGATCAATTGGTGGCTGTGCCGGTGGCTGGTGGGCCAGAGAAGCTGTTGATGTCCATGACAGACAATGAGTTTGTAGATCTCATAGTGGGTGACCTCATCATTGTTCGTCGTCCGTCCGGCACATGGAGCCTGGACCTCAACGGAACACTGACTAAGCTGGGAACAGTCGTAGGCGATTCTGGCTTTATTGCAGTAGGTAATTCGGTCTGTATGACGAAGGTGACAGCCGTCTGGTGCATGCCGCTGGATGGGGCAGGTCCGCAGGTCAAGATTGCCGACGAGGGGAAGGTGGTTGGAGTACTATGATGCTCTCACGGTGCTGGATAGTGCGAGATTCCACGCTCGCCGAAGCCTTCAACGCACGAGACAGCTTGAGAAGCATACTCGAAGGAGGTTTCACGCCGAGTCCACGCGGACATTTAACCTACTAAATACTACGTAATATGATGAAAACTAACCGCTTCCTCACCAAACTGCCCCACAAACCTTAGAAATCCTTTTTTATGGCATACCAGCCCCTTTTCCACCTCTCTTTTGGTCCCTCGCAAAAAATTTCAGGAGCCTTTTCCAAAACACTGTCAGCCTGGTGACATGAGGCTAGGGGGCCCCGACCAGGCCAGGGTGTCCCAAGGGTGCACCGGGGGGGATCTACCAGAGCGAGCGACACAAAAAGAAAAGGGCCCCCCTTGGTAAACGTGGCCTCTCCTTTCGTGGGTGTAACCGTCAGCCGTCTGACCCGTGACACCTCACGCAACGTGATATGGGCCTGCTGTGGATTGGTGCGGTTGAACTTCTTGATAGTTTCCGCTTCCTTCGTGGCAGCCACACATTAGCCACAAGGCAAATAGTTCCCCAACAAACACAGGTGGTTATAGAGA
Organism: uncultured Nitrospiraceae bacterium; assembly: GCA_963748375.1. Classification (GTDB taxonomy): domain Bacteria; phylum Nitrospirota; class Nitrospiria; order Nitrospirales; family Nitrospiraceae; genus Palsa-1315. The sequence goes on from CAVVIR010000008.1 coordinate 108,451, forward strand.
GGCTACGAATATGCAACCCTCAGACTTCAAGACGACTTTCTCAGCTCTCTTATGTACTGCCGAAAGTGGCTAATGAGGCAACGGGGGCTTCTCCGGTATGGAGAGGCCCCGTCGTCATTTTCCTGCGGGAAGCGCTACCTCGTGACGCGTACTTCGACGCGGCGGTTCTTGGCTCGGCCCGACGCGGTCGTGTTCGGTTCAACCGGCTTGGTCTCCGCATACCCATGCGGCGTCGCGGCGCCAAGGCCACCTTCGGTCAGCGCCTTTGCTGCATTGGCTGCACGGGATTCAGAGAGTTCCTGGTTTGTGGGGAACTTCTTCTTCAGTTCGCCTTGGATTGCCACGTTGTCGGTATGCCCGTCCACCGCTACCTTGTACTCCGGGAAATCCTTCAAGACCGCCCCGACTTGCTTCAGCGCATCGGCGCCCGCCGGATTCAGTTCATCTTGGCCGGACCCGAACAGATAACCGGAGGCCAGGTTAATCAACAACCGCTCGTTGTTAAGATCGATGGTGATGTCCCCCTTCTCGATTTGAGGACGAAGCGCCGGGATCAATCTACGCTGCGCTGCTTTCAGTTTGCCCATCTCAGCAGAAAGTTCGCCGCGCAGAGCGGCAAGGTCTTTGTCCCGATCGGCCAACAAGCCATTCACCTCCGACAGCCGGCGGTTCAGCGATTGAATTTCATTTTGTGCTGCGGCCAGTTCGGCGGCCAGATCCCTCGGTGCTTCAGGGGGATTGCAACGAACGTCAGACCACGCTTGCCATCCGTGAGTCTTAGGACAAATGGGGCTCATATCCAAGCTCTTAACGGAGCTCTTATCCCCGCTCGCACAGCCTGCTAGAACGGCGAAGCTCGCTACGAGGATGGCAGTTTTGAATGCCTGCATGATGATCTCTCCCTTCTGGATTACGCGGGTTATCTATTGTGTGAGTCTTCTCATTCCCACATCGTGGGAAATTTCGTAGCAACCGTGGCGCTTAGTGGCGGCCTTCAGAACGTCGCCGATCTCCATCAATGATTTCACTTCGTTGGTCGGCCCTGCCGGTGGTGCTAGAGGCGCTTCTTTCTTGAAGCATTTGACTTACTTGATGAACATTACGAAAACGATAAGAATAAAGTCAAGTGTGCCTTGAAGAAAGACTCGGTAGTTGATGGTGGGAGTTCCCACCGCTTTGGCTGCGGTGAGCAATGGTTGTGGTGTCCGGGACAGATTGATGAACACGCACATGGGGTCCTATGCGGGGGCTCACTCTCCTGTGGCCAAACTGTGGCAGAACTATCGTGTCCGATCAGATTTGACCAGCCCCTCCCCTGCCTCTCACTCTTCTGTAAGTGATTGAGAACGAAACGATGAGGAACTAACGAGCCCTATAGTCTCTGAGCCTGTAGGGTTTTCAAATCTCGCCCCCTCCGCCAACTACGCGAGTTGGATTACGACCGTGGAAAGTTTTGGCATTGGCATCCCAAAAACAACCACAAAGTAGCAAGAAGCTACTCTTATCAGGAAAAGATTAGCCTTGGTCTACCGCTTTCCCCTTTACAGATACCCATACCTTACTCTTCTCGCAGTGTCATCAGACCATCTCAAATCCAGACAATATAACTCAAAACTATACATATTTTCAATTATATACATTTAGTAGTTAATGTTTAAATATAGCCATATGGAATGCGCCTACTTTATTAATTCTTGAATCGAGGTTTTCTTTTTGGCATTCGTCCCCACTTTAGTTCGGTCTCACCTACCTCTTCGGTATTTTCAAAATTTCTTCCCTGACCCAATATCACCTTCTAACGCATACGTTATGGATGTCATGTTTGGGAGGGCAATCGATGCACAAACAGATCGGGAAGATCGGAGCCATTCATCGAGAGCTAGACGGCAAAGCCTGTCCCTCTTGCGGAAACCATAAATATCAGCTGGTACTTCGTGGGAATATGCACCCGCAAGCTGGAGGACTCTTCGCTCGCTGTTCTCAATGCCAGCGCCCCCGCGAACTCAACGAAGACCTCGGGCGATTACTCTGGATGTAAACAATTCCGTCTCGCGTCAACAGAGGAGGAACACACGATGCACGTTTTCTCTTCCCCGATCCAATACATTAAATTGCGCAGAGCACGCAGGAAACAAACACAAACCGCGTTACATATGTTATCAGTCAGCGGAGTGGTCAGGCTTAGCCACGTTGAACTCCGTTACTCGACACCCATTGCCAACACAACCGCCTTCCGCAGGCAACCGACTGCATTGAATCATCAAACCCACCCTCTCCCGTTACGCTCATGGGACCATAACACCATGCGCAATATGAAACCGGCCGGCCAATGGGCACGTCTCCTCTCATCCTCTCTTGTCCGGATTGCGAAAAAACCTATCGTGCTTCCATGGGCTAAGCCGCTAGATCTGTGAATCTTCCTGTCTTCCTTCGAGAGTTTTTCTTGATCTCCCGTGCGAACCGCTTGTACCTCCTACCTAGCCTAGGGTAAGATCACCCATCGCTTGCTGGCCTTCCTACGGTCATCGACCCGCGTTGCAGGTGATTGGGAACCCCGCATAGAACTGGGACTAGGGGAGAGGTGGCCGAGTGGCCGAAGGCAACGGTTTGCTAAACCGTCGTAGGGGCAAAACCTCTACCGAGGGTTCAAATCCCTCCCTCTCCGCCACAGTGTGCTTTACTAGCTTCTTCAGGGCCTGTATTTGCACTAAAGAAGACAATGGGACGGCAGGCAGCAGAACGCCTACTTGATCGTGCCAGGTACTGGCTAAGAATAGCTATCTTCCCCACACTGGCTACTATATTCGGTCTCCAAAGTAAATACGTACGCCTTTCCCGCCCGCTTCAGATTCGGGGTGGCACAGAACCTTCTCATTGGCTTTAATGCTTGGCCGTCCCCACTACATGGGCAGCCAGACAATTGGCAAATTTTGTGTATCTGGTCTAGGGAAGGTCTGAATAATTCCCTATTTCGATTAGCCAGCGCACAAAACACAGAGAATCTGACTGCTCGCCGTCTGAAACTTTGAATTAATCAGACCTTCCCTAGGTATCTGGCGGGATACTGCACTATACCAAGCGTGTGTTATTGAGACTCATGCCAGCAGTCATTGCACTCGACTGTTGACACTCCACCTGACACCAATGCGAGCCCGCATTATTTACAAAGACTTCGACTGCAACAACTAAGACACCGCGACGACAAGCACACTGGGGGAAGGGTTCACTATTCCATCAGTCCGCACAGTGCGTCGAGTATGTCTCCCTCGCTTGGGGCCCGCCTGGTAGCTTACAAACTCCCATAAACATTATTGGCTAGACTGCCAAGATTTCACTAATTGCCGATCGTTCAACACGCCCGATATTACTCCACTGCTCCGTCATCGGAATCAATGCATGAATCCTCGCTTCGATGCTTTCCAATCGTTGCGCTGCGGTCGAATTGCTTCGATAGGCTGCTACCATAAGAAAGGATCGGAGTCCGTGCAAAAACATCATAATCATCGTCGCCTGAACTTGGTTGGCCAAATCATAGAGGGCATCAATCTGTTTGAGAATGGGATCAAGCTGGGACACCGGCACAACAGGAGTCAGATCACTCGCTCGTACCTGTATAAGTGCGGAACTGATGATCGGAACTCGCCGACGGACTTCTTGAAGAAACGCGTCGTCGAGCCGGTCAAGCTCTGCCAAGATGCGCCCGACGCCGGCGACATCAAGTAGATCAGCTTCCTGCTCGGCTCGCTGAATCACAGCTTCCAACACATCGCGGACCGGCTGTGTCGACCGCGCACGAGCCTGTTGCAGGCCCCGAAGAGCTTGAATGAGTGTGGGACTGGAACTCGCGAGGGGCTGCACCCGCAACTGGGAACCCACAGAAGGCTCCGTCACAGGGACAGGAAGAGCCTGCAACGAATCACTTACCGTTGCTAGAGGAACATCGCCATGTCCAGCTGATTCGCCCACGCGCCCTCCTGCTAGGGCACGCACGGCCAAACTGATCCGATCCAACCCGTCCTGAAGCGACTGGAGTGCCGCCGCTATCGCACGTGGCTCTGGCCGCCGGACATCGTGGAGAATCGGAAGTAGACTCGACGCCATCTGCGCAATAGTCTGAAGCTGTACTGTTGAAGCAGATTTCGCAAGATTGGTAATCCCCTGCAAGAGAATCCCGTAGAGCTTCGGGCGCGCCGCCCCCTTGGCCCCTTCAGCGAGCTGTCTCACTGCGGTCTGAATTTGTGCCAGCCACTCGTGTGCTTCGAGGGCGAATAGCCCTATCACTTCCTTCTCAAAACTGATATCTGCAGCCCCCTGCACAGAAGGTTGGTCTCTGCATCGATGCTCATCGGAACAGGCAACAGCCTCATCTTGCTGGACAGAAGCCCTGGACTCAACGGCACCTTGAATTGCACTCGCAAGCGCGTCTAAGCCTTCCAAGAGCGATGTGAACTGATCGGATGCCGAGGGGACGACATCATGGGTCTTGGCCTGCGTCCCATTCACCGGACCCGATGCACGTGCGACGTCAGGAGGCTCCAATGTTTCAACGATCGTCACGAGAGGAGTACGGCTCAGGTCGAGCTGCCGCCGCTCCTGGCCATACGCTACCTCGCCCTCAATCCATACAACCGGACGGAGTGGGTAGCGCGGATTGACTCGTATGACCGCCCCAACCTCTCCGGTGGTTAACCGCACAGACGTACCCAATGGATAGGCCGACAGCTGCTCAACCAAGGCTTTCACGACTTCGCGAGGGAACGCCGTCCTTTCAGCCACAATCAATTCTCGCACCGCCTCGTGCGGAAAGAATCGGCGTCGATACCCGCGAGGACTCACAAGAGCGTCGAAGATATCAACCACGCCGATGATTTGGGCAAACTCACAGATTTGACGCCCATTCAACTTATTCGGATACCCTTGTCCATTCCATCGCTCATGCGCTTGGCGCACCACTTGCGCCAACCAGTCGTATTTCTGACCCGCCTTTCGAATCGTTTGATAGCCGAGTTCAGGATGTTGTTCAATGAGCGTACGTTCATCATGCGTCAACCGGCCCGACTTCGTAATTAATGACTGCGGCACAGCAAAGAGCCCAATGTCGTGCAGAAGCCCTGCTAAGGTCAGCCGATCCAGCTCCTTCCCATGATATCCCAGCCTCGCACCAACCGTCGTTGCCAATATTGCGACATTCGCGAGATTCGTGATGAGTGATGGGCCAGCTGGGCCGCTCATGGCCTGAATCAGCAATTGATCGCTTCGCTTAAGTTCCCCCGCAATCTCCACCGCGAGGGCAGACAACGCGTCCAGGTCGAGTTCTCCCTGCTGCTGCACAGCGAGAGCCACGCCAGACAATTGTTCCACCGCAATCCGATACCAATCTGTTGTGCGGTATTCGTTCATGCCCCGTGAACATCCTCGTAGGAGATTCGAGCATTCATCATCTGGCTTGTCCAATCCGTAGAACAAGCCGATCATCAACCTGTACAGTATGCTCAATCGCTCCGGCAAAGAGACATTGGTCACAGAGAGCGTTAATGAGCCGCCCGATCCCTTTGCTCTGTTCATATATGGCTGCAATCGCCTCTTTCGTAAACACGTCTGTCCGATCTGTCGCCGCCTTCATGCGAGAGGCGATATACAGCCTCGTCTCCTCTGCCGTGAACGGACTCAGATGCGCACGAACCGCGATCCGCTGATTCAACTGCGGAATTCCCTCGACGCGGTGACGCAGTTCCGGCTGGCCAATCAGGACAACGGTCATGAGAAATCGATCGTTGAGCTGAAAGTTCGTCAGCAAGCGGATCTCTTCAAACCCTTTATTGCTTTCAATCGATTGGGCTTCATCCACAATCAGCACCGAGTGGATTCCACGCTGCGCATTTAACTCCAGGCGTTCATTGAGTATCTGCAGCCGCCCGGCCTTTGATCGTACAGGCTCAAGTCCGAATTGAGACAGCACCTCATCTAACAATTCCGATGGAGACAAGGCAGGATTGGCGACGAGCGCGACATCATATCGAGTCGGCATCATCCCCACGATCAGACGACGACTCAGCAACGTTTTCCCACACCCAATGTCACCGGTAAGCAAGAGTATGCCTTTGCCGGTATGAATCCCATAACTCAACCACCGGTGAGCCGTCTCATGTTGTGAGCAGGAGACGTAGAATCGCGGATCCGGCACGTTGTCGAATGGGAGAGCGCTCAGCCCCCAATATCTCGCATAGTCGACTTCTACGTTCATCATGCCATTATCTTCGGTCGGAAGGTCCAACTACCTCATGGATCTCGACAAATCTCTGTATGAGAATCCGGCACAGAGAACTCATGAATGGCCGGCAGGAAGCAACTGATTGATTGCGGCACGCTGGGCTCGACCATGCTCCACCCACTGATGAATGGCGACTCCCATTGTATGCAGACGCCCCTTCACCGATTCCACCCGAGTGGCAGCGAGAAACACCCGGCGCTGCGCCACCACGGTCAACAGACTGTGCAGGCCGGTGAAAAACATCATGGCTGAACTCGCATTCACCTGCTGCGCTGCAGCGCGCAATCGTGCAACGTCTTGAAGAGAGGCCTCAAGTGCCACACTGCCTGATGACGCTTCATCCCTGGTTTTTTTTAGATCACTCATCGTTCGTAAAATTTCAGGCACTCGCTGGTCAATCGCCTTCAGGAATGACTCTTCTGCGTCGGACACCCGAACAAGATATCCTTGAATGACGGTGGTGTCGATACGCTCCACACCAGCTTGAACCTGTCCCTCTATCTGCTCGATGAGGATGCGGATAAGGTTGTGCCCAGACGTCATACTAGACGGCTGGCTATTTTGCAGTGATTGAAGCGCGTGCAGAAACTCCACAGAAGCAAGACTCTGGCCCACTGCTTCGCCGACCGCACCGGTTCCATTATTTTCAAAGGAGATGCCTGTCGCATGAGTTAATGCGGTGTGTATCTGTCCCAACTGCTTACAGAGGGCAAGAAAGTCTTGAACGGAGAATTGTTTCTGCGGGTCTCGGAGGGCCTCGATAAAAGGAATCGCTTCGACGCTGGCCTTCTCGATGTCTGGAAGATTGATCGTGGCAGCCGATCCAGCGAGATTCGTCACTCCAACCGAAATTGTCCTGATGAGCTTGGCATGCCGATCCGGCACTGGAGCTTGTTGCAACTCATCGAGCGCGACATGAATATTTTTTAGCCATTCATGCGCCTCCTGAACGAACAGTTCAACCAATTCTTTCTGGAAACTGTCTACGGTGTCGGCAGCCATGACCTCAGCCCTTCACAACAGGGACGATTCGCAGAAGAGATCGAACAAAATTAGGACCGTCGCTTCCCATTCCCAAGCTGAGAAGCCAACCCTGCGATCTCCCCCAACTTGATCGCCATCTCTTCAAACCGCTTGGTAGCTTGCTCGGTTGCTTGCTCAGATTCAGACACACGCTTCACTAGCAGGCTATTTCGCTCTCGTTCCGTCTGAAGCAATGTCTCACTTTCATGAATTGTCTGTGACAGACGCTCAGCTTCGGAAAGACGCGCGGCAATACTCCTACTTTGTTCCTGCTCAGCCGCCAGGGCCAGCTCCAGCGTGTTGACTCGTGCGGCAACTTGCTCAGTTTCAGCCAAACGACGAGTTAAGTCACTCGTACGCGCCTGCTCCTCTACAAGCTCCTGCGCTAATACCCGAGACCGAGTCACCCCCTTCTCCATTTCAGTCATCTGGTCAACTAGTTGCGTCGCAGCTTGACGCTCGGCGTTCAACGTCGCTTCCAGCTCTTGGACATGACTCTCATTCTTCTGGAGCTCAGTGAGACGCGAGGCCTGTTGGGCCGTATTCTCTCTCTCCTTCCGAAGAGCGGCCTCCAGTTCTCTCACCTGCCCACCTAAACTCTCCGCGAGAGATGCTTGGTTCGTAACCTCAGCCACTCGGTCTCGTTCGGCCTTGAGAGCGGACTTAAGTTCCTGCACCTGCGCGGCGATACCATCGGTCGCTGCGAGTTCTTTCTTCAGCTGAGCAATCCGCTCTCGTTCCCCTGCCAACATCAACTCAATCTCTTGGGCACGACCAAGCTGTTGCTCGAGTTCTGCCACTCGCTGCGAACCCCGTGTTGCGCGATCTCGTTCAACCAGAATTTCTTCCTCCAACGGCTTCAATCGTGCGACTGCCTGCCGATAGATTTCTAATTGTTCATCGCTCACACGCGCGCTTTGATTCTGATCGATGGACGCGGCTGCCTTTTCGACACTCTTGACAGCAGGCGCGGTAACGTTCTGCCGCTTCGCCAACAACTCGAGCACGCGATCCTTCAGCGACGTACCCTGGAACGGCTTCTTCAATACGCCATCGGCATGACACACTTCGGCTTGCTTCGTCACATCATCGTTTACGATACCTGAGATCAAGAGCACCGGGGTATTCGCGAGCGTCCTTTGGCCGCGTACGAAGGCGCACACCTCATAGCCGCTCTTATCCGGCATGATCACGTCGGATACGACCAGGTCTGGTGTCTCTTTGGCTAAATAGGCCAATGCTTCCTCTCCGTTCGCAACGAGAGTGACGCCAAGCCCAGCCTCAATCAGCAACCGTTCGGCGACTTTTCTGACCGCGATACTGTCGTCGGCAATCAACACGTTCGGCATAGCAGATTCCTTCCCTGAATTCCTTTAACTGCTGACGGTGTCCTGTCTCAACCGACCGAGTCGCTGCAATGCCACGATCGCCACATCCTGTGCGCCAATCGTGACCAACCCCAGCGATTCAATGTCCCCACTGTTGTTCGGCCGAATCGCTGCCGGATTCACTGCCTCGAGAGACGGCACGGCAGCATCGATGCAGATGGCCATTGGCCCGTCAAGATGGCGTGCCACCAAGCACAGCAACGGCGCTCCCTGCACAGCACGATTCAGCCTGGCTGCCAAATCATAGACCGGCATCACATGATTGTCCCGTTTCAGCATGGCTTGCACGAATGGAGTCCGACTCGGTACCGGAATCGTCTCAGTCCAAGACGACACTCCCTCCACATCTTCAGTCCGTGCAGCCAGCTTCATTCCACCGACGGAAAACACCACAACATTCCACAGCCGTTTCGCATTCAGAGTGTGCTGTTGCCCACGCGCCGCCCTCAGCACACCCCACCCATCATTGCGGTAGTTGTCTTCACCAGTTGCTCCGCCTGCCTAATTGGTGTAGATACAATGCCGGACGGCTCTCCCATTACCCAGGCAAGGTTCAGGATCAACACCAACTGATCCTGATAGAGCAGCATCCCTCTAAACCAGTCACGCTCATCACTTTGAAACTGCGACGGCAACGGAACACAGTCCTTCCGTTCGATCTCCATCAAACCCACCACCTGCTCAACCGCGATCGCACCATGAGAGCCCCCGGTTGAGTACAACACCGTCCTCCGCTCGGGACCGGACAAATTCGCAACCACCGAAAGCCGTTGGGAAAGATCGACCAATTGATAGGAGGTCCCCGATACAGTCACAGCCTCGTCATGACCTACTTCTTCTTGCGTCAACACCCCTCGCACTCCAGCTGCAGACAGAGCGAAATAATTCACGCCAAGACGGATGACCAAGAAACTGGCCACCTCCATCCGTGTGTTCTCAGAATTGTGCCCGCCTCGTAAACTCATATTCGATATACCCGCTTCAACCGCACCGTGCCATGGCCTCGCTCAATAATCGTGCGCAACAAATCCTTAGTTGCGCACAGCGGCATCTTTGCCTATCCAGCGCTCAACTTCCTGGATCAAGGCGCGTTCTTCGACCGGCTTCGCAACATAGGAGTTCGCTCCGATATTCAGAGCCATTTGCCGATGCTTATCACCGGCTCTCGTCGTCATGACGATGACCGGTGTCTGCTGTGTTTGCTCCCGACTGCGCAGCCCTTGAATGACTTCGTACCCATTGAGCTTCGGCATCTCAAGATCGGTGATAATCAGCCGATAGCATTCCGCAGATGCCTTGCGAAGACCTTCTTCCCCATCCACTGCTGTGTGGACAACGTACCCGGCCGACTCCAGCATCCGGCCCACGAACTTTCGGATACTCAAAGAATCGTCGATCAACAGAAGCAGGCGTTCTGTCGCTTTTGACTCTGAGGTCTCGACGTACGGAATCAGCGAATCCCCCGACGTCGTCGCCTGTACCGACAACTCCGGTACGGCAGCAGTTTGCCTTTCGCGGGACAATAATCGAGCAGGATCCAACACCAGAACCACACGCCCTTCAGGATCGATGGTCGCGCCGCCGAAGCTGGATCGTTCCAAGGGTTTCAGGGACCCCAACGGCTTCACGACGATTTCCTGGCGACCAAGTAGTTCATCGACGACAATGCCGATCATCCCGACAGCCGTTCTCACGATGACGACCGGCTTCCCGGTTTCCACCGCCACGTTGCGTTGAGTGAGGAGTTGCTCGAGCGGCTGTGCTTCAATCGCCTCTTCGCCGATATGTAAGATCGATCGCTCCCCCATCCGCTGATGCACGCCAGGGGTAACCATGGTGACTTCACGCACTGCCTGAAGCGGTATGGCATATCGCTCGCTCCCTACCCGCACCATAAGAGCTGTGGCAATCAATAATGTAAACGGGAGGCTGAGTGTGAACTTCGTTCCCACTCCTCGAACAGACTCGACGTCGATGCGGCCGTTCATGCTTTCGATGACACGCTTGACCACATCCATGCCGACCCCTCGACCCGCCTGATCGCCGATTTGGTCGGCCGTCGAGAACCCTGGAACGAAGATGAACTTGATCACTTCTGATTCGGGCATCGAACGAGCTATCTCCAGGCGGATGAGCCCTCGCTCGACCGCTTTGGCTCGAATCTTTTCGACGTCGAGGCCGGCCCCATCGTCCTCGACTTCAATCAACACCGCGTTCCCACGATGCACCGCATGAAGATACACCGTGCCGGCTGCCGGCTTCCCTTTCGATACGCGAACAGCTGCAGGCTCGATGCCGTGATAGACTGCGTTGCGCACGAGGTGAATCAGCGGATCGACCAATCGCTCCACGACGACCGTATCAACCTCGGTATGCTCACCGGAGGTGACTAACGCCACTTCTTTTCCTGTCGCACGCGCCATCTCACGCGTAGCCCTGTGGAATCGTGTAAACGGCGTACCCACTGGCACCATACGGGCTCGAGCGATTTCATCCCGCATACCCAGCGTCAGTTCCGCCAGGTGACTCATGTCGTCATGTGACCGGCGAATCGAGCCGCTCAACTGGGTCATCGACTCTGAAATATCCGCCGCCACCTCGCCGATGCGACGAGCTAAGATATTGAAATCGTCATACTTGTCGAATTCAAGACTGCCAAAGTCACTGACCCCATCAAATCCCTGGGCCGAGGAAGTCGGCGAACCTGAGGCGGCAGTCGGAAGAGTAAAGGTATGCTTCTCCGCAAACGAATGGACCGATTCTACCAATCGTCCCTTGTAAGCCAATACTTGTTGTGAGAGTTGCTCCAGCATATGCAGCCGCTGCTCGAGCCGTCCTCGACCGATCACGAGCTCACCGACCAGATTCAGCAACCGTTCCAACCGATCACGGCTGACACGAATGACTTCGCGATCTTCTACGATTTTTCCATCCGCCGTTTTACCTTTCGCAGTCTTAGCAGACTCGACGGGTTCTTGTTCTCGGACCTCTTGATCCACCGACGCATCGAGGCGATACACACCTGGGAGAGACTCCTCGACCTGGGATATCGTCGCCTGATCCAGGTGTTTGAGCCCTTCCAGTGCTGAAGCATAGCGTTGGCGAAGCGTATCCAGAGACGTCGGGTCCCGCCGCATCAACAAACGAACCACATCGACCGATCGCAAGAGCACATCCGTATGCCCGGGAACAATTTTGATACGGCCCTCGCGCACCGCCATCATAAAATCCTCGACGTAGTGCACCAGATCGCCGAGCGACTGAAATCCTACCGTATAGGCAGACCCCTTGAGCGTATGAGCCGTCCGGAACAGTTGATCGATCACGGCCGAGTTGTCAGGCTCCTTTTCGATCCGAAGCAATTGACCTTCGAGCGACTCGATATATTCTTGTGCTTCAGGGGCAAAGTACGACAGCACTTCAGCATCGAGGAGTGGGATCAGATACTCGTCCGTCAATGAACTCGAGACAGAAAGCGACCCCACCTCGGTGCCAACAGGTTCTTCTGAATCATCGATAACGGCTGTCACAACCTGGGCAACCGGACCGATGGCCGCCACCGCCTGGGGCACCATCGTCATCTGTTCACCGGCACAGATCCTCGCCAGTGACTGAGTCACTTCCGGCACATCCTGTTGGAGTCTGGCCACCATGCCGTCATCCCGGCGCGTCAGTAGCCGCAGCGTGTCGATAGCCCGACCAATGACGCCAAGCTCTTCCAAGGAGAGCGAAATTCGGCCCTCGCGGATCGCAATCACACAATCCTCAACCGATTGCGCCACATCGCAGAGCACCGAAAATCCAATCGTCAATGAAGACTCCTTGAGCATGTGGACCATGCCATAGAGCTTATAGATCGACTCTTCGTCCTTGGAATCTTCGCGCAGACGATGAAGCAACAACTCCATGGTGTCCAGATATTCTTGCGCTTCCGGCGAAAAATACGATAGGACTTCAGCATCAAGAGTCGGAACTAAGTAGTCCGCCGCTAACACTGCCGGTTCAGACCGAAGCCACAGCTGAGGAAGGGGAAAATAAACCGCCTACTTCATCCTTCCAACGCGTACTCATCGATAGATCTTCAGCACCTCCCCGTGCAACGACTTTCAATTGAGACTCAAACGAGATCACCATCCCACGAAGGATCTCGATCGTCTTCGGCCATCGTGAATCCTGTATAGACATCGCCTCTTCCAACGTTGATTCAAGCAAGGCCCCCATCAGCGCCAACCCCTCATAGCCGTAGAGCGCCGACGCCCCTCGGATCTTATGCGCCCACACATAGTGCGCTTGCAGTTGTGCTGGGGTTGGCATCGAACCATCAGGCGGGTGGAACGCACTCGTCAATACAGCCAATGCTTCCATGGCTTCAGTGACGAAGATATCGACGAGGCCCTGCCGGTCAAGTTCGGAACTCATCGCTAGCCTTCCTACCCATGAGTCCTAGGGTCCCTGGGGAAATCACCGAGCATCACCCTCATACCATCCCTGTCGAGTTTCCGTGACCTTCTAGACCAATTTGAACTGGGCGACGGAAGACGACAACCCTTCTGCGAGTTTCGCCATATCCTCGACGGTCACGCGCGCGGAGTCCGTGACTTTTTGCGTTTCCAAGGCGCCGCCGGCGAAATCCTTAATGGTGCGACCGACCTGATCCGTTGAAGCTGTCTGACTCACCGCCGCACTCGCGATGGTCTGAGCCAACTCCGAGGAACGCTGGGCAATCCCTGAAATTTCCTTGAACACTTCACCTGTACGCAATGCAGAGGCCGACCCGGCTTCCACCGCCTGAGTTTCATGTTCCATAGCCACGACCGCTTCTTGCGTATCCGTCTGAATCACTTTCACAAGGTCCGCGATTTCGCGGGTGGCGCCCGAGGAGCTTTCAGCTAGTTTTCTGACCTGATCGGCCACGACAGCAAATCGAGCGCCGGCTTCGCCGGCGCCGGCCGCCTCGATGGCAGCATTCAGCGCAAGCAAGTTAGTCTGACTAGCAATATCGCGAATCGTCGATACGATCTGAGAAATTTCCAACGAGCGATCACCCAGCGTTTTAACCTGCTTCGACATGCGTTGCACGGACGCGCGAATGCTTTGCATGTCCTGCACAGTTTCTTGTACAGCGACACGGCCTCGTTCCGTTGCTTGCAACACTTGATTCGCGGACTCAGATGAAGCGCCTGCCGTTGCCGAGACCTGGCGCATGGAAGCGGTCAACTGCTCGACCGCACTCAAGGTCTTTCTCGACTCATCCGCCTGTTGTTTTGCGGTACCGGCCATCTGTCCTGCGCTGTCTCGGAGCGTCCCAGCCGACTTGTTGACACGTTCGGCGGCCTCTCGAACCTGTTTAAGCAACTGCCCGAACCGAGTCACCATCAGATTGAACCCGTCCGCAAGGTTACCGAACATATCGGCTGTCACCTCGCCGCGCTTTGTGAGGTCTCCCTTACCGACATCCGACACCAAGACCAGAAAGCTCATCAAGCGTTTTTGCATGTCGTCGCGTTCGGACTCCGACGTCACCAACGCCGTGATGCGATCCAACATGGAATTGAACGATCCGGCCATCTCTCCGAGTTCATCTTTCGACACGACCTTTGCGCGGGCCTTGTAATTACCGCCTGCGGCCAATTGCGCAACATGCGCAACTTGGCCGAGACCGAGCGCCAATTTTCGTGCCACCCAATACCCGAGACCCAAGCCCAGCAGGACCGCGAATCCACCGCCGAGGACCAGCACCCGGATCCCGTTGTTGGCCAATTGTGCCGCCTCATCCGAAAGGTCTTTTGCAATCGCTTGCAGCGTCAAAATCTGTTCGCTGTGCCGGTACGTGACCTGCTCGTACGCCGGAGCGATCCCCACGGTCAAAGCCAACTGCCCCATCTCCTTCATTTGTTGAGCCTGCGAAGCATTTAAGGTTTTAGAGTCGAAGCTCTCTGCAAGCGCAGCAAGACCGGCCTCGGCCTGGTTGAAGTAGTTATCGAAAGCCGATTTGAGTTCCACCAAATCCTTCGTTTCGTCACGACCTGTGCTCGACACACGCAAAAGGGTTGCTTCATAAGCGGTAATCGTTCTTTCAACGGTCTTCCTGTATAGATCAAGCTTAGCGACTTCGGCTCTGAAGTCTGAGGCATGGGTTGCCGTTGAAACATCCCGCAGCCCCTTGTTGTATTTACCGGCGTTCAACAACATCGTATTGAAGTCGATGAGCGGCACAGTGTAGTCGACGTAAATCGCCTCAGCCTGTTGTCTGAGGCGTTCGTTCGTCCACACACCCAACGAGGACATGATGATGATAATGAAGCTGACGATGCCGAATGCTGTCAGCAGCTTCGTCTTCGTCTTTAAGTCTTCAAACCGTTGCAAGGGATTCAATTTCAACATAGTGCTCTGTCCTCCTTCTATCTAGCGATCGATGCAAGCCTGCCGTACACCGGAAAGAATATCGACTTTAGCCTGCACCCTCGAAATACGAGAGCACGGCTGAGGTTTCCAGAACCCCTCGCAACCGGTCCTCTAGTTTGACCACTGTCGACACAAAGGGAAACGTCTTCTCTCCCGTACCAGTCGGAGCCGGCAAGAATTGGCTCTTGGAGAGAGTGCGAATTTGCGGCACCGTATCTACTAAGACGCCGACCTGCCAATTCCCATGCTTCACCACCACGGCGTACGGCAACATCTCGTCTGCGTTCAGGGAAAACATCGGGCGAAGATCGACCAAGGGAATCACAGTCCCGCGCAAGTTCGTGACCCCCACCAAGCCGGACGGCATTCCAGGAACCGGAGTGATGGACTCGACGATAAACACTTCTCGTATGCTTTTCAGTTCGATCGTAAACAACTCTCCAGCCAAAGAGATGATCGCGGCACGCATCGTCGAAGATCCGTCTGCCTGAACCTGGCCGGATCCTGACGAAGAGGGCCTCTGTGTCATCAATGTCCTATCTGGAGCCGTTGAATGATGTGCGGAATCCACCACGTTAGCTCATCACCTTCTTGACGGCAGCCAACAGATCTTCAGCCTTAAAAGGCTTGACGATGTAGCCGTTTGCTCCTTGCTGCTGTCCCCAGAACTTGTCGCTCTCGTTGCCTTTTGACGTGCAGAGAATGATGGGGATACCCTTGCACCGGTCATCACTCTTCAAATCACGGCAAGCCTGGAACCCATTCCGTCCCGGCATTACCACGTCCATGACGATGAGATCCGGCTTCTCGCTGGCGACCTTGTCTTCGAGCTTCTCAGAATTGGGGTAGGACACCACGGTATGATTGGCTGCCTTGAGGCACCCTTCAATCAATTGCAATTCGGCGTACGAATCATCAACGACGACAATCTTGCTCATGTTTCTCGCTCCTTTGGATAGAGATCGTGACTCTGCGCTCTCTCACATTCTGACTGTTTCGGCTTCTGACACTATTTCAACGGCAACACAATACTGATCGCACCGGCATAGGCACCCTCTTTCCATCCCTCCATTTTTTCGCCGGTCACATTGCGCTCGCCTTTGGGCGCACCATGGCATGCTAGGCAAGTCGGGCCGGCATATTCCGGGTCCATCATACGAAGGACAGGCCGTCCATCGACCATCGTATTCCGCACATATGACTGCCCCTTGGGATGACGCGGATCGCTGAACATCCGCAACACCTCCGCCTCAAAGTCATCCGGCTTCGTATTGGCATTCCGATAGTCGATTGCCGTAAGCTTCATGCGGATACCAGTCTTTTTATAGAATTGATCTCCAACTCTCCTGGAAAACACGGCAGGAATGAATCCCTTGAAGGCAATGCCAGCCCTGTTAATGACCGGTTGGGCTTCGTCCACCACTTCTTTTTCCGTTTGAATTAAGGCGAGATAGAGGTTCGCCTGCGGCACGACGTTGGGAATCCGCAGATCGAGGCTCGCAATCTTCCTGAAACGCTCTACGAGCTGGTCTGCCATGTAATCGCCGGTAAATCCTTTATTGGCCTTCGACAGGTCATTGATGTTCGCCATCTGCTCCGAGACGATGGCTCGACCGATCTTGACCAGATCGATCAAATGCTTCGCTATTTCAACTCCCGCCTCATTCTCAGCTCTCGCCGGCATAACCGACACCACCGAAATCATGGTCATCACGATTACCACGATCATGAGAGCCTGCCTAGGCACAGCGATTCCCTCTTAAGTCCGGTCAGGATGTCGTCCTGTCCCGTCTCCGCTCCGTGATAATATTCTCTATCGAGTTTGAGTGTAGCCGATTCTTCCCTATTGGCAAGGGAATCACCATTTCAAAACCTCCAGAATCTCAGGACGTCAAGTCTCATTGGGTATACGAAAGGGGCTGCATCGTCAACCACAGCTCCATTTCTCGCGTTGGATTCCAGCAACAAACATGTGTGCCGATCAGAAACATATGTGGTGGGATAAGGATACATAACGCGGTGCACCATGACGAAATCGGCATGTTCGAAAGCACCGCAATCTCACTGCGCCGATTCATAACTTGGACAACTCGGCGCACCTAACAGACAGTCGATTGCAGCAAAGTTGTGCGTGAGTAACGAGGGTTTACCAATCCCGACTGGCAAGATGAGGGTATCTGCCATGGTGTTAACCTATTGACAAGGATCAATTGTGCGCTACGCTACCTAACAAGACACGCGTAGGATGTTTCCGACAAAGGAGCGCCTGGACTCCTCTACCACTTACATTTGAGGGAGGATGCGATGCCAATACACAGGTTCAGTTACATCGTAGCGGCTGGACTCGCACTAGGAATGGCGTCTCCAGCATTTTCAGAAGACGGCGTCATCCTGCTCGCCCAACTTGGCAGCAACGTTGAGCAGCGCTTAACCAGGGACCAGGCGATTGCCACGGCCACCAAGACCAAGCAAGGTAATGTACTGAAAGCGACCCTGGAGAAACGAGACAATCAGGTTGTGTGGGAAGTGAGGATTGAAGATGGCAATCACAGTATCTCAGCCGTCCGAATCGATCCAAAGTCAGGCAACATCATTGCAACCATCGATAACGTCGGCGGAAAGTAAGCTGACGCTTTCATCGTACGTCTTCATAGCCGAGTGGAGAAGTGCGCCGCTCCTACCCCTTCACTCACACGTCCGACATTATGCATCCGTTCAGCCTAATCCCGCTGCCAGAGGAGCTTGGCACGCCATTCTTTCTTTAACATCCAACGGGTCAAGACAACCAATGCGTCGCTAAGACGGTTCAGGAACCGTATGAGAGTCGGATCCAGAGGCTCTTCTCACCACAACTACACACACAGACCTGCATCCAGCGTAGCTCCTCTTCCCATCGATCTGCAGATGGATGATTTTCGACCAACTCCGCATTAAACGCCCTGACAACCCCGATCGTCGAATTCAGTTCGTCCACGTCCCCATAGGCCTCCACCCGCACATTGCCCTTAACTGTTGCCCGCCGGCCAAACGGGTTTTCCCTTGTCGGAGGTTTTGGCATAACCTCTGTGATGGGCATCAGCGCTTCCTTCTTCATCGCCCTTCACATGGCGGATAGATGGCATCCATACGCACATATTGTTCTATGTGATCTGCCCACCGATCCAGTTCAGTGCGCAGTTGCGTCGTGACGAGCTCAGACTCAAGAGATGAAATAGGAGGGAGTCCCTTCTGGCCACGCGCACGGTTCAACCAGCCCCGACGGAACGCTGCTTGATCGAACAGGCCATGAATGCTGGTACCCCAGACACGACCATTCTCACTGGCCGCGCCTTCATCGCCCATCGCGGTGCCTACTGAGAGTTCAGACGCTTCGATGCGAAAACACGGGTTGACGGCTCCTCGACTGGTGCGCCCCATATGAATTTCATATCCACGGATGAGTGCATATGGTTCCACGCCGTGAAGCAGCGATCTGGCATGAACTTGCCTGCAGATCTTCGGCGCATCAAGCTCCGTCCGCACATCCAGAACCCCTAACCCTCTTGAAGTTCCTCCACGCTCTAATCCCTTGGGATCGGAAATCGATTGCCCAAGCATCTGGTACCCCGCGCAGATTCCAATCAACTCGCCACCCCTTTGCACATGCGAATCTACGGCAGCCGGGAATCCAGCGGTCACAAGATAGTCAAGGTCTTCGAGTGTATTCTTGCTCCCAGGAAGGATTACTACATCGGCGCCTCGAAGCTCCCACGGAGAAGCGGCAAACCGGAGCGCCACATCCTTCTCAGCTGCCAGCACATTGAAATCTGTGAAGTTGCTCATTCGTGGCAACAACACCACGGCCACGTTTGTGAGATCCGGCCTAAACTGAATCGATCGTGTGCAATCGAGATCGAGGCTGTCTTCTTGGTCCAACCTGAGCCCACGGAGAAACGGAACGACTCCCAGAACTGGAAGACCGGTGCGAGACTCAAGTATGCGAACACCATCGTCAAACAATCGACGATCTCCACGAAACTTATTGACAATGACCCCACGTACACGTCGGCGCTCATGAGGGGCCAGTAGGTCGAGCGTCCCAATGATCTGCGCGAAGACCCCACCACGATCGATGTCCGCCACCAGCACCACTGACGCATCGGCCAACTCGACAACAGGCCAGTTTACGATATCTCGATCACGAAGATTCATTTCCGCAGCGCTCCCCGCCCCTTCGATCACGATGTACTCGTACTCGCCGGCTAGTCGCGCATAACATTCTCGAACAATGTCAAGAAGTATCTTTTTCCGCTCAAAATATGCGATCGCATCCAATATCTCGTAGACCTTTCCTCTCACAATCACCTGAGAACGCGAATCCGACTCAGGTTTCAATAGAATCGGGTTCATATCCACCGTCGGTTCGATCCCGCAGGCCTGTGCTTGCAATGCTTGCGCTCTGCCGATCTCGCCGCCATCGAGCGTCACGAAGGAATTCAAGGCCATATTTTGCGCCTTGAATGGCGCGACCCGCACACCTTTTCGAGATAACAGCCGGCAGAGCCCGGCGACAATGAGGCTTTTCCCCACATCTGAGCCTGTTCCAAGAATGGCAAGGGCTTTGGTTGGCGAACCGGACATCGTTATCGACTGTTCTATGGCGTATGACGAGCTTGCCACCGCACGTAGCGGGCAAGCCCTTTTATGACTGCCTTCTCAATTGCTCGCCCGACGAGCTCACCAAGAATCGTGTGGGTTCCACTATACCGATGAAAAGGTCCTTGCCCACTCACCACTACAACTGCGTCTGTTCCCGTTCCCGTCGCCCCTGATCGGCCAGTCCAACTCTTCACTTTGGCATGCAACAGAACAGCCGTCTTGGCTTCGGTCGCCACCTGCACCATCCCAACCATCGCCGAAGCGGACAGACGGGCATTGGTCACGAGGATCAGATTGATCGTGCCGGGATGAGTGCCGCGCCGGTTGCGTTGACTCAGCATCACCGGTTCCCCCGCCCGTACGGCATTCGATGTCCCGACCGTGACAAATCCTTCGACCCATATCCGGGCATGAGCCGCTCGTGCTATCACGACATCCTCTATCGAAACGGCTGTCATAAGACCGACAAATGTATCGCGAATACCCAGGGAGCGAGCCAACTGACTCAGTGCTCTGGCGGGATCGGCATCTCGCGCACTAGGGCCCCTGCCATGATCATCTTCCCCAATTGGCTTGGCTGCAACCTGATGATTCAAGATATATCTTGCCCGCGTCATTCCCCCTGCCCTGGGAGCTGACGAAAGAACCGACCGGACAGCTCCCAGATCAACGATCAGCGTCTTTTTCCTGATCAGAAATGTGGTCTGCATGGTACGTCGTCCCGGTACGCTCACGGCGCTACATTCGCCACATAGGCGCCAAGTGCTCCCGTCAATCGGCGATTCTCTTTCACGGTCCTGACAGCAACCCGAATCATACGCGCACTGAGACCCGGCACTGTCGAACAGTCCCGGACGAGCAGGCCCTCGGCAGCCAGCCGATCAGCCACCAGGCCGGCGGAACTCCGATCAGGAAGCTCGATCAACACAAAATTCGCCACCGACGAATAGACACGCACGCCCGGCAACGAGCGCAACTCTTTCATGAATCGTGATCGTTCGTCCGCCATAAATGCACGGCTTTTTATCTCATAGGCTCGATCACGTAACACTGCACAGCACACCGCTTGAGCCAACGAGTTGACCGACCATGGAGGCTGACGCTCTTTCAGCTGATCCACGATCTTGCTCGCGGCAAGCACGTAGCCGATCCGTAGCCCGGGCATGGCATAGAACTTCGTCAGACTGCGCAACACCACCATGCGCGGATACTCTTTCAAGATGGAGACGACAGACTGTGCCTGACAATAGTCGATAAAGGCCTCATCGACAATCAACCAGCCCTGTAGTCCTTCGACAACCTCAGCAAGCTTGCACAAAGCCGACCGATTCATCACCTGGCCGGTCGGATTGTTAGGATTGCACACAAACACAGCATCGAATCGTGATCGTTTTATAGAGAGCTGCCGCAGGACCTCTTGCAAAGGAGGACGAAACCGCTCCTCGCGTTTGGCGTGAACATACTGAACCACACTCCCTGCATCCATCAGCGCGCGCGCATATTCTTCGAACGTGGGACCGATGATGAGGGCGGACTTGATCGCGAGCGCACGAGGCAACAGATGAATCAGTTCCGTCGAGCCATTGCCGACAAGGATCATCTCTGGATCGACGCGGCACTGTTGCGCCAACACGTGTCTGAGCTGCCAACAATCCGGATCTGGATAGTGAACGATCTGCGTGAGCGCCGAACGAATCGCGCGGAGCCCGGCAGCAGGAAAGCCCAGCGGGTTGATGCTGGCGCTAAAATCGACAATCCGTTCGACGGAAATCCGCCGTTCTCGAGCAACCCTGTAAACATTTCCGCCGTGAGCTGATTGAGTCATCCATTCACCATAAGAAGCCACCCCATGCCCAACAGGACTCCTACAAGACTTGTCCAAATCATAAGCGTAAGTGCCCTGCCGATATGAGCCCTCGTCAGGGGCTGATTCGGATCGCCAAGGCAGGGGCGTTCAATAAAGAAGCCGTCATAACGATTAGTTCCACCCAGTTGTACGCCAAGGGCGCCGGCCATTGCTGCTTCCGGATGCCCACTGTTCGGACTTGGATGTTGCCCGCCGTCACGAAGCACGATCTGCCAGGTCCGCTGCATCGCGGGCCATGATCGAGAAACGATCCCCGCGGAGAGAACCAACAAGAGCGCGGTGAAGCGAGCCGGAATAAAATTGGCCACATCATCCAATCGTGCCGACGCCCAGCCAAACCACCGGTATCGATCGTCCAAATGGCCGATCATCGAATCCAACGTGCTGACCGCCTTATACGCGAGCGCCAAGGGAGCCCCTCCGATGACCAGATAGAATAACGGCGCCACGATGCCGTCAGCGGTGCTTTCCGCAATCGTTTCTACCGCTGCGCGAACGATTTCAGACTCATCCATCTCCTCCGTATCGCGTCCGACAATCTTGGCGACGGCCGATCGTGCCTCCGCCAAAGAAGCGGATTGGAGCGCCCTTTGTACAGCCGCGACATGGTCGATGAGATCGCGCGCCGCCAGTGTAGTCCAGGCTAGCAGCACAGCGGCTGCGCTTCCCCATACTGGACCGATCGAGCTGCCAAACCAGATGAACAGGGCTCCGAACGCATAGGCTCCGACTGGCAAGGCAACAGCCAGCAAGACGCCCGCCATCCGTTGTTTGACGGAAGACAGGAACAGTCGATGGACAAGCCGATCGTACCAGTCGACGAGGAATCCCATCCAACGCACCGGGTGTGGAAACCAGCGAGGGTCTCCGATTGCCGCATCTAGGATGCAGGCCATCGCCAGTTCGCCTCCGGTCATCGGAAGAGCACCGCGGGAACGATCACGATAAAAAGTATCTCAGCCACTTCGTTCGTCGCCCCCAGCAAATCCCCCGTCACACCCCCGAACATACGGTGAAACCAGACCGTCAAAAGACGAACGAGGGCCGCTCCAATGAAAAGACAGCACAAGGCCGCCCATGGCCCCAACAATAACGTCAACACAACCCCTGCCGTGACGGTCGCGATACATAGGTGTCGCCAAGACACATGCACGAGAAACGGTTGGGCTAGCCCTCCTTCGGCCCGCGCATAGGTTACATGAAACGCCCCCACCACCATGGCCCAGCGACCGACCACCGGCATGCCGATCAGCAACGCGATATGCTCGCCCGCCGGCAACGCATTGAGCCCGGCGAATCGCAGCCCGAGCGCAAGAAATAATCCCGTCGCGCCGATCGCCCCGATATGTGAATCCCGCATGATCGCCAAGCGCGCCTGAGCGGTTCGCCCGCCCGCCAAGCCGTCCACCGTATCGGCAAGCCCGTCCTGGTGGAGTCCGCGCGTGACGCCGATAAGGACAAGCATCACGAACATACTCGTGACGGAAGAAGAAAAGACCTGCGTCAGGAGCCTATCCACCGCAACCAACAGCAGGCCAAGGAGGCAGCCGACGAAAGGGTACCAACTCATGGAGGCAGCCAACTCCTCCGGTTTGGCATCATGTGTCGAACAGCTAAGTGGAATGGCCGTGAGAAACTGCCACGCGAACAGAAATGTTCGCAGCACCGTGGTCATGTGCCACGCTCTGACACGCCTGCTTCGTCGAACGTGGCCATTTCCGTCAGAATTTTGATCGCGGCACAAACCAAACTCATACCGAGACAGGCACCTGTGCCTTCCCCCAAACGAAGATCGAGATCGAGCAGCGGCTTCAGCCCCAGATGATCCAAGATCGCCCGATGCCCGCGTTCGACTGACTGATGGGAGGCAATGAGATAGTCTTTACAACGAGGTTGTAGCCCCACGGCGATCAATGCTGCCGCCCCAGCAATGAATCCATCCAACACCACCGGAATGCGAGACGCTGCCGCACCAAGCATCAAACCAGCTAGTCCGCCAATTTCCAACCCGCCCACTTTAGCCAGCACCTCCATCGCGTCGGCCGAATCCAACCGATGGAACGCGAGCGCGCGCTGAATCACATCGATCTTGTGTGCGTGACCGGCTTCGTCGATCCCCGTTCCCCGTCCTGTCACGTCCGAAACTGGTCGACGCGTCATCGCAGCGGTAATGGCCGAGCTGGCGGTGGTATTGCCGATCCCCATCTCTCCGGTTCCAATCAGACCGATGCCCTCCTGAGCCGCTTCGGTCGCCAACTCGATCCCAACTCGCAGCGCCTGCTCCGCCTGCGCGCGACTCATCGCGGGTTCTACCATCAGATTCTTCGTACCCGACATGACCTTCCTATGCATGAGCCCTGGCGCCGATTCAAAATCAAATGCCACACCGATGTCCACAACGCGAACCTCGATGCCGACATGGCGCGCTAGCACATTCACGCCTGCGCCACCACGAAGAAAGTTCAAGACCATCTGAGGCGTCACCGCAGAGGGATAGGCGCTCACCCCTTCCACTGTCACTCCGTGATCGGCGGCAAACGTATACACCGCGCCACGCGGGACTTTCGGATTCATCTCACCTGTGATCATGACGTAACAGGCGGCCAACTCCTCGAGACGGCCCAAGCTGCCGATCGGTTTCGTCAATCGATCCAGTCGCGCTTGCACCTGTGCCAGAAGGCGAAGGTCGGTCGGTTGAATCCGGTCGATGGTTTCGTGCGACAACATTCTCGAACTCCCTCTATTTCAATCGTAACGGTATTCCACTGATCGTCAGATAGACTTCATCTGCTTCTGCTGCCACCTGTTGATTGATCCGGCCAGCCAAATCACGAAACGCTCGGACAGGTTTCGTCGCCGGTACCAGCCCCAGACCCAATTCGTTGCTGACGATCACAACACGAGCCTTCGTCTCCCGAATCGCATGAAGGAGATCTTCGGTGGCTTCAGATACGACTAGCCCGTCTAGACGACGCCCGCCCAAATTACTCAACCATAACGTGAGACAATCAATCACAACTACTTGATACACAAATTTATTTTCATTAAACCACTTAGCAAGATCTGTGGGGACTTCAGCCGTCTCCCAGTCAGACGAACGTGTCGCCCTATGCCGCTCGATCCGCGCCTTCATCTCCCGATCTAAGGCTTGGCCTGTGGCTACGAAAGCCTTCGGCCCTCCAGGACCTGCCAGATCAAGTGCCGTCTGGCTTTTACCGGACGCCGCGCCACCAAGTATGAATATCAGCTTCGATCGCCCCTTGCGTGTCTTCTTCATGCGATCAGCCCGCCACCTTCTTCACGTCACGCTCCCATAGAAATTCCGGTTCCCCCTGAGTCATGGCAGCCCACCGTGCCAGAACAAACAGGGCATCGCTCAGACGATTCACAAACTTGATATTGACTGCATCAACTGGCTCCTCATGCGAAAGATGCACACATACCCGCTCCGCCCTGCGGCACACGGTTCTCGCCTGATGTAAAAAGCCTGATACTTTTCCCCCTCCAGGCAAAATAAACTCTTTGAGCGGAGCCAAATCTATTTGGCAACGATCGATGATCTTCTCCAGCTTCGTCACGTCTTTCCCTGTCACCTGCGGCATATTCTTGAACTCTTGGCCCGGAGCCGTCGCAAGGATCCCGCCGAGATCGAATAGCTTGTTCTGTATCCACCGGAGATCCTCTTCGAGCTGTTCTGCCTGCTCATGACTCTCCACCATTTCGGCATTCATCACCCGCACCACTCCGACGA
The DNA here is from genome assembly GCA_963748375.1 of uncultured Nitrospiraceae bacterium. Lineage (GTDB taxonomy): Bacteria > Nitrospirota > Nitrospiria > Nitrospirales > Nitrospiraceae > Palsa-1315. The sequence goes on from CAVVIR010000008.1 coordinate 133,794, forward strand.
CCGCATTCAGTTCATCGAGGGTGCCATAGGCTTCAACTCGGAGACTGTCCTTCCACACCTGCTGCCCCCCGGCCAGCCTTGTTTTTCCCGCGTCTCCGGTTCGTGTGTACACCTTCGTGATGCGCATGACCGTTCCTCCTGTTGCCCTCTAAAATATTCCCCCACGATTCGTAGTGAATAAGTTCATTCACCGGAATTCGAGCCCGCCACCCTGCTGTCTCCAACTCGGGCCGCACCGCAAAGTCTGACACGTAGCCGAGACAGAGATAGGCCAATACCTTTACGGGTCTGGGGATACCGAGCACCTGCTTCAAAGCTCCATGGTCCATAATGCTGACCCAGCCGACCCCGATGCCTTCCGCTCGCGCAGCCAGCCAGAGGTTTTGAATGGCGCAACAGGTGCTATACAAATCCGTATCGCGCACCGTGGACCGGCCCAGCACATGAGGACCGCCTCGCTGGCGGCTGCAGGTCACGCCAATATTGACCGGCGCTTCTTCGATCCCTTCGAGCTTCAGACTCCGATAGAGCGCCGCACGAGCGCCTTCATAACGCATCGCCGCCTGAGCGTTCGTCCTCCGAAACAGTTGCTTCACAGCCTTCTTCGTCGTGCGTTGACGAATGACGACAAAATCCCACGGCTGCATAAATCCGACCGACCCGGCATGATGCGCGGCGGTCAAGATCCTTGCAAGGACATCATCTGCGATCGGTTTTTGTAAAAAATTGCGGCGGACATCTCGCCGTTCAAAGATCACGCGGTAGACTGCCGCCCGCTCATCGTCAGAAAACCTTCCTCTGTCGGCGCTTCCGATGCCCTGACGCGCACTCATGAGGGCTCCTTTACTCGGCATGCGCCGGAGTAGCCGGTTTAAGCGCAACCAACCCCACATCGCCTGCTCCGACCTTCTTCAGACACGCCGGACATAAACAATCTTGAAACCGAGCGGCGATCCAATCCATTTGCGATTCTGTAATACCGATTTTTCCGCACCAACATTGGTATCCGCCGCACTCGAATGTTTCTCCGCAGGCCTCGCAAGTCTTTGTGACCGGACCTCTCAAAACTCCACCCCCGGCTGAGCCTTGATGCCTTTTCGAAAGGGATGTTTGACCTGCTTCATCTCGGTGACGAGATCGGCCTCCTCAATCAATGCGTCTTTGGCGCCGCGGCCGGTGATCGCCACATGCTGCATTGGAGGCCGGCTTCGCAGAACCGGCAAGACCTCTTCGAGTCGGACATAGTCGTGCTGGAGCGCAATATTGAATTCATCGAGAATGACCATCGCATAGGACGGGTCGCGCAAGAACCCGCAGGCTGCCGTCCAGGCTTGTTGGGCAAATCTCGTATCCCGCTCACGGTCCTGAGTTTCCCAGGTGTATCCTTCTCCCATACGAAGAAACGTGACACGATCGCCAAAAGACTTGAGCGCTCGCTCCTCTGCCGTATCGATCGCGCCCTTGATGAATTGCACCACAGCCACCTTCATGCCATGGCCGATGCAGCGAAGCGCCATTCCCAGCGCTGCCGTGGTCTTCCCCTTGCCGGCGCCAGTATAAACCATCAGCAGCCCTTTCTCTTCCTGGGCCGCCTCGATGCGCCGATCCACCGACGCCTTCAGCCGTTCCATCTTGGCTTTGTGTTCGTCCTGCTCCGTCATCTCACACCTCCCACGCTTGCAGCCGATTGGCGCGCGTTCAGGCGAGCAGACGCGATCAACGACGCTGCGATCTTCGGCTGACTGGCAAAGTGCAGATGAGAGTAGAGCCCCACGGTATTGCCGACTACGAGACCGTCCTGCCCCTTGAACTGGCCTTGCGCATCCGTCAGCGTACAGGCGTACTGCACCCGGCCCTTCGGTTCGACCAGGGAGTAATGAAACTCGTGTCCGCGCACTGTGACACCGACCTCACCCAGCACACAAGGCTGTGAGACCTGAAGTTCACGATACCCCAACGTCATTCTCACTTTGGACATGACCGCTTCTGCGGGAAACAGACCCACCATTTCATGGGATGTTCCTTCAAGATCTCGAATCGCCTGCGTGAGATACATCATGCCGCCGCATTCGGCATAGATAGGCCCGCCTCGTTCGGCAAATTGCCGGATTGCCTTTCGCATGGTGATATTCCCTGCCAACACCGCGCCATGCAGCTCCGGATAGCCCCCGCCGAGATACAACATATCCACGTCAGGCAGCACCTGATCGTTCAAGGGAGAAAATTTCACCAATTCCGCCCCTGCTGCTTCAAGCAACTCTAGATTGTCGGGATAGTAAAAGCAAAATGCCCGATCCTGCGCCACACCGATTCGAACCGTAGCTACCCTGGTTCCTCAGCACAGGTTGAGGCGCCGCCACCGTTAACTCTCTGCACGAGCGGGCCAGGGCCTCGATTCGATCCAGATCGATCGTCTCTGCCGCCGCATTCGCAAGCAGATCATAGAGTTCGCCTGTCCCCTGCTCCATCGCTGTCACAAGCCCAAGATGGCGGTCGGAGATCGTCGACCGCCGGATCTGGCCGCAGATACCCACGACCATCACATCCGTTTCTTGCTCGACCGCTTCCTTGAGTAGCTTGTAGTGTCCTTCGCTGCTGACCCGATTGAACAACACCCCTGCTACCCGAAGCGCCGGATCGAACTGTCGCATACCCCGACACCATCGCCGCAGCGGAACGCGCCATGGCGCTTCCATCGATGACAAGAAGCACCGGCGCATCCAATTGCTTCGCCAATTCAGCCGTGCTGCCTATCTCGTTCACCGGTGAACTGCCGTCGAACAGGCCCATCATCCCTTCGATGATGCGAAAGGTCCGCATCAGTTGCGGCTCGCTTGAAGATGCCCCGATTGACGTCCGCCCCTAACATCCAGCCATCCAGATTCCGCGACGGACGGCCAGTGACGGCAGCGTGATGGCTCGGATCGATGAAGTCCGGCCCCACCTTGAATGACTGGACCCGACGGCCCCGAACTCTCAGGGCCGCCAAGATCGCCAAAGTCACCGTTGTTTTGCCGACACCGCTGTGGGTACCGGCGATGATCAAACGAGGAACGATCATGCAATTCCATTAGGGCACATCGTAATTTACACGCAGCCCGGCAAAGATGGATCGTACTGCGGTGCCGAAATACAGAATCTCTTCGTACTTTTCGTTGAATATATTGTCGGCTCGAAGGTACGTTTGCACACGATTCGTCACATCATAGGTCGCGGACACATTCCACACATCGAACGCGGGCATTGACTGCTTATTACTGACATCATCGAACCGTGATCCCACATATCGGCCTTCCAGGTTTATTCGGACCGGATCGATCGGCTGATAACTAATAACCATGCTCCACTGATCGACCGGCATCCGCGGCACTCGATTACCACTCTGTTGATCGAGATTTCTGGTCAATGTATTCGTATACTGGGCCCGCACATCCAGGCTTTTGATAAAAGGCACATCTTTTATCACGGCATACTTCACGCTCGCTTCCCACCCCTTTGCGCTTACCGCGCCAATGTTCAGAGCACAGACGTTCGGGGATCCGAACGAGGTCCCACACTCGGCAGCACTCGTTCCAGCAACAATCATATTGCGGTAATGGTTCCAAAAGAATCCCCCGCTAAGGGTCAGGCGATCATTCAACAGATATTGGTCCAGCCCGACGATCCATACTCTGGCTCTTCTCAGGTTTCAAGTCTGGATTTCCAAAAAATGGAAAATACAACTCGTTGAATGAGGGAGCGCGAAAACCTGTCGCATAACTGCCCCGAAGCTTTAGTGCCGGTTTCTTGATGGAGATAGCCGCCGGTTACCCGATAGGTGGTCGCGTCTACCGAAGATGTTATACTCATCCTGCCTCACACCTGCCGTCGCGAACACGCGATCCCAGAGATTGAGTTGGGCTTGCGCAAAGCCTGCATTGCTGGAAAGGATCTTGTTCGGAATAGTAAAAGTATTTGTCAGGAGATCGCGGTTCTCACCCTGTTGGTCACGGAATTGATAGCCGGCTGTCAACAACAACGGTTTGCCGATTTGAAAATTGTGTTGCCATTCAATCCGGTTGCTCGTCGTCTCGATAAGGGATTTGAACGGGAAGCCCACCGGCCGTGTCACTCCAGTCACCAGATCCCGTGAGATCGTTCCAGAGCTCGAAGTAAGATTTTCGGTCGCCCGCGACAGAGTCAGCTTTTGCGACCACCAATCGGTAATCGGTTGTGTATAGTTCCCGGCATAGACATATTGTTTGCTTTCAGACTTTGCGCCTAGGACATCAGCGGGATGGGTTGCGAATGTAGGTGGCGGAAACTCAAACCCATCGTAGTTTGTGATTCCATCCATCCACCGGAAGTCGAACTCTAATCGCCCTTCCTTTGGAAGATCAACGCCAAGCCGAACCGACCCTTGCCAGTTGTGATACCCATCCCGCTCAGAGGCACCACGCCGATAATTGATGGCCGAGAAGCTAGTCGTATCCCAGCGAGAGATCGATCCGGAAAAATCTACTGGCCCTTTCTTCCCAGCTAGATTGGCACCCTCCCGAATGGATTTGAAGGAGCCGTACTCAGAGAAGCCGGAGATATTCGGTGAGGTGAGCCCGCGCTTCGTTGTAATATTGATCACGCCACCCATCGCATCCGATCCCCACAACATGCTCTGAGCCCCTCGGAGGATTTCGATGCGTTCGATGTTATCGGTTGTGAGATTTGCAAAATCGAAGCTACCGCTTGTCGCACTATTCATGATCGCGCCATCGATGAGCACCAGCACCTGAGCCGAGCTACTTCCTCGGATGCGTACGCTCGTGGTCGTGCCTGGCCCACCGTTTGAAAACACTGTAAGCCCCTGGGAGAGACGGAGTACATCCGCAACGGTCCTCATTTGACGACGTTTGAGATCTTCTTCCGTAATGACTTCGACCGCGCTTGTAAGTTGGGTGACAGGGACCGGAGTTTTCGTTGCGCTGACCACGACCTCTCGGGTTTCAATGACATCCGTTTGATCAGCGGATGCCACTTCGATATCCGGGGCAGCATGGACGGGATAGCTTAATGCAAACAGAGGAAGTAGACACCACCAGGCACGACAAGAACGAACAAACCACGCCATAACGAACCTCCCTTGTGCTCGAAGGGTTGAGTCGAATCAACTGCGGGATGGGTCTCCTGACTTGCGGATCGTCGCGTCTCTGCGCCTTCCCATGCGCGAATGCGCACAGTGGCACGATGCAGAGTTACTCCCCGCTTACAGTGGCGGCACCGTGATGGATTTGCACCATCTTCCCCGTCACCCGCGTCGCTTCTACAACACACGCTCTCCTGAAAAATGAACCGTCCCCCTTGTGTCACACAGCCGGGCCGGGGACAGAGCCCTAACTGCCTTCTACGCTCGAACCATACTCATCGGCATCGTCACTCGCGGCTTGCCCGTCTGGGGATGGGCATCGACGACGACTTCGCATCCATAGACCATTTGAAGGACGTCGGGTCTGATCGTCTCCTCCGGTGAGCCGATACGACAAAGCCTGCCTTCCTTGAGCATCAACACTCGGTCGCAGTACTGACTCGCAACATTCAGGTCATGCGACACCAACACGACCGTCAATCGCCGCTCAGTCCTTAATCGTGTAACGAGTGAACAAATTTCAATCTGATGATTGATGTCGAGAAATGCGGTCGGTTCGTCGAGCAAAAGAATCTTCGGTTCTTGAGCCAGAGCTCTGGCAATCACAACTCGCTGCCGTTCGCCTCCAGATAAATCCGATACTAGTCGATCCGCCAACGACACGACATCGGTATCGACCATGGCTTGATGCGCGCAGGCAAGATCGCTCGCCGTCTCATCTCCGATTCCCATGCTCCACCATCGCCCTGCCCGATGCGGAAACCGTCCCATCAACACGGTCTCAGCCACGGTAAATGGAAATACTTGTACGTACTCCTGCGGCACAACCGCGATGATCCGCGCAATATCGGTCTGACTCCGTTTCTGAAGCGAAACCCCTCCCAACAAGACATCCCCTTCGCCGACCGGCAAGAGCCCGGACAGAATCTTCAATAGCGACGACTTCCCCGACCCATTCGGCCCGACAATCCCCAAGATTTCTCCGGCATCGACATGAAACGAAAGATGATCCAGCGTCCACGTTCTCCCCTGCCCTTTCGTCGCGTGATAGCGAAACGACAGCTCTTTAAGAGCGATGGCGGAACAACCATCAGGCAACCACGTCCTTGCTGTATCAATCGTCGTGACCATCACCTCACAGCATCCGATCTTTTCGCCAGAGGAGGAGATAGAGGAAGAACGGGCCACCGACGAGCGCCGTCACAATCCCCACCGGGATTTCTGCCGGCGCCATGATCGTTCTCGCTATGGTATCGGCCACAGCGAGAAACATGCCCCCGACAAGCGCCGAAGCTGGAAGCAGCAACCGGTGATCCGATCCAATGAGCAACCGCACCGCATGAGGAACAACCATACCGACGAACCCGATCATGCCGCTCACCGAGACAATCGCGCCGGTCAGGAGTGCCGTCAGAGCGAAGAGCTGCTTCTTCACCCGCTCGGTATCCACGCCCAGTGAACGAGCCGTTTCTTCTCCTAGTGTCAATACATTTAAGAGCTGTGCTTTATGCATGAGGACCGCAAGGACGAGCACACCGTACAGAAGAAATACACCCAGTGCCGGATAGCCCGGCGCAGTCAGCGATCCCATCAACCATGCCATTAATCCTGCCGAGCGATTCGGTTCCATGATCGAGGTAATGAACATGATAAATGCCGTCAAAATCGCGTTCAGAATGACGCCTGCCAGCAACAAACTATGAATCGGCAATCGGCTTTTTGACTGCGCCAACCGATAGATCAGGAAAAGGGCCAAGAGGCCTCCGGCAAATCCAAACAGCGGGAGTATCGGCAATAGCATGAAGGTGGAACCGATACCGAACAGGATGGCCACCGAGACGCCCAGCGCAGAGCCGCTCGATACACCCAAGACATAGGGGTCGGCGAGGGGATTTCGTAGCAACGCTTGAAGCGTCGCGCCAACCGCAGCCAAGCTGGCCCCCACGAGAAAACCCATGAGCACTCGGGGAAACCGAATTTGAACCATGATGATTTCGGAGGTCTCTGCGCTTCGTGACTCCGCCAGATCTCCACGAAGCATGTGCGCAATTGCCGACCCGACCGTTCTCACGTCTACTGCTGTCGCGCCGAACTGAAGGCAGAGCGCCAGCACGGCGAGGCTCGCCAGCAAGAGCCCGCCGATCACCGTGACCCATCGATGGACGGTCAGCACTGCGCCTGCCTGTGCCCATGGTGAAACAAGGTCCGCCATACGCCTGTTGCCTTATCGCTCGACCTGACTGGTCGCCACACTGCCCGGATGCAAGACTGCCGCAAGTGATTCAAGCCCCTTGGCGATTCGCGGACCAGGTCGGTTGAGCCAATCGGCGGAGATCTGGTGAAGCCGGTCTTTCTTGACCGCCGTCATTGTCGACCACTGACGCCAGGCCTGCTGTTCACTCTCAGAGATGCCTTCGGATTTGCCCACAGGAAACACCAACGCCTCAGGATCCTCCTGGAGCACCACCTCCATACTGAGCCGCGGATAGGGAGTTGCAGTCTTCGCCGCGACGTTAATCCCGCCGGCCATGCCAATCAGCTGATCTATGAAGCTTCCAGGTCCGACGGTGATCAGGGGCTGGCTGTTCAACACATAGAGCGTCCGCACTGGAGCTCTACCGTGAATGCGCTGTTGAATCGCCGTAACCTGCTGCCGGAGCTGCATGGCCACCGTATCGGCCTTCGATGATCGCCCCACGATACGTCCGAGGGTTTGGATGTGAACGAAAATTCCCTCCACGTTCTTGTCCGCTAGGATAAACACGGGAATTTTTAGCTGATCGAGCTTGGCGATGACATCCGGCTTGAGAAAGTCATTAGGCGCCACGACCAAATCCGGCTGGAGCGCCACCAATGTTTCCATGTTCGGATTGGAGTATCCGACCTTCGGCTTCTTCAGGGCCTCCGGCGGATAGTCGCAAAAGTCCGTCACGCCGACGAGCTGATCTCCCGCCTCCATGGCAAACAGCATCTCGGTGATACTGGGCGCAAGGGACACGATTCTTGTGGGAGGCTTGGCGAAATACATGCGCCGGCCAGCGTCATCGACATAGGCCTGTGCCGAAACATGCGCCATAAACGGCATGCCGGTAAGAATACCTTGAGGCCGACGTGTCATACCCGACTTTTCATCGCCCGTATTTGCAAACCCTGTCGTGGCAACGATGAGCATACTTGCCGCAATCAGCAATCCAGCCCACCATCGACTGTGCCGTGGAACGGTGCGCATATAAAAAATCCCCAAGGCCTGACAGACCCTGAGGATTGCACCCGCAACTCATCCTCGCCAATTCCCCAGCCCACGAGGGAATGTCGGTCTACTCTCCTGGCAGGTCTTCTGGCTCATGGTTCACCCTACTCCCCGCGCCTTCCCATCATAGAAGCGATCAGCTCTCAGCTTTCAGCGATCAGCTTCTGGCTGAATACTGACTGCTGATGGCTGACGACTTCCCCAGACAGTGGCATTCACGGGTTTCGTCCCCATTTACAGCGGCGGGACCGCGAGGGACTTGCACCCTCTTCCCTTACCCAGGAGTCATATTGTGGAAGGCACTCTAGGAGACCGGGAAGAAGGTTGTCAAGGTCATTACTGTTCATCGTCCCGGGGCCTACTCATGCAACTGCTCCCGACATATAAGAAAGCACCTGATCAGCAATATGGGGAATGGCCGGTACGACGATGGGGAGAACGCACGGTTCGACATCAGAGCGCCTACCGTTGTTGCCTCGAAACCAAATCTACAGTCACCAACGACGAATCGATCAAACGTGCTAACTGCTGTGAGTCCTATAGCGCAGCTTGAGCGCGAGAATTGCCCCCGTCAGAAGCAGCGTGATGAAATTGGTGACAATAATTGGCCACGAATGTAGCACCAGTCCATAGAGAAACCAGAGACAGACGCCGGTTGTGAAGATAGCAAGCATACTCAGTGAGACATCGCCCGCAGACTTCGAAGTCCAGGTCTTCTGCAGTTGAGGCCAAAAGGCGCAGGTCGTCAGCGCCCCCGCTGCAAACCCCAGTAGATCAATTCCCGTCATCGCTATCACCCTCCTATCCATTCAACCTGCTTGTCAAGATGAACAGCCCTGTGATAGAGTTCGCATCTTACAAACTTGCATCGATACGACTAGATGAAGGAGTCTACCCGTGGCATTTACATGCGATCTCTGTAGCAAACGTCGCCAATCCGGCCATAACGTCAGTCACGCCAATAACAAGACCAAGCGGATCTTCAAGCCCAATCTCCAACCAGTCCGGGCACTGATCGACGGCCAGCCCAAGCGCATTCGGGTCTGCACACGATGCTTGCGTTCAGGGTTAGTTCAAAAGGCCGTCTAGTTCGGCCCCTATTCTTCACTCCCTCTCTACCATATGCCTGGGGTGCTCGTCATCGAGAGGGATCTGCGCCCAATCCATACTCGACATGAGACGACGTGTCCATCCCGCAGACGTGTCCCCAAGATCTCGCACATCTAATCATCGGTCCACTGGCTATGCACACGCCTCTGGCCTTGTAGGCTAGGAACTGAACACATCCATTGTGTACTTCAGGAAAAGAATTGAAGCAGACAGGAGAGATGCTGTCCGGTTACTACAGGAAGATGGCTAGCGGGATGATAAGGAAGACAACCGCGTCATTGTCATTGTAAAGCATACTTGAACCGAGTAGGCGACGTTCGGCCCGGCAGAACTTCAAAGGGCACACCCTGTCAGATTCTCAGCGGCCTGCTAGCCGGATGCTGAAAATGTCTGCCAGCGGCGTTCTCGCATCGCTCAGAGGCTCAACGTACCAAAGCGTATCCCTAACCTCTTCGCTCGCTGGGGCCTTGCTGGACAGCCTTTTTGAGCATCCTGCCGATGATCCGGCACTATAAACCTACCTACCACCAGGGGACCTTGCCGCGCAAAAACTGAGTTTTTCACCAGACTGCTAGAAGAAGCTGCGAGGAACCACAATAATATCTTCTGGAAGGATGATCCCTTCCAAGTCCAGTGAGATTTCTTGCTCCTTTCCTTCAATTTTTCGAATCACCTTGGCGCGGCTCGTGGCGGCCTTATCGGTGAAGCCGCCTGCCATGGTGATGGCTTTATGAAGCGTCAGCTCCCTCTCATAGGGATAGTCACCGGCCCGGCGCACTTCTCCGTTGACATAGAATTTCCTGGGTAGAGCGGGTAGATCCCTGTGTATGGAAATGTTGGCGTTTGATAGAGCGCGCCCAAGATACCGGGGTTCGCAAACTGAGACAGCCAGAGATACCCTTGGCCACCGAGCGTTCGTCCTTGCGGCAATGGCTATACGGCACCTTCACCAGTCTGCTTGGACCATGCTGGGAAGGGTGCGACGGGCTAACAAGATTACGAGACGAAGCGAGACCAGAAACTGTATGCGGCGAATTTCTGCGAGCGCGGTTGCCATAGGGTCAATCTGTTGATGGGATCTCATTGGCCAACGCGCAGGGATACACACGTGAGGGCTCGACCCGCTATCGACGTCGCCGGTCTTCGAGCTCAAGTTTTCGGAATCCTTCGCCCCGCATCAATGCTTCTCGAACGACCTTGCACGCAGTGGAAAAATGTGGGACGGCAGACCGCTGTCTCCATCCCCTCATAATATGTGCTTGAGTTCTAACTCCAAGTGCAACACTGCAGGCCATGATGTAGCCGATGGTTGTTTATCGAGAGGCTGGTACAGCTCACCGGAGGGTCGCACCACTGCTACCATGCCGGATCATTTCATCCCGATGAATATGCACGGCGACAGCTTGCTGAATGAGCCGAACACGCACGACGATATAATCATGTCCAGCATGGTGGATGAATTGTCCCATCAGGCCTCGAAGCGGACCTGAAACAATCTCTACCTGCATTCCCTCTACGAAAAGATCTATGCCCTGTACAAGACGATCGCTCTCGCAGACAGCGCGAATGGCATCGAGCTCTGTATCTGGGATTGCCTCAGGCCCCACGGACCCCACAATGCCGGCGACACCTGAAATTTGCATGATCGTCAAACGATTCCTGAGGGAAAATCGAGCAAAGCAGTAACCGGCAAACAACGGAAGTTCTGTGAGGACCTTGCGATCCGACCATTGACGCTGTTGCCTGGTTAAGGGGAGGAAAGGCTCTATCCCGACTCCAGCCAATCGATCGCGCACCCGTTTTTCGTGATGTCCATGGGTGCGGAGCGCATACCAGTGAAGATCCAGGTTCATATCACGAGACGGTTGGTCGAGGCCCGTGAATCGAGATTGGCTAAGTGATGACATCGCTTCGCCTTGTTAGTCCCAAAATCGTCGTCCTGATGCCGAATGTTGTACGATATTGCAATTCGAGTGTACATCGTACAAACATGCCGAAATGAGAACACCGTGTAAGTACTACGTGAACAATTTCGGGGTTACGTCTTGAATGAAACAGGCCCTATATGCCGCTCGCAGGGCTCGCCAGGCGAGAGGAGAACTATTTCAGTGCTATTGTTCCAGCACAAAAATATTCATAATGAGGTGTTGCGAAATCTATCTCGAGCAGATTGACGATGGACGGTCGATCGTACGCCATAGGCTGTATTACGCAGGGTGGGCACGTCGAGTTGTGTGGCAGCCAGCGAAGCATTGGCGGAGATTGTCGCTCACAATGTCACCGCTAAGCCTCCCACAACTGATATTGTACTTATATATCTTATACCTATAAGCCCCACTACTTAAGCGGGGGTTGCATGGCCTAATATGCTGTGGCACCATCCGCCCACGCATACATATCGCGTTGTACGCCATTAAAAAGTTCGCGGTACGGCATGGCGGCCAAACAGCAGGCAAATATGATGACAACGAAACCTACAACAAGGCCGGTGCGAGTCGCTCTGGTGAGCTACAACTATCTCGCAAGAATTGGACTCCAAGGCATCCTCAAAAACACTCCAGGAATTGAACTGATCGGCGAGTCAAACGGAGGTGCGCATGCGTACGCATTGATCCAAGAGATGAAACCAGATTGTGTCATCATCGACCTTGAATCGAACAGAAACCCGCTTGCGTCTGTACAGTACTACAAACAATTATCACCACAGACGAGAGTGCTTCTCTTTGCCGATTGGAACCACATTGAACGTGCCCGTGCTGCTATTAGTATGGGAGCAGAAGGTATTGTACTAAAGTGCCAGCCGGCATCTGTGCTGATAGCAATGATTAAAAATAGAAAAATAGACTCGCCTTCTATTGTGCGAGATTTTGCTCACGTTCAGTCTGCGTTGGACAACAGCAGCACTACGCCACGTGTCCGGAAGGCTTCAGTCGATCAAATGCAGCCCATTGATTCCTTAACGGAACGTGAACGGACTGTCATTGCCCTCGTCGGCGAAGGACTATCCAATCGAGATATCAGTGAGCGTCTTTCTATCTCGGACATCACGGTTCGTCACCATTTGACGAGAATCTTCCACAAATTGGGAGTGACCAATCGCCAAAAGCTATTGATTAGTGCATACCATTTGGGACTGGTAGACCTACCAACCTCAGCACAAGCGTCTCCCATATACTCTTCTCCTGCCTAGCAGGCTGTTGACAAAGCCCGACAGCGGCGTTCTCGCGTCGCTCGGAGGCTCAACGTACCGAAGCGTACGCCTCCCCTCTTCGCTAGCTGCGGCCTTGCTGGACGGCTTTTCTAAACAGCCTGCAGGCCCCGCAGTGATCGCAGACGTGATGTCGTTTTCGGTGTCATCAGCTAGTTTGCCAACAGACTGCTAGCCGACAGAACGCCCTCAACGGGTATAATCGATGTGAGACCTTCTGTACTGGATTCAACTGCACTGAATAAGGTCTGTTCAATCGAACAGACCTTACGAGAGGGGAATGCCTGTCGATGCCAACGCCCAGGCGCCGGAAAAAGAGAAGAAGGGAGGAGAGAAGAAAAGGTGTGGGTTGGAGCGGGCGATGGGATTTGAACCCACGACAACTAGCTTGGGAAGCTAGGACTCTACCCCTGAGCTACGCCCGCTCACTCAATCGAATCCTACGCTGGCTCAGAAGCCAAGTCAATCGGACAGGAGAAACATTATCAGCTCTTGCCCCTCGTACTTCCTGCTGACCCTGTACCTCTCTATTTCTTCAGTTCCACCACCGCAAACTTTCTGCGGCCAACCTTCAGTCGGTAGGTGTGTCCTGCTACAATAGGAATGACCGCCTTCGCGTCGAGTTGCTTCTGTTCGTCAACCTCTAGGCCCCCCTGAATAATCAGCCGACGAGCCTCACTCTTGCTTGGCACAAGCCCCGTCTTCGCCACCAGCTCGACAAGACTGATTGTTTGCCCTTCCTGCAGATCGGCCAGAGTCAAAATCACCCGCGCGTCCGGCTCACTTGGAAATTCCCGCTCCTGAAACTTCTGCTGAAAGGCCACCCTCGCCTCCCGACCAGCCTCTTCCCCGTGATATCGAGCCACAATCAAGGATGCGAGCGCTTGCTTCGCCTCCATAGGATGCGCCGCCTTCACTCCCACCATATCCTCCGTCGTCAGCAGCTCATAGTAACGGAGCATCAACGTGTCACTGATCGACATGAGCTTGCCGTACATGTCGTCCGGCGCATCCTCCAATGCGATATAGTTGCCGACACTCTTGCTCATTTTCTTCACGCCATCAGTGCCCTCCAGCAACGGCATCGTCATGACGACCTGCGGTTCCTGTCCATGACTTCGCTGGAGGTCACGACCGACAAGAAGATTGAACTTCTGATCGGTGCCGCCCAATTCGATATCAGACTTGAGCGCGACGGAATCGTAGCCCTGCACAAGGGGATACATGAACTCATGAATGCTGATAGGTTTCTGCTCCGCGTACCGCTTCCGGAAATCATCCCGCTCCAACATGCGCGCGACACTATATTGCGCACTCAGATGGATCAATGCGTCTGCCGTCATCGTGCTCATCCACCGGCTGTTGAACTCCACCTGCGTCTTCGCAGGGTCGAGAATTTTAAAAATCTGCCGCTCGTAGGTTGTGGCATTCTCCAATACTTTTTCCTTCGAAAGCGCGACGCGTGTTTCCGATTGGCCGGTCGGATCACCGATCATCCCGGTGAAATCGCCGATCAAGAAAATCACGTGATGGCCGAGTTCCTGAAAATGCTTCAGCTTGTGGATCAAAACCGTATGGCCCAAATGCAGATCGGGCGCGGTCGGATCGAAACCGGCTTTCACACGGAGCGGCCGGTTCTCTTTCAACGAGCGTGTCAGCTTCGATTCAAGCTCAGCCCGTTGAATCACCTCCACAACCCCGCGAAGCATTAAATCCAGTTGACGGGAGAGTTCGCTCATGCTGCTTTCTTCCGTCTATCTGAGACGATCACATCTGACGTGACCGTCACCAATGGCCGAATCCGCTCAAACGTCTTGCTCCCGATCCCCTTGACGGCTCGCAACTCATCAAGAGAGTGAAAGGCTCCGATCGAACGGCGATACGCGAGAATCCGTTCGGCTAACTTAGGACCAACCCCTGGCAACCCTTCAAAATCATGGCCCGTCGCCCTATTGAGATCAATAGGGCTTTGGTGAAACCGTTTCGGAGCGGGAACAGTCGATGGTTGATCCGTCAACGAAGCGACAGGCAAGGGGTTCACCATGGCTACGCGCCCACGGTCGGAAGAAATTTCAGCCTTCGACCCCTCAAGCGATTCGACGACAAGGTCGTGCTCACGGTCGGATGAAGCCGGCAGGGTCCACCCAATCCAAAACACGACTCCCATGGTCGCGGCGAACATCCCAAGCTTCAAGAGGAGTGATTGCCACATTATGGTATCCGCCTTCGTGCTTGGTGAATCGCCTTCCCTTCGACATCTTCAGCCGCTTCCATCATGCCTTCGGACAGCGTCGGATGCGCGTGAATCACGTCCGCCACCTGCGAGACTGTTGCGCCGACCTGCATCGCCATGGCAGCTTCATGCACCAGATCTGCTGCATGGGCGCCGACGATGTGCACGCCCAGAATCTTGCCGCTCGGCGACTCGGCAATAATCTTGAACAACCCCGTCGTCTCTCCTGTCGCTTGAGCCTTCCCCAACCCGGCATAGCGAAAGCGCCCCACCGTTATCGCCTGGTCAGGGCTCTGCCCGCCTGCTTGGGCTCGTTCTCGAGCTTGCTGTTCGGTCATGCCGACCCGACCGATCTCCGGGAGGGTAAAAATTCCGGCAGGGATCACGTCGTAGCGGATCGTCGCCTGATGCCCCATGATATTCTCAACCGCGACTTTACCCTGCGCTGAAGCCACGTGTGCCAGCATGGCCTTGCCGACGACATCGCCGATTGCATAGATGCCCGGCACCGTCGTCTCCATCTGATCGTTCACGAAAATTTCTCCTCGTCGTCCTGTCTGCACCCCGACCTGCTCCAAGCCAATGCCTCGGCTATTGAATCCTCGGCCCACAGACACCAACAACTTCTCAGTCACGATCTGCGTGCCATCTTTGAGAGACACGGTGATGGCAGTCGGTGACCGCTCCAGTTTCTCGACAGTGGTCCCGGTCAGGACCGTCACGCCACGTTTCTTCAACTCGCGCTCCATCATGGAAGAGACCTCTTCATCCTCCAGAGGAAGCACGCGCGCCATCAATTCGATAATCGTCACCTCTGTTCCAAGACCGCTATAGAGCGCGGCGAACTCGCATCCTTCGACTCCCCCACCCACAATCAACAAACCGGCAGGAATGCGATCAAGATCCAGAAGGTGCCGGCTGGTGAGCAATTGCTGCCCATCGATCGGAAATTGCGGCAAGTTCGGCCAGGACGACCCCGTGGCAATCACGATGGCATCAGCCTGAACATCTCGCGTGGTACCATCGGCTGCCGATACCCGGACCGTCTGCCGATCCTGGAGCGACCCGGTTCCCTGCACATGTTCGATATTCCAGGCCTTGAAGAGGGTCGCAATGCCTTTGACAAGCGTCGCCACCACTCGATCCTTCCTTGCGACCATTCGAGCAAGATCGTACGTAACTGGACCTTGAACCAGCAGTCCCAGGTCATCAGCTTTTTTGACCTTGTCGCCGAGTTCGACAACGGATAGGAGGGCCTTACTGGGAATGCAGCCCCAATTCAAGCAGACACCGCCAAGCGCGTGGGACTCGATGACGGTGACGCGGGCGCCAAGCTGGGCCGCCCGGATCGCGGCAACATAACCACCTGGCCCTGCGCCGAGAATGGCGATATGCTTTGGGGAAGTCATTGAATCATTGGCTCAGTGGGATAGATTCATTGCGTACATTCACCAATGATCCACTCACACGATGGCGCAATGACTCAATGTTTCTGGCCGGCAAGAAACGTTTCATACTGTGCAGCGGTCATGAGCTGGTCCAGTTCGCTCGCACTCGACAGATCAATCACCACCATCCAGCCTTTGCCGTAGGGATCGGAGTTTACCACTTCGGGGTGGTCTTTCAAGTCGGTGTTGATTGTGGCAATCGTGCCACTCACGGGTGTGTAGATCGTGGAGGTCGTCTTGGTCGATTCGACTTCACCGATCTGCTGCCCGGCCTTGACGACGGCGCCCGACTTCGGCAAATCGATGAAGACGATATCGCCCAACGCATCTTGGGCGAAGTGACTGATGCCGACAGTCGCCTGTGTGCCGTTCACACGCACCCATTCATGCTCTTGGTGGTAACGGAGGTCTTGAGGAATCATGCGCACTCCCTTTTTAGCAGGATGCTGAAAAATCCCGCCAGCTTTGTTCTCGCATCGCTCAGAGACTCGGAAGCACTGGAGGGTATTTTCCGTTCGCCAAGATCCATTCCACGGGCGAACGGCCACACAAAGTGCGGATGGTACCTCCTCGCCTCATCGCTCGCTGCGGCCGCGCTGGACGGCATTTTTGAGCATCCTGCGAAGGTGTGTTACTGTTGTGTCCACGTACGAACCATCAAATTTCTAGCGTATCAACATGGCTTTTCCACAGCCTGTTATGAAGATCACGCCCTATCCGACCAGATCCATTCCAGGAAAGAAATATCCGATTTCGAATGTGGCGGTCTCCGGCGAATCAGATCCATGCACGGCATTAAATTCGATGTTCGCCCCATGGGCTTTGCGAATCGTGCCTGCGTCCGCTTTGGCCGGATCAGTTGCACCCATCAGCTCACGATTCTTCTTGATCGCGTTATCGCTTTGCAGCACCAACACCACAACAGGACCGGACACCATAAATCCGCACAGGCTATCGAAAAACGGACGGGCCTTATGCACGGCGTAAAAACCCTCCGCTGTCGATTTTGAGAACTGCATCATGCGTATGGCCACCGGCTTCAGGCCGGCTTTCTCGTAGCGGGCGATAATATCGCCGATCGCATTCTTCTTCACCGCATCGGGCTTGATGATCGCTAACGTTCGTTCACTCATTGGCTCTGAGGTTCCTCCACACAGTTAAAGAATAGATTGAACAGGGCTGCCGCATTATAAGTGGCTGATAATGGGCTTGCAAGGGTCGAGGAGGGGGGCACAGGAGGGTGACAGGACCAGCCAAGAGAGATCAGGTCGACCGATTACGGTTTGGAGCGATAGCGCATGCGGCTGCCGTGAAGAAGGGACAACTCAATCTCACTGGCAGTCAGATCAGCGGGGAAATAGGCACCTGAAATTTTCGCGGCATTGATGCTCGCGCCTTCAAGGCGTGCGTTGCGGAAATCGACACTGCGCAGATCCGACTGGCGGAGGTAGCTGTCGCTAAAATCCAACCCATTGGCATCCAACCCTCGAAGGTCGAGTCCCCTCAGATCACACCCTCGCAAGTCGACCGTTTCTCCGGACGCCTTTTTCACGTTAAATTCAGTGATGCAACCTTCACGCAGTAAGCGATACATCGGATCGTTCGGAATTCGTAGCTTGGATCGGGCGGGGCTTGTGTTTTCCAATGGACCTCCTGTGAAGTTATTGGTTGCAGGTTCCAGCATTATTCAAGGGGCACGGTGAACATGACCTCATTGCCCTTGTCGTTGTACGCGATGTCGGGGAAAAACGAGCGGGCGAGAAAGATACCTCGTCCACTGGCATCCCCGGTAGGGCACACGTCAAGACCCGATTTCACTCGCGACTTCCAGTTGAACCCCTTCCCTTCATCGGCAATCCGATAGGTCAAGACCTGTTGTCGCTTGTCGTAGATGGCACGAATGGTGACCCGGCGGTCTCGGAAGCGGGCGTCCTGTCGGCGCCGCTGGATCAGCTCGTCATACTGGTCCTTTCGCCATCGCGTCGATCTTGTCATGATATCGGAGTTCGAGGCAGCCATGCTCGACCGCATTCATGACGAGTTCTTGCAACGCGGCTCGAAGATGAAGCTGTCGCGCCTCCATCAGCCCCATGGCGGTCCCTTGAATGAGCCAGGTCACCGTGCTCTCGACGAAACCCGGGTCGGTGCCCATGACAAGCACATACTCCAGCCGTTCGACGCCCGGCGCATCATCCACGGAGGCGGGCAGCTATGGATCGCCCGCTGCAGGACCTGTGCGAATGCGTCCTCATCAATCGGCTGCTGCACATAATCAAGGGCGCCGGCGCGCAACCCTGCCATCGTCGATTCGCCATGGCCTGCGTCGGTCAAGAGCACGACGGGGCAAGTCGGGCGACGCTCGTGAATTTGCTTCACCAGCATGATCCCGTCTTGTTCTGGCAAAAAGAGATCCGTGACCACGATATCAGGCTGCGTCATGTCAAAGGTCGACAACCCGAGCGCGGGAGTCGTAGCAGAAATCACCGAATGCCCCTTCGCCTTCGCATGCTCCAATATCACGGCCTGGGTATCGGCATTGTCGGCAACGACGAGCAACGTACGCGCCTGTGTGTGCGATCCTGTCATGGCGATCATGATGGAAATCCTCCGGCGATTAATTCCCGAAGCACGGCATGCACCTCGGCCAAGCGCGTCTCGACATCCGCACAGACCGGCGAGGCCTCAGCAAATTTCCCCTGCCGCCCCAACTCTTCCAATCGTTTCGTGCGCTCGAAGAGACGCGGCGCGCACATCTCCATGACGGACCCCTTGAGCTTATGCGCCGCGGCCGCCAACCCGGCACGATCCTGCCGCTCCAGCGCCGCGCGAGCCGCCGCAGCCTCCTTCGGACTTTCCTGCAAAAAGAGCTCGGCCAAGGTGAGGAACAAGTCCTGATCTCCATCCGCTCGGCTCAACGCCTCGGAAAGGTCCAACACCGCCGTCTTATCCATTGCGATGTCCCTTCCCTGCGATCAGTCAGTTCAATCCCCACGACCGCCGCATCGTCCGGAAAATGTTGCGCCTGTTGCCAGCCTCGGGCTGCTGAAAAGCAAGAAGCGATTGTCGCTGAAAGAGACGTCTGCTTCCCCGCATCGATCACCTCTTGGAAGCGGTCGCGGCCCCAGAGCTCCCCGCTTGGAGAGGGCACTTCGTAAATCCCGTCACTCAATAAAAACAGCCGATCTGCCGGCTTCAGTGAAAACGCGGTCGCTTGCAAACTGCGCGGACGGGTCGAAACCAAGCGGAAACGATGAGCGCGTGAGCCATCGGGAAGGACTCTGAGCCGAGCTGAGCAGTGCGCCGGGATGGCCGGCGGAGGCATAGGACAGGCTGCCTGTCGGCAAGTGAAGCTGTCCCACCCACAGGGTGAAATACGTCTCCATCGGCACTCAAGGGAAACCGCCGATTGGCCTCGAACAAGCACCTTCTCAGGATCGTACGACCCAAGCAATTGCAGCATGTTTTCCGCCCGCAGAAACGTCATCAGCGAGGCCGAGCGCAAGCGCGGCGGCAACCCCATGTCCCGAGGCATCCAGAATATAGAGGCCGAGATGGTCCGCATCGATCGCCATCACATCAAACAGATCGCCGCCCAACGTCAAGGACGGCTGATACTCCCACGCCAGCGTGATACCGTGAACCGGGCTTCCTTGCGGGGGAAGCAGCGACTGGACGAACGCGGCCGCTGTTTGGAGATCGGCCTCCGTTTCTGCCTGCTTCTTTTCAAGCAGCAGCATCGACGATTTCAGTTCATCGCCGGTCGTTTCCAGCTCTCGAACCAACCGGCTGGTGCGCAGACCGGCCAGCACGCGGGCGGTGATTTCCTGTTTGCTGGCCGATTTACTCAGAAAGTCGTCGGCGCCTCGCACCAACCCTTCGGCAATCTGTGCCGGCTGTATCATGGGCGGTCATGAGAAGAATCTGGCTGGATTTCAGCAAGAGGGTCACGGCGCACCGCTTCACAGAACGTCGGCCCATCCATCTCCGGCATCATCCAATCGACGATGAGAAGATCCGGACGTTCACGCCTGGCCACGTCAAGACCCACTCGTCCGTTCTCGGCCTCAAGGACTCGGTACCCCAGCCGCGTCAGCCGCGCGGCCATACTCGTCCTGCGTGACCGGCTCATCCTCGACAAGAAGGATCGTCGCGGCGGGCGCCTCAGGCTGTGCAGACGAGTCGGGAACCTGCCCAATGTGCGGCATTGCGTGTCGAACTCATGACGTTCCGTGACTCACACGCCAAGACTATGCGGCACGCGCCATGAGCGCGTCTTCCTCGCTCTCATAGATGGGAATCATCTTGGGAATATTCGCCAGGCTCATGATCTCCCGCACGTAGCTCTGCGGTTTCAGCATACTGATCTGGGCCTGCTAGCAGTTTGAAATTCTGCGACACAAGCACGAGCAGCCCGAGCCCTGCGCTGTCCACAAATCGCACCTGCTCCAAATTGACAATGAGGTGCCGGCAGCCAGCCTGTTTCGCCTTTTCGACCGCCGCCTTAAAAACCGCCCGATTGGCATAGGTCAAGTCTCCCACGACGTCCAAGATTATTCCTTGTGAGACGATGCGTTCTTTGATTTGCATGACATCATCCTTTCCTGTGGATATTTAGAGATAGTTTCACTTCCTCGACATAACTCATGGGCAAATAAGCAGCCTCTACCTCGACGGCTTCAAATAGTGTGCCGCATATTGAGTTCTACCGCTTCAAAAATCGTCATCTTGCCAGATGACTCCAGGACCTGAATTCGGTTTCTGTCGCGCCTATGGATGTATGGCTGGTTGCGCGCCAATGGATTCTTTATCGGGATGTTTCTCGCGATTCTTGAGGGCTGGAAGGCGTTACTTCGTTCGTTCACCGGAGCCGGGGGCCAGCTCTATCGGAGGCAAGGGAGGCGGCAGCGCCAGGGGAATGTCGTCGGAATGGGTGCCGTCCTCTCGCTTCACGGCATCTTGAGGAGCGGCAAATCGTTCCAAGGCGGTGTGCGGTTCCGCCGCCTCAATCGGCTGTGGAACCGGTCTGGGCTCCTGGACCACGATCTCGACTCGGCGATTCTTCCCTCGATTCTCAGGCGTCAAATTATCGACTAGAGGACGGGAATCGGCATGACCTACCGCAGTGAGGTGATCGGCCTGCAGACCGTACTGTTCGCTCAACGTTCGGACAACCGTCACGGCACGCGTGGCGGACAACTCCCAGTTCGATGGGAATTGGACTGTGCTGATCGGCACACTGTCAGTATGCCCTTCCACGCGCACATGCCGATCCAATTCAATCAGCACGTCACTGATCGCCTGGATGAATGGACGAGCCTCAGGCCGAAGAACCGCTTCCCCGGTGCGAAACAACACGGTGTCCGGCAGCGTTAATACTATATCCCCGTTCGAGAGTTCCTTCATCTGAATGATGTCAAGCTGCGTTTCATTCTTGAGGGACCGCATAATCTCACGCAGGCGTCGCACCGCCGGTTCCTTGACTGTGTCGATAGTCGGATTCACGGTGACAGCCTTGTTCTGCCCGATCGTGAAAGGCACCGCGACATTCGCAGGACTGACGATGGGGTTCAGTGCGGCTTTAATCGAATCGCTTACCGTTCGGAACTTCCCCTCGTTCACGGACGAAATAGAATACATCACGACAAAGAAGGCGAAGAGCAAGGTGATGAAATCCGCGTACGACACGAGCCAGCGTTCGTGATTTTCATGCTCTTCGTGTTTCTTCTTTGCCATAGATCACAGAACGTCGCTCGTGAAGCCTGAAGCGTGAAGCGTGGGGAGTAGGCGTGAAACGTCCGAATCAGGAAACGAGCGACGCTTCACGAGATACGCTTCACGCTTCACTTTTTCTCTTCTTTCGTTCGCTGAGACTCCGGCAGATAGCCCTCGAGCTTTTCCTGCAACAGCCGGGGATTCTCGCCCTGTGCCAACCCCACCAAACCCATGATGATCATCGTGCGTGAAGCCGCTTCTTCCTTCAGCTTGAATTTGATTTTGTTCGCCAGTGGAAGAAAAAACAGATTGGCCGCGCCGATACCATAGACAGTCGCCACAAACGCGACGGCAATACCGCCGCCGAGCTTTGAAGGATCGGCCAGATTCTCCATGACATGAATCAAGCCGAGCACCGCGCCGATAATCCCGACGGTCGGCGCATAGCCGCCGGCGGCCTCCCAGACCTTCGCCGCAGTGATGCCTTCCTCCTCCTGATGCTCGACGTCGATCTCCAAAATTTCGTGCACCACCTTCGGGTCTGTCCCGTCCACGATGAGTTGCACACCTTTCCTGAAAAACGGATCATGGATATCTTTGAGCTTGCCCTCGAGCGCGAGCAGGCCCTGCTTGCGGGACACATTCGCCAGATCGATGATCGTCGTGATGGTTCCCTTATTGTCATGCTTCGGGTCCGTGATGCCGAGCTTCAGCATGGAGACCCCTCTCAGCACAACTGAAAGAGGGTTCTGAATACAGATCGCGCCGATGGTTCCGCCGATCACGATAATGAAGGCGGTGAGCTGCATGATTGAGCCGACATGGCCGCCTTCAAGGACCTGCCCGCCAAGGATCGACCCGATCGCGAGGGTAATTCCAATAATTGTTGCGATATCCAATTTGGTTTAGACCCTGTTCATTTGGTGTGTTTGGTTAATTTCGTTTGTTTAGTTAGACCAGACGAACCGGAGAAATCAGATGAACCAACTACACCAACAAAACGAGATCAACGAAATAAACCGTTGCATCTCGTTCCCGGCGAGATGCAACTCATTTGAATCCGAACTCTGACCCCAATTCGTCCACGACGTCCTGTTTGATCGCCTTGGGCTTGGACTTCCAGCCGCCTGCGTAACCCTTGGCCTTGGAGCCGAAGTGGCTAATCTGCACCGTAGACTACTGCGAGGGACTGCCTTCCTCTTCGCACGAGGTAATCGTCTGGTGCCGCGGCCCCCGGAATTCACGCAGCGGCTCAAGTTCCTAGCTTCATGTTTCATGTTTTCAAAGACGGTTCCGAAATATCCCGACTCGGAAACTTGAGACTCGGGGCGAGCAACCAGCAACTCCCCTTCCGGCTTAAGCATCCAGCTGCGGCTCGACCGCGTACGAAGAATGGGCGGTAGGTACACGTCATCGGCTTTCCACACAGGCGACAATCCCACGCAGAGATTAGATCGTTAGCCCTGCTTGGAGCGGCTGTGCATCCATTCATGGATGTCGCGGCGGAGGAAACGCCAGTGCTTCCCAATCTTCGATGCCGGCAATTCCCCAACCCGAGCGAGTTTATACACGGTGGACTTTGGCACTCGAAGAAACTGCGCCACGTCCATGACCGTCAAGATCTCGCCGTCCGTTGATGACCCACTACTCGGTTGAATTACTGTTGAAGCTGACAGGGCATTGTTCATAGTGGATGTGATATCGGTGCTGTGATTGGGAAACTTGAGTGGCTGATGCGCGCCATTGTGAGACATGATTGTCTGTCCTGCACCGCTCCTGATCGACACGACCGGTTCCACTCATGTTTTTTCCTTGAACATCCGAAGAAGCAGGACAGACCATCACGAACCACGAAGAAGCTGCCTCAATGGCCACTATCGTCTCCATCGCCTCAGGTAAGGGAGGAGTCGGAAAAAGTGTGATCGCCGCCAATCTTGCCCTCCTCCTTGCAAAGAAAGGGAAACGGGTGACCTTGGCCGACCTGGATGTCGGGGGAGCCGATATTCATATCTTGTTCGGATTGATGAATCCGCCGCTCACGCTGACGGATTTTCTGTGTCATCGAGTCGAGCGCCTCGAAGACATCGCGCAGACCCTGCCCATACATTCCGACCTGACGCTGATTCCCGGCACAGGGGACACGCTCGGGACCGCCAATATGCCTTATGCCAAGAAGAAACAACTCATCTCCCATCTCAAGAATCTTCAGGCCGAAGTGGTCATCGTGGACATCGGAGCCGGAACGAGCTACCACGCACTGGATTTCTTCTTGATGGCCGACCATCATGTGACCGTCGCCACACCAGATCCCACGTCGGTGTTGGACCTCTACCGATTCATCAAGCTGGCCGCGATCCGCCGTGTCTTATCTTCGTTTCTGGCCAGGGGGGCCATGGCCGACGCCCTGTCAGATCGTGATTTTTCCAGTGTGGAAGAGGTGCTCGATGTGGTGGGTCAAACCGACGAAACGAGCCGTGGCGTTGCCGAAACCGCACTCCGGACATTCCATCCGACGCTCATCCTAAACCGGCTGTCGGGACGCGCTCATGTGAATGTCGCGACGCTCAAGAAAATTCTTAAAGACTATATTGGCGGAGATCTCACGCTCTTAGGAGAGATCCCTGACGATCCGGCAATGGAACGAGCCGTACGCGGCTATCTTCCCGTCGTTGATCGCGAACCGACCGCCCCCGCCGCCGTGGCGCTCGCCGCCATCGCCGACACCCTGCTCACCCGCATCGCTTCCCCTGCCAGCTAAGCCTCACCGTTCGCCCGATTGGCTGCGCCGCCCACGCAATCGTTCTGCCTGGGTGTGAATAATATGACGGATCAGATGGTCCTGATCATCCGGATTGATCTCGGTATATTCCGACGCAATCTCGTACCGTACTCCGTCTTTGGCCAAAGAAGATCGGATGACCCTGGCGGTTGCCTGAATCGGTGTAAAGGGCGGCAGAATCATTTTTATCCTCAGGAGATCATCGACGGCGAATGTCCGCGGTGAGAGAAAACCGACGCCGCCCCCGCTCAGCGTCACATCGACGATTGCCGCAATCGCGATGCTCTCCGGCTGCATCTTGGCAAGCTGCTTGACGATCACTTCCAGCAACCAATCAACTTTCATGATCCAAGGAAGCAGCGGCGATTGCGCCAATTGCTCACCGCTGCGGAGCAACAAGTCTGACGTGGGCTTGGCAACGGCAGCCGAAATTGCCTCCTGGCTTATCGGCAAGGCCCCCGGGATCGGCCCCTCCGCTGGGTCGCTCAACAGCCGGTACTCCAGGAGCACTCGATCGTCGATTCGAACCCACTCACGCCGCTCGTCCGACAGGGCTTTGGTTGTGTTCGTTGAGGGAGGGGGCATCGTGATACTCATGGGACCTTTCCGGCCATCATGGCGCCGCAAGCGCCACGGTGGCGCCTGCAACCGATATCGCCTGACCAGGCACATGGACGACCACTCGATTTCTTCCCAACGCCTTGGCCCCGTACAACGCCGAATCTGCGGCCGCAATCCATTCGGATACGGATCGAATGGTTATGGCAGGAATGTGGGCGATGCCGATGCTGGCGGTTATCCGCACGATCCCTTGGTCCGCTTCGAACTCCTGACTCTCTATCTCCTTGCGCAGCCGCTCTGCCAAGACCAACGCGCGATCGAGATCGGTATGGGGCAACACGATCCCGAATTCTTCCCCACCATACCGCCCGACGACATCGATATCGCGAACCGCTCTTCGCATCAACGCGGCTGTACCCCTGAGCACCTGATCCCCAGCGAGATGACCCAGCTGATCATTGATCGCTTTAAAATAGTCCAAGTCCACGAGAAGCAAACAGGCCGATGAGCGATAGCGGAAACCTCCTTTGAATTCCCGTGCAAGGACTTCCTCAAGTGCCCGGCGGTTCAACAATCCGGTCATGCTATCGCGTAAGGCCAATTCCTGGATCATCTGGTGGGTAGAGGCATTTCGAAGCGCCATGGCGAGTGATGTTCCCACAGTTGACAACATTTTGAATTCGGCTTCGGTAAACGTGCCCTCTCGACGTTCGAGATACAGTACGCCCTGTCTATCTGGCGAGATAGGCAATGGAATCGTCATCGTATGACGGTCGTCGCCTATGGCGGGGAACGATGAAAGCGGCGCACAGTCTTCCCTCAATAAGGTCCCAGCCCCTACCAGGTCAAGAGGCTGTCGGCTATACGTCCTAGGCTTGGCATCTTCCGGAAAATGACGAAGCAGCCACTCTCGAACCTGCATTTCCTGACATGTCCACGCTGACGAGCGGGACCAGGTCTTGACCCGATGGGGCTCTGCGCAGGCGAGGCCAATGATATCCAATGGAACGAGAGTTGCGAGCCCGGTGAAGAGGGACCGGACAATGGTCTCACTGTCCAACGAGGCGGTCAATACTTGGGTCAAATGATTCAAGGCCAAGAGCGTTCGATTCCAATGTTTGAGCGCGTTGCGCTCCTCGGCGACCCGCTCATTCGATTGAGCGAGTTCCTGTGACAGATGGCGCACGGCGCGGAAGGTGTGCCGATTGACGAGGCCATCGTGGAGCGACGTCATGAATCGAGCAGGTGAGACTGGAACCGTAAGGTAGTCATAGGCTCCAGATCGTAGACAGTGGGCCACCGACTCGGCGCCGATTTCAGGACCAACCAGGATCACACAGGCGTCATGGTTCAGCTTGGCTAACTGATTGAGGAACTGAACAGCGCGCTCACGTCCTGCAGGAATTTCGTACACAATCGCGGAGGGTGCACGTGCCCCCACGGCATCGAGAAGCGCGAGGTCTTCCGTGAACCGATACACGGCATGACCTGCCTTTTCAAGATGACGCCAGAGTGCCTGATGATGAAACTCCGGGCGACCTGAAATACAGACGGAAGATGGTGGATTCAGTCTGGTGGGATCACTAAGGGAACTATCGCAAATTGCCGTTTCGACTGTGGACATCCTGTCCTTATTCATACAAGACACTCCTTGTCTTATCAACTATCTATAATAATAACCTCATGTATCACACGCATAATATTCCGTTCGCGTGTACCCGGGGAGTCCGATCTCAGACCCTGTCCTAGCTCTTCTGTTCGCTCAACCGCTTGCAGTCCCGATAGGGGAAAATGGATGGCCTGATGATAGGTACGCACCACATTGTGAATCTGGGTCAATTCGATTGCCATCACTACTCGTCTAGGCCGATCATGCTAATTGATCCATGAGAATGGGTCCCATCTCGCTCAGCCCTTGCCAGGACCGCACCCCGTGCAAGTTCTGACGAGTCTTCGATGTCTCGATCAACTGCGTTTGGATGGCTAACTGAGCATTCACAATTCGAGCTGTGACCGCTTGGTCACATACCGAGAGATCCATGGCGAGGGCTGGAAGCATGGGATGGTCACGGAGATGCTCTTCACGCAGCGCATAACATGCCTCAACCTGATCCCACTGTCCGAGTTCTGCGGCCTGACCAGCCTGCATCGTTAAGGTGCGCAGGTTCTGCTCCCAGACTGTCGCATTCGATACACTCATCCTATCCTCGAGGCAAGGCCATCGACTGATTCTGCTGCTGCGCCACCGTATGCCAGGCTCCACGCATTTCCTTCAAACATCGTAGCGGGCCATCGAGCCGGCGGGCATCGTTTCGCAAATTGGCCTGCGTAAACTCCGCCAGCATATAATCATAGAGACGGTAGAGCGACTTGGCGATCTCGCCGCCTCGTTCGAAATCGAGGACGCTGGACAATTCGCTGACAATTCCGACGGCGCGTCCGAGAAACCGAGCTTTATCGGGCTGATGCTGCCGAACAATCCCGTCGCTCGCGAGTTCGACCGCCTGAATGGCAGAATCGTACAGCAGGACGATGAGCTGAACACTTGATGTGGTCAGCACCTCCGTCTGACGATACCGTGAGGCGGCGGCTGTGTTGGGGAAGGTGTTCATCATCATGACCCCTGTGATGATTGTGATTGTTGAGATTGCAAGAAGGTGCTCTGGCCTTTCAGCCGGCTGAGAAGTCCGTCGAGCGCGGCATATTGTCTCTTGAGCGACTCCTCGTAGGCCGAGAGGGCATCTTCCTTTCTGTCGATTTCGACCGTGAGACTACTGAGCTGCTTGGTCAATGCGTTTTTGCGAACCGTGAGTGAGCCGGTCCCGATGTCATCGATCGCATCGATGGCATCATTGACTCGCTGGGCAACACCAGCCACCCCTGCCTGAGTGATAAAGAGGGATTTCACCGCACCATATTTGGTGTTCAATACGCCATCCAGCTTGGCATCGTCCACCGTGATCGTGCCGTCGCGTTCCGTCTTAAACCCGATTTCCCCCACGGACGAATAGGAGGTCAGCCCACTGACAGAAGTAGAAAGGGCCTGCCGGAGTTGTGACAGGAGACCTTTCGCCGTCGGTTCAGCGAAGAAGAGGGCACCCCTTTTCGTAGCGACGTCATACGTGGTGCGTTCATTCACAAATTTCACGATATCGCTATAGGCTGTGGCAAACTTTTTGATGCTTTCTTTCACCGCGCCGTTGTCACGCGTAACATTAATGGAAACGGTGTCGGATCCGGTTGTCTTGAGGAGCGAGAGGCTCACGCCAGGAATCGCGTCTGTGAGAACATTGCTGCTGCGCTGCAGAGTGACGGGGTTCAATGCCGGGTCGCCGACGATGGCAATAGCATCCTGTGCCGCCTGCAAAGTATCGACGCCCCCTGTGCCCCCGCCATTGGTGAAGTCCAATGTGGTTCCGTCGGCCACAATCGTCACCCCATTGCTTGCTCCTGACGCAGTGGCCGTGAGAATCACGCGATAGGCCGGTGTGGTCTCGCTGCCTGCATTCACAATCGACGCAGTCACGCCGGCGCCCAAGTCGTTAATGCCGGTCTGTAAATCTTCAAGCGTAGCGGCGCTGCTCAACGCCACAGTCTGATCAGTTCCCGTTCCGACGCGGAAGGTAAACGAGGCTGACGCGCCACCGACAATATCGGTCGTCACACTCGATACGGCTGTCGCTCCTTTGTTGGTAATCTGATGCGACTGGGCCAATTGCGTCACCCGGACGAGATAGGAACCAGGCGTTGCAGTCGATGATGCCGAGGCAGTCACGGCCTTCTCATCCGAGACGGTGGTGGTCGACCGGTCGAATGAGGTCGGCAATCGCAGGGCATCTCCAGCCGATTGCAAGGCCAGAAGCTTACCCTCAAGCAATGCGTAATCTGTCAACTTCGACTGTGCCGTTGCTTTCTTCTGACTGAGTTGATCGATGGGGCCGCGCTGGATTTTGACCAGTTGATCGACCACTTGACCGAAATCCAGTCCGTTCCCCAATCCCCCGAATGAAATCGATGCCATAGTGTCAACGTTCCTCTGTTATGCGCGTTCCTGAACCAAGAGGCCTTTTGGCTCATCCAGATGCTTGGCCAGATCCAGAAGTTCTTGCGCAGGGATCTGTCGAATGATCTCTCCGGATTCCCCATTGAGAATCTTGATCACGGCTTTGTGCGAATCGGAATCGATCTCGATCTCCAGACGGGACGTGGTTCCACGAAG
Source organism: uncultured Nitrospiraceae bacterium (assembly GCA_963748375.1). GTDB lineage: Bacteria > Nitrospirota > Nitrospiria > Nitrospirales > Nitrospiraceae > Palsa-1315. Next base: position 163,433 of record CAVVIR010000008.1, read on the forward strand.
CACGTCCTTGACACGAGTTGCAGCCTGCTCCAGCTTCTCTATTGTCGGTGTCGGTTCCGGAGTAGAAGTACTGGTATCAGCGTCTACCCGGTTGTCTCTATCGCGAACCGGCTTTACAGCGGTTTCGGGATGGTGTGGGGCGAAATACAGATCGTGAGGCGGTCGAATGTTTTGGACCATATATGCCTCCTATGGAGGCGGCGTTCCCTCATCGCCCGCTGGAGGCCCAGCCGTCGATACGGCGGCTGGGTGATCACTCCAGCGAAACGATATGAAGGTCTACCGCAGCAACGCGAGTGCCTGTTGCGGGAGTGAGTTGGCTTGTGCCAACACCGCAACGCCTGATTGCACAAGCACCTGATTCTTCGTGAATTGCGACGTCTCGTAGGCGATATCGGCATCGCGGATACGAGATTCTGCCGCCACGAAGTTCTCACTTGTGACCTGCAAGTTCGAAATAGCCGCCTCGAAACGGTTTTGAATCGAGCCGTATTCCGCTCGAGCAGTGGCCACTGAACTGATCGCGCTGTCGATATTGCTCAACGCGCTCTGAGCGTTTGCTGACGTCGAGATGTTCACGCCTGTCAAGCCGACGGCCTCGACAGTCAAGTCGTTCAGGTCGGCAGTGAGCGAATTGCCCGAGCCGCTCTTGAAGCCGACGAAGACTTCAAACGAGTTGCTGGCCCCGCTCAACAGCGCCTGGCCATTGAACTCGCTCACGGTTGCGATCCGGTCGATTTCAGACCGGAGTGTCACAAACTCTTGATCCAGGTAAGACCGTTCCGTGGCCCCGATGGTACCGCTGGCGGACTGCGTCGTCAGCTCACGGAGACGGGAAAGCAAGTTACCGATGGTGGCCGCGGCCCCGTCGGCGACCTGCGTCAAGCTGATGCCGTCATTCGCATTTCGTGTCGCTTGGTTGATACTGCGAATGTGCGCGCGCAATGTTTCGGATATGCCGAGTCCGGCAGCATCGTCCGCCGCACGGGTGATCCGAAGCCCTGAAGACAACCGTTCCACCGACCGCTGCAACTGATTCGTATTCACGGTCAAATTGCGCTGTGCCGAGACCGAAGACGGGTTGTTATTGACGATTAAAGCCATGGACCTCTTCCTCCTTGAAAACCGAACACATCAACCACTCGCACTTCCCGGCATCCGTGCCAAGATTGTTTTGACCGAAGACCCCGCTGATAGCATGCATACCGGCGAGGTTCCTTGGTCGTGCATTCCTTATCGGTCCCAGCCGGTCCACACTTGAGAGGGCCTGAGGAGCAGAACGGAGAGCAGTCATAGTGGTCGATAACCGACAGTATTCGACGTAAAGGTTCACAGAGAAGCCAACCGTGGGAGGATCTCGAATTCCAGGATATCTGCGATGCGAACAGGATCTTGGATGGACCGAGCATCCAGGAGGTCCTGAATCCATGGGGAAAGGGCCTTCAGATCATCACCGGCTTGACTACCAGGCCCAGCAACCTGAAGAAGTTCCATATAATCGGCCAATTGTCCAAACCAGCGGTCCAATGCTGAAGGAATGATGCCGTTCATACGCAGGGGCGTAAGAAATCCCTGAGCCTCGGCTTTCAATGTCGAGGAAAACCTGGTGATAGTCGGCGTCGCGTTCGTCATGATCTCAGGAATATCCTGTGAACAGGCGTCGACCGATCCGACCTCTTTGAGAAGCTTACCCAGCAACATAGGCTGGAGGTCGCGATCCGTAATCAGTTGCCCCCCAAGCTTCAGCGACGTAACCAGCCGATGTCGTGCATGGGCGCGATCACTGACCTGCGCCAGAACCTCACCGACTAATTGATCGTCACTGACGTCCCACTGATCTTGATCGAGGGTGATACGCATAGCTCAACTCCTTGTGAAAATAAATGCGAGACGAGTAGTCTGAAGGCTGAAGGCCGGATTGCAAAATCCAAACACTTCAGCCTTTAGCCTTCAGCCTGTCTAGCCTGCTGCGGTACTCTGTACCATCGGCAACGAGCGTGGTCGTCTCTCGACCTGCGCCGGTGCGTCTGACCATACTGTTCTGACTCGAGCGATGCGCTGCTGCCACCGTCGATAGGCCTTCACGTGTTGATCGGCCAATATCGCCAAATCTCTCGCGCCATCGTTATGAATGTCTCTGATCATCGCCACAGTGACCGGGCCAGTGGCCGAATGAGCCATCATCCGAGACAGAAGCTTTTCTCGTTCTTGACGGAGCAGCGCTTGTTCCCGTTGTAGCATTGACGCCGGTATTGGGCGACGTCTCGTGAGAGTCGCGATATGCCGAGCCCGCTGTTCCAGGAGTTGCAGGGGTTGGCCTGCTTCTCTCATCCAGGCCATTGCAGCGTCTCGGTCCGGTGCTGGTTCAAGGTTCGACGCCACCTGGCTCGGCCTGCCTGTAAAGTCTTCGTACCAGAATCTCCTCCAAAATTCGGCATACCAGGCCACCTCGGCATCCACATGTCCCGCTCGCAAGATAAAGGCACCAAGTCCATCGGCATCCGCATTCGATTGATACACTCGTGCGCCTAGGCTCCATGCGGGGAATGGAGCGCGCCCTAACGCATGAAGACACAACATCGCGACTTCTTCGGGAATGATTCGATCTTTGCAGGCATGGTGTGCGCAGATCTGGTCGAATCCGCATGGTGAACAAGCCAGATCGGGCTGAATGACCCAATGGCCTGGCCCATAGGGTCCTGTCTCATTGTGATCGACATGGCCGACCGACAGATCGATGACCGCGGTTCCGACTCCAACCGCGAGATGCATCGGTCCTGTGTCGTTGGTGAGGAGCAATTGACACCGCGAAAGCAGGCCGACGAGTTGATTGAGCGTGGTCCGCCCGCTGGCATCAAGAATCGGCGCGGCTCCTCCGCCGGCTCGATAGGTGGTTCTAGCCAGCTCAATGGAGTCCGCTTCGGCGGCAGTGCCGATCACGACAAATCCTATATCAGGATGTCGGCTCAATCGCGCCATCGTCCGCCCAAAATACTCCGGTCGCCACGCTTTCATCACCTCGCTGGCGCCGATTTGTACTGCGATCCACTGGCGGACGGTTCGGCCTTGAGGCCGAAGAAACGCGTCGGCCCACGCTCTCCCATCAGGAGGAACCGTAACCGACAGCGGCGAGAAGGCGCCGGGGCCGCTCCCGCCCATGGCATAGAGATCCACCAGATTGAACCGATTGAATCGTCGATGCCGATGCAGGTCTGTGAAGTACACCAGCCAGGGGTTCTGCACGATGGGACCACCGTCCGGCCCTGCAATAATCCCCCGCAAGTCCGGCGCACCAATGTACGACGAGAGTAAACCGGTTTGACGATTGAAGGTGAGATTGATGATGCGGTCGTACCGTGCAGCCCGTAGCGGCGCAGCCCAAGCCGTCATCTCTTGCATCAGCGTCACCAGGCTCTTTGACTGTGTGCGGCACTCATCGAGTAATCCCGTGAAATCGCAACTGATGATATGCCGGAGCCCGCTCAGCAGCGCAGCAGTCGGCGCAAAACTTCGATCGACGACGAGGTCGATTGCGACATCGGGCCATTCCTCGTGTAACCGAGCCAACAAGGGACCGGTCTGAATCAGATCGCCCATGCGAGTGACATTGATGATGAGGACCTGTTTCATCACACTAAATCTTTCGTCTCGGAGCGGTACTCATCCAACATGAGCACCATAAGATCCTCCCTCGACAGAGTACCCATGGGACCGCGTGAACGAATCTGTGCCGCAAGCTGCTTCAGTTCCACCCGCTGAGTGGAGGGAAACGTTCCCAGCGTCGAGGCCACCGATGGAAATGCTTCAGCGGCTGCTGACGCGAGCGCGCCCGCCTGGCGGGTTCCTCGCAGAATCGACCCAATACGGTCCGGACTGGCGACACCGATCCGGGACAGCAACTCGCGCATACGGTGAGGATAGGTATGTTCGGCCAGCACGCGCCGGCGAGCCTGTGCCGCCATAGCCACGCGTCCCTCAGGCTCCCGAAGCCAGCGGGTAATTTCACCTGGCAGATCATCGGGAGAGGACACCGTGGTGACTTCGCTCTCAGTGAAGAGAGGCGGCATCAGAGAACGGCGATCCGTAAGCTGAAACGCTCCACATGCCGCCAGCTCGAACGTGCGGGGATTCACGAAATCCCCGTCAGGATCGAACCCGGCCCCACCCCAAGAATGCAGGTTGAGGTTCACAGCACTTGCATTGAATATTTTCTGGCAGGTATCGGTATCGATCCGCGCGCCGTTGCGTTGAAGCACAGCGTTCAGACCGGTCGCACCGTCCCATTCATTGCCCCACAGCTTGAATATCCACTCGTGACCGAGTAGCCGGGGAAAGATCTCGCGGCGGTTGGCATAACCTGCGCCGACAAATGACACATCCGACCCGTATTCATCTCGCTCGGCCTGGGTCAAGTCCACGGGGCGGTGGACAGATGGGTCAGCCGCCATCGGAAGATAGCGCACGTCCTTCGCGCCAGCCTGCTTGAGCGCCGAGATACATGACTCTTGCTGAATCACGAACCAAAAATCGTAGCCTGCCGCTAACTGTTGCCAGTAGGTGAGATGCCGGTAATTCTCGACAAACCACATCGCCGTCAAAAACTTTTTACGCCGGAGATGCTCCAGCGCCGGAAGAATTAATGGAGACTGTGCGAGCGAGAGGACCAAGTCGGGTGGATCTTCTGCCAGCTGAGCCATCGTGATCCGGCTCAGCATCTCCGCATACTTACTCTGCAAAGCCAATCGATGTTGGGAGTTCTTCAGCAATTCCAACTGATGATAGCTTGTGGCATGGACGCTATGATCGAGCCAGCGGACGCGATGTCCCAGCGATTCAAGCGCGCTGACCGCATAACGGGCAATAGGGAGAGAACCTCCGTAGATCGGCCCCACGACGGCAATGCTGAGCTGCCCACCGGCCTTAGACGCAACCCCCCGCTGCAAGACCGTTTCAATGGCACGATGACTATCCGTATAGAACACAGCAGCCGGCGCATAGGTGACAAGCCGCAGTGGTTGGCCGGCAGCGGCAACCTGTTCACCGATTGCCTCCGGGGTCCCCCAAGCCCAAGACACACGATCCATCCAATCGCCCCACACGCGAGCCGCCGCCGCATCGACGACGACATTCAGATCGGGAGCGACCACGACAATCGATGCCGTTCGAGGCAGTCGCGCAGACAAGGCCTCGACGTGATAGAGCAGGCCGACGCCGAATACCACTATCGTTTCCCCATCCTGATAACTCTGCCCTTCGGCCCAGGCCTGCGCTTCTTTTATGGGATCATAGGCGCTATGAATCCATCGCCCGTTGGCGCGCGCCGACATCACCCCGGTGCGCGCCGGCACGATCTCCAGCGCGCCCCCTTTGCATTGGCGAAGCGCCGCCGCCAGAGCAGAGTCGCGCTGCGTCAATCGAGCGATATTCGTCTCGAAGGAGTTCATGTCACGCCTTGCAACGGCCGGCACTGTTCCGATAACTGCCGCCAGATTGCCGCTCGCTGATCTTCGACTGAATCGTTCTCGTCCACGCGTCGGAAAATGGCCCCCCACTCGTCGTGGTATGACCGCCATAAAGACCAGCCTGCGATCGGTTCCTGTTGCGGGATTGTGCTGCGCTCTCGAATCATCTTCACGCTGGCTTGGATCGGCCACGTCGCCGGCGAGGCGCAATCGGCTTGCCACACCCAGTGGCCCTCTCCGTAAGGCCCCGTTTCATGTACGCGGGCGCGCGAGAAATACAACCCTATTGCACAGGTACCGACCGCGGCGGCCAGATGGAGCGGGCCCGTATCAGCGCCGACAGCCCAATGACATCGCTTCAAGACGGTGGCCAATTGCGGAAGAGTCGTACGTCCCGTGGCATCCCACACACGCCCCGCAATCATCGGTGAGAGTCCGTCCTGAATCGCAAGGGCGGCGTGCTGGTCGCGCTCACTCCCAATCAAGACAACCCCGCAAGGCGATTCATGGGTAAGCAAGAGCGAGATCCATTCACTCCACACCTCGATTGGAATTGATCGATCTGCGTCACCGGCTCCTACTATTACCGCAACCCATTGCCCTGCCGACGTGCCAACCTCAGCTAAATCGCCAGAAAGATCGCTCGTGGAGGGTATGAAGACAGGCGGAGTCCGAGGAGGATTCACTCCGCACAGGCCACAGAAGGTATCGGAAAGATGAATGCGATTCGAACCTCGCTGGTGCGCAACCTGGCGCAGATACGCGGCCCAGGGTGACAGCTCCTCATTCAATGGCCCATGCAGGTTGGGGCCTTGAACCTCTGCAGCCAACAGCGCCCCTGCCAGGATTGCGCGCGGGTGATGGTTCAACACATAGGCGATCGAATAGGGCTCGGGCGTCAACTCCGCAAGGTATCGCTCAACGTCGCGCAACCACGAGGGCTGAAGCTCTCCGGCAAAGGACTCCGCCCACACATGCCATTGTGTTCCGTTCCACTTCAGCACATGCCCCACTTCTGGGAACAAACGGGCGAGATCCGCCAGTACCGCAGGACAGAGCAGATCGAGAGACTGGTGTGGGTAGCGAGTCGCAAGTGAGACGAATGCCGGCAAGCTCTGGACCAGATCGCCCAGCCTAGCGAGTTGGATCAACAGCCTTCGCGCCGTCGTGTCTTCATCATGCGCCATGATGATGTGTCAGGGCCGGCTCGTTCTCATCGATCGCGCTCGCCAATTCACTGAGACCATCGAAGGCTGGATCCAGCATACGGATCGAATCATGTTCGCGCCGAGCATCCGCCCAACGGGTCAGGCGGAGAAACACGCCTGCCAGCGCGAACCGAATACTGAGGTCTCCAGGATTTCTCGATACGTACCGACTAAGGAAAGGCTCCAGGTGCTCCCACCGTTGGAGCACCGTACCGGCCCTCAACAACCAGTGCAGCGTTTCCGCATCGTCGGGATGCTCAGTCGCCACCGCGAGAAACAGTTCCCAGGCCTCGGCGGATTCGGTCAACCCCATCGCAGCCATGCCGAGCCCTAATTGTGCCTTGCGACGATCCGCCCCATACGCGCCCGCGCGTTCGAAGGCCGTCTTGGCCTCGGCCAACCGATTACGCTGCAGAGCCAGGATCCCGGACAATAACCACCCGTCTCCGTGCTTCGGGCTGCAACTCCGTAATTCGCCGAGACAGTGCGCGGCCTCGTCAAGTCGGCCCTCTTCAAGCGCGTTCTTCGCCAATGCGTGATAGCCATCTGCGTCCGGCCCAATCGCCAGTACGCGTTTCCAAAACGACAGCGCGACATTCGATACACCGATGTATTTGCACACCAACGCCCCCCACCGAAGCACCCACACATCGTTCGGCCATCGATCAACATCATGTAGAAGTGTCTTGACCGCTACAAAGTCTTGACGCTGCGCGGCAGACTGGGTGTCTGCCACAAATTGCCACGCAGTCCGATCGGCCACAGAGGCCAGCGGCTCAAGATGATTGTAGAGCATGCCCTGGTCGGTACGGACATGGCAGGCGAGTCCATCCGACATGTACAGTGAGTCTTCGTCCGGAATCCACCATTTCTGAGACCACCGCTCAAGCAACCGCCGTGCATTGTCTCTATCGTGTGTTTTTCGTCCCGGCGTTTGGCTTTCCAGATGGTACACGACGCTGTCAGGGCGATACACGATGCGCCACCCTCGCTCTCGTATTTTCAAACACAGATCGACATCCTCGAACCCATTCTTGAAACCTTCGTCGAACCGACCGACCTGCTCGAACACATCACGCCGCACCAGCATGCAGGCTCCGGTCACGCATTGAAATTCACGCCGCCGATTGACCATGGGCGAGTCGGCCGGGAACTTTCGATAGATATGATAGGGCGTAAAGACGATCCGCGAGAACGCCACTCCCGCATGTTGAATGGTGCCGTCTTCGTACAGCAGCTTGCTGCCGACCACCGCAACATCTGGGTGGCGTTCGACCTCATCCACGAGAGCATTCAACCAACCGTCGGTCGGTATGGTGTCGTTGTTCAGAAAGAGGAGAAACTCTCCTCTCGCAGCATTGGCTCCCTGGTTACAAGCGACAGCAAAGCCGTAGTTTTTAGGATTGCTGATCACCTGAACGTCTCCGCCTAACTCGGCGAGGAACTCTGCTGTTCCATCGTCCGAGGCATTGTCCACCACGATAACTTCATATTCCGGCATCGTGGTGATTGACGCCAACGTGGTGAGGCACTGGCGGGTCAGCTCGAGTTTGTTGAATACGGGAATGATGATCGATGCCTTGAAACGAAGAGGCGATGGTTTGCACGTTGTGGCGGGCAGGATGGACCCCGCACCCTGCTCAACAGCTTCGCAGATACCCCAGGCATAGGCAGACTGCAAGAGCGTCTGATACACGGGATAGAGCACGCGTTGGAGATAAGTTCGGTCGAACCGTTCTGCGCCGGATCGGATCAATGCCAATTGCTGGAGATCGGGCTTTTCCAGCTCTCGTGCAACGTGAAGCAACCGCGTAATCCGATCTTCTCCGAGGGCATCACGAACCGCAAGGGCATCGTCGATTTTGATAAGAGTACGGCTCAGCTCAGGATGTTTACGCGCCAGCACGACAGCCATGTGCCCGGCCTTGCGCTGCCGTTGGACAAACCCCGTCAGGGTTATCTCATGGTGGTGACAGGTCACCGCCATGGCGTTGTAGTGCAACTCCAAACCTTGGGTGCTCAAGCGATATCCCAGTTCCACGTCGTCATAGGCGGGATAGGTAAAGTCTGGGTCAAAGAGAACCGGTTGCTTGAGCAGCAGATCTCGCTTCACCGATAGGTTGCTCGTGTAGAAGAGCCGAAAATCGGCCTTCCCTTCCCGCACTTCATGAAATGCAAACTGCTGGCCCCCTTCCGGCGAGACAATGAACTTCATGAACGGCGTGACAGTCAGTTCGGGAGACCAATCAATGAAGCCCAGCATGGCATCCAATTCGCTTGGATGACGTTCGTGGAACGTGGCATGCGCATCGAGAAACGACGGCTCCGGAATCATATCGTCGCCCGTGATGACGACCACACGTCCTTGAGCCGCTCGAATTCCGAGATTGCGGGCCGCATTCGCGCCGGCGTGCTCTGCCGTGAGGATACGGAGGGGAAAGGACGCGCTGAACTGTCGGACCATCGCAACAGTGTCGTCTGTGGATCCGTCGTCCACGACGATCACCTCGAATTTCTCAGGGGCACAGGTCTGGGACATGAAGGCCAGCAGCGTCTTCCGTAAAATGGCGCGCCGGCTATAGGTCGGAATGACGACCGACAAGGCGAACCGCGCGGGGGAAGGCGCTTCTCGTGGGTTAGAGGCGACGGATAGCACATGCTTGGCTGGTTTCGGCACTCCAGGCGCCAGCGCGAGCACGTCCCGCAGTTGGGCGACCGGTCCGTCGAGACGATAGGCCCACCGCAACAGCCGTTCATAATGTTGCTGCGCCATGGCCTCCAGGGGTTTGGAATGCCCGCCGACTTGCCGCTTCTGTAAAAGTGCGAAACCTTCTTCCAAGAACCGCTTCCCCGCCTCCATGTCGGCCCTAGTGAGGTTGGGTGTATGCATGGGGATCTGGTGGCCCCCATAATCTTTCCATTGCTGTGAATCGATCCAGCCTTCCCGAAGACCTTCCGTATGAAGGGGTGTGCCCGGGTAAGGCGTGATGATCGTGACTCCGATGGTGTCCGGCTTATATCGTTGAATCAGGTCATAGGTGGCAACGAGGGATTCACGGGTCTCTTGCGGAAGTCCGACAATCAGAAGGAAATGAAGACGGATGCCGAGCCGGAATGTGTACTCACGCAAATGGGCCAGCATCGGGACCGTCAGGCCTTTCTTCCCCTCCCGCAGATGCATGACCTGTTCATCGCCCGTCTCCACTCCGACGAGAAGACCGACACAGCCGGCCGCACGCATCTTTTCCAGCAAGGCATCGCCGAGACAATCGACTCGCGTCTCGCAGACCCATTCAAGTCGCCACCCGGAAGCAATAATGAGGTCGCAGAGCCTGACGATACGTCCCTGGTTAAGCGTGAAAGTTGCGTCACGAAAATAGATCTTGGTGATGCCCTGCCGCTCAACCACGTCTTTCAGCTCGGCAACGATACGCTCTGGCGTTTGCGATCGCCATTTCACACCCTCAACTAACGGGTACGGACAATAGTACCCGCAGGGATAGGGACAGCCCCGGCTCGTCTGTAACGTCGCGACGGGGGTACCAAGCAACGGATAAATGTAGTGTTCGTTCGGAAGCAGATCACGGGCGGGAAACGGCAACTGATTGAGATCCTCGACCGGCGACCCTTCATCGAATTGGAACGATGGTTCAGCACCCGACGCGCCGACATCGAGCCAAGCGGTGCCGCCGGTGCTCCGGCCATGGGCGATGTCGGTGATCGTGAGGTCGGCTTCGCCATGAATCACCAAATCGGCTGTGCTTCGCTCCAACAGCGCTTTCAATACCGCATGGTCCCGTACCAGAGTCTTTCCGGCTATTCGCGCGGACGGGTGTCGGCGATGAAGTTCAGCAAGGAATGCCGCGTCTTGCTCCAAGGTCGGGAGCGACACAGTTCCAACCACGAAATCCCAATGATGGCCTTTCAATCTGGCATAGACCGCACCTGCATCCAATCCCAGCGGATCAGCGTCGATGAGGTCCACCGTCTCGCCTGCCTGACGCAACGTGGCAGCCATGATGGCCAGGTCCAGGGGGGGCAGTACCATACCCTCGCTGCCGTCGAAGCCAAGCCCCCCTGCCATGCTGCGACTGACCGGACGAACTGAAAGGGATGGGCTGTTGATCAATGCGATGCGCATGAGGCCTCCCGTGATTGCGTGGGAAGCTGACCGAGCGCGATCAGTCGTTCTTCCGACCCGCCGTCATACGCAAGGGCAATAGCTTTGGTCAGCCATTCGTAATCCGTGTCTTTCATCTTGGCTTCGTTCGGAGTCCGGTTGGATCCATTGAACGGGTCCACCATCGTCAACCCCTTCTTTTCCACTTCCTCTGCCATACCGCTGCCTGGTGTCGGGGTAAAGTAACTACTGCTGAAATGGTCGGGCTTGATCTTCCAGACCATACGGACGGTCTCCATCACTTCTGCTCTTGTTTCCGTCGGCGCGCCGAACATGACGTTGGCCCAGACCTTGATGCCATATTCTTTGCAGATGGCAGCCGCCTTCAGATTTTCCTCGACCGTGGTTTCTTTCTCGAACAGATCGAGAATGCGTTGGCTCCCGCTTTCGAACCCGATCATCGCCCATGCCAGTCCGGACTCGGCCATCTGCTTGACGACATCCTGATACCGGCACATCAGATCGGCGCGCATCTGACAGATGTAGGGCTCCGTGAAGCCTGCAGCCGTATACTGGACACAGAATTCACGGCTCCAGCGGTGGTTGATGAAGAACAGATCGTCATGCGCCATCCAACTGTTGAACTTGAAACGATCTTTCAGATATCGCAGCTCACCGATCACGTTTTCCTGGCTCCGCATCTTGACTCGATTGCCGAATACGGCCCGTTCGGCCGGCTGACAAAAGTTGCATTTGAACGGGCAGCCTCGTCCGGCATTGGTCGTGACAAACGGTGTCGGCATACCCGGCACCATCGGCGTGGCCAATTCGCCACTCATATCGAAGAGGTCGCGGTCCACCCAGGGGATCTCGTCTAACACCGGGCCTTCGCCGACGATGAGGCGGTCGGCCTGCTTTCCTGCTGCAAACATGTCGAGCAATTTGACAAAGCTGATCTCACCCTCTTGCGTGATAATGTGGTCGATAAGTCGGTTTGCCATGACCTGTGTCGTCTTAATGGTGGCATGGACACCGCCGAGCACGACGACGGCATCTTCCCGCTCTTCCTTGAGAATCCTGATCGCACGGACGACATCGGGATAATGGAGACTCCATGAGGTGAAGGCCCAGACTTTCGTGGTACGCCGCCGGATCTCATCGCGAAAATGGGTCCAGTCTCGCAACTTGCGGAGATCGATCAGATCGACCGTATGGCCGCCGGCCTTGGCCGCTGCGCTGAGCGATGCCAGACCATGGTCGATGAAATTGGCATCGATGGTGGGTTTCTTCCCGAAACTATCGAACCCCGGTAGTGCGATCCCAGGAAAAATCATCGTCACATGCATGTCATTGCTCCCGGTTGTCGACGCAATGCCGCGAGGAGAGCCGGCAACTGGCCGCTTGTGTCGTACCACTGCAAAGTCCTGGCAAGCCCTCGAGGCAGAGGCCAGCGAGCATAGGGGCCGATCTCTGCGCGAAGCCTGCTGTTGTCGTACGCGCGGTGGCACTGTTCCTGAGTCCCCATTAAGATGTATGCAAAGTCCGGCGCGATCGGAAGCGATCGCCCAGACCGCGGCGCCGGCTCGTACATCGATTGAACACGGTCTGTCAGTTGCATCAGGCTTGCAAGCTGCGAGACATAGCCTTCAATCGAAACCTGCTCCTCGCCTGTGATGTTATAGGTGCCGGCAAGCCGACGCTCGACGGCTCGCCAGAGGCCTTCGACGAAATCGTCGATAAAAAGCGGCTGGAAAAGACGATGCCGGAGCTGCCCCCAAATCGCCCGAATCGGGGTGGCGCCCAGCAAAGCCAATAGGGAAGGATGGATGAACCAGGCACTCCCCGGTCCATAAATGTTGCCGATACGAAGGACAAGAGACCGATGGCCGGACAGTGACCCCCACGCGGTCACGATCTCTTCCGCCTGCATTTTCGATCGCCCATAGTCTGAGACAGGGCGGCATGCCATATCTTCTCGAAGAGGGATCTCGGATTCCGATCCGAGTCCCTGCGCCTCGATGCTGCTCGCATGCACAATGTATGGAATCGCCAATGCGTCCGCTAAAGCTACGGCACGGCCGGTGCCGTCGACATTCGCAGCCCGGAGCGTCGGGCTGCTGACAGAAACGTCTGCCGCAAAATGAAGCAACATGTCGGCAGGATCGAGCGCCTCAGCGCGCGGGATGCGATGCGGATCGGCAACATCGCAGGCTACGACCTTGCATCCCTGCCGGGCAAGCGCCAGTGCCCGTGGGGCCGACACATTCCGGGTTAATATGGTGACGCGGGTCTTCTCTTTGAGGAATCGGGCGCTGATCTGTGATCCGATGAAACCAGCCCCACCTGTGATGATCACATGGCGGAGGGGCATTCTTGAAGGTTGTTGCATCACGTGGTCCTCTTTCAATTCATGATTCGACTCAAACGGGTGCAAAGCTTAGACCACCCGTTGAGGGATCGAACAGGAAATGGAAATCCACAGTAGACAGGGGTTTATTGAGGAACGCGCATCTGAGAGGGGGCCCAGCCAGGCAGATATTGCCTGGTGCTCGGCAACTCCGTCATGGTTCTGACGCCGGCGTCAAGAATCCCCATTCTGTTTGCCGCTGCATCACGGAATACTCAATGGCCTTTTGGACACTCCCTCCCCACCCTCGGTATTCAATCGACTCTTTCCCATTAAAACGGAATTCGATCCCAAGTGAGAGGGCGCTGTCACGCTCTGCAATGTTCTTGATTGTGCCGGCGAGATGAGCGATGTGCCCAATCCCGATCAGTTCGAATTCTAAAGAAACCGTGGCGCCCAACGTCACATCGGCACGCGGCTGCTGGACAATGATGCGGCAGCCAGAGGCGCTGAGATCCTGTATCAATCCGCCGATGGGAACAGACCCATTCGATAGCGCGAGTGTCGTACCTCCATGGAGGCCTTGCAGCAGGAGTAACGGCTCATTGCTTGCCACGCGCGATTCCTTACGGAGATGGATTTCCTCGACCTTCCGAGGAAATGCGAGGTATAGCAGAGGAAGCGGAGATGTTTGTGTCATGCGGACTTCGCTGTGGTAGGCGACGAGCTTACCCGCCACCATTGAGCGAACAAGACAGTGGGTTCCGATTTCACAGGGAACGGCTTGCCCGAAATGGAACGGCCATTCACAAATGAGCCACGCCTGCGATTTCCAGCCCAGTAATGTGGATCCACAATTCACTTTGTCGTGACCGGACCCGATCGTCAGCTGAAGGGGCAATCCGACCACGAGCATCGACGGAAATGAGGGGGCATGCTCTGATTCCATCATGTCGCTTCCTTATCAAGATAGAGAGAAGGAGTAATCCCCACGTTGATTGGGTCAAGAATCAATACAATTTTCTTCTTCGATTGGCGAAACTGCGCCGTGAGATCGAGGTCGAGAGGAGTGGATCGGTGACGACCTGCTTCGTCCGTGACCAGCACGACCAAAGGTTCTAAGGGAACATGATGGTTGAATTGTTTGATAATCGCCGCCTTACCCGTATTGAGCAAGACACCTGAACCTACGGAATAGACTCCTCCAACTTGTATAAACTGCTTGAGCCGTGCCAAACACATGAGTGCATCAGGGTTGCGCAGAATGCTGTCGGCCATCCTCCCGACGACTTCACTGACTGCCTTGATGTTCAATGCGCGACCCATCCGAACATCGTCCATCGCCTGCTGAATGATCAATTTGGCGGCCTTGTAAACTTGTCGTGCGACGGGCAACTCTTCAGCAAATGGAACGGCCGATGGCTCGATCTCCGGGGTTGGAGGTATCGGCAGAGAGACGTCAGTCCTTACCGGCATAGGCGGCACCAACGAGCCCGACTCCGGGCGGTCGTCATGCACATCGACATCAATTTGTTGGACACCGCTGGCGTGCAGTTGCTCAATCTCTTCTGCGGACGTAATCGTGAAGCGATGCCGCAAGAAGGGGGTAGCCAGCCAGGAACGGTCGAGCCTCTCGACCTTCATGCCGACTTTCAGTTGATCGATGGATATTCGTTTGCGCATCGTAACGACTTAGGTAGATTGGCCGAAGGTGTTCAGGCTGAAGTATTCGGAGCTCCGGCCTTCGGCCTAAACTCCTTCAGCCTAAACCCCTAGTCTGTACCATCGAACAGCAACGTGCTCTGATGGCCTCTATCGGCATCGAAGGAAGAATCTTGAGGGATAAGAACGAAAGGCACCGAAGCCGATACAACACGTTGGGGCGGAATTTGGTTCGCTCATGTCAAGTTCAGCCCGATATATCCCGATAACACAATGCGCATAACCCTAGTTTTCGTGGCAGAAGTTCGACCTATCTGTCGGTCCAATAGGCCTTAACGACACCATGCCAGGGGACCATAGATGAAACAGGTGAAAACGATCCCGATTGATCAACTTAAACCGGGGATGTTCATCGTTGGAATGGACCAGCCCTGGTATCGAACCCCTTTCCTCTTGCACAAACGACTCATCCGCCATCAGCACGACATCGACCTGCTCCGACAGCATGGGATCAGGGAAGTGAAGATCGATCCAGGCCAGGGCCACGATCTGGAGCCTGGCCAGTCCGGAGACACAGCTCCGCCGGCTCATACGCAAGAAACAGTTACCGAGCCTCAGGCACACCATCAAATAGAGTCGACCACGCCGGAAAAGGCTCCTCAGAACCATGAGCGCGAGCCAGTCAGAGCCGCACAGCCGCCTCCCATACAGGAACGCACGCCACTGCCGTCACACGCACAGAAACAGGCTGCAGCCGCCCAAGAAACCTATAGAGAAGCGACCTGTTCGATGGAACGTATGTTCGAAGCGTTCGAGACAGGGCTCGTCCCTCAGACGGAAACGGTGCGAACGGTGGTCACCAATGTACTCGCGCGCGTACTGGAGAATCGCACCTCCATGCTCAGTCTCCTTTCTCTCCAAAAGATGAAGCGATTCGATCGCACATTGGCCTCACACGCACTCGATGTCTGTACCCTTTCTCTCGTTGTCGCGCATGACTACGGGGTTCCGGAGAAAAACCTGGAGGCGCTCGGCGCCGGCGCACTACTCCACGATATCGGCTATGTCCGGTTGCCGCGTAATCTGTATCGTAAAAGCCCCGACCTCACGGAGGAAGAGCGCGCCATGATGCAGCAGCATCCAGCCCTCGGGCTGGCGATCTTACGGGATGCGCAGGAGAACCGTGACGCGGTCGTTCGGATTGTCGCGGAACATCATGAGTGCATCAATGGGACTGGATTTCCGCACAAACTCCAAGGAGAAGACCTCTCAGTCTTGGCGCAACTGGTCAGCCTGGTCGATGTCTATGATGGCCTGGTGAGTCGACGTGGCGGACGTCCGGGAATGCTGCCGCACGATGCGATTCGGCACTTGTTTCACCTCGGAGATACGAGACTCTATGCAAAGGATATGATCCAAACCATGATCGGCACGTTAGGCGTGTATCCGATCAGCAGTTTGGTCCTGTTGAACACCGGAGAACAGGCCGTGGTCGTGGAGATGAATCCCGCTCAGCGGCTCAAACCGGTCGTCAAAGTGATCACTGGGCCGCGGGGGGAATCCATTCTCCCGCCGGTTCGCATCGATCTTGGAACCCAGACAGCAGCGGCAACGAGCCGGACCATCACGAAGGTGCTAGATCCTGTGCATGAACGTGTGAATGTGGCCATGTATCTTGAGGATATCCACGAAGAGGTGGCCGGATGAAACAGCCTGAAAAGATTCACGCAGGAGCATCCGACCCTTCGAACCCCTCACCTCCCCAGAACGTTCTGAACCATGCCATACTGGATACACTCCCTATCGGTGTCGTACGGCTCAACAATCGACTTCTTCTCGCGTCTGTGAACATGGAAGCCGCTCGCCTCCTGGGACATTCGGTCGATTTCTGCACATCGAAGCGGCTCCAGGACATCTTGTTACAGCACCCTGAGCCCACCCATGACATCGCAACGCGCATTCAAGAATCCATTTTTCATGGTCGCTCCATACAGGCAGCTCATGCGATGCTCAGGGACTCCACACATGCATCGTTTCCGGTTGAGTGGAACTTTGTTCCTCTGGACACAGGAGGAGATTCCGGCGGGGTCTTGACGATACGCGACCTCTCCCGCGAGAAGGAACTGCAACAAGACTACGACCGACTGGCGCGTGTGGCAGAAGAAAGTCCATCCCCCATTATCGAGTTGGACTCTGATACGAATCTTGTCTATGCCAATCCTGCAATGACGGTGTTGCTGCAGCGATTCGGCTATACAGCGAGCGGATTCCCTGCCGTGTGTCCTGGTGAACTTTCTCGACTCGTTCGACGCTGCCTCGAATCGGGGGAAGAGATACGAGGGGAAGAGGTCTGCCTCCCCCAGGCAAGTTTTGCATGGATTTTCTGCCTCGTCCCTTCGCATCAGCTGGTCCGAGGCTATGCCGTCGATACAACCGACATCCAGGCAGCCCAAGCGGAGCTGCACCGGTCCGCCGAGCATCTTCGCAACAGCAATTGCCAATTGGACAAAGCGCTGCAGGAAGCACAAGAAGCCGCTCGCGTGAAGGCCTCGTTCCTGGCAACCGTGAGCCACGAGTTACGGACGCCGATGAATGGAGTCATCGGCATGACGGACTTATTGCTGGACACGGAGCCTTCGGAAGAACAACGATCCTATGTCGAAACCATTCGACAATGCGGCGAAGCCTTACTCAACTTGATCAACGATATCCTTGAATACGGCAAGATCGAAGCAGGCAAATTGGAATTGGAATGTATCGACTTCAACCTCCGTACAACGGTGGAAGACGTCTTGGGCCAATTCGCGGAACGGGCACAGACGAAAGGGCTGGAAATCACTGGTCTGGTGCATGCGGCCGTCCCGACCGGTCTACGCGGTGATCCGGGGCGACTCCGTCAGATTCTCACGAACTTCGTCGGCAACGCCATCAAGTTTACCGAAAAGGGCGACGTGACGGTTCAAGCCTTCCTCGAGAAAGACCTTGTCGACGCGGTAGTGGTCCGATTCGAAATCACCGATAGCGGAATTGGTATCTCCTCAGAGGCACAAGCTCGACTGTTCCAACCGTTTACCCAGGCCGACAGCTCCACCTCACGAAAATACGGGGGGACCGGGTTAGGGCTCGCGATTTCAAAGCAGCTCACCGAGCAAATGGGCGGCAGCGTCGGTATCGTCAGCCGGCCGGGGCATGGCAGTACCTTCTGGTGCACCGCACACTTCGCCAAACAAGCGACGTGCTCTCTGGCCATCATGCCATCGGCCGAGTTGACCGGACGCCGTGTCCTGATCCTGGACGATAATGAATCGAACAGAATCATTCTCCATCATTTGGTCACGGGATGGGGCATGGTCGCCGATCAAGCCCAGGATGCAGACTCAGCCATCGCGCTACTCGAACAGCAGGCAGAGAAGGGCCTCTCATACGATGTGGCCATCGTCGATATGTTGATGCCGGGTAAGGATGGATTACAATTCGCCAAGGAGATGAAGGCTCATCCTGTCGGATCTCTCGTCCGTCTTGTCATCCTCACCTCACTCATTCAGCGAGGGCACGCGGAGCTGGCACGCCAAGCCGGATTCGTCGCCTATCTCACCAAACCCATCCGGCACGATCAGCTCTCCAATTGTTTGAGGACCGTACTGGGGCTATCAGGGATCGTGAATGAGGGAAAGCCGGCAGTGGCTACGGAGCCTGCACCGGCGCTCATTACTCAACACACCCTCGCGGGGATAGAGTCAGCACCCCGCATTCTGGTCGCGGAAGACAATCTGATCAATCAGAAGCTGACCATTCGTATCCTGGAGAAGCTCGGCTATCAATCGGATGTGGTGGGAAACGGTCAAGAAGCGTTGGCCGTATTAGCCAAAGGCTCCTATGCCTTAGTCCTGATGGATTGCCAGATGCCCATCATCGATGGATTCGAGGCGACCAAGCTCCTTCGCCAGCGTGAAGCGACTGATCAAGAGCCAGCTGCGCCCGATTCCTGCAAAACACGCCATATTCCGATCGTCGCCTTGACGGCCAATGCCATGCGTGGAGATCGAGAACGCTGCCTCGCTGCCGGCATGGACGACTACCTCACGAAGCCCGTGCGCAAGGACGATCTCAAGGGAGTCCTCGAGAGATGGATTCCTCTACCCGTACATCCACAGGTTCCCTTTCCCAGTGATGCCGAACGCCGTGAGGATGGAACGGACAGTGAGGCGCTATCGGTCATCTTCGATGTGGCGGCAACGTTACGAAACATCGGAGGGGATAGGGCGCTATTAGACGATCTGGTTGAGCTGTTCCTTGAACGCTACGAACCCATGCTGGAGAGAATCCGCACGGCTTTGGCCTCGAAGGATCAAGCAGCCGTCGAGCAGGCAGCTCACGCGCTGAAAGGAACTGCCAACAATCTCTCTGCATCGGAGGTTGTGTTATCAGCCGGACAATTGGAAGCGCTTGGGCGACTCGGTACGCTAGTTGAAGGTCCGATGATCTATACACAGCTTGAAAAAGCGGTACTCCGCCTTGTTCAAGTTCTTGAAAAGCGAAGCCGGTACCAACCCGACGTCAAAAGGCCTGCGGCATAAGAGCCCGTAAGGCCGAAGGGATACAGGCTGAAGGTCAGAGATCCGAACACTTCAGCCTTCAGTCTCAGCCTTGCCCCTTCAGCCTTCGGACTAGGCTGGAACCGCCTCAGCATGGGGAGAAATCAGGGCACTCTCAGCATGTGTGGAGGGAGAAAACACCGGATATCGAGTGGGATAGTCCTCAGCAAGAACGAGTTGCTTGCAGAGTCGCGTGCGAGGGTTCATGAGGAGCGGGCCACGAAGGTTCGCGGTCACGGCGGAGGGATCATCCGATGGAATGGTGAGGATCACCACAAGGCTCAACTCATCGGTCTCACTCCCCTCCACTTCCAAGCGAGCCTCTGCCGAAATCTCAATCTGATAATTCTGATGGAATACCGAGGGATCGACGACCACAAACGCAAGGGACGCTTCTTCCACACAGTGCAACCATTTGAATGGGGCATCCGTATCATGATCCAGCATCACGTAACGGGTCGATTCTGGGAATCCCAATACCCCCGACGGGAAGGTCAACACCTTCTCAGCAGGGACAGTCATGATACCAAAGCGAGTTGACGCAACATTCATAACGACAGCTCCTTAGGCTCAAGCCATTTTCGTGCGTAACAGTCGCTGGAAGACATCCAACGGAACCACCGGCGAACGTGCTGCAAGTTGGTTTTCATCTTGAATCCTGACGCAGACCTCATCACGATGCACCTCGATCGTGCGCGGCGCTTCGATGCCCAGGCGAACCTGTCCATTCTTTATTCCCAGCACCACGATCCGGATATCCGGACCAATGACGACACCTTCCCCGCGTCTCCGTGTCAGGACGAGCATCCGTGCAGTCCAATCGCTCCAGAGTTATTCCCCTAATTATATCGGCGTGGGCGTACGAAACTTGAGAGCCGCGTCAACGGAGAAACTTCAGCAGCGAGAGATCAAACAATCTTGAAAACGTTTGGCTGGTCGCTTCGTAGGCTGTTTCTTGGAGCTTCAACTCAGTCAACGCTGTCGCCAGATCGGTGCTGGTTTGATCCGAGAGTACTTTCTGAATAGCCTCTGAGACAACCGCTGCAGTCCCTTGGGCCGTCTCTAGCCGATTCTCGATGGCCCCGATCTGCCCTTGTGCCAAACCAATCTGTGCCGTTGCCTGATCGAGGGCTCCAATCCCAACCTCGATTCCGGCTCCGTTGTTACTTTCCAAGGCTGCCAGTAGATTGCTCAGGCTATTGAAGATATTCGTCGCCCCTCCGGTGAACACCTGATCGCCAGGGAGCACGATTTGCGTAGTTTGGTTCGGACCGACTGCGATGGATTGGCTTTCGCTATTGCCCTGATAGGAGACGGCGTCACCGACGCCTAATACAAAGGGAGCCGCATCGGTCTTGGTCCCGGCAAACACTGGCTGTCCGCTGACTTCGGTATTGGCAAGTTGGATCAATTGCCGATGCAGTTGACGGACTTCTTGAGCAATGGTCACCCGTCCTTGTGCAGACGTCGTGTCACTTCTCGCTTGTACCGTCAATTCTCGAACCCGGGTGATAAGATTTTGAGCCTCCCCCAAAGCCTTGTCGGCCACTGTAACGCGCGCTGTCCCGAACTGAATATTCCTAATCCACTGCTCGTTATCGGCAAGTGCGGACTTCTCAAGGATAGCCTGTCCGAAAATACTGGGATCATCGGAAGGTTTGGCGATGCGTTGCTGAGACGCAATCTGCTCGTGTACGCGGACAATACTGTCCTTGATGCGCGCCAAGCTCCCGGCTGTGCTGCCAAACAACTGGTGATCGGACACTCGCATGGTCACGCCCCCTCTAGATAGTCTCTCGTTTATTTGGTTTGTTTAAACATAGCGTCTTAACTTATGCCGCATAATCTCCGTAGCACTGAATTGGGTTTTCTCCAGCGGTCGAAGCATGTAGCGACAGCGGTCAGCACGTCGTCCAAGGTGACGAAGAACCGGTTGTGCGTCGCCAGGCGGCGGGCTAGCTTCCAGACTCGCTCGACGGGGGCCAGCTGCGGACTGTACGGCGGCAGAAACAGCAGGGTGAGCACGGCGCGATATTGTCGAAGTAACGGTTTGAGCAGGACCGCGTGGTGGTACCGGGCATTGTCCAGTACCAGCACCATGCGCGTGTCGCGGGAGCGATGCCGCAGTAGCGTCTTCAGAAAGGTCTCGAACGTGGCCGCATTGAACGTGGCGCACAGAGAGCGGATGAACTTGCCGGTGCGCAAACTGACGGCTCCGAAGCACGCGACCGACTTGCGGGTGGGCGCATGGAACAGGATCGGATCCTTGATCTCGGGTGGCACCCACATGCGACACCGGGTGCCATGCTGTTGGAAGTGGCATTCGTCCACGCTCCAGAGTTCAACGCCTCGGCGTCGTGCCAGGCGATGCAGTTTTTTTAAACGCCGCGACCTTGACCGGGTCAGATTGGGCGACTTGGGGGCGGGGCTTGCGCAGCCGGAACCCCATGTGGCCAAAGATGCGTTGGCACTGGCGCACGCCCAGCTCCACCTTGTAGCGCTGGTGCAGATGCGCCGCGAGCAGCTTGCCGTCCCACAAATGACCGGCATGACCAAACTTCTGCGGATCGCGTCGCAAGTCACGCCCCAGCGCCGCCCATTGCTTAGTGTTCAGCGTAGCGGGCCGACCCGAACGCGCCCCGTCACGCAGGCCGGTCAGTCCCTGGGTTTCAAAGCGCGTCACCCAGCGCTGCACCGTTCGTCGATCTTCCCCAAACCATGTAGCGACCTGCTGGCAACTGTGGCCGCCGGTGACCAGCAGCAGCCCGTGCAACCGATGGTCGTACCGCGACTCATCGGATCGCGCAATTTCTTGTTGGATGGCCAGTCGCATCACGTCGGCATTGGCAATGACCAATTTTCGCATGACCGCACCTCCTCGTGGGTGACCGGTCATCAGTATACCTGAATCATGCGGCAATATATATGTCGCCATGTTTAGTTGAACGAACCAATCAGATGAACCAAATCAACTAAATAAACCAAACAAACTAGATAGACCCAACCAACCAATTGTTCATCGCTTGAGAGACAAGATGGTTTGAAACAGCTCGTCCGCTACGACAATCATGCGCGAAGCCGCATCAAAGCTCCGCTGATATTGAAGGAGGTTCGCCAGCTCTTCGTCCATCGATACTCCGGAGACGGCCGCACGATGGGAGGTCAATTGGCCATGAAGAGTTTCTTGCGCCTTAAGATTTCCGTCGGCGCCTTGTGCCGTCGAGCCGAAACTTCCGGCGATCGTGCTGTAATACTCTTGAAAGGTCACATTACCGAACGCGGCAATATCTCTGTTCCGGAGGCCTGCCAAGGCTAAGGCATTCGCACTATTGCCCGGCACACCTATCGCGGTCGATGACGCGGCAATCTGCCTGGCATTCGCCACCGAGACAGCGATGGTGCTCGCTGTCGTCCCCGTCGGCGCGAAAAAATCCTGATTGGTCGAGGCATCGAGTCCGAACCCCAGTCGATGTTGTTGATTGATCTGCGTGACGACTTCCGAGGCCAGGGTGTCGAGAGATGTCCGCAATGTCGGAATGGTTTGATCCCGAACGTCAAGGAGCCCTTTGAGCCGCCCGCTTTGAATGACCGGCGCCACACTCGTCGTCGGCCCCGCTCCTGCATCATACTGCACATCGAGCAATCCATTATTGCTGAGATCCTGAACTGCTACCAATTGGTAGGTCCGCTCTTTGTCCACCAGGATATGTCCGCGCCCTGCAAAGACGGTCAATTGGCCTGTGGTGTCTTCTATCGATGAAATCTCAATCAACTCACCCAGATTGGCAAGCTCGACCCCTCGTGCATCGCGCAGGTCATTGGCCTGTTGCCCCGTGGACTCAGCGCGGGCAATCTCGGTATTCAAGTTCGCGATCTGAGAGGTCAGGCGGTTGACGTCCGTGATGGTCTGCCCGACCTGACGATCGAGAAACTCTTGCGCGGCAGTCAAATCGGCGCCGGACTGATTGAATCGGCCCGCGAGCGCTGTGGCTTTGGAGAGGAGCACGGTCCTGGCAGACAAGTCGTTCGGGTTGGTCGCCACATCCTGAAACGCGCCAAAAAACTCATTGAGCCCCGCCCCGATGCCTTGATTATTGGCATCTCCAAACAGCGGCTCCAGTCGAGCCAGGGCGTTGCTTGAAGCGGTAAACTCTCCTAGACGCTCACGCGAGGCGAGGAGTTGACCTTCGATAAAAGAATCATAGGACCGGCGAATACTCTCGGCATGCACACCTGTGCCAATCTGGCCCGGAGATCCGTTCTCAGGTCTATTCTCTGCCAGGCTGACCTGTTGTCGGGAAAACCCCGGTGTATTGACATTTGCGATGTTATGTCCCGCAACTGTAATAGCCTGCTGGGCGGTGAATAACGCGGATTTGCCAATGTCCACCAGCCTATTAATTCCCATTCGGCCCTCTACCAGGCTGTAAACGCAGGATGCTCAAAAAAGCCGTCCTCGTCGTTCGTGAAAGGTAATCCGATTCGGATGAAGACCCCTCGGCATTCCTGCGTTTCACGCCTCACCTTTCACGGTTTTCAGCATCCTGTCTAGCCTTTTAGGCGGAACATCAGCGCATCCATACCACAATCACGAGACCGTCCAGCTCCTGAATACAGTTCGAGGGGAGTCGCCGTCTGGCGTACAACGTGCAAGCCCTTTGCGATGAATACTTGAAGGCTATTCAAGATGCCAGCATTGATCAATATCTCATGACGGAGCCCCCGGATCTTCCCGGCCATCCTGGTATACAATGTCTCCAATCGCTGCGCCTCGGACCTCTCAAGCCGTTCCAGAATGACACTCAGCGAGATGGCTGAAGGGTCGAGATTCCAACCACCAGCGAGCCGCGTGACCCATGCCGCTCGTTCCGTTTCGAGCAGAAAAAGACCGTCCAATAACTCAGCTCGCTGATGAGTCACCTCAGCCATGTCGGTCAATGTCATGGTCCGAAGGGCTTGTCGTTCTCGTTGAATATTCTCTGCCAGCGCATCGCAATGGACTTCCTCACGACGCAGGATGTGATCTAATTGCTGGAGGGCCGTGACGAAGTCCTGCATAGTTCTCGATATCCATTAAGCGTGACGCGTATCTCGTGAAGCGTCGTTCGTTTCAGGATTCGGACGTTTCACGCTTCACGTTTCACAAATTACGCTCAAAGAACCGCGTCAGTGAGTGTCTGACGGATCAGTGCATCGGCAACATGTTTCCCTGACACCGTATAGGTGCCGGCGTCGACCGATCGGCTAATCTGTGCGATTCGCTCTTCTCGTGCAGCATCCGGCTGATCGGCCAACGCCTTGATCCGTTGGATCTCCTTCGCTCGATCTGAGATCTGCACTCGATCCTGGTGCCCACCCTGCGATGGCAGCGGCTTCGCACTGACAGCATCGGCGCCCTGAATCCCGAGCAGAATCTTCGCAAGATAATCTGGCTTACCATGACCGGAGATCTGCATGATGATGACTCCTCTCAGTTCTGTCGTCTACGAATTCATTCCGGCAACCGCTAGCCGCTGGGACGATGATCCTTGTCGACTATAGTATCGGCGACAGGCTCTGAAAACTTGAGGGGGGAAGCATTTTTTTCGGTGTATTCATGAATCATTTTTGCCAGGCCGATCCCTCCCGCTTCGGAGGCTAACCTGCCGATTTCTTGGTCATAAAAGGAGTAAAAGTAGGCTCCTCCCTTGTTTTCCAATGCCCCCTTTGGAACCGTTTCTCTCATCACTTTCAGCAGATGAGAGATAAAATAGGCTTCGAATTCATGGGCTGCGTCTTTGAGGTCGGCCGGCTTCCCCTGCCGACCCTGGGCAAGTACCGGATGAACCGGTAACACACTCAGTTGAGTTTCAGCCATGGTACCAATCGAACCGAGCATCGTAATATCGTGATTCATAGAATAGCATTATGCTTATAAATAAATATGTTAATCATACAACATCAAGATTAGCTTGAAGTGCTCCGGCGGCTCTAAGCGCTGAGAGGATTGCAACCAAATCTCTGGGGGTCACCCCGACAGCGTTCAGTGCCCGTACCACTTCCCCGAGCGTAACCGTTTCATCTACTACCACGAGTCTGGATTCCTGCTCTTTTACTTCGGTTTGCACGTCTTCGGTCACAGTCGTCTGGCCACCAGTTGATCCAATCAATGGAGCAGGGGGCTGCGACACATTAAGCGTATTCTTCACCGAGATTGTAAGATTGCCATGGGAAATGGCGCAGGTAGAGATACGAACATGTTCCCCCAACACCACTGTACCGGTCCGTTCATTCACAACGACTTTCGCAGGCATATCGACGTTGATATCCAACCCTTCGATCGTGGCGATGTATTCCACAACTCGCCCACGAAACGTTGCCGGAATCGACGCCCGAACAAGCCCGGAATTCACGGCCATTGCACTCCCCTTGCCGAATACCCCGTCGATCGCTTCCGTCGTCCGGATTGCCGTCGTAAAATCCGGATGTCGCAGCAGCACCGAGACGGTTTCCCACGATTCAATATCGATGCCGGCGTCCTTTTCAATGATGGCGCCACCAGGTACGATCCCGGCGGATTGATGATTCTTGGTGGTGGTAGACCCACCTGCTCCACCCGTTCCTCCCAAGAACCCCCCGATTGAAACCGGTCCTTGCGCCACAGCATACACTTGCTGATTTGCCGCTTTCAGCGGGGTAAGCAGCAAGGTGCCGCCTTGTAAACTCTTGGCATTCGCCATTGATGAAACCAGCACATCGAGCGTCAAGCCTGGCTTTGCGAAGGGCGGCAGTTTGGCCGTCACCATCACCGAGGCAATGTTACGCGTCAGTAGCTGGATCGGGTCGATCACGAGGTTGATGCCCATCTTGTTGAGCATCGACATCATCGCCTGGATTGTGAACTGCCCGCCGATGACCTGATCGCCGGTTCGATCTAAACCGACGACGAGGCCGTAGCCGATCAACTGGTTGTCGCGAACGCCTTCGAACGATCCCACGTCTTTGATGCGAACCGCATTCGCCGGCATCGCCCAGAGAAGGCTCCCCAATACCAACAGTCCGATACCCGTCTTTGCGCGTATCATGTCGCGTTTCTCGCATGCGTAAGAGATGAATCGGCCAGCCGGCTAGAAAACCGGGCGAACCAACTGTGTTGATGAGGCGTGACGGCCGAGAGTGATGACAATGACGCCTCTGGATCCGCATCAAGATCGACGTACTTATCAAGATTTCGATGGGGAAATACCTCTGCACGGCGTATGACTCCGTTGATCACCATCAACTGTAATGACCTCATTGTGGCCATGCGATTCCTACGAGCGGCTATCGTTCCCCTCATCGTGTATGCCATGAGTCGTACCTCCTTCACCGTTAGAATGGGGCGATCCAATCCAGCACCCGCACGAGCCATCCGGGCCGCTGAACATCATCCAGAACACCGAGCCCTGAATACTCGATCTTGGCATCAGCAATCGCGGACGAAAGCACGGTATTCTTGGTATCGACATCGACCCGCCGCACGATCCCCGCGATCGTCATCAATTGCTTTTCACTGTTGACTGTGACCTCCCGGCGTCCTGCAATCCGAAGGTCGCCGTTGGGCAGCACCTCCGTGACGATGGAAGAAATGGTCCCCGTCAAGGTTCCTTCACGATTTGTGGTGCCCTTGCCTTCAAATTTGTTCGAGGCACTCGCATCGATACCGAGCCCCCGTCTCGCTTCACCGCCGAGGCGAATCCCGGGAATACCGATGTACCCGATAGCACTGCCTGCCAGACTGTTTTGAATTGTAGAATCCCGCTGGATCCCAGTGTCGGCGGACTTCGATCCCTTATGCTTTTCAATAATTTTTATCGTGAGAATATCTCCAACACGCATGGCCCGCATATCTTCATAGAGGTAGGCACGACCATTCTCTTCTTGCCAGAGAGACCCCAGCGTTTTTGGCACCGGCAAGGAAGCAACCGTGAGCTTCGAGTCGGTTTTTGGTGGCGATGACGAGCAGCCATAGCTCAGCAGCGCGACCGTCAATAGGCTCACCGTCACAGTCGCAAGATGCTCAAAAAGACCCTCCAGCAAGGCCGTAGCGAGCGAAGAGGCGAGGCGTACGCTTCGGTACGTTGAGCCTCTGAGCGATGCGAGAACGCCGCTGGCGGTTTTTTTCAGCATCTTGCTAGTATTCAACACGAACAGCTCCAGGCCCGACAATCTTCGCACGCAACTCTTTGCCTGAATCGACATTGGCCACCGTAGCGGTTTGTCCGACTTCCCCACTTGACTTGGCCAAGCCGACCACCTGAATCGAGAGCCCCCCATGCCTCGCCTCAATGGACACACGATCTCCCTTGCGCACGGCGTACGGTTTCTTCAGCATTCCTAAACGAATCGGGTTATTCGGCTGTAACGGCCGCGCTACACTCTTCCCAATGACATCCTGGAGGTTCGTCAGCAGTTGATGGTCCAAATCCGTGAGTTTAATACGATGGACCGCCACATCCTCTGCGTCGATCACGGTGTCGATCTGCATGACTCGCGTCGGGACAACGGCATCGATGGACGCCGATACATCGGCAATGGCATCTATCGTCTGCCACGGCTTCCCATTCATGTTGATCTGAACAAGAAATCCACGGCGGCCGAGTCCTTCTTGGGCCCCGTTCGGAGAAACCCTCAAGCCAATCTCGCCGGAAGGGATGGTCATCGGATCAAGTGGGTCGATCACCACAGCATGAATGGATTGAACCTTCCCAGCCATCTCTTGCTCAAGTACCCGCAGAATAGTCTGTTGGATTTGTTCCGGATGCAGCTGATGAACAGTCGGCCTTGATTCGCTACGCTTCACACCTGAGCGAAGCTCGGAGCCAACAGCCTCTGCCAGGAAGGGGCCACAACACAGTAATGCCACGAGTGCCAGTTGCGTAAATGACCGAGGTATTGTCATAAAAAAAACTCCTTCGTGCAACGCACTTACCGCTTCAGATTGTTTGCGATCGACATCATTTCATCTGAGGCTTGAATCGTTTTCGAGTTAATCTCATAGCTGCGTTGCGCGATAATCATGTTGACCATTTCCTCGGCCAGGTTCACGTTGGAACTTTCCAGGAAACCCTGCTGGATGGTTCCAAATCCGGTCGAGAAGCCGCCGGTACCTTGCAACGGAGGGCCCGAGGCAAAACTGTCGAGAAATAGATTACTTCCCATCGCCACAAGCCCGGACGGATTATCGAACTTCGTCAACTGGATCTGGCCCACTTGCGACGCCTGGGTCACGCCGGGGAGCAACACGGATACGGTGCCGTCTTGGCCGATGTCGAGCTTTAAGGCCCCTGACGGAATCGTGATGACGGGATTCAGAAGATCGCCGTCTCCGGTGACGAGATTTCCGACGTTGTCACGCTTGAACGAACCGTTCCGGGTATACATGACTGTCCCATCAGGCCGCGAAACCTGGAAGAACCCCGCGCCATCGATCGCCAGGTCCAGTTCGTTATTCGTCTGCCGCATGTTTCCCTGCATCCATTCCTTGGCCACCGTCACAGGACGCACTCCCGCCCCGATTTGAATACCGACGGGAAATACACCGACGTTCGACGCATTGGTGCCCGGCATGCGCTGAACTTGGTAGAGCAAATCGGCAAACTCCGCACGACTGCGCTTGAACGAGTTCGTATTGACGTTCGCCAAATTGTGGGCAATCGTGTCGACATTGATCTGTTGGGCGGTCATTCCGGTGGCCGCCGTCCACATCGCTCGAATCATAGAAACCCTCCTGCATGTCTGATGGGTCGTGTAACGCGTTCACCGGAGTCCTGCGAACGACTCGCGACGAGGTACGCTTCACGTTCGCACTACACTCGTCCGATATTTTGGATCGCGAGTTCTGCCATATGGTCCAGCGTCTGAACCAGCTTCTGCGACGACTCATAGTTCCGCATGCCTTGGATCATCTTGACCATCTCACCGATTGAGTTCACGTTCGACTCTTCAATGTGCCCCCCCTGAACTTGCGGGTTCTTCGCCGGTTCGGCGGAGTCCGATGCAAACAGCCCATCACTATATTTCTGTGGCATGTGATCCACAGGAAAATCCATCAACTTGAGTGTCGCGACCGGTCGTCCATCGACATCAATCCCCCCTTGCGAACCCACTTGGATTGCGCCAGGCGGGACCTTGATTTCTCCCTTGGTGCCCATCACGGGATATCCTAAATTCGTGACCAATCGACGCTGAGAGTCCAGCGAGAACATGCCGCTCCTGGTATAGCGAGTGCCCTGAGGAGTCTTCACCTCGAAAAACCCACTTCCCTGGATCGCCGTATCGAGAGGATTCCCAGTGATCCTGATCCGTCCTGCTTCGAACGATGTGCGAATAGCAGATGGAGCCACAAAGACTCGCTCGTCCGGACCGAACGGGCGGGCGCCGATCTGCTGGCCGAATCCAGTTGGATATGCCAAGGCCGGCATGGCAGCTTGCGCACGTGCCATGACAGACTTAAACGCCTGGTCGTCTTGCTTAAATCCAGCGGTATTCACATTCGCCATATTATTGGCAAAAACCTGCATCTCACGTTCCTGGGCGAGTGCACCGGAAAGAATGGGATAGATGGCTCGATTCATATATGCCCTTCCATATGAGGCCGTTCGAGCATGTCACTTCGCAACATGTATGCCATAGATCGCGTGAACGACCGGCCACTCATGACGCTGCAAATTCAACGCGATGGCACAGATACGATGCGGGTGGCTCAGTGATGATCGAGAGAACCGTGCCGAGTGGAGAAGTATGGCTAGGAAAAAATTTCCGGAGTGGGAAAAATTTCTCGGGTTGGAAACGGCGATCGCTGCGCGACGCGCAAAAGCCCTGTACGGCTCCTTCACTTCAGAAGCGACGATACACTTACTTCGCTTGTAAGGAAGCCACAGGCGCTGATACAGGAGCAGCTGAAGAGACAATCGGCGAGGTAAACTGAACAGCTTGCCCGTCGGATTTCGCTTGCTTGACTGCCTGCACGGCCTGCTTGATTAACCCCTCGTGCCCCACGGCATCCTGCGGATACAGCGCGACGCCGATACGGCAGGTGAGGAACAACTCCTGCCCCTCTAAGGTAAGAGGAAGCCCCACCGTCGCCTGCAGTTTTTCTGCAATGGCCGTGACTTCCTGAGGGGAGGTGAGATTGTCGAGAATCATCGCGAATTGATCTTGTGCCAGCCGGGCAACCGTCTCTGTGGAGTGCAACACACCCTTGACCCTGGCTGCCTGGACACGCACGAGCACATTCCCATTCGCTCGGCCCTGAGTCTCTGCCACCATCCGGAAGTGTTCCAGCTCCACCACAAGCACGGCAAGGGATCGACCAGTTTTTGCGGCGCGCCCAACCGCCTGTTCAAGCAATGTCCCGAACAATCGCCTGGTAGGCAGGCCAGTCACATAATCATAGGTCGATGATGATTCTGGAAGCGTCTCCGTGTATCTGGCCCGGTGAAGTCCGGAATCCAGAAACCGGCTCTTCAGCCATAGCCCTCCAAGAACGAGAAGACTGATGAGACAGAGCCCCATAATCCCCACGAGAGGGGACATGACAATGGCAGAAAATTCCCCGCCCCCCATCCCGCTACTGAGGGAAGACATGAAGCTGTCACGGTACGCAGGCAGGGACATCGTATTGAACGTCATGGGTTGCAATGCCCGATCAAGGAGAGATTTACCGTAGAATATTTCGGTTGATTTCGGAGCAGACTTGAGACGCACCAGACGAACAGAAACCGATACCAGCCGCCTCAAATGAACAAGTGACCCTGTCTGTCTCGTCGTACGCGAGAGACGAGAGACGCGGGTTAGGCTAACGTTGCGACAACTCGTCAGGAAACATGCAGGCCGATGCGGCTCATTGCACCGATTCGAGCTTCCCTTTGAGGTGAAGCACGGCTTTGGTATGGATCTGACAGACACGAGACTCCGTGACTTTGAGAATTCTCCCGATTTCCTTCATTGTCAATTCTTCATAGTAATACAGCGTCAGCACGAGCCGCTCCTTCTCCGGCAATTGTTGAATCGCGTCGGCCACCCGCTCACGCTCCTGATCGTTGAGGATCATAGACAGCGGGTCTGGGTGCTGCCGGTCGGCAAGCATGTCGAGAATTTTTGGACCGTCCGTCTCATGCAGATTGAAATCGTCCAAGCTCACTAGGACAGCCCCCTGAGACCGCACAAGGAACTCATCCAACTCGGCTGGAGACAACTTCATCTCCGCCGCGATTTCTTCATCTGTCGGAGGGCGCCCAAGTCTGTTCAACAGCTTTGCATGCGTGCGCTGCAACAACGAGATGCGTTCGTGAACCGACCGAGGAATCCAATCCATCGTACGGATTTCGTCTAACATGGCGCCTCGAATACGAAACTCCGCATAGGTTTTGAACTTCGCTTCGCGGCTTGGATCGTACTTATCCATGGCATCCATCAGTCCAATGATGCCGACCGATACGAGATCATCTGCATCCATATAGGCCGGGAGGCGGTAGGTCAGCCGATAGGCCATCGCCTTCACAACATGGGCAAACTCTTTGATCATCTGTTCGCGGTGGGAGTCGGATCCAGAGTCTGTTTGCCGGCTTCGCTGCGTCGCTAAATTGCTCATGGTTGGCGTGCTTTCTGTATCCGTATAAACAGTTGCTGGTTTCCGGTTTCTGATTTCATGTTGCCAGGAAGCAACCTCCGAAAACTTGAAACGCTCGAACAAGCTGCGGGCTAGGACATGGGAATCAGTTGCTGCCACAGAAACTGCACGGTACTCTTCGGGAGTTCAGGATCCGGCCACTGCGCAATCTTTTTCGCCAACTGGACAAACGCCCGGCTGGCGGGAGCAGAAGGAAAGAGCTCAATCACTGCCTTTTGCTCAACGACGGCCATTGGCAGGTAATCGTCGAGGGGGATAAACCCCAGATACTCAAGCTTGATATTCAGAAACCGCTCTGCGACTCGATCGAGCTTACAGAATGTCTGAGTCGCCTCGCGCTGACTCTTGACCAGATTCACCAACACCTTAAATCCCCGTTCGCGATGTTGCCGGCATAATACCTTCATCAGCGCGTAGGCATCGGTCAGGGCCGTAGGCTCCGGCGAGATGAGCACGATCGTCTCCTGCGCTGCTGAAGCAAAATAGGTGACGTTGGGAGACACCCCAGCCCCGGTATCGATCAACAGCACATCCACGGTGTCGGCGATATGCTCCAACTCAGTCTGTAAGATTAATTGCTGTGAGTCGGTCAAGGAGGTGAGCTGAGGAAGGCCGGAGCCGGCCGGCAGCACCTGGATTCCAGCCGGCCCCTGGATGATAATGTCGGAGAGGCGACATGAACCGCACAGCACATGCTCCAATGTATATCGGGGCACCAATCCCAACAGCACATCGATGTTGCCCAATCCCAAGTCCGCATCCAATACCAGAACTCGTTTACCGGCCCGTGCCAACTCTACAGCCAGGTTCACGACCACATTCGTTTTTCCCACCCCGCCTTTACCGCTGGTCACGGCAATGACCCGGGTACATGGGCCCCTTTGAGTCACCGTCGGCATCGTCATGGCCTGCTCGCTGATGATATTGTTCATGCGCCCCCCTACTGCGTGTGTTGTGGCGTCGTGCTGCCCATGGACACAATCGGATCACGTCTAACGGATGACGAGAGGTCCGATGGTGTGAAACGGGCGGAGCCCCTGTCGAGCAACAGGTCCGCCAACCGAGCCGAATCCGCTTGCTCGAAATCTTCCGGTACCCGCTGACCATTGCTCCAATACGAGAGGGGCAGTGATGTCTGGTGCGCCAGCTCGAGGAGATTGCCGTATTCTTCCGTCTCATCCAGCTTGGTAAAGAGAAGGCGTGACGGAGCGCACGCCTCGTACCGCGTCATCGTACGCCGGAGGTCCTGCATCCGCGTGGTGGCAGACAAGACCAGATGCGTCTCGATCGACCCGTACGAATCTTTGAGGCCGCCAAGGGTCGTAAGCTGCGCCGTTTCATGGGGGCCAAACCCCGGCGTGTCGATCATGATCAAGTTTGCCTGGCGATGACGGCGTATGGCTTCAAGTACGTCAGACGTGCTCTGCGCCGTTTCGAGAGGAACGCCAAGCACCTTCGCATACAGACGAAGGTGCTCGACGGCCGCCAAACGGCAGGTGTCGAGCGTTATCAGCGCGACCGATCGATTTTCCTGAAGCCGGTAGTGCGCCACGAGCTTTACGATGGCCGTAGTCTTGCCCACCCCGCTCGGCCCGACAAACATGGCGACCTTGTAATCGGTCTCAGCATCCAACAAGGGACCACTGACTCGAATCAGCTCACGACAGAGATGATGCAAGGCCTCCTGAATCTCGCGATCCGATTGAAGCGCCTCCGCAGAGAGACGACTGCGAAGCGCGACACAGAGTCGTTCGGCAGTTGAAGGGCGCAATCCCTGTGCAACCAGAAAACGGCAGGCGCGCCCCAACGGTGCAGAGAAATCCAATCCTGCCTGGTGCGATTCAGAAGGCAGCCAGGATACAAGGCGCGCCTGCAGATCCAGGCATTCGTTCATGAGATGGAGGAAACGACCAGAGGGAACCGGTTCGGGTCCTGACTGCGTGGCCGGTGGTGAAGTTCGAACGTGTGGCCCCTCCAACTCCTCCGCCGTATTCGCATGGAGTGCCGCGTTCAAGGTGTCCTGAAACGCAAGAGCGGACGCTCGTTGATTCACCGCAGAGGGGCCAATGTCCTGTGCAACCAGCGACGTCGCCTGCCGGTCCTGGGCGGCATGATCGACAATCGAATCGACCGCAGCGGTCACTTCTAACAGCGATCGCCCGAACAACGAAAATGGTAAGCTCCCTCGCCTGACTCGCTTCGTGGAAAGGATGAGGGCATCCGGCCCCAACTCTTCCTTGATGGAGCGGATCGCCTCATGCATCGTGTCGGCATGAAATACTTTCATCTTCATCGTTCACCTCACGGTAGAAAACCTTCTCCGTCCAGCCGAATGGTATCCAGCGGTTGGAGCCTGACCATCGAATCAAGTTCGTTGATTCCCACAACCGGCACCGCATGGAGGATCCGATCCGTCAGGCGTCGAATATGGCGCCGGAGCATCGGTGAGCAC
Organism: uncultured Nitrospiraceae bacterium; assembly: GCA_963748375.1. GTDB lineage: Bacteria > Nitrospirota > Nitrospiria > Nitrospirales > Nitrospiraceae > Palsa-1315. Next base: position 197,931 of record CAVVIR010000008.1, read on the forward strand.
AGCAACACCGGTTGATGACCACGTGCTGCCACACGTTCCACGGCTTGTTTCAACGCCGCCAATAATGTGTGACTCAAGCCGGGATCCAGATTCAGCATGCCTCCTTGAGAAACCGCGGCCGCCTGATCGCTCAACACTCGATCGAGCCTGGGGTCGAGTGTGATCACCGGTAACGTCCCGTCCGGAGCTTGGTACTGACGCATAATCGTCCGCCCCAACGCCTGACGGGCCATTTCTGTGAGCAGCTCAGGATCTTTCGTCGTCCCTGCATGGTCGGCCAGGGCTTCGATGATCGATCGAAGATCGCGAATTGGAATACCTTCACGCAGCAAGTTGCCAAGGACCCGGACCACGGTTCCAAGCGGTAGTAAGCCAGGAATCAGTTCTTCAACCAGTTTCGGATGAACTTTCGCCAATTCATCGAGCAGCGATTGGACTTCCTGCCGGCCTAATAATTCATGCCCATGACGCTTAATGATTTCAGACAAATGTGTCGCGATAGCCGAACTGGCATCCACGACGGTATAGCCGGCCAATTGTGCTTGCTCACGCGTCGCCTCCGGCACCCACAATGCCGGCAATCCAAACGCCGGCTCCTTGGTGGCCACACCATGAATAAGCCCTCGTTGAGCGGTTCCAGGATCGATGGCCAGCACGTGCGACGGCAACACGTCGGCCTTCGTCAGCTCTACACCTTTGAGCATGACGGCATACTCGTTGGGGCGCAGTTGGAGGTTGTCTCGAATATGAATGGGCGGCAGGAGAAAACCCATCGTGTCCGCGAACTGCTTCCTGAGGCCTTTAATCCGATCCAGCAACGCAGTGCCATGCTTGCCTTCCACTAACCCAATGAGTCCGTACCCAACTTGTACTTCCATCAAATCGAGTGGAACGAGTTGCGGGGTCGCGCTTTCAGCTTGTGGCGCCGTAACAACGGGAGTTGGCTCGGGAGACGCCTTCGCGTCCTGTGATAATCGATAGGCAAACCAGGCGGCCACGCCCCCCAGCCCAAGAAACGCCAGGTGTGGCAAGCCCGGGACAACTCCGAGAGCCAACAAGATTCCGGCTGCGGTGCCGACGGCTTTGGGTGACAGCAACATTTGCCGCGTGACCTGGAGTCCGAGATCGGCGTCCGCCGCAGCCCGTGTCACGACGATGCCGGCAGCCGTTGAAATAAATAACGCGGGAATCTGTGCGACCAGCCCTTCTCCGACCGTCAACAGCGTATAGGTTTGTGCGGCCAATCCTGGGCTCATGCCCTGCTGTAAGATGCCGATCGTCAACCCTCCGACGATGTTCACAAGCACGATGATGATCGCTGCCATGGCGTCACCCCGAACAAACTTGCTGGCGCCGTCCATAGAACCGTAGAAATCGGCTTCTTCAGCAATCTCGCGCCGCCGCCGTCTCGCTTCCGTCTCGTTGATCAGTCCGGCATTCAAGTCGGCGTCGATGCTCATCTGTTTACCCGGCATCGCATCCAACGTGAACCGGGCCGCGACTTCGGCGACTCGACCGGCACCTTTGGTCACCACCACGAAGTTGATGACGACCAGGATGGAGAACACGACGAGCCCGACGGTGTAGTTCCCGCCCACGACAAAATTGCCGAATGCCCGAATCACCTCGCCTGCTGCGGCGGCGCCTTCATTGCCGTGAAGCAGAATCAGGCGTGTCGACGCAATGTTGAGCGCCAAGCGGAATAGCGTCACGATGAGAAGAATGGAAGGAAAAGCCGAGAACTCGATCGGCCGTCGAACTTGCAGCCCCACGAGTAAGATGATCACGGACAGCGTAATATTGAACGCGAGCAAGAGATCGAGCAAAAACCGGGGAAGCGGCAGGATCATCAACATGATGATGCCCACCACGCCGAGCGAGAGGAGAATGTCCGGATGCTTAATGAACGACGACGGGGATAATTCTTTGGTGTCGGATACCATGCGCCTCTTGCCCTTTATCGTGTGACTCGCTCAGACGTGACCCCTCGCGCACGAAACACAAACGCAAGAATCTCCGCCACGGCACGGTACAGATCGGCGGGGATCTCCTTGCCGATATCGACCAGCTTGTAGAGCGTCCTGGCCACAAATTTGTTCTCGACGACCACGACCCCGTGCTGCCTGGCCACCGCACGAATCCGCTCCGCGAGATGCCCGGCACCCTTCGCCACAACGATAGGGGCAGACATGCGTGCCGTGTCGTATTTCAGCGCGACAGCAAGATGTGTGGGGTTGGTCACCACCACATCAGCCTTCGGGACCGCTGCCATCATGCGTTTTCTCATCATGTCCCGCTGAACGCTTCGTACCCGGCTCTTGATCATCGGGTCGCCTTCTTGGTCACGATGTTCTTCTTTCACCTCTTGAACCGTCATCCGCAGGGAACGCTCCCACTCATACCGCTGATAAAAAAAATCTGCCGCCGCCACGACGGTAATCGCCCCTGCGATGATGGCTGCGGTTTTCAACGTCAGCCACCCCATCACGGTCAGAAGCCCCCAAATGTCATAGTGCACCAGCTCGGAAAGACGAGGGAGATCCTGCCAGAGAACGACGGCGCCGATGCCGCCGATAATGGCAATTTTCATCAACGCTTTGATCAACTCCGACACAGACCGGAGGGAAAACAGGCGGCCCAGACCCTTGATCGGGTTTAACCGCTCGATATCGAATGGAAGGGAGGGCTTCCATAGCAACCCCGTCTGTACGAGGGACGCGCCGATCCCCACAAGCGCCAGCCCCCCCATGAAGGGCAGCATCAGCAGCAGGCTCGTCAGACCGACCTCAGTAAATAATGAGTGAATCTGCTTGATCGTCAGACTGGTATGAGCCACACGCTCGAACGACATCGTCAGACCCCGACGCATGACATCCGTCAGTTGATGAACGCCAGGAGTGGCAAAGAACGCCAGAAGTCCAATGCCGCCGAAGAGAAGGGCGGCAGTGGTCACATCGCGACTCACCGCAACGTTGCCTTTCTGGCGGGCATCCGCTTTCCGTTTCTCTGTTGCCGGTTCTGTCTTGCTGTCTTGACCTTCAGCCATGTCCCAGCGCCCTCAACAGCCGTTCGATCGTGTCGCGTAATCCCAAAAATTCCTGTTCAAACAACGAAACGGTATAGGGCAATGCCAGGCCTAAGACCAGGAGTCCTCCCGCTATCGTCAGGGGAAAACTCAACACAAAGACATTGATCTGCGCGACAGCCCGGCCCAGCATGGCCAGCAGAAGATTCAAGAGGATCATGGCGACGAGCACCGGCGCCGACAGCTTCAAGGCGACGACAAACATATGCTGAGAGAGCTGGAGCACTTCTTCGCCGAGCGCCGAAGAGAGCCTCGCGCCGAATGGCGGGATGGCCTCATAGCTCGTGACAATGGCCGCCACCACCACCATATGTGCATTGATCGACAGGAATACCAGCGAGGCAATGATCCGAAAATACTCACTGAGCAGCGACGAGTGTTGCGCGGTCATGGGATCCACCAGCTGAACGGCGCCGAACCCGATCTGCGTTCCAAGCAGATCGCCGGCCACTTCAAGCGCGCCAAACAGCAATCGCACGCCCAAACCGATTACCAGGCCAATGAGCGATTCGCTCACAAGCCCAGCCGTCATTTCGATGGCGTCCTGTGATAACGGCGGAAGCTGAATCAGCGGTGAGAGGACGATCCCCAGCATCACGACAAGGGCGATTTTTATTTGAACCGGAACCGTCCGCCCGCCTAACATCGGAAATGCCGCGACGATGCCCCCGATACGGGACACCAAGACCAGAAAGGACTGGAACTCTGGCAAAAAAAGATGAAGTGACGGTGCCGCAGTCATAGTTCTCCCGCAGTCGATCTCACCAATGCCGGCTCACTGCACATAATTGGGGATACTCAGAAACAGCTGCGCCATAAATGATGTGAGCACGCCCAACATCCAGGGTAGAAAGATAATCACCGCGGCGAAGACGGCCAACACTTTCGGCACGAAGGTCAGTGTCGCTTCGTTCAATTGCGTCATCGCCTGCAACACACTGACCGCGAGCCCCACAACGAGGGCGAGTCCCAGAATGGGGCCAGACACGAGCAGCGTGGTTTCAATAGCTTGACGGCCGATTTCTGTCACCATCTCAGGGGTCATCTTGATTGTTCCCTTCGAATCTGGCTCATTGGAAACTTTTCACGAGTGACCCGACGACCAAATTCCACCCGTCGGCCAACACAAAGAGAATGAGTTTGAACGGAAGGGAAATCACGGCTGGGGGCAACAGCATCATGCCCATAGACATCAAGACGCTGGCGACTACCATGTCGACAATCAGGAAAGGAATATAGATAAGAAACCCGATCTGAAACGCGACTCGCAGCTCACTCAGAATATAGGCGGGAATCACCACATGGATGGGGACCTGATCCACCGTGTCAGGCTTCGGCCGCTTACTCAGCTCGATAAACAGTTCGAGATCTTTGTCGCGCACCTGTTTGAGCATAAAGGTGCGAATCGGCTGAATACCTTTGGTCCACGCCTCCTCGTATGAGATCTGCTCCGCCAGCAAAGGCTGAACGGCTTCGCTATAGACGGCCTCCCCTACTGGAGCCATCACAAAGATCGTAATGAACAAGGCGATGCTGACGAGAATCTGGGTGGGCGGCACAGCCTGCGTCCCTAGCGCCTGACGGAGAAATGACAGGACGATCACCACTCTCGTGAAGGACGTCACCATGATGAAGAATGCGGGCGCCAGGGAGAGCACTGTCAGTAATGCAAGAATTTGGAGGACGACGGCGGTTCCTTTGGGGCCCGGCTGGCCGAGATCGATTGTGACAGACGGATTCGCACCGCCCATGGCATCCTGGGTTATTCCGAGAAACAGCCCGATCAAGGCCATAAGCAGGACACCGGTGCGAACGCCTTGTAGTCGTCGCAGAGCCGTGGTTATTGACGGAGAGGCGCCCGCATCAACTGGCATAGTCACCTCTGGCCTCTGCCGCTCCTCCGCCAACCGGAGCCTGGGCGTCGTGGTGCGCTGAAGGCTTCCCCTGCTTGACCGATCGACCGGCTGTCGCCGTGGACAGAAACCTTTGGACTTGTTCTCGATCCGTGATATGGCCGAGCGACACCAGATCCGTCGGCGTCATACCGACGATAAGGAATTCGCCTGCAACCGACACCAAAGAAATCGTCTTGCGAGGACCGATATACCCGCTGCCGAGCACCTGGACAATCGGCGTGGACACAGGAGCGCACAACCGCGTACCAGAAAATCGGCGAACCAAAACGACCAGTCCACCCATCAGTGCGAGCACGAGGGCCAACGCCGACACCATGCGTATCAAACTGTCCCAGAAATCGAACACGTTCCTCCGCTCCTTCGTTCTTGTCTATCTGGTCTGTCTGGTCTATTCGGTCTGTCTGATGGATTCGGTTGGACCAGAGAGACCCTTATGCAAGTTGCTGAACGCGCTCAGCCGCGCTGATCACATCGGTGAGGCGGATACCGAATTTTTCGTTCACCACGACGACTTCGCCCCGTGCCACCAGCTTGTTGTTGACCAACACTTCCATCGGTTCCCCAGCAAGCTTTTCGAGCTCAATCACCGACCCTTGCCCGAGCTGCAATAGCTCTCGAATCACCATCTTGGCCGACCCAACCTGCACCGTCACCTGCATCGGAATGTCCAGGATAAAGTCTATGTTCTTAGGCGCAGGGGTCGCTCCTCCTCCGTCAAGTGAAGGAAATGACGCCGGCGTCGGTGAAGGAGAGGAACCGGGTGGAGGGCTGGGAGCATTCGCTCCAACATTCGCTACTTTGTTGTCAGCCATAGATGATTCTCCTCAGATATACGCGCCACTTACGACAGCACCTTCTCAACGCGGCAGGCGTGATTTCCCTTAGACACGCCGGGGCTCCCTTGAAACTTTAAGTATCCTTCAACAAAACAATCGAGTGGATCGCCAGGCCGTTGATCCAACAGGATCAGATCTCCCGGAGCGAAATCCACCACGTCCCGCACTTTGACTGAGGCGGTTCCGAGCCGGACGGTCACAGCAAGGGAGCATTCTTGCAGCTTTTCCTGAAATCGAATCGGCCAGCTTTCGTCTTGCTCCACTTGATCCGAGACGATACCCGAATAGAGCTTCTCTTTAATGGGCTCGAGCATCGAATAGGGATACACGAGGAAGATGTCGCTGGTGGTCTCACCGAATTGCACCTGAAGGGTGGTGACGAAGACAATTTCTGATGCGGACACCACCATGGCAAACTGCGGGTTGACTTCCGAACGGACCAGATCAATCTTGACGGCAAGCGCGGCGCGCCACGATTTTTCCATATCCTCAAACGCCGACTGCACAAGCTTTTTGATGATCCGCAACTGAATCGGCGTAAAATCTCGGCCCTCCGGCTCGACATGCGTTTGCGCCTTTCCCCCATAGAAATAGTCCACGATGAGGTAGACTAAGAACGCGTTCAGAACTAAGAGACCATTTCCCCTCAGCGGGTCCATTCGAAACAGGTTCAGCGAAGAAGGAATCGGAACGGTTTTCATGAACGCGCCGAACTTCATAATTTGCGTCCCGACAATATTGAACTCCACCTTCGTATTCAGCAGAGTGCTCCAGGACAAGGATTGGTGCCTCGAAAACCGGTCGGTAATCAACTCGAGCGTCGGCATGCGCCCACGGACAATGCGCTCCTGATTGTACAGATCGTACGGCCTGACTCCTCCGGCTGGTCGTGCTTCTTCCCCGGCTTGGGTTTCAACCTCCCCGGAGACGACTCCTTTCAACAAGGCATCGATTTCGTCTTGCGACAGTATTTTTTCCATAGTGAAGACGTGGTCCAGACTATTGCACGACGAAGTCCGTGAAGTAGGCGGCCCGCACACCCGGTTTGGGAAGAAGACTGTTGACGCGTTGAGTAATCTCATCGCGCAACTGGAACTTGCCCTGGGGAGTTCTGATCGATGCCGCATCCTTACTCGTCAGGAGGACAAGAATCGTGTCGCGTAACTGCGGAACACGGCTGGCGAGTTCAGCTGATGCATCTGGATTTTCGAGTTCCAACTTCACGGTCAGTTTCAAATAGCGCACCTCCGGCGTATCTGCCAAGTTCACGATGAAGGGGTCGACATCGTATATCGCGCCGGGAGCACTGCTTTTTGCGGCGCTCGGTTTCGCTTCCGTCTCACCATGCCCTGCCGCCTTCACAACCGGCTCCTCGGCTTTGTGCTCATCCCCGCTGTGTCCTCCTGCCATGAGCTTAAAGACCGCGAACGCCCCTCCCATGCCAAGCACGAGTGTTCCGGTAACGATGATGATGACCATTTTCATCGACATTCCCGCCGCAACCGGCACTGGCTCCGGCGGCTTGTTCTCTGGCTCTGCCATAGGACCCTCCTCTAGTCGAAACAGTGACGACTCACTGGAAGTTTGCAATGGCTATGCCATCGATCTCACCGTGACAAGGATGACGCATCAATCAGAACAGCCCATCTGGCGTAGCAATGCCCTCACCTATAGCAGCGAAACGAGAGGCGATCCCGCCAGAGGCTTGACGATGTCAATTAAATGACGCCGAACACCGGGGTGCAGGGGAAAAGGGAACGATGACCGGAGTGCCACAACATGGCACCCCGATCATCCCTCAGGAGAGGACTCGCGGACGCGACTACCGTTTCAGATTCACCAATTCCGATATCATCTCATCGCTCGTGGTAATGACGCGGGAGTTTGCTTGAAACGCCCGCTGTGTGATGATCATATCGACAAATTCTTTTCCGAGATCGACATTGGACTGCTCGATGGTTTGGGAAATGAGCCGCCCCAACCCATTATTCGTCGGAGCCCCGTCCAGCGGCGCGCCTGAGTCTATGGTCGCGGCGAACCCGTTTTCACCGGATCGTGTCAATCCATTCGGATTCGTAAATCGGCTCAGCACAATCTGGGCAAGGGTCCTCGTTTGTCCATTGGTGAACTGCGCCACGACTCGTCCCTCCGAGTCAATCGATAGACTCTGAAACGATCCGGCGGTAAACCCATCTTGAGTTTGGTCGGTCAAACTCGACGCAGACCCAAATTGCGTGATGTTTGAGAAATCCATCGCCACACTCAATGGCGTGGCCGCCCCGCCGGTGATGGGTAATGAAAATGTTTGTGCTCCGCCTCCTGTCAGGACGCCGCTTGAGTTGAATACTAAGTTTGTTTGCGCCGTCGTGGCGCCGCCGTCGATCTGAGAATGGAGATTCCAGGTATTCGCCGCGGATTTCACATAAAACAACCGAAGCTGATGCTGCGCTCCGAGCGAATCGTAGATGGTCATACCATTTGAAAAGTTGTACGTCGTCGCATCGTTTGGGTCGAACGCTGCCGCCGGAACGGTGGAGGCTGCGTTGAGATTGGCTTCCACACCGCTGTACTGGTGGCCTGTGGAGCGATCGTGGCTGTGGATAACGTAATATTTCCAACGGTCCCTAAGATGACTCCCGTCGCCGATGCTTGATAGCCTTGCAAGAATCGACCGCTCGGGTCCACAATCTCTCCAAGGTTGTTGACTTCAAATTGCCCGGCGCGAGAATAAGACACCGTTCCCGCAGCATCGCGCACATTGAAAAACCCATTTCCATCGATCGCCAAGTCCAGGGTGTTTCCTGTATTAGAGAGGGAACCCTGGACAAAACTCGTCTGCACATCGTTCAGAAACACCCCCAATCCGACCTGACCGGTCGTCGCCCCACCGCCAATCGAAGCCGAGACCAGATCGGCAAATGACGCGCGGCTCGACTTGAACCCCGCCGTCCCCACGTTCGCAATATTGTTCCCAATCACGGACATGGCATTCCCGTATGTATTGAGTCCGCTGACAGCCGAAAACATTGAGGTCAAAATTCCCATAATCCGCCTCCTTTACTCAGTGTAATGACCCAACAACCGACTTATACTTGTCTCTCCTCCGACCGATATAGGTCGCGCCTGCTCCTCTACACCTGTTGCACACTTGGCTTCTGACTTGACGCGAGGGTTGATTCCTGTAGTTCAACGCTCCGCTTCATCAATCTGACGAGGTCGGTCATCTGGTTCAGTTGACTAAACTGCGCCGTCTGCGCAATGAAATCCTGGTTTTCGAGAGGTTTGAGCGGGTCCTGATACTGGAGCTGGGTGACGAGAAGTTTCAAGAACTCGTCCTGGCCGAGTTCTTTTGGGCCGGTCGTCGACGTGGAGGTCTTCGTCGTTGAATTGTTTATCGCCGCGAAGTCGATCATGACTCTGTCCTTTCGTTACATACGATATCTGTGAACATCTCCACCGCTATGCAAACAAACTCAACGCACGTGAGGGTCGATGAGCGGGTCGATCCCGATCTTGGGCTTGCTGATGATGGTCCTGTGGCGCCGGCTGCTGCTCAAACCCTCCACCATTTCGTCGCGATTGCCGGTCGGGCAACGCCTCTTGCCTGCCCTGCTGATCGATGTGTACTTGAAACTGACCGAGTTCCAGCCCAGACTTCGCCAGATTTTGCTGAAGCTGATCCTGTCGCATGAACAGGAGTGCGCCAAGATCGTTTCGATCGGTGGTGAACTGTGTATGCACCGTCTGATCCGTCATGGAGATCCGCACGCTGAGTGGGCCAGAGTTATGAGATGGAAGTTCCAGATGGACAGTCTGAGCCTTTCCAGATGCCGAAGTGATATTTTCGACATGCGCCTCCCCAAGAGGTGCCTGCGCCGTCTTGAGCTGATCCACCGGTGGCGACAGAGCAGAGACTCTCTCTCCATTTACCGACGACTGTGCCTGCCGCGCTGATGCAAATTGGCCGTTGAAGAAAGAGGACTGAGTCTCGTGCGTTGCCAATTCCGAAGCCCCACTGTCCATTTCATGAAAGAAGGCCCCTCCTTCTGTTCCCTGTGCATCCGCCCCGAATGGATCTTGCCCCCTCCCCTCACTGTCTCCAACCACAGGGACCGTGAGCGGTTGCCCTAGCAATGTCGTCTCTTCAGCCTCCTGTTCTTGGATAACCGCCGATGGCTGAATACCTGTCCCCGGCCGCTCAAGCGACTGCCCCCCTCCATTCGCATAAGCTGCGGCAAGGACATTCCTCGCCTCTTGGTGTTCCATGAGAGGAATTGTCCCTTGATCGGAAATCGGGGAGTCCTGTGGCAATGTGCTGGGAGCAAGCGAGTGACTGGACGGCTGATTGATGGGGCCAAAAGAAAAGTCGGCTTGAGCGACACGACCACTCCAGACAGGTGAGTCGCCCGTGGTTTGTGAGACCGTTTGCTTCGGCGTCATCGCAGGTGCTTCACCCGACTGCCCAGGAACGATAGTAGGCTGCAGTACCGAACCACTAAACCCATCCGCTCTCGTAGGCGATACCGCCTCGGACACAGCGCCTTTTTGCCCCTCAGCCGCAGCTCCTTGAATCTCGACCTGACTCGCATTCTGGGACAGGGGGAGGACCGACTCAACGCCAGGCAAAGAGGAGCGTTGAACATTCTGTGTGCGTGCGGCGTGGCCGGCTTCTGGAGAAGACACCACCTGAAGGTCGGGTGCGAGGGAAGTAGCCGCCAGCGTGCCCTCCATCACTAAGGCGATGACAGGCTGCTTCTCGGCGTCGGGTGATGGGATTGGCTCAATCGGATCGTCTGATTCGGAGTATTCGGAAGCCTTCTCCCTGGAAATATTCTGCGCTGCATCTTTGAGAGTCGCAGAAAAGGTTCCGCTCTGCGCAGGCTGTTGGAGCTGACCTTTCTCGCTTAATGCGCTCACATTTAATGAAGCGCCGGAACGGTCGGCTGATGGAGAACGTATCTCAATATCCATAGTGAGGGACAGCCCGTTAATTCGCGCAAACAAGATCTGAATACTGGTCACGGTATGTTCAAGCTCCATGCCAACTCAAGAATCACCGGATATGCCATCCGGCGTAGGGTTAGCGCAGGGATCGAGAGTTGATGGGGAGTAAACAGGGAAGAAGATGCAGGGTGGGCAGGAAAATTTTTCCGCACCGACGGAAGGAAGAGGGCGTGTCAGAGTCGAGAATACTCAAGACGTCTGCGCATCATCCTCCGTATTAGAACGGCCTAACGGCCTATTGGGCAGGTTTCTATGGAGTGCTGAGAAACTCTTCGCTCAACTTAGCCGCGCGATCGACTTTTACCTGTGCCAAAATGGCTCCAGCCGATTTGCTCTTCAGGAGACGGAGAATCTCCAACGCCTTCCGATTGGTCATTCGCTCGATGCGCTCAGCGGCCTCCTCGGCAGGCATACTTTCATACATCTTTACCAGCTGCCCTAGTTGCTGCGCACGAACGTCAGAGGCTTGTTTACCGGCTGACGCTTGTTGCCCCACGCCACCTTTGTCCTGTCCAAGGCGACGCTGTTCTACAGCCTCGACTTTGCTCAAGATCTGCTCAACTTCAGTTTTGAGAATCGCGAGCTTCCCCTCTGACTCCCGAACCGTGTTTTCTCGATGGTCCAAGTCCTTTTTCCGTTGCTGGAACATGGCAACCATTTCCTCCGGCACAGTGAGCGCCGGCCCTTGGACCGGTTCAGCTGCCGGTGTCGGTGACTCGGTTCCCGACGAAACACCCTTGGCAGGCATAGAAAGAGGTTCCGCTCCTTGATCAGCCGAAGCGTGCGCGAGTTGAACCGTTGTCCATGACAGCACGATGATGACCGTCATTCCGGCACCGATACAGCACATCCCGCTGCCCCATAGACCGGAAAGCGACATCGTCTTTGCCGCACGAATCGATGCCATGGCGCCGCTGCCGTGAGACTGATGACGTGAATGCCTATGCATGGGTGTCGATATCATCACATCACGCTCGCACGTCGTGCCGCCTCATCCATTTCCATTTGCTCGACTTTGTGCTGCATGTGACGCTGCTGTTGCCGTATGCGTTCGGCCAAACGATCGAGGGTGCGGCGATCTTGCATGGCTTCTCGCAATTCATCCTGCTTCTGATCCCCTGCCTCACGGAGATGCCGTTCCATTTGCATCGCCGCCGACAGATTCGATACCTCGGCAGTCAGCATAGACTGCCGCACCAGGAATTCTTCCAATACGACCCCTCGACCAGTCTTGGCCAGATACGCATCTGCCGTGTGTTTCATCTGCTCGTCCAACAGACGAGTGCGCGCTTCTGCATCCTGAAGCTCCTGCCGCAGACGAAACAGGTCCATCCGCACGACCTCTTCCAGCTGTGCTCGGTACCGCCGCAACACATCAAGCTTCATCCTATCGACTTCATCAGAGCGAGCAAGTCTTGAATCGAGGCGCCGATGGACACCGATTGCTCAATGTCCTGACGAAGAAACGCATTAATCCCATCTTGAGCCCTTACGGCTTTGTCGAGGTCGCCATTGGTGCCGGCCTTATAGGCTCCAAGCAGAATGAGATCCTCAGATTGTTGGTACCGGGCTTGGAGCTCGATCATGGACCTGATCGCGGCATAGTGATCCCGCCCCACGATATCTTTCATGACGCGGCTGGTGCTGTTCAGGAGATCGATTGCCGGGAAATGATTGCGCGCGGCCAACTGCTTCGAGAGCACAATGTGGCCATCCAAGATCGACCGGACCGATTCCGCGATGGGATCGGAGAGTTCTTCACTCTCCATGAGCACAGTATAGAGCCCCGTAATCGCGCCAGAACCGGAACTGGTCCCGACTCGTTCCAACAGCTTGGGCAACATGGTAAAGACGGAGGGAGTATACCCCTTTGTGGTTGGCGGCTCCCCGATCGCGAGTCCGACTTCGCGTTGGCTATGAGCCAGGCGAGTCAGTGAATCCATCATCAGGAGAACCTGCCTGCCGCAGTCGCGAAAGTACTCGGCAATCGCCGTCGCAATGAACGCACCGCGTAATCGTACTAAGGGTGGCTGGTCCGACGTCGCCACAATGACCACCGAGCGGCTGAGCGCCTCAGGGGTCAAATCGCGCTCGAGGAATTCGTTGACTTCACGTCCTCGTTCGCCAATGAGAGCAATGACGTTGACGTCGGCTTTGGTGTAGCGGCTGATCATCCCAAGTAACACACTTTTCCCGACACCGGAACTGGCAAAAATTCCAACCTTCTGCCCACGACCGCATGTCAGGCAGGCATTGATCGCCCGGATACCCAGATCGAGCGGCTGCGCGATACGCGCTCGTTTCAAAGGATTGATCGGCGCGGCATGCAACGGATATCGCTGTTCGGTCATGAGAGAGCCTCGCCCATCCAATGGCTCACCAAGTCCATTGAGCACACGACCGAGCAGCTGCGGGCCGACCGAGACCGACGCGCAATGCCCCCGCATAAGCAGCCGGCTGCCGGGACCGATCCCCCGCATTTCACCGAGCGGCATCAGCAACACACGATCCCCACGAAACCCCACTACTTCAGCCGGTATGGTTCCCTCTCCATCCTCACGTGTGACGTCGCACAACTCCCCGACCGATGTCATCGGGCCATAGCCTTCGATCACAATCCCCACGGCCTGCGCCACACGGCCTGAGACCACCAGCGGATCTGTCCGCTCAATGAGATCAACGAGATTCACGGCGCCCTCGCTTTTGCAACACCTCTCCGAGCCGCAGCAATTGCTGGTCTAGCGAGGCATCAATCAGTCGGTTCGTGGTTTGAACGATACAACTCCCCCGGGAGAGCGATGAATCGCCTTCGACATGCAACGTAAAATCTGGAGGCCGGTCTCGGCACAACTCCGCACGAGCCGATTCGAGGACCTGAGCATCGGAGGGATGTGTTCGCACAGTGACAACCCCCGCTTCACGAACCGTCGCCAAAGCCGACTTCAACAAGGTGATGACCGCATCCTGCCGTTCCATCATCGTCTCGCGTAGAATACGGGTCGCTAAACTGAAGGCCAGCGCCGTCACATCATTTTCGACGGTCTGATACAATGATGTTCGCGTGTCATCGAAACGCCGAACCGCATTGGCCAACAAGCTCTGCTCCTGCAGCCTGGCTGTTGCGACTCGTGCATCGGCTCGACGCTCACCTTCCGCAATGCCTTGATCGTAGTCTGAGGGGCCCTGGTCACCGATAAACCGATCACCAGTGCCAAAGTCGGTCAACGCCAGACTGCGGCAGCGAACCCCGGAGGCGCGAATCACTGCCTGCTTGAGGACCGTATTCTCCGAGCGCAGGTGATAGAGATCAAGAAGACGATTCACAATCAGCTGTACCGCATCGTTTTCAAACGGCTTCATCAGAAACTCTGCCGCCCCTGCCTTCATCGCCTGAACTGCCAGATCAACCGTGCCGTACCCGGTCATCACCAGGCCCATCATACGGTGATCGAGCTCACAGGCTTGTTGGAGCAATGCAAGACCATCTTGATCCGGCAATTTGACGTCGGTGATTAGAAGTGAAACAGGAGACGCCTTGAGTGCCGCACAGGCTTCCCGTGCCGACCCAACCGCACGCACGCGATGTCCTGCCGACTCCAACAGCTTCACCAATAGATCCCGAATCGCCGCCTCATCATCAACAACGAGAATAGAACTATCTCGTTGACCGTTGCGACTGACTGATGGCTGGGCGAGTGCTGTATGACCGGTCGAAGCCCGTTCCATTTACAGCATCGCCTCCGCTCCACCAGCAATGACAATCCGTCCTTCCTCTTCCAGCTTTCGGCAGACCTTGAGAATATTCTGCTGCGCTTTCTCCACATCTGCCACCTTCACCGGGCCTCTCGATTCCATGTCGTCTTTCAACATTTCCGCCGCCCGACTCGACATATTTTTCAGGAACTTGTCTCTGGTTTCAGGACTCGCTCCTCGCAATGCCACTGGAAGATCCTCTTTACTGACCTCTTTCATCAGCTCTTGCATCCCACGGTCATCCAGTTTGACCAGGTCATCGAAGACGAACATCAACCCACGGATCGTATCGGCCAATTGTTGATCGCGTTCGGCAATTTTCGACATGATGTTCCCCTCCGTAGCTTTATTGAGGGTTGTCAGAATATTGGCGACCGCCTCAGCACCTCCTACGCTTGTTGCGCGAGCGCCGGTACTGGCGATGAGTGAATGCTGCAATGCGTCACTGAGTTCTTCGAGCACACTTGGCTGCAAATCCTCCATGGTCGCAAGACGCAAGGCGACATCAGATCGAAGCGCGTCGGGTAAGTCTGCCATGACCACGCCGGCCTGATCCGGTTCCATGTGCGCCAGGATCACGGAGATCGTCTGGGGATGCTCGGTCCTAATCATGGCTGAGACGGCCTTGGCGTCGACCCATTTCATCGCGTCAAGTCCCGGATACACCTTGCTGGTCATAGACTCGAGCATACGGTTGGCTTTTTCAGGACCGAGCGCCTTGGAGAGAATGGTTTTGATGTATTCGCTTCCGCGAAACGTCACCTGACCGGTGGCACTGGCCTTCTCAAATTCATCGATGACGATCGATTCTTCTTCTCTGGTGATATTCGCCGTCGCGTGCATGGAGGCTCCCAATCGGCGGATCTCCTTCGGGTCAAGGCCCTTCATCACCAACGCCGCAGCCTCTTCTCCAATGGCTTTCAGGAGAATGGCCGCCTTTTGCTCGCCGCTCAGTTGGATAGCCATCGCTACATACGCCTTACTAGCAGGCTGTTGACAAAGCCCGCCAGCGGCGTTCTCGCGTCGCTCAGAGACTCAGAAGCACTGGAAGGTATTTTCCGTTCGCCAAGATTCATTCTACGGGCGAACGGCCACACAAAGTGCGGATGGTACCTCCCCGCCTCTTCGCTCGCTGCGGCCTTGCTGGACGGCCTTTCTGAACAGCCTGCAGTCCATTCAGCTTCCGTCAGTGATCTCAGACGAGGTGTCATTTCCGGTGATGCCATCTCGTTTGTCAACAAACTACTAGCTGGTTTTCAACCATTGCTTGACGACCATCGTCGCGGCATCAGGATTACCACGCGCCATATCGACGATCTGTGCGCGGGGCTTTCCTCCTGCTATTGACGCTTCGACCTGACTCACCGAAGCGGGCAACTGCGGCGTGGTGACCCCTTCAGCCGGTTGCCCCGTCGTCCCCAGCATAGCCATCAGAGGACGTACTACCATGAAGAGGATGAGAAGGAAGAGCCCTCCCCCAACCGCATAACGAATATAGGGAGTAAAGGAATTGGCCGGCTCTGCTGCGGCCTCGACCCCTTGCGCGGGAGGTTCTTCCGTCGCAATGTCGAATTGCACGTTGGTCACTTGGACTTGATCCTGCCGGTCCGCTGAATAACCCATGGCTTTTTTGACGATCTCCTCGATACGCTTCATGTCCTCTTCAGATCGTGCCACATACTTCTTCGCCACGCTGGTTGACGTTTTCTCACCCTCGGAGGCCTTGCCGCCTTCGTACATCCCATCCACCAACACCGCCACGGAAAGTTGCTTGATGCTGCCGGTAGATTCAACGACTCGAGAGACGGTCCGGCTGATTTCATAATTCACGGTTTCGTTCTTGGTCTGATTCGCACTCGAACTCGTTTGAGCCGGCTCTTGGGCCGCCCCTTCCGGGACATTCGACTGGACACCTGGCACACCGCCGGATACACCGTTGACCCCATTAGCCTTTTCCTGACCTCGCTGTTCGCTTCGAACGACTTGACTGTTCGGATCGTATTTCTCTTCAGTCGTTTCCACTTTACGAAAGTCGAGAATGCTGGACACCCGCACTACGGCTTTATTCACCCCGACGATTCGTTCCAACATCGTTTGGATGCGGGTTTCGATATCCTTTTCAACCGTTCGCTGGTATTCCAGCTGAGAGCCGGTCAGCCCCGCAGCATCGTCGCCTCCAGCGGCCGATGAAAGGAGCCGTCCATGGCCATCCACCACCGTGACATCCTTGACTTGGAGACCCTCGACGCTGCTCGACACCAGATGGACGATCCCATTCACTTGGGTCTTCGCGAGTGCTTGCCCATTCCGCAACGACACGACAACCGACGCCCGCGCCCGATTTTCTTCATTCGAGAACAAGCGCCGCTCCGGAGTGGCGAGGTGAACGCGGGCTCGTTCAATCTCCGGCATTTGGGCAATCGTCCGAGCCAATTCGCCTTGCAGTGCGCGACGATAATTGAGTTTCTGAACGAAATCGGACATGCCGATCGATGATCGATCGAAGATTTCAAAACCCACTCCACCCCCATGGGGAAGGCCCTGGGTCGCCAACTGCAACCGCAACTCATGAACTTGTGCACTAGGAACAAGCACCGTGGCGCCGCCGCCGGTCGTCTCATATGGGACTTTCGTTTCTTTCAGCTTATCGACAATCCCCGCCGCATCCTCAGGATTGAGGTTCGTGAACAGCACCTGCATATCAGGCTGTTGCGTCCATAACGCAAGCGCGATAAGGCCGGCAACAGAGCCGGCAAGCGCAACCAGAATAATCATGCGCTGATTAATGGAAAATTTTGACAGCATACGAACCTACTCCTGGCTAGCTAACATTGCACATATCAGAAAACGGGTGCTCAAAAAGGCCGTTCAGCAAGGCCGCAGCGAGTGCAGGCCCGAGGCGTACCCTCTGGGTACGTTGAGGGTCTGCACGATGCGAGAACGCTGCTGGCGGGCTTTTTCAGCATCCGATTAAATCTGCATCCGTTGAATTTCTTCGTATGCCGACACCAGCTTGTTCCTGATTTGCATCATCAGTTGGAAGGACACATCGGCTTCCTGCAACGCCACCATCGTCTGATGGATATTCTGTGTCTGGCCGGTCATCAGCGCCTGGGTCGCCTGTCCTGCTTCCAATTGAATGTCGTTGACCTTACTGATCGCCTGCTGCAGCGTATTCATAAACCCGCTTGAGGACGCGCCACCGGCTACATGGGAAGCTCCAGCATTATCCACCAACGGCACGGTTGGGAATGTGATTGCCTTAATCTGATCCACGACTACCTCCCAATCTCCAGCGCCTTATTCCACATGGCGCGTGTCGCATTGATCGCTTGCACATTGGCTTCGTAGGAGCGGGATGCTCCCATCATGTTCACCATTTCTTCCATGACGTTGATGTTCGGCATCTTGACGAAGCCTTTCTTATCGGCATCCGGATGGCGCGGATCGTAGATCACCTGCCCGGGCCTTCTATCTTCCTGCACGCGCAGCACCTTCACGCCATCGAGCGCGTGAGCCCCTGGCCCCGTCGACACCTGACGAAACGCTTTTTGGAATGGGCTGGCGACCGGCGTGGATTGGAACACGACATCTCGACGCTTATACGGACCGCCTCCTGGCGTATGCGTGGACTGTGCGTTCGCCAGATTGCTGGAGATCACGTTGAGCCGCTGACGTTGTGCATCTAAGGCTGTAACGGACACCGCCATGCTGTCGGTCATTTCCATGGTCAACCTCCTTGCTATCAGCGATCAGCTCTCAGCCATCAACTTCTTGCTGACGGCTGAAGGCTGACGGCTATTGATTATCGCCCCTCGCGGATGGCATTGAGTAACCCTCGAAACTTCCTCGCGAGCAGGTCTGCGGCAACATTGTACTGCATAGCGTTATCCGACATTTTCGCCATCTCCAGTTCGATGTTCACCGAGTTGGCATCCAAAGGCAGGTCCCCCGCAGGCACGGGGCCGAGCTTTCCCATGACCCGCTGGAACGAATCTCCGCGAGGACCGATATGACTACTCCGAGTAACAGCAAGTGCGACCGGACTCCTCCCGCGCTGCGCAGATTGCAAGGAATCCTGAAAATTGAGATCGGCGGCTCGATAGCCAGGCGTTTCTTCGTTCGCGATATTAGAGGCAATCACCCGCTGTCTGGCTTCGCGCAAATCCAGCGTGCGATGGAGCAATTGCATGGTGCGATCAAAAATCGTCATGTGATGCCTCCTCGGGTTGTCGGACTAGCGATACCATTGCAATCGTAATGCCATTGCCGGCAGTCATCGAGACACTATGCAATAAAGACTGCCGACGACCTCATATGACTTATCTCTGCCCATCGGCAATACATGCCGGATACTTTCTCCCCACGCCTGGATGAATGGCCGGATCATGCGGAAGCCCGGCAATTGGTCTCCCGATACTCTCGAAGCTTGTTCCGCAACGTGCGAATACTGATCCCCAATTCCTTTGCCGCATGAGTGCGATTCTCCCTCACTCGCGCCAGAGTTTGGAATATCAAGTCCCGTTCCATTTCCCACAGCGACCCATTGCCGGACGGTTGCGGTACCGTTGAGATTGCGGCGGGGATCACCGGCTGGCTGCCGCACTCCAATAACACGTGGCCTGGAAGGATCGGGCCATTTCCGGCCAACAGCACAGCACGTTCCACGACGTTCTCCAGCTCGCGCACGTTTCCTTTCCATCGTCTGTCCTGAAGCGTCGCATATGTCTCCGCCGACACTATCGGTATCGGGAGCCCATTCCGTGCTGCAGAGGCTGTCACGAAATGTCTTGCGAGCAACGAAATATCGGCGGACCTCTCCCGCAACGGAGGCACGGTGATAGGAAACACATTCAAACGATAATACAAGTCTTCCCGAAACCGTCCCTGTTCCACTTCGTGGTAGAGCGACCGGTTAGTCGTGGCAATGACCCGAATGTTGACTGAGACAGGTTCTCGGCCTCCCACTCGATCCACTTCTCGCTCCTGAATCACACGGAGCAACTTGGCCTGTAAACCCATGTTCATTTCACTGATTTCATCCAGAAGCAACGTGCCGGTATGGGCCATCTCGAACTTGCCGATTTTCTTCATGATGGCTCCGGTGAACGCTCCCCGTTCATGACCAAACAATTCACTTTCCAGAAGCCCGTCCGGCAACGCCGCGCAATTCACCGCAATAAATGGACGATGGGCACGAGGGCTTCTGCTATGGATGAAACGGGCCAGCAATTCTTTTCCGGTGCCGCTTTCTCCATTGATGAGAACAGTTGCTTGACTTGCGGCAACCCCCTCAACCGTACTGAGCAGGCGGACCATGCCCGGGTCTTGCGTCAGAATAGACCGCTGATCGATCGGCTCAGATGGCAGCGTTGAGGCATCCACGCCGCGGGCTTTCAGATTGGCAATCACCCGCTCAAGCAGATCAGTGGAAAATGGTTTGAGAATATAGTCGCTCGCGCCGTATTTCATCGCCTCCACGGCCGTCTCCACAGTCCCGTATGCGGTCATCAACACCATCAATGTGTGCGGCGAACGGCATTTGATCTCTTTGATCAGATCCAGCCCTCCAAGACGCGGCATCTTCAGATCGGTCACCACCAGCCAGGGCTTGTAGCGACCGACACGGTCCACGGCCTCGGCGCCATCGATCGCACCTTGCACGTCAAAGCCCAAACGACGGACAGACTCCATGAGGGCGGTCCTCATGGATGAATCGTCATCGACGATCAACACACGCTCGGCTTGCTCAGGAATATCCGACACATGACCTCTTGTGTCCTGTTCGCTCATGCAGAGGCCTCCTCTTTAATAAAGTGGTGCGCGTCGATCATGATGGGGTTGTCGGCCTCACCTCCACAATCACGCGCAGTCAATGTTCGCCTCTCGGTGCGATTGTCTTCGCAAGGATGCGGGAACACCATCGTTAACGTCGTACCGCGCCCTTCCACGCTCTCAACGTCGATCCGTCCCCGATGCCCTTCAACAATCGCGTGGACGATGGCTAACCCGAGCCCCGTTCCTTCGTCCCGTGTGGTGAAAAATGGATCGAATATTCTTGATCGCTCTGCAGCAGGAATGCCGACGCCGGTATCTGAGACCGAAAGACGAAACGCCGCCCTTCCTGGCGTCTGCTCCTCTGTGAGGGTTGCCGATAGGGTCAGCGTTCCGCCACCTGACATGGCATGGATACTGTTGAGAATTACGTTCAAGAGCACTTGTTTCATTTGCCCCGCGTCGCACCACATCCGAGATGCATGAGGATTCACATCCAAACGAATGTCGATTTTGGTCTGTGCAACAGCATGGGCCGCCAGCGTCAATGCATCGACCATCAGTCCTTCCGTCTCATGCCACTCCCCATGTGAGCAATCGGGTTTGGTATAGAGCAAGAGATTGGTCAAGAGACGATTCATCATGTGAACAGACGATGAGATATGTTCCGCGTATCCACGCAGTGAAGGAAGGCCGTGCAAATCACGGCGCAACATCGATGCAAACAGTTCGATACTGCCAAGGGGATTCCGAATTTCGTGAGCAATCCGCCCGACCATCTCACCCATGGCCGCCAACCGATTACGGCGCTGCAGCCGATCCTCCAGTTCTCGAACCGCCGTCACATCCTGAATCAGGAGAACACGTCCGGCATGACGTCCTTCGCTCGTGTGCAGGGCGCGTTGGGAGAGCGACACGGCCGCGCCCTGTCGCGTCGTCAGGGGATACACATCACCGTCCAGTTGGGCGTCCTTGAGGCAGGCGACTAAGGAGCAGCCGACAATCTGCTCACGCGGCAGCCCGAGGAGTTGCTCACCCGCTTGGTTACACCGTGTAATTACTCCTTCGATATCCATCACCAGTAAACCCGTCGAGAGGGACTCGACAATCGCCGTCAAATGCTCACGCAGTTCTTCATTGACGCGCAAATTTTTTCCAAGCGCCTCGTTGCGATCGGCCAGTTCGACATCAAGCTGTTCCAATCGAGTGGTCAACGTCTGATAGGACTGTTGCAAGGTCACAGCGGCATCGTCGAAACTCTGAAACGCCTGGTGCAATAAATCGCTATCAGTGGTCACGACGGCATGGTGTGCATTCATGAGGTTATCTCCCTGTATCCCCAATGGCCGACTTGAGACCTATCTGCATGGCACCAGCAGCACGTTGTAATAGCGGGTCTTGAAATACCGTGTCCGCACGCTCACCCGTTGAGCGACCATCTGTACGGTTCTTGCCCCCTAAATTGAGCATGATCTGTACCTGCGCCCACTCAGTCTCCATGGGATCAGGTCTGGACTTCAGTACCTGTCGGTAAAGATCCGTGGCACGTTCAGGCTTGTTCAGTTGCAACAGTAGGTCGGCATACCGTCGAAGATCCTGAGGCCTATTGAGTGCGTTGTGTTTCAATGCTTCCTCGAATGCCGCGGCGGCCTCCTCTTGTTTCTGATCTTCCGCCAACGCCCGCGCAAGGGCCACATACATCCAACGATGCGCGGGATCATGGGGATGCGCCCGCGTCCAGCGCCGCATGATACGGATGGCACTTCGACGGTCTCCCTGCTCCAGCATGGCCGTCGTCAATTGGCTCGAGACTCGCGTAGAGCGTACGCTCTTGGGATAGTGAAGCCGGAAACTTTCAAATACGTTCCTGGCGGCCTCAGGGTCAGACTGGTCCAAATAACTTTCTCCCAAGCCGGCGAGCGCCGCCTCGTGGAGCGAAGCCACCTTCCGATTGCGAACCAATGTTTGATAAAGTCGCACGGCTTCAGGTGAAAAACCAAGCCGGCGATGCGTGTCGGCCACCTCCAGTAATGTCTGTGTCCCGGCATAATGTTGCTCCGGATCCCGCCCGTGACTATGAAAGAGCGTGAGCACCTGAACATCGTTCTTGTTCTTGATAGCCGTTTCCAACTGGGGTTTTAAGATCGCGGCCAGATGGAGCCCCGCCGCAGACGGCCATGGATCATGCGCAACGACACCCGCCCGACGAGTGACGTCTTGATACACCTGGATAGCGCGTGGTGGGTCACCGCGCAATTCATAGTGCTCCGCCAAGCGAACGAGCGCCTCGCTGCCGAGCATGTCACCCTGGTGACTGAGAGCGATCGCCTTATACAGCCTTTCGCCCTCTGATGACTCCAAATACGATGGGCTGCTCCCCCTCATTATGCCTTCCACCTTCTTACGCAATAAGCTCTCTCCTGCCGACGCCGCAATTTCCTGTTCATTCCGTGCTAAGCGCATGCGGGCAACAACCGCTGCCGCCGTATCTCCATATTCTGCCTGAGCGACGTTGTAAAAGAGCTCTGCCGGTGTGTGCAGACCAAGTCGGCTATGACTGTCTCCAAGACGGACGAGAACCGTTCCCGCATGTCGGTGCGACGGAAAGAGGTTAAACAGGAGCAGATCGATTTCACGGCCTCTTTTCAGCTCCTGATTGTCAAAAAGGGCATCGCCATACTGCTGCAAGGCATCAGGATTGTATTTCAGTGTATTCGGCCAACGCCGATACAAAAAATCGTACAGTGGTAATGCATCTCGCTTGCGTTGCTGGGCATACAGGACGTTGGCCTGATCCAACGTGGCCCTCACGACAAGACGATCGTCAACCGCGCGTTCCCGAACCACACCGAATGCCCGCTCAGCTTCTGCCAATCGTCCCAGCTCCCCGAGTACGCTCCCCAACGCGAGCAACGTCCGATCCGCATCATGACGAGGCAGCTCGCGGGAAAGCGCATATTCATACGCGGTCACGGCATCTCTGAGCCATCCCATGTCCGCATACAAGTCACCGACCCGCCAGTGTGCCCGGAACGCATTGGGATTCTTCGGGTATGAGCCAATGATGCCGCGATAGAGCGTAACCGCCTCTCCTCGCGCATGGTCTGAAGGGTGTTCAAGCAGTGTGAGTTCAGCTAAGAACGCCTTCATGGGAGGGATCAGCGGACTGGAGGAATCAAGTGTGTCAAGCGCTGAAAATCCTACGCGAGCCGCCGCATACTGCCCACGAGTAAAGGCCTTCACCGCTTCTTGGAATTGTGCGACGCCAGGCCCTTCCATGGTTCGATCATAGATGGGCCCATCATCAGGCAATGCGATCCGTGGAGAGACTGTTCGCGAACTCCCTTCTGGAGGTGTCGCCGACGATGAGTGCGGTCCAGCTGCACAGGCGACATGCCAGGCAACACTCTGCGCGCACACATACAAGGCCAACAACATATATGTCACGCTTCTTCTCATAGACACAATCAGGTTCAGCAATTTCCATGCCCTTCACATCGAGTGAATAACTGTGTGCCAGATGAGAGAACTTTCAACAGGCGCGCGATGTCGTGCTTAAACTCGTCAAACATCCGACGCATCGCCACTGTGTTCGTCAATCGATTGACGAACGGGAGCGTGACGTTCACATGATGCATAACGGTTCGTGGGATAATCGTCTGAACTCCGGACAAGGAGCGAGCTGCAGGATGGGAGAGAGAAGATAGTCCGCGCTTTGTCTCTCGCCTGAAGATCTGGGAATGAGCGCGTCCAGATGATACGGCTAGAAGGCAGGGCATCCCTGATTCTTCGGAGCAAACCCTTTTCGTTTCATCTTCTCAACTAAGGTTGTGCGGTTTACTTGGAGCAACTGCGCCGCCTTGCTCGTAATCCCATTGGCTTGTCGAAGCGCGCCGACGATTAATCGATTTTCAAACTGTTCGATCTCTTGGGACAAGTTCACCCCTTGATCGCTAAAGCTGATCAGATGGGGTGTCATCTGTTCAGCCGCGATCGGACGGCGCTGAAGACGCTCCGGCAAATCCGATACTTCGATCGTTCCCGATTGACTCAGCACTGCGAGGCGTTCAATCATATTCTCCAGCTCTCGAATATTTCCTGGCCAATGATAGTCCATCAACCGAGCCATGGCATCCGTGGAACAGCCGGTCGAAGCCACCTGCTTGCCGTGATTCAATCGCGCCAAGAAATGGCGTACGAGTTCCGGGATATCGCTTCGTCGTTCTCTCAGCGGTGGAACGGTAACCGGGATGACATTCAGGCGATAATACAGATCCTCCCGAAAACGCTTCTGCTGCACGGCCAACTCGAGATCCTGATTCGTCGCCGCAATGACGCGAACATCCACATCGATCGTTCTCGTGCCTCCCACTCGTTCAAACGACCTCTCTTGCAGCACTCGAAGCAACTTCACTTGCAACCCGAGACTTAACTCACCAATTTCATCGAGGAAGATGGTCCCGCCATGGGCCAACTCGAAACGGCCAATTCGCGCATGTGCTGCGCCGGTAAACGCCCCCTTCTCATGTCCGAACAGCTCAGACTCGAGCAGATTCTCAGGAATCGCGCCACAATTGACCGGAACGAGCGGGCGGTCTTTCGTCTCGCCATGGAAATGCAGCATCCGCGCGACTAATTCCTTCCCCGTTCCACTCTCTCCTTGGATCAGGACGGTGCTGTCGCAGTCTGCAACCTTCGTCACAAACTCGATGACACGCCGGATCGGTTCACTCGTGCCGACAAACTGCTTGAGCCGATAGTGCTCCCGGACGGCCTTCCGTGATAATTGTGCGGAATTCCGACAGCGCTGCACCTCCAAGGCTTTGTTGATCGAGGCGACGACACCTTCGTTCTCAAATGGTTTCGTCAGAAAGTCGACGGCTCCGGCCTTCATGGCCTTGACGGCACAGTCAATTGAGCCATACCCGCTCATCATAATTCCGAGCACCTTGGCGTCGATCTGGAGGACACGCTCGAGGACCGCCACGCCATCGATATCAGGCAGTTTCAGATCCGCCATCAGCACATGCACGGGAATTTCTTGGACCACACGAAGAGCCTCCTGCCCACTTCCGACAACCGTGACCCGATGGCCTTCCCGAGTGAGCAGTCGCCGAAGCAGGTTCTGTAGGCCTTCGTCGTCTTCGACCACAAGAATAGACAACACATTCATGCTGCATCCCCTCTATAAAGTTCTGGAATATGAGTCCGAAACAAAACGAGACAATAGACGTCGCACGATTGCACGATCGCTAGATCCGTTCGCATCACATCCCGCCGTCGTGAACATACGCATCGCTACTAAGCGTATAAGAAATTCGCATATCGGAAAGTGCCTAGTGGCCCTCATGATGGATGACATTTCAGATCTATGCATATAAGGCTATTACTCTCTATGAGATAGGACTATTTGGTCCTATATGGCTCTATCTCACAGGACTACGTACTTCCGGCAAGAGCCGGACTTCACGCCTCGGCAATGTGCGTAATATGTATATCGACGCCAACGATGACGACCATGAATGCTCTGCTATCGCCTAGGTCATGGTGTGGAGCAGACGCGGTCTGCGGGACAAGCGAGCGGGTCGAGGGTTTGAGTTTAGAAACTCACACGTTCTTGAAAGATCAATTGTGGCTGGTGAGAAGACTTCACTGATCCTTGCGGTAGTCAACTGATCGCTTCCCCGAGGCGGAGTCCCGGATGAAGAGGGCTGCAGCCTGACCGCGCCGGGTCACTTTCATCTTCTGAAAAATGAACCGAATATAGTTCTTCACGGTCTTATCACTCAATTCGAGCGATGAGCCGATCTCCTTATTTGTTTTCCCCTCCGCGATAAGCGCAAGAACACGCTGTTGCTGGGCAGAGAGGGTCGTCCTCTGAGGCTCTGATGCCTGTTCTTTCTGGAGCCGCATGCGATTCAAAACAGTCTGAGTGATGGCTGGATCAAGAATCGACTGCCCTCTCGCCACTGTACGAATGGCGAGTAGCAACCCCTCGGCGTTTATGTGTTTCAATAGATAGCCGGACGCCCCACCAACGACCGCGGCGAGAACCGCCTCATCGTCTTCAAAGGAGGAGAGAAACAGGACACGCATGGCAGGACAACAAACTCTGATCGCGCGGCAGGCATCTACTCCGCTTCCATCTGACAAGCGGACGTCCATCAAGACCACATTCGGCTTCAGGCGGCAGGATTCTGCTATCGCATCTTTCATCGTCGCTGCTTCACCGATCACAGCGATATCATCATATCGACCCAGCATCGTTCGCAATCCTTCTCGAACGATTTCATGATCGTCTATGATGACGACGCTAATGGCTTTCCTGTTAACCTTGCGCACAAACCTTCCTCTCTAACCACGATTATCAGACCGTACAGACATCTCGATCTATCGCGTCAGCACATCACCACACAACCGACTGGTCAACCACACAGCACATGCTTGAGCAGAGCAACCAGAGGAGAAGACAACACACAGCGAAACGGGTGAGAGCGGAAGGAGCGAGGAGCTATCAAACGATATATCTCATAATCAGACCCGCACACTATTAGTTCGGAATGATACTATTTTTCCCTGTCGTTTTCAATAAGCCCACTTAGCTATGTCCGCCTGTAGGCACTACAGGCGGACAAACAGGTCGACTCATGCCTGAAACCGGACGCATGCTGCCTTACGTAGATAGACTTGCTCGGAGCCGCACTGAAGAGTCCGGCTAATCTACGCCCCGTCTCACTGAGGTGACTTCTCAAATCATGGGTGCTTTTTTTCGTTCGTCGTTCGACAAGAACTCCTGAACCCGTTGAATATATGAAACCCATCAAAGCGTCGGACCCATGCATAGATTCCATTACCCGATTCACCGCTCATGATCAATGGCCATAGGTCGCTGAACGCCTCGGAAGTGCTGATGAGTCATGCGAGTAAAGGTTTCTCAACATCCTACCGACAAGAGAGTGTACTGACCTCCAGTGAACACCAATCGGCATCAGGGATCGACTCCAATATGGACACCGCGGTACATGCCCCTCACAACGTAGAAATGCCTGAGCAGATCGAACAGGCCTTAGTCGAGCGGATCAATAAGGATCGAATCGAGCTTCCGGTCCTGCCACAAGTCGCTGGCAGGGTTATGGCCCTGGCCCATGATCCCTCAGCGGATGCAGCCCGTTTGTCTGCCTTGATCCACCAAGACCAAGCCCTGGCGGCACATGTGTTACGGATAGCCAACTCGCCCGCCTATATGCCTCGGACTCCGATTGCCTCGCTCCAACATGCCGTGGCCATGCTCGGCGTGAATCAGCTATCGGAGATCGCCGTCACGGTTTCTTTGAAAAGCGGAGCCGTCAAGATTCCTGGGCATGAAGCGGACATCCGGCAGCTCTGGCGGCACGCGCTGGCCAGCGGAGCCTACGCGAAAGAGATCGCGCGCATGCGCCGCTATAACGTAGAAAGCGCTTATCTCTGCGGACTCCTGCATGCGGTAGGAAAGCCGGTCGTGCTCAAGACCGTCACGGCCATTGCCGCAGACCTGCATGTCCCCCTTGGACCCGATACCCTCCACGCATTCCTTGACGGCTATCATGCTCGTGTAGGCAGCCTGATTGCAGCTGAGTGGGCCTTACCCCCACAAGTGGCTGAGGCCATCGCCTACTACGGAGCCTATGAACACACACCTACACACCGCCAGGAGGCGATGATGACCTGTCTGGCAAACCGGTTGGCCACCTACCTACTCGTTCCCGATTCCTACGATGACAGCACGCTTCGCGATCACAGCGTCTTTGCCGATCTCAATCTCTACCCCAACGATGTTGACACGTTGCTCGGGCTCAAAGAGAAAGTCCTCAGTCTTGTGGACACGATGGCACAATGAGCACAGTCCTTCACTATGACATCGTGGTGATCGGAAGTGGTCCTGCCGGCCAAAAAGCTGCCATCCAGGGCGCCAAAGCAGGCAAGCACGTTGCGGTGATCGAACGTGAGCCAGGTGTCGGCGGAGGCTGTGTCTACCGGGGAACAATCCCGAGCAAAACGCTTCGCGAGAGTGCACTGCAACTGGACCGAATGAAACGATCTGCAATTACGCCGAATGCTGCAATCCCTTCGAACATCTTGGTCGCCACACTGATGCAACGCTTGGACGAGGTCGTCACATCACATGGCGACTATATGATGAACCAGCTGACACGCAACGGCGTCACGTTGTTCCATGGCCGCGCCCAGTTCCACTCCGATAGCCTGATCGAAATGCTCACGATCGACGGCATGAGACAAACCCTCAGCGCCGACACAATCATCATCGCCACAGGATCGCGGCCTCGCGCCCCGGTCGACATTCCAATCGACCATGAACATATTCTCGACAGCGATTCCATTCTTTCTATGATTTACTTGCCACGCTCCCTGACGGTATTGGGCGGGGGAATCATCGCGTTGGAATATGCATCAATCTTTGCCGCGCTCGGCGTACAGGTCACTATCATCGATCGGGCTGATCGTCCCCTTCAATTTTTCGATGCGGAACTCGTTCGCATGTTTGTGCAAAGCTTCGAGCAAGCTGGCGGCTGCTACTGTGGGAAACAGGCCATCAAAGACGTCCAGTGGGATGGAATCTCTCAGGTCGTGACGACACTCCAGGACGGGCAGGTATTCAGAAGCGATAAAATGCTCGTAGCCTTGGGGCGACAGGCGAATATTGAAGATCTCAATCTCAGCACGACCGGCTTGATCGTCACTGAAAAGGGAACCCTGGCCGTCAATGAACATTGCCAGACGGCCATTCCCAACATATACGGTGTCGGCGATCTCATCGGCCCCCCCGGTCTGGCTTCCTCGGCCATGGAACAAGGCCGCCGGGCTGTATGCCATGCCATGGGTCTCCCTGTGGGGCAATCAGCCGACATCATTCCGACCGGAGTGTATACCATTCCAGAGATGGCCAGTATCGGACTGGATGAAACCGCAGGCCGGAAACGATATCGAGAGGTCATGATTGGCCGGGCAAAATTTAACGAGATTGCCCGTGGCCAGATCTCAGATATTCGTGACGGCTTACTGAAGATGGTGGCCGATCCGAAGGGCGAATATCTCCTTGGGGTCCAGATCATCGGAGAAGGCGCGACGGAATTGATTCATCTCGGCCAGATGGCGCTTCAGCATGGAGCCACCGTTGACTCATTTGTCGAGAACATCTTCAATTTCCCCACCCTCGCTGAAACCTACCGCGTCGCAGCCCTGGACATCGTTGGTCAGCGCCAAAAACGGCTCAACTCAATCGCGGCATAAATTCAGGCGCTGAGCCTACTCTCACGAGTGGGTAGTCGGCCATGGTGACGTGCTTCACAGGCTGGCGCCGCACATTGTCCATCATCTTAAGTTCCCCTGCCACCTGGGCCACCGGCCAACCCGCCTTTCTAGGCAGGTGTCCCCGCCATGACTCAACCCGGGTCGACTCACCGCACCTTGTTGCTACCCTGAACCTCCAGGGTGATGACTCTGCTCAGATGCTTCATCGTGGGGGTTCCGTGAAGCACGGGGAACCAACCAGACCCCCCCTCCCCTGCTACTCCGTCGCTTCCTTGGCCTCAGCGGCCCTCTGCTCCGCCGACTGCTCCAACACACTTTCCGTCTGGCGGGCCTGATCCATCGGAGTCTGTATCGCATCCACCGCAGCCTGCCCTGCTGCCTGCGTCGCTGCACTGCCGGACACAGCCGCAGCTTTCGTCTTCTCCACCGGCGTCTCCTGACTACAGCCAAATAGCCCCACCATCGCCAGCAACCCAACAACAAATGAAAAACTGCATCTGGATTTTTGCATCGCAATCTCCTTACCGACCTCACAATTCAACATTCAACACCGCAGGATGCTCAAAAAGACTGTCCAGCAAGGCCGCAGCCGATGGAAGCACCGGAGGCGTAGCCTCTGGGCTACGTTGAGGATGCTTTCGAGGCGAGAACGATGCTGGCGGTCTTTTTCAGCATCCTGTCAAGCAATCGTACCTGCGAGGTGCCATACCGACAAGAAATTGCTGAAACGCCTCTTTGATCACTGAGCGCATCTCCGTTATAATCCCGCACAAACCAACATGCTGCGGAAAAACTCGGTGCATTTACCAAAGCACCGTGGGATTTCCCAGAATGGCACTGATGTTCTAATCGTTTCAGGATGCTCAAAATGGCCGTTCAGCAAGGCCGTAGCGAGCGAAGAGGCAAGGCGTACGCTTCGGTACGTTGAGCCTCTCGAACGATGCGAGAACGATGCTGGCGGACTTTTTCAGCATCCTGACAGGAGAACTCTATGGCCACCACCAACCCTCAACACCAACTGCAACTTCGTCAACTCGCCGAACTCCTACTAGCCGTTGCGGGCGAATCCGTGACCGTCATGAAACGGAACGCCCCGGAGCGGGCATTGAAATTGAAACGACACGATGAATGGGACATCTACCTCGAGTTTCTCAAGGTCATGTTTAATCTGACCGATCGACTCTCCGCGTTGTACCTGCCGATCAAAACACAGCCTCAATTCATGGATAGTCTCGAAGACGCGGTCACCGTGCAATTGAAAAACGTCCTGGAGCCGGCATTCGGTTCCGGCGCCGACCAAACGGAAGTGATGCTCACCGTCGGGGCGGCGGTGGCAGAGAGTCGGCAGACCTATGAGCGGTACCGATTCCTCGTCACCGAACAGAACCCTGTGAAGGACGAGATGTTGAAAGACTTTGGCGGACGCGTCGCCGACACGATGGGAATTGCGGGAAATGCAAAGGTATCCTCCGCCGCATCGCTCTGCGCGAGCGCCGTGATTCCGGCAATCAAGGCGATTCTGGCCGGAGATCCCCCTCCGGTTGCCGCAGTCGGGGCTGCCACATCCGTGGCAACCCACCTGCCATCCGCGCCGCCACACCTCACCCCGGTACCAGAGCCTCAAGGTCCGACGGGGGCCGAAATTACATTGGTGAGCGTGATGTCGACTGTCGCCGGAGAAGAAGTGGAAACCAGGTGGGGGCTACACCCTCGATTTCGGCAAGATCTTCCTCCGGAAGACATCCAACGAATCGCCAAACTAATGAACCGAGTGGCGAAAATACTTGGCGAACGATATGCTTCCGTGGCATTCTCAGACGAATGGACAACGTGGCATAGGGCTGGTCACGCGTGATGCTCTGGCAGGATGCTGAAAAAGTCCGCCAGCGTCGTTCTCGCATCGTTCAGATCCTCAACGTACCCCAGAGGGTACGCCTCCGGTCTTCACTCGCTGCGGCCTTGCTGGACGGCCTTTTTGAGCATCCTGGTAGGCCGTTCCCTGACGATAGCATCAACTTCGATACCAGAACGAGGAGGTTCAGTGGATACTCCGCAAACAGCAGACACTTCACCACAAGCCATTCCATCCGGGCTCTCACGTCTCAAGGAATTGGCGCAGAATCTTTGGTGGAGTTGGACTCCGGAAGCCCGTCGGCTGTTTGAACACATCGATCCGACCCTCTGGGTGCTGACCCACCACAACCCCGTCGAACTACTGGCCAAAGTCAGGCCAGACCGACTCATGCA
Organism: uncultured Nitrospiraceae bacterium; assembly: GCA_963748375.1. Classification (GTDB taxonomy): domain Bacteria; phylum Nitrospirota; class Nitrospiria; order Nitrospirales; family Nitrospiraceae; genus Palsa-1315. The sequence continues at coordinate 229,856 of CAVVIR010000008.1, forward strand.
CCTCACCCAAGATCCCTCGTATATGCGGCTGTACTCTGCCGCCCTCAAGATATTCGACGAGTACCTTCAGAACAGACACAGTTGGTTTAAAACACAGCACGGCGATTTGAAAGTCCCCACCATCGCCTACTTCTCTGCGGAATTTGGTCTGCATAGATCCATCCCCATCTATAGTGGTGGTCTGGGCATTCTCGCCGGGGACCATTGTAAGGAAGCCAGCGATCTCGGTGTGCCCCTGGTAGGAATCGGATTCATGTATCCGCAAGGATATTTTCGGCAGCGGATCACGCCGGAGGGATGGCAGGAAGCGGCCTACGCCCCATTCAAACAAGCAGAATCGCCGATTCATCCCGCCCTCACTCCATCAGGAGACCCATGCAGGATTACGGTCGAGATCGGTAGCCGGGTCGTGGCGGCAGCCGTCTGGAAAGTCCTCGTCGGGCGGGTACCCCTCTACCTCATCGATACAGACGTCCCGGAGAATAGTCCTGAAAATCGAGCTCTCTCAGCTCGATTATATGGCGGCGATCAGGAGATGCGCCTCTGTCAGGAGTTTCTGTTGGGTATCGGCGGTGTCCGTATGCTTCGTGCATTGGGCATCGCACCGACGGTCTGGCATGCCAATGAGGGCCACTCCGCCTTCCTCACGTTGGAGCGCATTCGCGAATTGATCCAGAAGGGATCGACACACGCGGACGCCTGCGAGACCGTCCGCCAGAGCACGGTGTTTACCACCCATACACCGGTGCCGGCCGGTCACGACGTATTTCCCCATCACCTCATGGACCGGTACTTTGCCGGCTATTGGGAACAGTTGGGCCTCTCGCGAGAAGATTTTCTTCGCCTGGGAGACACCCCTGAATCCCAAGGGCAGGGCTTCAACATGACGGCACTCGCCATCCGGCTGGCCGCCCATGTGAACGGGGTCAGTCGTGAGCATGGGCAGGTCTCGCGAGAAATGTGGCGCCATATGTGGCCCGGACTACCGACCGAGCAAATCCCGATCCGCAGCGTGACCAACGGCATCCATGCGCCGACCTGGATCGCGCCGGAACTCAACCAACTCTACGGCAAGCATCTCGGCCCGGAATGGGCGGAGAAATGCGACGAGAAGGCGATGTGGCAACGGGTCCTGGATATCCCCGACCAGGAACTCTGGGCCGTACGCCAAACCATGAAACGCAAACTCATGAGTTTCATCCGGGAACGTGCCAGGAGCGGCTGGATGCAGGGACATCTCCAAGCCTCGCAGGTCCTGACGCGAGGCACGCTGCTCGACCCTGAAGCGCTCACCATCGGCTTCGCCAGGCGCTTTGCCACCTACAAGCGGGCGACCTTGTTGTTCCGCGATCTCGAACGGCTGAAACGATTACTCCATAACCAGTGGCGCCCCGTCCAATTGATCTTTGCCGGCAAAGCCCACCCGGCCGATGAGCCCGGCCGCTATTTCATTCATGAAGTATTGAGCTTTTGCGACGACCATAAGTTGGGTGGCCATGTGGCGTTCGTAGAAAACTACGATATGCATATGGCGAAGTTCCTCGTCCAAGGGGTCGACATTTGGCTCAATACTCCGCGCTTTCCCTTGGAGGCAAGCGGAACGAGCGGGCAAAAGGCCGCGCTCAACGGCGTCATCAACCTCAGTGTCCTTGATGGATGGTGGACTGAAGGGTATAACGGAGCCAACGGATGGGGCATTGAGCCCTTGGTCGGGAACCAGGACATTCAGGCCCAGGACGAACATGACGCGCAACAGCTCTACCGCATACTGGAACAAGAGGCCACTCCCCTCTACTATCAACGAGACCTGGACGGGATACCCCGCGGCTGGTTGCAGCTCATGAAGGAAAGTCTTCGAACCAATGCCCCCCGCTTCTGCACCAAACGGATGGTCAAGGAGTATGTCGACACGATGTATGCGCCCGCCATGGTCCGTCGCGCCTTCGACATGGTAATGGGCCGCCGGCGATTCGTGAAACGTGAAACGTTAGACGTGAAAAGTTACGGAGGAAGAGCACTCGGAGTTCTACATTTCACCTTTCACGTTTCACCTTTCACGTGTGTGAGAGAGCCGTCGCTGCGCTGCCACAGCTCACCTACAAGCGTCCTGCTGCTCACACTGGTCTCAATCCTCGTAAGCCCGCTCCTTGCCGACGCAGGCACGCTAACGGCGCAGACCGGCTCAGCCCTCGAACGTGAGGCCACAGAATTCTTCAACCGTGCCGAATACGGCCAGGTCCTGAAGCTCTGGCAGTCGCTTCCGCCTGAAACCGCAACATCGAAACCGTTTATCCGCCTGGCCTTCCAGAGCTCCCTCAAACTAGGGCGACCGGAAGAAGCCCTCACTCTCTATCAACGGCTCGTCCCTACAGGTCAACCGGATGATCCGGCCCTGCTACGGCCCTTGGCGCTCAGTTTTCTGACGAGCCATGTCCGCGACTCACAAGAATATGTGCGGATCGCGGCCTACACAATCCTGGCTGAACTCGGCCTCCCAGAAACACAGGCCGTCCTGGAAGATGGGCTGCTCGACGCATCGGTCCTGGTGCGGGCTCGTGCCGCAGACGCTATCGGTAAAGCTGGACTTGCAGGGAAGTCCGGCCCTTTGCGACGGGCCCTGAACGACGCGATGCCCGCCGTGCGAATTGCCGCCATGAACGCGCTCAGTGAAGCCCATGTTACCGACATCATGCCCTACCTCATCGAGGTGGCAAGAGTCGACGACGGGCCTGAAGCCGTGTTCGCCTATGCCGCACTGTATCGGCTCGGCAAACAGGACATGCTGACCGATATCACCGGAGCGGTGACGCTTCCGGACCCCGAGGTCCGCATGGCAGCCTTAGGAGCATTAGGGCGGCTGAAACGCCCATCCAGTCTCTCGGTCCTGAGCCAGGGAGTGTACGACCCTGAGCCATCGGTTCGCGCGTTCGCCGCCGGCGCATTGGGAGACTATGGACAAGCCGGGGGCGTTGCGCCACTCACCCATGCCCTAGGGGATGAAAGCGCGCACGTGCGGGCGGTGGCAGCCACAAGTCTTGGGCGGCTGGGAATTCGCGAGAATCACCCATTGCTGCGGGTTCTCACGCGCGATGCCAATATGCAGGTACGGGCCAGCGCGGTAGAAGGATTGCTTCGATTGGGCGACACATCGGCTATCTTGCTTGCAGCAGACTTGGCGAAACACGCGGACCCTTCTATCCGAGCAGCGGCAGCCCATACGCTGGCGGCCACCTCCGACAAGCAAGCGGTGACCATCCTACAGACGCTCCTGCAAGACCAACAGCCACAACCTCGTCTTCTGGCTGCAAAAGCACTCGGCAAAATCGGCGCACCGGTGATGCCGCTGCTCAAAAAGCCTTGCAAGACTCGGATCTCTCCATTCGTTTAGCTGCCGCAGGCAGTCTGCTCCAACAACTCCGCCGTTCCACAACGGCTTCCTAAAGTTCGTTAGCCAAGAAAGGATTGTCGATGTGGAAGTTTGTTGCCATTCTTGCTCCTGACCGCCGCGTCGTTCGGTCTCGGATTTTACTTCGGCCAACGTCCGGTCGGCACACTGCAACAAACAGTCTCAGACCTCCAACATTCCCTCAAAGACACCTCACGCAATATCATCGACACCACAATGGGAATCGAGAGAGACCTGCGCAGGCGACAGGGACTGCTCGACACCAAGTCACACGTGTTGCAGGCGAAATCAGAACTGTTCGATAAGAACCTTGGGGAGGCCGCCAAGCAACTCGGCGAGGCGGCCGACCGCTGGACAATGCCACGAAGGGCGCGAAGCAGGACGAATCAATCCTTGCCATGCGGTCACTGACCGGAACGCTTCGAGAAGTGAGACTGGAAATGTCGATGGGAAAACCGGTGTCGATCAAGAAGCTCGACGAAATTCAGAGGGAGGTCGATCGGCAGCTGAACAAGTAACGAACCCGTAAAGTTAAAGGTGAAAAGTGAAAGGTTTCGGAGGAGGGCTCCGGACAGTTCACGTTTCACCTTTCACATCTTACTTTTTACGGCTTCGCGGTTGCAGGATGCTCAAAAAGGCCGTTCAGCGAGGCCGCAGGTGAATCGAAACCGGAGGCGTACCCTCAGGGCTACGTTGAGGATTTCGATGAGCCGAGAACGAAGCTGGCGGGCTTTTTCAGCATCCTGCTACGTGGCGGCAGGCTGTTTCTTCCACTTCGCGAGAATCCGCTCCACCCGCATCCGTACTACCATATCCGGATCCTTCATCAACGGCTTGATCGCTTCTCGGCCCCGGTCATCGCCAATCGCTTCGAGCGCCGCCGCAGACGTCAAGCGGGTAAACCAATCGCTGTCGGCGAGCATGTCGATCAGAGGGTCGATCGCCTTGGCATCTTTGATTCGCCCCAAGGCCAGCACCGCTTGCTTCCGAACATTCTCATCTTTGTCTTTCAGCGCTGTCGACCAATCGCGGCAACGCCGGTTCACCCAGTTCGACCAACGCGTTGAGCGCATCGTCTTTGAATTCGTCGTTCCGCAACTGCAGCATGAGCGGATCAAGCACCCGCTCGTCACGAATCTTCCCTAATGCGGCAATCGCATACTTCCGCACATCCCAATCGCGGAGCAGCTTGATCAACAGTTCGACGGCGGGAGACCCGATCTGCCCAATCCCTCGATCGCCACTTCCCGGACTTGCCAGTCGCCGTCACGCAACGCCCGACCCAGCGGCTCCACGCAACGCTCATCACCCATTTCCCCAAGCGTAATGGCGGCCTCGCGACGGACCACCCAGTCGGAATCCTTGAGCAGATCGATCTGGATCTCGATCTCATCCTTGACCTGCTCTTCTTCAAGGACGACTTGCTCGGTCGGTTCCGCTGGCGGCTCTGCCGATACCTGCGGTTCCCCTGTAAACTCCGCCGCCACCTGATCGGTCAATGCATCGGTCACCGTGTCTGCAACAGCAGGGAGTCGCACCCGCTTTTGTAGATCGTGATGGTTCCATTCGTCCCAATCTTAAAGATTCACTGGCCCGTCAACTGCATGGGCAGAAAATCTACTTCGCAGCAGGAGCAGCCGTTTTCTTGCTCGCAGAGTTTTTCTTGCGCAGCGCTAGCGCCCGCCGTTTCCGTTGTGCCCGACGCAGACGCTTCTTAACGATCGAAGGGCTTCGTCCTCTTTGGAGTGCTTGTTGTCGGCCAATTTCGCCGCCACCTTCTTTTTCAGTCTGGTTTCGTCCGACTCACTTGCCGTTTTTTTCGCCATCCGGATTCGGGCCTCCCTGTATTACCTCATGTCAAGGTTGACTGCTCACTCCCAGCGGGTTTTGGCAGTCTAGTAGAGAGCTTCCACCCTGTCAACCGTGGCGATTTGAATAGATGGACTTTACGTTTGACGCAGAGGGACTGACGAGGTTCGCCCAGACCCCCTGTTACGATTCACATCGACGTGCGCCTGCCTCATTGCGAATTGACACCTTCGCCCCCTCGTCTCTAGAATGCCGAATATGGTCAATGATCGCTTCCTCAAAGCTTGTCGGCGTGAGCCGGTCGATTGTACGCCGGTTTGGTTTATGCGTCAGGCAGGCCGGTACATGGCAGAATACCGTGCCCTCCGCGCGAAACATTCGATCCTCGAACTGTGCAAGACCCCTGAGTTGGCGGCGCAGGTCACGCTCCAGCCGATCGATCGCTTTCCACTCGATGCCGCCATTATTTTCGCCGACATCCTGTTACCGCTTGAACCGATGGGGCTCAGCCTGGAGTTTGCAGCAGGCGAGGGACCGGTCATCCACAATCCGATCCGGGACCAGGCAGCTGTTGATCGGCTCAACGTCATTGACGGCGGTGAACTCGACTATGTCGCCGAAGCCATCCGTCAAGCTCGGCGCGGCCTGAACGGGCGGGTGCCGTTGATTGGATTCGCCGGGGCGCCGTTTACACTTGCCAGTTATGCGATCGAAGGCGGAAGCTCGCGGAACTATCTCCTGACCAAACAATTGATGTATTGCGAGCCAAAGGCCTGGCATCAACTCATGGACAAGTTTGCGCGGGTGATCACCGGCTATCTGCGTCGGCAGATCAAAGCCGGCGCGCAGGCGATTCAATTGTTCGATAGTTGGGTGGGTTGCCTCTCAGTCGGCGACTATGTCGAATATGTGATGCCGCACGTCCAATTGATTTTCGAGGGACTGAAACGGGAAGGCGTGCCGATGATTCACTTCGGCACCGGTACTTCGGCGATGCTACCTCAGATGCGAGAAGCAGGCGGCGACGTCATCGGAGTCGACTGGCGCATCCATCTCGATGAGGCCTGGGCAACAGTGGGACATGACGTGGCCGTGCAGGGCAATCTCGACCCCTTAGCATTGTTTGCCCCGTTGCATGAAATCGAACGGCGCGTGGCAGATATTCTGCGCAGAGCCGGCGGACGCCCTGGGACATATCTTTAATTTGGGTCATGGGATCCTCCCGACGACGCCGATCGAACATGTGGCCGCGACCATCGACATGGTGCATAAACTGAGTCAACGATAGTGCCGACAGCTTACCGCGTATGTTGAATCATTCTGCTTCACGCGCCGACACGTTGTCTTCTGTGCTGAGCGCGCTCGAATCGTCTCTCTGTCCTACGTCGTGAACAGTCTCCGCACAGTCGCCGTCATCGGTGGAGGGATCTCCGGTCTCTCAACGGCCCTTGCGCTGCAGGAAGGGGCGGCTGCGGCCGGCATCCCGATCCGTTGCACAGTAGTCGATGCCGCACCCGATTGGGGAGGCAAGATCGTCACCCATCGAGTCGGCGAGCTTGTTACGGAGGCGGGACCCGATTCCTTTCTGTCCCAGAAATCAGCCGGCCTCGAACTCTGCGCTAAATTGGGACTGACCGATCAGCTCATCAACACCAACCAGACCAGCAAGAGAGCCTCAGTCTACTCACATGGACGTCTCCATGAACTGCCAGAAGGGTTAGTCGTCATCACCCCCAATCAACTCGGTCCCTTTCTCCGAAGCGGCCTCTTGAGCTGGACGGGGCTCGCCCGGATGGGGCTCGATCTGGCCGTACCGGCAAAACGGTCGCCGGAGGATGAATCCCTGGCCTCGTTCTTCCGGCGGCGCGTGGGTCGGCAGGCGTTCGAACGGATGCTGGAGCCCTTGATGGCCGGTATCTATGCGGGAGATGCGGAACAGATGAGCGTGCAGGCGACCTTTCCACGGTTTGTCGAACTGGAGCAGCAATACGGCAGTGTGATTCGCGGAATGATGGCGTCTCGGAAGGAGAGTCCCTCCGTCTCACACTCTGGTCCGAAGCGTACGATGTTCATCAGTTTGAAGAACGGGCTGTCGGACCTGGTCGCCGCCCTCGTCCGCCGATTGACAGAACAAGGCGTTGTCCTTAAAGGACGCTGTGCCGTCGACGCCCTCCGGGTACGATCCCATCAGCTCGGTCGCTGGATGTACGATGTCATTCTCCATGATGGTTCGGCCTTGTCCGTAGATAGTCTCGTACTGGCAACCCCGGCCTATGTGTCGGCGGAGCTGGTTCGCCCACTCACGCCCATCGCCGGCGGGTTGCTGGAACTCATTCCCTATGCATCGACAGCCACAATCGCGATGGCCTATCCGCGTGCAGCCGTGTCCGGTGCAACTGAGGGCTTCGGTTTTATTGTTCCGAGGGCAGAAGGGCGCGACCTCATTGCCGCAACCTGGACATCACTCAAGTGGCCGCACCGCGCTCCTCCGGATCAACTGTTGGTGCGTTGTTACGTCGGCGGAGTCGGGCGAGAAGCGATTCTCCAATTAGATGACAAAGCCCTGGTGGCGCGGGTCAGGGAAGAATTGGCCAGTATGTGTGGCGTGACGGCGGAGCCGGGGTATGTGGAAGTGAATCGCTGGATGAAGGCCATGCCGCAATATACGTTGGGGCATCTCGATCGGCTGAACCAGATCGAGGCCGCACTCAGTCGATATGGAGGATTGATCCTCACCGGCGCCGGCTATCGAGGTGTCGGGATTCCTGACTGTATCCGTGATGGAACAATTGCGGCAGAGCGGGTTGTGCGCTATCTGTCTGGCGAGCGAGCCTAATTCGAAACGAGGGATAATGATAGATACCCGGATAAAGATTTTGGATGTGAGCGGACCGTACCGCGAACCTCGCGAGCAGGTGTTTTCCTATGACTATTCGGTCCAGCGGGCAGCCTGGCCGACCGCCCAGGCTGTACGAGTCAAGGTGGCCATTCCAGAGGAGTTGGATGTGGTCCGGAGCAAGATTCTAGGGGACGCCGTCGGGACACCGGGCCAGCAACTCATGATTTCAAAATGCTTGTCGCGGCATATCGCAGACGAAAAACTCCGCATCGCCGAAATCGACGGCATGCTATCGGAACGCCGCGACACCGTCGTGGCCCCCTTCACGGGGCCACTAGTTCATCTGTTTCCACGACTCAATACCTGGGCGTCAGAACAGCGGGACTCGTTGCGAGCAGAAATCAAAAATCTGGTGGGACTGTAGTCAGGCAGTGCGTTCCGGGAAGGTTGCGGCTGAGATCGAGGTTGAGTTTCAAAGCAACCTGCGAGTCAAACCGGAGTTCCCTACCGGACAGGCGGAAGAGACAACGGGACAATTCCTCACCGACTCTCCAGTTCTTCGAGTTGCGCTTTGAACCAGTTCATAGCTTCTTCTGCTGTGACCACTGGTTGCCCCTTATCGTAGATATGGAATTCCAATACATCATCAATCTCGCCTCTTTTCAGAATCGTAACCCGAACTTCGGACGTATAGCGTTCAGGCTCTGATTGCCATACCTCAATGTCCGGCCCTCGCCATGTCATGCCATATGCAGCCAATCGCCCTGCATGAGATTGCAATAATTCAGTGCCGCCTTGCACAATACTGATTTCTAAATCTTTCATCGTCAATTCTTTGGTATCGTCTTCGGTCACAAATTGGAGGCTGGCCTTGCAATCGCACATGCTTTCTTACCGTTAATGCTGGAGGACAGTCTGATGATAGATTCTACAGATTTCCGCACCGGAGGAAATGAGAATGCCGCATCGATCATTCAGCGCACAGGAGGGGAAGATGCGAATGAACAACCTAAGTTCGTATCTTCGACTCGGCAATCCTCTACATAGGCAAGTATGCGCTGCCGTGCCAGGCTGCTCAAAAAAGTCAGACTTCTCACCCGCCCACCCCAGACCGCTACTTCATCCACCCACCCTGAGTCTGCCAAGATAGACTTGGGACTTACAGCGTAACGAATAGCCGATGGCCATTCTGAAGCGCCGAGATAAACGCAGGTGGCTAGAATTGCTTCGGAAGGACGGTAAAGCCTTCGCGCTGTGCTGCGTCACGCAGACGGTGATCTAAGCACACAAACTCGTGCCCCGAGGCTTGTCCATTGGCCCACACGATGGCCGCGGCCAATTGCAGGGCATCGGCGGCTCGAAGCGGATGCAGGAGTAAGACGCGGCCCGCCTGTTCTCGAACAACGACACTCGGCTCGATTTCAGTCCATGCGGTCATGAGAGCGTGTAATACGGTTCGAGCTTGTGTTTCATCGGCAGGATTGAGAGACTCGTCACGCCGTAACCGGGCTAACGCAGAATAACATTCCACCGATGTTCCCCACCATGCGACCACGGCACCGTCGCGTGCACTGAGTTTCTTGAGGTGGGGAGTCTGAGGCTCCTGAAGGCACAGCGGCAATATCGCTGAGGCATCCCAGAACTTCATCGGCTTTCAGCACGCTCAGAGAGCAGCGCTCGGACTGCCTGTCCACGTCGATCGCGCGGTCTCCGCATTTTCCAAAATCCGGCGGGAAGCTTCTCAGATCCCAAACGAACCAGCCCCGCTCGGGCGAGATCCCGAAGATGCGCTGATCCGATCTCGCCATGACGCGGCAACGGTACCAGCTTGGCAATCGGTTTCCCTCGTTCCATGACAATGACTTCCTCTCCGGCCTTGACCTTGGCCAGGTACGCGCTCAACGTTGCCTTCAGGGTCGACACCGCCGCAGACTTCACAATCAGACCTCCATGGTCATATTGAATATGACCACTATAGTCTCCTGATGGCAGATGTGCAAGTCGATCAGAGCAATTCCAAGGGCACAACATCCTGCCGCGTATCTTCGTCCACAAGAGCCCCATGAGTGTTTTGTCATCACACCTGCGTCCATAGCGTCAAACCGCATCGATCATTCAGACTGTAGGCGTGACGCGCGAGACATGCGAGAAAGGCGCGACGTGAAGGTCGAGTCTAAGGTTGCGGCGGAATGAATACAGGTGGCGAGTCGAACCGGAATCCCCTACCGGACAGGCGGACTGGACACCTATCATAGGTAATTGCGGAGAAGCAATTGATCTTTAGCGCAGACGCGTGTAGGCTTCAATCATCTCAAAGGTGAGAGGCTGCAATGACCAAAGTCCATGAACAGACACTGTTAGAGAAGCTCCGGGGCCTCCCTCCGGAACGGCTGGCTGAGGTCGAAGATTTCGTCGACTTTCTGGCACACCGCCATGCTGACGAGCACAGTCTGACTCAGGCCGCTAGTCAACTCGCCACCGCTTCCTTCACACGTGTCTGGGACAACCCTGCCGACGCCGACTATGACCGGCTATGAGTTCGGGGATCTCGTCCCCGCTCCCTTCCCCTTCACCGATCAGTCCACCGTCAAACGCCGCCCCGCCGTGGTGATCAGCAGCGCCGCCTCTCATCGGGCTCGACCCGACCTCCTGATCATGGCCATTAACGGCATTTTGTGTATGAACTGAGTTTTTCCGCAGCCTGCTAAGCTCCGTCTCTCGCCGTATCCCTCCCCCTCCTCGCCCTTAGCTCCCTCTCACACCACTCCCCCCAACATGTCCCCTGGATGACGGGATGTCCTTGCACAGCACAGTCGCGGTAAGAGCACAGCATCGATAGGTGCGGTGGTCGGAAAAGGGAAAATCGTCCTCAGACTATGGCAGTGGCTGATGGGCGACTCATTTCTTCTCCCCTTCAGGCTTCCCTGTTGAGTGCCCCTGCAAGCTGCGACCGAGACCATCAATGCCTCTCATCGCACCTTCCACACAAACCCGAGCACGTCGAGCCGCTAACGGCGCTCAGGCAACATGGCTTTCTTTACAGGGTGCGTTGCTTTTGCACCCACCCTCCTAACCGATAGCCGTCCTCGCGATGATTTTGAGGCACGCGACAATCCCCTTCCCGCTGGCGATAGAGTCCGAGGAAGCGAAAGCCCTCTTCCCACTGAGCGGTCAGGGCATCCCAGACGAAGCCCAGGGCGTCTAACCGCTGACGACGGTCGGAAGACATGGTCTCTTGAGTAAAGCGTTGAACCTGGACCCATTGTCCTAGCCGAAAGCCGTCCTCGAGATGGTTATCTGGCACACGACAATGCCCTTCCCGCTGGTGAAAGATTTCCAGGAAGCGCAAGCTTTTTTCCACGAAGCCACATGGGGGTCCCACACAAAGCCGAGTGCCTCAAGCCGCTGGAGGCGTTCGGGTAGCATCCTGTCTTTGTTCTGGCGTTGAACACTGACCCACGTTCCCAACTGAAAGCAATCCTCGCAATGGCTATTGGGTACCCGACAATGCCCTTTTTCCCTGCGATAGCGTTCGAGGAAACGAAAGCCCTCTTCCCATTGAACCGCGAATGGATCCCAGACAAACCCAAGGGCGTCGAGCCGCTCACGGCGGTCGGGCAGGTCATGTCTTGATCCTTGCGTTGCTTTTGCACCCACCCTCCTAACCGATAGCCGTCCTCGCGATGATTTTGAGGCACGCGACAATCCCCTTCCCGCTGGCGATAGAGTCCGAGGAAGCGAAAGCCCTCTTCCCATTGAGCGGTCAGGGCATCCCAGACGAAGCCCAGGGCGTCTAACCGCTGACGACGGTCGGAAGACATGGTCTCTTGAGTAAAGCGTTGAACCTGGACCCATTGTCCTAGCCGAAAGCCGTCCTCGAGATGGTTATCTGGCACACGACAATGCCCTTCCCGCTGGTGAAAGATTTCCAGGAAGCGCAAGCTTTTCCCACGAAGCCACATGGGGGTCCCACACAAAGCCGAGTGCCTCAAGCCGCTGGAGGCGTTCGGGTAGCATCCTGTCTTTGTTCTGGCGTTGAACTCTGCTCCACGTTCCCAATTGAAAGCCGTCTTCGCGATGATTTTGAGGCACCCGACAATGCCCTTCCCGCTGGCGATAGCGTTCCAGGAGGCGGCGGCCTTCTTCCCACTGAGCGATTCGGGCATCCCAGACGAAGCCGAGTGCTTCAAGCCGCTGACGACGTTCGGGCGGCATGGTTTCTTTGTAAGTCCGTTGGCGATTGACCCACGATCCCAACCGAAAGGCTTGTTCGCCATATCTAACGGGCACGAGACAATGCCCTTCTCGCTGTTTATAAGCTTTGAACATCCCATACCACTCATCCCAACTAATTCCAATTCGATCAGAAATAGCGATACTGATGCTGGTATTCAGACGCTCCAGGTCAACGTCAGGACCGATGACGTCCACCTTCTCGCGCAGTCGCCTGAGATCAAACGGTTCGCCAGCGCCTTTCCGCTCCCGCAACTCACGAATAATGTCGATCAAGTCCTCATCGTGCTCTTGTAAGGCATTGAGGACGTCCGCGACTTGGTCAAATGCTTCAGACTCGATTGCCTTATCCAGACTCTCCTGTGTGAAGTCAGCGGCAAATAACGGCACCACGACATAGCCCAAAGTCTTGGTGCTGAGTCCTTGTGGCCTTCGCATCGCTCGTCCCGTCGCTTGCGCGATATCGATGCGGCTCTGTTTGGGATCGAGAAACGCCACCATATCAACCGCGGGCACATCCACACCCTCGGTCAGACAGCGAGCGTTGGTGAGCACCCCTTTCCCTGAAGTTACCCCCGTTTTTTGGACAGGTCGTGACGCCAAGATTGTGGTAGAACGACCCACTCGAAAACCGGGAGAGACACATGGCTCAGAAGCGGAAGACACATGCGGAGGAGTTCAAAGCGCGGGTGGCAGTGGAGGCGATCAAAGGGGTGCGGACGCTGAGTGAATTGAGTGCGGCCCACGGCGTCCATCGACGGTCATTGCCCATTGGAAGCGGCAACTGCTGGACAGGGCGCCGGAGGTGTTTGGCGGGGGCTGGCGGGCACGGGCCGGAGCGAGGAGGTGGTGACGGCGCCGCTGTACGAGGAGATCGGCCGTCTGAAGATGGAACTGGAGTGGCTCAAAAAAAGCTGTAAGCGCGGCGCTGGCTGACCGACGCGGGCTGGTTGGACACGCGAAATGCACGACAGAATGTCGATCGTTCGACGGTGTGCATTGGTGGGCCTGGCCCGCGCCACGCTATTATGACGAGCCGGCGACCGAGCGGCCGAGAACCTGATGCTGATGCGGCTGATCGACGCACTGTTCTTGAAGCGGCCGTTTTATGGGGTCCCGCGGATGACGGATTGGTTGCGAACCTGGGCCATGGGGTCAACCACAAGCGCGTCGCGCGTCTGATGCGCCTGATGGATGTGCAGGCGGTGGTACCGGGCCCGCACACCGGCTAGCCGCATCCGTCACACGCGGTGTACCGTATTTGCTGCGGGATCTGGTGGTGGACCGGCCGAACTACGTGTGGTGTGCCGATATCACGTATGTGCCGCTGCGGCGCGGATTCTTGTATCTGGTGGCCGTGCTGGACTGGTACAGTCGGTACGTGTTGCCTGGGCGTTGTCGAACACGCTGGAGGCGCGGTTCTGCCTGGAGGCCGTGGACCAGGCGCTGGCGAGCGGCCAGCCCGAGATCTTCAACACCGACGAAGGCGCGCAATTTACGGGCGCAGCCTTCACGGGGCAACTGGCCGAGGCCAGATCCGGATCAGCATGGATGGGCGCGGCCGGGCGCTGGACAACGTCTTTGTGGAGCGGCTGTGGCGGATGTGAAGTACGAGGAGGTCTATCTGCACGACTACGCCGATGGGGCAGAACCTGGCGGGGTGGAATGGTACTATGAGTTCTATAACACGGCACGCCGCCACCAGAGCCTGAGCCGACAGACCCCGGCGGAGGTGCATTTGGGGTGAATGGAGAGCGAGTGAGGTTATGAAGCGACGGATAATCACCCCGTGAAGCGATCCTGGTGCGTCATCGGGAGCAGGCATGTGACCGAAATCGCGCCCGCGGCGTCCGGCGGGCTTCTGCGGGAAACAACAGCGGGAGAAGAATCCCGTGCGGAAGGAGGAGACAGAACGAAAATGCATGAGCTTATTGTCGGAGAAAACCTGTCCAGACGATGGGGAGAACCTCACCCAGCATGGCGAAACGCATCGATCAGGGCTTTTCGTTCGGAGCTTCGTTGTTTGCCATGCACATGGCGCACGTCGTAGCCATTGAGATAGCGTCCAATGCCATGCGATGCGTCACTGGCAAACTCTTCTGCTGCTTTGACGCGGCTATGAAAGGTCAGGGCTTTTGTTGCGCCTGTATTCTCAACCGCCTGCCGAAAAGCAAGGAGATGTGCCACCCATCGCGCCCGCATGAGATCCGTCTCGATCAGCGTAATGCCGTGTTTTCTCGCAAAGTCGCTGACCATGTGTTTGTCGATGAGCGAAATAACGACTTTATATGAACAGATAATGTCCTGCTTCGCGGCACTTGCAAACGAAAGAGTATGGGCGCGTATACCGTAGACCTGTGGATCGTCCATCGATTGCACGCGAAACTCGCCTTCTTTATCACGATGGCGAATATCGTAATGACGGGGCGTCGCGGTGAAGAACAGCGGTTTCCTGATGCGTAGGCGCTCATCGGAAAGCGCATAGCTAAACGCCCCACCATCTCGTCCTGTGGTTTTGTGGGCTTCATCAAAGATGCCCATATCAAAGGTGTAACCTGCTGCCCCTGCACCAACGACAGGCGACGACTGATAGGTCGAGAAAATGACTTTCACCTCATCCGTCGGATGGGCGAGGAAGCGGGTGACTTCTTCGGGGTTGGTATCGATGCGAAACTCGACATCAGAGCGACCGGACTTCCAATTCGTCATTCGCTAAGCCCACGGTTTGATCTGAACAGACACAGAGATAGCGAAAACCTGGCGTAAAGGTGTGATGCTTGCTCCACTCGCCCAGCGTCTGTTGGAGCAGCGTCAGTGACGGCACCAAGACCAGCACCATTTTCGGTTACACGTCTTGCGATGCCCACAAGGAGACAAGGGTTTTGCCTGTACCACACGCCATGACGACGGTAGCGCGATCATGGGTGTTGAGCGCAGTCTTGATGTCTGTCAGTGCGGCGGTTTGGTAGGGTTTGGGCGTGTGGGGAGAACGGGCAATCGGCTTTGCTTTCAGCCATGCTTCGATTCGCGCAAGATCGTCTGGTTCCAACGCACGAAAATCATCGCCACGGACCAGCCGCATCCCGCCACGATTGAGCGCATCGTCAGCCAGTTCGCTGGCAGTCGTGAAGATAACGCGCTCGGCAAAGCGTTCTGTGATGCCGAGAAACGGCGCGACTTCGGTATAGGTGAGATAGCCCTTCTGACGGTATTTGGCTTGATAGGCAACATGCGTTCCGAGGCGGCTTTCATACACGCCATCAATCCCTTTGCGTCATGGGAAGGTTGTATTGTTGCCGTAGAGTCAGGGGAATGTCGCCGACGACCCAGTGGGTGACACACTGCATGATGGGTTGGGTGGCGAGGAAACCTTCCACGAAAATCTCAAAGACATCACCACGATCTTTCTCCTCCGCAATGCCATTGATGCGTTGCTCGAAATCGTGGAAGGAGGTGAGCGCGTCAAAGATGCCTGTCGCGATCCAGTGTCTCGCTTTGACGTGCTTGGCGGGCATCGGTTTCCTCTCGGCGCGGAACATCTCTGCGGACAGCGGCATTATAGCTGGTCACTCACGTCAACCGCCTTGGGAAAGCTCGAAAATTATACGGTGTTTTCTGGGACTTCCAGTTTTCCGATAGACCTCAGAGCCTGCAACCATTCCTGGCTATATTGGACCATCATTTCGATATCTTCAAAGAAGGCATCAGATTGGATTGCCCCGAGCTCTTGGAGGATATTGACTATTTGATTATCGTAGTGACCGGCTAATTTATTTCTAATCCCCGCATACTTCTCTATTCTACTTGGACGAATGAGCTTCATTTCTTTAAGCTTAGCTTCGATAAACTCAAGCATGCCACGGCTTTTAGCCAATTCACGAAGCCTCTTGTTACCAACATCTGAATACCAACGGTTTTCCTCAAATAATTTCAGAATAATTGAGCCAATCGGTAATAGCTTTGAAGCCCCAATTGTAGGATTAACGGTTAAATTATGAATTTCTCGACAGACATCGTTATGCATAAGAGAGGCGATAAATTTTAGCGAATGAAACTCGTAACGAAACCCAGTGACACCATCCGATAACAATTCATCTTTCGCACTTTCAAGAAGCGCAGCCGATTTAATGTAAGTATCTTTCATCTCCATAGATCACGGCTCCTATTTTTAAGCCTACCTTGGAAGTCTACTGTGGTCTACCTATGCAAGATAGCCAAGCAGCCGCAGCAATTCGGTGGCGGAAAGTCTACTGCAACCTTCCGTGCTTATCCACCACGCCGCCCGGACAGCTAAGAAACAGAACACACCGAACTGAATAACGGGCTTCACCCGAAATGGCCAAATGTGTGAATGAATGACCCAGACTCGTATCTACGACTCGATGTTTGGGCGGTTAAACAGCGGGAATCGTTGCGGGCAGAAATTAAAGCGTGGGTGGACGATAGCGAGGCTATTGTCGCTGCAGGCTGCTCAAAAAGGCCAGCCAACGAGGCCGCAAGTGAGAGAAAACCGCAGGCGTACCCTCTGGGGTACGTTGAGGATTTTGTCGAACCGAGAACGAAGCTGGCGGCCTTTTTCGGCAGCCTGCTAGAAGATTTTTCGATACTGACGCGAGTGCACCCCCGACTCGTCCGCAAAGCCGAGGGAGGCACTGTCGGGATTGCCGGTGTCGTTGAGATCGATGCGGTAGTGTCCGCGGATGGCTTCCATCGCGACTTCAAACGGAACGGCCTGAGGGTACAGGTTGCCCGGTGCATGCGCGCCGCGGGTCAGGATGCGGATCACGTCAGCCTGCGCATACTGGGCATCCGACACGATGTAGATGTCAGCAACGGCGTGGTCCCCTAGTTTATGGCCAGGCGTTGTCGGGGGGAGGAGTTCAGTCAAGGTGCCAGCAAGCCGATCACTTTTAAACCGCTTCAAGAGTCCGGCAACTTGACTGTCGGTTGCTTCTGGAGGAACCGACAAGCTGATGGCATTCATGTCTGAGACGACGGCCTGAACTTTAAAAAGTAGCGCCGCCGCTTCAGGATCTTCGGTGATCGGTCCGGCTGGCCCCTCCGTCCCGGTGGCTTGCTTGTTCTTCGAGCTGGGCACAATGAGAAACACAAATAACCAGAGCCCGATCAACACCACGAACACCACGATGAGAGGGTGAATTCCGGCACGCTTGCCTTCCTGGTAGGGATGTGGCTCATCGCTCATAACGGTGTTCCTCGGTGATGGTAATGGGATTCTGCTTCTTGGCTTCTTCCCATAATCGATCCATTTCTGCAAACGAAAGGTCTCCAACCGCACGGCCCGACGCAGCCGCTTGGGCTTCGATGAATTGAAATCGCTCGACGAATCGATTGGCAGATTGGCGCAGCGCATCTTCCGGATTCACCTTGATGAAGCGGGCAAGGTTAACAAGCGAGAACAGCACGTCGCCGAATTCTGCGACAATCTGCGCCTGTCGGGCAGTTGCGGCGCCGGCGTCAGGCTCTGTTGGATTCAACGCCGGGGCTCGGATCGCGGCACGGAGTTCCTGGATTTCTTCTTCAATCTTGCCAAGAACCTGATCGAAGCCTTTTGCATCGTGCGTCCAATCGAAGCCGACGCGTGAGGCACGGGCTTGCAATTGATAGGCTCTCAGAAGAGCCGGCAAGGTCTGTGGCACACCGTCGAGCATCGAGTCTGGTTGTCCGGAGGCCTGGCGTTCTGTCCGTTTAATCTCTTCCCATCGCGCAACCACTTGGTCTGCATTCTTCGGGGTCAGATCTGACGCCCCCTGTTCAAATACGTGGGGATGCCGTCGAATCAATTTGTCGGCCAGCTGCTCAAGCACGTCCTCAATCGTAAAGCGGCCGGCTTCTGACGCGATCTGACTGTGAAAGAGCACTTGGAGCAACACATCGCCCAGCTCCTCCGGCAGTTTCGTCCGATCTTGCCGGTCGAGGATTTCTAACACCTCATAGGTTTCTTCGAGCAGATAGGGTTTCAGCGACTCGTGAGTTTGCTTGCGGTCCCAGGGACAGCCATCCGGCGCACGTAACGCGGCCATCAATTCGACCAATGTATGAAATCGTTCCGACATCGTTCCTCTCATGGCCCCACGGAGTTGGGCGCTCATTATACCTGGTTCTCGACAGGCTTCAATCGGTTAGCAGGCTGGGGGACAACTATTGCGGCACAGTGAGACTCAATTACCCACGCGTAGAGCACAACAAGAGAACATCGCACAGGCTGCTCAAAAAGTTCGTCCAGCAAGGCCGCAGGCGAGTCGAACCCGGAGGCGTACCCTCTGGGGTACGTTGAGGATTTCGATGAGCCGAGAACGAAGCTGGCGGGCTTTTTGAGCATCCTGCTGGCCGTGTGCGGCAGTATTTTCCAATCCGGAAATGAGTCTGAACGACGGTCGGCGAATCTGAGTCTCTGCCCTCTGTGCTGACTCGGTTGGGTTGATACATGCTCGTCGTTCTGCCGTGCCGGTTGTGGCTCATGCCTGCTGCCTGCTTGTCGCAGAAATGGATTGGAACAGCGTGCTTCGTGCGTGGTTCAAAGCCAAGGCCGCCTCAGTGTCGCTCATCCTTGGCAGCGTTGTGCATCCAATTGCCCCACAGTGATGCCAGGTTTGAGATACTGACGGACATCGGGTATGGATTTCAACTTCTCATACGGCGTCTTCATGTCCTTGTAGTGATAGCGCTTGCGCTCCTTTCCCTTGGCATCTGTGATCGTCTCCGGGAAGAAGCAGGGGCGGTGGAAGTTGACGTACGGGTTGAGGTGATTCGCACAGAAGGCGTTGACCTGTGTGGCGAACGGTTGCGGGATGTGCGCATACCCCAGATGTTTCCGCACCACCGCGCCATTCTTGGATTCGGCCAGGGCGTTGTCGTTGGAGTGCCGTGGACGAGATTTGGTGAACTCGATGCGCAACGTCTCCAACAACAGTGGCCACCGTGTAATTGATGTACTCTGAGCCGTTGTCCGCATGAAATCCCAGGATCACAAACGGAAATCCCTCCAACAGCTGCCGGATGACCGGCAGCAGAGAGGCCTCGCTGATCTTCTCGCAAGTGGCAACGAGTTGGAATTGGGTCACGCTGTCCACCGCATTGATGTGATAGACCCCCTTCACGCCATCCTGATCGCCTTGGTGCACACTGTCGATGCGGATATAGCCCGGCCTCCCATTCGGCTGGGGGGCGCGGCGCTGGCCGATGGGAATGCCCGTGGGCCGCGTCTTGGTCCAGTGCCGTCGCGTGCGCTGGTACTGGGTCCCACCCCGCAGGTTGTACAGATGGGAGACCGAAATCCCCGCCAGCCGCTCGAAGCGCGCATCCTTGAACACCAGGAAGGCCCGTTCCATCAACTTCTTGGTGGCCGGGCCAGACACGGTACTATGCAGCGCATCCATGTCGGCCAGTAGGGCCACGTCCGTGGCGGTGAAGCGGCGGCGAAAGCCGTGCTGGGGGGGGCCATGCCGGGTCGACAGCGTGCCCGTCCTGGCGGTACCGCCGCACCAGCCGGGTGACTTGCTGGCGTGAGAGCCCCGTGATGCGCACCAGATAACGGAGCAGCACGCCCTTGCCAACCCGTCCCTGTGAGGCATAGCCAAACCGCGTGAGCACCCGCTCGATGAACGGATACCGTTCCACCTTGGGGACCCGGAAGGCGATCTCCGTGGCCCCGTCGAGAAAGGCCCTGACTTGCGCAATCGTCTGCAGCCGTGCTTCTTCCATGTCGATCACCATGCCTGGCATCATGACCGATTCAGCACAGCCGCCGCTCAGACTCATTGCTCGTTGGAAATACGACCCGGCTTCAGACTCATTTCATATTGGAAGAGGCTGCGGCTTGCGCCGATTTAGAGCCTATGATAGGGTACCATCGCTGCATCTAGCGCGGGGGAAATGTCTGTGGCCGCAGAACAGGAAGAAGGGTTTGTCGTTCGGGATCGGCGGGGCGGGAGTGGACCAGACCGTCCCTCTAGCGCCTCGCCTGCCGCGTCGGAGGTACAGCCCCACCAGGAGGCGGCATCATCCGATCCGCACCAGAGTTCGGGAATTCCCGTCACCTTTTCCTCCTTTGTCATTTCACTCGGCAGCTCCTCAATGATGTTGATGGGGGAACAACTGGATCCCCAACAGCCTCCGATGCCGCCGAATCTACCGCAAGCGAAAGACATTATCGACTTACTCTCGGTCTTAGAGGACAAGACCAACGGCAATCTCACAACGGAAGAACAGGCGGTGCTGCGGGATATGCTCTACGCCCTTCGAATGAAATACGTGAGTTTGGCTGCTAAGTAGTCATACCCCCTTGCCGCTTGCCGACCCCAAACATGTCTGTCAGCCACCACATTCGATACGACGTGGAGAACACTCTCCAGATTCGGTGAGCGTGCGTATTCCGTTTTCCACATTCCTAGCGCCGACAATTCAGTGATGCCGGATGTGAATGATACTCAAAAGAACTCACGCTCCCTATCCGGGGCAAAACCGGACCGTCGTTCTATGACCGGGATCGCGCCGCCGCTTCCTCATGCTGACCAGTCTTCCCCACGACCCGAGCGTACCTCGGAGCCGGAACGCAAGACCATGCATTTACGGCCAGTCTGGATCGTCCTGATTCTACTGATCCCCTGTCTGGCGCTGACCTTTTACTATTCACATTTCTTGGGTCCTAGCGGCGAAGAAACGGACTCCTTTCTCCCGACGACCAGCTATGCGTTCGTTCTCCTGCTGCTCAATCTCGATCTGATCGGGTTTGTCGTTTTAGTGTTGTTGCTCTCCCGCAACCTCGTTAAGGCGTATTTCGAGCGGCGACATCGGCTGTTCGGGTCGGGGTTCAGGACGAAGTTAGTGGCGTCCTTCATCGGTTTTTCGCTCATTCCAACGGTACTCCTCGCGCTGGTCGCAAGCGGGCTGGTCAATAAGGCCGTAGACGTGTGGTTCAGCGATCAGATTGAACAGGTCATGCGTGACTCGTACGACGTGGCCAAGATGCAACACGCCGGCCACATTACCCTCGCGGTAAACAGTGCCCGGGCCATCAGCCATGAAATCTATCGGGAGGACATGCTGCTGACAGAGCATCGCGATCTGCTGGTCGCGGCGATGGCGCGCAAGCGAACGGAGTTCGGCGTGGCAGGGATTGAAGTCTTCTCAGCTAAAATGGAAACGCTCACCAAGGCGTTGGATCTCAACATCCCTTCGGCAGCGCTCGATCTACCCATCGGGCAACTGGTCCTTCAAGTGATCACCGGGAAGCAGGAAGTGAGTGCGGTCCAGGAGGCTCAAACTGGGCGCTTGGTTCGAGCTGCTGCCCCAATCGCTGCCAGCGGACGGAACGGCGAGATCGGCGGTGTGGTCGTGGTGGAGGCCTATGTGCCGGAATCATTGCTGGCGAAAATGGAAGGGATCGGCCATCAGTACGACGAGTATAAGCAGACCAAGGCCATGAAGAACCCCATTAAAGTCGGAGCCTATCTCTTCGTCGCCGTCATCACCGTGCTCATTTTGTTCGGGGCAACCTGGTTTGGATTTTATGTCGCGCGCAGCATCACGGTGCCGATTCAACGGTTGGCGGAAGCCACCGAAGCCATCGCCCAAGGGGATCTCTCTGTCCGTATCGAAGCCAAAGCCACCGATGAAATCGGCACGCTCATCGATTCGTTCAACCGTATGACAGCGGATCTACAGGGCAGTAAGTCCGAGATCGAAGCAGCCAATATTTCATTGCGCCACAGCAACCTTGAACTCGATCGCCGCCGGGCCTACATCGAAACGGTGGTCGAGACGATTGCCGCCGGCTTGCTCTCCATCGACAAGAACGGACTGATCACGAATTTCAATCCGTCCGGCGAGCGAATCCTTGGCCTTGAGGCCGATCGATTTCGTGGCAGGCCGGCCAATGAGGTTTTTAAAGAGTTTCGGCTTGATCTGTTCCAGACGGTCTACGATCGGATGCTGGCGGATAAGCGCGATACATTGACGATCGAGGGTCCGATGGAGATCGATGGCAGATTCCTGACCGTAGGGTTGCACGGGTCGCGGATGAAGGATGAAGCGAATAAGGATCTCGGTATCGTGCTGGTGTTCGAAGATCTCACGGAGTTGATCAAGGCGCAAAAAGTGGCGGCATGGCAGGAGGTGGCGCGGCGAGTGGCTCACGAAATCAAGAACCCGTTGACGCCCATCCAATTATCTGCGCAACGGTTGCGGAAGAAGTTTTTCGAAAAGTCGCCGGACTTCGACACCATCTTCGACGAGGCGACCAACGTGATCGTCAATGAAGTGACGAGCCTGAAGCACATGGTCGATGAGTTTTCGAAGTTCGCCCGGCTGCCGACACCGCAGATGGCGCATCAGTCGCTCCACGATGTGATCAGCGAAGTCACGGCGCTCTATCGAGGGGCCCATAAGGATATTGAGCTGATCGTAGAACTGGACGAAGATCTCCCGACGCTCAATTTTGACCGGGAGCAACTCAAGCGGGTGATGGTCAACCTGCTGGATAACGCGATCCAGGCGATGCAACAGAAAGGGCGAGTATGGGTGTCGACGAAGTATGATACGAAGCGTCGAAGGGCTGTGGTAAGCGTCGCGGATGAAGGCATCGGGCATCGCGCTGGGAGACCGCGAAAAGCTGTTTGAACCATACTTTACGCGAAAGAAAACGGGAACAGGGCTGGGATTGGCGATCGTACGGCGCATTATTACCGATCATGAGGGCCAGATTCAGGCCGGTCAGAATCAGCCGAAAGGGGCCGTATTCACGTTCGAATTACCGGTCTAGTTGAAGAAGTGACGAGTAAGGGGTGATGAGCGGCAAGATTCTCACCGCCTCACCGATCACTTATCGCCGATCACTCATCACGGGGGATTCATGTCTGCATCGATCTTAGTCGTAGATGACGAAGAGTCAATTCTCACATCCTTGAGCAGCATTCTGCGAGACGAGGGGTATGACGTGGCGGTGGTCAAGAACGGCTTGGAGGCGTTGCGCGTCTACACCATGGATCCGCCAGATCTTATGCTCCTCGATATCTGGATGCCGGAAATGGACGGCATGGAAACGCTGCGCCGGGTTCGCGAGGTGTCGCCGACGGCACAAATCATGATGATGTCCGGGCACGGCTCGATCGAAACAGCGGTCAAGGCGATCAAGCTGGGGGCCTATGACTATATTGAAAAACCCTTGTCGCTCGAGAATGTCACGCTGCGTGTCAAACATGCTTTGGACCAACACCGGTTGGAACAAGAGAACCGGACACTCCGGACCACGGTCCAGCGGAAGTTCGAGTTGGTGGGGCAGGCGCCTGCGATGCAACAGTTACGGCAACTCATCGAGACGGCTGGCCCAACCAACAGTCGCGTGTTGATCGGTGGAGAAAATGGAACGGGGAAGGAACTGGTCGCTCGGGCCATCCACCAGCACAGCGCCAGGGCCGGTCGGACGTTTGTGGCGGTGAACTGTGCGGCCATCCCGGAGACCTTGATTGAGAGTGAGCTGTTCGGTCACGAAAAGGGTTCCTTCACTGGCGCCACCTCCATGAAACGCGGTCAGTTCGAGCAAGCGGACGGAGGCACGCTGTTTCTTGACGAAATCGCAGACATGAGCCTGAGCACCCAGGCAAAAGTCTTGCGGGCGTTACAGGAACAGCAATTCACTCGTGTCGGTGGCACCAAGCTCATGAAAGTCGATGTCCGGGTCTTAGCCGCGTCCAATAAGGATTTGATCAAGGAAATCGAAAAAGGTCTGTTTCGCGAAGACCTCTTCTATCGGCTGAACGTGGTGCCGATCATCGTACCACCGCTCAGGGAACGCCGCGAAGACGTTCCGCTGCTCATTCGACATTTCATGAAAGTCCACGCGGAGGAGCAGGGCCTGCGGATGAAAGAAATCTCACCGGACGCGATGATCGTGTTTCAACAATACGACTGGCCCGGGAATATTCGAGAATTGCGGAACCTCATCGAACGACTCATGATCATGGTGCCGGGGCCCGTCATCGAGGCGGCACAAGCGGGTCTTTCGCTGCAGGCGCGTCCTGTTGGGTCCACATCCCCAACGACGACTCCTACTCCAACGGTCAATCCACTCTTCACACAATCGTATGACTCGCTCAGGGACGCCCGCAATGCGTTCGAAAAGGACTACATCGCGCGAAAATTGCGTGAGCATCACTGGAATATCTCTCGCACGTCTGAAGACTTGAAAGTCGAACGGAGCCACCTCCATCGAAAGATTAAACTCTTGGATGTGGAGATGCGGCCCGAAGGATAGGGAAATGGAGGGAGCAGGCAGACCGTTCTTCTTGCTCGCAGAGCCCCCACGATAAAGCGGTGGTCGCTCGAAGCGCGCAGTGAAGAACAATCTGCCTACTCCCTCTGGGGAAGTTGGGGAATTAGAAGACTCTCCACCGGGTTACTGGCACGTCTCGGACTTCGGCGAGCTCAGTCGAGCCGTGTGCCAGTGGGTGGGCGGGTGAGAAGGTCGAGCAATCGAGGATCGGCCAGGCTACCCTTGAAAATGTAATGGGAATTGGGAAGATGCACGCAGGCATCGCTTCGACTCTGAACTATGCAGGGCTACCCCTTACGGGTCGAGCAGGTGAGACAGACCGCGTCATGGAACTTGGCATTAGGATGTGCCTGAATATACGATTCGAGCGCAGACACGACGGTCTGCTCTCCCGACGACTTCTTGCAAACGGGACAGACTGGAATAAGCTGCTGTAGAACGCCCATCTCTTGCAAGGCTGCGTCCAAATCTTGAATGGTTTTATTTAACTCCTGCTCCCAATTCTTTCTCACATCAATTTCTTTTTTCAGCTTCAATGCTGCTTTAATCCGGGCGAGCAGTTCCACTTCCTCAAACGGTTTCTTGATGTAGTCCATGGCGCCGGCTTGGAATGCGGCACGCAAGACCTCCGGTTGGCTGCGCGCGGTCATTATGATGACCGGGATATCTCGCAAGGCCTCCACCTCCTTGATTCGACGGCACGCCTCGATTCCGTCGATTTCCGGCATCCTGACATCCATCACGATCAAGTCGATCTCGCTCGCGCCAGCTCCTCCATGTTCCACATCTAGCTTTTTGAACACGTCGTAGGCTGTAGACGCAGAAAAGGTATCGCGATACCCTGCCTCCCTCAAAATCTTATGGAGAAGCAGTCGTGCGTCGGGGGAATCATCAACCAGGAGGATGTTCATACGATCGCCATGACGAGATGTCGGTCAGTGCGGTACGGCTCACGTGCCTGCCAAGAAGCCACGACCACCTGCCCTCCACCGTCGTCTGGAATGCAGGAGGGATATCGCCGTGGGGTGCTATTGATGAATGATACGGGTCAAATGCGAGTTTGCAAGAGAAAGCTGTTTTTTCTCTTCGTTGACCGATCTGCCAGCGCTCCGCTAAGATGCCTTCCCAATGACCACCTATCGAGATGCCGGGGTCGATATCGATGCCGGCGACGAGTTCGTCGACCGTATTTCACCGCTGGTGCGATCCACGTTCCGTCCGGAAGTCCTCACGGACCTTGGCGGGTTCGGCGGATTGTTTAAACTTCAGGCCCATCGCTATGCCGAACCGGTCCTGGTCTCCGGCACCGATGGAGTCGGCACGAAACTGAAAATCGCCTTCCTCACAGATCGCCACGATACCGTCGGCATCGATCTGGTGGCCATGTGTGTCAATGACATCGTCGTCAGCGGGGCCGAGCCGCTGTTCTTCTTGGATTATTTCGCAACGGGCAAGCTTGCCGTCCCCAAGGCTGAATCCGTGCTCAAGGGGATTGCCGAAGGCTGCCGCCAGGCCGGCTGCGCCTTGATCGGTGGAGAAACCGCCGAGATGCCCTCTTTCTATGCGGAGGGCGAATATGACCTGGCAGGGTTCGCCGTCGGAGTGGTGGATCGCCCCAAGATCATCGATGGCCGCAGCATCGCGCCGGGCGATGCCCTAATTGGACTGGCTTCGACCGGTCTTCATAGCAACGGCTATTCGCTCGCGCGCCGCGTCTTGTTGGATCAGGCGCAACTCACCGTGACCAGTCGCCTGCCTGAGCTCGATCAGCCACTTGGGGACGTGTTGCTGACACCGACCAGAATCTATGCCAAACAGATGCTCACCGTGATCCAGGAATTTCCCATCAACGGCATCGCCCATATCACCGGCGGCGGCATTACTGAAAATCTCCCGCGAGTGTTTCCACCCGGCGTACGGGCACAGGTGCGGCGGAGCGCCTGGTCTGTGCCGCCTATTTTCCAAGCGATTGCCCGACTTGGGCAAGTCGAGCGCGAGGAGATGTACCGCGTCTTCAATATGGGGATTGGGTTGATTCTCGTCGTGCCGGCGTCAACTGCCCAGTCTGTCATCGCACGTGCCACGTCCTTGGGTGATCCAGCTTGCCAGATCGGAACCATCGTTCCATCGACTGGTGAGGAGCCGTTGGTGGAGTATGTCGATTAAACGAGCGGATGCACTGCGAGTCGCCGTCTTGGCATCCGGACGCGGGTCGAATCTTCAGGCCGTCATCGACGCGGTCGAAGCTGGAACGGTGCAGGCGAAGATCGTCTCCGTCATCAGCAACAAAAAAGACGCTCCGGCGTTAGAGCGCGCCCGCCGCCACAGACTCTCCGACCTCTTCGTCGATCCCAAGCCCTATGCAGGAAAACCCGATAGTCGCGAGGCTTACGATCGCGAACTCCTCGAGGTCCTACAGCGGCACGATGTAGAGTTGGTGTTATTGGCGGGGTACATGAAGATTGTCACTAAAGTCCTCGTGGAGGCCTTTGCCAACCGCATGATGAATATTCATCCGTCCCTGTTGCCCTCGTTTCCAGGGCTGGATGTGCAGAAGAAAGCGATCGAATGGGGCTGCAAACTCGCCGGATGCACAGTCCACTTTGTGACGGAAGGCGTGGATGAAGGACCGATCATTATTCAAGCGGCAGTGCCAGTTCTCGATAACGATACGTCCGATACACTGGCCGCGCGGATTCTTGCACAAGAACACAAGGTTTACCCTCGTGCGGTCCAGCTGTTCGCCGAGGGACGTCTGCGGGTTGAAGGCCGGCGCGTATTCATCGAGGATGGAAAGCCGGAAGGTGATGCAGTAATCAGCCCGTCATAACGACTCGTGAAACGTCAAACGTGAAAGGTTAAGGAAGAAGAGCACGCGACAATTCTACGTTTTACCTTTCACGTCTAACCTTACATGTCCTTGAAAGCGATGAAAGTACGATGCCTGATGAAAAGTGCGTCTTGGCGCGCTGGGGCGGGGCGGGTCAAAAGAGTGACTTTTTTTCATCCTGCTAAATCTGTTCCATATAGAGAAGCAGGAACCGGTTGTGTATAATGGTTGCAGGCTGGATATTGATCTCACCAGGTACATTGCGGTCGAGTGGGGGGCTAGCTCAGTTGGGAGAGCACTACGTTCGCAACGTAGGGGTCGGGGGTTCAACTCCCCTCTTAGTGCTACGTTTGACGGGATGAGGGGCTGGCCTGAGATTACGCAAGGACCTCTCAGTTTTTTCATCTCGACCTGAACTTCAGCCTTTTCGGATGGAGACTCTGAAAGCGGTTGTGTATAATGCAGCCGATAGTGAGGCCTTCGTCTCACTGATCACGATTCGGTTGAGTGGGGGGCTAGCTCAGTTGGGAGTACACTACGTTCGCAACGTAGGGGTCGGGGGTTCAACTCCCCTGCCCTCCACCACCGTCGTTGATCACCTTCACTCCTTGAGTAGCGGTCAAACGTCCCGGTTGCCGTGAAACGATAACCTGCTTGAGTTCTAACTCCAAGTGCAACACGACAGGCCCTCATGGGCTAGGGTGTTGCCATGCCAAAACACTGCTACTCACACGTGAGTGCTGAAGAGCGTGAGACCGTAGTCTGGGCCGCACCCACGGCCATTCGCTCCGGACGATGGCGAGGGTGTTGGACGCGCCCCCCGCACCGTGAGCCGCGAGGCGGCCCGCCACACGGCGCGAGGCCGCCCCTATCGCGCCTGTACGGCGCAGGTCCAGGCGGCGCCAGCGCCTGTCAGCCACGGCGACTCCGCACACTCCTGGATCCCTGGTTGTGGCAGTCTGTGCGGACGCATCCGACTCAAGGCTGCGCGCCCGAACAGAGTGCCGGACGCCTCCGACGCGCGTATCCTGACGACATGCGCAAACAGCTCTCGGCAGAGACGATCTATGTGGGGCGCTAGGTGTTGCCTCGCGGAGCCTTGCGCAGCGAACTGTTGGCGGCGCTGCGTCAGGCGCGCGGCCCGCCGCCCTCGGGCGCGAGGAACCGATCGACGCGGCCAGATTCCCAACAGGACGCCGATAGATCAGCGTCCTGCCAAGATCGCGACCCGCACGGTGCCCGGCCACTGGGAAGGCGACCGGATCAAGGGCGCTCGCAATGGCTCGGCGGTGGGCACCCTGGTGGCGCGGACCACCCGCCTGGTGCTCCTGGCCACGATGAACGGGACAGATGCCACGAGCCCGCCAGGGCTTCACCAAGAAACTCCGGCATGTGCCTGCGCGGCGGCGGAACACCCTAATTATGATCGCGGGAAAGAGAGGGCTAAACACGAGCCGTTGGCCCAGCGGCTTGCCAGCCAGATCGTCTTCGCCGATCCGGACAGCCCCGGGCAGCGCGGCACCGATGAGAACACGAACGGATTGCTGCGCCAGTACCTGCCGAAGGGCACGGACCTGTCGGGCTACACGCGGCGCGCGTCGAACGCCATCGCCCCTCGCCTCCACACGCGCCCCAGAAAATGCCTGACCGTGGCCACGCCCTTGGAAGTCTCTGCGCACCGGCGCCATCATGCGCCCGTTGCACGTGGAACTCGAAACCGCCCTGAACTGGTCCCAGGTCGAAGCGCAGCATTGTGCTGATGCGATAAGATGGGAATCTCGCCTCGCCAGTAGACACGTCGAATCGATTGCATACTTACACCCAATTCCTGGGCGATTTCCTTCACCGACAACAGCGCGAGCTTTCATCCCTGTCCTTTCGTTCGTCCAGGCGCATCACGGTGATGAGCATACCGTCCTATAGAGATCATGGGAATTAGTCAGATGTATCCAGGTACAACACCAGAGAGCCAAGAGACCACCCTTGAGATAGGCCCGCTGGATCGGCTTCGAACTCATCGGAGTCTGCCGCCATTTCCTTCCCGTGAGGATGTCCTTTTTCATGCCTCGTCCTACCTGTCGGTACCGCGCAGCACCGTGCCGACCATACCGGTGTGAGATGAT